>CAXSBB010000005.1:0-209785 GCA_964235655.1 uncultured Acidobacteriaceae bacterium
TCCGACTCGCCTAGAAGCGCAAATTCGAGTTGCGTGAAGACGAACTGCGTACGCAGAATGATCGTGTCGACAAGCCGGCAGCCAAGACGGGAGCGGGACCCAGAGCTCGCGGTTGGCGAGAGCTTGGCGAATCAGAGTGTGTGAGCTGACGTGAGTGATGAACTGCATGATGCGGGCGTCCTCTGAGAGTCGGGGCAGGAAAAACCCTCTACTCTCTTCCTTGCGGTCATCCCGACGGAAAGGGGAACTCAATTAAAATTCGGCCCAGGATAAGACGTGCGCTCCCGTTTTTATAGTTCCTGGTGCAAAGCGGCTTGGGTACCAGGCACCGCTGCCCTCGCCGCTTGCGTATCTTAACCGTGAGGACGCTACATGATCCGCGGGCGTCCGGTCCTGAACCATCACACAGACGATCGCTCTTGTTTAGGCGCATCGTCGCGATCCGCTCCTCAGCGCTCGGTGAACACCGTCAATACTGACCTACAGAGGTTTATGAGGGATGGCTGGTGAATACGTCGCGGCTTGATCCGTGTGCTTACGCCCATGTCGACACGGTGGAGCGGCTTGCGCATAGCGTTCGGGGTAGCCGCTTCCTGTTTTTTAACGCGGACCAACGAATACCAAAAACCTCGCTAGTTGCCGCTTACCACTTGCGAGGTGAGAGGCTGCCGCGCATGGAGCGTGATGGCGCCGGTGCAGCCGCGATTGAACTGCTCGAACCATGACGGTATGTCGATCACGCTGTTCCGACGGTTATCGGTGACGCTGTACGGCAGATCGGCCAGGATCATGGCAGTGCTGTAATCGGGTAGCAGGCTCATCTGTTCGAGGGCAGTCGCCAAAGTAAAGCTTGGCGCGGGTGAGCTCCATGAAAATGGAGCCGCGAAGTCAGCCTGGTGATTACCGCATACTTCTGTTATGTGGAAGCCTCTCTCCGCCGCTCTTACCCTTGCCTTGCTTGCTTTCCGCTGCTCAGCCAACGCAACCTTTATCGTGTTCGTTCAATATCCTGGCGGTTACGCCGTAGGGGCCGATTCTGTACGTCAGGCTGGAGCTAATTACAGACCGGGAAGCGTCCTTTCCTGGACAGGTCCGAGGTTTGCAAGCTTCGGATGGAAGACGGTGTGGTGCTTGCGACCTACCGAAGCGCTGGCTGGGGTTCCGACACAAGGACGGAGATCAAGGGTCAGGTACTTCAAGTTCCGGATTTGCGGCAGATCAGCGACCGGATGCTTCACTCCGGTCCCGCAGGAGCGAACGCGAAGAGCAGAGCACTACCCAAGGAGTTGTCGACTAGTCAGCCGTTTCTAGCAGTCCTCAGTCGCACACCTACCTCTACAACAGGGTGGTTGTATATCGATGCCAGTCAAGCGGTCACAGGCATGCTCGTGATTCATAGAAATGAAGTTTATAGACGGGTAAAACCAGAAAAGGCCGGGCAACCGTGAATGTCGGGCGAGGACATGCTCCTAGTGAATCGCTCACTCGTCTACCGCATCGGGTGAGGAAGAATAGCTAAAAACGAACTGCCACCAAAACTGCCACTGGCTGTTTCGTTTTGCTCATAACTTATTAGTTTCTTTGGCTCCTCAGGTAGGACTCGAACCTACAACCCTTCGGTTAACAGCCGAATGCTCTGCCATTGAGCTACTGAGGAGTGTCCCGGAGTGTTCCCGGCAGCCACGGAGAACCAAGCGCGTGCCTGACTTTCAAGGTATACCAAAGCACTGTCCCGGCGTCAAAGCTCTTACCCGGACAAAGCCCCGCGCTGAGCCAGTATAGCTTCAGCCGCACGCCTGCCGGAAGCCAGGGCACCCTGCAGTGACGGCGTCTCCCCTGCGTCTGAGCAGATGTGAACGTTGTCTGTCACGCGAGTCGCGCTTGCCTCCCAATGCGTGGTGCGGGCCAACGGCAGTGCATACGCAATCGGGTATGCACCCACTAACCGCCACTCGCGCACGGCATCTGCGCCGAACCAGCGTTCGGCATGCTCGCGTACCTGGCCCTCCAGTACCTCCATGCTCCCTTCCCTGCTGCCGTCCTTGCCGGGTGCCACACCCACTACGGCGGCTGCGATCAACTGCTGACCGGCTGGGGCATAGCGGTCGGAAACCTGGCTCATCACCGCGAGATTGTTAATGGGGCCGCCATCCGGCCCCTCGCCGTTCAAGGCAAGGATCGGCCCTTCAATCGGCGACTTCGGTGCCGCGTAATAGAGTGTGGTGGTGCAGTTCCAGCGGCGCTGCTCACGAGCCTGCGCACGAGTATGCGGCAGCAGGTTGGCCAGCAATGGACGCAGGGCATGCTCGGCAACGGCAAAGACCACCTGCTTGGCTTCAAGGGTCGTACCGTTTTCCGTGGTTACGGCAAAACGCTGCTGCTTGCGGCTTACATCCATCACGCGCGTATTTAGCTGCAGTGTTCCGGGGGCCAGCCGCGCGGCCATCTGTTGCGGCATGCGCTCCATGCCTTCGGCCGGTACCGCTGCTGTGCCTACGGCAAACATGCGGAATAGAAACTCAAAGTAGCGGGAGGAGGTCTGCAGTTCATTCTCTAAAAACACGCCTCCAAAAAAAGGCGTAAAGAAGCGGTCCACCATTTTGGTCGAGAAGCCGAAGTCACGCAAAAACGCCCGCGTTGTCCCATCCGCATGGCTAAAAAGGGAGTCGGGCGTACCCTTGCCGACCCGTGCCCGCAGAGCCGCAATGCGCCATTTGTCACCAAATGTCACCACATCATCAAACAGGAAGCGCCCGGCGTTTACCGGCTCCTTGCGTGGGTCGATAAATCGGTGAAAGCGCCCGCCGTGCCACACCAGCGCGCCCGGAAGAAACTTGCGCAGTTTCAGCGCGCGGTAGTTCAGCACAGCCCGCGTCTCCGGGTATGCCGTCAGCAGGATTTGAAAGCCGCGATCCAGGCGGAAGCCGTCGACTACATCCGTCCGTACCCGCCCGCCGGGCGCATCGCTTGCTTCCAGCAACAGCGTGTCAAAGCCCGCTGTCTGCAGCAGCTGCGCACATCGCAGGCCCGCAAGCCCTGCCCCAACAACGACAATGTCCTTCTCCACACGATCCTTTCCTGCCTGCATTTGCCGGGTTGGATGCCGATGAGCTTATTGCTTCTTGCGGCGCCTGCAAGAAGCATAACCGGGCTCATGCTGGATAGCCTTAGTACACCGCTTTGCCAAGCTCCTCTACACAGCTTTCCGCTACCTCCCGTAGGGCGAATCGCTCCCCCGCACTTTTTTTGCGCAACGTGCTATATGGCATGCTTAGGCGCGGGTTACGGCCCAGCAGGGCTTCATGTTTTTCAAGAAAGCTCCAGTACAACGCCGTAAAGGGGCAGGCTCCCTCACCGATCGTCTGCTTGGGGTTATAACGGCACGCACCGCAGTAATTGCTCATCTTGTTGATGTATGCAGCCCCGCTCACATACGGCTTGGTCGCCGTGATGCCGCCGTCGCCGAAGGTAGCCATGCCCAGCACGTTCGGCTCCACCACCCAGTCATAGGCGTCCACATAGCTGATCCAGAACCAGTCTGTCAGCTCACGCGGCGAGTAACCGCACAGGGTAGCAAAGTTGCTCAGCACCATCAACCGGTTGATGTGGTGCGACCAGCCCTCCTCCATCACCTGCTTCACCACGGTATCCAGGCAGTTGAGCCCGGAAGGCACACCCCAGTACGCAGCCGGTAGCGGCAGGTTTGCACCTAGCGCCGAAGGGCGCGCACCCGCATCCTCACCCGGTGCCAACGCCGATGGCGCGTCAAGCAGCAGCGCCCGAACATCAGCCTTAAACCCTGTGTCATCCTGAGCGGAGCGCAGCGCAGTCGAAGGACCTGCTGCCTCCCCGCGCCCGCTCAAACCCCGTTTTACCCGTGCCTTCTCCCTGCGCGGCGGCTCCACCGGCGCGGCCACATTGCGGTACCCGTCCGTGACGCGATGCATGTGCCGCATGTACTCACGCCAACCCAGCAGCTGCCGCAGAAAACCTTCTGCGCTCGCCAGCGGGATCAATGCCTTGCCCGCAGCCTCCACCACATCGTTCACGATTCGCGCAGGCAGCAGTCGGCTGATGTTGATAAACGCCGACATGCGGCTGTGAAACATGTCAGGCTCACCCAGAAACATCGCGTCTTCAAACGGTCCGAACATGGGCAGCAAATGCTCCAGGCTCCACCGCCACTCCGCCTCAATATCCGCCTTCCGCATCGGCAGGTCCCAACCTTCGGCACTGCCGAAGTGCCGAGGAAACTCGCGTTCCACTACCTCAATTGCTTCCTGAGTAATCGCGTCCGGCGGGTAGGGCGTTCGCTTCGGCACCGGCGGTACCCCCCGGTAGGGTTTGCGGTTTTCCGAATCGAAAGAGAATTGGCCGCCCTCCGGCTTACCGCCCCGCATCAGGGTGTTGGTCTTCTCGCGCATGTACCGGTAAAAGCGGTCCATCAGGTAGTGCTTGCTTACCGCGCCCGGCATGGTCTTGCCGTACACATGTTCAAAGTCCTCGACTGAGGACAGCCAGGTCGTGTCCGGTACCTGCTGGAGGTTTACGCCGCGTCTTAGGGCATCTTCCATATCCAGTCGCATCTCGCGCTCCGCAGGCTCCATCATTGTGAGCTTGGGCAAGCCATACTGCCGCTGCGCATCCAGCAGGCCATCGGCAAAGATACCCGGCGTAAACATGTACACCACCTTCACGCCGCGTGCAGCCTGTTCCAGCGCGAACTGCCGCTGGCTAGCCAAGATCAGGATCAGCTTTTTCTTGTGGTAGGGCCGCCGGTGCGCCTTCGCCAGCGCCTCCATCATCACAATACCGGCTTGCTCGGGAGGAGTTTCACTCAGCGGTCCAGCTTCATCCGTCAGCCGGTCGTAGGGCACGTATATCCAGCGGCGCTGCTCCGTATCTGCCTTGGTGGGCACGGCACGGCCTATCTGTTCCGCAAACAACTCCATGGCAGCCCGGCTCCCCTTCGAATAGGTTGAGCTACCAGACTATTCGTACTGACGCTGTATGCCGGATGGTGATCTGCAGTTGCTGTTGATGGTGCACGGTAAGGCGGTGGAGATATCGACATAGGAGCTTGGGTAAGGAAACAATGTCACCATAGCGTAGATAGCAGCAAACGCTTTTATGTCTACATCCGGCTCACAGGCCCCGATTAATTGGTTATCTGGCTGCGGGCTTGTTGTCAAATGTATAAATCACCTCACCGGCGCGCGTGTAATGCAAACGTTGCCGCGCCTCCATCTCGATTGTGTCCGGGTCTGACTGCAGGCGGTCCACATGGCGGCTCAGCTTGGCATTTTCCCCAGCCAGCTTATCGATCTGTGTTTTGAGTGAGCGGTCTTCACCGCGCTTGGCAGCATAGGCGGTGATCCCGTTCTGCCCGAAGAGCGCGTGCCAACCGCATACCACTGCCAGCGCAAACGCCAGTACTGTTGCTACCCGGCGACGCACCCCGTACGCCGCTCCTGCTGTCTGCCGCACCGGACGTATTGCCTGCTCCACAGTTTCTCCCTTATTGCATGACCCACGTTTTTGCGGCTTCGCTCAGCTTTGCCCCGTCACCCTCATTGCGTACTTCGGTGTAGACCCGAACCACCGGTTCCGTACCCGATAGTCGGTAGCAAACCCAGGAACCATCCTCAAGAATCAACTTGAGACCGTCAGTCCGCACAATGCTTGTCACTTTGCGGCCGCCGAGCTCCGTCGGATCGCCCTTGACTTTCTCAGTGAACTTCGCTTTTACATCAGGGGTCAAGCGGAAGTTCTCACGATGTGGATAAAAGGAACCTACTTCGCCAAATAGCTCCTTAAGTTGTAGTCCAAGGGTCTTACCGCGCCGCGCCACCATCTCCGCTACGAGCAGCCCTGCCAGCACCCCATCCTTTTCCGGCACATGTCCGCGTATCGTCAGCCCGGCGCTTTCTTCCCCGCCGATCGCAATTTTATCGGCGTTGATGAGCTCGCCGATGTATTTGAAGCCTACGGGCGTTTCATACAGCGGCACACCGTTCTTCTCGGCAATGGCATTGATCAAGTTAGTGGTAGCTACGGATTTTGCTACGCCGTTCTTCCACCCGCGCGTCTCCATCAGGTACTCAAACAGCAGCGCAATGACGTAGTTAGGCTGAATGTAGGTACCGTCCTCATCCACAATGCCGAAACGGTCCGCATCCCCGTCGGTGGCAATGCCGATCTTCGCCCCGGTGTCCTTCATCTTCGCTCGGCACTCGTCCAGCAGTTCCCCGTCAGGCTCAGGCGCGTGGCCGCCGAACAGCACATCGCGGTAGTCGTGTACCGTTTGGACGCTCACACCGTGGTCGCGCAGAATGTCGGAGCTGTAGCCGCGCGCCGCTCCCCAGAACGGGTCAAAAACCACCTTGATTCCGGACTTCTGAATCACGCTGAAGTCCACCAGCTCCGCGATGCGCTTCAGATAATCGCCCTTGATGTCGGTTTCCTCAGCCTTGGCAGCCGGGGCTTCAGGCACCGCGGTCTCCCCAAGCGCCTCAATGGCAGCCTCGATCTGCTTCGTCGTTTCAGGAAGTGCGGGGGCTCCATCTGAGGTAGAAAACTTGATCCCGTTGTACTCCGGCGGGTTGTGCGAAGCCGTAAAGTTGATCGCTCCAGCCACTTTCTGCTGCCGTACGGCATACGCAATGGCAGGCGTCGGCGCGGGTGCCGGAATAATGCGCGGCGTGACACCATTTGCCAGCAGCACGCTCGCTGCTTCGGCGACAAAGGTCTCTCCTAGAAAGCGCGGGTCACGCCCGACCAGCACAGTGTGCGGGTCGCCCGGCTGCTTCCCTACAAACTTCGCAATGCCTGTGACAGCCCGGCGAATGTTCGCAATCGTGAACTCATCCGCTACAATTGCGCGCCATCCGGAAGTTCCAAACTTGATTGGTGTCGCCATATGGTTTCCTCTTTCAATCTTTGCTTCAGACGCGGGTTTGGATGCGCGGTTGCTGCGTTACGGCTCCTGAGAACCCGGTTGCCGTCATCCCGCTGCAACCGTACTTTGCTATTCTGTTGCTTCGGTACCCATGCGCCTGTTCGCTTTTATCTTTATCGGCAGCTTTGCCGCTTTGCTGTGGGCTGCATGGGCGATATTTCGCGCGGTGCGGCTGCATGAAAAAAGGCTGCCTGCAACACGGGGACGCAGGGAGCAGCCACCGTCCAAAAACACGAAATATGAAGACGAGCAGTAAGAAGCGATCCAAGCAATACCCAGGAGCTGAATCAGTGACAACGAACAAGTTTCAATCCGCTGCGCCTTCCTTACCCGGCACTTCTTCGACGTCATTTCTCGCAGGCACCGGCGCATGGGCGTCTGCGGTGCTGCTCGGCTCTCTGTTTGTAGCCTTGTGCGCCCAGGTTGCCGTGCCGCTGCCCTGGACACCGGTGCCCATGACCATGCAGCCATTTGCCGTGCTGCTGGTCGGTCTGCTGCTGGGTCCGACATTGGGAGCGGCTGCGCTTACGGCGTATCTGCTGGAAGGAGCAGCAGGCCTTCCGGTTTTTGTAGCAGGTTTCGGCGGCCTGCTACCGCTTGGACCCAGTGCGGGCTACCTGCTCTCCTACCCGCTGGTAGCGGGCGTGGTAGGGCTGCTGTGGCAGGGCAGGTGCGGTTTTCTGCGGGCTATATCGGCGGCGGCAGCCGGAAGCGCGCTCATCCTGCTCTGCGGAGCAAGCTGGCTTGCTGTAGCCACTCACGGTTCTCTCTCCACGGTGATGCACCTGGCAGTGCTGCCGTTCATTGCCGGGGATGCGCTCAAAGTATTGCTGGCAGCAGCAATCGCTGCCGGAAGCCTGCAGTTACGAGGCTTTCACCCTGTCGATGGCGCTCCGCGCGTCTAGGGACCTACCGGCGTATTCTTAGAAAAGCAGACCCGGAACAGTTCCATAGCCGCCTATACCGGGTCAGTCTCCGGACAGAAAAGGACCTTCAATTGAGTGCAACCCCTGCAATACCCCGCGTGGACGCACCCGCCGCTATACGCGATATTTCCATCGCACATAGCCCTGACTCCGATGACGCCTTTATGTTTTACGGGCTCGCCACCAACAAAGTGCGTGTGCCCGGCTACAAGTTTTCGCATGTGCTCTGCGACATCGAGACCCTGAATCACAAGGCCCTGCACGAGGCCTTTTTCGACGTAACTGCTATCTCGTTCCATGCCTACCCGTACTTGCAGGAGAACTACGCACTGATGGCGTGCGGCGGTTCGGTCGGCGAAAACTACGGCCCCATGATCATCGCGCCCCAGCGGTACACGCAGGACGAAATCAAGAAGATCAAGATCGCCGTGCCCGGTACCCTAACTACGGCCTACCTGACTCTAAAGCTATTTGCGCCTGACATTGAAACTGAAACGGTTCCGTTTGACGAGATCATCCCGCAGGTGCTGGCCGGCAAGTACCAGGCCGGGCTGATCATTCACGAGGGCCAACTCACCTACGGCAACAATGGGCTGCACAAGATCATCGACCTGGGTATCTGGTGGCGTGAGCAAACGGGTATGCCTCTGCCGCTTGGCGGTAATGCCATCAAGCGCTCCCTCGGGCCGGAAGCAATGCAGATTACAACCCGCGCCATTCGTGATTCTATCCAGCATGGTTTAGACCACCGTGAGTCAGCTCTCCAGTACGCAATGCAATTTGCGCGGGATCTTGAGCCGAACTTGGCCGATAAGTTCGTAGGCATGTATGTAAACGAACGCACCATCGACTACGGCAAGGACGGTCGGCTGGCCATTGAAAAGCTCCTGGCCATGGGGCATGAACGTGGGATCATTCCACAAGTAGCCAAGCTTGACTTCATCGAACCGTAACCGACCTGTCTTTTCAGAGCCCCGCCACGCGCGGGGCTTTTTGTTTGTAAATCGCTTTAAGGCTCATGCGCAGGCTGCCCGGCGTTGAGTGTACTTGGCTCGAATGGAATGTGGGTCAATTTCCCTATTGATCGAATCCATCTACAAGATATTTCCGTGCCAGTCCCGTTCCGGGAAAGCAGTACCGCATAATGAGGGAAATGCCTGTCTCCTCTCTACCGGTGCCCATACTGGATGACGTTCCCGCCCTCTCACCGGCTCCCGGCCGCTCGCGCACGATGTGGCGTAGCTTACGCCGGCAACCGCTTGCGCTTGTCGGTTTGGCACTGGTAACGCTCTTTATTATTCTGGCGCTATTCGCGCCATGGCTTGCGCCGCACGCACCCGCCGCTCTGGATCTCGATCATCGCCTCGCAGGCCCCGGAGCAGCCCACCTGTTCGGCACCGATGAGCTGGGCCGTGACACGTTTTCCCGCATCATCTACGGCGCGCGGATTTCGCTGATCGTCGCAGTCTCTGTGGTAGCCTGCTCGCTTTCGCTTGGGCTGGTGCTGGGCGGCGTGGCCGGGTACTACGGCGGGTGGATTGACACGTTCCTTAACATTTTTGTGATGAACGCATTTCTCGCGCTACCCGGCATTTTGCTGGCGATTGCGTTTGTCGCGTTTTTAGGGCCTGGATTATTCAATCTCGTCCTGGCGTTATCAGTCGGCGGCTGGGTAGGCTGCGCAAGGCTGGTGCGGGGGCAGGTACTGGCCATACGCGAGCGCGAGTTTGTCGAGGCCGCGCGTGCGCTCGGCGCGAGCGATCTGCGCATCTTCATGCGACACATCCTGCCCAACATCCTGCAGCCGCTCATCGTGCAATCAGCCATCGGCATGGCCGGAGCGGTGCTTGCCGAGGCGACATTATCGTTTCTAGGCCTGGGTATTCCGCCGCCCGCAGCAAGCTGGGGCAGCATGCTCAACGACGCGCGCTCCCACCTGTTCGACTCGCCGCACCTGGTTGTGTTCCCGGCGCTCGCGGTCATGGGGTGTGTGCTGTCCTTCAACTTTCTAGGCGATGCGCTGCGAGATTTTCTCGATCCGCGCACGCGGATCGAGATGGGGCTGTGAAGGTCGGCGTGATCGCGGATACACACGGGCTGCTGCGGCCGGAGGTATTGCAGGTTTTTGCCGGAGTCGAGCACATCCTGCATGCCGGGGATGTCGGATCAGTCGCAGTGCTTGATGGGCTGCGAGCGATTGCGCCTGTAACGGCGATACGTGGCAACATCGACCGGACTGGAGCATGCGCCGAGCTGCCCGCCGAGGAGTACGTCACACTTGGTGGCATAAATATATATATGCTGCATGACGTACATACTTTGTCGTTAGAGCCGAGTGCCGCAGGTGTAAGCGTGGTGGTGTTTGGGCACTCCCATAAGCCGCTGCTGGAAGAGCGTAGAGGAGTGCTGTTTTTCAATCCCGGAGCTGCGGGAGCGAGAAGGTTTTCGCTGCCGGTTTGCGTAGGGCTACTTCAAATCGAAAATAGCGCACTAACCATGGAGCACATAACGCTGGTCTGATACGAAATGAATTTACTGCTTTTTAGCTATCTCTACCATTTGATAGCTACCTGGCTGTACCTTATTTAAAGCCTCCGCTATTGGCGAAATGTTACGTTAAATCCTGCTCCAATCATTTGTATTTATTACAATAAGTGCAAGCCTGCGATCTTTAAGATTCTGCTGATATGCAATATTCTGATCGGCAGTGAGCATAACATCAAAGCCGAAGTCCTCTGCAACCCTGAGTAACTGTCCGTTAATAAACTCTGCCCAACCCATCTCGTCAGCCGTTATGACTTCATGGTCGGTTAGGTATTGGCGCAGCTTATGCGGCACATTATGATCAAAAAGTACCTTCACAGATGAATTTGCTTTACCTGCTTAGCCGCATACCCAAGTACGCCCCGGATAATATCTTGAGAAATACCAAAATTTTCCTCAATTTCATCCATTGGAGAGCCGTGAACATAGTTCACTACTACGGCATCTGCTTGCAGGCGAGAATGCTTAAGAATCGGCACGCCGCCGACCTTGCCAGGAACACGCTCGACTAGGTCGCAGCCGGCCCAGTCAACAGTGAGGTTTTCCTTTTCGTTGTTCATGGCAACAGCTTACCCCCGAATGCGCGGGTTCACCAGCAGATACAACACATCCGTCAGCAGGTTCACAAGCACATACGTCAGCCCGACAGCCAGCAAACACCCCTGTACCAGCGCATAATCCCGGTTAGAAATAGCCGAGATCGTAAGCCTTCCAATACCGGGCCAGGAGAAAATCATCTCCGTAACAATCGCCCCGGCCAGCAGCGCACCGAACTGCAACCCCAGCAGCGTCAGAACTGGAATCAGCGCATTGCGCAGCGCATGGCGGTACACCACCGTCCTCTCCGTCAGGCCTTTGGCACGGGCAGTGCGAATATAATCCTGCCCCAGTTCTTCGAGCATGGCGGTACGCACCATGCGCGTCAGGATCGCGGCCAAAGCTGCACCCATGGTGACTGCGGGCAGCACCAGGTAGGCCGGCCCGGCAGCGCCTGAAACCGGCAGCCAGCCCAGCCGGATGGACACCAGCAGGATCAGCACCGGCCCCAGCGCGAACGACGGAAATGACAGCCCGAACAAACTGACTACTCCCAGCACCTGGTCCTGCCATCGGTTGCGGTGCAGCGCCGCTGTAATACCCGCCGGGAGCGCCAGCACCAGCGCAAATACCAACGCCGCCACCGTAAGCACCAGCGTGTAGGGGTATCGAAGCAGCAACTGGTGTACGACTGAGTCATTCAGCCGGATGGACTGGCCGAGATTGCCGTGCAGTACGCCGCGCCAGTAGTCCAGGTACTGCGTGCCCAGCGGCTGATCAAGCCCGTACTGGTGGCGCAATGCAGCAATGTCGCCCGAGCGCGCGCCCTCGCCGAGCATCTGCTGCACCGGGTCACCGGGCACCAGGTGGATGAGCAGGAACACGACAGAGACAACCAGCCAGACGACCGGGATGGTGTAGAGCATGCGCCGGAACAGGGCGCGTAGGGCGCGGGTCATGGTTGGTAGTGTCGCACGGTGCCCTTAGAAAAATACCTTGTTTGATTTGTGCAGGTCAGCCGGAAGAACACATTTTTTAGATGGATGACGCAGGAGGCTCAACGATAGCTCATGGCTGTACCTGGCTTGGGTGAACAACGCGCACCTTGGAGTAGCGAATGAAATCCGGCTGATTCAGGGTAAGAATATGCGTTATACCGTAGGCGTACATGAGCGCTGCAAGGCGAGCGTCATGTACTTGAACGCCACGCACATTGTGGGTAGATACAAGCTGTCGCCAGGTTGAATACACCAGATCGTTATCAGGTAGCAGTGTCATATTACGTTCAATGATCTCCACCTGCGAAGCAGTCTCGGCTGTGGAAAGGCCGTAACCATTTCGCTCGATGGGCCGAGTCGAGACATTCCAGAATTCGGCGATGTTCTGGAGGGAAAAATAAAGTTCCGCACCTTGCCGGTTGAGTATGTTGAGTGCATCCCGAATAAGTGGTTGTTGAGAATCGTCGTAACGAGACAATCGTAGAAGAACATTCGTATCAATTAAGTAATCAGGCGCGAGTGCCACTAATCATGGTCCTGATAAAAGCTTTCTCGAGTGAAAGCTTCTTCAGGGAGCGCCGGGATTTCATCCGAGTAGGCGGCCATTCCTTTGAAAAAGGCGTCCATGTCCCGCGGAGGTCCGCTACGACGAGGACGAGGCGGCACTTCTCGGACAGCGTTTTCGATTAAGCTTTTGACATAGCTTCCCATCTCGACTCCGTGTGCGCGAGCATAAGCCTGCAAACGTAACTCCACCTCTGGGCTGAGCTCGACTTGAATCATAGAATGCCTCTCAAGGAAGAGCGTAGCAGAGAGTGACTTAAAATACCGTATGTCCATTAGTTCAATTGGTAGCTTGCATGTTTTGAAGGCAAACTGCTGTGGCGGACTTACGGTTACTTCATCGTTACGGCTACTGGGATAGGTGTAGTTTCAACGCGAACCTTGCTGATCCTGCGTCCCTGCATCTCCGCCACAGTCAGGCGATGCCCTTCAAAGTCCACTCGCTCGCCGGTAAGCGGAATGTGCCCCAACCGGCTCAGCAGGAACCCGGCAAGTGTCTCCGCACCGCCGTCACGAGGCAGCTTCCAGCGCATCTGCGTTTCCAGATCGCGCAGGCTTACGCTACCTTCAAGCACCAGCGTTTCGCTTGCTGAGGGCAGCAGCGGCTGGGCGGCTGTAGCCACGTCAAACTCGTCTTCCACCTCGCCGATCACCTGCTCGATTGCGTCTTCAACTGTCACCAGGCCCACAGTCGATCCAAATTCATCCACCACAATTGCCATGTGTCTCCTGCGCTGCTGAAACTCAACCAACAGGTCAAACACCGGCTTGGTTTCAGGCACCACCAGCACTTCGCGCATGATAGCCCGAAGCTGCAACCCCGCAAGCGGTGCGGCAGCCGGGCTACCCTCTACCGAGCGCGAATCTGCCACGGCATAGAAGTGCATCAGCCTGGCAACATCCTTCGCGTAGACAACGCCGATCACGGCCTCCGGCCCGCGCAGCGGGTCGTACACGGGCAGGCGCGAGTGCATCTCCTCGACAATGCGCGCACTGGCTTGCTGTACCGGCATGGAGGCAGGCAGTGAAATGATGCGTTGACGCGGCGTCATAATCTCGCGCGTCGGCGTTTCCCCGCCCTCAAGCGCACGGTGGATCAATGCTTCCTGAAATGGCGGCAGCGTGCCGCTTTCGCGCGCAGCGGTGGCAATCAACTTCAGCTCGTCCGGTGAGTGGGGCGAAGCATGGTGCGAGGCCGGTGTCCGAAACAGGTGCAGCACCAGTGCGGCTGACCGGTTCATCAGCAGCACGGCAGGCCGCATCAGCTGCATAAAGCCCAGCATGGGCCCGGCCACGGCAATGGCCAGCAGCTCTCCACGACGCAGCGCCAGCGACTTGGGCACCAGTTCACCCAGCAGCACATGGAAGTATGTAATGACAAGAAATGCCAGTGATGCGCTCAGCAGGTGTTCGTACAGGCGCGCATGGGGAAGGCCGCCGAGCAGCGGAGCAAGTGCCCCCGCAACTGTGGGCTCGCCGATCCAGCCCAGTGCGAGCGAGCACAACGTAACGCCCAGCTGCACGGCCGGCAGAAAGTCATCCAGGCTCCCCTGCAGCCGCTGCACGGTGCGCGCGCCTGTCACGTCGTCAGCGATAAGCTGGTCGAGCCGGCTGCGACGTAGAGAGACCAGGGCGAACTCAGCGGCAACAAAAAAACCGTTTGCCAGGATCAGCGCCGCGATCACAGCAAGCCGGAATACGAGCAGTCCCAGCATGGCTTGAGTGTACGTGAGCGCTGCCCGGTCAAGTTTTGGATCAAAATACCGGGAACTTACGGTGCACGGTTCGCGTACCCTGTCGCAGTGTGCAGCGTTTGCCTGACGCCCAAGGAGATCACCGTGACGAAACTGCCCTGCCTTGCCCTTCTTGCCGCAACAACCTCCTTCCTGCTGCCAGCGGCGGCCCTGGCTACTGACGGTACTTTTGAGCGCACCGTCAAGGTGAATGGCCCCGTTGTGCTGGGCATTGACACCGGTTCGGGTAACATCCACGTCTCCGCCGGGGACTCCACAACGGTTCATATTGTGGGCCACGTGCATGCGGGCAGCAATTGGCTCGGCGGCGGCGGCTCGGCAGACGACCGGGTGAAGCAGGTGGTCAGCAACCCGCCCATCAACCAGGCGGGCAACATCATCAGCCTGGGGCACAATTTTCATGTCAATAACATCAGCATCGACTACGAGATCACCACGCCGCGCGGCACGGACCTGCGCGCCAATTCGGGCTCAGGCGACGTGCGTGCCGAGGACACGGGCGGCCCGGTCGAGCTCAAGACCGGCTCCGGCAATGTGCAGGGCTCGGGGTTAAGCGACCATGTTGCGCTTGAAACAGGCTCCGGCAACATCGACGCGACCATGCTTTCGGCAAGTGACGTAAAAGCTACAACCGGCTCCGGCGACATCACGCTCAAGAACGTACAGAGCGGCCTGTGGGCGCACACCGGCTCCGGCAACCTGCGTGTGGGCGGCAAACCGTTTGCGGCGTGGAAGCTTGAAACGGGCTCGGGAGACTTGACGGTGGATACTGGCGGAGCGCCGTTGACTCTGAATGCCTCAAGCGGCTCCGGCGATATCAACTACAAGGGCGGAACGCTCAAACAAAGCAGCGGGGGCAGTAAGCAGCATGTCATTGGAGATGCAAACGGCGGTGGGCCGGAACTGCGGGCTGTAACCGGGTCGGGGAACATCGAAGTGAAGTAAAAACATTGACGGCATAACTCATGCAACTTTCGAGTTGCTGAAAGCAATTTCATTTTTGAAGATTTATGGGTAGCATTCTCACGGAAACTCCATCGGGAAGATCTTTGATTTGACGAGCAAGATCCGCTCTACTTAGCATTCCCGCTAGGGCAACAACTTCGTAAAGATTGCTTACTTCGTACTTCGCCTGCTCCATGACAAAAGGTATCATTGGAACAAGCCGATTTCCAGCTTTCAAGGGGCCATGCTGCTCTTGCCACTTATATGCGAGTGGATAACCGGTTTGCATGTTTAAGTCAGAGCAAATCAGCTCAGCCCATTGCTCAACAGTCTCACAGATAATTTCGATATTACCCGTTTCAGGATTAAAGCTCCCAATTCGATTTTGGTAAGTACAAAACTGGTACCCGAAAATATCCTCGGCAAAACAAAATGCTTCTGCCAACGGCTTGTCATAAGCATACTTCCAGGTCGCCTGTAAGTTCCATCGTATTATGTCCTGACTGAGGAACAGGTCTTCTTCTATGACAGGAAACACATGAAGGGCTGATTCAAAAGCGTAAAATCCATTTTTTCTTTTAAGCATGTTCAGTAGTGCCATTCCATTGCTGCCCAAATCGGTAAATGAGTTTTGTGCCAGATGCAAATCAAGGGCTTGCATAATTGGCGAAACTGCCTGATCGCAGAGCCATTGAATCCCACTATCTTGTGACATTTGTTCCTGCCATCCCAAACAGCTCATAGCCCAGTCGAAGCCTGCTGTTTCACTGCAACTATAGTAAAAGAATGGTTCGAACGCTCCGCCCCATCCCCTCCGCCCGGCTTCGACTGCTTGTGTTCGACCTTGACGGCACCCTGATCGACTCGAAGAAGGACCTGGCCGAAGCGGTAAACGCGACCTTGACCAAGTTCGGCCTGCCGCGGCAGCCGGAGGAGCGTATCGCATCCTACATCGGTGACGGGGCGGGCATGCTGGTAAAACGCGCACTGGCCGCTGATGGCGCAGACGCGGCGCTGGCTCCTGCAGCGCTTGAAAGCTTCCTGGCCTACTACCATGAGCATAAGCTGGATCACACATACGTGTACCCGGATGTGATTGAGCAGCTTGCTTCCCTGCGAGATGCCTTGCCGGATGCTCGCATGGCTGTGCTGACCAACAAGCCTGTACGTGCTTCCGAGGAGATTTGCGAAGGACTGGGACTTACGCCGTTCTTCTTTTCCATCTACGGCGGCAACAGTTTTGCGACGAAAAAGCCGGAGCCGGAAGGCTTGCTGAAGCTGATCGCTGAAGCAGGTGCCACGCCCGAGACGACGCTCATGATCGGCGACTCCGACGTGGACATCCGCACTGCGCGTGCGGCAGGCACCTGGAGCCTGGGCTGCCGCTACGGGCTGTCTCCGCATTCCATAGCCGACATGGAGAGGCAGGGGCTGGTCAATGTCGTCGTAGACAGCGCTGGGGAGTGGGCTGAAGCGTTAGCGACAGAGGTGGCCCATGCTTAGCCAATTTACCAAGGACGAGTCCCTTCCCTTCGATTTGGTCAGCGACTACGAGCCGCGCGGCGACCAGGGCCGTGCTATCGGCGAGCTGGTGGACGGCATACGCTCGGGCGAACGGCACCAGGTACTGCTGGGCGTTACTGGCTCGGGCAAGACCTTCACCATGGCCAAGGTGATTGAAACGCTGAACCGCCCGGCGCTGATCCTGGCGCACAACAAAACACTCGCAGCGCAGCTCTACCACGAGTTCAAGCAGTTTTTCCCCAACAACGCGGTTGAGTACTTCGTCTCCTACTATGACTATTACCAGCCCGAAGCCTACATACCGGCGGGCGACCTGTACATTGAGAAAGAGTCGACAGTCAACGAGGAGCTGGACAAGCTGCGCCTGGCCGCCACGCGCTCGCTCTTTGAACGGCGTGACACTATTATTGTGTCGTCGGTCTCCTGCATTTACGGCCTGGGCTCGCCGGAGGCGTACTACGGCATGCTGCTGTTCCTTGAAAAAGGCCAGCATATTCGGCGCGAAGACGTTACCAAAAAGCTGGTTGAAATTCTGTACGAGCGCACCGACGGTGACTTCCGCCGCGGGACGTTCCGGGTGCGCGGCGATGTCATCGAGGTGTTCCCGACTTATGACGAGTCTGCGTACCGTATCGAGCTATTCGGCGACGAGATCGATGGGCTTTCGCAGATCGATCCATTATTCGGCACTGTCCTGCGCAAGTACGCGCGGCTGCCCATTTATCCAAAGAGTCACTATGTCGTACAGCCGGAGCGCAAAAAGTCGGCTATAGACTCCATCCTGGCCGAGCTCGAATGGTGGGAGAAGGAGCTTGAAGGCCAGGGCCGCATGGTCGAGGCGCAGCGCATCCACCAGCGCACCCGCTTCGACCTGGAGATGATCAAATCCATCGGCTTCTGCCATGGTATTGAAAACTACTCACGGCACTTCTCAGGCCGGATGCCGGGCGAGCCGCCGCCGACCCTGTTCGATTACTTCCCGCAGGACTACCTGATGTTTCTCGACGAGTCGCACGTGACCGTGCCGCAACTGCATGGTATGTGGCATGGTGACCGCTCGCGCAAGCAGAACCTGGTCGATTACGGCTTTCGGCTGCCCTCGGCTACAGACAACCGGCCGCTGAAGTTCGAGGAGTTCCAGAACCGTACGCAGCAGCTCATCTATGTCTCGGCAACACCTGGCCCCTATGAGCTGACGCAGGCCGCAGGCGTGGTGGTTGAGCAGATCATCCGGCCTACCGGGTTGATCGATCCGGAGGTTGAAATCCGGCCTATTCGCGGCCAGATCGACGACCTGCTTGCTGAAATCCGCATCCGCGTGGAACGCGACGAGCGCGTGCTGGTGACGACACTCACCAAGCGCATGGCCGAGGATTTATCCGGCTACTACACCGAGGTAGGCGTGCGTTGCCGCTACATGCACTCCGAGATCGAGACCCTGGAGCGCGTCAAGCTGCTGCGCGACCTGCGTAAAGGCGAGTACGACGTGCTGGTGGGCATCAACCTGCTGCGCGAGGGGCTTGACCTGCCGGAAGTTTCGCTCGTCGCCATTCTCGACGCGGATAAGGAAGGCTTTCTGCGTTCGCAAGGCTCGCTCATCCAGACGATTGGCCGCGCGGCGCGGCACATCAGCGGTCGCGCCATTCTATATGCCGACAAGATGACTGACTCCATGAAGCGAGCGCTTGACGAAACCGGCCGTCGGCGCGAGGTACAGCGTGCCTACAATGTGGAACACGGCATCACACCCACCTCTATCATTCGGCCAACGGATATGTCCCTGGCGCAGATCATGAAGGCCGACTACGCCGATCTGACAGAGGAAACAGATGATCTACCGGAGTTCAAAACGCAACAAGCGCTCGACCTGCATATCGCCAACATGGAATCCGACATGCGCGAGGCGGCCAAGAAGTTCGAGTTTGAAAAAGCCGCCAAGCTACGCGACACCATCGCAAGTCTGCGTACCAAGGAGTTCCTGTTTGCGTAATTTCTGTGGCAAGAGGACCCAGTGAAAACATTACTGCGCGTTTTGATCTCGCTGATGATCGTGCTCTGGGTGGGCGCGGTGCTGTTCTTTCCGGCAGTTGCGAACATTGCATTTCAGGTGCTGCCCGACAAAGCCACGGCAGGGCTGCTGGTTCGTAACTGTCTGATCACACTGCATGCGGAAGGGCTGGTAGCCGGGTCCATTCTCCTGTTACTTCTTTTGCTGGCTGCATGGCAGCGTGCTTATGGCCGCACACTGGTTGGACCCATTTTGTGCACGATTGCCATGCTGCTGCTCACCGTGCTATCGCAGGGCAATCTCATTCCTCGCATGGAAGCCGACCGGCTTGCCGTAGGTGGCGACATGGATATGGTTCCGGTGCGCGAACCTCATCGTAAAGAGTTCGACCACCTGCATAAAGCGAGTGTGGAGATTGAAGAAGGTGTGCTGGCTGCCGGTGTGGCGATGATCGTGTTTTTGGCGCGGCCGCCAAAGCGCGAGAACGAATTGGCGGCTGCCCACTAAACAACTTTTGACAGAGCTTCGGGCCATTTGTATGTAACGCCTGTGGTCTTCTCCGAGATAGCCCAAAGCGCGGGTCCGGCACTAGGGTCCGCAGCTTGCGGGGCGACCTTCGCGGGAACTGGAGAGCCTTTAAACTCCTGAAAACCACCAGGGCCATAATAGCCGCCCGGCTCTACTTGCGCGGCTGTTGCCGCATACAGCTGCGGCAACGCTCCCTCTTTGTCATCCTGACCAAATATGCTCATAACGATGGGTATTATCAGCTTTGGAGGTCCCTGCAACGTACGGCCAATTGAAGTTGTCGATAAACCCGGATGCGCCGCGATGCTCAGCAGCTTTGCCTTATGCGCATTACTTTGCCGCTGCAGCTCCTTGGCAAAGATGAGCATGGCAAGCTTGGTTTGCTGGTAGCTCCCCATAGAGCTGTAGCCGCGCTCCTGCTGGAAGTTATCGAGTTGCAGCTTGCTGCGTTTGTGTGCATTGCTTGAAAGGCTGACTACACGCGGCGCGCTTGAACGCAGCAGCACGGGTAGCAGCAGACCGGTCAGCGCGAAATGGCCTAAATAATTTGTCGCCATCTGCATTTCAAATCCGTCCGGGCTTACCTCACGCTTGGGCAGCATCATGATGCCCGCATTGTTGACAAGGATGTCGAGCGGTTCACCTGCCGCCAATACATCTGCGGCAAACTTGCGTACAGAAGCCAGTGACGACAGATCAAGCTGCGCCACAAACACCTGTGCCCCCGGCTGCTCGGCCTTTATCTTGTCTGCTGCTGCCTGGCCGCGCTCCACAGACCGACACGCCATCACCACTTGCGCACCGGCCCGTGCCAACTCCCGCGCTGTCTGAAATCCAAGACCGACGTTCGCTCCGGTCACAATCGCCCGCTTGCCTGCCTGGCTCGGTATCTGTTTTGCTGTCCACTGCTGTGCCATGTTCCGCTCCCTTACTGTTGTGCTTCGCGCCACACTTTGTACAGCCCCCAGGCAGCCAATGTGCAGCAGTCTTTAATGCGGCCCTGGAGCAGCATTGTTTCAAACTCGGGTACGGAGACGCTGTGCAGCGTCAGATCGTGCTCTTCGGCGTCCAATTCCGTCTCCCCCTGCTGCAAGTCCTCTGCCAGAAATGCATGTTGCTGCTGGTTGCAGAAGCCGTATGCGACCCACATGGGACCAAGATACGTGAGCGAGCCCGCGCGCAGCCCGGTTTCTTCGCGGAGCTCGCCCGCGGCGAGCTCCGCGATATCCACGTCCGGGTCTTCCCAGCCGCCCTGCGGAAACTCAAGACACACCTCACCGACTGTATAGCGGTATTGCTGCACCAGGTATAGCCGGTCTTCACCATTTACTCGCACGAGCGGAATGATAACCGCGCATGGATACTTCTCAACGACCCCGTATGTGCCGCGTACGCCGTCCGGACGTTCAATCTCGTCTTCACGCACGCGCATCCAGTGATTGCGGTAGACCTCGCGTGTGGCAAGAGTTTTGATACTCATATAGGCAGTGTACCTGCCCAATGTACCTGTAGAGTTGGGCGCGACAGAGTAGAAGCCGGTTGGAAATGAGGAGAATGCACATGGCGGAACAGCTGTTTCTCGGCATGGATGTGGGCACAGGCGGTACGCGCGCCGTACTGATTAACCGCAATGGGGCCGTCGTTGCTTCGGCGGCGGAGGAGCATGCGCCGTTCCGTGCGGAGCAGCCGGGTTGGGCCGAACAGGACCCGCAGGACTGGTGGCGTGCCGCGCAGAGTGCCGTTCGCGGTGCCCTGGCACAAGCGCCCGGAGCAAATGGCGCAGATATTGGAGCTATCGGCCTGACAGGGCAGATGCACGGCGCGGTCATGCTCGACAAGGACGGCGAGGTACTGCGCCCGGCGCTGATCTGGTGCGACCAGCGCACCGGCCCGCAATGCGACTGGCTGCACCGTGAGCTGGGGCGTAAACGCCTGATTGAGCTGGTAGCCAACCCTGCCCTGCCGAACTTTACCCTGACCAAGCTGCTGTGGGTGCGAGAGCACCAGCCTGAGATTTTCGCGCGTATCGCGCACATTCTGTGCCCCAAGGATTACGTGCGATACCGGCTGACCGGCACCTATGCCATGGACGTGCAGGAGGCCTCGGGCACGCTGCTGCTGGATGTAGCACACCGGCGCTGGTCGAGCGAGGTCGCGCGCGCGGCCGGTATTAGCGAAAGCTGGCTGCCGCAGTTGTTTGAGTCCCCGGAGGTGTGTGCGCACATCTCACCGGATGCGGCCTCAGCAACCGGCCTCGTGAGCGGCACGCCGGTAGTGGCAGGCGCAGGCGACCAGGGTGCGGGTGCGGTAGGCATGGGCATCCTGGAGCCCGGCTCGGTTTCCGTCACCATCGGGACCTCCGGGGTTGTGTTCGCAGCCACGGCCAAGCCATCGCTCGATACGGGTGGCCGATTACATACCTTCTGCCACGCCGTACCGGGCCGCTGGCATGTGATGGGCGTGACGCAAGCTGCAGGCCTGAGCCTGCGCTGGCTGCGCGACCTGCTGCTGCCCGGCGGCAGTTACGACACGTTTACCGAGGAGGCCGCGCACGTCCCGGCAGGCAGTGACGGCTTGCTGTGGACGCCGTACCTGCTCGGTGAGCGCACGCCGCACCTGGACTCCGAGGCCCGCGCCGCCTTTGCGGGCCTGACTGCCGCGCACACCCGTGCTCACCTGGCCCGCGCCGTGATGGAGGGAGTTGCATACTCTCTGCGTGATAGCTTCACGCTGTTCAGCGAGATGGGTGTGCCGGTCAAAGGCGTGCGGCTCGGCGGGGGCGGGGCTCGGTCACCGCTGTGGCGAGCAATTCAAGCTGCGGTGTACGGCCATACCGCAGACGTGCTTGTTGCCGAGGAAGGCGGCGCATTCGGCGCGGCCCTGCTGGCCGGGGTAGGCGGCGGCAGATGGTCAAGCGTGGAAGCTGCCTGCGCGCAGGCCATTCAGGTTGCGGAGCAGATCGTACCCGATCCGGCAGATGTGGCTCGCTACAACCGAGGGTATGCAGGCTTTCGGCAGGTGTATCCGGCGCTCAAGGATGTGCGCGGGTAAGTCGTTTCGAACCGGTTATCCCGACTTATACTGGAGACCTGTCTAGCGGAGGGAACATGGCGACAATTGCGGACATCATCGCGGCAGATCAGCTAGCAGGCAAGCTTGCCGCGGCCGATTTGATTTCAATTGAGCAGTACCTTCATACCAGCTATGACCCGGATGCGGATTATGTGGATGGCGTTATCGAGGAGAGATGCTTGGGACAGTGGGATCATTCGTCATGGCAGGACGCAATCATTGCTTGGTTTCGGGCGCATGCGAAAGACTGGAATATCCGCGTGCGTCCGGAACTGAGAATGCGAACCGGAGCTACCCGCTTCCGCATACCGGATGTGTCAGTATTTGATCGCAACCAGATCATTGAACAGGTACCGACTCGCGCCCCCATGGCAGTTTTTGAGGTGCTCTCGCCCGAGGATCAAATGCCGCGAGTTCTCAAAAGGCTCGCCGACTTTCAGGCTATGGGCGTCCCTGAAATCTGGCTTCTCGATCCTGAAACGAAAATCTTTTCGCGGTTCGCGCAGGGTGTCTTGAAGGAAACCACCCATTACGGTGCGCCGGGTGACCGCATTTACTTCAAGCTCAGCGAGATTGAAGCTTACCTGGACTAAGCCCCTACTCCACTGGCAACTTGGCCCTGTAGCCATCCCGCGCTATGACGTCATATTTCAGCGATTTTTGCTTCTCATCCTGCATACGCAGCGGCTTGCCCTCATTGTCCACCAGCTCCACCTGAATTTTGCGGAACGTTCCATCCTGCTTTGTATTCGTAGGCCGGTAACTCAATACATACTGATTGCGAATAGAGTTATTGATTTCATGGAAGATGTCAGGCATCTCTCCCTGGAAACGAGGAAAGAACGCCTGGCCGCCGGTCATGCGCGCGAAGCTTGAAAGCTGGTTATCGGCCTGGAGAAAACCGATCTCACGGCTGCCGCCCAGCCCGCCCCTTCCCTCGGAAATAATGCGCGCGAACTGTCCGGTTCCAATCGCAAAAATCGTTACATTCGGCGTGGATTTGATTTTTGCCAAAGTTTTGTCGAGCGTGATTTTTGAGAATGTATCAACACCGGATGAGATCAGGATCAGGTACTTGCGACCTTCGATACGGGTCATCCGATCCAGCGTTTCATACACTGCGTCAAATAGGTCAGTCTCGCGCCAGGTCGGGATTACAAGCGAGTTCAGCGCCTGGGCAACCAGCCGCTTATCCTGCGTGAAGTCCGTAAGGATTTCTGTGTGCAGGTCGTAGGTTTCAACGGCAATGTAATCGTCCGGTTTCAACTGCTGGGCGAATGAGTATGCCGCGTTGCGCATGTCATAGATGAAGTTGTAGTTGGTGGCTGCGAACTCCGCTAGCAGTACGGCGGTAATCGGTGCCTGGATACGTCCAAATGAGGCGACCTCCTGCGGCTTGCCGTCTTCAAAGATGCGGAAGTTGGCCTGCTGCAGGTTGGGCACAAACTGGTGCGTCTTCTCAAGAATTACACCTACATCGACGTTCACTACCGGCACATCGACCCGCAGGGAAAAGTTTGAGAGCTGGGGAGGGTTTTTAATAACCGGCTCAACCGGCGGAGCTACCGGCGGCGGTGCCTGCTCCTTCTTCTTCGGTATGGCAATCGAGCCGTTATCACCACCGGGGCCTCCCTGATCGGGCGCAGTCTGGTCCGGTGCGGTCGGAGCGGGTGCAGTCTGGTCCGGCGCGGTCGGCTTGGGCGCGGTCTGAGTAGGGGCGGATTGAGGCTCAGGGGTTCCACCCTGCGGCGTAAACTGCGCCTGCAACCCGGTTGCGCCTGAACCGGCCAACATGGAAAGACCCAGCAACATTGCCTGTACAGACACCGGTTTGGTTCGATCGCTCACGTTCCACTCCCTAGCTTGCCTGAATGCTCTCAGCATAGTTTCAAGCCTCGCAATCTCGTCGTGCAACTTTGCTCGAAAGGCGAGCAAGCCAGCTAATCTGTAGACGTGTCTACTTTGCAAATAGTCCGGCTTCTTTCCTTTGCTCTGCTCATCCCGGTTTCATCGGCTGGAGCGCAAACGGCGCCTCCGCCTTCCAGCGCAGGTATTTTTCCGCTATCGGCTGTACATGCCGGGCTGCACGGAACTGCCTACACGGTGTTCGAAGGCTCGACGCCCGAGCCGTTCGGCGTGGACATTCTAGGCGTGCTCCACAACGCGCAGGGGCCCGGCGCAGACCTGATCCTGGCGCGGCTCACAGGAGCCAAAGCGGAGCACACCGGCGTAGTGGCCGGTATGAGCGGCAGCCCTGTCTATATCGACGGCAAGCTGGTGGGTGCGCTCGGCTTTCGTATCGGCGAGTTTTCAAAAGAGCCTATCGGTGGGATTACTCCCATCGCGCAGATGCTGGCGGTGCGCGACATCGACGCTGCCCCGGCACCCGCCTCATCAACACCCGCCGCAACGGGAAACCCACAGACTCAACCGATTCAACAAATCGACACGCCCCTGGTGTTCACGGGCTTCTCCCCCGCCGCGCTCGCCCTTTGGAAGCAGCACGCACCGCCGCTCGGCATGGAAGCCGTAGCCGGGCTGGGCGGCAGCAGCCAGTCCCCCGCCGAGGCCGCCAAGGCACCGGCGCTGGAACCGGGGTCCGCTGTAAGCGCACTGCTAGTTTCAGGCGATATGGAGATCGCAGCCACCTGCACGGTGACCTACCTGGACAGTGCAGGCCGCCTGCTGGCCTGCGGGCACCCGTTGACGCAGTTCGGCGCGGTGAGCCTGCCCATGACCAAGGCCGATGTGCTGGCAACACTGGCATCGCAATCCAACTCGTTCAAGATCATCAACACCGGTGAAACTGTCGGTGCGTTTACTGAAGATCGTCAGACCGCCATCGGCGGCACTCTCGGCATTACGGCGCACACCATCCCGGTTGAGATCACGCTGCACAACCCGCATGTGGCCGCCGGTGTCGCAGCCACGCGAGTGCTGCACCTCAACGTGCTTGACCAGGCACAAGTGACACCGACAGCCATCCTGGTATCACTATTTCAAGCATTGCAACAAACCCCCAGCTATGCCGAAGAAGACAGCTTGCGGGTGCAGGCAACAGTGCGGCTGCCCGGTTACGAGCCCGTGACGATTGCGACCCTGGCTTCAGCGGGCGGCTTTGGCCCGGCGGCTTTGTCGGCGGCGCTTACCATCGGCCAGCGTTTCAACGCGCTCTACAGCAGCGGCGACCGCCAAACCCGCTTCACCTCCGTGCAGATCGCGGTAGACGTACTGCCGGGCCGCCATACAGTTGCCTTGAGCCGGGCTGCCGTGGAGCAGACCGTAGTGCATGCAGGCGACCGCATTGACTTGGCTGCGACGCTCGCGCCCTATCGCGGCGCGCCGCAGTCGCTGCGCATCCCGCTCACACTACCCACGTCACTGCCGCGCGGTGAGGTCCGCCTGCTCATCAGCGACGGACCCACGCTCGATGGGCTACTGAGCGCGGGCCATGGCGCGGGCCCCACACCTCTGGGCAGCACGGTTGCACAGCTCAACGCGAACCACCCCGATGACGCTCTCTACGTGAGCTTGCTGTCGCCTGACGCCGAGGTAAGCGTGGAAGGCGAAACACTCGGTAGCGTGCCGCTGTCGGTTGCCAACCTGCTGGCTGCCTCGCATGAGCGGGACCGCGCCGCGCTGCACAGCGAGTCCGTCCAGCCGCTTGCCGCCATGCCGCTTGCCGCCACGTTTACGGGCCAGCAAGTGCTGACTCTACGGGTAGAATAGGCTCCACTCCAAAGCAATAAGAGACGCAAGCGAGAGAACGATGATCCAAATGATTCATGGATTGGCCGTACATGCTGCCGGAGCCGAGTTGCACCCGTACAAGTACGATTGGGGCGAACTGCGGGCCGGCGACGTGGAGATTGCGGTCTCGCACTGTGCCGTGTCCCAGGTGGATGTAAGCCTGATCAACAATGAACTGGGAGCCAGCAAGTACCCGTTCATCCCGGGGCACGAGATTGTAGGCACTGTATCCGCCGTAGGAGCAAACGTTCACCACTTGCATGTGGGTGATCGCGTGGGCGTGGGATGGCAGGCAGACAGCTGCGGGCATTGCACCTGGTGTCGCAGCGGCGAGGAAAATTTGTGTGCTGCCAACCAGCCTACCTGTGTAGGCCGCAACGGCGGCTTTGCCGAAGCCGTTCGTGTAAATGCGCGTTTTGCCGTTTCCCTGCCTGCGGAACTGGACAGCGCCGCCGCGGCACCGTTGCTGTGCGCGGGCGTCACCGTCTACCGCCCCATGCGCGCGGCCGGTGTCCATCCAGCTTCGCGTGTGGGGGTAGTGGGCATCGGCGGCCTTGGCCACATGGCTTTGCAGTTTGCGCGGGCGTTCGGTGCGGAAGTAACAGCTTTTTCCTCCTCGGCGGGTAAAGAAGAAGATGCAAAGCGGCTGGGGGCGCATGAGTTTGTCAATATCCGCGAAAGCAAGTCTATAAAAGCGCTCGCCGGGCACTTCGACTTTATCCTTTCCACGAGCAGCGCCGACAGTGACTGGAGCGCGTACGTTGCCGCCCTGCGCCCCCGCGGGTCTCTGGTTCTTGTGGGTATCCCGCCCAAGCCTGTGCCGCTTGCGGCCTTTCCGCTCGTCTCCGGTAATAAAAGTGTCAGCGGGAGCAACATCGGCAGCCCCGTACAGATTGCGGAAATGCTGGACGTCGCCGCCCGCCACAAGATTCATGCCATGGCTGAGCAGTTCCCCATGCGTGAGGCAAATGCCGCCGTGGAGCGGGCACGCAAGGGCGCGCTTCGCTATCGAGCAGTACTTTGCAACTAGCCGGATGCCGGGCAAACGCGGCCCGCTGGTAAACTCCACTGGTGACGATGCCTCTTCGCTTTCTCCCCCTGCTGCTTACCGTTTCTTCGCTGGCTAGTGCGCAGGGTACCCACCTTTGGAACGAGGCGAGCTTCAGCGACTGGGAAAAAGGCACTGCGCGCGGCATTGCCATCGGTAGCGACGGGATTTTGTCTTCAGGCTTTGACCTGAACACGGTAGCCCAGCTTAGCGCAGCCGACGTATGGGCGCTAGCGAGCGATAAGGCGGGCAATGCCTATGTTGCAACCGGTTCGCCCGCACAAGTAATACGGATTGCGCCCAATGGTAAGCAGACCGTGCTGTTTACGTCAAAGGATCTGAGCGTGCAGGCCCTCAGCATGGGCCCGGACGGCGCGTTGTACGCGGCCACGCTGCCTTCGGCGAAAGTCTTCCGACTGGACCCGCAAGCCGCCAAGCCGCTCGATGAAACTACTGCGCCCGTAGTGTTCAACGCTGCCGATATACCGCTCAAGCCGAAGTACATCTGGGCCATGCAGTTCGACACACAGAGCCGCTTATACCTTGCGACCGGTGCCCCCGGGGGCATCTATCGCATTGGACTGAGCGGCGGGGCACCCGAGCTGTTTTTTGCAAGTGACGAGCCGCACATCCGCTCCCTGCTGTTCGCGCCGAACGGGGATTTGCTGGCCGGTTCTGACGGTACGGGCTTGGTGTACCGCATCACGCCCGCAGGCAAGGGGCTGGTTGTATATGAGGCACAAAAGCGCGAAATCACCTCGCTGGCTCTAGGGCCTCAAGGCCAGCTGTACATAGCGGCAGTCGGGGAGAAAGGCCGCAACAACAGCCTGCCGCCACAGCCGACCGGCAACGCAGGCTCACCCGCAACTGCCACTGTGACTGTGACTGTAGTACAGCCCGGCTCTACTCAGGCAGTCAGCAACAACGCAACTGTGCCGGAAGGCTCCGAAATCGACCTGCTGCCGGCCGACACCGCACAAGCACCGCGCCGTATCTGGGCCGCGCCGAACGATGTTGTGTACAGCCTGATGGCGAGCCCGGACGGCTTACTGGCGGCAACCGGTAATCATGGGCGCGTGTATCGCCTGCACGACGATGGAACCTACCAGGATATTGCGCGCGCAGATGCGGGCCAGGTGACCGGTTTTGCCCCAACCTCTGATAACCATCTGTTGCTGACCGCCGCGAACACCGGCAAGCTATTACGGCTTGACCTGACGCCCTCCGCAAAGGGGAGCCTGCAAAGTGAGGTGTTTGACGCCGCCCAGCCTTCACTCTGGGGCCGGGCTGAGGTGGTTTCGTCCGCCCCCGGCTACACACTTGAAACCCGCACCGGCAACGTCGATAGCCCTGCTCGCGGCTGGACGGACTGGAAGCCCGTTGCTGCGGGAGACACAACGATCGCACAGCCGACGGCGCGCTACGCACAGTGGCGGCTTACCCTACAGCCGGGTGCGCTCGTCAGCCAGGTGGGCCTGAACTACCTGCCGGCCAATGCCGCGCCAGAAGTGGATGAAGTGCTTGTGGTGCCCGGCACGCGCGTCAACGCCGCGGCAAACCAGGTGAGCTACCCGCAGCAAACGCAGCTTACGTTTGCCTCGCAGGGCGGCACGGTCAACATCGATTCAAGCAGCCCGGCGGCACCCTTGAGCGCCATCAAGGACAAAAGTTCTGTAACCGCGCGCTGGGCCGCGCATGACGATAACGGCGACGAGCTGCGCTTTGCCCTCTACTACCGTGCGCCGACCGATACAACGTGGCACCTGCTGAAGGATGACCTGACGGACCGCTTCTATAGCTTCGACGCTTCCCTGCTGCCGGACGGGCCGTACCGGCTGCGCGTGACGGTCACCGACGCACCGTCGCACCCGGCGGGTGCCGCGCTTGCGGGCGAGCGGGTCAGCGATCTGTTCCTTATCGATACGGCTACACCTGCCGTCACAGATTTAGCTGCAAAACGCAGTGCCGCCGCGCTGCATGTTACTGCTGTAGTGACAAACAAGCAGGCACCCATTGCGCGGGCAGAGTACTCGCTTGATGCCGCGCCATGGCAGTATGTTGAGCCGGTTGGTCGCGTCTCTGACTCGGCGCGAGAGCAGTACAGCTTTGACGTCGCACTGTCGGGTACCACCAGTAGCGGCCCGCACTCGCTGACGCTGCGCGCTTTTGACCGCTACGACAATGCCGGTTCGGCCAAGGTGGCGATCCCGTGACGACTGATTTTCGTGCGCTTTGAGTTATTCATTGCCGCCCGCTACCTGCGCGCCCGGCGTCGGCAAGCGGTTATCGGCGTGGTCACAGGTATTTCAGTCGCCGGTATCGCGGTGGGTGTCGCCTCGCTCATTCTGGCGCTCGCCATCACAACCGGCATGCGGCGGGACCTGCAAAGCCGCCTGCTTTCCGCAACTGCGCATGTGTCATTGATGCGGATACAAAATGACGGCATCCGCGACTGGCGCGGCTTGACAGCGCGCCTGCGCAGCCTGCCGCACATAACCGCCGCTGCGCCCGCGCTGTATGAGCCGGTGCTGATCTCGCGCGGGGCCCACTCGGGCGGTGCACTGCTTAAGGGCATTCTGCCTGCGCAGGAAGCGCAAGTCTCCGACATGCTGCACGACATGACTTCCGGCAGTGCTGCCGCGCTCACTGCGCCGGTGATGGCCGACGGTGCCAACCCGCCCGTAGTGCTCGGCTACGATCTGGCCGACTCGCTCGACGCGCACACGGGTGACACCGTCCTGGTCACCAGCCCGCAAGGCGAGCTCACCCCTTACGGCCTGGTGCCCAAGTACCAGCGGTTCCTGGTGGCCGGTATCTTTCATTCTGGCTTTTACCAATATGATTCCGGCTTCGGCTTCGTGCGGCTCCGCGATGCACAGGCGTTATTCGGTGAGCCGGACCTGGTTTCCATTCTGTCGTTCAAGGTGGACGATCTGAACCGGGCCGCAAGCATCGGGCGCGAGATCGAGCAGGCTGCGGGACCCGGCTACTCGACTACCAACTGGATTGAGCAAAATCATGAGCTGTTCAGTGCGCTCAAACTGGAGCAGCTGGTTACCTTCATCGTCATCGGCCTCATCGTCTGTGTGGCCGCGCTCAACATCCTGGTCGCGCTCACCATGATGGTGATGGAGAAGACCCGCGACATCGCCGTGCTGCTGGCGATGGGTGTAACTCCGGCGCAAATCCGGCGCATCTTCCTGTTGCAAGGGCTGCTCATCAGCGGCATCGGCACCGCTTTTGGCCTCCTGCTCGGCTACAGTGTTACGTTCCTGTGCGGCCACTACCACCTTATTCATCTTTCGGCTGACGTGTACTCGATCGATACGCTGCCGTTCGCGCCTAAACTGACAGACGGGCTGCTGGTCTGCGCCATGTCGCTCGGCGTGGCACTGCTGGCGACGCTGTACCCATCGAGTGCAGCGGCTCGCATCCTTCCGGCAGAGGCGCTGCGGTATGAGTGATCTTCTACGCGTCGAGAACCTGAGCAAAAGCTACGCCGCGCCGGGCGGGCGTACCCTGGAGCTGTTCCGGCAGCTCACATTTTCTGTGTCACAGGGGGAAATTCTAGCCATCATCGGTCAGTCCGGCGTAGGCAAAAGCACCTTGCTGCACCTGCTTGGGGCCTTGGACCGTCCAGGGTCGGGTGAAATCTGGTGTGGCGAAACGGCTCTCAGTACGCTCACCCCCGCAGCCGCCGCGCGCTTCCGCAACCGGGAGGTAGGTTACGTGTGGCAGTTCCACTACCTGCTGCCGGAGTTCTCCTCTGTGGAAAACGTGGCCATGCCGCTGCTGGCACGCGGCATGGACCGCAAGCAGGCAATAGCGCAGGCGGGCGGCTGGCTGGAGAAGGTAGGGCTGGCCGAAAGACTGCACCACCGGGCGGGCGAGCTTTCAGGCGGTGAGCAGCAGCGGGTGTCGCTTGCGCGGGCGCTCATTACAGAGCCGAAGCTGCTGTTGGCCGACGAACCCACCGGGGATCTCGATACCAAAACGGCAGACTCAGTCTTTGCACTGCTGGAGCAGCTGCACCGGCAAGGGGGGCTTACCACGGTACTGGTCACCCACAACATGGTGCTGGCGCAACGCTGCCATCGTGTGGTACGGCTTACCCATGAGGGCTTGGCGCATGTTGCCCAGACTCAAGTCACAACTGGCACAGCTGCACCGGAATGGCTCTAGCTGAATCTGAATAGATAACGGGAGCCGCCCCAAGAGGCGTCAGGCGTTCCTTATAAGATAGAAACAGCACAGGAAAATGGTAGCGTGTTCGGGACGCTGCCCGGTCACCACCCGCATACGGCAGCCGGAAGCCCTGGCACCCGGCTGACGCGAGCAACTTGAAGGGAAATCATGTTTGAACGGTATACAGAGAAAGCGCGTCGCGTCATCTTCTTCGCCCGCTACGAGGCCAGCCAGTTCGGCTCTCCCTACATTGAGACGGAACACTTGTTGCTCGGCTTGCTGCGTGAAGACAAGGCGCTGACCAACAAGTTTCTCCGCTCGCATGCCTCCGTTGAATCCATCCGCAAGCAGATTGAAGGTCACACCACCATCCGCGAAAAGGTTTCGACCTCTGTCGACCTGCCGCTTTCAAACGAGTGCAAGCGTGTGCTGGCCTATGCTGCCGAGGAAGCCGAGCGGTTGTCGCACAAGCACATCGGCACAGAGCACCTGCTGCTGGGCCTGCTGCGCGAGGAAAAGTGCTTTGCCGCAGAAATTCTGCACGAGCGCGGGTTGAAGCTATTGCAAATCCGCGAAGAACTTTCGCGCGCAACCCAGGAAAAAGCGCCGCAGGGTAGTGCTGCACAAAATCGCAACCGGGAAGCCGGAAGTACCGGTACCAACCGCGAGCAAAGCCTGCTGGCGGAGTTCTCCCGCGACCTGACCCAGGTAGCCATGGACAACCAGCTGGACCCGCTGGTAGGGCGTGATCCGGAGCTGGAGCGTGTCATCCAGATCCTGTGCCGCCGCACTAAGAACAACCCTGTGTTGATCGGCGAGCCCGGCGTGGGCAAGACCGCGATTGTCGAGGGCTTGGCGCAGCGCATTTCTGACGGTGAAGTTCCAAGTTTCCTTGCCGATAAGCGGGTACTGGCGCTCGATTTATCGCTGATCGTCGCGGGTACCAAGTACCGCGGCCAGTTTGAAGAGCGGCTGAAGACCATCATGAAAGAACTGATGGAGAATCAGAATTGCATCATTTTTATCGATGAGCTGCACACACTGGTTGGAGCCGGCTCAGCTGAGGGCTCTCTGGACGCAGCGAACATTCTAAAACCGGCGCTTTCGCGCGGGGAAATCCAATGCATCGGAGCGACTACGCCGGCTGAGTTCCGCAAGTCCATTGAAAAGGATAGATCGCTGGAACGGCGCTTCCAGGCTGTAAAAGTACCGCCTCCGAACGAGGAAGATGCGATCAAGATCATCATGGGCATCAAGGACCGCTACGAGAAGTTCCATGCGGTTTCCTACACCGATGATTCTATCGAGTTCGCAGTCTCGCACTCGAATCGATACATCCCGGATCGCTTCCTGCCGGACAAGGCTATCGACTTGATTGATGAGGCAGGCGCGCGCGTCAAGCTACGCCAGACTTCCCTGCCCGAGGAGATCACCGAGGTTCAAAAGCGGATCAAGTTCATCGTGCACCGGATGGAAAATGCCATCGCGAATCACGAGTTCGAGAAGGCACGTTTCTACTCGGACGAGGAGCGGAAAGAGCGCGAAAACCTGCGCGCCTTGCGCGACAAGTATCACCTGGATGATTCGACAGCCGGCATTGTGACTCGTGAAGATATTGAGGATGTCGTCAGCCGTTGGACGGGCGTGCCTGTCAACTCGATCAAAGAAGAGGAAACGCAGAAGCTGCTCCGTGTCGAGGGCGAGCTGCACAAGCGCGTCATCTCGCAGGAGAAAGCGATCTCTGCCCTGTCCCGGGCTATCCGCCGCTCACGCGCAGGCTTGAAGTCGCCGAACCGCCCCATCGGGTCATTCCTGTTCCTTGGCCCGACCGGTGTAGGCAAAACAGAAATGGCCAGGACACTGGCGCAGTTCCTGTTCGGAAGCGAGAAAGCGCTGATCCGCTTCGACATGTCGGAGTTTATGGAGAAGCACTCCGTTTCGAAGCTGATCGGTTCGCCTCCGGGCTACGTAGGTTATGAGGAAGGCGGTCAGTTGACGGAGCGCGTCAAGCGGTCCCCGTACTCGGTTGTGCTGCTCGATGAGATCGAAAAGGCGCACCCGGATGTGTTCAACATCTTGCTCCAGGTTTTTGAAGACGGACACCTGACGGACGGTCTCGGAAATACGGTTGACTTCAAGAACGTGATCCTCATCATGACTTCGAACATCGGAGCCCGACACCTCCAACGCAAGCAGGGGCTCGGCTTCCAGTCGGAGCGTGAAGATTTGGTGATGGACAAGGTTGAGGAGCTGGTCAAGCAGGAAGTCAAGCGGACCTTCAATCCTGAATTCCTGAACCGTGTGGACGAAATCATCCTGTTCCACTCCCTGTCGGATGCTGATCTCATTCAGATCCTCGAATTGCTGGTGCAGTCGCTCAACACGAACCTTGTGCAGAAGGCCATTACCATCTCCGTAACAGACGATGCCAAGAAGTGGATTCTTGAAAAGACGCTGGTTGACCGCAGCTACGGGGCTCGTCCCCTGCGTCGCGCTCTTCAGCGCTACGTTGAGGACCCACTCTCCGAAGCTCTAATCTCCGGTCATATCAGCGAGCGGCCGGCATTTCTTGAGGTCTACCTTGAGAATAACCAGCTGTTCTACCGACCTGTTTCGCAGGAAGGTACAGAGAACGAAGCGCCTTCCGAGGGCATCCTTCTCTACAGCGCATAAACCTGTACAGCACATGAAAAATGGCCGAGTTCGCGGAAGCGAACCGGCCATTTCCATTTATTGAGCGAAACTACTTGTCGAATATGGGCTATACCGGCAAGTTGAAACTGGAGCGGGAGACCGGGATCGAACCGGCGACATTCAGCTTGGGAAGCTGACGTTCTGCCACTGAACTACTCCCGCATTTTAAAATCTGACACTTAAAACGCTTCCCCGTTTACTATCCGAATCACTACTCATGTGGTGCTATCGATGCGGCTCATAAGGAGGCGCTTGGAACACCCGACTTATCTATGGAAAATGCTTCCGTACCGGAGGAAAAGCGCGTCTCATCGAGAGTAGTGTCAACTTGAAAAAGTATATCAGCGTAGGGGGCAAGTGGCGGTTCGTACCGGTGCTCTGAAAGAATGGGGAGCCACGCCCGGACACGATCCTGCTTGACGGTAAGCCACTCAAGTATAGGGGTTTAAGACTTTTACCTGGACTGAGGGAACGGTAAACGTATTCAGCCCACCTGCGACAAAGGGGCGCGGAAGGCGCTCAATGCATGGCGCTCCAAGATTTTGGCCGAGGCGCGGCTAGACGCCCCCGCCGAGAAGAGTCAGGAGCCGGATGGTCGCGCCAGCATCGCCGACGCAGTTCGCATCTTCCTCCTGGGCGTTATTGTGCGCAGAAGGGCCTGTCCTGAAATTAATGTGGTTGGGAGATCATGGACTGGTAATACTTGCACTTGCGATTCCTATCGCCACCGCTACTTCTTCCACGCCAGGTTCGCGCTATGCCCCGGTCTTCCAGCCCGACTACATCTCAGCAAATTCCATCTCTGCTTGCACTGGCCGCGCAATTACTCAGGGAAGGACTTACGGCTGAGACAATTGCGCCGCTGCGCGAAGCAGCACTGCTGCAGCCGTCCAACCCGAGCATCCAGCACGACCTGGGCCTTGCCTGCCTTGAGGTCGGTCGCCTACCGGAAGCGGTTGCGGCACTGGAGCTGGCGATAGCCGGCGATCCGCGCTACGCGGATGCACATTTTCGCCTGGGCATTGCTTTGGAGAAGCTGGGCAACACGAGCGAGGCGATTGCTGCGTATGATCGCGCGACGAGGCTGCTTCCTTCGCTGACCGAGGCGTGGTTCCGGACGGGCGCGCTGTTCTACATGCTCGGCCATCGCAGCGAGGCGATTCATTGCTTCCGCCGCGCGGCGGAAACCGGAGGTGAAACCAGCTTCGGCCGGCTTGGAAAGGTACGAGCATTATTGACTGAGGAGCGCTATAGGGAAGCTGAAGAGGCACAACGAGAGACGCTCGCGCTCGATCCGGCGAATGGCATGGCACACGATCTGCTGGGCAACCTGCTGGCTGAGTTCGGCCGCTTTGACGAGGCCCGTGCATGCTTTGAGCGAGCGGTCGCACTTGCGCCGCTGCTAGCGGGGAGCTACTACGATCTGGTGCGGTGCCGCCCCGTTACCAGGGACGACGGTCTACTTGAAACGATGGAAGCCGCGCTGGCCACACCCGGCTTGGAAGCGGCGCAACGCCTGCGGCTGCACCTTGCACTCGGCAAAGCGGCGGACGATGTCGGCGACTACGCACTGGCCATGCAGCACCTCGATGCCGGAGATGCCGTGCGACGGAGTTTTGTGTCGTTCGACTCCGCTGCATTTGATGTCGAGATCGACCGCATGATCGCTCGCTGTACACCCGAAATGATGGCGAGGGCGCCCGAACTCGGCAGCGAACTCGGCAACCAGAATGCGACGCCGATCCTCATCCTCGGCATGCCGCGTTCCGGCACAACGCTCGTCGAGCAGATCGTCTCCAACCACCCCCAAGCGGCGGGTGCGGGTGAGTTGCACTTCTGGAACGCGCGCGGGGCGGAATGGCACGGCTCCGGCGCGGTGGGAACTGAGGCACCGTATTTGAAGAAGGCGGCGACAGCATATCTTGACGTGCTGCGCGCGATCGCGCCTGCGGCGGCCCGTGTGACCGACAAGATGCCGTTCAACTTTCTCTGGGTCGGGCTGATCCACCTGGCATTCCCAAACGCGACCATCATCCACTGTCGCCGCAACCCGGTCGATACAGCATTGTCGATTCATCAAACGCACTTTCATCCCAGCCTGCCGTTTCCGACCGGAGGCATTGAGCTGGTCAGGTACTTCCGCAGCTACCGGCGGCTTACCGATCACTGGCGAAAGGTGCTGCCGGCGGCTCGCTTCATCGAGGTTGATTACGAGCAGCTGACCCATGCGCCTGAAGCGGAGATCCGGCGGATCATTGCGGCTTGCGGGCTGGCGTGGGATGACAGGTGCATGCACCCTGAAAGCAACCCGCGCGCTGTCAGGACGCCCAGCAAGTGGCAGGCCCGGCAGCCGATCTACCGCAACTCTGTTGATCGCTGGCGTCGCTATGAGCCGTGGCTGGGCGATCTCCGCGCGCTGGTCGACGACGGCTTGGAAGAGAAGTCGGATCTCGCTTGACTGTAAAGCGCTGAAGCCGCAGGCTTTATCGGCAAGCACCGGAAGCAGTTCGGCGACAATGACTTCGCCCGGATTGGATCGCGCGCTCGAAGAACGCGAGAAGATTCCAGGACTGTTACAGAAGTGTCATGCAACAGTCACGAGTTTGTAACCAAGCGCCTGCGATACTTCACGCATCGGATGGGCTGACCGCACGTAAGCCTGAAACCTTCACGGCCATTTCAGGGCCCCTGCAGCCGTACACGTCCAGAGTCACAATTTTTGCTTTCGCACATCCGAATGTTCGGCAGCCGGCAGCGCCACTCGCAACTGTCTGCTTGTCTCTTGCCTTAGCTATCAACCGGCGATCGAGATTTTTATCTCCGTATCGCGGGTAGGCCTTTGAATCGCATGATCGACAACCGGGGAGAAGCATCGATGTCCAGAAAGACATACCAAAAAGCGAATCGAAACCGTTCGAGAGTCCACCGCCTGCCACCGCTTGCCGGTCTGCTGGTGACAGGTCTGAGCATGCCGGTGTTGGCACAGTCCGTGCCGTTCCCGACCTACACCACCGGCGCGCAGTCGGACGGCTCGTTTGTCGTGAGCAGCGGTCAGATCATCACCCCGTCCGGCAAACAGGTCGATTTGGGCATTCGGGTCCGCGCCAAGGCGGTAGCAGTCAATCCCGTTGCCGGTAACCATACCGCCGCTGTCCTGACCATGGGCGCGATGCAGGCTGTCGAGGTCTTTGACACCCGCACCGGCGAAGTCCTGCAGAACTACATCACTGCGGGAAAAGATGCGAGCGGCAGCTACAGCGGTATCGCGTACTCGGCGGACGGCAAGCACCTGGTATTCAGCCAGGACAGCAGCAATGTGACCATTGCGAACGTCTCCGCGGAGGGTTTGCTCAGCGATAACGCTCAGGTCAGCGTGCCGCCGAATAGCTCTTTTATAAAATGTTTTCCGAATAGCCCGCCGGCCTCTTATGCCAATCCCTGCGGCTCGTTCTATACCCCTTCCACCTCGTATCCAGGCGGCGTAGCCCTGTCGCCGGACGGGACGAGCGCGTATGCCCTGCTAAACCAGAACAATACACTGGCCAAGATCGACCTTACCGTGAAGACGCCGACGCAGGGTGCCCAAATCCGCGTGGGAAATGCTCCCCACAGCGTCGTAATCAGTAATGACGGCTCTACCGCCTACATCAGCAACGAGGGCGGTCGGGAGGCTACGCAGGCGGACTTTCAAATCAACTCCGCCGGTACGGAGATCGTTGCCGATCCGGTGATCGGCGCCGCGACTACCGGTACTGTTTCCGTGGTAAATCTGGCCTCAATGAAGGTGACCGCTACCGTGCCGACCGATCTGCACCCGACCGGCATGGCGTTCAACGGCGGCGAACTGTTAGTCGCCAACGCGTACAGCGACACCGTTTCGGTCATTGACACGACCACCAACAAAGTGAAGCGGACGATTCCCATTTCGCTACCGATAGGCATACCCGGCCAAGGTCAGCCGGCCTACGGCGCGGCACCGGTCTCGATCGCCGTCGATTCCCAGCTGAACGTTGCTTTCGTCGCGTGCTACAACGCGAACGCGATCGCGGTTATCGATTTGAACCCGGCAGCGGCGTATCCGATCCTGGGCGCGATCCCGGTAGCGTATGCGCCCGCCTCAGTCGTGCTGGACAAGGCCAACCAACAACTCATCGTTGCGAATGACAAGGGCGTAGGCACCCTGTACTCATTTGAGACCGACCACGGCGTTACCGACTACAACACGCACCAGGACAATGGTACGGTCAGCCTCATTCCCTTGCTCCCCTTGGCGCAGCCCGGGGCGCTGGCAGCCGCTACGCAGCAGGTTTACTACAATAACCACTGGGATTTGACACAGAATATCCAGTCTGCTTCCGGCGGCAGCCCGGCAAAGACACCGGTCGCCCTTCCGGAGAAGATCGGCGACCCGTCGCTGATCAAGCATGTGTTCCTGATCATTCGTGAAAACCGCACCTACGATCAGATTTTGGGCGATGTGGCCGCAGGCAACGGCGACAGCTCACTGGCTGTGTTCGGCGGCAAGGACACGCCGAATGTGCACAATCTGGTGTCGCGCTTCCCGCTTTTCGACAATTTCTACGACCCGAGCCGCCAGTCAGCTGACGGTCACCAGTGGATCATTGAAGCCCTGGCACCGTACCAGAACGACATTCAGGCGCCGGATTGGGTCCGCAGCTATCCGGGAGGAAATGCGGGCGATGCTCTGGCTTATCAGAAGAAGGGCTTCCTCTTTTCAGAAGCATCCGCCGCCGGTCTGCCGCTGAAGATTTACGGTGAATACGTTGAGAACGACACCTTCAAGCAGCCGACCGGGGCGACGACTGAACCGACCTGGAGCCAGTTCTATGCCGACTCGCAGAAGTTCGAGGCCGGTTTGGAGCCGACGCTGTACTACCAGAACACTGTCCAGGCACAATCCTCGCTCCCAGCCGTTTCGAATCACCTCATCACCAACTTCCCGCAGTTCGATCTGGGCATCCCCGACCAGTTCCGCGTCGACATCTGGCAGCAGGACTTCAACAAGGATGTCGCGGCTGGAACGGTGCCTGCCTTGAGCATCCTGTGGGTCATGGACGATCACACCGGCGGCCCGCCGACAGTGGACGCCGAACAGGCCGATAACGACCTGGCCGTGGGGCGCATGATCGACTCCATCAGTCACAGCAATGTGTGGTCCTCGTCAGCCATCTTTATCGAGGAGGATGACGCGCAGAACGGCGTCGACCACGTGGACGGTCATCGCAGCCCGGGCTACATCGTGAGCCCCTACACGGTACAGAACGGACCGGCCGACCACACCTACTACACGCAGGTCAACATGACTCGGACGATGGAGCAGATCCTCGGTCTGCCCCCGCTGAACCAATTCGATCTCGTGGCTTCGCCGATGAGCACGGCTTTTGTCCAGGGCACACCGCCTGCGGCAAATTTCCAGCCATGGTCGCACGTGCCCAACCAGGTTCCGCTGAACATGGGTGTCACGACAACAACCGCCTCGCTGGAACCGATGACGCCTGCGGCCAAGGCCCTCAAGGTAGCCTGGCTCCAGAAAAAGAAGCAGGTCTTCGCGGGCAAACTGAACAAGCCGGACTCTGAGGACCCGGACACCGTCAACCACCTGAACTGGTACATGTCGACCAACTTTACGCGCCCGTATCCCGGTGAAAAGAAGATTATGCCGCCGAGCGCGTTCAGGAAAGCGGCGCCTAAAGGTGACTTGGACGACTAAAAGTAATCCCTCCGCAATAGCCCTCTCCCTGATTATCGGGAGAGGGTTTTTGTTTATGCGGGCTTTCCGCTTCGTTCAGTTGGTGAGGCGATCGCTACGAAGAATGAAATGAGTGGTGCTGAAAGACGATGGATCTTGACAAGGAAGCACGCTCCCGGCAAAAGGGGCACAAACCTGTTTGCTTTTGGTTTACCGGACTCTCCGGAGCAGGAAAATCCACCATTGCGAACCTTCTTGAAAAGCGGCTATTTGAAGCCGGACGGCACACCTATGTGCTGGATGGCGATACCATACGCTGCGGCCTGAACAGAGATCTCGGATTCTCCAATGCTGACCGGGTAGAGAACATGCGCCGGATTACAGAGGTCTCGCAGTTGTTTGTGGATGCGGGGCTGGTAGTGATTGTCTCGTTCATCAGTCCGTTTCGCGTCGAGCGTAAGAACGCGCGGTCACGTTTTGAGCCTGGGGAGTTCGTGGAGGTTTTCATCGATGCTCCCCTGGTAGAGTGCGAACGCCGCGATTCGAAAGGCTTGTACGCAAAGGCACGGAGTGGAAAACTAATCAACTTTACCGGCATCGACAGCGCATACGAACCTCCGGAGACTCCCGAGATTTGGCTGGACACAGTAGAGCTTAGCCCTGAAGAATGCGTCGAGCGCATCCTGTTCTTCCTATACCCCGACTAGCTTCAAAGCGCGAAGCAATTGGGAGCACACTCATTAACTAGGATCGGGTATAGGCCTGGTTATGGACATGCGTAGTGTCACCCGGACCCCAATCCCCGGCTCACTCGCGATCTCGACATTTCCACCGTGCAGTAGCATAATTTCCTGAACAATCACGAGACCAAGGCCGGTGCCTCCAGAGGTTTTGGATCGCGATGAATCTACACGAAAGAAGCGGTCGAAAACCCGCGGCAGCGCATCCGGTAGAATCCCAACTCCTGTGTCGGTAACTTCAATTAAAATCCGTGCAGCTTCACAATGCGTTGTCATTGCCACCATACCGCCATCGAGCGTGTGCGCTAACGCATTTGAGACCAGATTCCCCACCGCCCGCTGTATCAGCGTTCGGTTTAGCGTAGCAACCACCGGCTCACCGCCTTTGGCGCTTGTGAGAACAACTCCGCATTCGCGGCGGAAGCGTCGTAGTACTCGCGCACTCCCTCCAGCCCATCCTGGCCGTCCAAGACCACGTCGACGACAAACTCAATAACGAGAATTTTCATCAAGAATCACCTGATCTCGCTGCAATGTCTCACTGGCCGGTCGCGGGAGCTTTCCAGAATCAGGCTAGGCACCGCTACGTAACAGCTTTATGAAACAGCTGAGATATTTGAAAAACCACTGAATACCTGTCAATGAGAGCTGAAGTCACACGTCAGAAAATAGCGGAGCCCCTAGCGGAGATCTGTACCTTAAGCACAGCTGTCTCTCTGGTCTACCTAGGAGAGCCGGTCGCGTCGCACAACGACCATGTCCTTGCCGGTGGAGTAAGATTCGCAGGCTGGTGGGACCAGAAAAGTGACGCTACCGCCTGGCAGGGGCAAAAAGAGCGGCGAGGGTTGGTACCTGCTGCTGTACTTCATCGCGGATGACCGCGCCTTTCAGCAGCGCAAGGTCGCGCGTTCCTGCAATGGCAAATGGGACTTCCATCACGAGAAAGCCGATGATCTGACCTCCTTGATCGTGTAGCGGAACAAACGTATCCCAATAACTACCTTTGTCGATCCGCACTGCTTGCGGTTCACCCGAGGCCACTAACTGCATATCATTCGCGGAGGATACCTTCCCTATTTTCTCCGGGAGATTGTTGGCGATAATGACATTCTGGTCCTGCCCCGGTAGAACAGCGTGCAACCCAAGCTTCTGTATCTCCGGGTGAGCCATCTTTACTTTCACGATCAGCTGCTGAGCGAAGGGCGCACTCACTTGGGCCTTGGCCGGTGCTTGCGCCTGCGTCTGGGGTATGTTGCCTTGCTGCGCTGTTGCGAAGGAAATAATCGGAAAGGTGACAGTAAGCAGAAACAGGATTGCTTGCCGCAGGGTGCGCAGTCGCTTCATCATCAGCGGTTCACCCGGTACACGAGCAGCGCCGCGATATCAATGTCTGTTTTTGGATGGATTACGTAGAACTGGTTCACCTCGCGTACATACGTTGAAGTTTTGCCGCCGTTGGTAGGCAGGTTCAGCAGTTCGGTGTAAGTATCGGGCGAGTCCTGATGAAACACGCTCAGGCCCTCTGAGCCGGAGATGTAGAGACGCTTCATCGCCGCATCCCACGTCATGTCGTCGTTGACGTTGACGCAAGGCATCTTGCTGACCACACCCCCGGAGTTTGTGTCGAAGACATAGAGAAGGCCGGGATTGCGGCCGGCGACAAACAGGCGACCTGCTGCCGGGTCCAGCGTGAGCGCTGTGTTGCGGTTCATGTCAGGCGCGGTCCAGGCAGCGATCACCTGTTTCGTCTTGAGGTCGATAACGGCGATCTGTTTCCTGTCGCGCACGTTCACGTACAAGCGGCTGTGCACGTCATCGACGACCATGCTTTCAAGGTTGTTGCCGGGGAGCTTGATCTCGTCGATCAACTTGCCTTGTTCGGGCGAGAAGATGGAGATGGTCGAGTCGGGCAGATTGGCCGAAGCACCGCCGTTACCGATGTAGTAGAGCCGCGTCTTCACGTCGTAATACGCGGCGTCCGGCGAGTCACCCTTGCCGGTCGCCGAGCCGTCAATCAGCGGCACCCGGTCAATGCGGTGAAAGTCTGTCGCGGCAATCAGAATAAGCGCAGAATCACCGCCATCGGCAACCAGCAGCTCGTCCTTCTCTGTGTCAAAGGCAAGCGAATGCGGCGTTTTCAAGCCACCGATGCTTTGCAGGTGCTCGCCGCTTTTAAGGTCAAATACTTCAACAGAGTGATGCACCTCGGCGGAGACGAAGAGGTGATTGCGTTTAAGGTCCACGGCGAAGTGGTCGAAGTCACCGATGATATCCGGTAGGTATGTTGTTCTTAAAAGCGTAACGGGTGGCTTTTTACTCGCCGCCGTCGCGGTAGGTGTGGCAGCATTACCCGGTGCAAGCGCAAAAGTGAGCAGGGAGAGCGTGGCGATTTGTAATAGTGTGCGTGGCAAATCAAGGGCTCCTTAAAATTGGTTAAACAGCAGATGGTGCTAGTACGTGATGCGAAGCGCGAACTCAAGCTCGCGCGGTGTGCCGGTGCCGACCAATCCGGCAGGGTTGACGATAGAGGTGATGTTGCCGAAGCTGGCCGGGGCCGCTATGTACTGGCTCCCCACAGCCGTACCTGCCGGACACGCGGCCAATGTCGCGGCGGTGCAGGTACCTACGTTGAGGCTGCTGCCGGGCTGTCCATACTGCGCTCGATTGAAGATGTTGAAAGCTTCCGCGCGGAAGATGACATTGTTGCGCTCGGTAACGTGGAAGGTTTTTTCAATGGTCGAATCATCCTGCCAGAGCGTTGGCCCGGTGACTGCATTCGGCGCGAGGTTGCCAAAGGTGCCTGGGGCGGGTACGGCAAACGCGGCCGGGTTAAGCCATGCATGGACAGCAGGACTAGGCAGATAAAGCGGCACGCCGGGCACGCGGTTGGGACGCTGGTTTACATTGTTGCCGTCAGGCAGGGCGGTCGCGCTGCGGCTCAGCAAGATATTGACGGGCTGCCCGGCACGCGCCGTAAGCAGCGTATTGACCGACCAGCCGCCGGCGAAGATGTCAGCAGCGGCGTTGTTGCTCATATAGCGGCGTCCGCGGCCGAACGGCAGTTCATACACCAGGCTCATGTTGCCGCTGTGCCGGGTGTCATAGGTGCTGTTGCCGTAGCTGCCGGCAAAATCATTCACGTTCTCCGCCGCGGTTGAGTCGCCTGCGCCGACAGAGCCGTCGTTTAAGGCATGCGAATACATGTAGTTACCCGCGATGAAGAAACCGTTATGAAAGCGCCGGTTCAGGTTGATCTGCAGCGCATTGAAGCTGGACGCGCCCTCGTTGTACTTGGTGTCGATCTCGCTGGGATACTGCGGCAGTGGGCGCAGGCCGGTTATCGGGTCGAGGAGATTGGTATAGGAGCGGCGAAACAAGTGCGTTCCCTTGATGCCGAGGTAGGTCAGGGTCGCAACCGTATCGCCGGGCAAAGCGTGCTGAATCGATCCGGTCCACTGTTCTGTGTAAGCGTCAGGATGATGGCGTGCAAGCGAGCGCGGGGTAAGTGCCAGGCCTGTGGTCGGTGTCAAAGCCGGGGCGACCGGGTAGCTATACGTCACGGACTTGCCCGAAGTGAGCAGCGTGGAAGGTGCGGTATTCACGACCGGGCTGTCCTCATCGCCGAGCTGATCTTCACCATGGTAGACACCGAAACCGGCGCGGAAGACGGTTTTGCCGCTAAGCGAGTCCGGCGAGTAGGCAATGCCCACGCGAGGATCAAAGTCGAGATGGTTGGGAAAGTAGAACTCGGAGCCGGGGGCGCAGTAGCCGCCGCAGCTCGCAATGTCAAAGGGTACCTCGTTGTTATGTACCTCGTGGAACGGCGAGAAGTAGGTATAGCGTAAGCCGTAGTTGAGCGTCAGGTCGCGGCCTGCCTTCCACTCGTCCTGCGCGTAGCCTGCCAGCTGCTCCTTGCGCAACCCCTTGTCAGGTAGCGGCGCGGTGAGCTGAAATGTGTTGAGCTGATTGTTGCTGAACGCGGTTTCACTGGAGTACGAAGCGGTACTGTCAAGCGAGTTGGCCTCGTTGTACTGAGGAAAGCGCAAATCGACGCCGGCCTTGACAGTGTGCTGACCCTTGGTGGCGGTCAGGGTGTCATTGGCGGAGAAGCTTTGCCCCACCTGCGTTTTGTTGTAGTTTTCTGAAAGTCCTGTGAAGCCGCTTACCGTGATGTTCAGTGGAATGCCGGTGTTCTGCAACTGGATGTAGGTGTTGCGGTTGAAGCCGAACTGCGCTTCGTTGAGCAGCGAGGGGCTGAAAATGTGCGTTTCTTCAAGCGCCAGATTTTGCACGCGCGACACAATCGTGCCGGCCTGCCCAACTGCGTTGAGAGCGCTCGTATTCGAGCCGTCGTCAATGTTGTAGCGTCCATATGCAGAGTCCTTCTCGGTAAAACGGTGATCGACGCGCACCGTTCCGGAGTTCTCGCTTTGCGGACTTGGCACCACGGTAGTCAACGAGTAGGCGTTACTGTCACCGGCAACCGGCGCTTGCCCTTGAGGAAAGGCGTTAATCAACGAAGCCAATTCAGGATGTTTGGCGAGTGCTTGCGTGCGGAATGTGGGGCTTGGCACAAAGCCCGTGGCCGGCACACCGCCCAGTTGTTGCCGAAAGCCTTCATAATCGAGGAAAAAGAAGGTGCGATCCTTGGCAATGGGACCGCCAAGACTTCCGCCGAACTGGTTCAACTGAAAGATGGGTGTTTTGGTCGCGACTGCGGGTTTGATGGGTGAGTGCGCGTCGAAATAGCTGTTGCGCAGATAGTCGAACACGCTGCCGTGAAAAGCATTGGTGCCGCTTTTCGAGATCAAGCTGACCTGCCCACCGGCTGAACCGCCTGTATCCGCGGTGTAGGCGCCTGCATCCACCTTGAACTCCGCAACAGCTTCGGTCGAGAACTGCAGGCGCAAACCGGATTTAAGCGCTTCACGCAGAACGCCGCTCGCATCCACGCCGTCGAAGCGATAGTTATTGTCGTCAATGCCCTGACCGGCGAATCGAATCGTCGCTTGCCCACCGGAACCGCTATCGATCGCGCCCGGTGCCAGCACCTCCAGATTGGCGATATTGCGGCCGTTCAGCGGCAGCTCGCGTACTTGCACAGCCTGGATGGTGCCGCCAAACGTTGCATCGCTCTTCTCCAGCTGCGCGCCTTCCTTGTCCGCTTCGACAGACACGGTCTGGTTGACGGAACCAACCTGCATCTGCTGATTCACCGTGCGCACGTCGCCTGAGTGAAGATCAATGTCGGCGACACGCAGATCCTGAAAACCGGGCCGCGTGAACAAGATTACAAAGCGCCCCACCGGCAACGAAGAAATAACAAACTGACCGTTGGCGTTCGTCGTCGCTTCGCGAACAGCGTTGGTGCCTTCCTGCGTTACCGTGATAGCCACGCCGGAGATGGCGGCGCTGCTTGTGTCCCCGATGGTCCCATTGATCTCGGCGCGGTCAATTTGAGCATGCGCGGTGACGCAGAAGGTGGTTGCGAGCAGAGCAAGAGGAAATGTGTGCGGCATGCGCATGGTTTGGAGGTAGGGAGCGCGTCCTTTCACGCGATGCTTCTGCTCCGAACTGGCTCCATCTAAGCCCACCTATGTTTAAAAGCAGGTTAAGTAACGCTTGCACGCGCCGATATTCATGGAACGCTAACAACAATCGGCTTCTAAACCGCGATAGTTAAGCTGTAAGGATTGCTGGTGGAAGGCAACAGAAAGCCTGTTGACTTGCCTGGTCCTGATCTTCAGGTGACGCAAAATGCTCGTCACCGTACATGTACCTAAAGCATGCGTGCGTCATATTCGCTTGCAAGACAAAATACTGAGGCAACAAATTTTATAATTTTTGCAGAAAATCGTTTTTGTATCTGTCGAGCGCCGTGGCAGCAACTTTAGCCTGTGACAGCATGGCTCAGAAGAGTGGGGCCGCTCCCCCTGTCGGATCAAGCAGTGCGGCAAATGGGGCTTTATCAATGGCAAGGGCGCCGTAGCTATTAAGCCGCGCTTCGAGCTTGCATGGGCATTCTCGGATGAAGTTGCGCCGTTCCAACAAGGCGCGAAGTAGGGTTACATCAATCCCGCAGGAGACGAAGTTATCAAGCCGCGGTTTGATGAGGCAAGAAACTTTCATAATGATCTATCACCGGTTCGCATAGGGAGATCAATGGGGCTTCATCCACAAGGATGGAAGCTACGGCATCCCCTTTACTTTCGATCTGGCGCGCAGTTTTCAGGATGATCGCGCACGGGTACGCCTAAAAGGCAAACGGGGCTACATCAAGCCTGATGGAAGCTACACCATCCAGCCGCAATATGACGGAGCCAATGGCTACAATGAAGGATTGGCGCCGGTCCAGAAAGACGGTAAATAGGGTTATATCGACAAAGCAGGATCGGTAGTGATTCCGATGAAATTTGTTACGGCGGAAACCTTCAATGAGGGTTTGGCTGCCGTCCGTATTGGAGACACCTGGGGCTTTATCTCAAAAAACGGAGAAATTGCGATAAAAGCAAGTTTGAAAAGGTTGGCGAGTACTCAGAAGGCTTGTGCCCGGTACAACTCGGGGGTAAGTGGGGCTACCTTGATAGCACAGGCTCCATGGTGATAGCCGCGAAGTACGACACCGCGGATCATTTCGTGAATGGCTTCGCGCATGTTGTCGATGACGGAGTGGTACGGTATATCGACCACAAGCAGGCGGTTCTGTGGAGCAGTTCTTCCCTGTGTAGTTGAACACTACCGGGTTAAAGATCTGTCCAGCAACATAAACGCAAAGAGAAACTGAAAGAAGAGTCTTCTATTTACTATTGATTTTTGCATTGATAAGCTGGTCAATGTAATGAAGCTCCCGCAATTACGCCTTCCTTATCCCACCTCGCAATGCAATTTGTAAGATGCCAATCCATGCAGGCGTCCGTTCTTCGATGTTAGCCCATGCCGGTCCTTATTTGCGTTTAATAGGAGTTTGAAACTGTGGTTTCAAAAAGTATAAACTTCAACTTGAAGGACTCTTAAACGCAACCAGCTAATCCAAAACGGTTGATACGGCATCTGTAAAGGCAGCAGGAGCTTCTCAATGGATTGTGACTTGCCTCAATCCATCTATGCTTATGCCGATGAGTAAACATGCCAGCTTGAGCGGCCCATACCGCCAGCTTTGATGTGTCTTACGCTCTATCGAGTGTCACAGAGCGGCATGGAAATCTTTGGGCGATCCTACAAATCAAACGTCCAGCTTTAACATCTTTTTACGCCACAAAGCGGCTGCCAAGTGTCTGCGTTTATTGGTCCTGAGACGACGAAAGCCGCGTGTTTCAGGCGTAAACCACGCGCGTCTGTATATACGCCACTACGCTCAACTGACTCCTGCGGCTACTATCCGAAAGAATGAAATCGCCAACAATGACGTACCTTTGCGCTTACTTCCTCACCCTAGCCGGGTTATTCTCAGGTAGCGAACATGCGGCAAAAGTGAGGGGTGAATATGGAACGATTGCAAGCCAATCTGTTTGGTGAAGAACCCGCCGGAGCGATAGCGGTGAAGCGGGTTCCGCGCACCTCCACAGCTACGCCGAACCCGTCCTGCGACATCAAAGACGCACTGCTTTTTTAGATTGTGAAGAAGATTGAGCTACCCCAGCCGAAGCACCCCCTCTACAGTGCGTGACCTACAAGATGCCGTTGCGGCACTACCAGCGCATGAAGCAGGCGGCGAAGACCTGGAACCTGACCTACTCCGATCTACTTAGGCTCGTCATGCTGCGCATGACTATCGCGATTGAGCAGCCGAGCCGGAGTTGCTTGAGGCGCTTGAAGGGGATCGCGAACAGGTGAGAGCCTGCCGGGCCGCTTTGCGAAACGCAAGGGTTACGCCGTTTCGCAGCCGGATCGATATTCTTCGCAGACCAACCACCCTTGACGTCACAGAGGACTACTCTCCAGTCTTTTTCAATTTCGGAGAGCAAGGATGCCTCCATGCTGGTGACGATGAGAAGCCTACTGGTTCGCTAACGCGGCCGAACAATTCCCGATGTATGCCAGCAGCTCGGTATGCCCTGGATTGGGGTGCTACAACTGATCCGGGCTGAAAAGTGGGTTGCGGGCTAGTCGGGTGCCCATCAGAAAGCAGGTAATAGAGCCATCCTCACTACAGCGGAGAGCGCATGAATGACACTCTACTTGTTCTTGGCCTTGCATTTCACATCAACCTTTTACTTTGTGGGCTTCTCCGCTTCGAACTCCACTTTTCTCCCGGCTTTCATCGTAGATGTAACGTCCCGAAGCTCCTTTACAATTTTCATAGCTTCAAACTCAACCGTGTGCTTCTCGGGAGTCATCGCAGTCCTCTAGTACGTAGGAGCAGAGTACCGCTAGTATTCACGACCGGTGTGTATACCGCAAAACGGTTGGGCTCGGCACCGCCTCCCGCCACAATTTAACCTCCAGGCCGCTCTCCTCGGCAAGCCATTTCAAGCCGCGTTTCCCTGAAACGGTCGTTTCAGAGAGTACAGTAAGCAGTCTCTATAAATCAGGCGTTTCAACACTTAACAGTACATCCGTGGTATGGCATAGTTTTCGCATGGTCGTGCACGATTCCAGCAAGATCGGAAAGAGCTCTTCTCTTCCAGCGGACCGGGAAAGACGAATCTTGGACCGTTTCAGCCAGAATGGGCAGGTAAACGCCACCGCTTTGGCAGACGAGTTTTCGACTTCCGAAGACACCATCCGTCGTGATTTGCGCGAGCTTGCCGCACGGCCTTTGCCGGCGCATTTATGGTGGTGCGGTGGTAATTTCGCCGGCTTCTATGCCAATCGCGGTGCGCATGGGCGAATCAAACAATCGTAAAGAGAAATTGGGAGGAACGCTGGCGACCCTGCTTCGACTGAAGCAGTTCGTCTACATCGACGCCGGGTCTACAAATCCGCTGTTTACGCGCGCGTTGCCGCAAGACCTGCCCCTTACCGTCGCCACCTACGACCCCGCCATCGCGGCCTGTTTGATAGGAAAGTCTGCGAGCAAACTGCTGGTGATCGGCGGCACGGTCAATCGCGAGGTAGGAGCTGCCCTCGGAGGCAAGGCCATGCTGGAAGTTGCGGGTATGCGGTCGGACTTGCTCATCCTCGGCGTGTGTTCCATCCATGCCGATGAGGGGCTGGGAGCGTTCGATGCTGAGGACGCCGATATGAAAAGGGTGTTGATTCGAACAGCTGGTTCCGTGGCAGTAGCTGTCCTGAATGAAAAGCTTGAGTCGGTTACCGCACACAAGGTGTCGGAGATCGACGCGGTTGCGGATGTGGTGGTGGAAGCCGACGCGCCCGCCTTCGCCATGACGGCCCTTTCAAGAAAAGGGCCGCGGCTTCACAAAGCTGCCCCTGCAACGTTTTGAAATAACGACCACACCCCAATGGGGTATTCGTTCCAACCAACTAGAAAAGAGATCGCCATGAAAGGTATCAGCAAAAAGCGTGTTTTCGTCACAGGCGCTACGCAGGGTATTAGAAAAGCTGTTGAGGAACGCTTCCTCAAAGAAGGAGCCAGTGTGCTCTTGACGGACGTGGTGGAAGATTCCATCATCCACGATACGGCGGCCTTCCTAAAGGCTCACTTCCCCGGACTCGCCTGTGGAAAGCGGGTCGATATTACGGATGAGAAGCAGGTCGTCGCGGGTTTTTAACATATGCGAGATGTTCTTGGCGGCTGCGACATCCTGATCAACAATGCGGGATTAGTGGGGCACAACCCTTCGCACCTTTTCACCGCAACCGACTTCGATCAGGTTCTTGCCGTCAACCTTCGAGGCGCTTTCCTGTGTAGCCGGGAAGCCCTGAAGCTATTTCTCAATTAAGGGTCAGGAATAATTTTGAATAACTCCTCCAATCATGAGATGAATCCCAAGCCCGAATTTCTTACTTACTCGGTGAGCAAGGGCGGTCTAGGCAATCTAACTCGCACCTTGGCGCTCGAGTACTCGGATCGCGGCATCCGTGTCAACGCAGTTGCACCGGGAGCAACAATCACGCCAATTAATGCCTCCTGAAAGACAATCCAGTAATTCGGAAGAAGGTGGGAAGCCATATACCTCTCGGACGTTCCGCATCAGCAGAGGAAATCGCCGGGTCTTGGCGTTCCTTGCCAGCGAAGACGCGGCATACATCACCGGGCAAACCCTGTATGTGGATAGCGGCCTGACATTTCATATGGATTTTTAATACAACCGGTCGTCGTAGATGCAGGCGAAGCCCGATCACGGTTCCGTATTTGAGTTTCTAAGAAATTCCTCTCTGGACGCGCGTAACTACTTCGATTTCTCCTCACAGGCTAGTCCTGGGCGTATCCCTCCATTCAAGCGAAACGAGTTTGGCTTTACCAACGGTGGGTCGATTGTCCTCCCGCACGTCTATGACGGTCGCGGCAAGCTGTACTACTTCGGTCAGTATCAAGGCTTCCGTCAAGTCCTTGCACGACACAAGTCTTCTCGGTGCCTACCGAGCAGCAACGGGCGGGTGTGGATACGAGTGCCTTCGCCGGCGATACCCTCACAGTACCGATCAACAGCTCTACCGCAGGGGTGCTCGCTCGCTACCCGCTGCCGAACTTCTCCGGAGGCACATTTGGAGCGAACACGTACGCTACTTCCTCTAAGGTTGTTACCAACGCCGATCAGTTCTCCATTCAAATCGACTACCAGCCTGGGCCGAATGACCATATTTCCGGACGATTCACCTTGGATAATCTGAACGGTCCAATTACCAACCCTGACCAGACCGCCATCGACCCGAGTTTCGGCGTGGAGTACATTGACAGGCAGCGAAATGGAGTTGTCACCTGGGTGCGTACGGTCTCGCCTCGCCTAGTTTTAGAATCGTGCCTGAGCGTGGAGCGGACAACGCCGGCCTTCCCCACGACAAATCCGACTGTAAAATTCAACGATGCTTTATTCAAGCCATTCAACGCCCCGGGAGGAACGGTTACGCGGGCCTTTGGCAATCTATTTCAAGGTCGAGAAAACGTTTCGATTACCACGGCCGGCCACGCTTTCAAAGCTGGCGTAGACGTGCGTCTGAACAGGGATTCCACCTGTTTTGGCACATCACCGAATGGTGAGTACGATTTCGGCGTTGGGACGGCCTACTCTCCCATTGCGATTGCGTCACAAAGCGGCATCCTTGAACCATAAAAGAATGAGAACAAACGCATAAAGCTAATTTGGTGACAGGCTCTAGGCTGCATTGACAGCATCGATAGCGAGCTTTATGGACTGTATTTACTCTCTGCGCTTCTTCAAGCTCGTACCGGCTTGTTTCCTGCAGTTCAATCTTGAAACGGTGAGCCGTTTCCTGGATGCTCGCGAACGCCTGATCTTGCTTCTCTCATCAGTTACGCTACTCACTCAACTGAAGTTTGCAAGAGCTTCCGGACTTGTGACACATGCACAAAGCGGCTCCTTTATTTTGTAGAAGCATACACAATAGCGGGAACTTCCTTGCGCTTCCAAGAGAAGATCTTGCCATGGCCTTCATATAGTTTTCAAGTCGATCTCGTATGCGCTTCCTTCGTTTGCACAGTATGTAATTGAAAGAAGCGCATAGGTCTGCGTAGAACCTATTGCCCCACCTGTGTCTGCGTGCCCGTCGATATCGGAACAGCCGGCCTTCCGAAGACGGCGTCGAGAATCCAATCCGTCATGATCCTGCTGCGCTGCGCCATGCCCGGCATCTTGGCCAGGTAGATCGTGCGCCACATTGCCCAGGCGATCGGGCCGGAGAAGTTTCTTCCATACACACGTGCTACGCCGGAATGCCGACCGACCAATGCCAACTCGCCGATAGGCGTGTAGCGGAACTCTTGCAGCGATCCTCCACGCAAGCTACTCACGATGTTATAAGCCAGGAGCTTCCCTTCGCGAGTAGCATTCTGTGCGGTGGGGGCGTAGGTGCTTTTACCGTCCGGTTGAGGAATCTCGGCACAATCCCCCAAGGCCCATACAGCGTCATGCCCGGGAACCTGAAAGCAGCCATTCACCTGGAGCCCGTGGTGTTTGCCCTTTGCCGCAGGCAGGTGCTCCAGCAATGGGTTGGGTGCCACGCCCGCGGCCCAGATGAGCGTTCGCGCGGCGATACGCTCCCCACCCTGTACCTGGACGTAGTTCTTGCCTGCGCTCTCGATTTTGACGTTCAAGCGTACTTCAACACCGCGCTCTTTCAGTTTCCGGGTAGCATAGGCAGCAAGCTCCGGTGTGATCTCGGGCAAAAGCCGATCCCCGGGATGCACTACGATAGTCCGAACATCGTGGTGATCCAGGCCCTGCATCCTTTCAGCGCTGGAGCGAACGAGATCGTTGATGGCGGCCATGGTTTCAACCCCGGTGTAGCCGCCGCCGCCCACGACGAAGGTCAACAACTCCTTGCGTTTCTGCGCATCCGGTTCTACATTGGCCCGTTCGATGCAAGCCGAAACATGCTCAAAGGCTTGGGTAGCATCATCGAGGCGTTTCATTGAAATTGCATTCTCGGCAACACCCGGCGTGTGATGAAAGTTCACAACAGAACCCAGGGCAATCACGAGATGATCCCCCGTAAGCGTCTGTCGCGCGGGTTCCAAATTTCCAGTTCCAATTTCTATGTCTACGGACCGCTTTGCAAGGTCAATGTTCGTGATCTGCCCCTGCACGAAACGGATGCGATCTCCCAGTGAGCGAGCGGGACTGACGATGTCCCGAGTATTGAGCTCTCCGCCGGCAGCTTCGGTGAGCATCGGTGTAAATAGGAGATAATTATCCTCATCAATTAACAGGATTTCTCCATTGTCGTTACCCGGCAGCAGCTGAGCAAGCTTTGTCGCGGCAGCGACCCCGGCGAACCCGCCTCCAAGAATAAGAAATCGCTTTCCTTTGCCGAGCGCCGCATTGGCACTCTTCTCCTCAAGGCGGCGGAGCGTAGCCCGGATTGCATACACAGCTCCTACCGCAACTCCTGTCTTTATTGCCGAACGCGCCAAGCTATGTGCACTCATACTGTTCCTTTCCACTCCCGAGCTGTTCCTCTTCGCCTGGATGTCTTGCTGCCCGCATTAGTCGATAAGTAGTGCCCTTGCTACAGATTCGGTAGGGTGGAAAGTGTCTGCTGCGTACCGAAGCCACTCCAGAGGGCACCGCGTGCTAGTTGATGTATACGACCTCGTAGATCCTTCCATCCCTGCATTGTTGACCAGGATGTCGAGGCCACCAAAATTTTCATAAGCAGCATCAATCAACGCAGATTGTAATTACCGGTGGCTGACCTGGGTCAAAGACCTCGTACTATGACGCTGGCAGCGTGTTGTAGGTTTGCCGTCTTGGTGAGACCTGTCCGCTTTGCTTCTCACCGCCTCCTCAGGGGAACGGACAGGCTGTCAGGAACTATTGGTTATCAGGGGTTGCGACACACGTTCACCTGCACGACCCTCATCTGCTGCTGACGGAGAGCGATAAGATCACCAGGGTGCGCGAAGGGTATTCGTTGAGTTGCACCTGGATCGGTAGGAAGTCGTGCTCCGAACAGACTCGGTTCGAGATTGCGAGTTTCCTAGACTAGGAGGTACAGGAGGTAGCAGCGATGAACTTGCCTGACAAATCACCATGTCGCGTAACGGCAGGAGCCCGGATCTCACAGGGACTGGTGGTGACTTTTCAGATGGGTACGCAGTGCTCCTCCGACCCGGTTGCTTCACCACGTGCGCAATGCATCTAGCAATGCGTCTCGCTGATGGTTCGAAGGCGAGTCAATCAAGTGGCGAATGATATGACAACATCCTTGAGCGAAGGTAGCCGCCTGCGCCCATGCGGCTTTTCAGTCATCTCCGCGGGTCAAGGCGCTTGATCGGAGCTACGGCTTCTTTTTCTGCATGTCGGGGCCGAACGCGGCGCTTGCCGCTGCTGCGTATGCGCGCACACGGCAGCGGCATTTGCAGGAGGGCGACTTGGTTATGATCCACGCGAATACCTGCGCCGATGGATTTGGACTGATCTGACCCGCACCTATACCGTCGGGCCGCCTTCGTCTCGGCAAGAGGCCATGCGAGCGGCTATCAGGGAAGTGCGCTCAGCAGCGCTCGGTGCCATTCGCCCCGGCGCCCGTGCGAGCGAGGTGGACCCGGCAGCGCGCGCTGTGATGGAGCGGCATGATTTTGGGGGAAGCCTTTCAGCACGCTACCGGCCATGGTGTGGGATTGACGCTGCGAATGCGCACAGTCTGCCGCATATCCATCCCGCATCTCCCGACATTCTGGAAGAAGGTATGAGCCTTAACGTGGAGCATGCAGCGTACTTCACCGGTTATGGCGGCATGCGGCATTGCGACCTGGTGGCTATAGAAAACTCACGCGCAAATGTGCTCTCAGCCTGGTAAGCATTCGCATCCTAACTAGGCAAACATGTATGACAACGTAAATATCGAACGCGGAAGCGTCCAGTGTTTCACGGTACCTACAGACGCGCCCGAGGCGGACGGAACCTTTGCCTGGGACAGCACGACCTTGATATTGATTAGTCTGGAGGCCGGCGGCAAAAAAGGCTTGGGTTACACCTATGCCGACGCGTCTGTCCGCAAGCTGGCTCATGAATTGCTGAAGAAAGTTGTTGAGGGGAGCGACGTTTTTGCGCATGGCGCGACGCTGCAAGCCATGTTCCGGCACGTACGCAACTCCGGAGAGACCGGCCTCACTCGGATGGCCATCGCAGCGATCGACAATGCAATCTGGGACCTGCGGGCGCGACTCTTGGATGTACCGCTTGTCAATCTGCTGGGGCGTGTACGCGAAGGCATTGCGGTATACGGAAGTGGCGGGTTCACTTCTTACAGCGACGCGCAGCTTACGGCACAGATGGGCGGCTGGGCCGCGCAGGGCTTCCGAATGGTCAAGATGAAGGTCGGCTCGCACCCCGAGGACGACTTGCGCCGCGTCGAGACCGCCCGCCGCGCTATCGGCTCGGAGGTCAAGCTATTTACTGACGCAAATGGCGCCTATACCGTTACGCAGGCACTGCGCCTCATGCATCTCTTTGCGCAGCAGGGAGTTTGCTGGATGGAAGAGCCCGTCCCCTCCGACGACCTCAAAGGTCTGCGTGAACTTCGGGATCGCGCGCCGCTCGGCATGGAAATCGCAGCGGGCGAGTATGGCTATACGGCATGGTACTTCCGACGCATGCTTGATGCCGGAGTAGTTACGGTGCTGCAGGCAGACGCAACCCGGTGCGGGGGTATCAGCGGTTTTCTCGACGCGGCAGCGCTATGCTGGGCGGCGAATCTTCCGCTCTCCGCGCACTGCGGACCGAGCGCACACCTTCATGTGTGTTGCGCCGTGCCAAGGGCCGTGCACATGGAATTCTTCCATGACCACGCACGCATCGAACGCATGCTTTTTGACGGTTTTTGCGAACCGCAAGCAGGCGTCATGAGGCCCGATCTTAGCCGCCCGGGCGCCGGACTCGATTTTAAAGAAAAAGATGCGGCACCTTACCGGGTCTGACCCGTGGGCGCCTAACCGCAACGGAAACCAAGAAACGAGAGCGCAATGGCAAAGCAGGTATCGGATTTAATTGTGGAACGGCTGATCGAGTGGGGCGTTGACACCATCTTCGGCTATCCCGGTGACGGTGTGGACGGTTTTTTCGAGTCGTTGCGCACACATAAAGACAAGCTCCGCTTTATTCAGGTCCGGCATGAAGAAGCGGCAGCATTCGCGGCCTGCGGCTATGCCAAATACACCGGTCGGCTCGGCGTGTGCTGCGCCACCTCCGGACCGGGCGGCATCCACTTGCTAAACGGACTCTATGACGCGAAATGCGATCTGCAGCCGGTGCTTGCAATCACGGGTCACACCTTTCACGATCTGATAGGCACCAACTACCAGCAGGATGTTGACCTCGACAAGCTGTACATGGACGTGTCGGTATACAACGAGCGCGTTATGGACCCGGCGCACGCAGTCAATGTGGTCGACATGGCGGTGCGTAGTGCTTTCGCAAAATCCGGCGTCGCTCACATTACCATCCCCAAAGATATTCAGGAGTGGGAAGTCTCCGACAAGCACCGCAGCCCGGCGAATATCGCCAAGCACAGCGGCGACTGGGCTGCAAGGAACACGGACCGACCCGCGCAAGCACTGTTGCGGCAGGCGGCGGATCTCATCAATGCGGGCGAGCGGGTTGCGATTTTGGCTGGCCGCGGCGCGCTGCACTGCCGCGAGGAGGTGAGTCAGCTTGCCGAACTTGTCGATGGCCCGATTGTGAAGGCCTTGCTCGGCAAAGCAGTCGTTCCCGACCGCAGCCCCTATACCACCGGCGGCCTTGGTCTGCTCGGCACCGCACCTTCGGTAGACGCGATGGAAGAGTGCGACACCCTCATCATGATCGGCACAAGCTACCCGTACATGGAATTTTTGCCCAAGCCGGGCCAGGCAAAGTGTGTGCAGATCGACTCTGACGGATCGCGCATCGGGCTCCGTCACCCGGTAGATGTAGGCATTACGGGTGACTCCAAGGCGGTGCTTACGGCGCTGCTTCCTCTTCTGAAGAAGAACAAGAAGACCGGCCTGTTCGGCAATAAAAGCTTCCTGAAGAAGTCGCAGGAGCGCATGGGGCAGTGGAACAAGCTGATGGAAGAGCGCGGCACGGTGCAGACAATGCCGATGAAGCCTCAGGTTGTGACACATGAACTCAATAAGCTGCTCAAGGACGATTGCATTGTTTCGTCTGATTCCGGCACGATCGCTACGTGGACGGCGCGGCATGTGGAGATGCGAGGCGACATGATGTTCTCGCTTTCAGGCTCGCTCGCCACGATGGCGAACGGTCTTCCCTATAGCATCGGCGCGGCTATTGCCTATCCCGGACGGCAGGTGGTGTGCGTAGTCGGCGACGGTGGCCTCACCATGCTCATGGGCGAGCTCGCAACGCTGGTGAAATATAAGCTCCCCGTGAAGGTCATCGTGATCAAGAACAACGTGCTCGGCCAGATCAAGTGGGAGCAGATGATCCTGGACGGCAACCCGGAGTACGGGGTTGAGCTGGAGCCGATTGACTTTGCGAAGGTGGCGGAAGGCTGCGGCGTAAAGGGGTTTACGATCGAGCGGCCGGAGGAAGCAGCATCTGTGCTGCGCGCTGCGCTAAACCATCCCGGTCCCGCGCTGGTCCAAGCGGTGGTGGACCCGAACGAGCCGCCCATGCCGGGCAAGATCAAAACCGGTCAGGCCGTCAAGTTCGCGAAAGCACTGGCTCGCGGGCAGAAGGATGCCTTGACAATTATCAAGGATGTAGCGTTCGACGAGATGCGGCAGGTTCTGTAATGGCCGCAACAAGCGCGGGTGAAGAGACTACAGAGCTTGCGTTGATAGCGGCTAACGCGCTGCGCGAGGGACGCTTTCAGCGTTCCCTCGCTCTGCTGACCGCGGTTACCAGCGTGGTGAGCGGCCTTGAGGTTGCCTATGAACACTACCGGGGCAGCTACAGCCGCCGGGTGATGTACACACCGGTGATTCTGAGCGTGCTGCTGGCCATTGCCGGGATCGCCGGAGCTTTTAGTCGGCGGATGGCGCGTACTGTGCTGCGTTTTGTTGCTGCCGTAACAATGCTCGATGCAGTAGTCGGTTTTTACTTTCATGTTTGAGGTATCTACCGCAAGCCGGGCGGCTGGCGGCTCCCCATGACGAACATGATCATGGGACCGCCTATTTTCGCGCCGCTCTTATTCGGGACCAGCGCTTACCTCGGGTTGATTGCGTCGTACCTTCAGCAGGAGGAGGCTTCCACGCCTCCTTCCGCAAGCGGTAAGGACTTTTGGCTCACGCGGCTGCTGCCGTCAAGCGTGGGCCGCGAGCTGCTTTCTGCTGAACAGGACATACGTGAAGGAAAATTCCGGCGGCAGGTGGCCATCGCAGCCGGTATCAGCTCCCTCCTCAGCGGCTTTGAGGCCTATTACTCGCATTACAAGAACAACTTTCAGTACAAAGTGCAGTGGTCACCGGTGGTGATTTCACCATTACTGGCGGCTGCCGCTTTCGGCGCTATCAAGAGCCGCAAGCTGGCGGTCACGGCACTGCCGGCCATGTCGCTCGTCGCCTCGGTCGATGCCGGTGTGGGCTTTTACTACCATCTTCGCGCAGTGGCGCGTCGGTCGGGCGGTCGCAAGCACCTGGTCTACAACATCATCTACGGTCCCCCGGTCTTTGCACCGCTCCTGTTCGGCGCCGCGGGGATGCTCGGTATACTGGCCAGTCTTCTGCGCCGGAGGAAAGCATGAAGTCACACATCGATCCGGCGCTCTGCCCTACCGACCCCGGTACCGGCGAGCCGCTTCCTCCGCGGCGGCAGCCCGGCTACTACTCCGGTTACAGTACCCTCGGCCAAAAGGCATACTGGGACAAGGCGACCCGCGAGGTTGTAACACATCGAGCCGAAAAAACGCCGGAGCGCAAGCACTTTTCTGAAGCGGAGTGGGCTTTCTGGGCTGCTGTGTTCGCGCACCTGATTCCGCAAACAGACCGCGTCGCCGATCGCCAGATCCCGATTGTCGCCCGCGTCGATCATAGGCTCCATACCAACCAGATCTCCGGGTACCGCTATGAGACCCTGCCCCCTGATCGGCAAGTGTATACCCTTGGCCAGGAGGCAATTGAGGCCGAAGCGAAGCACCGTTATAGCGGCGAGTTCCTGATGTTGCCGCATTTGCAGCAAGACATGGTCCTCCAAGCTATCCATGATGGCCATGCGGAAGCAGCTGCGGACATCTGGAAGCGCATGTCGGTGCACCGCTTCTGGCAGCACATTATGAACGACGCGATCGAGGCTTATTATGCTCACCCATGGGCCTGGGATGAGATCGGCTTCGGCGGCCCTGCCTACCCGCGTGCGTACATCCGTCTTGAAGGCGGCGAACCTGAACCTTGGGAGGTGTACGAGGAGCGTTACGCGTGGGCCGAGCCCAATACGTCCGTCTCAGGCGAAGTCATGTCAACCGCGCACATCCATACCGAATCCGGCCAGCACAGTTCTCTGAGGGACAAATGAACAAGCCCATCGGCGGCTCATTCAATGGCGCCAAGACCACTAAGCACTCCTTGGGGCCATTACAGACCATTCACGTGCCTGCGCGACGTTTTCGGGATTCTGACGAGGTGGACTATGTCATCGTCGGAATCGGCTCAGCAGGCGGTGTGCTCCTCCAGCGCCTGGCGCGTGCCGGCTTCAACGTCGTCGGCCTGGAGGCGGGACCCTTCTGGGACACCGAACGTGACTGGGTTTCGGATGAAGCGGGCGCGCACGATCTTTACTGGGAAGACCTGCGCATCACGGGTGGTAAAGACCCGCTCGCTCTCGGCGCCAACAATAGCGGCAAGGGTGTCGGCGGCGGCTCGGTGCACTGGGCGGCGTTTACGCCGCGCCTCCACCCTTCCGATTTCGAGGTGTATACACGCGACGGCGTTGGAGCGGACTGGCCCATTAACTATGCGGACATTCAGCCCTACTATGAGCAATTGGAGCTGGAAATGCCGGTCGCCGGCCCGTCGTATTACCCGTGGGGACACCCGCATGGATACCCATATGGTCCGCACCCGATGGGGGGTGTGGGGAACGCACTCGTCCGGGGCTGCTCGCGTTTGAACATCCCTGTTTCCATCGGCGGTCCGGTTGCTATCCTCTCCGGCTCACGCGGCGACCGGCCTCACTGCATCTACCGCGGTTTTTGCGTTCAAGGGTGCAAGGTCGGCGCGAAGGCCAGCACTCTTATAACGCACGTACCGGATGCCCTCCATAAGGGTGCGGAGATCCGAGACTACTCCATGGTGTCTCGGGTTGAGCTCGGCAAAAATGGCCGCGTCACCGGGGTCCACTACTACGATAAAGAGGGCATCGCACATTTTCAGCGCGCCAAGGCGGTTATCGTCTCCGGGTATGCCATTGAGACGCCGCGCCTGCTGCTCAACTCTGCCTGCCCCGGCTTTGAACATGGTTTGGCGAATGGCAGCGGGACGGTAGGTCGGTACTTAATGGCGCAGGCAGGCAACGTGATCCTCGGCAAGTTCGATGAGCCGGTGCGGATGTACAAGGCGCCGCCTGCGCATGCCCTTACCGAAGAGTTCTACGAGACCGACCCAAAAAATAACTTCGCCCGAGGTTTCGCAATCCAGACCGTAGGACCTTTGCCCATCGCTTTTGGCAAGCAAATGCTTGCCGCGAAGCACGCCTGGGGCTGGGGCCTGCGCCGCGAGATGATGGACTACAACCATTGGGCGGCGTTCGGCTTACTCGGTGAGGTTCTACCCTGGGCCGACAACCGAGTCACTCTTGCGCAGGATACGGACAGGTTCGGTCTGCCGGTGGCGCACGTCGAGTTCAGCCTCCATGACAACGACACAAAGCTGATCAAGGCAGCCAAGGACAAAACGATGGAGGTGATGCATGCCGCCGGGGCGCGGGAAGTCGTGCAGGAAGCCCGCTACGCCCACTTGGTCGGAGGCGCGCGCATGGGTTCTGATCCATCCACCTCGGTCGTAGACAAGTTCGGTCGCACGCACGAGATTGCCAATCTGTTCCTTTGCGATGGGAGTATTTTCCCGACGCAGGGCTCAGCGAATCCAGGCCTTACGATTCAGGCGCTCGCTGCTCGTACTGCGGATTACCTGATCGCGCAAGGTGAAGCCATCTTCAACTCCGATCGCCGTGACATGACGCAACCGCCCATTCGACCGGAGCTTGCGCCCCCGGATACTTGGGGTCACGGGATGCCGCGTCTGAAGTAAGGTTCTAAAACGCGAAATCCATGCTTCTTGAGAGTTCAGCGCGGAGAATCAAGAATTTTATGGGTCAGTAATCGTCAGCATATTCCATTTTTGCAATGCTACCTGTAAGGACGGTAGAACGGCTCCGATTTTATTGAAGTGCTCGCTCGTCTACTTAGGCGCTTGCGTGATCGTAGGGCTTGGACTCGTGCGGAAGCAATAACTGCATATACGGGTGGCTCCCACGTCACAGGCGATTGATGAGTCCGTGGAGCTAAGCGAGGAGACTGCCTTCATGTGTACAAATGAACTGAAAAGTAGATAAGCGAATACACTTACCTGGACTTAATATTCACTTTAACGTGTCTATTTGCCCTACATTCTGCCACAAAAAGCGCGTTACAAAACTTAGTAGGAAGCTGCTATTCCAATCTCTGGAACCACTATCCAAAACTACTATCTACGCCCTCAAAATGATCAAATCGGTCTGTCAGGCCCCGTACAAACGATCAGCTACAAATCCAACATACAAACGTACATAAATTTCCATTTCTGGATCTGACTTCCAGATGCGGTTGCGGAACAGCCAGTAGTTCAGAAGCGGAGCAGGTAGCTGGCCTTCATAAAAAACTGACGGCCGTCGTTCAGGTAGTTTGAGGAGCGCGTCAGGATGGGCTGTGTGGGGTCGCAGGCGCCGCCGGGTATGCGCTGGCACAAGGTCCGATCAAAGTTTTGGACGTCATTGTTGTAACCGAGGTAGATGGCGGTGCCGGGGTGCGGCAGCCAGGTGAGCAGGGCCTGGGTGGCGACCTGCTTGGTGCGCACGAGCGAGGTTTGGCTGGGGTTGACGAGCACGGAGTCATACTCAACGATGGCACGGGCGGAGAGCGCGCGTGTGAACTGGTAGTTGAGCTTGGTCCGGAAAACCTGGTTTTCAAAAACATCCTGCCCGGTTGCGGCGGCGTGGTTGCGGTCGAGAAGGTAAGTGTTGTCAATCGTAAGCGAGTGAAAGGGCAGCACGCTTACACGTGCCTGGAGAAACTCCTCGTGCAGCAGGAAGGGCGGCGTTCCAAGGACGGGCTTGTAGTTCGGGTTGCCGCCGTGGGTAAAGACGATGTTCCAATTAAGCTGGCGCAGCGGGGCGCTGCGAAAGACCAGGCCGCCGAAGTTTTCGGTAAGGTTTCGGTTGCGCGGGATGCTATAGCCGTCCTGCGGACCGAGCGTGTCGGAGTTTTGACCGATGAGAGGCGCAATCGTGGTCTTGCGCGCCAGGATAAAGAAGGGGTCGGCGGTGGAGTAGTGGTAGACGCGGTTGCCCTGATGATCGAAGGCGATCTGCTGATTGGTTTCAAGGCCGACGCTCTGAAAAATGTTGTGCTTGGGATACCACTGGTAATTGGCGTGCAGCTGATTGCTGTGGATGTTCGTCGTCTGGATGAAGCCGACTTGGCTGCCGAAGCCGGCGGCGATGTCCTGGTAAACGTTGTCCAGGTTGAATGCGTGGCCGCTGCGCGTGAACTCGAGCCAGGAGGCCGGACCGGCGGCGTAGTGAGTCCCCGCAAGCGGCTTGGTAGCACTTTCAACGATCTGGCCGAGGGCCGTCCACTTGTCATTGAAGCGGGCCGTAAAGTCGAGCCCCCCGATGCGATTGAAGCTGCCGGCGAACTCGTAGTCGGTGTAGATGGCACCGACGCTGGAGCCCTTACCGAGGTCTTCTGTGACGCGCCCGACGGTGTAAAGGGCATGCCTGCCGAAGTTCGGGGCTCCGTTAGTGAAAGTCTCGCCGGGCTCCCGGTCATCGATAGCTAAGAGACCGATGTTGGTGGAGCCGAGCTTGCCGGTAACGCGGCCGCCGAACTCAGGGCGAATGATATTGCGGGTGTAGAGAAGGTCGAAGGGCGTGGAGAAGTAATTGGCATTCTCAAGAAAGAAGGGGCGCAGCTCGGGGAAGAAGACAGGGTAGCGCTGGTTGACAGTGAACTGGGGCTGGTCGGACTCCACCTGGCTGAAGTCGGGATTCACTGTCGCATCGAGAACGATGGAGTCTTTGACAATCGCTTTCGCCTCGCCGCCGGTAGTGCCTTCAAGGTGGCGGGTGCTGAAATAGGGGTTGGCGGGGTCGAGATTGAGCAATTGATGCTCGTTCTGGGCGAGGGTATACGGGTTGATCTGGAGATTGTGCGAGCCTGTGATCCCCTCGATGCCGCGAAGGGTGCCCTCTTGGGTAAGGGTGCCGGAGATTGAGGTAGCGATGTGGGGCCAGGTGTCACTTTCACTGTTGCGGGGCAGGTTACGAAAAAGAACGACGCCCCAGCCGGGGGCACCGGGGCGGAACCGGATGGACCGAAACGGAATGGCAAGCATCGCCATCCAGCCCTGCGAGGTGACGCGGCCTGCGGAGTCCCACACTTGGTCGTAGCTGTAATCGGGGTTGGAGCCCTCGGTCCAGGCGGCGTCGGCCTGTACACCGGCGGCGTTGACCTGGAAGAGGATGCCCCGACGGTGATCCTCGAAAGGGTCGAGCAGAATGGACACATTGTCGTCGGTAAGGACGTTTTCGCGGCGCGCAAGGTGCGAGCGAACAAGGCCCGGGTGGCGGTCGAAGCAGAGAAAAACGACGTACAGGGTGGACGGGGTGTAGCCGAAGTAGACTTCGGTTCTCTCCGTGGCGGGCCGACCGTCGTTGGGTGTCGTTTGCATGAAACCGGAAACCATGGCAAGCCGGTTTTCAAGCGCCTCCGAGGGGTGCATGCCTTCAAAGTCAGCCAAGCGGAGCGGAGCAGCAAGAAGAGGAATTTTGCGGTCGATCAGGGGCTGCTCATGCGGCGGAGTATCAGAAATGACGGTCGGCTTATTTTGTTGAGCATGAAGCAGGCAGGGAGTAAGAAGGACTGCCAAAACAAATAAGAAGATGGCGCGGTGTCTCGTATAGGCAGGTCCGGTTAGGAGGCAGCCGTCGGTGAAATGTAACTGTGCTCTGGCTTTCAAATGCGCGCTCCACGGGCCGTTACCTCCGACGGAAGCACACCACCCATAAACTTATACGGAATTTTGTCAGGCGTAGTTCCAGGCAGGCTTGGGAGTTGGAGAATAGGCTCGCGCCGTTGAAGTCGGCGAGTGTCGCACCGGGCTATACCCATCGCTACGTTCCGATTCGTTGCTGACGAGAAGCGCGTTTTTCAAAACTCGGAAATGAATCAGCCTTGGACGGAACTTTGATGTCCATCGTATTCGGAAAACAATCTGTCACTACCGAGAAGTCGCATTCTCGGAAGCTACGGTGGTGGGTGGCAGCCGAAAGGCAAACCATTCCGGATTTTATAAACGACGGTTTTGACAGCTTAGCGCGGCCAGCCTCCGACAAAGGCGTTTGTGAGGGCTCCTTAGAGCGACTCGGCATTAGCAAGAGCGATTAGAAGTGTGAAGGCTGAAGTGCACAAGCCGACTAGCCGCGGTGCAGCCTTGCCGATCGCTGCGAGCGTAATACCTAAAACGCTCAGGATTGTTGTGAGTAGTAAATACCAAGATTCCGGCCCGTCGTAGGGCTTCTGTTGACCGACACGTGCATAAATCGTCATCGCAGTAGTGAATAGGAGACTGATCGATGCGCAGACCAAACTTCCTTGGGAAAACCGTCGGCGCGACGATGTGGAGTTCGGCTGCGATCGATAGACCTGAACCCATCCAGCGATGATGAGGCTCCAAAAGATAGCCTGTAAAACCCGAAAAGCGATCTCTTTCATGCGCTAAAGATTAGTTCCTGCAAATCGCATTACGGGAAATAAAATCAATCGCAACAGACACGGCTAGCTTGCCGGGCGTACCGGCAAAGCGTTGACGCGAGGAGACAGCTTGGCACTACAAGCCTGCAGGTCCGTTACTTGAGCGGAGCCAACTTCAGGTTGCGGAAGTAGACTTCAGCGCCTTCGGACTGGAACAGGATTTTGCCTTCATTGGGAAACGGGTCGGTGCCGACATTTGCGAGGTGACCATTGACGTACTGGCGAACGACGTTTCCGTCTTCAACCAGTTCGAGTAGATTCCACTCGCCATGGGGGTTTTCAAACTCACCGGTCGTGTTGCGGAAACCTACGACGTTCTCTTCAGGGCCCTTATCTACGTGGCCGATGTTGAGTGCGGAACCTGGAGGGCCGGTAACACGTTTGCCGTTTGAGCCGGTAATCGCAGCACCGTCAGTAAGCCAGAAGTCACCCGTTTCCCCCTCCTTAATTTGGAACTCGACGGAGCGCGGCCAGACTTTGGGTTCACCCTGCACGCAGTAGAGAATGCCGCTATCGCGGGCCTGACCGGCGCGTTCGCCGAAGGTGCCGATGCCCCATCGGAACTCTGCACGCAGGTAGAAGCGAGAATATTCCTGTTTGGTAACGACGTAGCCCATCTCGTGGCTGGAGACGTGCAGAACTCCCTTGGCGACGCTAAAGACGTGTTCGGGATCGTTATCGAGACCGCGACCCCTGATAAAAATGTTGAAACGCTTGAGCGTGGAACCTTCAAGAAGGTCAATGGCCGCGCCATGATGAGGAATGGGGGCACTTTGCGCGAGGCCGAAATGCCCGGTAACTGAACAAAGCAAAAGTACGGCGGTGCAAAATACGGAGGGCAAGCGGGGCTGTAGGTGAGGATGCATATGCGAGAGGATCTCCGGCATGGTGTCTGTTCTTGCAGATGGTATACGCGCTATGGGTAAAGATGCTACGTCAGGGCTAAGCCGACACACTTCTACACGGACTGATTCAACACCCTTGAAAACCTTGCAATGGGGGGTACTTCAAACTTCCCACAAAGACGTTTGTCAGTACGAATCAGAAATGGTCGAGTTGGTCGGACGTCTTGCCCTGTAAAGAACGTGTCGTCGAAGCCGATCCTCTGCGACTCCAGGATGATTGAAAGCGGCACAGCGTCTCATCACTTCAAAATCGTGCGCATAATTAAGCGCCATCATTGTTTGCTGTGCAAACCGAAGGTCTCAGGCGAAATCCAATGTATCAACCAGCTATTCGGCCTTGCAGTCTGATCCACAGGATAAGTAAGGGAAAGCTGGGCTTGTCTTTATCAATGCAGTAAAGCCCTTTCAATGTCATGGTGCTCTAACGCTGCTTTCGCACGCCGATAGAGTCACCAGTTGGGCCCTAACTTGAAGTAACGCTAATGCGTGAAACGGAAAACCACACCCGCGCTCAGCCGAATATCATGCTGCTGATTGGTGGAACCGTTCGGTAGCTGCATGTATTGGTACTCGGCCTGGATGGGACGAAGCAGTATGTGCTTCGATATCGCAACATCGAGACCAAGTCCTGCAGCCATGGCGAGCGAAGTTGCATACGTAGTCGAGCGTGTTGAACCGGGAAAATAGCTGTCGAAAGCGTGTACGCCGCCTACCAATCCCTGCCCGAAAGGGACAAATCGTGTGTGCATGGGCCTGCTGACCCTCAAGCCGCCCATTCCGGAAAGCAAACTGAGTCCCAGAGAATCTGCTTGCGAGATGTGGTTGGTATGTTCGCCTGAAAGCTCCACCACGCCTGATACAAAGCGCCAGACCGGCACTGCAAGCTCGGCCGAACCGCCGCGCATCCAAAAGCAGCCGCAGACGCCTACAGGAGCGTTGGTCTGCAAGGCAGAGTAAGTGAAGGATACCTCTGCCAGGGTCTTCTCCGGCAGGGTTTTGGTGTTGCCGGACTGCGCGAGTGCAGGTCCGGTAAGGGTGGCGGCGAAAGCCGCGAGCGTCATCAGTGTCTTCATGTGCGGCTCTCCTTTACTGGATGGTGAGGTTGACGGTGGTGGAGTGGCTCAGCGAACCGCTGGTTCCGGTAACCGTGATGGTGTACGTCGAGGGCGGATGGCCGAAGAGCCCCCCTACCCCGCAGCCGGTGAGCCCAAGCGCTGCACCGATTGAAAGCAGCGTAAAGGCGACCATCCTCAGTGGCATTCTTCCAGCTGCGCGGCGCAGCTTGCGGGAACTGGCGAACGGCAGCAGAAGCGTTGCCAGTGCCAGTCCTCCAAGCGTTCCACCCAAACCGTTTTGCCGGTCGAGCGCTGCTGTGGTCTTCGCCGTCTGCACGGTCAGAGTGGTTGCCGCAGAGGCGGAACCGGGGGTAATAGCGGCGGGTGAGAAGGTGTACGTTGCGCCGGGCGGCAAGCCGGTAGCTGATAAGGTGATCGGGGCGTTAAAGATCGTTCCGGCAGGCGCGAGCACGAGCGGGTACACGGCTGGGGAGCCGGGTTGCACCGTCTGTGTGGGCACAATGCTGGAGCCGGAAGTGCTGCCCGGTGCCGGGGCAAGGGTAAAGTCCTGACCTAGAGCGACAGGAAAAGTTTGAGACGGCAGACCCGGACTGCTCACGACTACCGAGTAGGAGCCTGGAGTAGAGAGCGAAATGCCGCTCATATCGAAGGTCGCAACGCCATTGACCGTTACAGCATGTACCGTTGCGGAAAAGCTGCCTGGACCTGTAATGGTGAGGGTGACGGTGGTAGCGGGACTTGTAACGACGCCACCGGAGGCGGTTTCAAGCGTTGCGGTTACTGTGCCCAGATTGCCGCCCTGGGAGACTGAGGCCGGAACCGCGCTCACCGCCATCTGCGTAGCACTTGGTATTACCTGCGCCGCCGTGACGGTTGAGGTAGCGGACGCCGGGGTAAGACCGGTGCTTGAGGCAGTCACGGTGTAAGTACCGGCAGTTGTGAGCGGATACGCGGTGAGGTTGAAGGTGGCGACGCCGTTGACCGCTGTGCCTGTCACTGTTTGCGAGTAGCCGCTTGGACCGGTGATGGTGGCCGTAACACTTGCTGTCGAGCCGGTGACGATGGCACCGCTGCTTGCTTCCACAGAAACCGTGACTGTGCCGAGATTACCGCCTGCTGCGATCGTCGGCGGAACTCCGGCTAAAGCGAGCTTCGTAGCCACCGATACCGCTGTGACGATTGAGCTAGCGGACGCCGGGGTAAGGCCGGTGCTTGAGGCAGTCACGGTATAAGTGCCGGCAGTTGTGAGCGGATACGCATTGAGGTTGAAGGTGGCGACGCCATTGACCGCCGTGCCTGTCACTGTTTGCGAGTAACCGCTTGGACCGGTGATGGTGGCCGTGACACTTGCTGTCGAGCCGGTGACAATGGCACCGCTGCTTGCTTCCACCGAAACCGTGACTGTGCCGAGATTGCCGCCGGATGCAATCGTCGGCGGAACTCCGGCCAGAGCGAGCTGTGTAGCCACCTGCGACGCTATAACGGTCGAGGTAGCAGACGCGGGAGTAAGGCCGGTGCTTGACGCGGTAATTTTATAAATACCGGCAGTTTTGAGTGGATACGCACTTAGGTTGAAGGTGGCGACGCCATTGACCGCCGTAACTGTCACTATTCGCGAATAATCGTTTGGACCCGTGATGGTTGCCGTGATGCTTGCTGTAGAGCCGGTGACAATGGTGCTATTGCTTGCTTCCACAGAAACCGTGATTGTGCCGAGATTGCCGCCTACTATGGTCGTTGGCGGAACTCCGAGCATAACAAGCTGCGAGGCGAGCGCGGTACCGGTACCACTTAGGGCAATGGACTGGCTTGAAGTCGGGTTGTTGTTGACGTCGTCCGTGAGGGTAATGGTGCCGGTGAGTGCGCCGGCAGCCGTGGGTAGAAACTTAATACCAAGGACACAGCTCGCTCCAGCAGCCACGGTTGAGCTCGCCGTGCAGCTCGTATCTGAGCCACTCAGGTTGAAGTTTGTAGAGGCCACTAAAGCGCTCAAATCGAGAGTGGCATTGCCGTTGTTCGCGGCAGTCACATCCGCAGCTGCCGAGGACGTGCCCACGTTGTCACTCCCGTAATTCGGGATGATGCCACTAGCTACTGTTACCTTGCGGATGTTGCTGTTGTCAGGCTCGGAGATGTAGAGATTGCCACCGCCATCGACCACAACAAAGTTATTTATCCAGAGCCCAGCCAGGTTGGCTGGCCCGCCGTCTCCTGCATATCTTGACACCGGAGCACTATTACCAGCCACGGTGGAGATTATGCCAGTACTGGCACGTACTTTACGAACGACAATATTATTACTATCCGCTATGTATAAATTTTCAGCCGCATCTATTGCCAGGCCTATAGGGTCATCCATTTCCGCGCTTGTAGCCGCACTACCATCTCCTGAATAGCCAGTGTAGCCGCCCTTGCCTGCAACGGTAGTGATGATCCCAGTACTGAAAGCCACCTTCCGTATGGCATCGTTGTACGAATCCGCAAAATAAAGATTGTTTGCGGAGTCAAACACCAGGGATGCCGGTTCGTTTATATAAGCGCTGGTAGCTGCGCCGCCGTCTCCACCGAAGCCCGCATAATAGTTGTTATGATTGCCCACAACCGTAGTGAGAATGCCTGTTCTGGCGTCTACTCTGCGTACAAGATTTTCCTCGAAATCGCTATAGTAGAGGTTGCCCGCCTGGTCCACAGCAACCGTCCAGGGTTCACTGATCGGGGAGTTTACCGCTAGGCCTCCGTCGGGCGTATAGCCGTCAACACCGGTGCCTGCAACCCGCGTAATGATGCCGGTAAGGGCATCGATCTTCCGGATGACGTGGCCGTTATAATCGGCAATATAGAGATTTCCTCTTCCGTCCACTGCCAACCCGTGGGGGTCACGAAGAGTAGCGCTCGTCGCGGGGCCATTGTCGCCAGCCGACGATGAGCATGTACCGTTGCCTCCAACCACGCTGGTTACACCGGTCGCCACTGTGTACTTACTGATAAGGCAGTTGGTATCGTCGCTGACGTACAGGTTTCCAAGACCGTCCAGCGCAATGCCATAAACGTAGGAGCTATAGGCGAAGGTGATTGGAAGGGTGCTGATCAGACCAGCGCCCTCGAACCCCAACAAGGGCGCAGTACCTATGCCATGCAGATACACCGTGGCTTGCGAGCTTGGAGCGGGAGAGCCAGTCGTGGCGCCGAGGATGTCTACCGCGCCCAAATGGGTACCCGGGGCAAGCGGCGCGAACTGGATGGTGACCGAGCAGCTGCCACTCGACGGGAACGGGCCGGTACAGGTGTTGGACGTGGCGGTGTAGTCGAGGCTCGCGCCACCCTGGGTGACAACTTTCGCCGCAAGCGACGTGAAGCCGCTGGAATTAGCGTCCACGTTGAAGTCTAAGGTGATGCTGTTGGTACAAGGAGCAGGTGTTGTGGCTGAAGCGGAGCAGACGTTTATGGACTTAAAATCTACCGCACCAAGCTGTATCTCCAATACAGAACCGGAGCCGTCTCCACCGATACTCACGTAAAGATTGCCAGCATTGTCAGTAGACAGGTTGGAAATGTCATTTAGAACCGGCGCGATGGTGCGCAGTTCTCCGCCGGCTGTGAGTTCACGGAGCACGGCCCCATGACTATTGCTACGGTCGTTGTAGAAAATGTTATCCGCTTTATCGACTGCTACTGCACCGGGAGAGACGTATGCGGCCACGATGATGGACGAGCCGCCGCTAGCCGGAAGCTCTATCAGGCTGCCGGAGGCCACGTAGACGTTCCCGGCGCTGTCTGCCGCTGCTGCATAAGGAGGATCGCTAAGGCCGGAGGCAACAACGGTCTGTGCCCCCCGCCAGCTGCAAGCTTCACTACCCTGTTGTTCAACGTGTCCGCGACGTAGATATTCCCGTGGACATCAATAGAAACATCGTTCGGTTGCGAAAAGCCACTGCCGAGGCTTGTAGGAGCAGAGGCACTTCCGGGCGTATACACCAGAAGATGATCGAGATTGCCGACCGCAACATACACTTTGCCTGCGTTGTCTACCGCTACAGCATCTGCCTGGACATTGTTGTCTAGAACGATCGCAGCTCCGCCATTGGCCGGCAACTCTAGAAGCTTGGTAGGCCCGGGGTCTGCAATGAAAACATTGCCGGCTTGATCGACGGCAGCCGCGTTGCCACCTTGTAACGCATTCGTCAACGTAACTTGAATCCCAGCGAAGGTCACTGTTGGGGGAGTATCGGCATGCGCAATAGAAGGTAGAGCCAGCAGAAGCGCGGTTGCATAAAGTCGTGCCGATGTACTGCGAAGAATACCTTTGGCCCTAAGCCGGATAGAGGCGGATTGAGAATACACGTGAGCTTCCCCTTGTGATGGCACGTAACAACAAACCTCCCATCTCTGCTGCAGATGCGGAGTGGCAGTATCCAAGGGGTGAAAAGGTTTCATCGAGAAGCCCCGATGTGAACCAAAAGGTAGTGCCAGGTACACCTGAGTTGTGCGGCTACTCTATGGAAGCCTGCCGGCGTTAACGCGATGACGAATTATTAACTCCAAGTTTTGCTGATGTTCAGAACACCGGCAAGCTTATAAGCTGTTACATCATTCTTTCGTAACCAGTAATACTTACGATTTCTTTCCCGGCTTTTGGAAGCCATGATGTTGTCACGCCGATCAAAGGCAATCTGCCTTTATATTGCCTCGCGCTGCTAAAGGCTTTCACTCTCAAACATTTAGCTCATTACATGCCAAACAGCTTCTTAATCGTCATCATCGGCATGAAGAAGCGAGCCGGCCGTGACAGTAGCAGAGCGAAGTCATGCTTATGGTCCCATGGCCTGGATGCCGGGTTCACTCTCAGCGTGGATAGTTAATTTGCTACATGTCTAATGGTCGTTTCCATCTGTAATTCACGTACATGGAACGGTTGCGGTCGTTCATCCACTTCAAGGCTTGATCTTTGTAAAATCTATGAAGGTCCGCGCGAAGTATCCCGGTATAGGTATTGCTGAAAGCCGGAGAACATGGCTCTGATTGCAGGCGGCGCGCCAAGGTCAAGCACAGCATCCGAGATCGCGTTATAACGAAAGATCAGAAGAGGAGAAAGTTTCTCCTGATCCAGTTCCTCGACACCTTCCGTGATGTAGTGAGACAAGACAAACTCAAGGAAAGCCCGTTGCTTTTCCGGGAATGCCGCGTGGATGGAAGGACGTGCACGGTCGGCGCGCTCCAGTCGCGTAATGCGCGGAATTGCAAACGCGATGTACGCGAGTACGTCATAGAGGTCGGATTGCTCAGCGGTGAGCGCCCTTTGAATTTCAAACAGCTGGCTTCTGTCGAATCCCTTGTCTTCCAAATTACGCAGGAGGATGCGACGGGTTTCGGGTTGGCTCCAGATCGACCGAAGCTCGTCCTCGTTCTTGAAGAACTGAGGAAACGCGCCGAACAAGGATTCCAGGAACTGATTGGCAGAAATTGGCCTGCCGTCGGCACCCCAGAAGCTTGTCGCCGTCATGTGCTGGATTTCCCGGGCTTTGCCGTCGGCAAGGCGGATCACCAGGCGCCGGCGCTGCGGGGCATCCTCATCATTCCCCTCTTCATCGTCCGGAGGGAGTGCCGGTGTCCCCAATGGAGGCGAGGCGTGTAATACTCACCGCCGTTGCGCCCGGCGTTGCCCATGTTGCGAATCCTTGCTTCGTACAGGTCGGACAACTCGTGCTTTTCTGTTTGGGAGTTGAACCGGAGTGTATCGATCAGTTCGACAGCTTCGCGCAGGTTATAGCCGGACTGGAACTTGTTCTTGAGTTCGCCGAAGATCTCGCCGATTTTGTACTCGATCGTATCGGGCCGGTCAGCCCGCTGTTTGAAGCCTCGGAGATATGGAAAGAGTCTTTGGTCGACGAAGTCACGAAGATCGTCGCCTATCAGCGCCCGGTCATGCTCAAGAGCGCCGCCGACGGTAAGCGGCATGGCCCAGGTGTGCCAACGATATGCATCTTCAAGCAGGAAGGCATGAAGCTGGCCGTGTAACTCGGCGATTTGGGCGCGATCCTGCTCCAGTGCGTCAAGGTACTTGAGGAACAGCAGCCAGGAGGTTTGCTCGACATAGTCGAGCTCCGTGGAGGTGCCGGAATCCAGGCGAAGAATGACATCGAGCTTTTTGAATGCTTGTTCAAACATGCTGGGGCGGCGATCTCTTTCAAAGGAAACTGTATACAGAGTAACGGCGTACTGCCTGCTTCAAGGAGCAGGTTAGCTTCCCTGGCTTGCGTGGCCGTACTATGCAGTTCAAGATGCCTGATCGCACTACGTTCTACCCTTGGAAACACCTTCTGAAACTCACCAGGAAAACCGCTATTTCGATCTCTGGAACTACTATCCAAGCTACTATTCACGTCCTCAACTCGCGCCCTCAAAAATACTCAAAATTGAGAAATCTGCTCCAGGACGCTTAAGTCCTGCAAACCGCGAATGACAGGGGAATTTAACTCTGTATGCTCGACTCTATTGAAGTTTCCGGGACATGTCGGAAGGAAGCTGACGTTCTGCCGCTGAACTGCTCCCGCATTTGAAAAAATTCAATCTGTTGCCACCAGATCTTCTACTATCCGGGGGCACTATCAAATCAACTGGAAGGGATGCTTGGATTGCTTGACTTGCCTGTAAAAAACTACTTATGGGCTGGAAAAGTATGTTGCATGAAGCGTAAGGTTCGCCTGAAAAATATAACAGCGTGCTGGCTATACTAAGTTTCTGCGCAGCTAGCGTGTTTCAGGAGATTTGTGAACATCTGCCGCTACTCGGCGTCGCGCCGGCTCTGTGCTATCGTTCCGCTGCTTCTTACTGCTGCGCTCTTGCAGCTTAGTGCTAGCGCTCAGGCCGATCCGGTCATAACCGTTCCTACCTTGCGTCTGCAGCAGCCGTTTACACCTTTGCAGCATTATGGCCCTTACAACGCGCACTTTCTTGTCGGCGGACGCGGGCTGGTAAAACCCCTGCTGGAGAAAGACCCGATCCTTGAAGCCGCTTCATCCTGGACTCTTTCCGCATGGATCGAGTTTGCACCGATTTCTCCAGCCTCCATCCTGGTTGCCGGGGTTGGAGATCCTCTGGTTGGTGACTCCCGCTTCTTTGCCCTGGTTGAGGGCAAACCGGCTCTACGCATCAACACCGAGCAGCAGCTCATCTCCGCCGCTCCATTTTTCACGATGGGCTGGCACTTGTTTGCCGCTACTTCTGATGGCACTACGGCTCGCTTCTATGTCGACGGCGTGGAGGAAGCGCATGGCTTGTTGCGCGCCGCCGCCGACGCACCGCAGCTTGTCATGGCACCGGTAGAGACCTGTACGAAGCTGCCTTGCCCGCACTTCGGAGGCCGTATCGCGCAGTTCACGCTGGCGCGAGGCACCTCTTCGCCGGATCAGATTACTGCCCTTGCGCACGACCGACCCGATCCGGAGCTGATTGAGTTTGAGGAGGGTTCGAAGCCCTGGCCGGTGCAGGTAGTTCAGTATGCCGGCAACACCGCGCCGCAGCCGCCATGGACCATCCCGCAGCGGAATGCCCCCTTCGGCAAGCCCGTAGCCGCTCCGCCGCCGCCCGCTCAGACTACGCTTGTCGCAAATTCTCTCGGAGACTGGACACTCAGCGGCGGGTGGAAGCTCGCGGAAGCACCAAAGGTTTCGGCTAGGGCGGAGGCCATTTCGACTTTCGGCTTTGATACAGCCGGGTGGATGGCGGCCACTGTACCGGGCACGGTATTGACCACCATGGTAGATCGAGGCTTGTATCCTGATCCTGACTATGGTCTCAACAACCTCGCTATCCCGGAAAAGCTGAGTCGGCAAGACTACTGGTACCGCGCTGCATTTGCCGCACCGAATACCGAGCGTACCCGCAATGTCTCTCTGTTGCTTGACGGGATTAACTACCAGGCTGAGATCTGGTTCAATGGCCATCTCCTGGGGCACATGACCGGGGCATTTACACGCGGTGTATTCGACATCAGCAGCCTCCTGAACGCACACGGAGAGAACGTCATTGCCGTTCGCATTTCTCCCGTGCCGCACCCCGGCATTCCCAATCAACAATCCATCGCACTTGGAGCAGGGCTGAACGGTGGGGCGATGGAGCTGGACGGCCCGACCTTTGTCGCTTCTGAGGGCTGGGACTGGAACCCTCCAATGCACGACCGTGACACCGGGCTATGGCAAAATGTTCACCTCATCGCCACCGGTCCGGTATCGATCGGCGATCCACAAGTCATCACGCATCTTCCCTTGCCGGACATTACCCAAGCCGATGTGACGCTGAACGTCCCCTTAAAAAATATGTCCTCAAATCCTATTGAGGGCACACTCGCCGCTGCTTTTGAAGGGGCCGAGGTGCAGACGCACGTGGTGGTTCCGCCCGGCGGGATGACCATGCGGCTTTCTCCTAAGGAGTTCCCGGCATTGCATTTAGAGCATCCCCGGCTATGGTGGCCTAACGGCTACGGCAGCCCGGCCCTCTACCATCTCACTACAACTTTCACTACGCGAGACGCGGCACCGGCGGTCAAGACGCTGCGCTTCGGAGTGCGGGAAGTTACGTATGAAATCAGCTTGCTCGACAACCGGGGTGCGCTACGCCGGGTAGTCTATGACCCGACCCTGGGCAGCAGCGACCGCACGCCCCAGGTGGATGTCACACATGCGGGCATGCGGCAGATTCCGGATGGCTGGGCCGCATCCATCACCGCCGGCGAGGATGATTCTCCGGTCTTCCACACCGTGGCTGACACCCGTGCGACCCCTTACATCACCATCAAAGTCAACGACGTGCGCATTGCAGTGCGCGGTGGAAGCTGGGGCATGGATGACTCGCGGAAACGAGTTTCCCGTGAGCGTCTTGAGCCGTTCTTTCGCTATGACCGCGATGCTCACCTCGACGTTATCCGCAACTGGCAGGGGCAGAGTACCGAGGAGGTCTTCTATGACCTGGCCGACGAGTACGGCATGCTGGTCTGGAACGACTTCTGGGAGGTCACAGCAGACTCAAACGCTGAAGCGGAAGACCCGGAGCTCTTTCTCGCAAATGCGAAGGACACTCTCCTGCGGTACCGGAATCATCCCTCGATCGTGATGTGGTGCGGACGAAATGAAGGCGTTCCTCAGCCCATCATCAACAATGGCTTGATCGCGCTCACTCATTCGCTGGACGGCACCCGGTATTATTCACCCTCGTCGAACCAAATCAACCTGCTGCCGAGCGGTCCATATTCTTATAGAGACCCGGCAGACTATTACTCCAAAATAGACCGAGGCTTCGCGGTCGAAATAGGTACCTCATCCTTACCGACGCTGGAATGGTTCGATCGCTGGATTCCGGCAGCAGACCGATGGCCCATTAGCGATGATTGGGGCTACCACAACTGGCACCCGCATGATGAGTTAAACCAGCACATGGAGTTCCAGTTCGGCGCGGCGCACAGCCTTGAACAATATGTGCGTCAGGCACAGATGATGAACTACGTGGACTATCGCGCTATCTTTGAAGGCTTCAATGCACACTTATGGGCACCCAATACGGGCCGCCTGTTATGGATGACCCAGCCCTCCTGGCCCAGCATGCTCTGGGGCATTCTCAGCTCGGACTACGACACCCAGGCTTCCTATTACGGAACGAAAAAGGCTTGCGAGCCCTTGCATGTACAGATTGATCCTGCAACGAACGATGTGCAGATGGTCAACACCACCCGTCAGCCTTTGCAGCAGGTAAAAGTCGATGCCGATGTTTACGCGCTTGACGGAAAGATGCTGCTGCATCGGGATGCCGTGATCAGCGCCGCTGCTGACGATGTGACGTACGCTCTACACATTGATCTGGCACCCCTGCTCGGGGATACCATGGTCCTTGTGCATCTTGCAGTACACGCGCCAACTGGTGAGCTCCTGTCGGAGAACCTCTACTGGCGTGCCGCATCCGACGCCGGGTATCGCGCATTGAACACACTCGCTCCCGCACAAATCCGGCTATCCGCGCTCCATACCTCTGTCGCCAAACCCGGCGAGCGCCGGGTTGAGGTGCATGTCAAAAATACAAGCCCCGTGGCGGCGCTCGCTACCAAGCTGGTGACCATCCGGGCAATCGACGGTACAGAGGTTTTACCCGCGTTCTACAGTGACAATTATGTATCTCTGCTGCCTGGAGAAGAACGACTTATAACGGTCGACATCCCTGACAAAGATGCACAGCAGACACTCCAAATGAAAGTAAGCGGCTGGAACGCCCTCCCGACATCAATCGATGTCCCTTCGGGCAACTAGAGGGCGCGTTTTCTCCGTGGAATGGACTGCTGTCACCGACGCCGTTACCGGAATATCAAGCGCGATCCTTTTGCGCTTGTTGGAACAGCCATACCCCAGCGGCCATCGGCCTGTGTCAGCGGACTTTTCTTTCCATCCACTGAAGACTCGCCTCCCTTCGGTGCCCAGCCTACGACCTCCACACGGTACTCATGCCACCACGGCTTCCACTTCCCTTCCTGCTGCGCGATTTCTACGTTGACTGTGCCGTCAGCAGCAGCGGAGCAGGTAAAACGAATACGTGCAAACTCGCCCTTACGAAAGTCAAAGCTGTGACCGTCATCGGTGTACACCTCACCCGCGCATGCTTCGCCCGGTATGTCGAGACCGGCTGCCAACGGGTACACTCGCAGGGTGAGCGGGCCTTGCGGTATCTCCGCGGTGCTCTGGGTTAGCGGCGCAATCGGCAGGATGCTGCCGCCGCGCACGTAGACCGGCAATTCATCCACTCTCGGTGTGCGCATCAACGGCTTCTGTGCAATGACCTTATCCCGCTGCTCCAGGTCCAGGGTGCCAGTCGGCTTGCTTCGCGTGATCTGCTCACCTGTCCAGTAGTCATACCAGGTGCCCGGCGGTAGGTGGATGGTGTACGGCGCGACTTCTTCAGGGGAAGGGTTGGGCGCGACCAGGATGCGGCTGCCGAAAAGAAACTCACCGCCGCCTGTCGTCAAATCGTAAGGGCTGCCGTCACTGGTGGCGTGCGGAAACTCAAGAAACAAGGGTCGGTTGATGGGCAGGCCGTCGTGCGAAGTCTCCTCGGCAACGGTGTAAAGGTAAGGCATCAGCCGGTACCGTTCCTCGATGAAGCGGCGACGAATCGCCTCCTGCTCCGGCCCGTCAACCCATACCTCGTGCATGCGCGTTCCCTTGGCGGAGTGATCACGATCAATCGGCTGAAAGGCTGCCAGCTCGATCCACTTGGTGAGCAGATCGGGCGGCGGGGACCCTGCAAAGCCTCCCACGTCAGCCCCGGCGAGTGAGAACCCGCTCAACCCCAGGTTCACCAGCTGCGGCACGGTCATGCGCAAGTGGTTCCAGGTGGCGCTGTTGTCCCCGGTCCATGTAGTGCTGTAGCGTTGGCCGCCGGCGTAGCTGGCTCGGGTCATCACAAAAGGCCGCTCGTTTGGCCGTAGCGTGAGCTCACCCTCCTCCGTAGCGCGAGCGTTCTGCATGCCGAAAACATTGTGGATTTCAAGCTGCGATGCCGTGCGCTTGCGGAAGCCGGGTTCATCGATGCGATCCTGCACATCGCCCGGCATCGTCTTACCCGGACCGTCAAAGACCGCAGGCTCATTCATATCGTTCCAGAAGCCGGCTACGCCGTCATTTACAAAATCCTTGAACAGCGTTCCCCACCACTGCCTTGTGCTTGCCTGGGTAAAGTCGGGGAAAACCGATGCGCCCGGCCAGACTTTCCCTGTGTAGATGGAACCGTCAGGATTTTTAACAAAGTGGTCGCCCGCCGTGCCGCTGTCATACGGCGCGTAGCCGACATTCGGCTGTTTGGCAACGTGCAGATCGGTGATGACGACCAGCTTGAACTGCTGACGCGCCAGATCCCCCACCATGCCGGCGAAATTCGGGTAGGCTTTCTCATCTACCGTAAAAGGCCAGTTATCATGCTGGAAGTCGATATCGAGCCAAAGCACATCGGCGGGGATGCGATCCTTGCGCAGGCGGTCGGCGACCTCGCGCAGCTGCGATGCAGGGTAGTAGGTATAACGCGACTGCTGAAAGCCGAGCGCCCACATGGGTGGCAGCGGTGTCGGTCCGGTCAGCCAGGCCCAGTCCGTCACTACCTGCTTCGGGTCCGGTCCATACATCAGGTAGTAGTCAATCGGTCCGTTCAACGATCCAAAAGCGTAACGGTTCTCATCGGTCCGGCCGAAGTCGAAATCCGTGCGCCACGTATTGTCAAGAAACACGCCGAGCGCGCGCCCGCGGTTCACATCCAGGAAAAACGGGATGCTCTTGTAAATCGGGTCCGTTGACTCCTGGTAGGCGAAGGAGTCCGTGTTCCACATCGTAAACACTTCGCCGCTGCGGTCCAGCGGCCCCGGTTTGTCGCCGAGCCCGAAGAAGTGATCGTCCGAGGTGCGTGCCTTGCTGACAAGAAACCGGTTGCCTTCCCACTGCACAGGCGCGACATCGCTTTGCAGAACATTGCCTTGGAGGTCCGTTACCGTCAGGCGCAGCTGCTCATCCACGCTGACGCGCAGCGCCTTGGTGGCGAAGCCGTGTGCCTCCGCCGTTACAGGGGCGCTGCTGGTACGCGATGCGGGCAGCACGGCCCATGATGCATCTTCGGGCACGTTGTCCCCCTTCCACATGCGGACCCGCAGGATGTCATCGCGTAGCGCGACCACTTGCAGGGTAGCGCCTCCGGCAGTCGCGGTGATGCCGGTGCGGGTCGGTGTTACCTGCTGAGCATGGGCGCTTGCTGCAGCCGTAGCGAAAGCTGCTACGGCCACAGCATTGCGAGAAAAACCTGTTCGTTTTGACATAGCCCCTTTTTCTTTCTACGGCAACAATCCATATATTTTGCCTTCTGTGCAGCCGTCACCGCCATCGTTACATGGAAAGGTTCAAAACGCGATTCAGGCGCTGCACAAAGGAAGCAGGGTCTTTGAGCACGACACCTTCCATGAGCAGGGCTTGATCGAAAAGCAGCCACGCGGCATCCTCAACCACGGCATCATTACCATGGGCGAGCAGCTTCTTCACGATCTCGTGGTCCGGGTTGATCTCAAGCGTGGGCTGGGGCGTAGGAACCTCCTGGCCCATGGCGCGCAGCATTTGCTGCATCTGCATGGAGGGCTCCTCTTCATCGGACACAATGCAGGAAGGGCTGTCCGCAAGCCGCACAGATGCACGTACTTCTTTGACACTCTCACCGAGTGCTGCCCGCAGCTTGTCAAGCAGGGGCTTCATGGCTTCTGTCTGGTCAGGCTCGGCTTCGTCCTTCAAGTCTTCGCTTGTAGACGCCTTGTTGATGGACTTCAACTCCACATCGTCATAGGTATCAATGCCGGCAAAAATAATCTCATCGAAATCGTCATCGAGAATGAGAACTTCAAAGTCCTTCTTCTTATAAACCTCAAGCAGGGGTGATTTTCGCAGCAGCGATTCCGGGCCGCCGGTGATGTAGTACAGGCTCTTTTGCCCTTCCGCCATGCGCGATTTAACCTCGGCAAGACTGGTGAGGCCTTCCGCCTTGGTCGTCTTGAAGCGAATAAGCTCAAGCAGCGCTTCGCGGTTTGGGTAGTCGCTGTATAGACCTTCCTTGAGCGGGCGGTTGTACTCGGTAACAAACTGCAGGTACTTCTCAGGCTGATTGGCGGCAACATTCTTGAGCTCGGAGAGTATCTTTTTGACGCTGGCCGTGCGGATGCTGGTGAGGATGCGGTTCTGCTGCAAAAGCTCGCGGCTGACGTTCAGCGGCAGGTCTTCGCTGTCAATAATGCCGCGCACAAAGCGCAGATATTGCGGCAGAAGCTCCTTGGCATCATCGGTGATAAACACGCGCTTGACGTAGAGTTTGACGCCGGCCTTGTACTCGGCCCGGTACAGATCGAGCGGTGCCTTGCTTGGCACGTAGAACAGCGTGGTGTATTCGAGGCTGCCCTCAGCCTTGGTGTGGAACCAGAACAAGGGATCTTCAGACTCACCGGTAAGCGACTTGTACAGTTCCTTGTAGTCCTCATCCCCAAGCTCGCTTTTTGAGCGACGCCATAGCGCGCTGGCTGCGTTGACCTGCTCTGTAGTGCGCGTCTTCTCTGACTTCTTCTCTTCCTCGTTCCACTCGCTCTTGTCGTATGTCAGATAGATGGGGAAGGCGATGTGGTTAGAGTACTTCTTAACAATCTCCTGCAAGCGCCAGCTGTTGGCATACTGCTTGCCTTCATCGTTCAGGTGGAGCAGGACGGTGGTACCTGCGGCATCGCGCTCCGCAGGCTCAATGTCAAAGCCCGACTTGCCGTCGCTGGTCCAGCGCCACGCCCGGTCCTCGCCCGCCTTGCGGGAGACGACTTCAATGCGGTCGGCGACCATGAAGGCACTGTAAAAGCCGACGCCGAACTGACCGATCAGGTTTGAGTCTTTCCTGGCATCCCCGGAGAGCTGCGAAAGGAAGTTTTTGGTACCCGAGCGGGCAATGGTGCCGAGGTGCGCCACCAGGTCTTCCTCGTTCATGCCGATGCCGGTGTCGGCGATGGTGAGGGTCTTATTCTCCTCGTCCAGCTCCAGATCGATCCGTGGCGTAAACGGCAGAGCCTTGTAGACGTCATCGGTAAGCGTCAGGTGCCGCAACTTGTCGAGCGCGTCCGAGGAGTTCGAGATCAGCTCCCGCAAAAAGATCTCAGGGTGCGAGTAGAGGGAGTGGATGATGAGCTGCAGCAGCTGGCTGACTTCGGTTTGAAACTCTTGCTTTGGCATAGACCTCTATTATCGGCATTTTCGGGGCTGAAATGGAAGCCGCGCCGCTTTGAGATCATCCTGAGACGGTGCATGCAAATCGGGAATTTAGAAAACCGGTGTCATTCTGAGCGAAGCCGAAGGACCTGCTTTTGCTTTTGAACTTCGTCCCGCTGCTCGGAACAAGCAGGTCCTTCGAATCCGCTACGCTCCGCTCAGGATGACACGTTTTTGCTCAATCCTCTCAAACACACCCATCAGGGAGCAGGTGGAAGTGCATGAAGCTGGGAACCGATGACATCCGAATACAAAAACCTTTGCAGACGGTCATCGTCAATGGTCCAGAACATGGCACCCATCAAATCCGGATAGCCTGCGGGTCGGCGCAGCGTATAGCGGCTCCCCGCGGCGACATGGCCGGTAATCAGGGTGTCCATTGCCTCACTCACCAACTTGGGCGTGTCATAGTCTGTCAGGAAACCGACAGCGACTTTGTCGGCAGGCAGCGGCGGGAAGAAGTATCGCGGGTCATGACCTACGTTGAACCCGTGCAGCAGCAGTTCTGTCATGGCTGCGTGGTAGTCCACGGTATGCGACTGGTAGATTTCACCGTCCAAGCCTTCAAACGGAGGCGTGTTGTAATCCTGCGCATCGACAAATGAAAGCATGTCGCGCAGCGCATACGCGATGGGCAGGTAAGAACCGAACTGCCCTCCGTAAACGGAGTACCCGGCAAGAATCTGCGGACCTTCCGGTACCAGGCTGAGCATAAAGCTCGGGCCGAAGTGCTCGCGCAACTGCCGCAGCCCCGCGATCAGGTTGACGATGGAAGGCGTAACCGGATGCTTGAAATCCACATCCCCCGGTGCCAGCACCAGCGACGGGCTCTCAAAGTCAATATCCACTCCGTCGAAGCCGTACTCCTCGACAATCGCAGTCACGGAGTTCACAAAGTTGGGAATGCTCGCAGGGTCATCAAGCTTGAAAAATGCGCCGCCTCCTCCAAGCGAGAGCATGACCTTTCTTCCCTGACCCTTGAGCAGTGCAATGTCGCTCTTGAACTGCGCCGGGTCCAGCCCATTCGGTACACGGAACCGCAGCGTGCCCTCGGGCAGGTCGCTCGCGGGTGAGGCGAAGGCAATGATCACCACGTTCCACTGGGGCGAAACATCGCGCAAAGGGAAGGTGGTTCCCCCTGCGCCATGACCGGTCCAGTATCCGATGAGCCGGTGGCCGTTTGCGGCGGTAGCCGAGGCACTTACCGGGGCTGACTCCGTAGCACTTGCGCTCACATTTGGATTAGCAGATATGAAACAGGGCGCTGCCGCTGCCGTCAGCACATGGGCATCGGGGAAGCTGAACGTGCTGCCTGCCGGGGCAGCGCTGCCAAGGTACCAGGGCAGCAAAGCCACATTCTGCAAGTGGTACCGCATGCCATGGACTGATGCAAGGAAAGCCGGAGAACTGGGGATGTGGTTCTTGGGATTGGTATCGGTCGGCTCAAGCAGAAAATAGGAAGTTGCCAGCCCGGTGCCGCCGCAGCCTGTCGGATTCCCCGGTCGCGTCTTTTCCGGCCACACCGTTTTTGGCCAAGCCCAGGCAGGCACTGCATTGCCCGGAGCCGTGACGTTGTATCCATAATGTTGCGGGTTGTGCCGAGGGTCCTTGGCAAACTCTGCCAGTTGCTCTGTCAGCGGCTGCACGTCTTTCTCGTCAACAATCGCCGGTGCCCCGTGCAGGTACGCCCCCAGCACAAACGAGCTGCCGGTCGCGGGGTCGATACCGTGCGTGCCTGTGGTGCAGCAGATTGTCGCATCGCCATCAGCGTAGAAGGTTGTGTTGTGCGCCGTTGCGATGACAAGCCTGCCCGGCTGCGGCCCCAGCTTTTTGAAGAGCTGCGCCTGCACAAAGTCCGCGTCGGCCACACCGAGCGTCGTGCCGGAACGCTTTGACGACAGAATGTAGCCGTTTGCCCGCGGAACGGTGATCGTAACCGGCATCAGCGATGGTTTGCCGAGCAAGGTGTGCCAGCCTGCATTGGCTGGAAAGCCGGCACGGAGCATTGCATCGACATACTGCGTTGTACCGGCCGCCGCAAAGGCAAACTTCGCAAAAATCGGCGAATGCAGGATTGCGGGTACATCCGGTCTCGTACTTTCGGTCACAGTGGACCCGCCCGGACCTGCCTCAAAGATCAGCTGGATCGGCACAAGCACCGTCGGGATCACGGTAGTGTCGCCCTTGCTCGGCTCCGCGCCTAAAAACGTGTATGAATTGTCCTTCGACGCGGAATCAAATGTGGGTACGGTGCCCTGTGACCGGGCCGGCAAACAGAACACGGAAAAGAAAACAAGTGCCGACAACTTCATAAGCACCAGCATTCGTGATGCCGCTCTAAAAGGCAAGGTCACCTGAGCAGAATAGCCATGCCCTCTAATGTATTGAGCTGGAGATGTGCCACAAACTCGAAAATCGAGTTGAGCACAAGAGAATTATGCTCAACAGCGCGGCAGAACGACTGCACCACCTGCACGACATGCTCGCCGGCAAAGGATTCCTTATGGCGACCCGCTACCCCGACGAGCAGAGCATCAATCCAGGCAAACTGGGTAGCTAACAGGATGTACTCGTCGAAAACACTCCGAGGCTTCAAGCGAATGCTGTTTTCGCGGCCAAAGGGAAAGAGGTTCTGAAAGATGTAATTCAGCATATAATTTTCAAGAATGAAAGGAAATCTGCTAAAGAATGGGCGGTAATACCGTTCCTCAGCTTCTCTGTAGCGCTCGACATCGTTCGGCGAGCCGGAATCCATACCGGAGCCGATACCCTCAACAAAGTCCCAGAACACGTCGCGGAAGCGCGCTCCGCTTTCCTTGTCCTGCACCCTGGCATCGGTCAGCTTCAGGATGACTTTCAACTTCAGTTCAAGCTGGCCGGGCACGCTCCCCAGATCAGCGCGCAGTACATCCCGGCCAAGAGCCTCACGATGATCCTGGAGGATTGCGAGCACCGCCCGGTCTCCTTCATCTGTGCTCAAATCGGTCAGGTCGTCCAGGCTCTTGCACAGCGACCCGATGAGCAACAGCCGCTGCCACATGGGGCGTGTGCGATCCCTGACCATATCGATAAGCAGGGCTCGCGTCTGGTGGAAGTAGCCGTAGGGCTTGTGAATGGGACTGCTCTCATTGTTTGCCAACCGGATGGCCGCATCCGTCCGAAACTCCCCTGATACCAGGTTTCCGGCAACTTGCATGAAATGGGGAGTGAGCAGCACATTCCTGGCTGCTTCCGGGCAGGACAGCATCAGCGATCCCTCTAATACACCTTCCACGGTGTTGAGAGCGCGCGGGTAGGTGGAGCATGTCGAGGACAGGAGTTTGCCGCCATACTCCTTCTGAATCGCACAAAGCCGGTCCGGTCCGAAGAACGGGCAGCTTCCGGACGGGGCCGGAAGGATGCGTGCGAAGCGGCTGTCGGGAGCCCCTTCAGTCGCGTTGATCGACACATACTGCGAAACCACGTTGCCGAGCTTCGCCGGTGGAAACTTCTGATATTGCTTGTAAGTTTCCTTGTCCAGGGGAATAGCCCAGTCGCGGCAGCACATATCTTCGCAGCTTGCTCCGATACAGCGGAACACAGCGGCATACGTCGGCTTATCCATTCGATTTACAGTAGTCTGCTTTGCGTTCGGCGACCCAAATAGCGGCGAGGACGAAGCAGCAACTTCATGGTGGCTCATTACACATCCTTCGACTGCACGATCCTGCAATGTCGTCTCAGCGACAATGCTGCGGGGAGCCGTGATGAAATGCCTTCCCCTCTAACCAAGTTTATATGTCGGGATGCAAGTGTCGTGCCCTTACTGGTCAAACCGGCATGCATTTCCAGGTTCACGTTCCATCCGCATCGGCAAACCCGCTTCCTGGTGCCGCCGCGATGCCTGAAGCGGGAGCTTTCATCATTTCCATTGACAGTCGTCTCTGTGCTGACTAATGTTTGGCCTGCGTAATAATCGTTGCTTTTAGCGGCCTAAAATAATGGCATTTCAGCCATTAGAACCTGCCCGCCCATAACAGCGAAAGTATATTTCGCATACAGATAGTCAGAGATTTAGAAGTAGAAACATCCTGGAGGAAGTGCATGCGGAGAAAGTCGCGTCATGTAGCTACGTTACTCGGGGCTTTTACATGTTGTGCCTCGGTTGGAGGAATACCGGTTGCCAGCGCGCAGGCGGTTTACGGTTCGATTCTAGGCACAGTCACCGACGCATCGGGCGCGGCGATCCCAGGCGCGAATGTCATAATTCTGGACGTGGGCAAGGGAATATCCTCAACAGTGCAGAGTAACGCATCGGGTGAGTTCACCGCCGAGCACCTTATTCCAGATACATATACCGTGACAGTTACGGTGGCAGGTTTCAAAACTTTTACCCAGACCGATATTCACCTGTTTGCGGATAGTGACTCCAAAGTGAACGCGGCGCTTGAGGTAGGTTCATCCAACCAGACAGTTACGGTGAACGCGGATCAGGTACCGGAGTTGAAGGTAGATCGCGCGGACGTGTCAACGGAGTTTAATTCCAGAGAGATCGTCGACCTTCCCATTCCGGATCGCAACTTCACCAACCTGCAATTGCTGCTGCCCGGAGCGCAGCAGATCGGCTTCAGCCATGCGGCTAGCGAAGACCCGCAAGGGTCCAAGCAGATCGACGTGGACGGCCAGGCGTTCGCCGGAGTCTCCTTTTTGCTGGACGGAACAGACAACCAGGACCCGATCCTAGGCATTATCGTCATCAATCCCAATGCGGATTCCCTGTCTGAGACCAAGATCACGACACAAAACTTCGACGCGGAGTTCGGCAAGGCGGTTTCATCGGTAGTCACGGCACAAACCAAGTCAGGTTCAAACTCGTTCCATGGTTCCGCATTTGATTACCGCGAAAGCAACTACAACCTGGCACGCGACCCGTTCACCCAGGGCCCGTCACAGCTTACCCCAATCAGCCCATTCCCCGGAGGCATCAAGAGCCAGTTCGGCGGGTCCATCGGCGGCCCGATTCTCAAGAACAAGGTGTTCTTCTTCGGCGACTATCAAGGAGTGCGGCAGAAAGTAGGTATCGCTGATATCCAGACGGTTCCGACAGCGCACCTGGTTTCGACCTGCCTGGGGCAGACAACAGCCACCAACGGGATCGCGGGTTGCGATTTCAGTGAGTACAGCAATGCAATCGCGCAGCAGCTGAACGTATCGCCGGCCGGCTACAACCTGGTATACCAGCAGCTGCCGAACGGGAATTCAGTTCCATACCAAGGCAATGTCATTCCGACAGCAGCGCTCTCGCCGCAGTCCATGGCATTCCTCAAGCTGCTGCAGCCCTATGCGCCGAACACCGCAGGCCAGCTTGTAGGCAGTACCCCCGGCCTGAAGGCGAACTATGCCGGTAGCGGTAACGGTCTATTTAACAGTGACCAGTGGGATATTCGCGGCGACTACCAGGTGAGTGAGCGCATTCACGCATTCGGCAGGTTCAGCCGCTTTACGGATACATTGACCGGTGCAACACTCTTCGGTGCAGCGGGCGGTGCCGGGTTCGGCATCGGCGGCTACGGCGGCACCTCGCAAGGCGCAAATGACAGTTCCGCCGCCGGTTTGGACATCGTAGTCAACAACTCGCTTGTGACCGATATTCGGCTGGGCTACTTTCGCTATGACATCGCCACGGCAAAGTACGACCAGGGAACCAACCTGGCGTCACAAATCGGAATACCCGGGTTGAACACAGCTGACCCGATTACCAGCGGTTCGCCTTCGTTCAATCTGACGGAAGTCGGCAGCTTCGGAGCTCCAAATAACGGTCAGTCTGTAGGACCGCAGTATGGGGCAGGCCTGAACGTGGATCGCTGCAACTGCCCCCTCAAGGAGCGTGAAGATCAGTACCAGATCGTGAACAACTGGACGAAAACTTTGGGGAATCATGCGGTCAAGTTCGGCGCGGATTTGCGGTACGCCCGCAACTTGCGCGTGCCGAGCGACCAGGACCGTACAGGTGTTCTACAGTTCGGCACAGGTCCAAGCTCGAATGGGAACGATGGGCAAAGCGGTCTTGGATTTGCATCTTTCGTGACCGGCAGCGTCTCGCAATTCAACCGGTATGTGAGCACTTCCACTAACGCCAAGGAGTTTCAAAAGCGCACCTTTTTCTACGTGCAGGACACCTGGCGAGCAACGCAGGCGCTGACAGTGAACTACGGCTTGCGTTACGAGTTCTACTTTCCTGAAACAGTCAATGGAACAGGCAACGGAGCCATCCTGAATCCGGTGACCGGCTATCTCCAGGTTGCCGGGGTGGGTGGCGTCGGCACCAACATGAACTACGGTCTCGCTACGAACGCTTACAATCCACGGGTCGGTATTGCGTACCAGGCATCCCCGACGCTGGTAATTCGCGGAGGCTACGGACGGAGTTTCGACATCGGGGTTTTCGGTTCGATCTTCGGCCATACAGCAACGCAGAACCTGCCGGTTCTGCAGAACCAGGCAATTACGGCGAGCGGCACGGCTTCTGCCTTTAACCTGGCGCAAGGGCCTACACCGCCGACCCAGGTCGCCGTGCCTGCAAACGGCCTGCTTCCCAACCCCGGGTACGCCGTCAACTCACGCGCACGGCCTAATACTTTGCGCCTGCCCACGCTCGATGCCTGGAACCTGAGCCTGCAGCAGGCAGTAACGCCTACTGTCTCGTTTACTGTTGCCTACGTCGGCAACAAGGGTACGCACACCTTCGGCGATGACAATGGGAATACCACCAATCCCAATGAGTCCGCGATCAGCCTTCCCGGAGCGCAAACCTTTACCGGGCAGGCTTTGCACTGGAACCCGAGTGAGGGAAACGCCTACGGTGCTAACGGTGTTGCGCCTGACGGTGGCGTCAAGGACCAAAACCTGCTGCGTCGCTACTACGGTGGAACGCTGCCTGCTTGTCAGGACCCGCTATACCGGTCCACGGCACTTGCAGCGGGTGTGACGCTACCCGCAATCGGCTGCGGATACACAAATGATATTACCTACTTCAGCGACAATCTCGATACGCACTACAACGCTTTGCAAGCAACCATCACAAAACAATATACGCAAGGAGTTTCGTTAAATGCCAACTATGCATGGCAGCAGGCGATAAGTGATGCTGTCAGCTACTCGACCTATGACAAGCCGATTACCAAGGGTCGTGAAAGCCAGCTGCGACAGCAGCAGGTCACAATTTACGGGATTTTGGAGCTTCCGTTCGGTCATAACAAGCTGCTGCTCAAAAATTCTAACGGCATCATCAATCAGATTGTGAGCGGCATCCAGGTAAGCCCGGTCATTACCTACTCCAGCGGACTTCCATTTACGCTGGGCTACTCCAACTACACGCAGCAGGTGCCGTCAGATGCCCCGAACCGGGTCAACGGCAGCGCACGGTCGTTCCACTCTCAGGAAAGCGGCTTCCCCGGGAATAACCTACAGTTCTATTCCATCATTCCCATCAGCGGCCCAAGTGCAAGTACCTTTACTACCCCGGCACTGGACCAGATCGGCAATGTAGGCCGCAACACTGCCTTCGGCCCGCATTTCTTCAACGGTGATATTTCCATTCAGAAAAACTTCCTCATCCAGGAGAAGTACACGTTTCAGCTACGTGCGGATGGATATAACGCGTTCAACCATATCAACTGGGGTACGCCGAACGGCAACATCGACCAGGGAGGGTCCATTTCATCCGGTCCCTTCCCGAACTCTTCAGCCAATCCACGGCAGATGCAGTTCTCCGGGCGTGTGCAGTTCTAGGACGGGTACCATGGCAGTAACGAACGGGGAGCGGCTATCGCTCCCCGTTCTTCTTGAGAGGAAAGCTTCAAAAATGGCTTGTGGCAGCACGGCGCAGCGAAAAGGAGCAGCAATTTTTGCAGGCCTCCTGTATGCGGCAACATCCGTGCTAAGTCTGCACGCGCAAAGTGGGGACGTTCACGGCTTTACTGCCCAGGCTCCACAAGCAGTGAATAGCCCTACGGCCGGAAATCTTTCGACCGAACCATTAGAAATAACGGAGCTGCGGCGATTGATCGCTACCGGACACGCGGAGGAGGCGCTGAAACGGAGTGCTGCTCTTCAAACGCAAAGCGGCACGCAAGGTGTGGCCGAGCTAAACCGAATCGATGGTTTGGCTTATTACGCGCTGGGGCAGCTACAGGTTGCCGACGAAGCATTGGCCAAGGCGTTACGAGAAAATTCTTCAGACGTAGAAGCAGCAGAGATGCGCGGGCTTACGCTGGTACGTCTGGGCAAGCCCGCAGAAGCAATTCCGCTACTTGAAAGCGTGCGCGGACAAACGGTCAATCCGGGTGAGAGCAAGGCTGACCCAAACTACGCCCTGGCACGCTGCTACGTGGATGTACACCGGTACGACGATGCGCGGCATGCCTTTGCGGCGCAGTTTGCGATAGCTCCCGACAGCGCCCCGGCCTACCTGCTTGCGGCGCGCATGCTGCTGCGCAGGGAGCATGTGCCGATAGCGCAAAGCTATGCCGAAAAAGCATTGCAGCTCGACCCGAAGCTGCCGCTGGCGCATGCCCTGCTCGGTGAGATTTTACTGGCAGGTAGCCGGCTGGAGCCCGCCATCGCCGAGTTCGAGCAGGAGCGCAAGACCAATCCCCTGGAGCCCTCGGTGTACGACCGCCTGGGGGATGCGTATGGGCGTGCGGGAGAGAACGAAAAAGCGCGCCGGGTTTTGCAGGAGGCCGTACTGCTGGAGCCCAACACGACCGGGCCGTACATCCTGTTGGGCAGGACTCTGTTGCGGCAGGGCGACGCAGTGGGTGCCTCAGAGTACCTGGTACATGCCGAGAAGATGGACCCTGAAAATCCGGTCACACACAGTCTGCTGGGGCAGGCGTATCGCACCATGGGCCGCAAGGACGATGCAGGGCGAGAAACAGCGGCAGCCGCGCAGCTGCAAGCGGGGAGCGGACCCAAGCTTGAAAATGTTCACTAGACGCATGGAACGGGAGCGCGAACAGCGGTGATCTGGACACGACGTGGAATTCTAAAATCGCTTTCGCGCACGGCGCTGGTGTTGACCCTGGAAGATGTGCTGAAGCTGTCGCTTGCCGCGCAGACCGGGGCAAGCTCCCGGCCGAGTTACGATGCCAAACCGCAAGCCGCGCCGAAGGGACTTCCCTCGCCCGTCGCGGGCACGCCGCTCGGGTATAGCTTTCTTGATGTCGCCAGGGAAAGTGGGCTGACGACGAAGACCATCTACGGCGGCGAGCACAAGAACCGCTACCTGCTTGAAACTACCGGCTGCGGGGTCGCGTTCTATGACTTCGACCATGACGACTGGCTCGACATTTTTCTGGTAAACGGTACGCGGCTTGAAGGTTTCAGCAAAGGGCAGGAGCCGACGAGCCGGCTATTCAAGAACAACCGTGACGGCACCTTTACCGACATCACCGCCAGGAGCGGTATGGTGCGCTCCGGGTGGGGACAGGGCTGCTGCGTGGGCGACTACGACAACGATGGCCTGAATGACCTTTTTGTCAGCTACTACGGCCAAAATGTGCTGTACAAAAACCACGGCGACGGCACCTTTACCGACGTGACGGCGAAAGCCGGGCTGCTGCAAAACCGGCTGCGATGGAACTCCGGTTGTGCCTTTGTGGATGTAAATCGGAGCGGCCACCTGGACCTGTTTGTAGCGAATTACATCGCTTTTGACCTGAAAACGGCTCCCGTGCCCGAGGTAGCGGGCTGCTCGTATAAAGGCATCCAGGTGGCTTGCGGACCGCCCGGTCTGAGCGGAGACAAAAACCTGCTGTACCGGAACAACGGCGACGGCACGTTTACCGATGTTTCAGAAAAAGCAGGCATCTGGAAGACCGACGGGATTTATGGGTTGAGCGTAACCGTTGCGGATTTTGATAACGACGGCTGGCCGGATATTTACGTCGCCAACGATTCCACGGCAGCAACGTTTTACCAAAATCAGAAGGACGGCACCTTCAAAGACACAGCCATTGAGAGCGGCATTGCCTATTCGCCCGATGGACGCCCGCAAGCCGGTATGGGCGTGGCCGTTGGCGATTTTAACCGCGACGGCTTGCTCGATATCGTAAAGACCAACTTTGCGGGAGATACAGATTCGCTGTACCAGAACCTGGGCGACGGCAGCTTTGAAGACCGTACCTACACCTCGGGAATCGGGGTCAACACCCGCTATCTTGGGTGGGGCGTGGGCTTTGTGGATCTCGACAATGACGGCTGGCTAGACATCCTGATTTCAAACGGGCATGTATACCCCGAGGTAGACGGCGCGCACCTCGACTCGCCCTATGCGGAGCATAAGTATGTGTACCGCAATATGCGTAATGGACAATTCAGCGAGGTAACCGCCGAGGCAGGAAGCGGCATGACGGCGCCGGTAGCGGCACGTGGATGCGCGTTCGGCGACTACGACAATGACGGTGACATGGATGTGGTGGTCAATTGCATGAACTCGCTGCCGCAGCTCTTGAAATGCGACGCGACCGTTGCCCGCAATTGGATCAAAATTCGCACGGTCGGCACAAAGAGTAATCGAACCGGCATCGGCACGCGCATTACCGTGACGGCACAGACCGCGACTGAGGCCGCTTCCGGAATCGGCAAGCAGCCTTTGCGGCAGGTTGAAGAGGTACGCAGCGGCGGCAGCTACTACTCGCAGAATGATCTGCGCATCCACTTCGGACTCGACGGGGCAACCAAGGTGGATCAGGTGGAGCTGCATTGGCCTTCAGGAACAAAAGATGTGCTCAAGGATTTAGCCGTGAACCGGCTGTATGTCATTGAAGAAGGCGGCAAAGTGCTCAAAACAGTGGCAATGGGCAGACAAATGGAAGCCTCAAAGGCAGGGCCGATTGTTTAACAATTACATCAAGATTTTGGGGAACAGGATTCGCTTTCTCTAATGCATGGATAGAGATGACCTATTCGTTCCAATACTGTGAATGATATATTTTGCTGCGTGATCCCGGAGGCTTTTTTGGTATACCTGAGTTCCCTTTCAAAACATTTCTGCCGTACCGGCCTCCTTACCTTGACGTGCGGTGCCGCCCTCTTCAGCCTGTCAGCGATTGCGGCTTCACCTGCAACCACGCAGGCCGCCGGTGCCGACACCTGGTGGAAGCACGCAGTGATCTATGAGATTTACCCCCGCTCCTACCAGGATTCAAACGGCGACGGCATCGGCGACCTGAACGGAATTGCCCAGCGATTGGGTTATTTACAGAACCTCGGCATTGATGCCATCTGGATCGCCCCGATGTACCCCTCGCCGCAAGTCGACTTTGGCTACGACATCTCGAACTACGAAGCGGTAGACCCGCAGTACGGCACCCTTGATGACATGATGCGCCTCATCGCTCAAGCGAAGCAGCACAATATCCGCGTCTGCCTCGATATGGTGTTGAACCACACCTCTGACAAGCATCAATGGTTCATCGACTCGGCCAGCTCTCGGACTAACCCCAAGCACAACTGGTATGTCTGGAATGACGGCATCCCCGCGAACTCTCCTGGGGTGACCGCTTACCAAAAGCGTTTCGAGCATGACGGCCGCGTGCCGCCAAATAACTGGATCTCAGGTTTCGGCGGTACGGCCTGGGAGTGGGTACCTGCCGTACACCAGTTTTATTACCATAAGTTCTACAAGCAGCAGCCGGATCTGAACTGGCGCAACCCGGAGGTTGAAAAAGCTACCTTTGCCGCCATGCGCTTCTGGCTGGACCGTGGAGTGGCCGGTTTTCGCCTGGACGCCATCCCGACGCTGTTTGAAGATAAGCAATTGCGCAATGAGCCCGAAGATGGCGGCATCAACGCGCAAGGCGACCCGAACCGCAAGACGATTTACACCGAGAATCTTCCCGAAGTTCACGATGTGATGCGGCGCATGCGCGCCATGGTGGCAAGCTACCCCGGCGACCGCGTCCTGATCGGCGAAACCTACCTGCCCGACACTGCGGAGCTTAACAAGTGGTACGGCGGTGCGGCTAAAGATGAGCTCAACCTGCCCATGGACATGCTGGTCGGCTTCCACGGCGACCATGACAAGCTCGATGTCGCAAAGTTCCGCGCCCATATCAACGAAGCTGAAACGCAGCTCAACGGCTCGCAGCCGCTATTTGTCTTTGACAACCACGATAATGTCCGCTCTATCGACCGCTACGGCGACGGCACGCACAATCGGCAGATTTCAAAGCTGCTGGCCTCCGTCCTGCTGACCACTCGTGCCACGGCGCTGATGTACCAGGGTGAAGAAATCGGCCAACCCACCACCACGCCCACCCGCAAGGAAGACGTCAAAGACCCGATCGGGATTACCGGCTGGCCGAAGGAAAAAGGCCGTGACGGCGAGCGCACACCCATGCAGTGGACCCCTGGGCCGCAAGCAGGTTTCTCAAGCGATCCTAAAACCTGGCTGCCCATTCCACCCAGCTATAAGACGATCAATGTCCAAACCGAGCTCAAGGAGCCCGACTCGCAGCTTGAGTGGTACAGCCGTCTCATCGCGCTGCGCAGGGACAACCCGGCCATGCACAGCGGTACGCTGCACATGCTTGACACTGCCAATACCAACGTTCTCTCCTACGTCCGTTCGACAGGCGCGGGTCAGCCTGCGGTTGTTGTGGCTCTCAACTTTACCGCGGCACCGCAAACCATCTCGCTCGATCTTTCAGGCTCCGGCGTAGTGGGCAAGCAGGTCAAAACCCTCATCACCGACCAGCCTTCTCTCAACGCAACCTCCAGCCTGCAAAACGTCACGCTGCCGCCCTTTGCAAGCTGGGTCGCATCGGTCCGGTAGATCGCTTCAACGTGCGCCTATGCTCTATTCTCGTGGCTCCGTCCCTGGCAATTCTTTTGGGCGGAGCCATGCCGGCGCAGCAACCGGCACCGAAGGCGCTGGCCGAAGCTGGAGCGGTTATGCAGGCGGGTCTCGCGGCGGCAAGCCGGAATGATCTCGTGGAAGCCCGCCGGGACTTTACCCAGGCTGTCAGGCTTGCTCCGCAGGTTTCTGCTTCGCATGCCGCGCTCGGTGCAGTCCTGCTGGCGCAGGGTGACCTTGCCCCGGCTGCCCACGAGCTGGAACGGGCTCACACGCTTTCACCCGCAGATTCAGCTATCACCCTTAACCTGGCTCGCACCGAGAGCCTGCTCGGTCACTTTCCCCAGGCTTGCAAGCTCTTCGACCTGAGCCTGTCCGCCGCTTTGCCGCCTGCTTTCTCGGATGACGAAACAATTGCCTATGCCGCTGCTCTAAACGCAACCGGCAGCACGGGCAAGGCCGAAACCGTGATTGCCGCTGCGCTCACCCGCAACCCGGATTCAGCCCCGCTTGAAGACGCGCACGGCACGCTGCTGGCGGCCTCCACGGGCGCTCCCGGCAGCATGGAACACATGCAACAGATGGAGCAGGCACGCGCCCACTTTGCCCGTGCCGCCGCGCTCGACCCTGCGCTGCCGCAGCCACTGTTCCACCTGGGTGTCGCGCTGCTGGCACTCGGCAAGCCTGCAGAAGCAATACCGTTGCTGCAGCAGGCTGCCGAGGCGCTGCCCGCGAGCTTTGCCGTGCATCTCCAGCTTGGGCGCGCCCTTTCTGCCCTGCATCGGGACACAGATGCACTGACCGAGCTGCACCGCGCCCGGCAACTACAGCTTTCACCGCTTCCACCCGAAGATGCATTTGCTCTCGCGGTCGCGCTCCAGGCAAGCGGTGACTCGCCCGGCTCGCTGCCCTTGTTCGCGCTAGCCTTGGCAGCCTCACCGGCGCTACCCGGTAACGAGGTCTACATCAATAGCGGAGTAGCCCATGTGCAAACGGGCGATGCCGTGGGAGCGCTCCCGCTGTATGCCATGGCGCTGCAATTGGGGCCGGACTCGCCCACGCTTCGCGAAGACTACGGGGTCGCATATCTGCAACAGGCCGATCTCGATCACGCTATCACGCAGTTCCGAGCCGGGCTGGCGCTTGACCCTTTAAGCGCGCACCTGCACTACGACCTCGGGCTGGCATTCAAGTTGAAGGACGATCTTCCGAACGCGATCCCGGAGCTGCAGCGGGCTGCTGAGCTTGACCCGACGCTGCCGGACCCTGCCTACACCCTGGGTATCCTCTACACGCAGCAGGGGCGTCCGGTAGAAGCTGCCGAGCAGCTTCGCCGAGCTACCGCGCTGCAACCGGGCAACGGTGAGGCCTGGGCTGCCCTGGCCGGTGTTTTGAAAGATGCCGAGATGCCGGGTGCGTCTGAAGCCCTCAAGCAAGCCATCGCGCTCGAACCCGAACAGCCGAGCCTGCACATTCAACTGGCGGCAATGCTGCAACATGCCGGGGATGCGGCTGGAGCGGCGAATGAGAGAAGAACCGCCGCCGACCTGAGCCGGGCTGCGGGGAGCCGCCAGCGCGCTACGTTTGCACTGAACAGTGGACGCGCCCTGCTGGCCGAGGGCAAACTGCCGCAGGCAGTAGAGCAGTTAACGGTTGCCACACAAGCCGACCCGCAGCTTCCCGAGGCGCACAAGCTGCTGGCAGATGCACTTGCTCGTCAAGGTAAAACAGCGGATGCAACCTTGGAAAGGCAGCATGCAGAGGCTTTGTCTACCCAGTAAACGGCTCCGGTTCAGCGGATTTTGTCTGCCTACCGCAGGATTTGCGACTCCGACTTCGGCGGCTTGGCGGCTACCTGTTTCGGCGTCGGCAGGTCCGACACGTCCCACCCGCCACCCAGCGCCTGCACCAGCTGCACGGCTGAGGTCATCTCCTGGATTTGTGTGGTGTAGAGCGTCTGTTCATCCGCGAGCAGCGTGTTCTGAGCCGTGATGACGTTCAGGTAGGGGTCGAGCCCGGTGCGATAGCGGTCAAGAGCCAGGTTCACGTAAGCCTGCGCGGAGTCTGTAGCTTGTCGCTGCTTTGCGATTTGCTCGGAGTAGATGCGGGTGTCTGTCAGGTAATCTTCTACCTGTTGAAACGCGGTCAGCACTGTTTGCTGGTAGGCGGCGACGTCGGCATTGTAGGTTGCGATGTACTGGTGCACCGTTGCCTGCCGCAGCCCTGCGTCGTAGATTGTCTCGTTGAAGGTGGGACCGACAGACCAGAACCGGCTGGAGTAGTTGAAGATTTGTGTAAACGCCGAGCTCTCAAAGCCACCGTCCGCAGTCAGCGTCAGTGATGGGTAGTAGGCCGCCTCCTCGATGCCGATCTGCGCATTGTCGGCAGCCATGGTGCGCTCGGCTGCCGCCACATCGGGCCGCCGCTGAAGCAGCTGTGAAGGCACTCCGACAGGAAACGGCGGCGGTGCCATGGTGATGCCGCGCACCGGCAGGTGGAAGTCCGGAGCAGGCTTGCCGATCAGCGTGGCAATGGCATGCTCATAAGTAGCACGCGGCGCGGCCACCGCAATCGCTTGGGCTTCAGCAGTTTGCAGGGTGGTTTGCGCCTGGACGACTAAAATCTGGTCGCCGATGCCGGTTTCATACTGCGCCTGTGCCAGCTTCAGCGAGTCGCGGTCGGCTGCCACCAGCTGCGTCAGCACGGCTTGCAGGGCGTCTTCGCCGCGCAGTTCGAAGAAGGCTTCGGCTAATGCAGCCTGCTCGGTAAGGCGCTGGTTCTCAAGATCGGCCGCGCTCACCTGCGCCAGGTACTCATTCTGGCGGATAGTATTGCGGATGCGTCCCCACAGGTCAGGCTCCCAGCTGAGGTCGAGCGGCGCGGACCACAATGTGCTGAGCTGCCCATTGTTGGTTAGCACCTGCGGACCACTTGTGCCGGTACCACCTGAACCCGTACCGGTACCGCCTGAACCTGTGCCGGTACCGACACCGCTTCCACCGCTGGTAGTAGTGGCATTGCGCAGATTCGCAGAGGACAGCGAACGCCGGAACGCAGGTCCAATCGACGCAGTTGGGTACAGCTGCGAGCGCGCCTCGCGGATGAGTGCCCGCGACACCAGGAACTGCTCAAACGAGCGCCGGATGGTTTGATTGTTCAGGTCTACTTGATCTTCGAGCGAGTTCAACTCCGGGTCTTTGAATATCTCCCACCACTTGCCCCGCAGCAGCGCATCGTTCGGTGCCGCGGGTTTCCAGGTACTGGCATCGTCGGCGATTCCGGCAGCATTTTGCGCGGAGGCGCTGGGATAGCTGGTGACGGCAGGCGCGATAGCAGCCTGCGGCCGGTACTTGGGTCCGACATTGCAACCGGTGAGAGCCGCAGCCGCCAGCACCAGCACGACGCTTCGTTGAGTGTTTATGGAAATCATGAGTGCGCACGCTCCGCCTGTGCCGGATGGTGAAACACATCGCGACGGCCTTTGCCTTTCGCCCGCAATCGCAACCGGTCCAGGTATAGGTAGATGACCGGTGTGGTGTAGAGCGTAAGCAGCTGCGAAACCAGCAACCCGCCCACAATGGAAATGCCGAGCGGTCTGCGCAGCTCGGAGCCCGTGCCGGTGCCGAATGCCAGCGGTAACGCACCGAATAGGGCGGCCATGGTAGTCATCATGATAGGACGAAAGCGCAGCATGCAGGCTTCAAAAATCGCATCGGTGGTCGACATGCCGTGGTCGCGCTCGGCCACAATCGCAAAATCGATCATCATGATCGCGTTTTTCTTCACAATGCCGATAAGCAGCACGATGCCGATGATCGCAATGACGCTCAGGTCTGTATTGGTAAGTTCAAGCGCAAGTAACGCGCCGACGCTGGCTGAAGGCAGTGTGGAGATGATGGTGATGGGATGGACCAGATTTTCATACAGGATGCCCAGCACCAGGTAGACCGCCAGCAGGGCGGTGAGGATCAGCACCGGCTCGGTTTTGAGCGAGTCCTGAAACGCCTGCAATGTGCCGGAGGAGGAGCCGCGCACGGTAGCGGGCACCCCCAGATTGTTCTGCATCTCCTGAACGGCAGCCGTCGCGTCAGAAAGCGCGACGCCGGGTGCGAGATTGAACGAGACCGTGGTTGAGGGAAATAACCCGGTGTGGTTGAGCGTGAGCGGAGTGGGATTGATGTGTGTTTTTGAAAACGAGTTGAGCGGCACCGGGCCACGGTTGCCGGAGGTGCGCAGGTACAGCGTAGCCAGGCCTTGCGGCGATTGCCAGTACTGCGGCGCAACCTCAAGCACCACATAATACTGGTTCAGTTGTGTGCGGATGACCGACACTTCCTGCTGGCCGAATGCCGAGTACAGCCCGGCATCGATAGCCTGCGGTGTCAGGCCAAGCCGCGCCGCTGTCTCACGGTCATAGTCCACGAAAGCCGAAAGACCGCCCTGCTCGGCGTCGGAGTTGACATCGGCAAGCTGGGGCAGCTTCTTCATGTTGGCGTACAGGATAGGTGACCAGTGATTGAGCTGCGCGAGAGTGTCAGCAACAATCGTGTACTGGTACAGCGCGAAGCCGCCTCGACCGCCGACACGAATGTCCTGATTGGGCTGAAGGTAGACCGAAGCAAGAGGCAAACGCTCAAATTTAGGCCGCAGACGCCCGATGACCTGGCTTGCACTGACGTCCCGCTGCCCCGGTTTCTTGCCGAGCGGCTTCAAGGCCATGTACACGAATCCGCCGTTGCTTGAGCCGCCGCCCCCGGTAAAAGCGATGACGTTAGCCACTGCCGGATCGGCTTTCACAATCTTCACGATCTTCTGAACGGAGTTGTTCATCAGGGGGAAGGAAGCGTCATAGGGACCCTGGAGCCCACCCGAGATCGAGCCGGTATCCTGCTCCGGGAAAAAGCCTTTGGGAACGCGAATAAACAGCAGGACGTTGAGCGCCAATGTGAGCAGGAGAACCACGATGGTGATAGCCGGGTTGTCAAGCACCCAGGTGAGTGAAACGCGGTACGCCTTCAAAACAAAATCGAAGCCGGCCTCACTGGCCCGGTACAGAAAGTTGTGCTTCTCCTCCTTGGGATGATGTTTCAGCAGGTAAGCGCACATGGTGGGCGTTGTGGTGAGCGAGACAATCATCGAAACCACAATGGCTGTAGAAAGGGTGACGGCGAACTCGCGGAAGAGCCGGCCCACGATGCCGCCCATCAGCAGGATGGGAATAAAAACGGCGATGAGCGAGATGGAGATTGTAAGCACCGTGTAGCCGATTTCGCTTGCACCCTTGAGCGCGGCATCGCGCGGCGGAAAGCCCATCTCGATATAGCGGGAGATGTTTTCCATCACCACGATGGCATCGTCCACCACGAAGCCGGTGGCAATGGTAAGCGCCATCAGGGACAGGTTATCGAGCGAGTAGCCGAACAGGTACATGACCGCGAACGTGCCGATGAGTGAAACCGGCACGGCAACCGCAGGGATGAGCGTGGCGCGCGGGTTGCGCAGAAAAACAAAGACTACACCGATGACCAGGGCGATGGAGAACAGCAGCGTCGATTCCACATTGTCAACCGAGGCGCGGATGGTGGTAGTGCGATCAAGCACGATGGTGGCGTTGATACCCTGCGGAATGGAGGCAAGCAGCCCGGGAAGCGCATCGCGGATGCGCTGGTTTGTCTCGATAATGTTGGCGCCCGGCTGGCGCGTGATGATGACAGGGATCGACGCGGCGCCGTTGAGGTAGCCTGCGGCGCGCAGGTTTTGCGTTGCATCCTGCACATCGGCGACGTCTTGCAGGCGCACCGCCGCACCGTTGTGATAGCCCACGATGAGCGGTCGATACTGTTCGGCGTGCGAGATTTGCCCGTTGGTGACAATGTCCACCTTGGTGTCGCCATCCTGCAGCTGCCCGCGGGCCACATCAGTATTTTGCGAGGAAAGCGTTGCCTGGATGTTGGGCAGGGTAAGCCCATACTGCTCAAGCTGCATGGGGTTGGCTTCCACACGCACTGAAGGCAGCGCACCGCCGCCTACGTTCACCAGACCGACACCCTGTAGCTGCGACAATCGCTGCTGCAGAATCGTCGAGGCGAGATCGTACAGCTTCGATCGATCGTACTTATTCGACGTAAGCGCAAGAATCATGATCGGCGCGTCCGCCGGGTTTACCTTGCGGTAGGTCGGGTTGCCGGGCAGGTTCGCAGGCAGGTAGGTGCGCGATGCATTGATGGCTGCCTCTACATCACGCGCGGCACCGTCAATGTCGCGGTTAAGGTCAAACTGCAGCGTGATGTTGGTCGAGCTCAGCGAGCTTGACGAGGTCATCTCCGTAATGGCGGCGATATGCGAGAACTGCCGCTCCAACGGTGTGGCGATGGAGGACGCCATGATCTCGGCGCTCGCCCCCGGCAGTGAAGCCTGCACGTTGATCGTGGGGAAGTCCACCTGCGGCAACGGGGCAACCGGCAACACAAAGTAACCCACTGCACCGGCGATAGCAATGGCAATCGTGAGCAGTGTAGTCGCAACCGGGCGGTCAATGAAAGGCTGTGACAGGCTCATGCGCGACCCGCCATCTGCGGTGCGGGCGATGTCACCTGCGGCTCATTGCCCGTAGATGGGTGAGAGGGCTTGGTACGGAATCGCTGGGCAAGATTGTCGAAGAAAATGTAAATTACCGGGGTGGTGTAGAGCGTGAGCGCCTGCGACACCAGGAGGCCGCCGACCATCACGATGCCGAGCGGACGACGCAGCTCCGAGCCGATACCGCTGCCGAACGCCAGCGGCAGCGCGCCCAGCAGCGCCGCCATGGTTGTCATCATAATGGGGCGGAAGCGCAGCAGGCTCGCTTCATAAATCGCCTCGGTCGAGCTCTTGCCATGGACGCGCTCTGCCTCCAGCGCAAAATCGACAATCATAATGCCGTTCTTCTTCACAATGCCGATGAGCAGGATGATGCCGATGATGGCAACCACCGACAGCGACTGCCCGAACAACATGAGCGACAGAAGCGCGCCCACTCCGGCAGAAGGCAGCGTGGACAGAATAGTAATAGGGTGAATGAAGCTCTCGTACAGGATGCCGAGCACGATATAGACCACCACAATCGCGGCCAGGATCAACAAGCCCTCATTGGCAAGCGAGTTGCGGAATGAAGCCGCGGTCCCCTGAAAATCCGCCTGTAAGCTGGCTGGAAAGTGCATCTGCTGCACCAGCTTATCGACCTCGGTAATAGCGTCGCCAAGCGCGGCTTTCGGCCCCAAGTTGAACGACACCGTCACTGCCGGAAACTGTCCCTGGTGCTCGATAGACAACCGCTCATTGGTGCGCGACATGGTGGCAAACGCGCTCAGCGGAATTTGCTTTTGCGACGCTGCCGATACAGCTGTGTTTGTAGCCGTTGTGGCGGCAGTGGTTCCTGCACCGCTCGTTGAAAGAGCATTGGTGGGAGCGGTCAGTACCCCGGCCGTCGGCGTGTACAGGACTGAAGTGGTTGTCGCGGCTGAACCTGCGGACGCGGAGCTTGCGGTCGAGAACGACTGCGCCGCGGAGTCGCCGCTGGCACCGGCGGAAGCATTGGCCTGCAGGTAAATATCATTCAATTTGTTCGGGTTGCGCTGGAACTCCGGCTGCGTCTCAAGAATGACGTGGTATTGATTGAGCTGCGTATACAAGGTCGAAATCTGCCGCTGGCCGAAGGCGTCGTAGAGCGTGTTGTCGACCGTAGTAGGTGCGATGCCCAGCCGCGAAGCCGTAACGCGGTCGATACGGATCATCGCGGCCAGGCCGCCGGTCTGCTGATCGGTCGCCACATCTTCAAGGTCCGGCATCCCCTTCAGCTTGTCAACGAAACGACTCGTCCACAGGTCCAGTTCAGTCTGGCTCGGGTCTTCCAGCGTGAACTGGTACTGCGTGCGCGTGGCACGGTCGTCCACTGAGATGTTCTGTACCGGCTGCATAAACAACTGCATGCCGTCAACCTGCGTCAGGTTGCCCTGCAAGCGCCGGATCACGTCGGCTGCGCTACGGTCGCGCTGCGCCAGCGGCTTCAGGTTGATGGAGAAACGTCCGCTGTTCAACGTGGTGTTCGTGCCGTCTGCGCCGATAAAGGAGCTCAGGCTTTCCACTGCCGGATCGGCCAGAATGACGCGAGCCATTTCCTGCTGTTTTTCCGCCATGGCCTGGAACGAAATCGTTTCTGATGCTTGCGAGATGCCCTGGATTACGCCCGTATCCTGCACCGGGAAAAAGCCCTTGGGAATGACAAGGTATAGAAAGATCGTGAGGCCGAGCGTGGCAACCGCCACCAGAAGCGTGACCACCTGGAAGCGCAGCGCCACGCGCAGGGTACGACCGTAGAACGCGATCATGTTTTCAAATACGCGCTCTGACCAGCGATACAAACGGCCCTGCTGCGCCTTTGGATTGTGACGCAGGATGCGCGCGCACATCATCGGCGTAAGCGTGAGCGAGACGATTGCGGAAATAATAATTGTTACAGCAAGAGTGACGGCGAACTCACGGAAGAGCCTGCCCACGACATCGCCCATGAATAATAACGGAATGAGCACCGCGATGAGCGAAATGGTGAGCGAGAGAATGGTAAAGCCGATCTGCCCGGCACCCTTGAGCGCCGCCTGCATCGGCGTTTCGCCTTCTTCAAGGTAGCGTGAGATGTTCTCGATCATCACAATGGCGTCATCGACCACGAAGCCGGTCGAGATAGTCAGCGCCATCAGCGAAAGGTTATCGAGCGAGTAGCCCAGCGCGTACATCGCGCCGAACGTACCGACCAGCGACAGCGGCACCGCAACGCTGGGGATGATGGTGGCAGCCACCGAGCGCAGGAACAGGAAGATGACCAGCACGACCAGCGCAATGGTAAGCATCAGCTCAAACTCGACATCATCGACCGAGGCCTGGATGCTGGTTGTCAAGTCGGTAAGCGTGGTCACCTTGAGACTGGCAGGCAATGTAGCCTGAAGCTGGGGAAGCAGCGCCTTGATACTTTTAACGACTGCAATGGTGTTCGCGCCGGGCTGGCGCTGCACGTTCAGAATCACGGCAGGCGTCGTGTTCATCCACGCGGCTTGACTTGCGTTTTCCACTCCATTCACGACATCGGCGACGTTGCGCAGAAATACCGGCGAGCCGTTGCGGTACGCCAGCACCACACCCTTGTAGTCATCACTGCTATTTAACTGGTCATTGGCGTCGATCTGCCAGTCCTGGCGCGGCCCGTCAAAGGAGCCCTTGGCGGAGTTCACACTGGTCTGGGTCAGGGCGGTCCGCACATCCTCAAGGTTCATACCGTAGGAGGCTAGTTGTGTCGGGTTGACCTGGATGCGAACCGCAGGCTTTTGCCCGCCGGAAATTGAAACCAGGCCCACACCGGTAAGCTGCGATACTTTTGGCGCCAAGCGTGTGTCGATCAGGTCTTCCACCTGCGACAGTGGGATGGTCTTCGACGTAATCGCCATCGTCAACACGGGAGCATCCGCGGGGTTGGTTTTGGAGTAGGTGGGCGGCACCGGCAGATCTGACGGCAGCAGGCTCTGCGAAGCATTGATGGCCGACTGCACCTCCTGCTCGGCGATATCGATGTCAAGAGTAAGTGCAAACTGCAGCACGACCACGGAGACACCGCCCGATGAAGTGGAAGTCATCTGACTGAGGCCTTGCAGTTGCCCAAACTGCCGCTCAAGTGGAGCAGTCACGGTGGTCGACATCACATCGGGCGCGGCACCGGGATAGAACGTCAGCACCTGAATTGTGGGATAGTCCACCTGCGGCAGCGCAGATACCGGCAACTGCGTGTAGCCCACTGCCCCAACCAGCAAAATTGCGATCATCAACAAAGAAGTCGCAACCGGTCGCAAGATAAACGGGCTAGAGATGCTCATGGCGTGTTGCTCTCTGAATCGTCCGTTGCGGCAATTTTCTGCTGGATGATGCGCACTTTGCTCTTGTCCTGCAGCTTTTCAAAAGAACTGTTCGCCACCATCGTGCCTGCGGAGATTCCACTTACAGCTGAGCTTGCGGCATCGCCGGCAATGATCTGGACAGGTGTAATCGTCGCGGTACCGTTTTGAAGCAGGTAGACAAACGTCTGCGTCCCATTGCGCTGGATGGCCGAGCTTGGCAGCAGCACCTGATTTTTCAGCACGTTTACCAGCAGCTCAGTATTCACAAACTGATTGGCAAACAACGCCAGGTTGGCATTGCTGAACACCGCCCGCAGCTTGAGCGTGCCCGTGGTGGTGTCGATCTGGTTATCTGTCGTTTGAAGGCGGCCTTCAGCCAGTACGTGCTGTTGCAACCGATCCAGAGCGGTGACCTTGAGGGTGCGCTGCCGCATGGCCGCCTGCACTGTCGGAAGGCTATCCTCCGGGATAGTAAATACCACGGTAATAGGCTGCACCTGGGTCACAACCACCAGTGCGTTCGTGCTGTTGGCCTGGACTACATTGCCGGGATCAACCAGGCGCAAGCCCACGCGGCCGGTAATGGGAGCAACGATATGGCAGAAGCCCAGATTCACCTGGTCGGCTTCAACCGCTCCCTCATCGGAGCGCACCAGCCCTGTGTCCTGATCCACCAGTTTGGCCTGGTCATCCAGTTGCTGCTTGGCAATGGCATTGCGCGCCCAGGCTGCCTGGTAGCGGTCCAGATCAAGCTTGGCCTGCGCCAGCACGCCCTGGTCACGCATCAGGGTGCCTTTGGCGATGTCAAGCGTAGCCTGGTACGGCATGGGATTGATGTCGAGCAGCGGGTCACCTTTGCGGACCGTCTGCCCCTCACGGTAGTTCACGGCAATGATCTGTCCGGTCACCTGGCTGGTAATGGAGGCTGTGAAATTCGGTGTCACCGTGCCGATAGCGAGCAGCTTCACTGCCATGTCACCGCTATGCGCCGCTACAGCGTTCAGCGTTACCGGGCCATTGTTCCTGTGCCGGCTTTGTGCCGCCCCACCCCCTGCGGGCTTGTGCCGAAGAATGAGCACAAAAGCAAGCGCGAAGATAAGCAGCAGAACAATCCAGACCCAGCGATGGCGCTTGCGCGGCTGCGCAGCAGCATCGGGCTGCACAGGTCGTTGGTCGATCGCATCGGCGGTGGTGGTGGGTAGCGGTGCCGCGGGAGGTTGCTGTTCCATCGATGTTGTTCGTGCCCCAATCGAAGCTGTGCACCCGGCAGCTGCATGCTCTATACACGCTGAAAGCAGCTCACACCAGGCGGTTTGATACATTCTCCAAACCTGCTTCGGATGCCTCAATCCTAACCTAGTCCCCAAAGCAGGAGCGTAGATATCAGACACCGTGTGTACGAGCGACCTGTAGTTTTGGTTGCAAGCTCACGACATCCGACTATGACTCACAGCCAATCGCGACCGGGTTCTATAGAAACCTGCTCAGGAGGCAACCTCAAACCTTGCGACCCGCTCCCATCAGCATGTCAGCATACACAGTGTCAGCGCCCCTTTTTCTCACTACCGTTCCGGGGATTGATCCCGGCCCGCTCGACCCCGGTCCACTTCCAGGCGGAGAGCCGGATTTTGATCCAGAGCCGGACTTCGACCCGGAGCCGGATTCAGACCCCGTCAGCCCCGGAATAGGTTCTCCTGGAATCGACCCCGGCTATCCGATTCCCAGTAGTCCCGGCGGCCCATTGCCCGTTTTCAACTAAGCAATCAACTTCAATAACAGCTCGGCAATTGTTACAATCCTGTAAAGATCAAGGTCGAATAACAGCCTTGACTGATAAGGATTGACAGTTTAATGAACATTTATATGCTGCGCCATGGCAGTGCCGGGACTCGCCGGGCCAACCCGGATGTAGATAAAAAGCGCCCTCTCGACAAAGAGGGAAAGAGTCAATGCTTGCTTGTCGGAAGTTACCTCAATGCTTTGAAGGTCCAGTTCGATCTCATTGCGTCCAGCCCTATGAAACGCGCTTTGCAAACTGCTTCCCTGGTAGGTACTGAAGTAGGCTATGACAGCAAGATTCAGGTGGCAGATGGGCTTTCACCCAATGCCACCTTGTCTAACTTTCAAGGTTTTATTCAGGAGTTGCAGGGACATGAAAATGTCCTGCTGGTAGGTCACAGTCCCAATTTGCCGCAGTTCGTCGGCTCGCTCATTATGAACGGCAGCGCCACCCCCGGACGCGCCTCTATCCGTATGCGCAAGGGTGCCATAGCACGCATTGACCTGACTCGGCGGCCCGGCCTGCTGCACTGGCTGGTGGACCCTCGTATTCTGAAAGGCGTATATGGAAACGCGACCCGGCCGGTACGCCGCCGTGCCATCGGTAAGGCATAATTCGCGCACAAACAGCCTGTGTGACCGGTAGATGCTATTCTGCGTCTTGTTTTAACTAGTGCTCCGGCTATGTAGCCGCGAATAAGGGCCGGAACAAGATCAGGATGGACGATTTGCCAACGCATACCGCCGATGCATCGCCTTCCGTTCCCTCTCTTTCTTTAACGGCAGAAACTTCAAGCCTGCTGCAGTCTCCCCTGCGAACCTGGACGCTGTTGCTCCTGCTGTTTTTCGCTGTTCACTTTGCCGCGCTTTTCTCCCCTTCCCTGCTTGACGACGCGGATGGAACCCACGCTAATGCCGCACAGGCTATGGCAGTATCCGGAGATTGGGTCACACTCAAGGTAGACGGGATACGCTACCTTGAAAAGCCGCCCCTGCCGTACTGGCTGGCGGCTGCCGGTTACCACCTGTTCGGCTATAACGTGTTTGCCACGCACCTGCCTATGACGCTCGCGGTTCTGGGCAATGCCGTTCTGGGTTGGGTATGGGCGCGGAGGGCCTTCAACGACCGTGCTGCTTTCTACACGGCGCTGGCTATGCTCACAACACTCGGCATATTTTTCTTTACGCGCTGGTTCATTCCTGAAGCGATTTTTTCCTTCTTTACAGCGCTGGCGCTGTGGGCTTTTCTTACCGCGCTTGAAGATCGAAAGCCGAACCGCATGTACATCACCTACGCCGCGCTTGCACTGGCGCTGTTGGCGAAGGGGCTTATCGCGCCTGTCTTTTTCGGGGCCGCGGTAGTGCCGTATCTGTATATCACCGGCGACTGGAAGCGTTGGCGCGAGTTTCATCTGCCTACAGGCCTCCTGCTGTTTCTGGCCATCGGCGCACCGTGGCACGTACTGGCGGCGCTGCGTAACCCCGACCACGGCAACCCGATCGGCAACGTGCCCAGCTTCGGCCATGTGCATGGCTTCCTGTACTTCTATTTTGTTAACGAACACTTTTTGCGTTTCCTGGGCAAGCGCTTTCCGCACGACTACAACAAGCAGCCGGGCTGGGTGTTCTGGGTAGGCCATCTGGCGTGGCTGTTTCCCTGGTGTCTGTTTTTTCCCGCGGCGGCGGCGCGCCTATGGAGCCGACGGCATTCTTTCTGGACGGCGCTGTCGCCGGATCGCGCGGACACGCTTACGTTTCTTGACGAGCACCCCACTGCGTTCCATGCGGCTTTTGCCGCGCGCGGCGAGCGCTTTCGTGCCCGCACTACCTTGCTGCTGGGGCTGTATGCAGGGTTCATCCTGCTGTTCTTTTCTCTCTCTACCAACCAGGAGTACTACACTTTTCCCGCCTATTTCGGCTTGCTGCTGCTTGTAGCCGGTTCCTTGTCGTTGCAGGAAGCACCGGCACCCGCACATCGCGGAGCAGCACCGTCCGGAAATAATCAATGGCTTGGCGGCGCACATGTTGCGCTTGCAGCCCTTGGGCTTGCGGCTGCGACCGCTTTGACCTGGGGCCTGTGGCAGTCGCGCAGCTTCAGGAATGTGTCGGACATCGGTACCTTGATGGCTCACCGGGGTGTCGGCAGCTACTCACTTTCCATGTCCCACCTTTTTGATCTAACCGGGCCTTCGTTCGCTGCCCTCAGACTGCCCGCCGCACTGGCCGCGCTGGCGCTTCTGGCAGGCCCGCTTCTTGCCTTGCGCCTGCGCAGACGAGGCCATCACTTTGAAGCCACTACCTCCGTCGCGCTCACCATGGCAGTGTTTCTCATAGCTGCGCACATCGCGTTTGTTCGTTTTGAGCCGCTGCTCTCCTCGCGCTCCATGGCCGACATCATCAACACGGTCACTGCGGCCGAGCATGGCCGTCCCAGCCGACTCGTTGTATACGGCGACCAGTCCTATGCGTCGTCCGTGTTGTTCTACACGCACCGGCAGGCATTACTGGTGCGTGGCCGGTCAAGTTCCATGATTTGGGGCTCGTACTACCCGGACGTGCCGCATATCTTTCTTGAAGATGCGGACTTCCTCCGGTTATGGCAAGGCGCACAGGCAAGCCATACACGCGTGTTTCTGTTTGTGCCGGTGGAATTTGACGCGCATGTCAAAGCTTTGCTGAGCGGAACCAGGTTGATGGACTTGAAGGAACTCTCTGACCGGACGCTCTACAGCAACGATCCCGGATAATCTCGGTTGAAGCCCTTCTACTCCGAAGCGCTCTGCATCAGCCCATCCTGCCCCAGAACATACCAGCGGCCTCGCCACAGAATGCGGCCATTGGTATAGCTCGCCGCCCAGAAGAAGAAGCCCATCAGGTCGCGCAACGGAAATAGCAGTACCGTGCGCCGCAAGGCAGGGTCCCGGACGACCGCACCCGCAACCACCCAGGCCAGTGCCATGCGGCTGCCGACCGCGTATACAAGCAGCCCGGCTGCCGCCGCCGGATAGCCCAGCAGTGCTGCTGACACGCAGGCAAGTACACCGAACGGCATGCAGAAGGTAAGCCCCGTGCCGAAGTGGCCCTTGGGCCGGGAGAAGCGGGTTGACTTCATCCAGCGAATCTGGTGCTTCATGCTGGTTAAGAAGCTCAGGTTCAGCACAATATGGTCGATAACATGCGGCGAGAGCACGACCTTATATCCGAGCGAGGCAATCCAGTTGCCAAGCAGAAAGTCGTCGGAACAGTAAGGCCCCAGCCGCGCGAAACCACCCATCTGCTCGACAGCCGCGCGCCGCACAGCCATGGTAGGCCCCAGCAGAAACTGCATAGGCTCTACCAGGTTGGCCGCCAGCACGCCCCCGGTCATTTCAACCGACATACCGGCGGCTTCCAGTTTGGCCCACAAGCCTTGCTCGGCGGTGCCACGGTACAGGCAAGTGGTTGCTCCAACCTGCTCATCTGCAAAAGCCTGTACCACCTCGCGGATGTAGTTGGGTGCGACCCGGACGTCACTGTCGCTGATGAGGAACAGGTCATGCATCGCCGCCCGGCCCATTTGCTCCAGTGAGCTGACCTTGGCATTGCTATATACCGGCTCGTCGACGATGAAAAACTGTGCCGGGATGCCGGGATAGGCTGCCGCAACTTCACGGGCGATGGCCAGCCCTGAATCTGCCCCCTTGCGCGCGCAGAACAGGATTTCGAAAGGACTGGAGTAGTCCTGCTCGAAGAAGGTCGCCAAGTGTGCGTGGAGATCGGGCTCCGCACCATGTAGGGGTTTCAGCAGCGAAACAGGCGGCGCGAACATACTGTTTCGTGCAGCGGCTTTGCGCCGGTCGCGTAGAAAGCGCACCGTACCGACAACAACCATGCCGGCAAAAACGGTGGAAGTGAGTAGACCGAAGATGCCTGCGGCAAGCGCGGTTCGGAGTATGGGCTGAACGGTCTTCAAAGCCTGTTAACGCCGCGGGCGGGCCGGTGTCACTACGGTAGGCCGCCGCATGGGCACGATCGCCGACGGTCCGGCGGCGTCACCCTGCATACGCGACAGCATTTCAGACCGCACGTAGTCGACAAAACCCTGCATCTGCCGGTTCATCTCTTCCATACGCTCGCGCATTTGCAGGATGATGGCGATGCCGGAGATATTCACGCCTAAATCCCGTGCCAGGTTCAGGATGAACTCCAGCCGCTCCAGGTCCTCATCCGTGTACATGCGCGTGTTACCTTCTGTGCGCGAGGGCTTGAGCAGGCCTTCCCGCTCATACAGGCGCAAGGTCTGCGGATGGATGTCGTACATCTCCGAGACCGAGGAGATCATGTATACGCCTTTCGATTTCCGCTTCGTCGCCACGTCATGTCCCCTTTCCGCGTCTGCCGACGGCAGAATAGCACTAGCTTTTACTTCGTGCGAATAACTACTCGTCCACCTTGTCCCAGATGGATTGACGCGGGTCCTCGGGATTTAACTTGGCCAGCTCCCTTAAAATTTCCTTGGACCTTTCATCCCGCAGCTGCGGAACGATGATGTCGATTGTCACAATTTGATCGCCGCGCTTACCTTCCACAGCCGCTGATCCTACACCGCGCTCACGCAGCCGCAGCTTTTGGCCGCCCTGGGTTCCCGGGGGGATGCGCAGCTGCGCTCGACCATCAATGGTCGGCACTTCAATTTTCGCGCCCAGCGCCGCCTCGACCATGCTCACCGGCACTCGCAGGGAAACGTCGTCACCCAGGCGGGTAAACACCGGGTGAGCACCTACCTTCATCACCAGGTACAAGTCGCCCGAAGGTGCGCCGCCGGTACCTGCATTGCCCTTGCCGGCGAGCCGGATGCGCTGGCCGTCGCGCGTACCGGCCTTGATGCGGAACTCGACCGTTTCTCCCCGTTGCACACGGCCCTCTCCATGGCAGGTAGCACAGCTACTCTCAACCTTCCCTGCGCCGCCGCACCCCTTGCACTGCACGTTGAACTTCATTTGGCCGTGCATCTGCGTTACCTGGCCGGTGCCGTTGCACTCAGGGCAGGTGTGCGCGCCGCCTGCGTGGGCACGTCCCTTGCAGGTAGGGCAGGTATCCAACCGATTGACCTCAAGTCGCATGGTGCCGCCGCGAATAGCTGTCCAGAACTCGACGGCTACCTGGTATTCAAGATCGGTACCCGGCTCAGACTCCTGCGGGCGTGCCCCGCCGCCGGAAAACATGCCGGAGAATATGTCGCGCCAGCCGCTGCTTGCATTGCCCGGGGTACCCGCCGCCGGAGCGCCGCGACGGCCTGAAGCGCCCTGGTAATTTGAGAAGTCAAAGCCGCTGAAATCAAACGGCACGCCACCGGAATGGCCGCCGCGTCCATCAGGACGGTAGCCTCGGCGCGCTGCCTCTTCTGCCTCCGCCGGGTCGATCCCGTCAGAGTAGAAACCCACCTGGTCAAAAATTTTGCGCTTCTTGTCGTCGCTGAGAATGTCGTTGGCTTCAGAGATTTCCTTAAACTTCTCTTCTGCCTTCTTGTCGTTCGGGTTTACATCCGGGTGGTATTTGCGCGCGAGTTTACGAAACGCCTTGCGGATTTCATCCGCAGTGGCCGTCTTTTTAATGCCTAGTAACCCGTAATAATCCTTCTGCTGCGGTGCTGTCGGCATCCCTAATCCTTTTGGCAGAGCGGGCACCAGTACACTGTGCGCCCCGCCATGGCCTTGCTTTCTACTTCTGTACCGCACACCCGGCATGGCTTGCCCTGCCGCCGGTATACATAGTGCACTTCTTCATTCAGCGCTTTGCCGCGCGGGTGCGGCCGGTCTTTGGGACGTGTACACACCATGCGGCGATCTTCCATGCCGTCCCGCATCAGCGTTACAGCATCTTTCCATAAACCTTTCAGCTCTGCCGGCGAAACATTCAAGCCAGGCCGGTCTGGGTGGATACGCGCCCGATATAGAAACTCAGCCCGGTAGATGTTGCCGATACCGCTTACTACAGATTGGTCCATCAGCAACACCCCGATCGGTGTTTTCCGAGCTTGCATGAGCGCGAAAGCTTCTTTTGGATCAGTGCCTTCGACAAGCGGGTCCGGGCCGATACGAGCTTCAAGAGTCTCCCATTCTTTATCGGTAAAAATTCGGCAATCTGTAGGTCCGCGCAGTTCCATCCAGTCCGCCTTGGTCCATATGCGGAATCTAAGGGCACCTTTCGGCTCGGGCATGGGCTGCCTGCCTTCCCAGAAGTTGCCGAACTGGCCCAGATGCACATGTACTGTCAGGTTTTTACCGAAGCGGTAGCCCAGGTGCTTGCCGAGTGCCTTGATCTCCAAAAGCTTGCGACCGTCCAGCAGTTCTGCGTCCGGAAAGCCTCCATTCGGCGAGTCCACACGGACTTTTTTGCCTACGAATGCCTGCGCCTGCCGCAAGGCAAAGCGATGAATTTCATGGCCCTCGGGCATTTCACTCCAACCTTCCAGGTTTCGAAATCATAGTTCCAGATTGCCGATCCTTAAATTGTCCAGCCTCCACTCAATAGAATTAATTCCAGATTGCATTTGCAGCCACAGCCTCAAGCCGCCAGAAGATATCCGGCTGTACCCGGCTCATTTGCTGCATGAAACTCTCCGCCTCACCGCGGCTAGAAAACAACACCTTGTTCCATACCTGCCCTGCCCGCAATTGCTCACACTGCCACAAAGTGCTTGTCATCTCTTCTACCTTCCCGGCACGTAGCCGTTTGCTCTATTTCATTAAACCCGTACTTGCATAGAAAGCTGCGGAAAGTGCCGGATTTTGCGTCGCAGCAGCTTTCACTTTCAAGAACGTTTTTACTTGTTTAGCCGGTTCAAAAGTGACCTGATTCTATCCACCATTTTGTAATACAAGATAGCGCCTCCGGCTTTTACGCCGGAGGCGCTACTGCCGGTCGGCTAGCTCCGCTTCGGCTCTACGTCCACATACTCGGCATCAATGACACCTTCATCATGCTTGGCGTCCGGGGTGCCCGTGCTTGCTGCCCCGCCATCAGTCGGCGCGCCGCCATTGCCGCCTGCAGAAGGCCCTGCCTTGTACATCGCCTCGGCCAGTTTGTGCGAAGCAGATGTGAGCTTCTCATGCTCGCTCTTCAGCTCCGCCGCGTTCGGGCTACCTGCCAGCACTGACTTCGCCGAAGCCAGTGCGGCTTCAACCTCGACCTTCTCAGCACCCTGCACCTTGTCAGCCGAATCCTTCAACATCTTCTCGATGTTGTAGACCATGGAGTCGAGTCCATTACGCGCCTCAATCTGCTCGCGTGCTTCCTTGTCCTCGCTCGCATGCGCCTCGGCTTCCTTGGCCATCCGATCAATCTCTTCCTTGCTCAAACCGGAGCTTGAAGTGATGGTGATCTTCTGATCCTTGCCCGTGGCATTATCCTTTGCCGTCACGTTCAGGATGCCGTTCGCGTCGATGTCGAAAGTGACCTCGATCTGCGGCACACCGCGCGGTGCCGGTGGAATGCCCGACAGCTTGAACTTGCCCAGCGTCCGGTTCTGCGAAGCCATGGGGCGCTCGCCCTGCAATACGTGTACCTCAACCTCGGTCTGTGAATCCGAAGCCGTTGAGAACGTCTCCGTCTTCTTCGTTGGAATGGTCGTATTGCGCGGGATCATCGGCGTTGCCACCGAGCCCATCGTCTCAATCGCCAGCGTCAGCGGGGTTACGTCAAGCAGCAGCAGGTCCTTCACGTCGCCCGACAACACACCGGCCTGCACAGCAGCGCCGATTGCGACCACCTCGTCTGGGTTCACGCCCTTGTTCGGCTCTTTCCCAAACAAGCCTTTGACCAGTTCCTGAATCTTCGGCATGCGTGTCTGGCCGCCGACGAGCACAACCTCGTCAATCTGCTTCGCAGTCACACCGGCATCGGCCATGGCTTTCCGGCAGGGCTCCAGTGAGCGCTGCAAAATGTCATCGACCAGCTGCTCGAGTTTCGCGCGCGAAAGCTTCTCTACCAGGTGCTTCGGCCCGCTCGCATCCGCTGTCACAAACGGCAGATTGATCTCGGTTTCCATTGCAGTCGACAGCTCGATCTTGGCCCGCTCCGCAGCATCCCGCAGCCGCTGCAACGCCATTTCGTTGCCCTTGGCACGAAGGTCAAGACCTTCCTTCTTCTTGAACTCATCAATCAACCAGTCCACGATCTTCTGGTCGATATTGTCGCCACCCAGGTGGGTGTCGCCATTGGTTGCCTTTACCTCGATGATGCCGTCGCCGACCTCAAGGATGGAGACGTCGAAAGTACCGCCGCCAAAATCGTAAACCGCGATGGTTTCATCCTTCTTCTTGTCAAGACCGTAGGCAAGCGCCGCCGCTGTCGGCTCATTCACAATGCGCTTTACATCAAGCCCTGCGATGCGACCCGCGTCCTTGGTGGCCTGACGCTGCGCGTCGTTGAAGTACGCCGGAACCGTGATGACAGCCTCGGTCACCGTGCCGCCCAGGTAGTCTTCAGCCGCCTTCTTGAGTTTCTGCAGGATCATCGCTGAAACCTCGGGCGGGGTGTAGTCCTTGCCTTGTGCCTCAACCGTCAGGTGGTCGCCTGCCTGCTTGACCTTGTACGGCACCATCTTCATTTCGTCATTCACTTCGTTGCCGCGACGGCCCATGAAGCGCTTGATGGAGTACACCGTATTTTCAGGGTTGGTAATCGCCTGCCGCTTGGCTACCTGCCCCACCAGCCGCTCGCCGCTCTTGGTAAATCCAACGACAGAAGGCGTGGTACGACCACCTTCTTCATTGGCAATCACTTTCGGCTCGCCGCCTTCCATCACTGCTACTACTGAATTCGTGGTTCCCAGATCGATCCCGATAATCTTCGCCATTGCGTCTTTACCCTCACCTTATTGTTGACTGCCACGTCAGAATCGCACTTGAGTGGCTTACTGTCAACTTATCTGATGAGGAATCCACACGAAGGTTGCAAAGCTTTTTCGATGTGACTTCCCTGGATGTTCTTGCCTACAGCGCACACAACAAAGGGCAGCCTGGGCGGCTGCCCTTTGTTAGTGAAAAGGCTACTTGAAAGAAGCAGCCAGACGCGACGCGCCAAACTGCTCAGCGGCCTTTGCTTTTGCAACTACCGCACCCAGCCCGAAAAACTCATGGGTTGTGCCCGTGTAGAGCTGGTACACAACCTGATTGCCGGCTGCCTGCAGCTTGGCTGCATACGCCTGACCGTCGCTTTGCAGCGGGTCTTCCTGCGCGGCGATGATGGTGGTCGGCGGCAGGTTGTGCAGGTCGGCATTGAGCGGTGCCACGCCGGGGTCGTTAGCCTGCGAAGGAGTGCTATACAGTCCGAAGAAGTAGTTCAGCGCGGCAGTGTTCAGCGGCAGCTGACTGCTGGTGTACAGCAGGTCGGATGCCTGAGTCACATTGCTGCTGGTCACGGGGTAGATCAGGAGCTCGTGTGTAGGTATTTGAAGACCCCCATCTCTGGCTGCCAAGGCGACTTCTGCAGCAAGGTTGCCGCCCGCGCTTTCGCCCGCGACTGCGACCTTACTGCTAATGCCGTTATATGTACCGATGTTAGCGGTAACCCACTTATAAGCATCAATCGCATCATTGTAAGCAGCCGGGTATGGAGCTTCAGGAGCCTTGCGATACTCGACTGAGACCACAATGGCATTGGCATAACTGGCCAGCGCGCGGGCGCTTGCGTCATAGGTATCGATCGTGGCGACCACAAAACCACCGCCGTGATAATAGGTAATTACCGGGAACGGGCCCGTACCGGTCGGCGTGTACATGCGGATTGGAATCTGGTTGCCGGAGCGTCCGGGAACCGTCAAGCCATCCGTGACTTTACCGAGAGGCATAGCATTTGGGGCATTGCCGAAGCCGCGAGCGATGATCTTGGCCGCGTCCTCTGTGCTGAACTGCTGGCGCGCATCCGGTGCGCTCAGGTCGATGATCGGCGTTCCCTTGAGAGCGTCATACAGCAGAACGACGTTCCCCATGTCCGTGTCGAGCTGACTGTAAAGCTGCTGGTCTGTAGGCGGTGCGGGTGCCTGGGCGAAGACGATAGGCAGGGGTGAAAGCAGGAGAGCGGTGATGAGAGATTTTGCTGCTGAGATACGAATCGGGGACATGCAGGCTTCCTTGATAGCAAGATAGTGCCAAGCCAAATCTGGCATAGCTTGCTTCTTGGATGCTTCCTATCCGGCAGATACATGGACTTATACAAGAATGCAAAGTAGCACTAATGATTACTAATGGGGTATATAGATTCGACTATTGCCAGTGATCGCGAAAAAAGGTGACATACCAGCATGGTTGCAGATTTTGATGGGGCAGAAATGCCTCCACGCAGGGTACATCCATGTCGCCGAAGTACTCAATATGATAGTGCCCGTTGCCGTCGGAAACTCCCATGTATTGCCTGACCCTTGTATACGAAAGCACCTCGCCATGGCGTTGACGAACGGTAAACAGGGTATAGTCCGCAATTATGGCTGCGGTGAGCACGACCAGCAGCACCATGAGCCATGACGCCAACGGCGCATAGGAGGCAAGCGTCCGCCTGCGGCTCGGCGTTTGCGGCATCAATGCCCGGCAGGCTCCCCGCCGGCTTCCCGCGCCGACACGGATTGGAGCATCGTGTCCAGCTTCTCAGGATCGAAGCCGATCATCACCTCGGTACCTACCAGCAGCGTCGGGGTGGAGCGGCTGCCGAGCTCCATCAGTTCACGCAAGGCATCAGGGCTTGCCTGGATATCCTTATATTCAAACGGAATGGCGCGGCTTTTTAGAAACATGCGTGCAGCGAAGCAGGGCGCGCAGCCGGGCTGGCTGTACAAGATCACTTTCCGGGTTCCCGCTGCGGCGTGGTTCGTGTCAGTTTGCATACGTCTTAATACGGATTCGTCAGGCACCGGTTGCGATTCAGTCTCCGTCCCCGGCAAACCGCTCCCCGGCATGGCTCGCATCGACTACGCGCATCAGGTCCATCCAGATCGGTAAAGCCGTTTTGCCTCCTGTTTCACCGGGGCCTAGAGAAAGGCGATTGTCATAGCCCACCCACACGCCGCAGCTCACAGAAGGTGAAAACCCCAGGAACCAGGCGTCGGTAAAGGCGCTGGTGGTTCCGGTTTTTCCTGCGACCGGGTGGTCGAGCTGCACAGCGTCAGCCCCTGTACCGCCCGGCGCGGTAACGGCGCTTAGAAAGCGCACCATGGTACGGGCGGTATGCGGGGTGATAGCGGCTACAGCATTGTTTACGGGAGCTCCAAAGCCTCTTTGAGATATAGCCTGACTAGCTTGCCTGTCCGGGCGTGAGGGGGAAACGGGCATGCCGTCAGCATCGGTGACGCGGCGAATAAGCCGGGGACTCACGCGCATGCCATCGTTCGGGAACACAGAGTATGCGGCTACCTGCTCGGCCAACGTGATTTCAACCGCACCGAGCGCGACCGGCAGGTACTCCGGGATTTTGCTCGTGATGCCAAAGCGGTGTGCGGTGGCAACTACACGCGACATGCCGACCTGTGCAGCAAGGCGTACTGCCGGGATGTTGCGCGAATCGGCAAAGGCTTTTTCCAGTGTCATTTCGCCCAGCGTGTTTCCTTCAAAGTCATGCGGCGTGTAGCCGTCGAACGAGGCCGGCGTATCGAGAATAGTTTGCTCCGGCGTGGCTCCCTGTTCCACCGCCGCGGTGTAGACATAGGGCTTGAACGCCGAACCCACCTGTCGCTCGGCCTCGGTAGCGCGGTTGTACTGCGAAAGTGCGAAGTCACGTCCGCCCACCATTGCCAGCACGTCGCCGGTTGCATTGTCCATGGCGAGAAGGGAGGCTTGCGCACCGGTATCCTCCTCAAGGGTTGCGCTCCAGCCTGCGGCGGTTTGTGCGGTCAGTTTCAGATAGACGATATCCCCTGGCTTCAGGAACTTCGATGGGGTACTGTAGCCGGTCCAGGCCCAATCGGCGGGAGAGAGAGATGCTGTTTGACTCCCGATACGTGCCTGTACGGCACCGGGTGTCATGCTTTCAACCACGGCATGCACGAAAGTACCGGGTGCGAGCGGCACTGCCCAGTCCGGGTGCCGGAAGGTCTCTTCGTCGGTATGCGCCGCGCGCAGGTTGATCAAGTGCCCGCGCCAACCTTGCCGCCGCTCGTAGCTAGCAAGCCCATCGAGCACCGCCCGGTTCGCCGCCCGCTGCACACCCATGTCAAGCGTGGTGTACACGCGCAAGCCCGCTTCATGCACCGTATCCGTGCCAAGCTGCCGCTCCAGCTGGCGGCGTACCTCGTCCACAAACCACGGCGCCTCAGTATTTGGAGGAGCTTGCAGGTGCAGTGCGAGCGGAGCGGCCTGGGCCTCGGCTGCCTCCGCACGAGTGATTTTGCCATCATCGGCAAGCGCGGCTAGCACCTGGTTGCGACGGCGTAATGCGCGGTCCGGGTGCGCGGTTGGGGAGAACTCTTCCGGCCCCTTGGGCAGGCTTGCCAGCAGCGCGGCTTCCGGTAGGGTAAGCTCACCGGCATGCTTGCTGAAGTAAAACTCGGCACCGGCTTCAAAGCCGTAGACGCCGTGGCCCAGGTAAATCTGGTTGCCGTACATGGTAAAGATCTGCTGCTTGGTAAAGGTGTGCTCAATCTGGATAGACAGCAGCGTCTCTCGAAGCTTGCGCCCGGCAGTGCGCTCATCTGACAGGAACAGGTTGCGGGCGAGCTGCATGGTAAGCGTGGAAGCACCCTGGGCACGGCCTTTGCTGCGCAAGTCGTGTACGGCAGCGCCCACTACACGAAAGACATTTACGCCGAAGTGGCGCTCAAAGCCTTTGTCCTCAATTGCAATGACGGCTTCTCGTAACACGGGAGCGAATCCGTTATAGACAATCGCAATCCGGCGTTCCAGGGCGAAAGAGCCGATCTGCTCCCCGTGAATGTCATACAGCTCGGTGATGGTAGAAGGTCGGTAGTGCTCGAGGTCAGCAACTTCGGGCAGGTCTACGGAGTCAACCAAGACCAAGCCGCCGAGTGAGCCGAATAAAGCGGCGAGCACACACAGCACGATCAGGGCGGCACGTTGTAGTTTGCGGCGGCGGTCCCGCTCCTGCCGGGGCGTACGGCGCTGGACGGCTGGAGCTACTGAGGCTGTACGTTGCCCTGCGAATCCGGTACCCCTTACAGGGGGCGGCTGAAACTTCGATGGAGACCCAGGCTCTGGGCTCAGCTTTGTTTCGCCTTCAGCACATCCAGTGCTTTGTTTAGCTGGTCGTCCACGCGAGGATGGTTGACCGGTGCTGCCGATGCCGGCTCATCCTGCTCAGCCAGAAACTGGTCGATGCTCAGGCTCAACGGCATGTTCGGCTTGACGGCGTTCATCTGGATGGGCTTGCCGTCCGGCGCGTTGTACTTGGCTACGCTCAGCAGCAGAGCCGCGCCATCGGGCAATTCTATCGTTTTCTGGACTGCGCCCTCGCCGAAAGTGCGATCGCCCACCAGATCGCCCCGCTTGGCCGCGAGGATCGCGGCAGCCGTAATCTCTGCCGCGCCCGCTGTACCGTGGTTCACCAGGACCACCAGCGGCGCCCCTGTAATGAACTTCGACGAATCAGCTGTGAAAGTCTGCGTGGGAAACTTCTGTCCGCTCAGGGTAGCAATGGTACCGCTTTGTAGAAAGGCGTTTGCCAGGCGGATGCCCTGCTGCTCATCGCTGCTCGCCACCTCTCGAAGGTCAAGCAGCACCTTCTTATTGCCGGCCTTCGCCATACCCTTCAGTGCCGCTTCCATTTCATTGACGCGCTCTTTGGTCAGCACTGTCGGCTTCAGGTAAAGAATCGAACTGTTATCGTACTGCTGCGTTGCAAGCGCCGGTATGCTCACGGGGCCGCGCTGTAGCTTCTTGGTCACCGGGTCTTCCTTGCCCGGCACAATCAGATCGAGCGAAACACTGCTACCGGTCTTGCCTTCAAGCGCGAGACGGATCATGGCGAGCGAAAGGTCATGCGTCGATTTGCCGTCAATGGCTTCAATCACATCACCGTCTTCAATGCCCTGCTTGTCAGCCGGGCTCCCGGAGATTACAGAAATCACGGTCGCATAGCTGAATCGCTTGCTCACCTGCAAACCGATCTGCTCATTTCCACCGGGTGCGGCTGCGGTAGCCGCGGCAACCTTGTACGCCTTGTACTCGTCCGGGGTCAGGTAGCTGGAATCAGAGTCGAGCGACTCCAGCATGCCATGCAGCGCGCCGTCCGTCACAGCGGGCAAGCTCGGCTGCACTACGTAGAAATTCTGGATTTTGCGTAGAACTTCTTCATAGACGCCCATCTGCTTATAGGCGCCGTCGGAGTCGCTGAGCCCCCCCGCACGCACACTGGTCGGCAGAAACCCACCGAGAAGAATCACGAGAGCCAACACAACGGTGAGAGAAAAAATGGTGCGCTGGAGCTTTTTAGACATGAGTAGGGAGCCAAGTCCAAGCAGGAAGTTGAAGTTCAGGTTCTGCCCAGATAATACTCTCTCACGAGTTACGGGGCTTCACTCGATTCAGATACCTTCGGGAGAAGACGGAGTGTCTGCGAGATCGACGAAAATCAGGATCGTACGTGCCTACGTGCGATGTAGAGCTGCAGCCGGGCCCTAAAAATCGAAGTGCGAGCGCACGGAAGGCACCCAGACCGGGCCGCGATCCCGGTTATAGCCCGGGTTATCAATATGCGATAAACCCAGCGCAAAGTACATGCCGCGTGTGACATGGAGGTTGTAGTAAGCCTCCTCCGTATTCTCGCGCCCGTAGTTCAGGCGGCCATCACCCAGCAGAAAGCCCAGGCCGCCGTCGGCCAGGTAGTTCTGGTGGTCGCGCTTGATGGCGTTTGATACAAACGCAACACCGAGTTTATCGTTCGGCCTGCCCCATTGAAAACCGTCGTAGTCACCGCCTACGAGCGCGGTCTGGTCTACCTCTGTATAGGCAAATGATTCATGCTGACCTTCGTTCCAACCGAAGCGGCCTGCCGCGCGGAGGTGCGCGGTGATCTGGTTCTCCGTTGAGTAGCCGAACCCGTACTTGACCGTGCCGAAGGCTTCATGTTTTGTGATGTCGGGTGTCGTGTCCGTGCCGTTCAGGTAGGCATTGACAGCCTGTCGGTAATCGCCCATGTGAGCTACATTCACAAATGCCAGCACACGCTGTGTGCCCTTGAGGCGCGGCAGCAAGCCTTTGCGTAGCTCAAACTCAAAGTTCTGCCCGCGCGTGCGGCGCAGCGCGAAGTCCAGATGGATGCCGTTCGCCACTGTCGGCATCAGCGCCAGCGCGTAGCGGAAGGCCCACTTGCGATCCTGGTACTCAAGGATTGCAGCATAGGTGTAGCCGCGGGTATCGGCTGCGTAGTCCCAGGCACCATTGTTGTCGATCGTCCAGTTAGTAAATTGCAAGTGGCTGTCACTCAGCACAGAATTGATGTCGAAAGTATTGGAAAGTGAAACCTTTCCCAATCTGAAATCAAGCCGTCGCACCGGTACCTGTGTCGCAAGTGCCAGCGGACCGCGCGGGTTTTCTCTGAGCTCGCTGGTCAGCCCAATCGTCTGATGCAACTGGACACTGGCGATATAAGGGGCGGAGCCGAGGTTTGGGTTGCGCACTACGTCGAGGTTGGTAAAGCCGGCAAGCCCAAGCGCCTGGCTCAGCCCTCGGCCCCCAGCCGACTCGATATCGAGAATGAAATCCGTGTTGTAGCGTAGATTGCGCGGGGTCTCCGGAAGATTGAACAGACGCTGTACTTGGTCAGCAAGAAACAGGGTTCCGAGAAGCGAAGTTTTGTACGATCCCGCACCATGAAAGCTGTTAGTGCCTTGATACGGCGAATGAAAAGGTGTATTCGCCTGAAAGATGATGTTTGCCTGCCCGGCAAGGTACCAGGGGGTATTTTCCGGGTACCGAAACATGGTCAGCATTGCCCCGGCCTGCTGCGCTTCCTGCGCTTTAACCAGGCTTACAGTAGAGTCGCCGCCGCCGCCTTTCTGCGCACGGACCGGTATGGCCGACAGCACGGCGAGCACGCAAAACCATAGCAGAGTGCTTGCGTTCTTGGATTGTAGGGCTACCCGTCTGCCGTATGTATTTCCCGCAAGCACTGCCAAATCACACTCCACCTCACATTGTCCCCTATTCATAGCGGATGGCACATAAGGGGAAGACAAACTTTACAACTCGCTACGGCTTTACGGCAGCTGCGTCAACGTCACCATGGGCGCATCAGTCCATCGAACAGGCTCCCCACCCGTGTTACATAGACGCACCGTGACCTGTTCCCCGGCCTGCCCAACTGAGGCGCTTGCCATGACCAGCGCACCGGGGTTCGGCTGCACGTTTACGATCAGCGTGGCATCGCCTGCCGTGCTGAAGCGTACCCCACCCGTAGCTGTAGTTCGGCTCTTGCAGTCCTCCGCCTGCCCGCGTGGCGCAAGCGTGTTGACCTGCCAGTCGCGCAGCACGTACTTCGCGCCGTTTGAACTTGGCACAGTGCCTGCCGCGGCTGCCGTCCACCGACCATTTGCCAGTACTGACTGCTGCAAGCCTCCATTAGCGGCAGCGGCGCAGGCGCGGCGGTCGGGTGCGGCGCTCCCCGCGGCCATGTTGTACCAGCACTCCGTGCCTAGATACTGGTGCTGCAGGCTACCGTCACGCATTACGTCAGCCGTGTAGAAGCCCTCCTGCGGTGAGAATCGTACCCCGGCCGAAGCATCGACGACATAGGCAAGGGCAGAGGCAGGCTTCCCTCCACTTGCAACCGGCCAACGAACCACCTCGACCCGGGCTGCACCATTGCTGTAGCTGTGCAGTGCCGTTCCGGCGTCCACAAAGCTGCGCATCGGCTCATTTGCCGCGTCAATGGAGACGGTCGCGTTGCCGGGAATCTTGATCCAACCCTCCCCTTCCCGCTCCTCGCCGCCGGTAAAGATCGAGTTGCTGACATCCTCGATTGTGAAGCTGTTATGCACGTAATCCTGCGCTGGAAACGGCACCATGAAGCCGTCCGGTACCAGCCCCGCGATCACCTCGGCGCACAACGTGGACGGGTTGTCGGTCCAGTTCTTTTGCTGCTCCGTGTCGCTGCAGCCGGAGCTGTAGCGACCGGCGTCAAAGCTGGCACCAAGCGAGTTGAAGTGGTTCTCCTCCAGGCGCACCGAGCCGTAACCGTTCGGCGCGGCCTGCTCGATCACACTGCCTGCGGGCCATGCGACGGGGCGCGGACCCCGTTTTAGCAGGTGGCCCTGCCCATCACCTGAGAAAGCGCCGACCTGGACCAGCTCCAGAGTGCCCCGCGTGATGCCCGGTACCGTGAGGCTTGGTGCGGTGCTGCCGGGGAGGTAATCTGCCGGAAAGATGCCGTAGGTACTTACATAACTATGTGGGCCGTTGATGCGCGCCTGTGCAGGATCGTTGACATAGAGCGGCTGCCATGGCGCGTCATCGACAGGGATATCGAGCGTGGAGGTGTCAATGGCCTGGGTAAGATGACCAAGCTCGCTCTTGCCCGGTGCGGCTACGGCATGGTTGAAGCGCGGCTGGCCGCCCCATGGGTACCCCTCAATATAGGTGTGCATCAGCGAGGATGTGACAGTCGCCATACGAATGCCGCCGATGGCGTGGGTGCTCTTGATAGAGGAGTTCTCCCAGTGCACGTTGTCCCCTTCAAGGTACACAGCCGAGTGCGGGTCAGGCCGCCACACACCACGTTCGATCCGCTTACCGCCGGGGCAGTTGATGCTGTAGCAGTATCCGTCGCCTGCCTCGCCGCCATTGAGCACATTGACCCGGTTGAAGTAGGTTTCGTTTGTGTCGCCTTCAAGCAGCACCGGCCAGCGCGCGTTTAGGAACTCCATGTCAGAGAAGTACCAGCGCTCGCTTGAACCCTGAAGATTGAGTGCGATTCCGCCGGTACCGGCAAATGCGACGTCGTGCATAGAGCCGGTATTGGAAGAGTCAATCTCGACCAGCCCGCCGGCAGTGCCGTGTCCCTGGCCTGCGAAGGTAAGACCGGAGACGGTCAGCGGGCATGCACCGGGCTTGTCGCTGCAGCCTGACGCTTCAAGATAGGTGAGCGTCGCTGCCCTGGCGCTGGTGTTGACCAATACTGTATTCGCCGACCCATCACCCTGGATACTGATCGACTTCGTAATAGTGAATGCGGAAGTATAGCCCTCACCTGCCACCTTGTAGCTGCCATGCGGAAAGTACAGCACGGGAAACCCCGCACCGGGTATGCCGGAGGTCTGCACGAAATGCAGGGCGGCGCGAATAGCACAAGTGGAATCCTGCTTGCCGAGCGGGTCTGCTGCGGCAGGGCAGCCCTGGGCGAAGCGGGCGTCTGTCACGTTGACCAGCGAGGTTGGCGCAGACTGGGTAAAAGCAGCAGCAGGGGGGATGCAAATCAGGAAAAGCCAAAGCCGCACGGGAGCCTCCGGGAACCAGCCTCCAGAACCGGATAAGCAGGTCATGTACTAGGAAGGGGTTCTATGGGATAGGGTTGGCGACAGTCGGGCATATCATGATATGATATATTTATGAGAATCCTAGTAGATGTCACACAGGAACAAGTAGATGAATTGGCCGCAATAGCTACCAGACGCGGTGAGTCCCGTGCCCAGCTTATTCGACAGGCTATAGATTCGTATGTCGCCGCAAGCCGTAAACCCGCATCAGCATATTTCGGTATCTGGGCAAATAAGAACCACGAAGAAGATGGACAAACATTTCAGGACAGGATGCGAGGGGAGTGGGAAAGGTGAGATACCTCCTTGATACTAATGTAGTTGTCCATTCTTTAGACGGTACTCGCCAAACTCAGCAATTTTTGGATATGTCCAATGACCCGGCTATAAGCCTTATCACGTGGATGGAAGTCATGGTCGGGCGCCCAGGTGATGATGAGAACGTAGCAAGAAGCTTCCTTTTGACATTGCGTATACAGACGATCTCTCAAGAGATAGCAGAAGAGGCAGTCAAAGTCCGAAGATCTCTTCGAGTTAAGCTTCCTGATGCAATCATTTATGCAACTGCACTTGTAGGCGGTCGTACGCTTGTTACTTACAACACGCGGGACTTTCCTTTAGGAACTCCATTTATAGAAATTCCAAAGAACTAAAGCTGTACTTTAAAATTGGAAAAGCAAATAGGTCTGAGAATGGCTTGGTGGCGGCGGACGGAATTGAACCGTCGACCTACGGGTTATGAGTCCGTCGCTCTAACCATCTGAGCTACGCCGCCCGAACCGGCTCAAAGTGAGCGATCCAACCAGTAGATTACAAGGCACAGACCATTTGCGCAACGCTCGGGCTGCTTCTAACCGGCTACGATAGAAGCTGCGCTCGTTCGCGTCTAGGGAACTCCCCATGCCATCATCCAAGCCGCATGTACTCGGCGTCATCCCGGCACGGCTTGCCTCAACCCGTCTGCCGCGCAAGATGCTGCTTGAGCTTGCAGGCGAACCTATGCTGGCCTGGGTGTACCGCGCGGCGTGCGCCTCCTCAGCCCTGGACGAGGTGGTAATTGCTACTGATTCCGCCGAGATCATGACGCTGGCCCGGCGACTCGGCTACCCTGTCATGCTTACGCCGCAATGCGCCAGCGGTACAGACCGCGTGCATGCCGTTGCGCAAACTGTCGCAGCTGACATTTACGTCAATATCCAGGGAGATGAGCCGCTGCTGCGCCCGGAGCACTTCAGCACTCTGCTGACCCCCATGCTGGCCGAGCGCGAAAATGGCCGTATTGTGGAAGCCGCTACCCTGGCTACGCCTTGTACGCCGCAGGAGTTCTACTCACCTCATACTGTGAAGGTGGTGTGTGCTCGTGATGGTAGAGCCTTGTATTTCTCGCGCGCGCCTGTTCCGCACGACCGCGACAGCACCGGGGATGGCGTGCCGCCATTGAAGCATCTGGGTCTATACGCCTTCCGACGCGAAACTCTTGAGCGTTTCCCCCACCTGCCCACTAGCCGCCTTGAAGCCACAGAAAAGCTCGAACAATTGCGCCTGCTCGAAAATGGAATCGACCTCTGGGTTTCCATCACCCCCTATGACACGCGCGGTGTAGATACCGCGGACGATTTAGCGGCGGTTGAAGCCTTGTTACTTGCCGAAGGCGCACAGCAGTCGCCATAAACAAGCACCTGCTGCGAAGTGTCTGCTGCATATCTAAAAGCATGCGCAAACCTTGGTACGATAGTGGCGAACCTGAAAGGAGCGCCCTGTGGACTTTGAACAACTACGCACGTTTTTAGAAGTCAGCCGTTTGCGTTCCTTCTCCCGCGCCGCAGAAAAGCTGAGTGTCACGCAACCCGCAATTTCGGCGCAGATTCGCTCTCTGGAAACAGAAATCGGCTCGCGGTTGTTTGACCGTGACGGCGGCAAAGTTACTTTTACCGCCGCAGGCCGCGTATTTGAGCCGTTTGCCGAGCACGTGCTCCAGTGCCATGCGCACATCGGCATCACGATTGCCGAGCTGCACCGCTCACCGCGCGGCGAAATCTCCATCAGCGCCAACGAAGCAACCAGCCTGTACGTGCTCCCTGCCGTGTTTGCCGCCTTCAAGCAGCAGTACAGCCGGGTGGCGCTTAAAATTGTGCGCGCCGACCGCGCTCGCATCCTTGAAGAGGTGCTGAACCGTGAAGTCGATTTCGGCGTGGTGAGCCTGCCCGTTAAGGATGCGCGGCTTACCATTGAGCGCATTCACAAGGACGAAGTAGTGCTGGTGACAGGGCCGGCGCATCCGCTGGCAAATCGCGAAAGTGTCACCATGGCAGAGCTGCTGGAACACCCGCTGCTGCTGACCAAAAGCGGTCGACAGCGCGATCAGCTGGATGAGTTTTTCCGTGCGGAAGAAGTGCATCCGCGCGTCGCCATGGAGGTGGAGTCGAGCGAGCTGCTGAAGCGGCTCATCACTGCCGGGCTGGGCATGGGCTTTTTGCCGCGCGCGGTCGTTGCGTCCGATGCAGCCACGGGCGCTCTCCGGGTTCTCAAGGTAGACGGGCTTCGTATCTCGCGGGAGTTGGCGCTGGTATTTCGCAAGGAAAAAGCACTCTCACGCGCAGGGCACGCTTTCCTTGAGATCGCCACCGGGCATAGCCGGGCTGCGTTGGCGGTACCGATCAAAGCAGCCCGGGTGAACGCTTCAGGTTAGCTGCTTGCGAAACGTTCCTTGTAGGCCCACAAGCCTAGACCCGGACGTGAAACGAAGAAGATTTCCTCTCCGTCAATCGTGTTCCAGCCGTCTGCCAACTTGGCAGGGTCATACCGCGCAATCATTTGCGCGAGGTCCGCGTAGCTAAAACCGACAGCTTCCACCTGTTCGCGGCTCAACCCGCCGGGGCAGTAGGTGATGCGAAAGCGACCTTCTGACGAGCCATGGATGAGGTGCGCGGCAGCACTCAAGTTGCCGCGCAGATCGGCGTTCTCTTCAACCGCAGCCAGCGTCGCCGGGGTGCCCCGGTAGCCGTACTTGCGGATGAGCGTATCAATGGCCGGGTCCTCGCCAAACTCCTTAACGCCCGGTGCCAGCACGATCAGCTCCGCGCCATCCGCTAGTGCCATGCGCGTCCGGTAGATGGCTTTGTTGCCGAGCCAGGTGCTGTGAAACTCATGCGGGTCAAGGTACACAACAGCTTTCCGGATTTCACGTTCCAGCAGGGTGAAGTTGACCACCTGGGCCAGCTTAGCCGCACGCTCAAAGCACTCGGCATCATCACCGATGAACAGGCCGCGCAGTACCAAGCCGCCGCCCGCGTCACGGCCCACTACCGTCAGTACGTACACAATGGGCAGGTGCTTCAGAAAGCGTTCTGCGGCGTAGTTCAGCACGCGGCGCACCGGCGTGTCCGCCCGGCCCATCATGCGCTCCATACCGTACACCGCGCCCAGGTAGTGGCTGCGGTCGATGCTCTCGGCGCCGCCGGTGCCCACCAGGATGTTCTTGTTGCCGTTGGCCATGCCGATAACCTCATGCGGCACTACCTGGCCGATGGACAAAATCAGGTCGAATCCACCCGCTCCATCACCGGGACCCTCCACCAGCAGATGATTCACCTGCGCAGGCCATGCATAGTCGAGCTTGCCCTCGGATTGCTCGCGGATGAAGTCTGCAGGTACTTCGCCGAGTGTGACCACACCCTCGCGCCAGTGGTGCACGCGAAACAGCGCGCGCGGTATTGCCCCGAACATCCGTTCAATGGATGCTTCATCCATGGGGGCGTGCGTTCCAAGCGCGGGCAGCACGGCCAGCAGCTTGTCACCGTAATGCTCGTGAACCATCTGCGTCAGCTCACCTGCGCGCGAGTGGAACCGCGTAGCATCGGGCGGTATCGCCAGTACCCGCCTGCGCTCCCCCAGCTTGGCAAAAGCAGCCGCAAGCCCGTCGCGCATGTGTCCGTGAGAAAGTTCGGCATCCTGGGAACCGGCACTGAAATAGAGAGCCATAATCTTCTAAGAATGCCAGACATAGGTCGAGCGCGCTGCCAAGGTCAACACCATACACAGTGCGCGCGCAGCCGCTGAGCAAGCGGTAACAGCCCAGCATCCTGCCTGGACCGGGCATGACGCCGAAATTAAAATCCAGGGCGCCCGAGCTTTCAGGCTGTGAAACGAATCACACTTTTTAAGATTTTTACCCCTAACGGGCTGTAGGCTCAGTGCTCAATGAAGAACCGAATCACGCACCATTCGCACATCGTAGTTTCCGGCGAGCATTCATGCAGAGCACTTGCAGCAGGCCTGCTGTTCGCTTCAGCCGTTCTGCTCACACCGTTTGCACATGCGCAGTCCACAAAAGCCTCCCTTGTCGGCGTGGTACACGACAGCACAGGCGCAACTGTTCCAAACTCCAGCGTCATCCTCACCAGCACCCTCACCAACGCCACCAGGCAGGCACAGACCGATGCCGCCGGCGCTTTCTCCTTTGTCAATCTGGAACCGGACACCTACATCATCTCGTCACAGCATGAGGGATTCGCCAAGGACTCTGTTACCGGGGTGCAGCTCTTAGCCCGGCAGCAGGTACGGCTCGATCTCACGCTTCAGCCGGAGAGCGTGCAGCAACAAGTAACGGTTTCAGGCAGTGATGCCGGGACGCTGAATACTGAAGACTCTTCCATTGCCGACACCCTGAGTCCGGCGGACGTACTCGCGCTTCCCGCGAATTATCGCGGCAACGGGTCCACCAGCCCGCTCAACGTGATCCAGACGCTGCCGGGTGTGCAGCCTGACTCGGCGTCGTTCCCTTCAGCTGCATCTTCATCGCCTGCGCCATCGGTCAAATTTTCGATCCAGGGCGGTCTGCCCTCGCAGTCTGAGACCACGGTAGACGGCATCTCCGCACAGAACCTTACCACCAACAACGTGCAGGCTGACGCCTTTCCTTCCGCTGAGTCGATCGCGGAGATCCGCGTGGACGGGGTCAATAACAATGCCGAGTTCGGCCAGCCCGGCGAGATCACGACCGTAACCAAGCAGGGCACAAATACATTGCACGGCTCGGCCTTCTGGTACTTCCAGAATTCAGGCTTCGATGCCATCCCCTACGGAGCAAGCGCCGCGACCAAGCCGAAAAAAGTCGCCAACGATTTCGGCGGTTCTGTAGGCGGCCCCGTGGTGATCCCCCATTTGTATAACGGGCATGACCGCACATTCTTCTTCGGCACCTATGAGGGTCTGCGCTTTCCTGAATCGACAGTAGCGCAATATCTCGTGCCGACCGTGCTTGAAAAGCAGGGAAATTTCTCACAGGAGACCGCGTCGCTGAACAATCCGTTCAGCGGCGGCACCTACCTGAATGCAACATTACCTGCGATCAATGCGAGTGCGCTGCCCTTTCTTTCGCTCTTTCCGGACCCGAATGTCGGCAACACCCAGTCTGAAGCAGCCGCACTGAGCGGGCTCGGCTATAACTATCGCGCGCTCAAAGACAACAGCATCGCTTCCAATCAGTTCGATGCCCGAGTGGATCAGGCTTTCAATGCGAAAGCCTTTGTCTACGGTCGCTTTACTTTTAAGAATATCTCGCAAACGCAGCCGAACGTGCTGAATCTGCCTGCTTCTGACGGCACGACGCAGTATCGCATCTTCGCAACTTCGTTCAATTACACCTTTACGCCTCACCTTTCCAATGAGTTTCGCTTCGGCTTTACGCTTGAGCAAGACGGAGCGGCGAATAACTTTAATGGTGCCGCGGTAACAAACGCAGCGAACTTAAATGGCATCGGTCCAAACTTTCCCTTCAATGGAATTTCACTGCTTCAATTCAATCAACTCACCACCCTGACTACGCCGAACGGCAACGGTAGGTTGACGTTTGATGAGTCGTCGCGCCTCTTTCAGTATGTCGATAACGTCACCTGGCAGAAAGGCGGACATACCCTGCGCTTCGGCGCGGATGTTCGAACCTTACAAGCCAATACTCCGCTCGATGCAACGGCGGGCGATAATTACGGATCGTTCCTGTTTGACGGTCGGTATACAGGGCAGGAGTTCGCGGACTTTCTGCTCGGCACGCCTTACCAATCCTATACAGATAACATCACCACAGATAACCGGGGTCGCAGCCAGGCATATGCCTTGTATGCGCAGGATAACTGGAAAGCTACATCAAACCTGAACCTTACCTTTGGGTTGCGGTACGAGTATCATCCGGCATTTCAGGCTCTGGATGGAAATCTAGGTAATTTCGATCCAAGCGTCGCACGGTCCGGACAGCTGATCTATCCGGCCGGCCATGCGAACTTGCTCTCGGCTCCCGAGTTGGCAAACTTCAACGCATGCCCGACAGCCGGTATCAACAATCCCTATGTAACAGGGAGCACCGTGAACGGCGCACCCTGTACGCCTGTACTTTCAAGCTCGCAGGCGGGTCTGCCTGCCGGTTTACGGTACGCGCCGAAGCTTCGTTTTGAGCCGCGCATCGGGTTTGCCTTGCGGCCTTTCGGCAACGAGAAAACAGTCATCAGCGGCGGCGCGGGCTACTACAACATCACCACTTCAGGCGCTTTGTTCTACGCCCTTGCCGGTACGCTGCAAACCAATGAGCAAATTTTCAACAACACGCAGCCCGCACAAAATCAAAATGGACCTGTGACGCCGCCCGCCATCGTTTTCCCGAACGTCGGACTGGGCAGCACTTTTACTCCGCAATATGGAACCTCCAGCTTCAATTCGGCAGTCGATATTCACTGGCATGACCCCTACTCGCTTCAGTTTGCGTTGTCGGTTGAGCATGAGTTCCCCAGCCGGCTTGCAGCCCGTGTCTCCTATGTCGCACTGCAAACCAAGCACCTGGTGTGGCAGCCGAATTACAACGACTTGCCCATCTCCTCTACCACCCGTGCGGTCGACCAGCCGCTCTCGGCTTTTCCGTTTCCAAACTTTCAAACTATCAATAGCCGCAATACCTCAGCCAATGCCGACTACAACTCGCTGCAAGCGGAGCTGTCACGGCGCTTTACACGCGGGCTTTCCTTCACAGCTGCGTACACTCTCGCGAAAAACCTGTCGGACGATCAGGGTACATATGGCGCTTTCGGCAGCAACCCGTCTTCATTTTCTGATGAGCAGGGAGGCTATTATGCGACCTGGTCGGGCAATCGCGCACTGGACTACGGCAATGTCAGTGCCACGCGCCGCGACCGCTTCCTGATGACCGGGCTCACCGATGTGCCGGTCGGCAGGGGACGGCGCTTCGGCGGCAACATGCCCAGGCTGCTGGATACGGCGGCAGGCGGCTGGCAGGTAACAAACATCTTTGTATGGCAGAGCGGGCCGTTCCTGACGCCGTTTCTCCCGGCTGGTACTGATGACCCGTCAGGCACCGGTTCCGGCAGCCTCTTTTCACGCCCGCAGCGGCCTGACCGGGTTGCCCGGGGCAATACGAGTGCGCAAAACCGGCAGCAATGGTTCAACACGGCAGCCTTCGCCTGCCCGGGGGGCGGCGGGTTTGCCGCCTTGCAAAACGGCACCTGCACACAGGGGGTAAGCAGTGCGCCCATCGGACGCTTTGGCAACTCATCCGTAGGAAGCGTTGTCGGGCCGGGAACAGTCAATCTGTCTACAGGCGTGAACAAGACCGTTGCGATTACAGAGCAGCTGCACCTGCGTGCCGAGGGTACCTTTACCAACATACTCAATCACACCAACCTGGCCGATCCGAATCTTAATGTCACAAGTTCCGCTTTTGGAACTATCACGCAGGCACGCGGGTCTGACTTCGGCGGCAACCGGACAGGACAGGTCTCGCTTAAGCTGGAGTTTTAAAAAAGTACATACACTTGCATACCTGTGCAAGTGTATGTATTCTAAGTGAGTGGCTAAAAATTATGTTGTGCCGGTACCTCTATCAGGTAAATCGTCCCAACCCTTTTGTTCGCCTGCCGACCATCCGCAAAGTGGGAACCCTACACGGCTGGTGACAGACGATGTTGCTCTTGAAAAAGCTTCACGCATCTTCCGTGCGCTCGGCGACACAGCTCGGTTGCGACTGGCGGCACGTCTTGCAGACAAGGCTGCCTGCGTCTCCGAGCTGGCTGTAGCTGAAGCGGAGACCATCGCCACGATCTCACAACGTCTACGCGTACTGAGGGCAGATAACATCGTCCGACGACGTAGAGATGGTAAGCACATGCTCTATTTTCTTGCGGACAGACATATGCACGACCTGGTTCTAAACGGGTTGGCACATGCATCTGAAGGCATTTCTCCGAACCAAGCACCCAGCTCCCCAGAAAAGGACATCATCATGGCAACTGCTCACGAAATTCACGAAAATCATACCCATACATACGGTGCCGACTGCGGCCATATTGCGATTCAGCATGACGATCACATCGATTATCTCCATGACGGTCACCTGCACAACGAGCATGAAGGGCACATTGATGAGCATGCTCTTGCGGTGACTGCGACCAATCCGGCTGAGTGCACCGACGGCCATACCTGTGAGGGCCATGACGCCGGTCACACTCACGGCGCGGACTGCGGTCATGAGGCAGTGCCGCACGGCGATCACGTGGACTACCTTGTCGATGGTCATCTGCACTTTCCCGATAACGGTCACTGCGATAATCACGGCCCGGTAGAGGTAGTGAGCTAAGAGCAATTTTGTGCATTGATGGGCAGCTTCCAGCTGCCCATTGCTCATCTATACTCTGATCCGCCATTTTTAGTAGTTTTTCTTAGAGACGTGCTAGTCTGTGAATGCGCTCAAGTGATTGGTTGTCAGTAGTTCTCGCCCATAAAGCCGGACGCCCTGCACATTTCTTCCACCAAGCCCTACAGCGTACCCGCCTCGCATACAAGCAGGTCTATATCAGACCAAGAGGTGTGGTCGAAAGCCGCGGCATAGCGTCGTCGGCTAGTGGCTGCGTGCGGCAGAGCAGGCTGGAGCCAATACTCCCGCCTCATCCGGAATCCCGGGCACTTCCTTACGCAAATCGAATTTCATCCTTTCCCCGCCGGCATTGGTCGGCACGATCCTGAAGGTTCAGGGAAGGACTTTGCAGCAAACATCGGCAGCCGCTCGAGGCCGCGCAGGAAGTGCGCAGGCCCTACTCGCAGCAGCCGCCGATACGTGCACTTGAAGGAAACAAACAGCTCAATGACACTTTTTACTGAATTTGCAATCTCTGACACACTCAAGGCCCGCTTGGCCACCTGCAATTTTGTAACGCCCACGCCGGTCCAGGGTGGCGCCATTCCTCCCGCGCTTGAAGGCAAGGACGTACTGGCCACCGCGCAAACCGGTACAGGCAAGACCCTTTCATTCCTCATTCCCATTATTGAAAAACTTCAGCTGGATAAGACTCGCGGCGCCGGCGCGCTCATCCTGCTCCCAACTCGTGAGCTTGCCATGCAGGTTGAGAAGGCCTTCCGCCAGCTGACAAATAACATCAGCGTGGCACTGGTGGTCGGCGGCGTTGCGGAAGGGCCGCAGATTGAAGCGCTGCGTCGCGGCGCACGCCTCATCGTGGCGACTCCAGGTCGTTTGCAGGACTATATCGATCGTCGCCTGGTCAAGCTTGAAGGCGTCAAGATTCTCGTCCTGGATGAAGTGGATCGCATGCTCGATATGGGCTTCAAGCCCGCTATCCGCCGCATTGCCGACTGCCTGACTGTGGATCGTCAAACGCTATGCTATTCGGCCACGCTCGACAACCAGATCAAGGAAGTCGTACGCGCCTATCTCAAGGACCCGGTGCGTGTGGAAATGGGTTCGGTGCTCAAGCCGGCAGAGAACGTCACGCTGCAGGCGTTTGAGGTTGATGCCGACTCGAAGCTCGATCTGCTGACGCACCTTATCAACTCTGAGAAGGGTTCTTTCATCGTCTTTGTGCGCACCAAGCATGGGGCGGATCGCATCGCGATGCGGCTCTCCAAGGTCGGCGTAGAAGCAGCCCGCATTCACGGCGACCGCACCCAGGCACAACGCAACGCGGCACTGCGGTCGTTTTCACAGGGTCGGGAGCGTGTGCTGGTAGCGACCGATGTCGCGGCACGCGGTATTGATGTTCCCCACGTGGCGCACGTCGTGAACTACGATATGCCGAAAGAAGCGGAAGATTTTGTGCATCGCGTGGGTCGTACCGGCCGCATGGCTGCCACCGGTGTCGCTTCTACTTTCGCCACACCGAACGAGAAGGGTGATCTGCGCAAGATCGAGCGTCAGCTCAACATCAAGATCAAGCGTTTCCGCGTGCGCCCGCACGGCGGTGTGCTGACCACACAGGCACAGGAGCCTGCCGGGGCATTTGCCAACTAGGCTCGTTTGTTGGATAAAGGCGTGCTCCGAAAGGGGCACGCCTTTTCTTTTGCTTCATTTCAAGAACCCGCATCACTTCCCGGCACAGTTCATCGAACGAGAAGAGGTGAAAACGTGGCAAAAACAGTTTTCTTCAACAAGCTCGGCGGTCCTGAAGTTCTGGAGATCAAGGATGCGGCGACACGCGCACCCGGTGAAGGCGAAGTCAAACTGCATGTGGAGGCGGTAGGCTTAAACCGCGCGGAACTGATGTACATGGGCGGCCACTATTTTGAGCAGCCTGTATTGCCGTCGCGCGTCGGTTACGAAGTCGTGGGCGTTGTGGAAGAGGTCGGCCCCGGCGTAGACACCGGCTACAAAGGCAAGCGCATAGGCACAGTTCCCGGCTACTCCATGAACAAGAACGGCGTTTTGGGTGAAGAGGCGGTAGTTCCGGCAAACATGCTGGCTCCCGTTCCTGAGAAGCTTTCCTCCGCCGAGGGCGCCGCGGTCTGGATGCAATACCTGACCGCCTACGGTCCGCTTGTGTTGCACGGCAAAGTGGGCGAAGGAGATTTCGTACTGATCACCGCCGCATCGAGCAGTGTGGGACTGGCGGCGATCCAGGTCGCGAAAGCACAAGGGGCTATTTCCATTGCGACGACGCGGCACAGCAACAAGCGCGATGCACTGCTTGCAGCCGGTGCCGACTATGTCATTGCGACTGAGGAGGAAGACCTTGCAGCGCGGGTCAAGGAAATTACGGGCGGCAAACTGGCGAGGATCGTCTTCGACCCCATCGCAGGAAAGTTTGTAGAAAAACTTGCTGAAGCAGCTGCACCGGGCGGCACGATCTTCATCTATGGTTTGCTCTCCATGGAGCCGACGCCATTTCCATTGATGCAAGTGGCCAGTAAAGGTTTAGTGATGCGCTGGTCGGGAATCACTAGCGTCGTGGCTGACCCTGAAGCATTTGTAACAGCCAAGCAGTATGTCGTTGAGCGTCTGGAAGATGGACGCTTTCACCCCAAGATTGCAAAGACGTTCCCATTGGAGCAGTCTGTTGAAGCCTATCGATACCTTGCGTCAAATCAGCAGGTCGGCAAGGTTGTCATCACCGTACCGTGATTTCGCAAAAAGCGGAGCCGATCTCCTATGAATCGGCTCCGCTTATATGCTTTTAGAATCGTGATCCCGCCGCCGCAGCGGTCAACTCCACAGACCCCGTGAGCGGCGTCGCCTTTACTGAATCTCCCACATGCACTGTGAACTTGCCCGGATCGATTGTCCATTTCTTTCCCGCCGCGTCCCAGTACGCAAAAGACCGTGCGTTGAGCGGCACGGAAACATGCTTCGTCTCACCGGGCATTAACTCCACGCGCTCAAACCCTTTCAGCTCCTGCGCCGGACGTTCTACCTTCGGCATTGTCTCCCCTACGTACACCTGCGCTACATCCGCACCTTTACGATTGCCGGTGTTTGTGATGTCGAAGTTCACCATTACAGAGGGGTCAGCCCCTACTGCTTTCGGCACAACTTTGAGATTCGCAAACTTGAAGGTTGTATAGGACAGTCCAAACCCAAATGGAAACAGCGGCTCTACCTTGTTCTTCTCATAGCCGCGATAGCCGACAAAAATCCCTTCCTTGTACTCGACCTTCTTGGTCCCGGGCGCGGGATAGTAGTTTGCATACGTAGGGTTGTCTTCCGCTTTCTTCTCAAAAGTAGCCGGCAAATGGCCGGAAGGGTTTACGTCGCCCAGCAGGATTTCCGCAAGCGCCTTTCCTCCCTCCTGTCCTGCATACCAGGTTTCCAGCAGCACAGGCGCATCCGAAAACCAGGCTGAGGTGTCCACTCCGCCGCCTGAAGTGATGCTTACAATTACATTTTTATTGATCGCATGCAGGTCTGAAATCATCCGGTGCTGCCCATACGGAAGCCCAAACGTACGGTCGCCGCCCTCACTCTCTTCCGTCGGCAAGTAGCCCGCCATGACTACAACTGCATCGACCTTGGCCGCAAGCTCCTTGGCCCGCTTGCTTACCAGTCCCTGCTCTTCCTCAGCAATGCCGAACAGCAGCTTCCCCCCAAACGGTCCGTTCTGCTTGTCTTCAACCACTACTTTATGCGGCCCGGCAGACAATTCCAGCGTCATATGCGCTTCGTACGACTTCGGAAATTCCCAGTTGTCGAAAACCTGCTTGCCGTCCACAAACACACGGTTGCCCGACCCCTCACCCGATCCTTCTAGAATCAGCGCGTATTTCCCCGCAACCGGCGGTGTAAAGTAGCCGGTAAAACGCCGTGACGTTGCTTGCGGCTTCGCCGACATGGATGCCAGCGCCTCCTGCAAGGCTTCCGGATCTGCCACCAGGGACGCGATATCGAGCCCTTTTCCGCTGATGCTCATCACGGTCGCCTTGGCGGCGGGTGTACCTTCCAGGGTGCCGTTTTTGAAGCTCTCAAGCGTAACCCCGGGCTTGCCGCCTTGCGCCTCTGTCATGTACTTCGTCGAATGCGCTATATCGTTCAGCTCGGGAATCGCCCGATCGTAGTACACCGTCGCATGGCCTTGCAGCGCATCCGCGAGTCCTTCCACCGCGCTCACCTGGTGAAACGGTTTGACCCCCGCGCTGCCGCCGCCGACCGGCGTTCCCGGGTATGCGTCCGGACCCACGACGAGAATACTTTTGATCCTGGTTTTGTCGAGCGGCAAAATGCCGCCCTCGTTCTTGAGCAGCACCGCCGACTCTCGCGCCGAATCAAGCGCTGTCTGCCGGTTACGCGGGTCCAGGTATGAAATGGAAGAGTCTGTCTGCACCCGGTCCAGCCAGCCGAACTTCGCCGCTGTGGTCAGAATGTGCCGAACCTTATCATCGATAACCGCTTGTGAAACCGTGCCCGCCTGCATAGCCGGTACAAGGTTCTTACTGTTCATAAATGCCGCATTCGGCATCTCGAGATCCAGGCCGCCGTTTGCCGCAGCCACCCCGTCGTAGGTCGCCACCCAGTCTGACATGAGGGTGTTCTCAAAGCCCCAGTCTTTCCTCAGAATGTCGATGTTAAATCGCGCATTCTGGGTAGCGTGCTCCCCGTCAATCAGGTTGTACGAGTCCATCACGGCCCCGACATGGCCTTGTTTCACCGCCATTTCGAACGCGGGCAGGTAGATTTCATGCAGCGCCCGTTCCTCAAGGATGGAATCTGAATCATGCCGCAAAAATTCGGAATTATTACCCAGGTAGTGCTTCACAGTCGCACTGACACCTTGCTCCTGCATACCGGTGATATAAGCTGTGGCGATATTGCCCGTTAAAAACGGATCTTCGCCGAAATACTCAAAGTTGCGCCCGTTCCGCGGCGAGCGGTAGATATTCACGCCGGGCCCAAGCATATAGTGCACTCCGCGTGCCCGTGCGTCGCGCCCGATTCCCGCACCCACCTTAGCAGCCAGATCCCGATCCCAGCTCGCCGCCAGCCCTATCCCGGCTGCATACGTCGTTGAAGGGAATCCCGCGTTGGACCGTGTTCCGAACGGCCCGTCGGACATTTCAAACGCCGGCAGATTGACTGACGGTACCGCTCTCGTTGCAAACCCCGTTCCGCCGATGTAGTCAAGCTTCTGCTCGGGCGTCATCTTGCTGACAATCTCGTCGACGCGCTGCTTCTCGGCAGGCGTAAGCGAGTGAGGAACCTGTGCAAAAAGAATTGCGGGAGCGGCAAGCAGGAAGAGGAAACCGGCGGAGGTACGAAGCATCATGGAGTGGGTCCTTGCGTGGGTTAAGCTGAATGGCCACTGCATCATAGCGGCATGCGCACACGTCTGGATAGAGCCTGGAGCTCTAGCTGTAAGCACGGCAACATGGCGAAACTTTTATGCGGGGCTTATCTCTGACATAGCGATAACTGCGGAAACGCTTGAATGAAATTTGAGTCGGGGCCGCCGCCCGTTTATCTTCTGTCGCTTGGACGAGTTAGCGCCCGCTTGAGCCGAATCCTTTTGCCGCGCGAAGGCTGTGCCCCAACTCATCTACCACGGTAACTTCCATGTGCGTCATGGCCTGAAAAGGCGACATCTGCGCGATCTTATCGCCGGCCTGAATCGCAACGCTTACATCGGTCATCACCAACTCGGCATTTTGGAGCGTTCCATCGGGAGCGTGCTCAAGCGCCAACGAATAGCGAGGCTGGTTCACATTGACGAGACAAACCAGGATTTCCCCGCGGTAACCGGCATCGATACGACCTCCGACATAGGTCACCCCGCGAGCCGCCATGCTGGAGCGATCCCCCATGATAAAACCCATGCCGGGCGGCCCTTCCACCGCAATGCCGGTCGGTACCTTTACAGGCACGCCCGGTTTCAGCACCGTGTTCTCCACAGCGTACAGGTCAAAACCTAAGTCCTGACCGGAATGGTTTACCGAGGGCACGCGGGCATGCGGGTGCAGCAGTTTGATTTTGATCATTGTAGGTTTCGCAGCGCCTAATCAGTCTCAGGTGCTGCCGCATTCTCTTGGCCGTCGTGCTGCTTGGCCCAGCGGCGTTTCTGTCCCTGTGCAATGCTGCGGCGAGCCTCCGGGCTCAGAACCCGCGGCTTCTTCGCCGAGGGGGCACTTGCGTCGGAGGACGTAATAAAGCGGTCACTTGCCGAATGTTGCAGCAGATCTCGTACCTGTTCCAGACGGCTAATTTCGCTGTCGATAGCCGTGATCATTTCATCTCGTGTCATTGTGCAGACCTTTGCTTTTCAGTGGGGTTGCTACAAGAGTGGGAAAGCTTTGCATCCGCAAGCGCATCCATCTCCCTCTCCTGAGCAATCCCATTTTAAGCGCGCATGCCGCTACCGCCTGCAATGGAAGGAATAACGAGCACTTCATCCCCATCCTTAAACTGATAGGTATCATTTCCGAGGAAGCGTATGTCTTCATCGTTGACATAAAAGTTGATGAAGCGGCGTACTTGTCCATCGGCACCGCGCAAGTGCGTCTTCAAGGCTGGGAACGAGCTTTCAAGGTCGTCAATCAATTGCGGCAGGTGCGCGGCCTGCGATTGCAGTTCGCGCTCGCCGTTCGTATGTTTTTGAAACGCATTCGGCAGTAAAACCCGGATCGGCATTTAGCGGCTCCCTACAAGTTCAGCTGCAAACTGGTTCTGCTCAATGTAATGCTCGAAGTCTGCAAGGCGTGGGCGCACCGCCTCGCGCTTTTCAAAGCAGCCGCTCACAGCATCAGTGGTCTTCAGGCCGTTGCCGGTAATGCAGGTTACAGTCAGTTCATCAGGGTGGATGCGGCCATGCGCGTACAGGCGCGAGGTCACGGCTGTAGTAACGCCGCCCGCGGTCTCGGCAAATATACCTTCCGACTCTGCCAGCTCACGGATGCCGGAAACAATCTCGATGTCAGACACATCCTCAGCCCAGCCCTTGCTTTTGAGAATGGCGCGTGCGGCATAAATACCGTCAGCAGGGTTGCCGATGGCGAGCGAGCGAGCGATGGTATTGGGCTTTTGCGGGTCGATGTGGTCCGCGCCGGTCTTGACCGCGACCGAGATAGGCGAGCAGCCCGTAGCCTGAGCACCGAAAAAGCGTACCGGCTTGTCCTCAACCAGGCCGAGTTCCACGAGCTCTTCAAAAGCCTTTTTGATTTTCAGAATCAGTGAGCCGCCGGCCATGGGGCACACTACGTTATCCGGTAAGCGCCAGCCGAGCTGCTCGGCAATTTCATAGCCGAACGTCTTGGACCCCTCGGCATAGTAGGGCCGCAAATTTACGTTCACAAAGCCCCAATGGAAACGGTCGGCAATCTGTGAGCACAAGCGGTTGACATGGTCGTAGTTGCCGTCAATGCGAATCAAGTTCGCGCCATAGACTTCAGTGTTCAAAATTTTGGCAGCTTCAAGGTCAGCCGGGACCAGGATGTAGGTCTTCAGGCCCAATCGTGCTGCATGGGCAGCGACTGCATTCGCCAGATTGCCGGTCGAGGAGCAGCCCACCGTATCGAAGCCGAATGCCTGCGCGTTGGCAAGTGCCACGGCAACCACACGATCTTTGAACGAAAGCGTCGGCATGCACACGGCATCGTTCTTGATGTATAGATTGCGGGCACCGATGCGGCTGCCGAGATTCGGCGCTTTTACAAGAGGAGTCCAGCCGGCGGGCGTCTGGGGTACATAGGTCTCAGGAACGGGAAGTAAAGCCTGGTAGCGCCACATGGAGGCGGGACCTTGCGCGATTGACTCGCGGGTCACGGTCGCCTTTGCCAGATCCAGATCGACGAATACTTCCAGCGGTGAAAAACACTCATCGCACATGGAAAGCGGTGCGTTGTCATACCGTTTGCCGCATTCACGACATCGCAACTCATAAGCTACTGCCATCTATACCCTCGCAATGCGAGAGGCTGATGGTACGGGCATTTCTGACGACTTTTTTACAGCAACCGCACGTTCGGAAATAGGCGAGATGGCGCACGCTTATGCGCGCAACACCCCGAATCTCATGTTCCCCTTGAACGCCGATACAGCTGACGCTTAAAGGAGAGAGTTGACACCGATGTCCGAAATTGCTCCGGCCGGTTGTCGTGGCGTCACAGGGCCCGTCCCTCAACCACTCTTCATAAGATCCAGGCTCGCTCCAGGGGAGCAAACTTGAACTGTTCTATGAGATACCACGCCTGCCCGGATGGATGCAAGGGAGATTGAATTTGCTCAACTGCTTTCTAAAGTGCCAAGCAGAATGACGGAAATGTGCAGGCGCGAGCAAAGCATGCTGCGATGCACACAGTTTCCGCATGCATAAAGCAAGTCTGTTGCGTATGCTGCTTCCATATTCGCCGGAGGCTCCGCTTGCTCACTCCCCGCACTTCCCTGCCGTTTGCTTCACTCGCCCTGCTCGCCGTCACCACTTACGCACAAACCCCCGTACCGCCAAATCCTGTCATCGGCTCGTCCAACCCGGTTTCCGCAGAGCCAGCCGTGCGACGCCCTTCGACCGTGCCCTGCGTTATAACACTGTTTACAGGCCAGTCTTTCAACAATTTTAACAGCAAGCCTTTCAGCTACACGCCTCCCGCCGACTGCAAAGGTCCATGGGCCAAGGTTGTGTTCGCGGCTGACTTTAACGTGACCAGCGGTCGCCAGTTCGACCGTACCGCTGACTTCTACCTGGGCGGGGCAAACATCTACTTCGGTACAACGGCCGAGCCGCGCACCGTTCTCAGCCCATCCTGGCATGTAGAGCGCGACATCACCGAGTTGAGCGCACTTCTCAATTCCCAGCAACCCGGTGTTGCCAACCTCGGCAATTTTGTCGGTACCTCGGGCGGGGTGACCTACAACGGTCTTATCACCGCGAGCGCCACGCTGAGCTTTTACCCGGTCGGTCCGCTCGATCCTGCACCTGCCGTGCCGGATGCGGTATTCCCGCTGAGCACGACCGGCTCCAGCACGGGCCTGAATACGACGACGGACCGGCTTACCGGCACCTTCCCGACGCTGCCGCGCAACATCCAGGGTGCGTACCTGGAACTGTTCTCGCAGAGCCAGGGCAATGATGAATTCTGGTACACAAACGTACCTACAAACCTGGCTACGCAGCTGCAAAGCGGCGGCAATACCGCCTTCCGCGAGACGGAGGTGTACGTAGACGGCCAGGCGGCAGGCATCGCGCCTGTGCTGCCCTGGATCTATACCGGCGGCATCGACCCTTCACTGTGGGAGCCGGTTATAGGCGTGCAGACGCTCAACTTCAAGCCGTACCTGGTGGACCTGACACCATTTGCTGCGACACTCTCCGATGGTCGGCAGCATACCGTGGCGATGGGCGTCTTCAACGCGGATTCAAGCTTCAGTGTGACCGGCACCCTGCTGCTATACCTGGATCGCGGGGGCGCACAAACCACCGGCTCCCTGGTCCAGAACACGCTCAGCCCGGCACCGAACCCGTATGTCCAGGCTTCGGCACCGGTAGACTCCACAGGTACAACGCACGCCACAGTCCTGGTGAGCTCGCAGCGGAGTTTCGTGCTGAGCGGCATAGTCAATACCTCGCACGGCGCTGTGACAACCACCATCAACGAGACAGTAAATTTCAGCAATTACCAGCTCATCAATACCAACAACTCGCTGTACACGCAGGACCTTGCACAGGTAGGCAGCGCCTACTCCGACACGACCACGCAGACCGGTACCGCAGGCGCTCTTGTGAATGAGGTGCAGAAGACGACGATCTATCCACTTACGTTCAATTACAACTCGACAACCAATGCCGACAACTCAAGCAGCCTGGTGGCCCATACCTACCAGCAAGACTTCGAGTTTGAGCAGCGGCTTCTAAACGGGGTCAAGACCTACAGCAGCGGCTCGCAGGAAGAAACAGGCGCAACGGACCAGTACACGCTGAATCCGGCTGGCGCGATTGTGACCCGCACTCGCGGCACATTAGGCAGCTACAAGGCAACTGACACGCTCGGCTACTGCTACAGCCGCACGTTGACCTCAAACAACCTGATCTTAACCAACGTGCAGGACGGAGCGAATTGCGGAGGGAAGAATACTCAGTAGGAGTTTTCAGAATACGTATTCAGGTGCAAGTCCTACCTTGCACCTGAATGCTTCTATGCGATTCATATTGATTTTGAAACGGTTTTGATGAGCATACTATGTACGGTTGAATTTCGATTGTTTCGCAGCATCTAATCGGGTTTGTGGAACTTTGCAAATTGAACTTTCATCCGGATGAGGAGCGCGAATGAGTGATGATTATGGAGCTGCCCGGCAAGGCAGCAAGGTAGAGCACCGTGGTGCTCCCTGCGACGAACCCGATGAGCTAAATGAATCCAGCGAATCGGGGCAGGATTGGGTCCCTGTAGCCGGAAACGCGATTGCAGCCGAGCAGGTCTCGCGCCGAGGCTTTCTGCAAGGAGCCACACTGCTGGCTGGCGGCCTTGCCGCTACGGCTGTGCCGGGTACTGCCGCCCAGGCCCAGGAGGTACAGAGGGCGCAGCGGGCAACCGTGCCGGTACGCTTGATGCCGCTCTCGCTCACCATCAATGGCGAAAAGAAGGATCTACAGGTAGACCCGCGCATCAGCCTGCTGGACCTGCTGCGCGAGCAGCTTGCGCTGACCGGCACTAAAAAGGGCTGCGACCATGGCCAGTGCGGGTCTTGCACGGTGATCGCGGGCGGACGGCGCATCAACAGTTGCCTTTCACTGGCGCTGGTGCATAGCGGCGATACCATTACGACCGTGGAAGGACTCGCCAAGGGCGATGAGCTGCACCCGGTGCAAGCAGCTTTTCTGGAGCATGACGGCTACCAGTGCGGCTACTGCACGCCGGGCCAGGTAGTTTCTGCCGTGGCGCTGCTCGATGAAGTGGCACGCGGCGAGCCGAGCCAAGTCACGCCGCTTCGTAAAGCAGCAGCAATCGAGCTCACGACAGCGGAAATCAAGGAGCGCATGAGCGGCAATCTATGCCGCTGCGGCGCGTACCCCGGCATTGTGGCCGCCGTACAGCAGGCATACAAGCAACGCACACAGACAGCGTAGGAGATGCAACTTTGAATTCCTTTGAGTTCCAGCGGGCCGATGCGCCTGACATGGCGATCCATGCGCTCGCGCACGACCGTACCGCCAAACTGCTGGGCGGCGGCACCAATTTAATCGACCTGATGAAGCAGGGCGTGGAGCAGCCTACCGCCCTGATCGACATCAATCCCCTGCCCTTGGCAGAGATCACTGCGCTGCCCGACGGCGGCCTACGCCTGGGCGCGACCGCACGCAATAGTGACACCGCCGTGCATCCCTTGGTCCGCGAGCAGTACCCTATGCTGTCGCAGGCGATCCTTGCAGGAGCCTCGGCCCAACTTCGCAACATGGCTACTGACGGCGGCAACCTGCTACAGCGCACCCGCTGCTACTACTTCTATGACCCGGCGTACACGCAGTGCAACAAGCGCGTACCGGGCAGCGGATGCGCTGCGATTGAGGGCTTCAATCGCATCCATGCGGTGCTGGGCGCAAGCCCGGAGTGCATCGCCACCAACCCGTCCGATATGTGTGTGGCGCTGGCTGCTATTGACGCGAAGGTTCGCGTGCGCGGGCCGAAGGGCGAGCGCATCATCGCGTTTGCCGACTTTCACCGGTTGCCCGGCAAAACGCCCCAGATCGACACCAATCTGCGCCCGGATGAGCTGATCCTGTCCATTGACCTGCCGAAATCACCCTATGCCGCGCACTCCCACTACCTCAAGGTGCGCGACCGCGCCTCCTACGCCTTTGCACTGGTCTCGGTTGCAGCGGCGCTGGAGCTTGACGGCGGCACAATCCGCAGCGCACGGCTGGCGCTGGGTGGCGTGGCCCATAAGCCCTGGCGTGCAGAAGAAGCAGAGCACTCGCTGGCAGGCAAATCCGCAAACGCAGACAACTATCGCGCCGCGGCGGAGCTGGCCATGGCCGGCGCGAAAACGTATAAGGACAATGCCTTTAAGGTCCCTATGGCGAAACAGGCAATTGTTCGCGCGTTCACGGTAGCAGCAGGAGAACAGGCATGAGCACAGCCGCAAACACACCCACCGCCATCGGCGAGCCCATTACGCGCCTTGACGGACGAGCCAAGGTAACCGGCACGGCAAAGTATGCCGCCGAGTTTGAAGTCCCGAACGTCGCTTATGCCGTGATGATCACCAGCACGATTGCCAACGGCACCATCACCCGCATCGACACAACCGCTGCCGGGCGCGCACCGGGCGTGGTCACCATCATGACGCCCGCAAACGCGCCCCGCCTGCCGAAATCCGGGCAAGCCGGGGTCAATCCCCCGACAGGCCGCGTACTGCAACTGCTACAGGACGCCGATGTGCACTATAACAACCAGCCGATCGGCGTAGTGGTTGCTAATTCCTTGAACGAGGCGCTGCTGGCGGCTTCGCTGGTAGAAGTTCGCTACGGGCAACTGCCCGCAAAGCTCGACTTCAAAGCCGGTTTCGCGGATGCGCATCCGGGCAAGAACAAGGTTCCCGCTGAGCTGACAGAGGGCAACGTCAAAACCGGCTTTGAAGAAGCCGAGGTGAAAGTCGACCAGGTGTACACCACGCCGATTGAGAATCACAACCCGCTGGAGACGCATGCCACAATCGCCCAGTGGGACGGCGAACTGCTGACACTTCACGACGCAACACAGAACATCTTCGGAGTGAAAAAAACGATTGCCAAGACCTTCGGCATCCCCGAGGACAACGTCCGCGTATTGTGTCCATACACCGGCGGCGGCTTCGGCAGCAAAGGCTCCATGTGGTCGCATGTGGTGCTGGCTGCCATGGCATCCAAGGTGGCGGGGCGTCCCGTAAAGCTGGTACTCGCGCGCTCGCAGATGTTCGGCCCGGTAGGCAGCCGCCCGCAAACCTACCAGCACATCACCCTCGGTGCCAAGCGCGACGGTACCCTCACCGGCATCCGACACGACTGCTACTCGCACACATCCGTGATTGAAGATTTCATGGAGCCGTCTTCCGCTGCTACGCGCATGCTCTACGCCTCACCGGTTATTACTACGTCGCAAAAGCTGGTTCCGCTCACACTGGGCACGCCGACGTTTCAGCGCGCGCCGGGTGAGGCAACCGGCATGTTTGCGCTTGAAGTCGCCATGGATGAGCTGGCGGAAGCCTTGAAGATGGACCCGATTGCCCTGCGGCTGAAAAACCATGCGGATGTAGACCCGACCAGCCACAAGCCGTTTACAAGCAAGCACTTGCGGGAGTGCTACTCGCAAGGTGCCGAGAAGTTCGGCTGGAGCAAGCGCGTCGCGCAGCCTCGCACGCAGCATGAGGGTACAGAGCTTATAGGCTACGGCATGGCCACCGCTACCTACCCAGCCAACCGCTCAGCAGCGCAAGCCTCCGTCCGCTTTGAGCCGAACGGCCGCGTGACCGTAAGCTGCGGCACACAAGACCTGGGCACGGGAACGTACACCATCATGGCGCAGATCGCGGCGGCTTCACTCGGCATGCCCATCAGCCTGGTGGACGCGAAATTGGGAGATACCAAGCAGCCGAAAGGAGTAGGCTCCGGCGGTTCGCAAACAGCAGCCTCGGTCGGTCCGGCTGTAGAGAATGCAGCCCAGCAAGCCGTGTTAAAGCTGGTGACGCTTGAGATCGGTAATGCGGCCTCGCCCTTTCATGGTGCGCAGACGGAAGAATTGCAGTTCAAGGACAGCAAGCTGTTTCGCATCTCGGCTTCAAACAGCGGCATTCCATTTACCGAAGTGATCGCGCGCAACGGTGGGCAAGCGGTAGAAGCAAAGGGGTCCGCGGAGCCCTCGCAAGATGTCGAACAATACTCCCAGCATTCCTGGGGTGCGGTATTTGCTGAAGTCGGAGTGGATGAAACCCTGGGCATGGTCCGGGTGCGGCGGGTCACGGCAGTCTATGACGTCGGCACCTTGCTGAATGAGAAGACCGCCACAAACCAGTTTATCGGAGGTATTGTGTGGGCCGTAGGGCTTGTGCTGGAAGAGGAGACGCACATTGACAGCGTGACGGGCCGCCCGGTGAACAACAATCTGGCGGAATATCATATGCCGGTCAACCTCGATATCGGCACTATCGAAGTTTCCGCCGTAGGTATCCCGGACAAGAATTTTAATAAACTGGGCGCGCGCGGCATCGGCGAGATCGGCATCACCGGGGCCACGGCTGCCATTGCCAACGCGATCTATAACGCAACGGGCAAGCGCGTCCGCGAGGCACCGATTACGCCCGATAAGCTGATGGCATGAGCAGCCTTGCCGATGATGAAGCAGCAAGCGGTTGCGCTACGATTGGAAGTATGGCCCTCTCCGGCAAAGCCCTTCTGCTTCATGAGCAGCTTCAGGATCTCGGCAGCGTACTGGTTGCTTACTCAGGCGGCACGGATTCGGCATTTCTGGCCTGGGCGGCGCACCGGGCGCTCGGCAATCGCATGCTGGCCGTTATTGCAGACTCCGCTTCTCTGCCCCGCGCGGAGCTTGCGGCAGCGCTTGAGTTTACCCGGCAGCATGGCATCCCGACGCACATCCTGCATACGGATGAGCTCAACAATCCCGACTACATCCGCAATGATTCGCAGCGCTGCTTCCACTGCAAGGATGAGCTGTTCACGCAGATGGAAGCTGCCCGGGAGCTGCTAGGGTTTGACCACCTAGCCTACGGTATGAACCTGGATGACCGGGGCGAGTTTCGACCGGGGCAGAAGGCCGCCGCGCAGCATAACGCGCAGGCACCGTTGGTCGCCGCCGGGCTGACCAAGATAGAAATCCGCACCCTGGCCCGCGAACACAATTTGCGTATCTGGGACAAGCCTGCCTCCGCCTGCCTTTCCTCGCGCATCGAGTATGGCCGTCCTGTGACTTCTGAAAATCTGCTGCAAGTCGAGCAAGCCGAGGCAGCGCTGCATGGTCTGGGTTTCTCACAGGTGCGGGTGCGGCACCACGGTGACCTGGCCCGCATTGAGATCGCACGCGAGGACCTGCCCCGAGCGCTTTCACTTGCTGTACTGGACCGGCTAAACGCGGCAGTGCGTACAGCCGGGTTTCTTTACGTCACACTGGACACGCAGGGCTATCGTTCCGGGTCCATGAATGACGTGCTGCCTGCCTCCGCCATCACACCCGCTACCCATTAAGACAAACCGCATTTGCCCGCACACCCCATTCAGGAGCATTTTGTCCCATGCGTATCGCTTATCTTGACTGCTTCGCCGGCATCTCCGGCGATATGTTCCTTGGAGCTCTGCTCGACGCCGGTGTACCGGCTGAAGTGCTGCGCGGAGCCGTGACCGCGCTCGGGCTTACAGCCGTTATTGAAATCGAAACTGTAGACCGCAGCGGCATTTCTTCAAAGAAAATCACAGTGCTTGAAAACGGCAAACCTGCTGAAGCTACCGAGCACTCGCACACGCATGCCGACGACGGCAAGCATGCGCACTCGCATGAACCGCATGAGCATTCCCACGAAGCCCACGTGCACGAGCCGCATGAAGCTCACGAACATGAGCACCCGCATGAGGTTCACGCGCACTCGCATGAAGGGCATTCTCATGACGAACACAAGCACGAACACGGCGAGCACTCGCACTCGCACGAAGAACCGAAACACAACCATGTGCATGGCCGCTCGCTGACCGAAATACGCAAGCTGATTCTTGCCTCAAGCCTGGCGGAACCGGTCAAGCGCCGCGCTATCGACACATTCGAGCAGCTCGGCCGTTCGGAAGCCAAAATCCACAATGTTCCCGTCGATCAAATCCATTTTCACGAGGTCGGCGCGGTCGATGCCATCGTGGACATCGTGGCGGCAAGCGCGGGTATCGAGCACCTGCGTGGAGAAGGTGTCACCCGGTGGCATGCGTCCTCAGTAAACGTCGGCGGCGGCATGGTCGTGTGTGCGCACGGCACCTTTCCCGTTCCGGCACCCGCAACTGCTGACCTGCTGCGCGGCATGCCGACCTACTCCGCGCACGTGGAAAAAGAGCTGGTCACCCCAACCGGTGCGGCCATCCTGCGCACTCTCGATCCCGCGTTTGGCCCCCAGCCTGCCATGCGTGTCAGCAGCATCGGCTATGGCGCGGGCTCACGCAATCCCAAGCAGTTCCCGAATGTGCTGCGGCTCAGCCTTGGGGAGGGTGATGAAAGCCATAGTGTGCAGGAAAACAGCTCGAACAGCGAGCATGCAGCAACGCCGATACTTGCGCAAAGCCACTCAGCGCGCCAAGGCGAACATCAAGGCGAGATGGTCACCGTCCTTGAAACAGCGCTCGATGACAGCTCGCCGCAAGTGCTGGCCTACGTCGCTGAGCGTGCGCTTGCCATCGGCGCGCTCGACTGCATGCTGACCCCGGTGATTATGAAAAAGGGCCGCCCCGGAACGCTGGTGACCGTACTATGCAACCCGCCCGACGCGCCTGCGCTTGAAAACTTGCTATTGCGCGAGACCAGCACACTGGGCGTACGCATGCACCGCGAACACCGTTCCTGCCTGGACCGAGGTCACACCATGATTGACACAAAGTTCGGTCCAATTCGGATCAAAATTGGAACACGCGTAGATAAAACCCTGAACGTGGCTCCCGAGTACGAAGACTGCCGTACTGCTGCTCGAAGGCATGATGTGACATTGAAACAGGTGATGCAGGCCGCGATGGCAGGCTACTTTACGCACACTGAAGTGCCGTCACACGCGATGGCTAGCAAGTAGCAGTGCATCACAATCACGAAAGATCCGAAAGGGAGAGCGCATGGAACGCAGAGACTTTTTGAAGACGGCTGCTGTAGCAGGTGCGGCAGCAGCTACCGGCAGCGCGGCGCTGGCGCAAGGTGCGGGCGAGCAGCCCGGCACACGCAAGACAGGCATTGTGACCCGGCCTATGTCGCCTGACATGCAGTACCGTGACCTGGGTACGACCGGCGAAAAAGTGTCCGCCATCGGCCTCGGCGGCTTCCATATCGGCAAGCAGACAGATGCAGCCGAAAGCGTGCGCCTGATTCGCACCGCGATTGATCGCGGCATTACCTTTATGGACAACTGCTGGGACTACAACGAAGGCACCAGCGAGCTGCGCATGGGGGAGGCGCTCACAGGCGGCTACCGGCAAAAAGTTTTCCAAATGACCAAGATCGACGGCCGCACCGCTAAGGAGTACAACCGACAACTGGAGCAATCACTGAGCCGGCTGCGCATGGACACCATCGACCTGGTGCAGTTCCATGAAGTCATCCGCCTTGAAGACCCGGATCGCATCTTTGCTCCAGGCGGTGCCATGGAAGCAGCCGTGGCGGCACGGCAGGCCGGCAAAATCCGCTACATCGGTTTCACCGGCCACAAAGACCCGTACGTATTGCTGCGCATGCTTGATGTAGCCAAGCAGCACAACTTCCATTTCGATACGGTACAAATGCCGATCAATGTCATGGATGCGCACTTTCGGTCATTTGCGAAGGATGTGATGCCGGTTGCGAATCAGCAAGGCATCGGCGTACTGGCCATGAAAACCTTCGGCGATCACTTCATTCTGGACAGCAACACGGTACAGCCGCTTGAGGCGCTACAGTATGGCCTGTCGCAACCGGTTTCCGTAGTCATTACCGGCATCGACTCCATACCGATCCTCGACCAGGCGATGGCCTCGGTAAAGAACTTCAAACCGATGACCGAGCCGCAAATGGCGGCATTGCTGGAACGGACCAAGGAAGCCGCAATGACGGGCAAGTACGAGCTGTTCAAAACCTCACAGCACTTCGACGGCACTGCCGGAAATCCGAAGTGGCTGGGATAACCGTACAAATTTCAACAGGATTACCGTGCAGCTTATAGATTAAGGTGTCATCCGAAGTAGCCTACGAATTAAGGTGTCATCCTGAGCGAAGCCTACAAATTAAGGTGTCATCCTGAGCGAAGCCGAAGGATCTGCTTTTCGCCTTTATTTTAAGCAAGTAAAAGGCCACCGGCAAAAACTGGTGGCCTTTTACTTGAAAGCTGCGTTTACGCTTCTGCGCGATCGTAGTTCTTGAAAAACAGCGATTGCTTCGCAACCGGCGCAGTGCGCGCGGTAAGCTCTGCCTGCTGCGTGGCACTCAGCGGCGTAAACTCGCGTGCATACTGCACATTTTCTTCAAGCTGCGTGATGTTGTCGCAGCCGATGATGATGGTCGAAACAGGTTGCGAGAGCGTGTAATATACGGCTTCCCGCATTTGTAATGTTCCCGGCCCGCTTGAGATCACGGCCTGGCCTTCCCACGATTTCTTCTGCACTTCAAGCGTCGGCGGCGTCCATGATGCCAGAATGCGTCCCCGAGCCGGAACTTTCATACCGATGATTCCCATTTGCTTTTCAACTGCGAGCGGCAACAGCGCCTCGCTGAAGCTGTGCTGGTGGGAGTCGGCCGCGTTAAGCGCCATCAAGATGGTGTCAAACGGATAGCGGTGAATGCACTCTATAAGAGAGCCGGGACGATGATGGCCGGTAATCCCGAGATACTTGACGATGCCCTGCTCCTTGGCGGCCATCAGTGCTTCCATGGCACCACCCTTGCTGAAACACTGATCTACATCTTCCATGGTGCCGATGTCGTGCAGTTGCCACAAGTCGATATGGTCGGTTTGGAGCAGTTCCAGCGACTTCTCAAGCATGCGCATGGAGGCGTCGCGCGTACGCTCCTTGGTCTTGGTCGCCAGGAACGTCTCTGCACGGCGGTGCTTCATCACCTTGCCGTAATACTGCTCGCTCCAGCGCGCCGGGCCGCCGTAGATGGACGACGTATCGCAGTAGTTGACGCCGAGGTCAAGCGCCCGCTCGATAATCGGAACAGCGACAGCTTCATTGTCCGCAAGCTCCAACGCAGCCTGGCCGCCGAGCGAAAAGATGCCGACCTGGTGGCCGGTCCGGCCCAGGTTTCGCGTCGGCATAGCCGCGCGTTTGGCGGTGGGCTGCGCGACAGCTGCCGGTGTACCGGCAAAAACAGGCTCAGCCACCAACCCGGCGGCAACCACGCCACCTACCTTTAGAAAATTACGGCGATCCTGATTGGCTAACGATTGATCTTTGCGCATGCGCCCTCCACAGGCACCCTGGGCGCCTGTGGAGATAATACTCGCATTCGGCAGGGATTGACCGGGGTTCCAGCCGTCTTGCGGTGAGCATATTGAGGTCCATCAAGGCATGAAACTTGACCCATTTCACAACCTTCGTTACTCCCGTCATGAGCGCCGGATCGGCTTTCCCACCTTGGCACAACTACGTTCGTTCGAACTCTTATAGACGGACAGCAGCGCAGGCAGCCATGTTCTACTACTGCTGTCGTGCTCTCGCAACTCTCTGCCAATCCGTCGGTCGGGCCTCCAGTTTCGCGCCGGCAGCATTTCCTTGCTGGGAGCGGCCCGCTCCTTACGAACCTGGCATTGCTGGGGCTGGGGCTGGTGTACATCCAGTTTTGCCGCGACGGAGTGCGGGAGTTTGAACACGAGATTCATGGCTACACGTTTGATGTTGCGGTGCAGATTGCACTCTATTGCCTCGGCTTCGTACTGGTAACCAAGGGTGCCCGCAACAAGTGGACGCTCCGTATTGTGTTGGGCGTAGCCGTTGCAACACGGCTGGTAGGGGTGCTTTTACCGGATTTTCTTTCGACCGATGTAGACAGGTACGTATGGGATGGTCGCGTGCAGGGCGCGGGCATCAACCCGTACCGCTATGTGCCGTCGGATCGGCACCTCCAGCAGCTACGCGATGACGAGGTGTACCGGGCCATCAATCGCAAGGACTATGCCAAAACCATCTATCCGCCAGGCGCGCAAGTGCTGTTTCTCGCCGTAACGCGCATTGCCGATACGGAAACCTGCATGAAGCTGGCCATGGTGGGCTTTGAGGGCGTGGCCTGTTGGGCCATGATGGAAATGCTGACGGCATTTGGACGGCGGCGCGAGGAAATTTTGCTGTATGCATGGCACCCGCTGTGCGTGTGGGAGATCGGCAGCAGCGGCCATCTGGACGCAGCTGCTATCGGCTTGCTGATGCTGGCAACACTGGCCCGCCTGCGAGGCAAAGCCATGCCTGCGGCCCTGTGGGTTACGGCAGCGGCCACGGTCAAGCTGTTTCCGTTGGTGCTGTGGCCCGCGCTGGTGCGCCATACGGAGCGTCGAGCCAGGTTGCGCATCATGGCCGTGTGCGCCGCGATCATTCTTACCGGGTATGCGGCGTACTCAAGCGTAGGCTTAGGCGTGTTCGGCTTCCTTACCGGCTATGTAACGGAAGAAGGCATGTCGAGCGGCGATCGTTACTTTCTGCTTTCGCTTGTCAACCGCACCTTCCACGTGCACATGTGGCCTGCCGCTTACAACGGTTTTTGCGTACTCGCGCTCCTCGCGCTTGCGGCCTGGGCATTCCGCTCGGCACGTACGCCGATGCAGGCCATCCGCTTCGCACTCGCTATCGCCTGTGTGCTCACGGTCCTGTTTTCGCCTCATTATGTCTGGTACTTTCTGTGGCTGGTCCCATTTGCCGTTCTCACGGGATATCTGCCGATCATTGTGCTCACACTGGCGGCGGACTACCTGTACTCCATTACCCTGAGAGATCTTGCCCCGATGAATTACTGGGCAAACAGTTGGCTGTACTCCATCTTCCTGGCTGCGATAGCCGTGGACCTGCTGGTGCGCCGGTATCGGCGGCCCATAGCAAATACCTTCTTACTTGCGCGGAGCTAAAATCCAGCCATGAGCACCCTCCTTCCGCCCACAGTAGCAATTCTGCCTCGCAGTTTGGTCATGGACCCACCCATGACTGACGCTGAATTTGAGGAATTTTGCCGCTTAAACGATCTCGGTTGCATTGAGCGCACCAGGGAAGGAGTCATCCTTATGAACCCACCGGCAGGAATGTATACCAGTGACGGAAACTCGGATATCACAATGCAACTGCGAAACTGGTGGAGAACCCATCGTCGCGGACGGGTCTTCGACTCCAATGGAGGCTTTTATCTTCCCGACGGCTCCATGCTGAGCCCGGACGGAGCGTACCTGTCGCCGGAAAGATTGCGTCAGGTGACGAAAGCGGATGGGGAAGGATTTCCGCACATCTGCCCCAACTTTGTCATTGAGTTATTTTCAAAATCCGACCGCCTGAAAGACGCAAAAGCCAAGATGGAGCGATGGATTGAGAACGGCGCACAGCTTGGCTGGCTTATCCACCCGTACCGGCAAAGAGTCTGGGTGTACAAGAAAGGTTCGCACGCGATGTTGCCGGTCGCCGAGGTCATCGACGGCGAGGGTCCGGTTTCAGGCTTCCGGCTGGACCTTACCGAAATATGGAGCTGCTACGAGGCGGATTAGCTATTCAATCTGTGATGCACAGCCGAACTGCTTGTAAGCTATGACTGTAACGCGTATGCAAAATAGCGAAATTGGCAGACGCACCAGACTTAAAAACTGTTTCTGGCCCTTTTCGCAAGCTGATCAAAATACTCTACTTATCTTCGTAACTATTCCAAAATAAATGAGTTGCAGTAAATTTCCAAAGTGCACCAAAATGCATGAAAGTGCACTGATTACCGGAACAGACTGGCACCAAAATGAGCACTAAACCTTGCATCAGACTCCATTAGTCGCTGAGTATCTAATGGAAGCAAAAAGGGTGACCGATTTAATTTGGTCACCCTTTTTGCTTTTTACTTCTCTTATCTATTATGGCCGGATGCGCAAGGGATCAGATTACCGGTACCGCACGATTTCCCTGTGAGGAACCAAGCGGCGGCGGCCAATGCGGCGGGTTTGAATATGGCCTTGAGAGATAGTGTAAGCCATGCTCCGGAGTGAGATGCTCAACAGTCTTGCCGCTTCTTGACGGCTGTATAGCATGCGTGTGGTTGAAGGTTCATCAAAGGTCGAAGGCGAGGGGGCGGCTTTAGTCTGCATAGAAGGCAATACCTTTGGCCTGGGCTCCACTCGAAATATCTCCCAAAGAATTCTGATTTCTCCTGTTCTCGTATTTAATCCAAGACTGCCATATACATGCATCGGCAGTATGGCATGTCGCAGCTCTCCAACGGCAGGGATGGCACATCACAGCGATTGGGTATCCCTTCCCTGCCCTCCTCATGCTCACAATCCCAGGCATTGTGGCACGACTCGATTTTGATTGCCTTGACCCAACTACGGGCCCGGAGTTTCGTCAATTCCCTCTTGCTTCTGACACGATGGGCGGCAGCCAGATGCATGTTTTTGAGCAGTTCATTCGGTTCAACCCTGGCCTACTTGTTCGGATTGCGTTGATGGAGCCGGTGCTCAGGCCCGTGGGCCGCCAGGACAACCGTGGCAGGCCCTGGCATGAGACCCACGGTGTTGAACAGAGTGTCCTGGATGCTGGAAGCGGTACGCAGTGGCGCGAGTTGCCGGAGCGCTATCCTCCGTACCAGACCTGCCACCGGCATTTTCAGCAGTGAATCCGCTTTGGCAAGCTGGCTGAGGCGTTGAAGCGATAGGCTGCTCACCTGCACGAGTGAGGCCGCTTGAACCTGGGCGAAGCGTTCGTGGATGCCACTTTTGCGAACGCAAAAAAGGGGCTTGCCATGGGTCCAACGCGCTGAGGCAAGGGTACCAAGATCGTCGCAGTCACCTCTACTGACGGTTTACCGTTCGCCGTATCTATTGAAAGCGCTAGGCCGGCGGAGTGCCGGCTTGTCGAAGGCGTTCTCGGCGGCAATTTTCTCGACAAGCTCCCGGCCCGGATGGTTGGGGACAAGGCTTACGACTCGGACGCGCTCAACAAGCAGCTCCGGGCCGCGTATATCGTACAGTTAATCGCGTCGAATCGGCGGCAGCGCGGCAAAATTCAGGACGGATGGCCGCTGCGCCGGTACCGGCAGGGCTGGAAAGTGGAGCGGTTCTTTGCCTGGCTGCACAACTTCCATCGCCGCGTCACGCGCTGGGAACGCTTTGATGCTCTACAAGCTAGGAGTAGAGCAGAATCAGACCTTCAGTCTGGGGCAGCCCCATGCGGCTTCGATGAAGGCCACCGCGACTTGCGGGACAATGGCATTGCCGTAACCGCAGGCGTCCCACCCTTGCTGGTACCCCATAATCCAGCGGGAATGCGCTGGGCTCAACTTGCCGCCACCGTCCATCTCGGCAGCGGAGCCAATCAGCATCGCTCCATATACCGGCAAGCGGGCTGGGCCGTTTACCTCCCTGCTGTCGCAAGCAGTTCGTCCAAGGTCAGCTCCTTCTGCGCCGGTTCCTGCCAATCCGCAAGCTGGGTCTGGTCGTTCAGGTCCTGCATGCCCATGACGCATCCCGGCGCTCTCCGCGTCTTCGGCGCGCAGTGTCGCCCAGCCCGCCAGTTGCGCTACCGTGTCCAGGTACACCTGTACTTTGCTCCCATCCGGCTGCCTGCCCGTCGCTGTCGTTCCCTCCGGCACCGTCCTGCCCCCACTCGGGGTCGTCGGCATCGGCCACCCAGCCAAGGCCGCCGCGCTCTGCAGATTGAGCCCGCCGTCCCGGCCCTGCGTACCCGCGCCCGTTCCGCAGCTGCTGGTCGGTGTGGGCCACCCAGTAGAGCCGTTGACGGATGTGCGGTGCGCCGAGGCTCGCAGCGCACAGATCCGCCGCCCCACAGGCGTAGCCCGCTCCTTCCAGGGCAGCTTGTACAAGGTCGAGCCGCCCAAGCCCGGCCGCGCTCGCAACCTGCTCGCCAAATACGATTGCAGGGCGGCACTCGCTGATGAGGCGAAAGAAGTCAGGCCATAGGTATCGCTCATTCGCGACTCCGCCTCCCTTTCCGGCGGCACTAAACGGTTGGCAGGGGCAGCTGCCTGTCCACATCGGTCTGCTGTCCCGCCATCCGGCAAGGTGTAAAGCGTGAGACTACCCTCTGATTCCGGCGAACAAGTGGCACTGCGTGTAGCCTCGCAGCTCCCTTGGCTGCACGTCCCGGATATCTCTATCATCCACGTCTCCATTAGCAATTAGACCCGCTGCGATCAGCTGCCGCAGCCATGCCGCCGCATTATGATCAAGCTCGTTGTAATAAACCGCCATTTCCCATCCTTGCAAAAGAGCGGAAAATCCGGTGGCTCTATCTCACTGGAATAGGCGAAACGGCGAAGCTCAGCTTCTTGCAATGAAGCCTGCCGCACTATCCTTCGACTCCGCGAAAGGTCAAAATAAATCAGTGCGGGCACGTAGTTTGGTTCTATTGCAGTTTCGGCTTTGCGCGATTTAGCTCCGACAGGTCGACTGAAGTTATCCCACACTCTCGATCTGCTTGCCTTCGACATTGAAGCGAACGTACTGCCCCGGAGTCTGCACTTACATTTACCCGATAACAACGCAGCCTGGGTGCCCTAGATCCTAGCTCGCGTGATAGTGTCCCCGCATATCCGCAATTACCCATACACGCTGCACGTCGATTGGCTCGGCAAGCACTGCCCCCGGTACATACAGAGAGCGCCAGAAACGTTCGGAGTTGGAGCCTGGTAGAGCCAGCTCATTCCTTATCACTACCCGTTGTTCAACTGCCGTGATGTGGACTTCCACCATTGGAGACTTCGACAATTCTTCTTTTTGGGTCTTCTTCGGGTTTGTCTCGCAGCTTGGATACGCGTTTTAAAGGGCTTATTCACCAGCGATTCAGCGGCGAGATTCAACAGTGGCGAGGGAGGAAATGGGAAATTAGCGTACAAACTATTTGCCGTTGTTGTTACCGCCTCCCAGCACTCCTGCAAAGGCGGCAGTAGATTAAGTCCGTGTTGCGTCATCTCGACAACTTTCTGCCTGCTGTCTTCCAAGGGCTCTGTTGCATTAACCGGGGCTGAGAGAGGCCAGTCAGGACCAAGGCAGTAGGATGGGCCATGTTCAAGCGCCGTCATTTCCTGTCGAGATCATCTTGTTTTGCGTAAGCTGATACTGCAAGTACGGGATCAGCTACCGCAATCCGGCAGAGATGATGCAGGAGCGAGGCGTAGAGCTGGAGGGACGCCTTAACTTCGTTGTGGAGAGCATTCAGATGAGCAACGTCCGCCCTTCTCAAAAATGCTGGTTTTGCGAGAACACGCGGAATCGAAATCAACGGCTCGATATATGGGGTCCTACGTTCTCAAAAACCAGTTCTCGTTTGCTGTTTCCCCAGCATTCAAATGGATCACGAGTTTTGAGACCGAGGGAAGGGTTGAGCGTCTGCCCTAAGCAGCAGAATCACTAACATGCTTTATCGTCCGTGTTCTGACGGAACCCATTTCGACCATTGGTGTCTGTCATCCCTCATAGACCGCCTTTCATGCACACTATATCTTTCCCCATGCGGTGCTGTGGTGAGTCCCGAAAAACGCATTTGTCGAAACTTGAGGAGTAGGTGGCCGCGCCTCTGAGGCGACCATCTGCTCAATCACTAATCGTGCATGCCTGCGAACATGTTGAGGAACTCCTCATACTTGCCATCTTTCTCCGCAGTGCGCAAAGGTCTAACCCTATCGACGAGAATCTCTCCCTTTTCGATGGTATTGCTTTCTAGTATCTGCACAACCTCCTTGGTGAAATCCTCCAGAGGCATGGCACGCGGATCGCTGGCCTGCTGCGGGCCGCCGAGTTCTGTTTGTACGTAAGGGGGCGCGAGCTCCAGAACTTCGACGCTGGTCTTCCGCAATTGCACACGAAGCGCGTCGAGCCAGTTGTGCATGAAAGCCTTGGTCGCGCTGTAAACCGGACCTGGCGGGTAGGGGACGAAGGCAAGCCCTGAAGTGGTCACGATCAGCGTGGATTGTGGCTGTGCACGCAATGTGGGGAGCAGCGCGGCCGACAATTGCACCACGCCGGTGATGTTGGTCTGAATTGTGCTGTGCGCGCGCGTTAGGTCGATTGAATCCGCCGTATAGTCCTCTATGCCAGCGATACCTGCGTTGTTTACCAGAACATTCAATTCAGGAAACTGACTCTTCACAGACTCTGCGAACTTTTCAATGGCCGCACTGTCACTTAGGTCCACGGCGATACCGACCATCCCTGCATTGCGGGCTGTGACCTCGTCAAGTAGCGCCTGTCGTCGTCCAGCGATGATGACCCGATTTCCTTTGCCATGCAGCGCCTCAGCAAGAGCGCAGCCGATGCCGCTGGTACCTCCAGTGACTAGGATTGTGTTGCCTGAAATGTTCATTGTCGCTCCTTGCCGTACTAGATGCAGCACGGTAAAGATTGGGCGTCCCTTTTTGTGGAGAGCGGGTCAGTCCCTCTAAATGCGCTCGTCGGAAGATGGCTGCGCTCAGATTGAGCGTTAGCGTACGATTCTTGACGTTTGGGGTAGTGACCCCTACCTCATAATGAAGCGCCAAGCGGAGGTCTACTTTGCGGTTCATGGTACGTTTCATTGGAGTTGGCCCTATTTGGGATACTAACCAAACTGAATCATCCTGGACTAATGGCCAAGTCGAACGCATAAACCGCACCATCGAGGACGCCACCGTCAGCCACTACCACTACGACTACGACTACATAAACAGATGCGAACGCATCTTGATGACTTCATTGTGGCCTACAATTTCGCCCGCAGACTCAAAGGCCTCACTCCTTACGAGTTCCTATGCAAAATCTTCCTTGCCGAACCTGATCGGTTTAGACTTGACCCAATCCACCAAATGCCGGGACCTTACACCTAACACTGAATGGCAAAAAGAATTTATAGGTCAAATGAGTTTGCTCGAAAATGCTTGATTTGATGAGAACCGGATACTGATCGCTGAAGGAATGACAGTTCAGAAAGCTGAGAGAAAGAATGTCGAAGTCTAACGAAGAAGACTAGCGCTGCGATGCAATGGTTTTCGAATCCTTGCTGAACAGCTTTCCCAAGCAGCAGACTGCGTCGAAGCGGATCAAGACCGTGCATACGATCAGTGATGGTTCCAGATTGACATGGACACTTTCCCTTTCTTACCCCAGTCGGGCTTCCATTTGGAGCTGATCGGGAGCTTCTGCGATGGCTTGTACAGCGTGCCCTCGCACTGAGAGAAGGAGACGTGAGTTGGGAGGTATTGCTTGAGTATCTAGGTCCTAACCCTACCGCCGTGGAGAAAGAAGGCCTCTACTTCGCCGCCAGGCGTCTCGGCGTGGCGAATGTGACTTGGAGGCAAAAGGATGGATCATGGGGTTAGGTTCAATTTTATAAGTACAAAAGTATCCACTTGCGGCGAAACCTCCATAGCGACCGGTAAGTTCATGGAGGAAACGAAGTTCATCTTCGACCTCGTCTTTCTTCTGTTTGTAGACGGAACGCAGCTCCAGCAGAATGGTATGTCTCCAGCCTCCGGCTCATCTGACTACTCCCTGCCGGATCACGTCGCAGCGCGTCCATACGCGGCTTTCCGTCAGATCTCGATTATCGACCCCAAGATAGCCAAAACGATGCCGCGGAATATCATGAAACTAGAACGCCTTTAAGCAATGTTAGAAATACGCGAACACTCTAAGCAGTCGTTTGATGCCAGCTGCGAGTTCCTGTCATCGCGCGAGGCAGTAGCCCCAAGCGGTGACACTTGTTGATATCAAGCCCATGAGGTACATCGAATAGCACGGGGATTCAAGATGAGAAGACGCTTCGATTCTTAGCCACAAAATACGACGTGGAAGCAGGTACGGTCGGTTTGATTCTCAGGGACCTGCTTCACATGTATGCCCGGTTCTGCCGCCAGAGAGGTGGAGCTCTTAAGATGGTCCGGTTGCTTTAGGACATGCATGAACACGGACTATGAACAGTATCTAAGTACAAAACTGAAGCTCCAAGCCGTCGTGCAAGACGAGCTGAAGCTGGAGATGGTTTGAATCATGACGAAAACGCAAACTCTTCAGGAACACTGGACCCAAAAAGAACAAAGGCTTGTCACAGACTGGTCCTATTGGCAGGCGAAAGCCGGATCGGACCAACCGGAACGCGAATGGCAGCAGCAAGTTCCGGATGCACTTCGCCGTATGACTAAGCTCCTGAAAACCTCTATATCGGATTGCAGGTTTCTCCTGCTTGCCAGGTGGGAGTTCGCCCCGGTACCTGGGTCGCTTCAAGAAGCTTGATCCAATGGTTTTTATCATTGCTAGAGGTAGAGATCCTTATTCCTGATGCCGATCGTTCTGCCAATTGTTGGCAGATCACGAGCCAAGGAGCCGCATCCCTCCGACTCGTTCCGGTGCAAGGTCCTCTTGATCTTACCAAGGTGCGCAAAGGCTACATTATCGTTCGCATCTCGAAGCAAGACGCTTCTTTTCCTCCTCATTTCTTCTACACAGACAATGCAGGGAAAGGCATGGAGTACACCCGCGGCTACAATTTTTTTGTTGACCACAGTAATGGAAAGCGCTTTGAAGCAGGCGATCTGCTCCTCGCAGCCTGCGCGAAACTTGCTGCGTTTCGACCGGCACTGGCCAGTGTCGAGACACTTAAAAAAACTACTTCGAACTTCGAAGCAACCGCCAGTACGCCCTCTGGTGTCAGGAGCAGTTGCAGAAGCTTGCCGCAAGCAAGACATTGTGGGAGAAGGTGCACCTGCCCGATTCCCAGATTGTGGATCTCCTCGTTCAGGCCGACATGTTTGAGCGGAACGATCCGGCCGCTATAAGCGTTACGGCCAGCTCGGCGCGGCCATGTGCGCGAACGTCATCACCTATCGCGGCCGCTCGGCCGCGCACGAAGTGGGCAAGTCGCTCGGCTTCGATGAAGAAACCCTGACGGGGCTCACGCGCCTGGTCGGATCGTGGGAGTGGAAAGGCCCGACCGACATGATGGAGGAGCAGTTCCATGCGGCCGGCTTCGACCTCAAGCACCCTCGCATGGCCAAGTATCTGGAGCTGACGATCCGCATGCTCGACTTGCCGCGCCACCTGGGGCAGCACTCGGGCGGCATGATTATCGCGCAGGGTCAACTTGCGTCTGTAGTGCCGATCGAACCCGCAAGCATGGCCGGTCGCAGCGTCGTCCAGTGGGACAAGGAAGACTGCAGCGACATGGGGTTGGTGAAGGTCGACCTGCTCGGCCTCGGCATGATGGCCGTGCTCAAGGACTGCGTGGAGCTGATCGCCAGGCACTACGGCAAGCAGGTGGACATCGCGCAGATCCCGCACGACGATCCGAGAGTATACGAATCGATCCGCCGCGCAGATACCATCGGTCTCTTCCAGGTAGAGTCACGTGCGCAGATGGCATCGCTGCCGCGCAACAAGCCAGACAAGTTTTACGACCTAGTGGTGCAGGTCGCCATCATCCGGCCCGGCCCGATCGTCGGCAAGATGATGCACCCCTACATGGAGCGCCGGCAGGGAAGGCAGGAGGTGCGCTACCCGCATCCGCTGCTGGAACCGGTGCTCCGCCGCACGCTCGGCGTGCCGCTGTTTCAAGAGCAGTTGCTGCGTATCGCCATGACCATCGCCGACTTTACAGGCGGCGAAGCAGAAGAGCTGCGCCGCGCTCTCGGCAGTCGCCGCTCTGTGGACAAGATGCGCGTACTTGAAATCAAGCTGCGTAGTGGCATGGATCGGAACGAGGTCAAGCCCGACGCCCAGGAGGAGATCATCCAGGCCATCAGCTCGTTTGCTCTATACGGGTTCCCTGAATCGCACGCGGCCAGCTTCGCACTGATCGCCTATGCCAGCGCCTGGCTGAAGTTCCACTACCTCGGTGCCTTCACCGCAGCCATTCTGAACAACCAGCCGATGGGGTTCTACTCGGCCGCGGTGCTGGTCAAAGACGCGCAGCGGCACGGCTTGCGCATCAAGCCGGTTGACGTGCTCCGCTCCTGCTGGCCGTGCACCCTTGAGCAGGAAGAGAACGGAACGCTCTCTCTGCGGCTGGGCTTCTGCTATGTGCGCGGCCTGCGTCAGGGGAGTGCGGCGGAACTCGAAGTAGCACGCCGGATGCACCCGTTTGCCTCGATCGAAGAACTGGCGCGCCGCATACCGTCGCTGACCCGCGCAGACTTGGCGATGCTGGCCGAAGTGGGTGCGTTGAACTCGATCGGAGAAAGCGTGCATCGCAGGGACGCGCTCTGGCAGGTCGAACGCGCAGGACGGCAACCGGGACCCTTGCTGGCATCGCTCGACCGTGATGAAGAAGTAACTTCCCCGCTGCGGGCGATGGAGCCGGAAGAAAGAGTGGTCGCCGACTACATTGCGACCGGCGTGACGGTCGGCCGGCATCCGGTGGCGCACTGCCGTCAGCAGCTCCGCAGCCTGGAGGTCGTTTGCGCGGCTGACCTTCGGCAACTCCGCCACGGAGTCAAAACGCGCATCGCCGGCTGCGTGATTGCCCGGCAGCGCCCGGGCACGGCGCACGGCTTCATTTTCCTGTCCATTGAAGATGAAACAGGCATCGCAAACGCCATCGTCGAGCCTGACCTGTATGAACGGCACCGGGCGCTTGTGACCTATGCCAAATACCTGCTGATCGAAGGCGTCCTCCAGAACGTAGATGAGGTCATCCATGTCCGTGCGAAGCACATCGAAGAGCTCGATGTAATGGCGGCTCCCACGCAGTCGCACGACTGGCACTGAGGAGCAGACCGATGAGTGAGCCTATGACCTCGCCCGGTGACCGGGAGCCGCCCAAAGACTGATGGCTTGAGAATGCATGCCGCATCGCGGCCTTCCGGCTGCGGCAAGCCAAGTACCTCAGCGCGAACACCATTCCGATCCGCGAGCAGGTGAAAGACAGCGTGGAGTTCGTGCGGCTGGTTTGGGAAGAGATCGAGCGGTCGCTCAACAGGGAAGAGCAGTAATGTGCAGTTATGTGCGCAGTATCTGGTGCTCCTCGCAGCTTGTCGGCGGCGTCCTGGCAATCAGGCTGCGCGTAGAGGTTTCGAAGTCATCGGGGCTACGCGCTGCTTTCGGAGTTGGTGCCGGACATGCTGCGGTAAGAAGTGTCCTTGTATTCCAGGACTGCGCAGAAACAACCGGCCGCTCCGCAACCCAAAAGGATTGCCTGCCGAGAAAGTGCGAGCGGTACTTGATGGGATGCTGCAGACCTTGCGGCGCTCCTTCTTATCATTCATTTAGATAATTGAGATGCCTGTGTTAGCATTTGGCAAATCGACGCTTGGCTTCACAAACTTGCTCTTTTGTTCTCCCAGCGACTCGAGCAGGACTGAACCTCTACTGCCCTCTTTTTGGCGATTTCTTGTGCCTGAATTCTCAGCAAGCCCACATGTAAGCGGTCGTGTGCTCATACCTGCAAAGGGGCTAGTCGCAGCCCAGGGGTTTGCCTGCACCCGAACAATCACCATCGCCGACCAGCGCCTATTCTACCGTTCTCTGGTTCGGCCCCTTAGATATGTTTGTGAGGAGGCGTTTATGCAAAGAAATAGAAGTCTCATGTGGGCACTCCCGCTACTTGCGCCGTCGCTGCTCATCGTTGAGCCATCGTTCGCGCAGACCTTTCGTGGAAACATCAATGGCAGTATCGTCGATCCTTCCGGCGCGGTCGTCGCCGGGGCCAGAGTCAGTGCCATCGAGGTTGCAACCTCTTCCTCGCAGGAGGCTGTCTCTTCCGGTGCCGGCGAATTTTCTTTCAATGATCTTCCTGCCGGTGCTTATACCCTCAAGATCCAGGCAAATGGCTTCCAAAGCACGGAAGTGAACGGCGTGCAGGTGTTGGCGGGCAAGATTTATACCCTGCCAGTGAAGCTGAACCTTGCGCAACAGGCCGACACTGTTGAAGTGTCTGCAGACACTCTTTCGCTTGACACTACAACGATTGCGCAGACGACTACCCTTTCCGGCAACGCACTGCAAAGCACGCCTCTCAACGGTCGCGACTTCACACAGCTTCTCGGTACGTCGGCATCCTTTGCCGGCTATAACAACTCGGGTTCGGTCAACGGCATGCGCTCCGACCAGCTCAACTACACCATCGACGGCACCGACAACAACGACCTCTACCTCCAGATCGATGCCGTCAATCAGGGCGGCATCTCCGGCATTGCCGGTGTCGTGTATCCCATTGACGCCCTCGACGAATACTCCCTCCAGACCACCGGCAATGCCGAATCCGGCCGCAGCCCCGGCGGCAACCTCAACATCACTACGAAATCCGGCACCAACCAGTTCCACGGCAGCGCTTACTACTTCAACCGTAATGAGGCCCTCGCCGTATCCTCGCCCTTTACCGCCCCCGGCTCCGGCAACTCGCCCCTGCGCAACGAGAACTTTGGCGGCTCACTCGGCGGCCCCATCTGGAAGGACCACACCTTCCTGTTTCTCACCTACGAGGAGCAAAAGTTCGTCATCGGCGCGGTCAACACCACTACCGAGCCGTCGCCTGCTTACCAGGCCCTCGCTCTCGCCGAACTCCAGAAGTACAACGTCGCCCCCAGCCAGGTTTCCCAGAATATTCTCAACACCCTGTGGCAACCATCCGTGATCGCCAATCTTTCGGGCAGTCCCCTCAACTTCGCCAGCAGCGCCCCTGAAAATGGCTACAGCCACAACCTGGTTGCCAAGCTCGACCACAACTTCAACGACAAGAGCCACCTCTCCGGTCGTTACTACTTCGGCCAGGGCTACGCCGACGCGCCCTCGGGCTCCTACCTGCCCGAGTATTTCCAGGTCGTCCCTTCGCACATCTCGAACTACGATGTGGTCTGGAATTACAGTCTTCATCCCAACTTGACCAATCAGGTTGCCGCCGGGGTCAGCTACTTCACCCAGGGCTTCGCCGACGCCGAGCATGGCCAGAACCCGCGCACCCTTGCCGGCCTCAACACCGGTTCCGCGATCTCCGGCTCTCCAGACATCGCCATCAACGGCTTTGACTCTATCGGCGTCACCCCCACCTCGGGCCGCAACGACATCACCGGCCACATCTCCGACACCCTTTCCTGGACCCTCGGCAAGCACCAGCTCCGTCTCGGCATCGAGTACCGCCGCGCCTACATTGACCTCTATTACAACTTCGGCGGCCGCGGCACTTTCAACTTCGGGAACGGCGGCGTGCTCGGCCCCTGGTCAGCCGACACTTCGGTTACCGATTCGAACCTCCTGACCCTAGCCGATTACATGGCGGGCTACGCGTACCAGTCTGCCATTACCCTCGGCACCCAGGAGCGCTTCATCTATACCCATACTGCCTCCGGCTTCGTTGAAGACTCATGGCAGGTGAACCCCAAACTCAACGTCAACCTCGGCCTGCGCTACGACTACCAGCAGCCTTTCTACACCAATCCCGCCGACACCTCCATCTTCGATCCCTCAGGCGGTGGCCTCGTCGTAACCGGTGCCGGTGCCGGCACCCCGAACTACGACTACAACAGCACCAAGCTCGACTTCTCTCCGCGCATCGGCTTCTCTTACCAGCTCAACCCGACCACGGTCATACGCGGCAACTACGGCCTCTACTTCGACCAGCCTGCGGGCCAGGCTTTCTTCGGCAACCTCGGCATTCCCAACGGCGGCGCGAGCGGCGTGAACAACAACCCTGCCGGCGCTGAGCCGAACGAGGCCATCGTGCTCACCAACTCTTCCAGCGCCCCAACCCCCATCTGGACCTACAACCAGATCACACCCATCTTCACTGCTGCCGCAGGCCAGCCTACTGGCAACAACGTAGTTTCCATTTACTCGGTCACCCGCGACTTCAAAACTCCCTACGCTCAGAACTTCGGCATCAACATCGAGCAGAGCTTGGGTCGCGACTGGCTAATCAGTCTTGGCTACGTCAGCACGGGCAGCCGCCATAACCTTGTCCTGCAGGACATCAACCAGTCTGCCGTTATCCCGGGAGTACAACTCGATCAGGTTGCGGCGTCGGCGGGTGCCGCTTTCTCACCGCAGCAGATGTCCCGTCCATACTTCAGTCAGTACCCCAACTTCGGCATCATCAACCAGATCAACTCTGCCGCCTCGTCCAGCTACAACGCGCTTCAAATCTCGCTGCGCAGCAGTGCGTGGCACGGCTTCACCGGCCAGTTCTCCTACGCCTGGAGCCACAACCTCGACGACGCCAGCAGCTTCAATACCAACCCTCAAAACTCTCTCAATTTGCGCGGGGATTGGGGTAACGCCACAAACGACATCCGCAACCACTTCTCCGCCTACCTCAACTACGACATCCCGGGCTTGGCTTACGGCCCCCGCCCGCTCACCCACGGCTGGGAGCTCAACAGCATCGTCAAGTTCCAGGACGGTCAACCTCTCAACGTCCTCTCCGGCGGTGACAATAGCGGCACAGGTGAAAACCAGGATCGTGCCGAGATTACCGGCCCGGCCCTCAACGCTGACCGCTCCGTGGTCGGCTACTCGCACGCCCAGTACCTCAATCCCGGCAGCTTCGCCGTGCCGGCCGTCGGCACCTACAGCAATCTCAGACGCAACCAGATCACCGGACCCGGCTTCGGCGACGTTGACCTCTCACTCATCAAAAACGTCCCGCTCTACAAGGAGCGCGTCCGCGCGCAACTCCGCGTTGAAATGTTCAACATCCTGAACCGCGTCAACCTGGCCCAGCCAAACAGCAATACCGGCTCCGGTGCCTCTTTCGGCGCGAGCACCTCGACTATCGGTGTCCAGTACGGCGCGCCCGGCATCGGCTCGGGCGAACCCTACAACACGCAGCTTGCTGTAAAAATTCTTTTCTAGGAGAGCTGTGCGATACAACTGCGCGGGTCCTGACGTTCATGCAAGGGCCCGCACAACCCGGGCGCAGTATTTACGAACCCACGCAGCGATGGCACAAGATAATTCTTAAGGTTATTGTCGGAAAGCCATGAAGACGATCTTCTTATGGCGTTATGTCCATTTGATGGAGCTGCGGCAAGAAATCAACGAAGGCTTGAACGTCATCGAGAGCTGGAATAGCGCAAACGACTTCATCTTCTTCGGCAAAGGTCGAGAAATGGCTTCGAACCGGGCCGATGATCAGGAGATCAGTGTGCTGTCCCTATACCTGCTCCAGCTCTCACTCGTCTACGTCAACACCCTCATGATCCAACAGGTCCTTGCCGAGCCTGCCTGGGTAAACCGGCTCAACAGCAACGACCGGAGAGGTCTCACCTCACTCGTCTACGCCCACGTCAACCCTTATGGCAGCTTCCGGCTTGACCTTGACTCCCGGATTTCCATCAATCCGTCCCGGTTTGGCCCCAAATCTTCCGGGTCTGCGTGATCCTGGTCTCGATTCGCAGACTGATTTTGATGTTTGGTGTAGTGATCCATAGAACTGCCTAACGACGACTTCGGATGGCGGAACGAGCAGCTTCTGTATAGGGGACCCTGAAGAGGCTATGCTGGCTTTGCTGCTTTGAGGATTGTGACTCCGTCAAGCTTCGCTGTTATGTGCGGGCTCGTCGTGTAGGTGCGTAGAAGTCGACCGGTTTCTTGGCGATCCAGCGTAGGAAGCGGCCGATGTCTTCGCGCGCCCGCAGGACAGCCAGGTCGGCGAAAGCCGACGCCAACTGATGATTGGACACGTGGGCGTGGATGGCGCGGTGGCAGATCGGATGCACGGGTACAGTTTCCGTCCCGCCTTCACTTCTGGGCACGCGATGGTGCCACTCAGTGCGCGAGCCGAGCGGGCGGCGGCAAAGCGCGCAGAGCTCTCCGGCCACGGCCCGCTCGGCCCTGGCCCTGGCTTCTGCAAGCGCTTGCTTCCGGTTTACGCGTCCGGTCATACCAGGGGATGAGATGCCTGCGCGCAAAGGCGGGCTCTGTTGCATTAACAGGTAGGAGCGCAGCTTGCCTATATCGACTTTGCAGATCAGGCGGCGATGTCGAATAGCTTGTTAATGAATTGGATTTCGCCTGGGACCTTCGGCTTGCATAGCAGACAACGACGGCGCTTGATCATGCGCATGATCTCAAAACTCTTGATCGTGGCAGACGCAGTCTTCATCGTCTGGAAGCCGCGCGTTGGCTTGATCACGCGTTTCAGGCCGCCATGATCTGCCTTGATGATGTTGTTCAGATACTTTGATGTTCGATGTTTCGTATGCTTGGACAGCTTGCCTTCACGCTGCAAGCGGTGGATCGCCTTAGGATACGAGCTTGGCTTGTCAGTGGGGATCGAGTGTGGCGGCCAGTTGTGCATCGTCCGTAGCGCTTTGCCCAGAAAGCGATGGGCGGCGCTGGTATTGCGGCGATCCATCAACATGAAGTCAATTAGACAGCCCTGCTTGTCGACAGCTCGGAAAAGATACTTCCATTGCCCTCCGACCTTGACGTAGGTCTCGTCCACCCGCCAGGAGCCGGACCGGTAGCCCTGATACCAGCGAGCCCGCTTCTCCAGCTCGGGGGCGTAACGCTGAACCCATCGAAAGATCGTGGAGGCATCGACCTCTACGCCGCGCTCCTGCATCATTTCAGCCAGATCCCGGTACGTGATGCCGTATTTGCAGTACCAGCGAACGCACACCAGAATGATCGGAACAGGAAAACGACGGCGCTTGAACATGCACTATCCTAGCGCCTCCGCCGCTCTGATCCTGGTTAATGCAACAGCGCCCTTTCAACGGCACAGATTCCACCTAAAACAAACAAAGCGAAGCGGTACCGACTGAGACGGTTCTGTGTAGCTACCAACGACGCATTGACTTCTTGAAGTGCTGCCGCTCCATCGTTGAGGGCTTGCGTAATGCTGGGCATCACCTCTTGAATCTGTCTATCGATCTCCCGCTTGACGGCAATTGATGCCTCGGCAGCAATTTCATCGAAGCTTGCCCCAACCATCACCGTCCGGTAATCGTTTTCAGGTTCTTTCATAAGCGCAATCCTTATACTTCACAAACGACGGTTTTTGACAGCTTAAGGCGGCTAAGTGACGAGAAGCGCGTTAAGCAGGATCTATCCGACATGAGGCAAGGGCGGGTCAATTCGTAGTGAGCGGCAACTTCCGTTGGTTCCAGGCTGTCATTCCACTATCCATGGAACTGATCCTTGTGAATCCGTTCGCTTGAAGCAAGCTTGCGGCGATGCTGGAACGATATCCGCTTCCGCAGACGGCAATGAGGCCGCTGTTTCTTTCGAGTTTTTCCATCCGCTTCTTTAACTCGCCTAGTGGAATATGATGGGCATCCTGAATGTGTCCGCTGGACCATTCTTTCTCACTGCGAACATCCAGAACCTGCGTGTCGGGTTTCCTCTCGGCAACCTCTTTCGTTGATAGTTGAGCCGTTCGCGTGAACTCCAGGCCGGCGTCTACCCAGGCAGGCATTCCTTTTTGTGCAAAGCCTTCGATATGTTCCAACCCAACCCGAACGAGGGCTCGACGCGAAGCCTCATCGTCTCCCTTGTCGTTGATCAGAATGAATCGCTGTTCCGGGGCCAGCATCCATCCGGCCCAGAGCGACAGGTTTTGACCCGCGCCGATGTTCAGGGCACCCATGATGTGTGCGCCGCCAAATGCTTCGGGGCGACGGAGGTCAACGACGATAACGCTCTCGTCGGTGAGCAGTGCGGCAACACGAGCAGGTGTCAGTGGCGCATTGCCGGGCAGGTCGGCAATGCTGGAGGCTCCTTTGGAATTCAGCTCCTTCATGCGTGGGTAGTACGAAGGCATGGGAGGAACACTGGCCAGGATTTCTCGCACAAACGCTTCTTCTTTCAGCTTGAATAAGAACTGACTCAGACGTTCATAGCCCAGCGTCGATTCGGCCCGCTCGCTTATGCCTGCCCCGCAGAGCGAACCTGCGCCGTGACCTGAGTAGACCTGCACGCCATCGGGTAGCGAAACGATGCGTTCATGCAGGCTACGATAGAGTTCGTGAGCAAGCACCTGCTTCGCCTCCTCGCCCAGCAGGTCCGGACGGCCAAGCGAGCCTACGAAGAGGAAGTCTCCGCTAAAGAGTGCGAGTGGCTGTGACGCATCTCTTTCTTCGTCGAAGAGCACAAAGCTCAGGTGCTCGGGCGTATGGCCTGGTGTGTGGAGCGCAACCATTCGCAGCTTGCCGATATTCAGTGTGTCGCCATCGCGCAGCGCATGGTGTTCCATGCTGTAGCGATACGGCTCCTGATCGTAAGAGCTGAGGGCAAGCTCCGCGCCGACGGCTTCAGCAAGAGCGAGCGCGCCGGAAGCGAAATCCGCATGGATGTGAGTTTCGGACACGTACTTAATGGCCACGCCTTGCTCTGCCGCATACTCCGTATAGCGGTCGAAATCGCGCATCGGGTCGATGACGATGGCCTCACCTTCAGAGGAGAGAACATACGAATACTGGGCGAGTCCCGGCACTTCAAATTGCTTGATCTTCATCGCTTTGCCTGTCCTTGCTTCCCTGCCAGCTCTTCAAACTCGCGGCGGCTCTTCTCGGCTTCGCTGCTGCACACCAGTGCGCACAGCTTGAAGACCATGGGGTCACTGATAGCGTAGAAGATGGACGTGCCGTCCCGCCTCCGGCCGATCAATCCAGCGCCGGAAAGAATCTGCAGATGCTTGGAAACATTGGGCTGATTCCCGTCGAGCGCCGCGACCAGCTCGCCGACTGATTTCTCGCCTGCCTCCAGCTCCTGCAGGATGCGCAAACGGTACGGCTCTCCGAGCGTGCGAAACCGCCGCGCTACCAGAGCGAGCATCTTGTCACTCATTGCCTGTCTTACCATAACTTGAATATATCACTATGAAAGCATACAGTTGATAAAGAATTGCGGAGGTACACATGGAAGCTCGCTTGATCGATGTACGGGAATACCCTGAATTTGCAGAAGGTCATATCGAGGGTTCGGAACTCGTTCCACTTGGGACGCTGGACAATGCCAGTGAAGGTTGGGACCGCTCTGCGCCGCTGACCCTCGTTTGCCGCAGCGGACGGCGTGCGGAAGATGCGCGGCAAACCCTAGCGGGCAAAGGATTCACCTCGCTCAAAGTACTCGACGGCGGAGTACAGGAGTGGACCAACAGCGGCAAGCCGCTCGCGGTCGCCGAGAATAAGCCCTGGTCGATGGAGCGCCAGGTGCGCGTCACGGCGGGCGCTCTGGTGCTGACGTTCTTCGGGCTCGGCCTGCTTACGTCGAAGAAGTTTTTTCTCGGCGCGGGTTTGGTCGGTGCGGGCCTGGTCTACGCGGGTGTAAGCGATACCTGCATGATGGCTTCCGTGCTTAGCCGCATGCCGTGGAACGATCCGGAGAAAGCGAACGCATGACTCTACTCGCCATCGCCGGCGGTCTCTCTCTGGGCGCGGTCATCGGCATCGTCTCCGGCATGATCGGGATCGGAGGCGGAGCATTTCTAATTCCCGCCCTGATCTTCTTCTACGGCATGTCCCAGAAGAGCGCGCAGAGTACATCCCTCGCGACCTTGCTGCTGCCCATCGGCATTTTCGCGTTCTGGACCTACTACAAGGCAGGGCACGTCGATCTGAAACTCGCGCTCTTAATCGCGGTCGGTTTTGCGATCGGAGGGTGGTTCGGCGGTCTCTGGGCGCAGCACCTGTCCGACGTGGTGCTGCGCAGAGGCTTCGCCGTCCTGCTTGTTGCGTTGGCCATCAAACTCGCCATTGGGCATTGAGGAGAGAACTGTATGAAATGACACACCATAGCCATTGCCCTTGCCTTCGGAGCTGTTCTTTTGATTCTCTCAATGCAGGCACAGACCAAAGCACATCGGGTCCTTTTCGCTATGACCTCGCCCGAGGAAGCGGACTGGCAACTCACGCTCAACAACATCCGCAACCTGATAAGCGGCACGGTTCCTGAGCCGGTCGAGATCGAGGTGGTCGCGTATGGACCCGGCATAGCATTCCTCAAGAAAGACGTTGTGGATGCCGCTGAGATTTAGAAGCTAGAGATGCCCCACGTTCATTTCATTGGCTGCGGCAACGCCATGCGAAAACAACATCTCGAAGCGTCGGACTGGTTGTCGGCAGCGAGGTCGTCCTCGCCGGTATCGTCGAGGTTGTAAAAAGGTAGGAACAGGGTTGGAGCTACATCAAAGCCGGTCGCTGACAGCGGAACACTCATTCCCAAGTCTTGGTAAGCCACATTAGCGAAAGTAATCAGCTGCACTTCACAAATGACCGTTGGTGGGACAGCTCGGAACGACCAACATCCGAAAAGCGAGCGTCCGAGGATTAACGCGGGTCAGGATTAACACAAACCGTGCGTGCGGCCCTAGATCCAGCAATGACTATGGACTTCACAAAAAGGGCATCTTCCAGGAGTCCTTGCGCCTGATCATTTCCCTTGAAGTCATTTGGCTTTGACCTGCTTCCTAATGTTCAGGAAGCTACGGTAACTGTCGCGCAGTACTTCAATCAACTACCCAGGTGTTGCTTTTACTTTTTCGTGATCAATGCTTTCTGGCACGTTTTGCTCTCCCCATATTTTATGGGGCATGCAAAAGAGAAAAGGCGTCCATGAGACCTTCGGAATTTCTACCGGGGGTACGTTCCGGACCCACTCCCATGCTTTATGCGCCCGCAAAAGGGGGTACCAGCTCCCACTCCCTGGCATGAAAAATGAAAACGCGATTCTTTGTAACGACGATCATCGCCCCTGCACTATTCCGCTCGAAGAGGCCTGGCAACTACCCCCAGGCGCCCCTTTACACTGAGCGTCCGTAATCGCTCACGTGACCAGGAGAACGCAAATGAGCAGCATCGTCGAGCATAAATCCACCAGCAAACATCCCGAGGTTGCAAGCAGCCTCCCAAACGGCGCATCGGCAAACGGCACTCTGCAACAAGGCCAGGTGCGGAGCCGCCTGCCGCGCAACAAAAGCCAGGTTCACGGCGGCGTTGCTCCACTCACTCCGTTCAGCCACGGCTCTCAGAAGTTCCAACCGCTACCCGAACCGATTGGCCAGCCGCCCTACCATTACGAGCTTAGTAGCGCCCTGCCCGAGATCGCAAAGGAAACCGCCTCAGCAGGCAAACTGATCTTCCACATGGCTGCCGATACAGGCGGCATCAAGAGCCCGGAGTACCAGACCAATGTAGCGGCGGCGATGAGAGGCGACCTGGATAAGTCACCGGCGGAACGGCCGCGCTTCTTCTACCACGTTGGCGACGTGGTGTATTTCAACGGGCAAGTGGATGACTACTACGGCCAATTTTATGAGCCGTACGAGCACTACGACGCACCGATTCTCGGCATCCCCGGCAACCACGACGGCGACCCAATTGATGCAACGCAAACCTCGCTTGACGGCTGGGTGCGCTACTTCATGTCCAAGGACACGCACATCAACCCTGAAAGCCACGATGCGCCGCGCTCCACGCTCTCGCTGCCTAACCCCTACTACACTTTGAACTGCCCGTTTGTCACGATTGTCGGCATGTACAGCAATGTTCCCGAGTACGGCTCCATTGATTCGGTACAGCAGCAGTGGCTCACCAACGAGCTCGCGACCGCGCCCAAGGACAAGGCACTGATCGTTACCTGCCATCACCCGGTCTACTCCTTTGACGACCACCACAGCGGAAGTCCACGCATGGCCGATGCATTGCAGCACGCGATCAATGACTCGCGCCGCGTACCGAACCTGATCAGCAGTGGCCACGTGCACAATTACCAGCGCATCGAGCGCAGCTTGATCCCCGGCAAGCAGACGCCGTTCCTCGTAGTCGGGGATGGCGGCTACTTCAATCTGCACGGCATCAATGTCGCCCCGGGGTCGAACGGCAGCAGCGCGGCACCGTTGACAAAGGGCAGCCACGGCAAACACCAGCCGCCGGTCACTGACGACGACACAGGTGCAAAGCTGATCTACAGCAATCACACCAACCACGGCTATCTCACTATCAGCGTCGACAAGGACACGATCTCAGGGTCAGCCGAGTTCGTCGCGGAAACCAAGTACCCGGCAGCTGCGCACGCCGACACATTCTCCTACCCGGCGACCGCGTTGTTTCTTGATGAGGGTGTGACCGTTTCGTTGTGATGCGCGCAGCGTGTTTGCCTGCATTGACACAAGCAGGAGGCAATCCTTGCTTCCCGCCTTTTTTCCGCGCGCAATACTCGTGAAACAGCGGAAAGTTCTTTTTGCCTGTAACGAAACCAAGTCGATCCGCACTATCCAGCCATGAACACCGCACCTCGCCAGGAAGGACGCAGTTATCTTTTCGAGCGAGTACGAACGATTCAAAATACCAGGAGAAACCATAATGAGCACAGCAGCCACCATCCAGCCCAAGACCACAACCGCAGCAGCCGGGGAAACCACGGCTCCTGCCGCAACGAAGACACCGCTGACGAACGAGACCTTTCGCCACCATATGACGGCGATGGCTCTCCACTACAAAACCACTAACACCGGCACCGGGGGTGCGACCCATCTGTATCCGCTTCCCGTGTCCATCCTCCACCCCGTCGACCACGAAGGCAATCTCGCGCCCCAAGCCAAGCCGAGCGACGCAGGCAAGGCGGACATGAAGAAAGTCCTGAGCGATGGCGAAACCAAAGTAAAGTCTTTTACCCAGGCGCAGCACGACTTTGTCCAGGGTCAATCAAATCAACTGCAAAGCAATCATGATACGGCGCAGTTTGCCGCGAGCATGAACGCCCAGCGCAACCAGGCAAAGCAGCAGTCCGACCAAAACATCGACAACATGTATAAAAAGCTCATCGATGTGGGCACCAAGCACCCGGCGCTACAGCCGGAAATCCTGACAGCTACGCAGAAGCTGGGCGCGCTTCTCACGTCGCTGTTGTCTAGCGTGATGTCGTTCTTCACCGACATCTACAACAAAATCGTGCAGTGGATCAGCTCCGCCGCGAACTGGATCAAAGACGCTGCGGCAACAGCGGCCAAATGGCTTTCCGGAGCCTTGGGAACAGTCGCGCACGGCTTTAGCAGCCTGTTTAGTTGGCTCTAACGCCCGGTAGCGAGAACGGCCGGCGGCGCAAGGAAAAACGACTTCGCCGCCGACCTCTCCGCTTTTGAAGATCCACTCGCTTCCGCACATTTCCCAAGCCGCACCCGCCCATTCCGTGGCGGTTCCATTGCTTCCATTAAGGAGTACTCCCATGAGCTCAACCGTAAGCATCACCGGCACTCCCCAGGCTGCCGCTGGAGCACCCTCCATCTCCACTCCCGCCGAAATCCGACAATTGCTCGCCGAGCATATCGCAGCGCAATCGGCTGCTTTCCACGTACAACAGCAGGCAGCGCTCGCCGCCCGTGCCGGGGCGCAAGCAGCCGGCACCCCCGTACCCGAGATCTCGCAGGAGCTCTTTCTTGAACACCTGCGACTGATGCAGGCACACTACACCACGGGCCCGGGCGCAGTGGCCGCGCGCGCGGTCCAACCTGCATCCGCTTCCTATGCAGCCACGCCAGTGCATGCCGCAGAACACCTCTACAAGCTGCCCCCGAACCTCGGCACTCACCTGGCGATAGAACCAATGTTGGCGAGCGCCGCCAGCGGGCCCGTGGAGAAACCCGCGACTGCCGCTCCTAAAAGTGCCGCGGGTGACAAAGCCGTCGACGATGTAATCGAGCACATCCACACTGAAAGCCTGACCCTGATTCAGCAGCACTCACAGGAACTGGTAAGCGCGGCCGAAAACGCCGAGCGCACAAAGATGAGCACTGCCGACTTTACGAAGCAGATGGACGGGTTGCGTGTTCGCGACAAAACTGCCGCCGACACAAAGCTGGACCAGCTGTATGCGAAAGCCGCAGAGGTGGGCAAGCTGCACCCGCAACAGCGCGCCCGCCTTCTCGCAGCCACCAACCATGGCAGCAACCTGTTCGGCACCTTGTTCGCCGGCATCTTGTCCGTGGGACACACGGTTGAAAAAGGCGTTATTGCGGCGATTCACGCCGTTGTTTCCCCTGTCGCGAAAACGGTGGGAGTGGTCGCCCACTGGGCTACAAGTGCGATCAGCAGCGTGGGTAAGTTCCTCGGCAGTATCTTCTAATACAGCGTAAACGGAGCCCAGTAGAAAGGCTTGCGAACCACTCCGGACCCGTGCAGAAGCGTAAGCTTGGCCGCGCGCAGGGCACGGTCCGGAGGCACGCCGTGACCCAGCTCCTCGTATAGCCGGTCCATCAGGGCGGGCGTGGTCACATCGCTTACCTCCCACAGCGCCCCGATCACATGCCGGGCCCCCGCGCGCTGAAACGCCCACGCCAGCCCGACCAGCCCCTCACCCGAGTAACTTCGCGCGCCCGACCCGTAACATGCCGACAAGGTCACCAACTCGGCATGCAGCGGCTGGCGTAAAACATCCCTGGCAAGCAGCCGAAACCGGTTCTCTGCTCCGGCGGGCGCGCCCAGCACAATCGCCGACTGCATTGGATCGAGCGCATCGGCTTCCGCATGCGCGACAAAGTGCAAGTAGGTGAACTCGCCGGGCCGGCCCTGCTCGTAGGCGAGCGGTGTGGCCTGCTCTCCGGTGAGCACGGTCCGGTCTTTCCGCGCGAAGTGGCTGGCTACCCGCGCCATCTCCTCGCTGGCATGCGGCAGGTCAGGGTAAGGGCGGGCGTTCGCCGCGCCCATCAGCAGCAGGCTCGGCACCTTATCGTTCTTCACCGGGACCGAGCGGAATTCCCGCTCCAGTTGCCACAGCGATCGTGTGTTGGTGATGGCCACGTCCTCGATCCAGAAATGCGGCTTCACGCCCGGCGTTAACAGCGTTTCGAAGTTCAGGCCGGTTAGGGTTTCATCCGTCTCGAGAAACACCCGGTCGCTGTCGCCAATCACGGTACGCGCGGGCGCCACCAGCGCGTCGAATAGTGCGTGGGCTGCCTCGCCGGCAGGGCCGATCAAGTCGCGCGAGGCCGCAACCGCAGCCTGATGCTGCTCCAGCAATCCATGAAGCGTGGTGCCGCCCTGTAAGCGATAAAACCCTCGGCGATGCTCACCGATCGCCCACAGGTACGTGTGCTGGGGACGCACTCGGTACACCAGCACCGTGCCGCCCAGCTGCTCCGCCAGATGCTGCCCGAGCTCGGCCCCGCTGATCTGTTTCCCCTGTGGGAGCATGCCTCTCGGCACATCATCAAGCGTTTCGGCAAGGCTCCCGTCCAGCACACGTAGCGCCTCCCACTCCCTCCCATTCGCGATCAGGTGCTCCAGGTAATCGTTCAATACGTCGCTCGCGTTTTCGCGAAACGGCAATTGAAAATCGATGGTTGTGAGCGAACGTCTCTGCCGATGGAAAGTATCGAGCGCTCGCTGGAACCAGATGTCCGCGGCACGCTCCTCATGTTCCGCCTCGGCCACCTTGCCCAGTTCGTCTTCCACGCGCCAGCGGAGCGATGGGGCAAGATCTCGATGTAGCGTCAGCCCGAGCAGCTCCCGCCTGCCCTGTCTACGATCGCCATGCTCGGCCAGAATGGAGCCGTGCAGCATTTCCGCCGCGAACTCTTCCGGCTTATTGCCGCGCGAGCGAGCCAAGGACAGCGCAATATCTGCATGCTGCTTCGCTTCCCCAGGCTGTTCTGTCATCAAGAACAAGCCGAGGTTCAGCTGGGCATCCCCGAGCACTTCCTGGTTCGCAATCGCTTCTGCCTTCCCGAGCGCCCTTCGAAAATCGACACCTGCCGCGGCATTTTGCTTCAGCACGAATTCGCATAGAGCTGTATTTATAAGCCATCGAACTTCATCGATAGATGCGCCCAGGATTTCTGCTTTTTCGGTCGCGGCGCGAAAACTGGAAAGAGCCCGAATAAAATCGCCTGCGCCGTACAAGCTATACCCCACGTTGCCCTGGTACTTCTCCAGTGCCAGTCGCGCATTGAGAGAACTCGACAATGTTGCTGCCTGTTCAAACAATCCTGATGCCTGCTCATACCGCTCGCTTCTCAGAGCCAGGACCCCTAAATTTCCGAGCAGCTGCATCGACAGAAAAGTATTCTTATCCCGCTGTGCCAGATGCAGGCCACTTAGAAATAAAGCATGCGCCTGCCTTGATCGGTCTAACTCCAAAGCAAGGCTACCGGCTGTTGCCATGATTTCCGCTTGCGTTTCTGTTGTTCCTTGTTGCAGCTCGACACGCTTCATCAACACTTGTGCGCTGTCAATCTTTCCAACCCGGGCCAATGCCAATATCTGGAGTAACTGTCGACGCACCCGCTGAACACTATCGTCAGGATATTGAAGTGGCTGCCCTAGGAGCGTGAGAACAACATCGCTTCGGCCTTGATACAGCGCAATACGCGCGGCCTCCACCCGAAACCGATCGACCCAGATGGGTCCCGCTCTTGACCACCGTAAGCTCGCCGCGCCTGCCAACTCGGTCGCTCGCGTGAGATCGCCAGAAACGAAAATCTTATCGACAGTATCGTAATCAGACCCAGGCGAGCTTTGGAAAGTGAGACTTCGATCGTGTAGGCGTGTTGGCGCTCCCCACACGAGCGCGAAAATCAGGGCATAGGCGCCCCATTGGTATGCGCGCTTGCCACGCCAACCGTACCTTCTACCGAACACCCAAGCTCCGCGCGCAGCATGGTCAGCTTGAATGCATTCTGCGCCACCATTACCTCGCCCAGAAACAACACTCCAAATCCCGGAATCACCAGAATGTGCCCGAAACTCTGCCCCGGTATCTCGCCTTTGACCTCCCCGACCAAGGAACATAGCAGGTATCCCTTCTCCGCACGCTCTTGCCCTGATTCGACCCACGCATACCGACGCCGCAATGCATCCGGCAGATCGGGGCTGCTTGTGATCCGCTGGCTCTGCGACACCGCCGTGTTCACCAGTGTCGGCTGAGACGGCCACGGCCGATCCGGATACTCACCTCCCGGCAATCGCGCGAATAGGTTGAGGCTTATTGGAACCTCGACCGGCCGACCGCTGATGCGCAGGTTGATGAAAGTCGACCCGACAACCGACACCTTTGGCTGGTATCCCTCCGCCGGGTGCTCGACCGAGAGCCGGGCAACCAGGCGATCCGCTGTTACCACGTCCAGAAGGTTCAAGCCTTCAACGACCGTGGTCGCCAGCGTCGACCAGCCCCCGTTCGCGCGCTTGCCGCCGGTCACGTCCGTCCGCGCGCTTGCTACGTTCAGCACGCGGTCAAACCGTAGCCGTTCCGCACTCGCGCTCGACTTACCGCCGGCCTGCGCCAGTGAACATGACGCCTGGGTGGGGAGTAGTAATTGCTCTGGATGCGTCAAATGCCCACCGACCGCAGAAGCATCCGCATGAAAGTAAAAAACACGGTCCGACGTCACTGCCATAAGTCAGCTCCTTGGCAAACTTGCTGCGAGGAATTTACCGTTCAAGTGTCACGTGGAAGCGGTAGGTCGCAAGATCTATCGGCGGTGCGTTGCCGCCTGCCGAAGACAAAGGAACTCCTTGTATCCGCAGCCTATTTTCGCCCTCGTAAAGCTGCCCTGCCGGAACGCGAATCGGCACGGCATCCTTGACTGTGTCTGGGGCGATTTGGAGCTGCCAGAGAAGCTTACCCCCGGGCGAAACAAGTGAACAGAGATATTTTTGATATGTTGCAGCGCCCGGTATATCGACCGAAAGCAGTAGCGTTCCGCTCGCCGGTAGATGCACTTGAACCGGGGCCGCCCAACCTCGCGCGCCGGCTCCCGCAAGCACGAGTTCCTGCATGGCTACCGGCGCCTGTGCTCGCGCGAGCTGCCGCCGCAGCCCAGGAACCTGCACCAGCCCCTGGTACCCCACCGTAATCAGCAGTCCCGCTGCAATCGCGGGCAGCCAAAGACGCCGGCGGGGCGAGCTTATCGCCACGACCCTCGCGCTCGGCACATTTGGGGGTACCGGCCTGGGCGTAACCTTCTGCGCGGGTGCGTCCACTGCTTCCCGCTCTACTGTGAATTGTCGCTGCGCCGTATCGAGCAGCAGCACGCCTGCCTTCACGTCCCCCGCGCACTGTTCGCACTCAAATAGGTGTTCTTCGAAATCGTCCCGAGCTTCACCACGCAGCTCTCCCAGGAGGTACCGCTCCACCGCGTGCTGTTCCCGTGCGGCCTCGTGCATCATCGCGTTCTCTCCCCTTGTGCTCATAGTGACGCGAACTCCTCCATCGTTACAACCGGCGGCGTGTTTGTTCCGCATCTCCAACGCCCGGCGCTGCGTTAGGCGCGGCAGTCATCGTCGCATACAGATCGCGAAACTGGTGCTTGGCCCTGTGCAGTAAAACACGCAGGTGGCCCCGGCTCACCCCCATATGCGCGCACACGTTATCCTTGTCGCTTTCTTCCAGTAGCAGCGCACGCAGCAAGTCGCGGTCCCGCTCGCTCAGCCCTGCCAGCACCTGAGCCACCAGGGCTTTAGTATCTTCATCGATCGCCGCGGCCAGCGCGTCTGCCCGGGGCTCCACCAGCATGGCCGCAGCTTCCTCTGACAATGGCTCGGCTCGTCCCTGGGTGCGGTAACCTTCGCGCAGCACATTGTTGCAAATCGAGTTCACCAAAGGTCCCAGGCGCTCGGCCTGCCGTACACCGCCGGGGCTGCGGATCAGCTTCAACGTCCGTGCAAACGTCTCCTGCACTACCTCGTCGATCTCATCTCGCCGTCGTCCACGAGAGCGCAGCTTCAGCACCATTAACTCGGTAAAGTACTGAACAAAGTGACCCTCCGTCTCCCTGTCGCCACGCCGGAGCTTCTCCAAATACACGAGATCGAAGGTCTGAAAGTTCATCGCGGTCGGGTGTGCCTCCGGCTGAGTCTGCTGGTTTGGAAATCACTGACTTCTCATGCCTCAAAGCCAATCACAAAATAGAGAATCTGTCGAGAGGTTTATGGTTCCCGTGACATTGCAGTAGAAGAATCGGCGGAAGGACTAAAACGATCTGCGCAAAATAAGCTGTTTGACCTTCAGGCGGCTGAGGCCGTTTATTTTGGAGTGCAGCCGTAATCGGATTGTGGCGGTTCCCTGGCAAGGTTTAGGGTGCAATCCCAAAGCGGGCGGCAGAAGTCAAATTTTTCAGCTACGGAGGCGCGGCATCAGCTCGATCTTTAGCAGGTACGCGATCCCATTTTCTGGTGAGGCACTTATGAGAGCGGAATCATGAACCTAGGAGAAGGACGCTGCAACAAGCAGCCCGGAACTAGCGATTGCAACATAAGGTTCTTGTATTATTGCGGTGAGCAGTTGTCAAGATGTAAGTCCCTATAAGCTGCATTGTGTGTAGTAACCAAGTGTTATCACAAACGACGGTTGGTGACAGCTTAACGCGCCCAACTGCCGAGATCTGCGTTTATGAGGACTAAGTCAAAGGAGGCCGGGTACGTATATCGTTCGTCACAAGGTGAAGAGATAGCATTGAAGCTAATGCGCATTTAGGCAATGTGAGTGGAACAGGTCGGCATCCGAACACCTTTAGACGAAATCTATAAGGGTGGGCACATGAACAGAAGTCTTCTGACTATAGGCACGTTCTTCGTCTGCGCCGTCTTTGCCGCCGGCCAATCGCGACCTGCTACCTTATCTCCGGCATCCTCTGTCGCAGATAGCGGCACGTTTCACTACGGTTCCGATCCGCTGCAGTTTGGAAAGCTTCGCGTTCCGAAAGTGGAAGGCCCGATCCCAGTGGTCATCGTGGTTCATGGCGGTTGTTGGGCAGATCATCTTCCTGGACACCACCCGCCTCCCGATTATTCCCTCATGGAACCGTTGTCTGGGGCTCTTGCAAGCGGCGGCGTGGCGACGTGGAATATTGAGTATCGCCGCGCAGGTAGTCCCGGCGGTGGCTGGCCGAATACCTACCTAGATCTCGCCGAGGCCGTTGACTATCTGCGCGTGATCGCGCCGAAGCACCACCTTGATCTTTCAAGGGTATTTGTCGTCGGTCATTCCTCAGGCGGCCAACTCGCTCTGTGGCTCGGCGCCCGGTCCAAGCTGCCCAAGACCAGTCCGATCCGCGCAGGCGACCCGCTCAAGATCAGAGAGATTATCGACGTTGACGGTCCACCCAGCCTCGCCGCAGCGCAGCCACTCGAGTCGCAGTATTGTCCCATCCCAGCCGTTACGCAATTCATGGACGGAACGCCCGCGGATAAGCCTGCACATTACCATGACGGCTCAGTGGAGAGCTTCCTCCCAATCGACATCCCCCAAATCATCATCAGCAGTGGCCTGTTGCAGCACGTTGGAACGCTGGCTATTGACTACAAGAACCTAGCTGAATCGAAAGGTGACTCCGTGAAGATCATTCCCGTCGACGGAGGTCACTTTGAACTGATTGACCCGTCATCCAACTCGGGAAAGGTTGTCATTGACACCATCTTGTCCACTGTCAACAGCATGAGATGAAGGCGCACTAAGATCCCTCCTTACAAGTCGCATTATAGGAAGTAATCCAGTATCAGCTCACAAACGACCGTTGGTGAGACACTTTCGTGCTCTTCGTTTTCATTGAAGCTACGGCAGCGAAACTGAACCAAAATCCACTATCACAATCATGCTATCGCTTAAGGACGTTTCCGGCTCTACTCTGCCGAGCACCTTCTCAAAACTCATAATCTGACTGAGTGCTGACAAAACGGCAAACGAGAGCTGGTTTCGAGAACACGGGATGTGGGGTTTGGACCGGCGTTTCTCTCGCTTCCAATGGTTCTTATAAGTCTGCATTTATGGGAAGGCAGATAGCGCGGTAGGTATTAACGGCTCTGTTGCATTAACTTTTCAGGCCACAGCACATCGCGGATCACTAAACCTTAGACCACTACACCTTGTGTCGCGAAGAGTCGATTTCGAGTTAATGCAACAGAGCCATTATTTTAGCTAAGCCGTCTACGCTCTCTCGCCTGCCATCCCACACACATCCCTACACAAAGCGCCACCGCCAGATTTCCTGCTGCGTCGAATGCTGGAACCCCGCGCGGACCGAATAGGCTGAATCCCCAGCCTTCCATCTTGGTCATGTAGACAACCGGCAGATTACCCAGCGAGACCAAGATCGTATATCGGCTGCTCGCGCTCTTGCCCGCGTCGCCCAGCGTGTACATCACCACTCCCAGGAAGAATGCGTAGCATATGCCCGTCGTCAGCATGTAGAAGCCGACACCCACGAAATAGACGGCTGGCGTCATCGGTGCCAGCGTGAGGTAGATTCCCGAAAGCGAGCAAGCGAAGCCCGCCGCCGCATATGCAATCCGCCTATCCCAATGCGCCGGAATGATGACCGCTCCGAACGCCCCAATCATCGTCAAGATACCGCCCAGCAGGCCGTTCAGCAGCATGACTCCATGCTCGCCAACCTGGTAGTCCTTCGCCATGGCCGCAAACAAACTCTGCGCGGAACCGGACCCAACCGGCGAAACCAGCAGCAATAACCCCGGCAGCGACCTCCACGAAAGCAGCGTCTCGCGGATCTCGCGGCCCATTGTCCGGCAGGTCTTTAGAAACTGCCCCGTATCTGTCTCCGGTGCCCTCTCCCCAATTGTCAGGGCGATCGTTGCCGGGATCGCCACCATCAGCGCTGCGATTGTCCCCGTAACCGGCAACGGAACTCGCTTCGAAAAATAGAGCAGTGCAGCTCCGCCGATTGCCGATGCAGCTAGCATTCCGCCCTGCATCCACGCCGCGCCCTTTGCCTTCCCTTGCTCGTCCTGCGTCGTCGCGAGGAGTCCACCGCTCGCCGCCGTCGCCAGCAGGTTCACACAGAACCCGGCAAACAACAATATTGTTGCCCAGTCGGTATGGTGCGGCAGCAGAAGGATCGAGCAGAACAGCATCACCCCGCTTAACCCGGCGAAGATCAACATCCACGTTTGCCGCCGTAGCCAGAAATCAACCACCGGGCTCCACAGAAAATAGAGTGCCATCGGCAAGAATACAAATGCTTCAATCGACCCGATCCGGTCAATGGAATAACCCATCTGCCGCAACAGGTAGGGCAGCGGCGTCTGCAAATATCCCTGGAAGACCCCAAAGGGCACCGCCATCAGCACGAAGACCCAGGGCTGCGGCCAGCGCTCGCGCCAGTTCAGATTCTGCTGCGTGGTTCTAGCCGCACTTTTCTCGTCATAGACAGGGAGTTCGAGCATCGTTGCGATCCTCGTGTAGCGGCTTAAATGCTCGGCGTGCAGCATTTATATCACTCTCTTCTCGTCTACAGGCCCGCCTGCCGCCAAATCCAATCGGCACCATAGGCAACGCCACTGCCACCAGAAACGCGTGATAGCATCGACCAAATCAGCAGCAAATCAGGGCGGGGGAAACACATGAAGCAGGAGATGATTGTGGGCAAGAGCGCACTAATAGTAATCGACATACAGAAGGGCCCCGGCCCTCCGGGCGCAGCCTCGATTCCTTTGATGGGCCCAGTCAACACCATGATTGCCAACGCGCGAGAACTCATCGCCGCCGCTCGCGAAGCCGACATCCCCGTCGTCTTTATTCAGGAGGTACACCGCCCCAACCTCATCGACTTCGGCCGCGAACTCGACGGGATCGAGGGAATCCACTGCATTGAAGACTACCCGCTCACCGCAATCTCGGACGAAATTGGCTTCCGCCCGGATTCCGACTACTGGATCAAAAAGCGTCGTTACTCGGCCTTCTTCGGAACCGAGCTTGCCATCCTGCTCAAGGGTTTGAAAGTGGAGACTCTCATCCTGATCGGCGGCCTTACAGACGTCTGCGTACACTACACCTTCGTCGACGCCCACCAAAGTGACTTTTACACCCGCGTCGTCGAGGACTGCGTTATCGGCTCTTCCTTCGCGGCGCACGATGCCTCACTCAATGCCATGGAGTACCTCCAGACTGGTGCCCGCCGCTCGACTGCCGAGGTACTGGAAAAATTCGAATCCATGAAAGAACAGCCAGTTCTGACGTCAATCCTGGTATAAACAAATCCCTCACTAGCAGTTAGGGTGGTGCGGGAGCCCTACTGCTGGGGTTGCTCATAACGCCGTTTTGCGTGAACAGCCTCCAGCTATCATCGTGTCGGAGTACTAGACAAGAGAATCGGGTCCTGTTAGAAAACGGACAATAAAGCATGTTAAGGAATCCGGCAGCCTGTACAGCACACCATTCCCCAGTTAAAACATCCTCCAGAACACTCTAGCGGCTTCGCAAGCAGCGTTCAAACGGAATTATTCAGCCATCCCGTTACCTCCATTTGGGTGTAGGAGGCTTGAGGAGAGCGCATTACTCCTTACTCGTTTTGACACAGTTGTGACATAGTATGCAGGCTCGTGCGAGATGAAAGGGACGTTTGTAGGAAGCAAGTTCCATAGACGATTGTTCTGAGCTGTTCACATTGGTGGGATTTTCCGGCGATCATCAGCACCAAGGCCATCACGAGCCAATATCAAACCCCGCTATCGCCGACCTTTTTCTTGAAGGCAGCTCTGCTATGTACAAATTTAAACCTTCGTTTGCAACTAGTATGTCTAGACCTTCAGTTTCGAACTGGAGCTTGATATGAGGCTTGGCTAAGAGGTTTTATTAGACCTTCTTCTTTGCACCTACAGACATCGTGCGATAGTCACTTTGCCATCGAGAAAAAAACAGTCTCTGCGAAATGGGTCTTATCCCACGGTGGATTGCCGATGACGACGTCGAAGCCTTGGCGAGCCTCCGGAAAGGCGGCCTCGAAATGGAAGAAGTTGTACTTGCGCTCGTAAGCGGCAATGGTTTCGTGCAGCTTGCGGACCTCTGAACTCTGCCCTTGATTAGCTCCATGGCCATGGGCCGAGCTTTCGAACCAGGTAACAAGATCGCGCTTGCGGCGGGCAATTGCTTCTGCCCGCGATACTTCCTTGGTGACCGTGGCTTCACTGTCGCGCACGTCCAGCATGGTGGCGAAGCTGAGCGGGAGAGCGAGAGCACGGATCTGAGGCTGAATTTCCTGCTCGAACAGTGCTTTAGAACGCTTTACGTCTTCTCCGGAAGTGTCCCGGAGTTGGCTGAGACGCTTGGCAGAATCCTCCAGCACAGCAAAGTCACTTTCACGTGGAGACTCGAACGCAAGCGGAATTGTCGCAGTGGCATCGTAGTTCTTCTTCAGTGCCTTAAAGGCAGCTTCCGACGAGCCCATGAGGGCATTGCCGTGCTGGATGTGGTGCTCAATAAAGCCTAGTGGTGTGCCGAAGATAAACGTGTCCATCCACAGGCTGAGCCGGGTGAGCTCCACGGCAAAAGAGTTCAAGTCCACACCGAAGATGCAGCGTTTAAGCAGTGCGCACTTCAGTATCTGAGTGTCGGTGGGTACATAGCCAACAAGGTTGAGAGCGGCAATCTGCTCGGCGATGCGGGCGCGCTCTTCCCCGATCAAACGCTGAAGAGCAGGGTCTTCGTCAAGGCGATCTAGGCAGCACTGCGTAAGATAGCTCAGTGCCTCAACCAGGAAATGGCCACTACCGCATGCGTTGTCAAGAATTTTGAGGTCAGCCATCGTACGGCTTTGTACTTTTTCCTGTTTGTTCGATTCAAGCGTCACTATCGCGTGATCGATAGCTTTTTCGACCAGGAAGCGGGAGAGGCTGGAGGGAGTGTAGTAGCTGGCAGACACCTTCCGGGAGTTGTTGTCGCTTTTGAGCAGGAAGCCGTTGCGGTGGTAGTCCTGACGACGAAGCTCGCGAAACTGGGGCTTCTTGCGAAGCTGCTCAAGATCGTAGCTGACCGTCAGCCAGGAGAGGTGCTGTTGTTTCAGGTGAGCTGTCATTCACTGGCGGTGAAGGGTTAGCCTTGGCATTCCTTTTGGGCATCGGTGTCATTAGGCCTTGCGCTTCGCCTCTGAGAGCTTGGCGTACTCACCACGTACTGAGCTGTACCCGACTGACAGCTCATCGCCTGCCTCCACCTCCTGTTTGCCATGATGGTCGAGGGTATAGAGCGCCTGAGCGATAGCTTGGGCATTCGACTTCTTCCGTCGTTTCAGCCATTCGTCATGTTCAAGGTGAGCAAGCTTCTCTGCCACTGCTACATTGATGAACTGATTCAACGACACGCCTTCTTTTTCCGAGAACACCTCTGCGGTTCTCCGAACGGAGGGCATCAATCGCAGTGGAAACCTGTCCACCGAGGTCTTGCGCGAATCAGTTGTCATTTTCATCCTTCTCTCTTAGGCTTTCCAGGAACTCTGCGGGGGATTGTACTTTTACTCCGTAACGACGTGCTGCAGGTGTAAAGTGCTTTGCGTTTTGCGTGACAATCACAGCCGCATGTCCATTGATCGCAATGTCAAGGATCATGTCATCGTTTGGATCGGAGGAGAGTGGTCGCGGCTTATCGATCACTTGAACTGACTCAGCCAAGCCTTCCAAACTGCCGATCAGAGACAATACACTTTGCGCACTCCGTTGAGCAGCCGTCAAATGCTCCGGACGCAAAGCCACATCGCAGTATTCGGAAGCGATCTTGTAATTCATCAGAAATACGACTCTCTCCATCAGCACGAGGCGAAGAACCTCAGCTGCGGCTCCTTTGCTGGAGCGGAGTGCGGTAATCAACGAAGACGTATCGAAGACGATGCGCACGAGTGAATGGTATCACGGGAGGCACCATCGGAGTGCCGTTTAAGAGCGTTTAAACAGCCTGCTCCTCTTGAGATGAAGCGGCGGTCTTGGTGGGATCACTACACCAAACGTCAAAAATCGTACGCTAAGGGTCCATTTGACAGAAGCGTCTTGGTAGGGGAGCGTTGCGCTGCCACTCACCTCAAAATGATGTAGCCGGGTACGCTTGAATAGGTGATACATCTGCCGGAAGGCAACTTGAACTGGGTGCCAATCCTACCCTGTTCAGCGGTGTAGCCAGGGGGCAGAATGGCCCGTATGCCATCATCGATGACGGTAATGCCATGGTCGCTGGCATTACGCACGCCGAAGTACCCGATTGCCTCTTCTTTACGAGGCGATGCGAGACACTCTGCCGGAACAATGGGATTTAGGGTGGTCGGTCTGGCGAGGGCGCCAGCTTCAGCAGTGATCCCAGGCCTAAGGATCTCGAGGCTTCGAAAGACCTGTTCATTAGACATCGCGCGACCTGCGGGAAAGGCGGTTTGCAGTTTTCTGGCAAGTACAGCGAGATCCTGCCCTTTGACGAAGAAAACCGCCAGCCGCACGGTTTCGACTTGTAGCCAATCGTAATTGTCGAAGCCGACTCCTTCGTAGATGAGGTCCATATCCTCGAACGAAGGGTAGGGCTGTTTGGTGTCAGTGCGCGAATGAAGCGTGTCCGCCACGAGTTCAGGCCGCAGGGCGAGCGAGTAGGCTGTCGCCAGCATAGTGGCGTAAAACTCCTGCATGAAGAGGTCAGGGCCGTCCAGGTGCACCGCTCGTTGGTAAAGGTGCCCAGTCTCATGCAGCGCAATGAAATCTAACTTCTTATCGAGATCAATGTGCGGGTTCTGACCTGGAAATTTCGCAAAGGAGTCCGGCATGATGATGACGTTGCCTTCCTGCGGAAACGCCTCGGCCATGGGATAGCCTGCAAGCTGTCCGACGCGGTTCCAATCGGCTTCATTGAGAACGGCGAGTGTAATGGGAACCGATACGTGAAGCTGCCTACTGTACCAGGAAGCGCAGTCTGCAATCTCGGCCTGGTCGCGGAGCGCCGTCGTTTTTAGGCCATCGGAGTAGTAGACCGGGATTGTTCCTTCGAGACGCGGCAGATGCAAACTTAAAAGCCGGTTGAGCGCATTTGGCGGCGGAATGGATGTTGCTTGCGCTCTGCCTAAAGAGCACCATAAGGAACTGCACAGTAGCGCGCAGACCAACAAGGTGATGCCCTTTGAATTGCACACCAGAAGGATCTTCGACATGATCCATCATCGTAGATATTTGCAAAATCAGGAAGATGTCATGGCAGGCCGGTCAGACCCCTGGTCGGTACCGGCAAAGTCGCCTTAGCGGAAGGTATCGTGACTATTGGCAAGACGGTAGGCGGCCCAGGCAGCTTGCGCAAACGAAGGTTTACGCAACGATCTCCGGATCGGCCCAAAGCCCAGCAGCTTGAGTTGCAAAAGGCTGTTGCAATTGCTTGGCAGCTCGCAATTGGTTAGCGCAATGATCCGCTAGCGTACGATTTTTGACGTTTGGTGTAGTGACCCCAATGAGGCTATAGCCGGTTCGCCGCTACATCCCTGATATAAACGCAAGCCTGAAAAGTTGAAACAACGGAGCCATTGATCAGAAATGTTTTGCCAATCCTGAACAGCGCAATCAAATGGTCAGTCATAACAAGTAGTGTTTTCGTCATGGACTTAAACCCGCACACACCATGGCAATGAAGGTATTCTTCGAATCAGGCTTTTATTCGTGCGGCTTCCATCCTTCCATATCGACGCTTTGGTTGTGGTCGTACAACAGAAGCGCCGTTTTAACTCGGCACCACAGCGTCGCCTGGAGCGCGATTTATGGACACGCAAGTTAGGTGCCTAGCCCGGTGTGCCGAGATCGAGCACTCTCCACTATTACCACTGTGTACCCAGTCATCGTTCCTGCCAAGTGACACAAACAGGATGTGCGGATAAAGTCAGCCTCGCAGCCATATTCGCTTACTTCGTCTCCAGACCTTTGCTAAAGCATCCATTCGGCCTAATAACCGGGTTGCATCGCTCCATCGTCCCTCCAGGAAACTCCACCACAAACCCGCTCTTCGCCGCTGCCCCCTTCGGGTAATCCGTTGAGAGAATCTGAGCCCCGCTGCGCATTACCTCATCCCGCCGTGCCGTATCGTTCATCCGTGCCTGCACCGTGTCCGCATCCGTCCGCGTTCGGATCAGATATCCTTGCCGGGCTAGCGCATCGATCTCCCCTACTGTTCCGTCATTCTCTTCGGTGAACGCCGCATCCGCGGCTCCCGGCACGGCATTTGTAAACAGCACCCGCCCCTCCAGGTTGGGGTGCCCTTCTGTGTATGCGGGTTCCGCCGACCGCTGATCCATCAGGAACATTACCTTACCCCGTGCCTCCCCGAGCGTGGGCCAGTGCCCCCCACGTACGGCAGCATTGAGCGTCGGCATGCCCCCCCGCACTACGTCTGGAGTAATCATCTCGCTACCTGAAAATACCGAACGTATTTCTGCATCCAGCGTATTAAATACAGCCGGCGTAAACGGCTCGGGCATTACCGTTGGGAAATTTACCTTCTTCAGACGCCCTTCCTTCGTTTCAATTAGCAAAAACACCGGAAGGCTCTCCGGATGCTTCTTCAGCCATGCCCGCACCTCTCCCAGGCATGTTGTGAACGGTTCGCATACACTCCGCTGGTCCACATCCTGCACATGCATCACCTTGAACCCCGGCTTGTCCATCACCCCACCTGGGTTTGCCTCGGCTTCTGTCCCCGCCAGCTTTTCGAGATATGGGTGCGAGTACAGCCCTCCTTTAGCGTCTGCGAATATATCAATCTCCAACTGCCGTACCCCGCCGTCCAACTGCTCCGTCAGGGAAGGATGCGTGTAATCGAGTGCGGCAAATGTTTTCGGGTCTTTGGCCTGCAATAGCTTCGCAACCCCCGGTGCAAGCCCCGCATGGTAGCTGTTGTGTGTCCCAATCACCTGGATCTGATTGATCCGAACACTATCGTCAATCCCTTGCCCTACTGCCGGTAATCCGCTCAATCCTGCCAGTCCCGCCAAAAGAAACCTAAACATATAATCCTTCAAATCAAAAGCGGCCAGGACTCCCAGCCGCCTTTATGATTCGCTAAAAGAAAAATTTGCCCGCCACCTGCAATTGCCTCGGCGGAAAGTAGTTGGTAATCGTCCCAAATCCTCCGTCGCTCCGGTTCGAATCCGGCGGCCCATAATTCACTTGGTTCAGCACGTTGAACGCCTCCAGGCGGAAATCCAGCAGCGACGCCTCGCTCCACGGGTGGAAACCCTTATGCAGTGCAACATCCAATTGGTAGAACGGGTAACTCCGCAGTGAGTTTCGACCTGCGTTGCCATACGTTTGGCTTTGATTCGTCGGCACGCTAACGGCTGCTGGGCTTAGATAATTCATCACCGAGGTGGCGGTTTTTACCCGCTGCCCATTTTGCGTTACCGGGTTCCCCGTCACGTTCGGCCGGTAGTTCAGCAGTGAGCTCACCGTGGCCGCCGAGCTCACGTTGTATATCAGGTTTGTCGGCTGCCCGCTTGTCGCCGTGTTGATGGCTGAAAACTGCCACCCCCCAAGCGCCCCCTGCACCAGCTTGGGCGCGCTCGCCCCGAAGTGCTGCCCGCGTCCGTACGGCAGGTCATAGATCACTGTCAACGTATCGTTTACCGGCTGGTTGTACGCCGATTGCCCCCGCTCCCCGCGCAGGTTCGCAAGGTTTACGCGCGAGTTGTCATTGTTCGGCGTATCCAGGTGTCCCGATGCATTGTCGATTGCATGCGACCAGGTAAATGAATTCAGCACGTACAGCCCCTGCCCGTACCGGTGCTCCAGCTTTGCCTGCAGCGCGTTGTAGCTCAGGGTCCCATACGGCACCGATTCTTCAATGCCTGTAAAGCCCTGGATCGACCGCCGCGCCAGCAGGCTCGCGCACGTCCCCGTCACCGGGCAGGCAGCCGCCTGGTTCAGGTCCGCCAGCACTTGGATATGCACGCCATGCTCGCCCACATACGAAACCGTCAACACTGTGCGCGGCGCGATCTCCGTCTGTACATCCAGGTGGTACGCCTGCACATACCCGGTCGGTGTATTGAACGGGATATATCGCGTCTGTGATAGTGCCGTACTGAAGTTTGCCGGTGAGGTAAACCCCTGCGGATACCCTTGCGCCTCGGGTCGGAAGCACGTTGTGGGTGCCTGGGTGGCCGTGCACAGCGGTTGTTTGGTCGCCTGCGTCGAGAACGGCGCATACTGCTGCACGCTCGCGTTCACAATCGCAGGCCCGTTATATGCCAGCAGGTTTTCTCCGCCCTCACGATTGAACTGGTCATAGCTGATCCCATAGGCAGACCGGATCACCGTTTTCGCGTCCGCTTGGTAGGCAAAACCCACCCGGGGCGCAAAGTCCAGCTTCGGCGTGTTTACCAGCGCCCGCTGTGTAATGGAACCACCTGTCGCCTGCTGAAGAGTATTGGTTGCCGGGTTAAAGTTCGCAAGGGTGTTGCCGTCTACAAACTGCGGCGTCACCAGCTCATAGCGCAGCCCCAGGTTCGCGTGAACTTGGGCGATACCTTTAAATCATCCTGCGCATAAAAGAAATCCATGTACTGGTGATAGTTCACGATTGCGACATTGTTCAGGTTGTACGCATTGCGTGCACCGACTAAAAAATCCGCTAGAAACGAAGCTTCTGTAGCTCCTACGTCCGTGGATGCAGCTGTCCTGCTAAACCCGCCCGCATAGTTATCCTGCCCATACACAGGATTAAAGTCGTCGATTTCTGTGTTGATCGATAAAAACTCCCAGCCGAACTTCAGGCTATTGCGACCCTTCAGCAACGTATAGTTCACCTTTGGGTTGATCACGAACGGGTTCTGAAACTGTGGACTGCTGGACTGTGCACCGAACTGCGTAAACCCATTCACTGCCTGCGCGTTCAGGCTGCGTGAGATTGCGGGATCGGTTGGCAGCCCTGTGATACCGGCTGCGGCTAGCAGGCTCGGCTGTCCGACTCCATAAGGTGTCTTGCCGCCGTGGGTCCAGTTAAACCCGAGCCGCGCGTCCAGAATATTGCTCTGGTTAAAGCTATGAGTAATGCCGGCTGCCACCTGTCGATTGTTGATATAGATATTACCGTTGCTGTTCCCACCTGCCGGGCCCGGGATGCCGCCGTTCGTATCCTGGATATTGCCGCTGTGCTCGGAGTATCGCCCAAACGCCGTAGTGCGCTCTGACGCGAGAAAATCCACTCGCCCATCGCCCTTGTCATCGACCAAGTAGGCCTTGGGCACAGAAACATAGTTGTTTGAGAATGCGTTTCCATTGGGCACGTTCGGTGCAGGTAGCGCCGCGATTACCTCCTGCGCCAGCGGCGTCCAGTCTGCCGCAGGCACCACGCCGTTGGGGTACTGGGTACCCGTGATCGGGTTGCGCAGCGGTACGGCCGCGCCTGCTGTTGTCTGGAAGATCCCCTGTCGCTGGTTTACATTCGGGATAGTCACAGCCGTGTACTGCCCCTGCGCCTGCCGGTTGCCCTCGTAGTCTACAAAGAAAAACAGTTTGTCCCGGCGAATGGGCCCCCCGAAGGTTCCCCCAAACTGGTTTCGAATCAGCACCGGTTTCACCGGCTTGCCCGTAGCCGCGTTCACCGGCGGCGTAAATGGTCCAATGGCGTTGAAGCTCGTGTTGCGGTTGTACTCATAGGCATCGCCGTGGAACTTGTTAGTTCCGCTGTTGATGCTGACATTAATCACCGCGCCTGAAGCCCGTCCATACTCCGCGGTGTAGTTATTAGTCTCGACTTTGAACTCATTAATTGCATCGGGCGAGGGCGGAATATTCTGGTTTGAAAAACCCTGATTGGACGTCCCGTATGCATTGTTGTCCAATCCATCCAACAGGAAGTTATTGAACTCGCTTCGCTGCCCGTTCACGTTGTAACTGGCATCCCGGCTGGTCACCGACTGATTTTCAAGGTTGCTTCGCTTCACTCCCGGTGCCAGCAGCGTCAGGTCCGCATACGCCCGTCCATTCAGAGGCAAATTATGTACTTCCGTCGGCGAAATCACCGTAGCCGTCTCGCTGCTCTCGGACTCCAGTAGGCTCGCGGCACCTGAAACCGTTATGGTCTCGGTCTGCTTGCCCGGCTGCAACGCTACATCGACTCTCTGCCGCGCCGCCACTGCCACCGCAAACGGGTCCGTCAGCATCTCGCTGAAACCATTCGCATTCGCATCAAGCTGGTACTGCCCTACGGGGACGCTGGTAAACGTGAACTGCCCCTGCGCGTCTGCCTGCACTACGTTCTTCTGCCCGGTTTTGGTATTCACCAGGCTTACGGTGCTCCCCGGCACGGCCGCTCCTGAGCCATCCCGCACAAACCCCAGTACCGAAGCCGTATCAAATTGACAGTAGGCACTGCCCACCGCACCCAATCCCATAAAACTACCGAATGCCACGTATCCCAGGTACACCAACCTCGACCTATGACGACCAACCATAATACAGATACTCTCCTGACGGCTATCATTCCAGCGCCGCTTCGCCACCTAACGTACCAGGTATTGATGAAAGCCTGAACATATCCCGATATATTCACTGCGTTTTCATAGTTATGCATCTTCGGTTAATTCCCGAGGAACACACTTGCTTGCCTTGTTAAGAATTCGTGACTGCTCTTTGCCGTCGGCTCCTCTCGATTTGGCTGTATCGACGCCTATGAACACCTCACATTTAGAAGTCAATGCGAGCCGCTACCTGCCCCGTGCGGCTTCCACCGAAGTCAGAGCCCCGCGCCGCTGTAATCTGTCCGAAGTTGGCGTTGGTGATGTCGAGCGATGGATCGTTCAGATTCGTGTGGTTCAGGATGTTGGTAAAGGTGCCCTCGACCCGCAAATGAATCTGCTCGGTAACAGGAAAGCTCTTCGACAAGCCCGAAGAAAGATTTACCGTGCCGGGCCCAGGAATAGACCCGATCTGCGCATTGCCGAAGCGCCCGATCGGTGATACGTAGCCTGCCGCTAGAGCCTGCACCGGGGTGTCGGTTGCCGTAGGATCAGCGGCACCCGTGTGGCAAGCTGTGCCCGGCAGCCAGCCGGGATTCCCAGGACAGCCGAACGCCGCTGTGTTAATCCAGTTAGTACGGCTCTGATTCGCCGGCCGTGCTGCGCCGGTTCGGTCCGGCTTTTGATTGCGATGACCGAGATCGCCGAACAGTCCACTGTTCAGCCCGGACCCGGTGCCCGACGGATCTGCCTGACCTGAGGGAATGTACGCCGACAGGAACGGGCCGGACTGCCATAGGAAGATATTGCTGGTCTGCCAGCCGCCGACAGCGAGATCGAGAATGCGGTTCATATGTCCGCCGAATGCTCGACCGCGTCCGACCGGCAGCTCAAACAATGCGGTGGTGGACCAGCGATTGCGTCGTGTGCCGTACACATTGCCGAAGTCCACAGTGCGGTCGCCCGCATAGGACGCACGCGCGCCGCCGGTTTCCCCCGCGAATGAACTGGACGTCGGACCCTGGTTGTCGGATACGTTTTTGGCGAAGGTGTACGTCGAATCAAATTGAAGGCCGGAGCGCAGATGGTGCGAGACTTCAACCTGCCCGGATTGATAACTGGCATTGGCTCCCGTGGAGCGGGTATTGATGCGGCCCCAGTTCGGGAATGGCCTTGCACTAAGCGGCTGGTTGTACGCCGAGACGGTACTGGAGTAGGGCAGGTCGTTCAGGTTCGGCGCCCAGACCAGCTGATGTGTTTCAAGCCCGATGTAAGAGAGCCGCAGCCCCGTGCCGTTTCCCAGATCATGGTCAATGGACAAGCTGTACTGCTCAGAGTACGGATCTTTCCAGTGGATGTCGTTTGCTGTGCCGAAGTACGCTTGGCCGAAGGCAGCGGTGTTAGCATTGCCGCTGGCCGCATTGCTGATGGCTGGCCATTGGTACTGCGGGCCTTGCGCCGCTTGTGCATTCTGGTATGTCACTGTGTCAGATTGCAGAGTCCCGGTCAGTGAGTAGAAGTTGCCGCCCAGCAGCGTGATTTCATACAGCCCGAAGCCTCCGCGAACTACCGTGCGGTCGTTGTTGAACGGGCGGTATGCCACCCCGAAACGCGGCAAAAACCGCTTGGTGGGTACTGTACGCAACCCGGCGGGCAAGCCGGCCTGCGAGTTCGAAAGCACCGGGGTGCAGGCCGCACCATTCGCCGCCGGTGCACCGGTAGAGGTGCCCACATTGCAGGCATTGAAGCTGGCCAGGAAGTTCGGCGCGAGCGTCGCCTGGCCTCCATCAGGAAAGATCACGCGGCCTGACTTGGCAACAGAAGGGTCGAAGTTGCCGATGTTACCGGATGGGTCGTTGTAAGCCGGATGGTACTCATAGCGCAACCCGTAGGAGAGTACCAGGCGCGGCGTGGCATGCCATTCGTCAGCGAAGAAAGCGTTTGAGTACAACGAGCGCCCATCATTGTCAGAGCGCACAACGTCGTAGGCAGTGTTGTTCGGGATGCCAAGTAGAAAATCGGCAAACTCCGCACCGGTAAACTGGGCCTCGCTAAAGTCAAAAGTGCCATAGTTGTCGGCACCGTTGAAGCTGAGCGGTGTGATTGCTTCAACCTGCCGAAAGTCGACGCCGAACTTCAAGCTATGCTGCCGCACCTGCCAGCTTACGGTATCCAGGTATTGCCGTGTACGCGACTGCGTTTGCGAAGTTAGCCGATCGGCATTGAGCGAGCTCAACGCGGAGAAATCAAGCTCGGGCACGCCGTTGTAAAACAGGTTCTGCAAGCCTTGCAACCCTGTCGCAGCGGCAAAGCCCGGTCCATTGAAACTGTTGGTGTTGCCGCTTGTCTCATATGTAAACCCGAAGCGGAACTCATTGATCAGCGCGGGCGTAAAGTTGTAATTTCCGGCTATGACAAAAATGCGATCCTGCGTCGCGTTGGTGCTGTTCGGCACCAGCAGCGTCTGCGGGTTCTCAATCGAGTAATTTTTCCAGCTGTAGCGCGCAAACACCAGCGCCTTTTGGCTAAAGTACTGGTCACCCCGTATGTCGAACTGGTTTGAACTCTGGTTCGCGCTCTTGTTCACGTAGTAATTAGGCACGCCATTGGGAAACGCATTCGGGTCCCCGTGGTTTGGGTCGGGGAACAACGGCAGAAACTGCTGCGAAACCGGGTTGATGGCGGGAAGCGTATTGCCCGCATACACGGCACCCGGAACAAACGGGTTGCGCAGCGTGTTTTGCGGCAGGTAGTTGAAGTTACCCTGCTTCATCAGTAGTGAAGGCACAATGTACTGCTCAGGCGTGCTCTGCGGCAGCCGAAATCCTTCATACGTACCGAAAAAGAAGCTCTTATCGTGCCCGTTGTACAAGTGCGGGATCACAACAGGTCCCCCCACCGTGCCGCCGAAGTCGTTACCGACCAGCCGAGGCTTGGAGCTTGCGCCAAATGGGGTCGCGTCAAAGGCCGCATTCTGGTGGTACCAGAATGCGCCGCCGTGCACATGGTTGGTGCCCGACTTTGAAATAGTCGTCACCTCCCCCGGCTGTCCGAACTGCGCATTGTTCAGCACACCATCCACGCGCAGCTCCGCAATGGACTCGCCCGAAATAAATGCATTGGAAAGCGGCGTGTTTGAAGTCGCGCTTTGCGAGGTGATGCCGTCCACGCTCACCTCTGTCTGAAACGGAAAGCCGCCTTGCACGGAGAACGCCGCCACCGTGCCGCCGCTGCCGCTTGTACCGTTATTCGCGGCAGTATCAGGTTGCACGCCGGGCAGCGTCTGGATCAGCGTAATAGGGCTGGTGCCGCTCGATGAGGCACGGTAGTTGGCCGGCAGTTCCTTCACATCAGCGGCATCGAGCGAGGCGGATATAGAGGCAGTCTCGGTCTCAATCGTGCCTGTAGTTGAGGCATCAACGGTGACTTTCTCACTCACGCTGCCCGGCGGCAAACTAGGATCGGCGCGTAGCTGCTGGCGTGCTGTGAGCTCTAACTTTTCAAGATCGACACTCTTAAAGCCTTCCGCGTCCACGTGGACGGTGTAGTGGCCCGGGACCAGGTTCGTCACTTCGTACTCGCCGGCGGCATTCGCTTTCGTTGTAGTTGCAATCGACGTGCCCGTATTTGTAACTTTCACAATCGCATTTGGAATCGCGGCCCCGGCCGAGTCGGTTACTGTGCCGATGATGAGGCCCTGCGTGGACTGCGCGGAGGCTGTGTGCGCAGCCGTAAAAGCTATGCTGAGACTGACGGCTGCGATGGATGCTTGTTTGCGGATGCGCTTCATAGTGTCTCCAGAATCGTTCATGATGTACGGCCAAATTGCCACTGCCTGGGGAGGCACAATGCGACTTTTCGCTGATCGCACTTTAGCCGTTGCTACAACTGTGAATCGTGAGAGCACGATGAAAATTAGTGCGTGTTCGCTCCTTCTCTCTGCCGCCAGGGGGGTAAATGTCGTACGCTCGGCTACAGCCATGGACACCCAAACTCTCCTTCGAGCAGCCCTGATCGCAATTGTTTCTCTCTGCCCGGCAGCACTGGCAGCATATCCTGCACCCGCGCGCAACGTTGTCCTGGTCATGACCGACGGCCTGCGCTGGCAGGAGCTGTTTCGCGGCGCGGATGCAGCCTTGCTGACGCCCGAACGCTACTACGACAACCGCAGCGTCGACGCGCTGAAGCAGCAGTTCCTCGCCCCCACACCCGAGGAGCGCCGCAAGCTGCTCATGCCCTTCGTTTGGAACACACTGGTGCCACGCGGAACCATGTACGGCGATCGCGACCTCGGCTCGGACGCCTTCGTGACCAACGGCTTCAACTTTTCCTACCCCGGCTACTCGGAAACCCTAACCGGTCACGGCGACCCGCGTATTCACTCGAACGACAACATTCCGAATCCCAACGTGACAGTGCTGGAATGGCTCAACAAGCAGCCCGGCTTCGAGCACAGCAGCGCTGCTTTTGGCGCGTGGGCGGTCATCAACGGCATTGTGAACAAGGACCGCTGCGGCTTCCCTGTCAATGCCGGTTATGACACTTTCGAGATGCACCCATCGGACCCTCAAATCATTGCCGCAAATGCGATCAAGGCCGCCTCGCCGCACGTTTGGGACGATGAGCCTTTCGATGCGCCCGCATTTATGACAGCGACCGCCTACATCCGTCACAAGCATCCGCATGTGCTCTTTCTCTCGCTCGGCGAAACCGATGACTGGGCCCACGCGGGCAATTACGGCGAGTACCTGCTCTCCGCGCATCGTGTTGACAGCTACCTTGAACAGCTATGGAATCTGCTGCAAAGCATGCCGCAATACCGCGGCAGCACGACCCTGATCTTTACCACAGACCATGGCCGGGGTGCGGATGCGGAGGGTTGGAAGTCCCACAGCCAAAAGCTGCCTGATTCGAAATACATGTTTATCGGCGTAATGGGCGCGGGCGTCACCCCTCTGGGTCTACAGGCGCATACAGCACCGGTCACGCAAAGCCAGGTCGCCGCAACCATGGCTGCTCTACTGGGTAAAAACTGGAACACCGCCGAGCCGCAAGCGGGCAAGCCCCTGCCTTTGCTCTCTCACTGAAGAGTTCTTGAGTCTTATCACTTCAAGAACATGCTCTCGCGGTGCAAAGGCCATATGGCGGGTGGACGAGACCTACGTCAAGGTCGGAGGGCAATGAAAGTATCTTTTCCGAGCTGGCGACAAGCAGGGCCGTCTGATTGACTTCATGTTGATGGATCGCCGCAATACCAGCGCCGCCCATCGCTTTCTGGGCAAAGCGCTACGGACGATGCACAACTGGCCGCCACACTCGATCCCCACTGACAAGCCAAGCTCGTATCCTAAGGCGATCCACCGCTTGCAGCGTGAAGGCAAGCTGTCCAAGCATACGAAACATCGAACATCAAAGTATCTGAACAACATCATCAAGGCAGATCATGGCGGCAGATCGTGGCGGCCTGAAACGCGTGATCAAGCCAACGCGCGGCTTCCAGACGATGAAGACTGCGTCTGCCACGATCAAGAGTTTTGAGATCATGCGCATGATCAAGCGCCGTCGTTGTCTGCTATGCAAGCCGAAGGTCCCAGGCGAAATCCAATTCATTAACAAGCTATTCGACATCGCCGCCTGATCTGCAAAGTCGATATAGGCAAGCTGCGCTCCTCCCTGTTAATGCAACAGAGCCGTGGGGAACGTCAGCTGATTGCGATGGCTACAAGGATCGAAACAGCGTCTGCGTACGATACAGGTTCCGATGCGCGAATTGATCTTCGTTCCGTTGACCTTGGTAGCCTCAGAAATGAGGGGTTTGAGAGCAGCTTAGGTTGCGAGGCAGAGTGGCCCTTTTCTTCAGAATAAGAGCATGCACCGTGGCAGCTAACTATACCTCAGCAGATAGTGCCGGTGCCGGAAACAGACGCAAGACACCAAGGTTTACGGCTGTTCGGTGATGCTTTGCACGGCAGTGCGTAGCCACGTGTGAGCTGCATCGCTGGTCATTCGGGGATGCCACCACATGAAGTAGGTGAATTTGCTCATCGGCTTGGGTGCTTTGAGAAGCTTTACCTTTGGTTTCCATCCCTCCAGCAGGACCATCCGTCGGGGCACGGTAGCGATTAGGCTCGTACCCACTACGCCCTGCACTGCCACTGTGAAGTAAGGCACCGTGAAGGCGACCTTTCGCTTTAGGCCACTCGCTGCGAGGAGTTGATCGGGAAGCGTCTGTAAGCCTCCGAAGATGGACACACTGATATGCCTGGCTTCCAGATATTCATTCAGGCTCAGCTTACTGCCGTACGGCCTCCTGCTGTCGACCACGCAGACAAACTCATCCTGAAAAAGAGCCTGCCGTTCATAACGAGGAGATACCTGGCCATCATCCGGATTGAAAAGCAAATCCAGTCTTCCCCGACTCAGATCGTCCAGTGTTCTGTCGCTCAGCGCCGAAAGATCAAATGAAAGGTTATCTCCTGCAGCCACGAAGCGCTTCGCTAAAGGCAGCGCGATGAGGTGGGAGGCATAGTCAGTTCCTGCCAACCGGAAATGCATCGTCTCCCGGATGGGAAGAAATTCTCCACCTGTCAGCAGCTTGTCAATGCGCGGGAGAGTGGCCTCCAGCTCCTGCAAGAGAAGCTGACCTTTGGGCGTCAATTCATAACTTCCGGAGACTCGAACCAGCAGGTCGTCCTTGAACATGTCACGCAGACGACCGAGAGCTCGAGTCGCCGCCGGCTGACTGAGCAGAAGGCGTCGAGCCGCGCCGGATACATTACGTTCCTCGGCCAGCACCTTGAAAACAACGAGAAGGTTCAAGTCGGCCTGACGCAACTGCGTTGTGTGCATGTCGCTTATCAGCACAATGCATGACTTGTATACCTGTCAAGTCACATCCAATCTCGCATGCACCGCAAGGAGGTGCTCAAGCACGACCAGGAGGAAGTATGGCAACACCAGAAGTAAAAACGGCACTCGTGACCGGAGCATCCGGCGGGATCGGGCGTGCTGTCGCAAAGCGATTGGCGCGGGATGGGTTTTCAGTGGTACTGAATTATTCCGGGAACCCGAACCAGGCGGACGAGGCGGTCAATGAGATCAAAGCCGCCGCAGGTCAGGCGATCTCAATTAAAGCCAACCTGACCAAAACGGAGGATGTGGCAGAGCTCTTTGACCGGAGCCTCTCCAAATTTGGGCAGCTTGATGTTGTGGTGCATAGTGCGGGCATCATGCCTCTCTCGCCCATTATCAAGAATGATGTGAAGCAGTTCGATGAGGTGATCGCCACCAACCTGCGCGGCTCCTTCCTCGTACTCGCACAGGCGGCGCAGCACGTTGCTGATGGAGGCCGCATCATGGCGCTTTCAAGCAGCGTGGTTGCTAAATCCACGCCCACCTATGGAGCTTATGTAGCGTCGAAGGCCGGGGTGGAAGGCCTGGTCAAGGTTCTAGCCGCCGAACTCCGGGGCCGCAACATCAGTGTGAATGCCGTAGCTCCTGGTCCAGTGGCCACACCGCTGTTCCTCAAAGACAAGACGGACGAGCAGATCGCACAACTCAGCAAGATTGCTCCTTTTGAGCGGCTTGGAGAGCCAGAGGATGTCGCTCGGCTGATTTCCTTCCTTGCAGGCCCGGAGGGCGGTTGGATCAACGCGCAGGTCATTCGTCCCAATGGCGGTTTCGCTTAGAGCGACTGGAGCATTCGATGAAAGAAGTCATTCTGATCACGGGAGCATCGAGCGGTTTTGGAGCCCTTACCGCCCGCGCACTTGCCGGTGCGGGTCACACCGTCTACGCAAGCATGCTGGATGTCAGCGGCCAGAATGTGAAGGCGGTCACGGAACTTGAACGATTCGCGAAGGAACGGGCCATTGAGCTGCATGCACTGGAGCTGGATGTCACCTCCGAGAAATCGGTAAACAAGGCAGTGAAAACGATTCTGACAGACAAGGGACGCTTGGATGTCATCGTTCATAATGCAGGTCACATGGCTTACGGACCGGCTGAAGCGTTCACCCCGGAGCAGTTCGCGGAGCTCTATGACATCAACGTTCTGGGAACGCAGCGTGTCAATCGTGCCGCGCTGCCCCAGCTACGCAAACAGGGTCGGGGCTTGCTGGTTTGGGTTGGCAGTACCAGCACGCGAGGAGGCACACCGCCTTATCTTGCACCCTACTTTGCCGCGAAGGCTGCCATGGATTCTCTTGCGGTTAGCTACGCGGGGGAACTGAGCCGCTGGGGCATCGAAACCTCCATCATCGTGCCCGGTGCCTTCACCACCGGCACAAATCACTTCGCCAACGCCGGCAAGCCCGAGGACGGCAAACGTGCGGCCGCCTATGAAGCCGGACCTTACAAGGGTTTCGGTGAATCCACGTCGGAGGCCCTCTCGGCTACGGTCCCACCCGACGCGGACGTATCCGAAGTGGCAAGAGCCATCGCCCGCGTTGTAGGGCTGCCTTTCGGCCACCGTCCATTCCGGGTATACGTCGATCCGGCACAGGACGGCGGCGAAGTGGTGGGCGTGGTCGCAGATCGTATTCGTGAGGAGTTCCTGCGCAGAATTGGACTTGAAGATCTGCTGACTCCAACGGCACACCCTCAACAGTAAAAGACAACAATTCACTCCATCACGTCTGAGTGCTAACCCCAGCGGAAAGGAACCCCTATGCCGGCAGAGACGGCTTCGCAGTCTTCCACGCTTACAGAGAAGGAACTTCAATCCATCGAGACCTTCTATCGCGCCTTCACGGATCACAACCCTGACTTACTCGACGAGGTGTGCACGCCGGACTGGCAGGACATCCCCCTCGCTCCAGGTCAGGGGCCGGGACCGGACGGATTGAAGGATCAGATCACGTCCATATTCCTCACGGCTTTTCCTGATCTCAAGATCATTGTGCACGAGATAGTAGGATCACCGGGCCGGGCCGGAGTCCGGGCCAGCATCACCGGCACGCATCTGGGCGAGGTTATGGGCGTTGCACCCACAGGCCAGCATGTCGACATCGCCCTGCACGAGTTCCACCACCTCAAAGGCGGTCTGCTCACCCATACCTGGCACCTTGAGGATTGGTTCGGCCTTTTCAACCGGCTCGGCGTCTGGCATCCCCCCGCGACTCCAGCTACTGGCCAGCAGTAGGATGTACGCGCCAACCTGTAGCAGCTCCTACTGAACAAAATTCAAACACCAAGGAGATTTCCGATGCCTTTCGCCAACTATAAGTTCCCGCAGGGAACGCTGAACGCCAAACAAAAGGAAGAGATCATCCACAAGACCACGGACATGTTCGCGGAATACTTCGGCGAGGGCGTTCGTCCCTACACCATGGTTCTCGTTGATGAGGTCGTGGATGGTGGATGGGGCCGCGCTGACGAAACGCTCACTCTCGAAAAGATGCAAGCTAAGAAGTAAAACAAGGATCATGTGACGAGCCGGGAGCGATTCTCCCGGCTGTCACACGTGTACCGGCCACCGGAGACCATATGTACGGCTATCGCGTCACAGTTGAATCAGCAGAGTTAACGGCACAATCGGAGCTATCAGAAGCTCGTTCCATGCAGTTTCAGATTCAAAATCATGATGATCTCTTCAAGGTTGTGGAAACCATTCGCTCGAAAGAGATCCTCGACGCAGATAGGTCCGCCTCGCTCGCCATCGGCCTCAAGTTGTTTGCCGAGATCGTACTGGAGAAACGTCGTGACCCACTTTTTGAACCGCTTCTGGGACCCATGCAGTCCTTCATTCGACAACTCAAGGCGGTAGAAACGACCGGTGTCGTCGAAGCCCATCGGAAATCTGGTCACTAAGGCTTGCTGCAGAAGGTCTATGCGCGGGGAGGTCACACTCCCTCCAAAGCGCAGGCCGGCCTAATACTTGTCCGTCCATGTTCTCTAAATACCAAGGTTTGTGAGAAAAGCTGATGTTGCGACCGCGGCCCGAAGGCTGAAAGAGCTCGTCCTTGCTGGCGGGCACCCTGGCATTCAGCGGGCATCCTGGTCAATCCTGGATGCCCACTCACTGAAGTCACCACTGCGCTTTCGATTAGGTATGGCGCAGTACCGTCGACTTGCTCTTAGCGAGATGACCAAAGACGAGTCCCAGTCATGACCCGCCAGTTACAGCTGAAGTAAGCCCGCCACAAAGCTCTGAAGATCACAACTCAGAACAATACCATGGCCCAGTGCCAATGTCATACTCTTACCAACGTGCGTTCGTGGTATTAATTTGCATGATTGTCGGCTATGCTCGCGTTTCCACCGGCGACCAGACGCCGCAGCTCCAGATCGATGCCTTGAAAGCTGCCAAATGCAAGCTCACGTTCGTGGACCAGGCGAGCGGGCGCACGATGGACCGCCCGGAGTTGGCGAAATGTCTGGACTCCCTACGTGATGGGGACACACTTGTTATCTGGAAGCTCGACCGGCTGGGGCGTTCCTTGAAGGATTTGATTGAAATTGTGGAGCGGCTTCGCAGCGACGGCATTCAGCTTCTCTCGCTTACCGAGGAGATCAACACGAAGTCGGCCAGCGGTGAGCTGATCTTCCATATGTTCGCGGTGCTGGCTCAATTTGAACGCACCTTAATCCGTGAGCGCACCAACGCCGGCCTTGCCGCGGCACGCGCGCGTGGGCGTTTCGGGGGAGGCAAGATGAAGACTACTCCGCAGTAGGACAAGCAGCTTCGCGCTTTGTGGGAAAGCAAAAACTTTACCGGCGAGGAGATCGCCAAGCAGTTCGGTATTTCTAAACAGACATTTTGGCGCAGGATCAGACCGAAAAGCCTTAAAACGAAGTAGGGGTAGATCCAACATTAACGATCCAACATTAACAGTGATGTCGAATTTAAGTGGTGAGATTGCTAACGTGGGAACACTGAATTCGTTCTGGTGTTTAAACGGCATAGACCTATCGTGCTCACTCCATTACCGGATTGCGTCAGCGCAATTCTGCCGCGTACCTACCTCGGCACCCTCGTAGAAGAATTCGCCACCAGTGTCAATGTTGGGCTTGGGCTTTTTAGGAGAGTGCTTCCACTCTGCTAAGTGTCAAACTTTTATAGCCGTTCTCACCGTGCTTGTCCATCTTGGTAGATCGAGAGCAGCGCATGCACAACTGCCAAGTGGCTGAGACCCTGCGGCAGATTGCCCAGCGCGTCTCCTGTCTTCACATCGATCATCTCGCTTAGTATGCCAACGCCGGCTGGCAGCCGGGCGAATGCTTCATCCATAAGGGACGTAGCTTCATCTTGTCGACCCAGCTTGGCGAGGGCAATGGCCAACCAGAAGGTACACGTCAGAAACGCACCTTCCTGTTTCTCCGCCCCCGAGTAGCGGTACACCCATGGCCCATGTTGCAGGTCCTTCTGCAGCGCCGTGCAAGTTAAGGACAGCCGCTCTTTCTGCGTAAACCCGAAGTAAGCGGCAAGTGTCAATGAAGCGTCCAAGCGGTCGGAACCGGCGTAGAAGGTATACGCTTGCTTCTTTTCAGACCAGCAATGCTCGTTGACCCACACCTCGATGCGGTCCCGTTCTCGCGACCAGCGCGGAATGCAGGTACTTGGCAGGTGCCCCATCTCGGCCAGTTGCACCGCGCGATAGAGCGCCTGCCAACAACTGATCTTCGACATCGTGTAGTGCTCAAGCTCCTCAAGCTCCCAGAGGCCTGAATCTTTCTGGTGCCAGCGGTCGGCGCACTCGTCGGCAATTTTCGACAGAATTGACGCCGTGCTTTGGTCCAGAACGCTGCCGCCTTGAACAAAGAGCGAGGCGGCCTGGAAGATGTCTCCATAGACGCCGTGCTGGTGCTGCGCACCCGCGCTGTTACCGGTGACCACGGGCTGCGATCCTTGGTATCCGGGCAAAGTCAGAGGTGTAACTGTAGGTACCGGACTGCCGTCTAGGCAGTAGCAGACCTTGACGCCTTCTTCACCCAGACGCGCGACCAGCCATGCAAGAGCGGCCTGTGCTTCCGGGATTTGATTGAGCCGCAGAAAGGCATCGAGCGTGTAGGCAGCGTCGCGCACCCAGGCGTAGCGATAGTCATAGTTCCGCTTGCCGCCGATGCGTTCCGGCAGTGACGTGGTTCCCGCCGCTGCGATAGCACCGGATGGCGAGAAGAGCAAGAGCTTGAGAGCTAACGCGCTGCGTACCAGGTGCTCTCGATAAGGGCCTTCGTAGCGCAGTCCTTTGGCCCAGCCCTGCCAGGCTTCATCACCCAAGTCGATACGGGTATTGATGTCTTCTACGTCAGGTACACCCAGAGGCTGCGCTTCACCGGCGACGATGGCGATAAGTCCATGTTCCCCGGCGTGGAAGGTTCCTTCCAGGGTGATCGAACGATCGCTCTCTTCCATGGTGCGAAGGTTTGAGCTGGCCCGCACCATGCCAAGTACAGGGCCCACATGGAAGATCGTGCCGTTCCGGTTTTCCTGGATCCAGGGCGACACCGTTTCTGCCCTCGTTCCAAACACAAGTCTGGCCCTCATCCGCACAGTGCCGGAGACACCCTCGATACGCCGGGCGAGTTCGCACCATGGCAGGCGGCCCGCCAAGGTGCTGTTCATCGCTTCGGTGACACGAACAGCTCCACTGGCCGTTGTGAAAGTAGTCTCCAGGACGTTGCTGTTCGCACGGTAGTGCCGATCCACGCGGAAGCCCTCTATCGGCTGCAGTGTGAAGAAGCCTCCACCGGAAGCGTCGAGAAGGCTATCGAACAAGGGGGGTGAATCTAAATTGGGAACGCACCACCAGACTACCGCTCCGTCCGGAGCGATAAGAGCAAGCGACTTCCCGTCGCCCACTGCAGCATAGTCTTGAAGCGGAAAAGATCGCCGAGCAATGTCGGGCTGCAGTATCTCGTGAGTGTTCAGCTTGTCCTCAATCGGCCCTGGTACATGTGAGCACTTCCCCTTACGCCGCCTATGTCTGTAAGCGAGTGCGCAAAGAGGGCTGCCCCTTGAAGACAGGTAGCAGCCCTATAAACTTCCTTACGCGATACCCAACCCTCCGGTGACACCATAAATTTCACCGGTGATGTAGCTGGCTTCCTGTGACGCAAGAAGAACGTAGACAGCAGCCAACTCGACAGGCTGGCCGGGACGGTTGTAAGGAGTCTCGCCACCGAGCTTCTTGAGCTTCTCCTTGCTCCCATCAGCTTCCTGAAGCGGCGTCCAGATGGGACCCGGAGCCACGCCATTGATTCGAATTCCATGCTCCTCCATCAGGGGCTTGCTCAGGCCCTTGGTGAAGTTGGCGATCGCAGCCTTGGTCATGGCGTAATCGAAGACTGTCGGAGTCGGGTCATACCCCTGCACACTGGTGGTGTTAATGATCGAGCCACCAGGCTTGAGGTGCGGAAGTGCAGCCTTCGTGATCCAGAAGAGCGCGTAGACATTGGTCTTCATCAGCGTGTCGAAACGCTGAGTGGTGGTGTCGAGAATGCCTTCGGTCTTGCCCATCTTACCGGCATTGTTGACCAAGATATCGAGTCCGCCGAGTTGCTCCACGGCATCGGCGACCAAACGTTGACAGACACCCTCATGGGAGATGTCGCCCGGCAGGAGTACGGCCTTGCAGCCCGCTTCACGGATGTATTTAGCAACCTCTTCGGCGTCGTCCTGTTCCTCCGGCAGATAGTTGATGGCAACATCAGCACCTTCGCGCGCAAAGGCGATTGCCGCTGCGCGGCCGATACCGGAATCAGCACCGGTTAGCAGCGCCTTGCGACCTCGAAGGCGACCGGAGCCCTTGTAGGAAAGCTCGCCGCAATCGGGCTTTTGAGTCATCTCGGTTTGCGTGCCCGGGGCAGACTGAATTTCAACGCTGGAGGGTGGACCGGGGTACTGGGAACGTGGGTCCTGTGGAGTGACGCGATCAGTCGGCATGTTTTAGTCCTATAATTCCTTTTCGTGTAGCAGCTATGCGTAACTGAGATGCAAGACGAACCAAGCTTTGTCACCGCAGACATCGTGCGTGACTCCAGGGCGGCTTTTCTACAAGCGGGCCGATTATCAGCTAGCGATCTATAACAATCCGTAGAGGGTTTCCACGTATGAGTTGTTGAGTGTTTAACGATTAACCGTCCAACGATTTAGCGTTCTAAGGACGTGGCGTTTGTGTCGCCCGTTTTGCAATTGTTCCGAAATTTTGTCGAAACGTTTGTGCGCAGCAATCGCCCCTCGCTTGCATGGCTCTTAAGATGCACGAGGTTCTTCGCAGCTTTTCGCCCGAAATTTGGTTCTGTTGCATTAGATGTAAGGTCCCGGCATTTGATGGATTGGGTCCAGTCTAAACCGATCAGGTTCGGC
>CAXSBB010000006.1:0-168392 GCA_964235655.1 uncultured Acidobacteriaceae bacterium
GCCGAACCTGATCGGTTTAGACTGGACCCAATCCATCAAATGCCGGGACCTTACACCTAGATTAGCCCCTATACAGTTGAGTAGCTCATATCTCTATTGTCCCTATCTCTGACACTTCTTGCTTGCTACTTGTTTCATCGGCAGGAATCAAGCGTCAATCTCAAGCACCTTGGAAGACATCTTTACCTGTCCGTATGAGCGGTCAAACCGTTAAAGGAATGAGGCGTAATTGTTCCGCGAACTCTTCAATGTCCTCTGGAACTTCGCTTTGCTCTTTGGGTGTGTAGCATCTCTGAACTGCTGCTGGCAGGATCAGGTCACGATCTGCTTCTTCATTTTTATAAGAATATTCATCTTGCTGCATCGGTTGTTGCCATATTTTACAGATCGCAGCGATCGCCATTACGTATCTGAAAGCGTCCGAACTATTGACCTGAGCGCTGCCTTCCTTCTGCAGCGTGCAACCAAACCGCATTCCAAGATGATCGAGCGCGGCATTGCTATGCTGATTTCTGGCTCTCGTGAGATGTACAGCAGTCCCGCGCTTGGCACCAAGCAACTGTAGTTTGCTCCGCAGATTTGGCTTCATGTCGGCCACAGTGTAGCCAATGAACTGGACTGTCAATCCAGGCACGTTGAGCAAATTGACAAATCGGATCAGGTCCCGATAACCATGAACCCGATTTCCACCTTCTTCATGAGCGTAACGCCAGTCTCGCTTCGTTAGAACCAAGTGATTGGATTCTTGAAGATTTTGCACGTAGGTTCCAATCGCCTGCCTAACCAGATCTGTATCCCGTTTCACCAGTCTTTGCAAAGCACTTGCAATTTGCTCCGCCATCCTTGTTGAAGAAAGATGAACCAGGTTGGCCGGGTACTTGAGGCCGGAAACGTGTCCGAATTTGAACTTCAGAGCGATAGGCAACTTGCTTAAAAGCTTTGTCTCAGCTACCCTAGCGGCTATCATCTCACAAGGAATGTTGAGATCCATAGAACATTGTTCTAGAGAATCGCCATAGTCGAAATAACGAATCAGCAGCTTACCGGTATCAGACAACCAAGCTAGGTTCCGGCTTTTATTCTTTGGAAGAAAGCGCGGCAACGCATCTGGTTCAAGAAACAAGTTCCCCTGCCATGGTTCTGAATTCACAAGGGCGTGTGTACCAAACACTGCTGGTCTCTGGTTGAAGGTGCTTTTCATCTTTCCCTGTACCTCGTCTGCATCGTTGCGCTTTAGTAAAACAGGCTGTGGAACACCAACCCAATCCAAGCAATGCACATAGTGTTCTACCGTCGTTGCCGGGCTACTGTGTCCCAGCAGATGAGCGACCGCCTGGAGGTCGGCTCGATGCACTTGATCTGTCCCAAAAAGAAGAGTCCGGAATTGTTGTCGGGCGTTCTTATTTGTCAGCCATTCCGCTGTCAAGGGGTGACGTTTGAGAAAAACTTTGGCAAACCCTTGCGTCTGCGGCAGGAGCCGGGCAGCGAGCAGGGTCGCAAAACTATGCCGGAGATGATGGAGTTTAAGCGAACGATCACAGAGTGCTTCACGCATAGCATTCGCAATTCTTGAAAAAACATAATCTGGATCGAGCACTCTCGATGCATCGTCCGGATTTGAGAACAGCAGAGCCTCACCGCCTGTTTTTGAAGCGGCGGCTCGTTTCCCAACCCACTGCTTCAATTCTGCAAAGTCACGTTCAGGCAAGAGAAGCGCCGCGGGAAGTGATCGATTGGAATTTTTTGTCTTAAGCTTACGCCGGGCGTAGGGCCGTATATGCAGATGACCTGCAGCATCCAGGTCGGAGACTCGGAGGAACAATGCCTCGTCCCGACGAAGCCCAAGCCAGAAGCACAATGTGACAAGCAGTTGCAGAGCAGTTCGGCGATACGGATCGTTCAGGGTCTTATCCTGAGCGAGAAACGTGAGCACCAGTCGATACTCGTCGATTGAGATGAAGTTGGCATCGACGGGTAACAGATCCTGAATGCTGAGCCGGTTTTTCAGTGCTCTTAGAGGGCCAACAGAAGATACGAGTTGAAGGTAATGGTGAAAGAGCAACAGCGCTTTTACCGTCGTACGTTTGCTCTGCGGCAACTGCTGATCGTCTCCGTCCGAGGCGCTGTCGAGGTCATCGTCGAGGACCTTCCTGTAAAGCTCTTCAAGCTCATCGATATCTAGTGTTCCCGGATCCAAATCACCCATTCTGCTTCCAAGACGTGTGGCAATCAATAGGCTAAAGCGCTTTGCGCTCGCCGGTGACAATTTTCTGTGTTGCAGAAGACGAAGGGCGAAACCGGCGATGCATGGTCCGGGAGCATTATCACCTGAAACAATTCCCCACAGGTCTACAGCCAGCTTCTTCCGCGAGCTATTACGAAAGGCGTTACGCATCCTGACAAGCCAAAGCGGTTCGATATCTGCTGCATCCTGAGGTATCGGTCGAACCATGTCAGCCGATACCGTATGAGTGGGGGTAGTTTCAGGACCGCCGAAGAAAAGGCGCCGTAGTGCCGTCACCGAAGGTGCATGTGAAATAGATTTTCTCGCCCGGAACGCCGCAATCGCTGCCACTGGAATCTCAAGATAAGCCATCGTTCGAGCTGCTCGGAGCGTGGATTTGAGATTAAGAGCGCGATCCGAGATATTTACGGTCTTGAGCAGATTGTCAGCAGAATTCTCAAGAAGCTTGTACAGCATTCCATGGCTGGTCTTGAGGTTGCCGGTGCTTACACTCGCCAGAACCTGACGCACCTCATCCTCACCGACTCGCGACAAGAGCGCGTTTGTCAATCGGTCAGGAACATACATCCGGCGTTCGGCTTGAGCCTGATTACCCCAGGCGACAGGGAGAACGATGCAGCCGACGTTACTCCCTAATGCAAGCAAGTAAGTTTTGCGATCTGCCATGGCTTCAAGCAATGCGACAAGCAGCGCTGGATTGAGCAGTTGAAGCTGCGATACCGCCGAAAGGCAGGCGAGAGCCAGCAACGACAAGGCTGCTGGGGACGATCCCGCATCGCTAAAAGCAAGAGTAGAGGATAGCTTGGTTACCGCAATTCTAAGCTGCTCAACACACTTCTCGGCCTGCGGCAGGTCTTTGCGAAAGGGGTTTCTCTCGAGGGGAATACGTTGCATCGATCTTGGGAAGGGGGAGGCGAAAGCTGTGTAAAGGCGATGCCGCTTCACTGCAAGAGCTAGCGAATCGAAGACAGGCTTCAATAAGGATGCATCTTCAACTGATCCAAGGATCGTGTGCTCCAGCTGCTGCATTTCCTCTGCCGTCCAGCGTCGATCGAGGCCCAACCGAAGTGTCTCGGCAAGCGGCAGGGTGCTCTCCGCAAGAATTAACCTTAGCCTTTTCAACCCTAAGTTGGAGTCTCCTGGAATGACATTTGAGTCATGGACACCCCACACTTCAGTATGAAAGTCCGGGTTCATGACGGTGCCACCAAGATGCCCCTTCATGAAGCTTCGCCAAACCCAAGATCGGCCAGTAGTGCTGGAACGATTCGTCGCAGTTCGTGTAGGTATTCGCCATAATCAAAACTTGACCACTTGCCCCACGGTTCTCTCCTTTCTGTCAAATGCCCCATGAAAACGTCTATACGCTCCGAAGACAATCCGTGTCTTTGGAGTAAATAGCGCATGACCCGGCGAGGCGTATTTACAGGAAAGGGGAAAAAAGAATGGCTTATTTGTTCAATCGTATGGCCACTGACGGACGCCACAAAGTGGCCATCTGCAAATTGATGTTCCATCAGGAAGATGGGGCCAAACCTTTCACGGAAGAAGGCTATGACATCGCAATGTCCAGCTGTGAAATACCGTTCGACTGCTCTCATATCCTGCAGCAGACCGGGAGGCATCCACACCAGCCGTGTTCTGTATCCCGTACTCGTCACCTTGTCCTTCAAGGTAGTCAATCCCGATGTCTCACTTACGGCTGAAACTGGTATGTAAGGTAAGACGGTTGCGCGATGAGCAATCGCGAAACACTGATGCCACACAACGTAGAGCACGGCTTGGCTATACATTGGATTGCATAACCTAATAGGTGGTTCTGAAGTAACCGGCATGCTGGAGATTACTGTTTGTCGTCTCTTCACCACTCGCTCGAATGCCTCGCGGGTGACTGCAATTGCTTTCCGCACTTCGCCAAGGATCGGAAAGGCCCGGCACCTTATATAAGGGCCTGGCACAAGGTTGCCGGCATTTGCTGCTGCCAGGTTTGTCACAGGCTTTTCAAGTTGTTCCCAAAGCAAGGAAGTAGCAGCTGCAAAGAGCCGTTGAGCATGTGCTACGTCCAAAAGAGCGTAAAAAAGAGGCACCCGAGATCGTGGGTGAGGTAACCCTAACACGAGGCTTATGTCTGCATAGCTGCCGCCTGTTAGCTGAGAAAGCAGTGACCACTTCAATCTTGTGATTCTTGCAATGGTGAGACGCCCGGTCATGTCGAGAGTCTCAAGCCAGTCCTTGACACGTCTCCTATATTCCGGCGCGGATGCCCTGAATAGAACTGGATTAGGTTTCTTCAAGGCAGAGATCCACTTTCGAAAAAGCGCATCAGCAATCTCGTGAACGGCATAGACCACGTATTCGCATCGCTTCACTTCCTGACCTTGCACGTGTGGCGGATGCGTTTTATAGAGAGGCTGGATTCCCTTCCAAGCCCAGTGAAGCCGCTCTCCCACTCCAGAAGGCTGTAAAAGGGTAAGTTCTGCTCGGGGATCTTTGGCATATTGCAGCAAGATTGCATCTTCAAGACGGCGGCCTGTTTCAAGGCAGACAGCGACAAGCGCACAGATTTCCAGCTGATCTGACTCCACTGTGACATCTTGATCTGCGTACGATTGCAGAGCCTTTAACAATGTAGGCTCGATCTCTTTCGTCCGGAGATGAGCTACAGACCAAGGCATACCTTCCCTGTCGATATCGAGTGAAAAGACCTCTTTCTTTGTAGGAGAGACTTGTCCAGCGATGGCAGCGTCCTGTTGCACTGCGGGTCTGATCAGCAACAACTCTTCAGTTGCGTTCTCGACTGGTTCATCATCGTTGCAGGGAGCTAAGCCAAGATCCCCAACACGATCTACGATCAACTCGTGCTCAGAAGAATATGAGAAATCGTCTTCTGCATCTCCTTGGTCGCAATCAACGCCAAAACGAAACTCGTTGTATTCCACGTAGCCGAGGCAGACTTGTGTGGACATTGAAAACCTTTCGCCGCTACTCCGCGAGTAGGATTCTCGCGCGTGGCTTTTCAGCTCACAGTAGTTACAGATATGCTCGATTCGATATGTAAAAGCTGGACCGATGGGCCTGTTTTCTCTGGCGCGCAAGGAAGACGCAAACGAGTGAGGCTCTCGCCAAGGTTGCATGAATCCGACAAGGTCAGCCGAGGCCTCCAGGCTTAGCTCGCGTACGGCAAGGCAAGCATGATGAGGGTGTCTCAGCTTCTTCGCGAAATCTTCATTCGAGATATTCGATTCGTAGAGCTCGATATAATCGCGATCGTTATCCTTCTTCTGTCGGCGAAGTTCGCGAGCGCGCGCTGTCAGAACCTGGAGTTGTAACAGGAGGAAAGCTTCTCTATAAGGGGTAACCTGTTGCCTATTGCACATCATCGAGTAAAGAGGATATCGAGTAAGAAGACCGTGCATGGGGTGAGAGCAACCCGCATCTACGTGCGGGTCAATGGATTCACCAAGGTGCTGCTTCAGGAAGAAAGCATTTTCAATTGCCCACTCGGCGACTTCTTGCAGCCCGAAAAGGTCCTCATCCAAAACCCATTCGCTGGGTATTATTCCCAGCATGCATCGCATCCTCTCCGCGATAAGGAGAAAACAGCGCATGTCCGATGGTGCATCGATGAGCATACACAATCGACGAAATGCTTCACCAAGCCCAGCTTTCCGTGCTTGATGGTGCACGAATTGATAGGCAGCGCTCTGGATGGGCGGATTGAGAGTCGGCATCAGCTTCGCTATACTTTGATTAGCAATATTTGCTTGCGCTTATGATGTGCATTAGCAATCCTGTTTAACTATGACGGTACAAAGGCTCTGCATCACCGGCTTGACCAAGGCGTTTCAAAGATGTAAATACAATTAGTACCCTGCGTCCAAGCCGTTTGGTTTCTAACTTCTTTCCCTTGATTAAGTAATCGATTGATCGAGTTGAGATTCCAAGCATTGCAGCTGCGGATGCTTTGCTGATTAGGATGGGCAACAGTAACAGTTCGTTCTGCTTCTTCATGAAATGAACATAGCCAAAAAAACAAGAATCGCAGCGGTCCAAAAATTTATTTTTCCATACGAAAATAGACCGCTTCTAAGCCCTTACTGTCAAACCATATCGATTAAGGAATGTGCGCGTTGATACTTCCGGAACGAACGCCATCAAGGTGCGCATCGCAGTCTACTTTGATGAGGCGGTCTGATAAATGTCTCAGCAGAATCTAAGACAGCCGAGCTGGACGAAGTAAGGAAGTTTTCAACATGGCGTTCCTAGCACGTGACCAGGTGACGGAAGTTGTGCAGCCAGGCGAAGAGCCGCTCCACTTTTCAGCGCCGCCGGTAACGGCACAGCAGCCATCCATCCTGAGTTTTGCCGCGCCGTAGCCGATTCGGCGCGATCAGCTCGATGCCATACCATACTCGGTTACGAGAGCTTCGTCGAACCGATCCGAGTTGTAGGCTTTGTCGCCGATCAGCTGTGCCGGGAGTTCGTCAAGGAATTTTCCTGTCAGTACGCTCTCGACAAGCCGGTACTCCGCAGGGCTAGCGCTTCCAACAGTAACAGCGAGAAGTAAACCGTCACCACAGGGGAGAGCGACGATCTTGGTACCCTTGCCCGAACGATCGGGCCGATGGCGAGCCCCCTTTTTGGTGCTCGCGAAGGTTGCATCCACGAATGCCTCATCCAGGTTCAACCAACCTCACTTACGCAGGTGGGCAGCTAACAGCTTCAACGCCTCGACCGGCTGTCACAAGCGAACCCACTGCTGAAACCGCCTATGGCAGGTCTGGTCCGGAGGGTATCGCTCAGCCAACTCGCATCACTGTGCACCAAGTGTCAGACGTGAAGCTATAGGGAGGCTAAGGCCCATCTGAATGCCTGTCTTGTGAGTGACCCTGAAGTTCAACAATAGGGCCAGGGTTACTTGAAGGCTAGAGGGAGGTGGAAGTATCTGTTTCGAGCCATCCATAGGCAGGGCCAGTCGATCGACTTTATGTTGTCAGACTGGCGAACTGCGCACGCGGCTCATTCTTTCTGAGCGTAGTACTGACAAGGATGCGCTACTGGCGTCACCATACCCCTCACACCTTGTCGTGTAGTCCTCTATCAATAGCGTTTGCCACATAGCCACCACCTACTCCGCATCCCGACCCGAACTCATAACTAGAAGCCTTGCAAACGCGTTCAGCGCCCCAAAAAGCTACTTGGCTATCTTCAGATAGAATCCGTGCAGTTAATTCATTAACCATGTATTTGATCATCAAAGGGATGTAGAAGTTCAAGAAAAACGGCAGGCGCTTCTCGAACATATGGACCGGAAGGAGACCGATGATGCATGGAATCAGAAGATGCTTGATCTGAGGCCTAGACCTGTAGCAAGCAACAGCCTTGGCAGTAGGAAAACGACACTGGCGAGTACATCAAGCGGGGCACATACCATCCGATGTTGGACTCGGATGTGGAGAAGGATCAGAACGCTACTCGCACTTGGCTCGTCTCAGCATTAAAGCAAGGGGTCCTGAACGTTCCTATCGCTCAAGACGCAAGTACAAAACAAGCACCAGAACAGGCACTAACTAACTCTAGGCTTTCACATTTGAAATCTTATAGAAGGCAAACGGGTCATTCTATTGCACTTATTGGTGGACGCGGCTGGAATCGAACCAGCAACCTGTCGATTAAGAGTCGAATGCTCTGCCAGTTGAGCTACGCGTCCATACACATGGCAACACCGAGGCCGGAGAGGCTTCGCGCCGGTTGATTGGCAATTCAAAATATAGCATGGCTGGATACGCTTCGTTATCCGTCTTACGCTGCCATGAGCCGGTAGAGAGTGCCAAAAGCCTTTTAAGCGGGCACCTGCTCCGCAAACGCAGAAGGAATAGCACCATGCAGCTCACGCATATGCGCCAGCACACGCTCGGCCCCGGCGGCGTGAAGGCGCGCTGCATGGTCCGGCGTGCAGTGGCTGCCGCCGGTAAAGCCGAACACGCGCATGCCGGCGGCGCGCGCCGCGCGAACACCCGGTTCACTGTCTTCAATCACCAGGCATTTTGATACAGGGGTGTTCATCCTTCCAGCCGCGAACAGGAACACGTCCGGCGCGGGCTTGCCGTGCGCCACCGACTGCGCACTCACGATGTTCGGCGCAAAAAACGCATGCAGCCCTACGTGGCGCAACCCCTGCTCCAACTTGACCTGTGCACTGCTTGAGGCAACACATTTGGGTATCCGAATCTGTGCCAGCATCTCCCTCACACCCGCTATGGCTTGCAGCTCGCTTTGAAACGCGAGTGTGACACGCTGCTTCATGGCAATGAAGTAGGCTTCAGGCACGGGCTGACCCCAGTCCCGCTGCACCTCCGCCAGAATCTCACGCTCAGGCCGCCCCGAAAAGCGGAGCACCACATCTTGAGGCGTGATCGGGTAGCCCAGGCGCGTTAGTTCCTCGCTTACTGCCGTACATACAAGGATTTCACTATCGATCAGTACGCCATCACAATCGAAAATCAAAAGTTCGGGAGAGAGCGGTTCCGCAGCTGCAAGATTCGTCATACTGAGTCATATTGTCTCCTACCGTAAACTTTCGAATGCTCCTTCTACTGCCTTTGCTGGCTGTAGGCTGCCGTGATAGCACGTATAAGCCGAGCGCCTGGCGCACGCTGGTGCCTGCGGCCATGCGCGCGCAGCGCAATCCCATACCGCAAACCGCAGAAAACGTAACAGCAGGGCAGCAGACATTCGGCATGTACTGTTCCAGCTGTCACAATGCCGACGGCAGTGGACGCCGTGCGCGTCCCAGCTTGCGCACCGACCGCGTTCACGGTGAAACGGACGGCGAGATCCACTGGATTCTGGTCTACGGCAGCAAAGGCCACGGGATGCCGGCCTGGAAGTCTCTGGGCGATACGTCGCTCTGGCAGCTGGTGGAATATATTCGGTCCATGCCACCTGCTCCTGCGCAGTGACATCGGCAAATACACTCTGAAATGCAAGGCGCGATCGTTTAAACACCTATACTGTCTGCTAACTTCTGCCAGGAAATGCAGCCCGCTGATAAGTACACCTGCTCTTACTTTGTAGTAATTGCTTCATCGTAGACGCTGTGCGCGATACGGGCGATAACGCTTTCACGCGTAGCTTCATCAGCGCGGCTATCTGTAACAAAAACCGCGATAGCGAGCTTGCGCCCATCAGGCATAGTAACGAGTCCGATGTCGTTCGTTGCGGCTGTAACACCTCTATAAGTTCCCGACGTACCCGTTTTATGTGCGAGAACGGTACCGTTTGGAAGACCGGCGCGAAGCCGGCCGGGACCGGTAACAGAAGCTGTAAGTGTCTGTACGAGAAACGCGTTAGCCGCCGGAGAAAGTGGAGGATGGATAACCAGGCGTTCGAGCAGTTGTACAGCGGCAGCGGGCTCAATCCAGTTGCGATATTGAGCGGTCGGATCACGATCAAGACCCTTCTCACTGTCCTGCAACTGGAAAGCGGGAATGCCCAACGAGCGGATGTAACCCTGCACTACCGATGGACCTCCGATAATACGAACCAGGATTTCACTTGCAGCATTGTCACTCTCGCCGGCAGCGAGCTGGATGATTTTGCGCAGGGGTACATCAACATTTGCATCGGGGTAGCGATCCTGAAGAGGGCTGTAGGTGTTTGCAATGCGATCTTCCGGGAGAAAGCGCACTGAGCGATCCAAGGTGGTGTTGATAGAATCTCCAGGCCGCTGGTCAGGGAGCAACTTGCCGGCATCCACGAGATGGAGGGCCGTAAGAGCAAGCGGATACTTGAACATGGACCGCATGGGCGGGTGATTGTGCGGGTGCAGGTCGCAGTTGAGCGTGGTGCCGGGAAGAAGGCATGCCACAGAGACGGTTCCATGTGCCTCTTGCGCAATGGTTTCTACGGCGGATTGAAGTGAAGTTTGAGCGAATGCGGCTGCGGGTACGATGGCGAACAAGATAGCAAAGAATCGCATCCACCAAGGATAGAGATTGTCAAGCTTGTTGGTGTTAACTGACTGTATTCAATAACTTGGTATAAATCTCGGTCAATACCACTTATTACGATGATCCTGATGATCCTATTGTGAGGAATGCATTGCTACAACTATTCAGCTCGCTTTCTGACGTTTTGCTGAGCTTTTCGATTTGCCTTTTGTCTCCGCCCGAGCCGCAGGCTGTAGCTCGCTTCCTTGTTTCTTCGCCAAGCTAGCCTTTAACGCATCCATCAAATTAATTACCGGTGCCATCGGCTTTTTCTTGGTCTCGGGCTGCGGTCCGTCCTCGCCTGTGCCCTTGCTTTCAATCAGCGCCTCAACCTTCTCCTGATACGTATTGTGAAACGCGTTCGGATGGAACGGTGCTCTCAGCGAGCTCATGAACTGCTCGGCCAGCTTCACTTCGGCATTTTGAAGTTCAAGAGGCTTTTGCTCACCGAACTCCGGGATCTCACGCACCTCGTCCGGGTAGTACAGCGTATGCAGAATCAAGCCATGTTCATAGGGACGAATAATAACGACCTGCTCCCGCTGGTGGAGGGTCAGTTTGGCAATTGCGCCCAGCTTTAACTTTTGCATGGCCTGCATCATCAACGCATAGGCGCGGCGGCCCGGCTCCTCGGCGACCGTGTAGTACGAAGTTTCGTAGTAGATCGGGTCTACCTCATCCATCTCGACAAACTGCTGAATGGCCATCGTCTCGGAGGATTCAGCCTCAAGCGCCTTGAGCTCGCCTGTTGAAACCATCACATACGTGCCGTCACCGGTGGGATAGCCCTTCTCGATTTCGTCGCGCTCTACAACCCGCTCGTCGGTTGGGCAATACAGCTGCTGTTTAATGCGAGTGCCGCAGCTCTTGTGAATTTGATTGAAGCCGATATGTTCTTCACGCGCGGCGACATACATGCGCACCGGCACGGAGATGAGGCCAAACGAGATGTAACCCTTCCACACTGTCGATGCCATGTGCCCCTGCCTTTTCAGTGACTACGATGACCGAGGTACCGCAACCGGTTACCCGCACCGCAGCAGGAACATGCAGCGGTTAGAGTAGAGGGACGCAAGAGGTTTGAAACCGTGCTGCAGGAAAGTCCCAGACTCACGCCGTTGTCGATCGAAGAGCGCCGCGCGAAGCAGCGGCTACTGCTGCGCGATACGGGCGCGCTCGGCACTCTTTCCGCGCTCATCGTAGTGCTCTCGTTTGTCACGTATCTACTGTTTCACTCCTTTATAAGTCACCGGCAAATGCTTGAAAACCGCTGGCGCCAGCGCGGCGAGGCGGCCATGAGCGCCGGCAAGCCGGATGTAGCGCTGAACGACCTCCATGCCGCCCTGGCATACGCACCCGACAATCGCGGCCTGCAGATCGAGCTGGCCACGGCCCTGGCCGCCGCCGGAAAAACGCAGGAGGCCCAAACCTACTTCAACACCCTGCTGGAAACGGAACCGGGCAATGGCATGATCAACCTCCAGCTGGCACGCCTGGCCATCCGTCAAGGCCACACCCAGGAAGCCATCGACAGCTACCAGGCCGCCATAGACGGCACATGGAACGGTGATGCCTTTACACGCAGGCGCGATATACGGTTGGAGCTGGCAAAGTTCCTGATCGCCCAGCGCCGCTTTCCTGAAGCGCGCAGCCTGCTGCTGATTGCCTCCGGCAACGGGCCTGACAATCCGCCGCTGCAATTGACGATCGGCACGCTGCTGGAGCAGGCCGATGACCCGTCTGACGCTATCGACGTGTACCGCAAAGCCGTGCAGGTGCGCGGAGCGAACGGTACCACGCGGCTGCATGCGCTTGAAGGTGAAGCGCACGCAGCCATGACGCTGGGCCGCTTTGCCCAGGCTCGAACCTGGCTGAATGAGGCTACCGCAGACCAGACCTTCGCACGCCAGGATGAGCTGACCCGTAATACTGTGCACGCGGAGCTTCAAACCGCCAATGGCGAACTGGCCCTGACGCCGCTGCTGTCTCTGCCTGCGGCAGAGCGCGCGCGCCGTATCGCCCGTATGGCAGGGATTGCCCAAAGCAGGCTGCTGGCCTGCCAGGCGGCCCCGTCAACCGTCGATAATTCCGCAGCGGCAACTGCTTCACCCGCGACCCAGCTGCCGCAAAAACTACTGGGCCAGCTGGGTGACAATCTTGCGCGCCTCAACCCGCTTGCGCGTCCCACCGCGCCGACAGTTCCGGCACAGACCGCTCCAGCGCAAACGTCGGTACCCGCTGACCCTATCGGCGCGCTTAGCATGCGCTGGGCCAACCTGCCGTCAGGCACGCCCCTGGAACAGGCGCTGCTCACCGATCCGGAGTTTGCCCAGAACACATTACAGCTTGCGTATGAAACCGAGCGCGCCGCAGCTGTGCACTGCAGCCCGGCAGCCGGCGACGATGCCCTGCTGCTGCGGCTTGCTGAAACAGCGGATGGCGGGGAGGTACAACCATGACTCCAGCAGCACCCGGTACCCCCGACACTATCGAGGAACCACTCGAAGCTGTTGCGGCCGCCGCGGAAGAAAATCCCGACGGGAGTCTTGAAGGAAGCGCGGAAGTTCCCTTCAATCCAGGTGACCGGAGCGAGCTTCCCTCCCAATCTTCCGCTGACGCCATCGACATTGGACGTATTGCACCTAAACGCGAGGAGCGATTATTTCTCGTCCTTTCCATCTTTATCGGTATCATCTCGGGGCTGCTGGTAGTTTCCTTTCGAGTAGCCATAGAGTGGATCAAAACTGTAACGCTCGGTTCTTCACCGCACCCGGGCGAGGCCCGGCTGTTTATTGTGCCTACCTGTGCGGGGCTGATTGTCGCCGCGTTGGTACGATGGGTGTTTCCGGGGGCGCGCGGCTCAGGCGTCAACCAAACCAAAGCCGCGCTTTACATCTACAACGGTTTTATTTCGTTCAAAACCGTCATCGGTAAATTTTTGGGGTCGGCCATCGCTATCGGGTGCGGGCATTCGCTCGGCCCGGAAGACCCCTCACTGCAGATCGGTGCCGGTGTGGCATCAATTGTCGCGCGCAAGCTGCGGCTTTCACGCCAGTCGTTACGACTGTTTGCGCCCATCGGAGCGGCAGCCGGCCTGGCAGCGGCTTTTAACGCACCTATCTCGGCCATTCTGTTTGTAATTGAAGAAGTCATCGGCTACTGGAGCGCCGCTGTTCTGGGCTCTGTTGTACTGGCCGCAGTTGCATCGGTGTCCGTCGCGCGTATCTTCTGGGGTTCTGCCCCGCTGTTCCGCATTCCTTCAGTCAATCTGCGCGACCCGCGCGAACTTACCGCCTATGCCGTGCTGGGCGTCATCGGTGGACTCTCCGCGTTTGTCTTTGCCAAGGCACTGGGCTCGCTGCGGCCCCGTCTGCGTGCCATGCACCCCAACGTACAACTGTTTCAACCGGCCATCGCCGGACTGCTGGTGGGTTTGATCGGCTACTTCGGCTTTCCGCAGGTCATGGGCTCAGGCTACGATGCCATGGACCAGGCCTTGCATGGGCAGTTCACCTGGCAATTTTTGGCTGCCCTGGTAGTCTTCAAGATTCTGGCGACCACGGTATGCTTCTCAAGCGGCACCCCCGGCGGCATGTTCGCCCCTACACTCTTTATCGGCACCATGCTGGGCGCGGTCGTCGGCACCGTAGAGCACACATTGCTGCCGCACGTCTCAGGCACGGTCGGCTCGTATGCGCTGGTAGGCATGGGAGTGTTGTTTGCCGGGTTTCTGCGGGCCCCGCTTACCTCGGTCTTCATGGTGCTTGAAACCAGCGGCAACTACTCCATCATCCTGCCGGTCATCCTGGCCAATACCATCGCTTACCTGCTCTCCCGTTCCCTGCAGCCTACCCCCATCTTTGAGTTGTTTACGCACCAGGATGGCCTGGACCTGCCTTCCATGGAGGAGCAGCGCGAGGAGGTCGGCCTGCGCCTGGAAGATGCGCTCGTTCCCTTGCGCGTGCCGTTGCTGGAGGGTAGTGAACCTCTGAAAACCGCCGCAGTAGAACTCTCCATCGCCCCATATACAAAAGCGATAATCGTGCAAATGACAAGTCGCGGTTGTTATGTAATGACTCCCGATGAGCTGTTGATCCTGGTGCAGTCGCTCCCCGGCGATACGCCGCTTGAGCGCGCACTACCGGGGGAGCGCACCCCCTTGCTGTTCCCTGACTTGCCGCTTGACACGGCATTGCGCCACCTGTCGCGCTGGCCGCTGCTGCCCATCAGCAACCGTGCCAGTAAAGGCACGCTTGAAGGCATGGTGACCCTTGAGGATGTACTGGCCCGCTATCAACGCGGCTAAGGGGAGGCGTCGTCAGGCTTTACTGGCATGTAAGAACGCAGCACTCCTGCTACTGCTCACTTGCGCGGCATTCGCAATCCTCGGCTACCATCCCGGTATTGAGGACGACACTACCTATCTCGCAGCCGTCAAGCATGATCTCCACCCCGCGCTGTACCCGCACGATCTGGTGTTTGTCACCTCGCAGCTGCAGCTCAGCATGTACGACACGCTCATCGCAGGCTCTATCCGGTGGACGCATCTGCCCGCGGCTACGGCGATCCTGCTCTGGCAGTTCGCGGGCTTGTACGCGCTGCTGGGCGGTTGCCTGCTTATCGTAGCGGCGTGCTTTCCGCAAGCGAGTGCCCGTTGGGCCGGAGTCAGCTTTGTTGCGGTCATGCTGGCCATGCCTGTATCCCACACATACCTGTTTCTGGCCGACCAGCACCTGCACCCTCGGCTGTTGGCAACCGACTGCATCGTCCTTGCCGTTGCAGCCCTGCTTCGCCAGCGGCAGCTTTTTGCCATCCCGCTCTTGGCAGCCGCCGCGGTCCTCCACCCGTTGATGGCGGCTTTTGGAGTTTCTTTTTGTTCACTGCTTGCGCTGGAACAAACACGCCCGGAATGGTGGTTTGCCGCGTGGAAACCGCTTCGCCTGGCCGGCATCCCCTGGCTCTTTGAGCAGCCCACCGCAAGCTGGGCACAGGCAACCAGGCCCCGCACATTTCTTTATCTTTACCAATGGCCATGGTACGGATGGTTTATGATTTTCGCACCCATTGCAGCGGCTGCCTGGCTCAGGTCGGCGGCCCGGCGGCGCGATGAAACCACGTTGGCACGGCTCTCCTCCACCATTGTTGTCTACAGCAGCTTGCAGCTTGCAGTCGCAATGGTCGTGCTGCTTCCCGGCGCGCCTGCCTGGTTGGTACAGCTGGAGCCTATGCGTTTTCTCCACCTCACGTACCTGCTGACAGCCTTGCTCGGCGCAGCCGCTTTCGGGCGCCGGTGGCTCCGGCATTCGCCATGGCGCTGGCTGCTTGTGGTTCTGCCTCTCAGCGCCACCATGATCCTTGATCAGCAGCAAGAATTTGCTGGCAGCTCGCATATCGAGTGGCCCGGCGCACACCCCGGCAATGCCTGGTTGCAAGCCTTTGCCTGGGTGCGTTCCAGCACCCCGGTGGATGCCTACTTCGCACTAGACCCGCTTTATACGGAGTTGCCGGAGGAAGGCACACACAGCTTTCGTGCCCTGGCTGAACGCAGCATGCTTGCGGATGCGCTCAAGGATCGCGGCGTGGTCACCCACGTGCCCCACCTGGCGGAGCGCTGGATTCGTGAAACCGACGCAAGAGCAGGCTGGAGCCGCTTTCAACAGAGTGACTTTAAGCGGCTTCACGATAAGTTCGGTGTAGATTGGGTTCTGCTGGCACGGCCTTCCCCGCAAGCCCTTGCCGGTCTCCGCTGCCCGTACCACAACACGAAAGTGTGGGTCTGCCGGATCGGGCTTGATTTCTAAGCTGCATAGCTTGCACTCTGTCGCACCTGCTACTACCCTTAGACCACCTGCCGAAACGGAACTATGAATGCCGGTCGTTTTTCGCACATCAGGTTTTCGTTTTTTCTTCTACTCGAATGAAGGAACGCCGTTGGAACCACTACACATTCATGTTGAGAAGGATGACCTCGAAGCAAAATTCTGGCTAAAGCCGCAGGTCAGCGTAGCCTACAACTCCGGTTTTAGTGCTCGCACATTGCGCGAACTGCTAGAAATGATTGAGAGCAGTACGGAACAGATTGAGAGGGCATGGAATGACTTCTTCGGTGAAAGCAACACAAGTCCGATTCGACGCGGATAGCATGTGGGTCGAGTTGAGTGACGGCAGGGTGATCGGCGTTCCGCTAGCCTGGTTTCCACGGCTGTTACACAGCACTATGGAGCAGAAGAAAAAGGTTCGTATCAGCAGTCATGGCCTGCACTGGAACGACCTTGACGAGGATATTTCCATCGCAGGCATACTTGCGGGTCAAAGCGATCAGACTACAAATCAAAGCACCTTTGCAGCCTAAGTGCAATGTCGCATGTAAGCGGTGATGATCATCTTCGAAGTACATTGCCCTCATAGGGAAGCTGCCTCGCTGACTGAAACCTGTCTTCCGCGAGGAAAGAGCGCACGATGAGCATTTTTCAGAGACTGCTACTGGCTGGACTGTTGCTCCTTGCCCTTGTTACAGGGCTTAGCCTTCTTGTGCGTGCCTCTTTTGTTTCGCTCAGCGCTATTGACGGCGAGCAAAAGCGCATGGATCGCGCTGTCACCAGCCTTGCCTCGGCTCGCGCGGCGCTTGCGCGCGAGCAGATTTTGGTCGAGCGCTCGCTGCTGCACCTGCCCATGACGAATCTAGCCGATCCACTCCCATCAATCGCAGCTACCGCTCCCATGTCGACCCCTGCACCGAAAGAGTTCGACATCCTGACGCAAAGCGAACGCGCAAAAAATCGCCTGGAGACTGCAACGCGCGCATTGGCAGACATCAGCAATGCGCCGAGTCTAACTGCTGAAAGCATGCAGCATGCCCGTGTGCTGGCGTGCCTGCATGGTAGCCCCCCAACTTTTGAAACTCGCATACTCTCCGCGCGCGAGCTGGAGCCGATTGATCAAAGTCTGTCGCACAAGCTGCAAGGCCTGATAGACAGGCGCCAAGCAATGCTGAACGACCTTACGCTACAAAATGAAAACCTGCGGGCGCGCCTGATCGGGGCCTGCGGAATCAGTATTTTGCTGGCAATCGCCATTGTGGTGGCCATGCTGCTGCTGACCACCCAGCCCCTGCGGATGGCCGCACGGGCAGCACGGCGCATGGGTCAGGGCGACCTGCAACAACGCATCGACTGGCCACGCAGCGACGAACTCGGCATTCTCGCAACCGAGTTCAACCGGTTAGCCATCCGCCTGCGCGACCTGCGCGATACGGAAAGCGGTCGCCGCGAGATGGAGCACCAGCTCTCAGACGCGGTCGTGCAATCCATATTTGAACCAGTAATTGTGACCGACGGCCGAGGCCAGCTGCTGAAGTTGAACAAGGCAGCGCGCGATCTGCTGGGCGATGCTGCCAACCGCATGGTGCTTGCCTCAACCCCGGGCGGCAAGGAAATTCTGGCCGCGATCCAGACCGCTATCTCGCTCCAGCGCACCGTCGGCGGCGAAGGTGAAACCGCCATGGCACCCATCCGCATCGGCGAGGCTCAGCGCAACTACCGCCTGCGTACCACACCCATGCGCGACAACGAAGGTCATCTGCTGGGCGCGGTTTCTGTGCTTGAAGATGTAACGGAGCTTGAAGCACTGGATCGCTTCAAAACACGCTTTCTTGCAGTTGCTTCGCAAAAGCTGCGCAATCCGCTGGAAAAACTGCGCGTTGCCATCCATGCCCTTGCACAAGGCTATGCAGGCGAGCTGCGGCCCCTGCAAGCCGACGTGGTGGAAGGAGCGCAGGGCGAAGCGGAGCACCTGGACGACCTGATGGCTGACCTTTTTGCTGTAGCCGAGCTTGACAGCAACCGGCGCGCGCTCAAGCTGGAGCGTTTGCGCCCTATCGATTTGCTCCGCGAGGCGCAGGCGAACATACGCCAGGCAGCGGTGGAACATGGCCTGACCGTCGAAATTGAAGCTTACGCTGATTTGCAGCGGGTAGAAGCCGATCGGCGCGCGGTGCGTTCTGTTTTTGAAAACCTGCTGAGCAATGCCGCTCGCAACACCGCACGCGGCGGCTATATACGACTTGGCGCAATGGAAAGCAAAAATACAGTGCAGTTCAGCGTCTCTGACACAGGTACCGGGATTGCTCCGGAGCGACTGAACATGATCTTCGGTCGTTTCAACTCCGGCTCTACTGAGGGTACCGGGCTTGGTTTGGCACTGGTACGTCGGCTTGTAGAGTCGCAGGGCGGCCAGATTTCTGTCGATAGCCGGCTTGGTGCCGGTACGACATTTACCTTCACTTTGCCGGCTGCTGCGCTGGTGGAGTCAAGACACCCGGTTGAGGCGGGCTGATACGTGGCGCAGATCTTCATGGAAGAGCAGGGGCAGCCCGCCCCGCCCCCACCGGAGCCCGAACCCGCGCGGCTGCGCGTGTATATCGGTGCAGCCCCGGGCGTCGGCAAGACCTACACCATGCTGGAGCATGCGCACGGACTGCGTGCGACAGGCGTTGACGTCATTATCGGCTTCATTGAGGCGCATGGCCGCAAGGAGACCGCCGCGCTTATCGGCGACCTTGAACGCATCCCGCTCAAGCAGATTCCCTATCGTTCGGTAACGCTTGAGGAAATGGATCTCGATGCGATCCTTGCACGGAAACCGCACACGGTTCTGGTAGACGAGCTGCCGCACACGAATGTACCGGGCTCGCGCAATCGCAAGCGCTATGAGGATGTGCTGGAGCTGCTGGACGCCGGTATCAATGTCGAAACGGCGGTCAATGTGCAGCACTTGGAAACGCTGAATGACGCCGTCGCACGATCTGCCGGGACGACCATTCGCGAGACCATCCCGGACAGCTTTCTGCGCCGTGCTGACGAAGTCGTAAACGTTGATATTCCTATCGACGAGTTGCGCAGCCGCCTGCGCGAGGGCAAAATCTACAAGCCCGAGCGCGTTGAGCAGGCACTCGCCAACTTTTTCCGCAAGGGTAATCTGACCATGCTGCGCGAGCTCGCGCTACGAACCACAGCCGAGCAGGTCAGTGTGGCTGCATCGGAGTATCGCCGCGCGCAAGGGTTGGAGCAGGCACCGGTACCGGAAAAAGTCATGGTGTGCCTGTCGCACCGGCCCGGCACGGAGCGATTGATACGCAACGCGGCGCGCATCGCCGGACGGCTGGCGACGAACTGGTATGCGGTGTACGTGCAAGGCGCGCGCGGGCACCAGCCGCAGGGCGATGACCCGCAGGCAATGCAGCGGCTGGAGGAGTATCGCCGCCTGGCCAAAAGTCTGGGCGCACAGATTGTGACGCTTGAAGAAAAGAACGTCGGCAAGGCCTTGATCGATTTCGCCAAACGCGAGTCTATTTCGCACGTGGTGTTCGGTCAAGCCGCCCGCTCGCGGCTCGATCTGCTGCTGCGGGGCTCTGTGATCAACGATTTTCTAAATGAAATGCGCGATACCACGGTGCAGGTAGTGCCGATGAGCAAGAACCGCCGGTAACTCTGACAGGATTGGCGAGAAGGGTTTATAGCCTCACTGAAGCCCACATCGCTCACAAAAGCGTGTGATCCTGAGCGCACACCACCAGGTACCGGTTCTGCGACTTCGCACATAGCCTCTCAGGATGGCGATTGATCTGCTGGAGAAGAAGTAGGCTCCAGAACGCGGCACCATCGCCCGGCTATGATAATTTTGAAGTTGGTTCGGCGGTTATGAGCTCGTAGCTCAGTTGGTAGAGCAATGCACTTTTAATGCATGGGTCCTGGGTTCGAGCCCCAGCGAGCTCACCATAGCAAGTCAACCAAACGGCGCGAACACTCCGCGCCGTCGCCCGATGAAACCACATGGAGCTAGTCAATTCCCAGCTTCTTCCAAATTTCATCCACGCGCGCCTTGGTTTTGCCGTCCATGTCAATCATCGCCGGCCATACGCGGTTGAACCCTTCCGCTGCCCACTTCTGCGTCGCGTCGATGCCCATTTTTGAGCCGAAATTCGGTAGCCGCGAGGCGTGGTCGAGCGAATCTACCGGACCCAGCGTGAACTGAATATCCCGCTCCGGGTCGATGTTGTTCGCTGTCCGCAATACCACTTCACCCAAATCCTGCACATCGCAGTCTTCATCCACTACCACAATGCACTTGGTGAACATGGCTTGCCCAAGCGCCCAGATACCGTTCATCACCTTGCGCGCATGGCCCGCATAGCTTTTGCGGATCGATACGATCATCAGGTTGTGGAACACACCCTCGGCAGGCAGGTTGATGTCCACAATCTCCGGAAGCGTCAGCTTCATCAACGGTAGAAAAATACGCTCGACGGCCTTGCCCATCCAGGCGTCTTCCATGGGCGGCTTGCCGACGATGGTTGCCGCGTAGATCGGGTTCTTACGGTGCGTGATCGCGGTGATGTGGAAGACCGGGTACTCGTCCTCCATGGTGTAAAAGCCGGTATGGTCGCCGAACGGGCCTTCTGTGCGCAGCTCGTCGAGTTTGACGTAGCCCTCAAGGATGATTTCAGCATGGGCCGGTACTTGCAGGTCCACTGTCTCACACTGCACCAGCTCCAACGGCTTTTGCCGCAGAAACCCTGCGATGATGTACTCCTCGACCTCAGGCGGCGCGGGCACGATTGCTGAAAATGTCGTTGCCGGGTCCGTCCCGATGGCAACCGCGACCTCCAGCCTGTCAGCCAGCTGCCTGGTAGAGGTAACAGACGGTACGGCAGGACCCTTCCCCCGGATGGAAACAGGTGCGGCAGCCTTGCTTATGCCTGCAGGCGCTGCAACGGTACCGCCGGCGGTCCGGGCCATGTGCGCTACCTGGGCCGCCACATCGCCTACCTGCGCGCGCAGCCGGTCACGCAGCTGCTCGGCGGCGTTCTTCTGCCGCTGCCAGTGCATGCCGGTTGTCTGGCCGTCGTACACTTGCACGCGATACATACCCACATTGCGCTTGCCGGTTTTCGGATCGCGGGTGACCACGCACGGCAGCGTGATGTAGCGGCCGCCGTCAAGCGGCCAGCATTGCAGCACCGGAAACTCCAGTACGTTGATCGTGTCGCCGCGCTTGCCGATTTTGATGACTTCCTTGCAGGCTGCCTGCTTCGCCGGAATCATTTTAGGAAAGAACTTGCCGAACTCCGCCAGCTTGGGCAGCAGCTTCAGCTTGTCCATCAGACCTTCGGGCGATTTCTGCTCCAGCAGTGCACGGATGCGACCTGCGATCTCATCCAGCGAATCCACGTTGAGCGCCAGTTTCATTCGGTCTTCTGATCCGAACTGGTTCATCAGCACGCGCGCGCCGGGATAGCCTTTTACATTCTCAAACAGCAGTGCCGGTCCACCCGGCTTGCCCCCGCGTTTCCCGGCCTTGGAAGCGCGGTCAGTAATCTCGGTCATTTCAAGAATAGGGTCCACTTCCTCGTGAATCCTGTTCAGCTCGCCCGCCCGATCCATTGCCTTGATCCACTCCCGCAAATCCTGATATGGCACGCTGTACTCCCCTTTGTCGTCTCCTTCATCTTATGTGTCAGGCCGGTTCGGCCTAAGTCGCGCAATGCGCACAAGCAAAAAGGCCGCCCGTAAAGGCGACCTTTTTGTGAACGGTATTTCCAGCGCGAAGCAACACGCCGCTATCCGACCAGGACTTACTTTTCGGCCATGCGGTGCTCATACTCTGCTTCGTTCGGCCCATGCGCCAGGTCCGGGTGCTCGTTCTCCACCAGGAACTTCTGCACACGCTTCGCGTAGTCAGGGTCTGCCTTCTCAAAGTGCGTGAGCTGCAATTCCTGTATACGAATCGGTGCCTGTCCCAGGCTACCGGCGATGCTTTCGCACAGCAGGTTTTTGCTCTCTTCGCTCATCAGCCGGAACAGGTCACCTGCCTGCGTGTAATCATCGTTATTTTCGCGATGATCGTAGCGTGCCGCCGGCTCCCCGGAAAGCTTGATCGGCCGATCACGGAACTGGTCGTCCTGCTTCGGGCCGCCGAAGCTGTTTGGCTCATAATTGGGTGCGGAACCCATGTTGCCGTCAAAACGCATCGAGCCGTCCCGGTTGTAGTTCATCACCGGGCATTTCGCTGCATTTACCGGCAGCGTCTCGTAGTTGGTGCCGATACGGTAACGATGGGCATCGGGGTAGCTTACCAGGCGTGCCTGGAGCATCTTGTCCGGCGAGAAGCCCATGCCGGGCACTACGTTGACCGGGTTGAACGCAGCCTGCTCCACATCCTGGTGGTAATTCAGCGGATTGCGATTTAACTCCAGCTCGCCCACTTCAATCAGCGGAAACTCTCCGTGTGGCCATACCTTGGTCAAATCGAACGGATTGAACTTCTGGTAGTTATAGGCCTGGTCTTCACCCATGACCTGGATGTATGTGGTCCACTGCGGGTACTCACCCTTCTCGATGGCATGGAACAGGTCCCGTTGCGCGTAGTCCGGGTCTGATCCGGCCAGCTCTTCCGCACGCTTCGGATGAAGGTTCTTCACACCCGCCTTGGGCTTGAAGTGCCATTTTACATACACCAGCTCGTCCTGCTCATTGATCAGCGAGAAAGTGTGGCTCGCATATCCGTTCATAAACCGGTACCCGTCAGGAATGCCGCGGTCTGAAAACAGGATCGTCACCTGGTGCAGCGATTCCGGTGACAACGACCAGAAATCCCACATCATCGTGGCCGACTTCAGGTTTGTCTGCGGTTCCCGCTTCTGCGTGTGGATGAAGTCACCGAACTTGAGAGGGTCGCGGATAAAAAAGATCGGCGTGTTATTGCCGGTCATGTCCCAGTTGCCCTGCTCTGTATAGAACTTTACTGAGAAACCGCGCGGGTCGCGCGCTGTATCTGCTGAACCCTTTTCCCCGCCTACAGTTGAAAAACGCGCAAATGTCTCACAAGTGTTGCCGACCTTCGAGAACAGGGCCGCTTTGGTGTACTTCGAAATATCATGCGTGACCTTGAACTTGCCGAATGCGCCCGAGCCCTTCGCATGGACGACGCGCTCCGGAACGCGCTCGCGGTTGAACTGCGCCATCTTTTCAAATAGAAGATAATCTTCCATTAACAGCGGTCCACGCTTGCCTGCTGAGAGTGAGTTCTGGTTGTCACCGATCGGGCGACCATTGTTCAAAGTAAGTACAGGACTGGGCTTGGACGCACCTGCATCCACCTGCCCCGCACCATGATTTCCGTTTTCAGCTGCCATAAAGTTCTCCTTCTAGTTGCTCTTTAATAATGATTATCGCATGGAAAATCTGTTTGTCATCTGGACAATGAGACGCCCGGAAGGCTCAGAAGTTGCTGAATTCTCAAGTTGACTGACTGCTCATCCAGCGATCCAGTAGGGTTTGCGCACAACGCGCGCCGCACAGGTGACGTACTTCAGCCGCATGCGAAAGTGCCTGGTTCCAGCCCGTCATCTTGAGCATGGATTCGTTATTCGACCCGGGCTCGCCCGCGGTTGTGCCAGTCCATGCTAGCCACCAATGGCCGCCGGTGTCGCTCTTGGCTTTATTGCAAACGTCGCAATGATAGCTTTCTGTCCAGCTCATCGGGGAGAGCTCTCGTTCTGTGGCACTACGAGGCACAGTAGCACAAGCCGGCAACGTACACGCTAAAACTCTCCCGAGACACTATTCGTTAGTACCCCTTAGCCGGCTTGTACGCTTGCCAGCGGTGTTTCCACCCCGGCAATGGCTACCAGCGGAAAGCCATGCTCTTTCCAGCCGTCAAAGCCGCCCAGCAGCGGCCGTACACGCGACACACCCAGCTTGCGAATGGTCAAAGCCATGCGCACCGCAGTTTCCTCGTTAGGGCACGTACAAAAAAGGACGACGTCATGATCCCGGGGAATATGTTCGCTCCACTTTACAAGTCGATCCGGCGACATCATGACCGCGCCGGGCAGTGTACGCGGGTCCGGCAGGTAATCCAGGGGGTGCCGCAGGTCCACAATCTGGACCGGGTCGCCTCGTTCCAGCATGCTGTACAGAGCTTCAGGAGAAATCCTGTCTGTACGAATCTCCTCCAGTGAACGTCGCTGCTGTACCAGGCGCGTGATGAGAAATGCGACAACCAGCAAGATAAATAAAACCACTGCAAAGTGACCCACCCAAGCCAGCGCATGCGGATGCAGCTTAAGCAGATCGCCGAAGAAGCGGCCACCCACCACAAACGCCAGGGCCCATACAAGAACTCCGGAAATGTCGCATATCAGGAACACGCGCAAGTCCATGCCGGTTTGCCCGGCAATGGCAGAGGTCATCGTGTTGAGCGCCGGCAGGAACTTACTTACCAGCAGCGCCGCCGCACCATGCTTGCCGAAATAAGCCTCTGTACGCTGCACACAGGTGTCGCGCTGCGGCATGAACCGGCATAGCAGCCGCACCACGGCGCTTCCATACCGTTTGCCCAGGTAATACCAGGTAATGTCGCTTACCAGCGAGCCCGCGGTAATAGCTCCAAGTACCGGCGCGAGGCTTAGTTTGTGGGTCGCCGTCAATGTACCGGCCATCATCATTAGAGGTGCTGAAGGAAGCGGCAACCCAAGCTGCTCCGCCAGAACCCATAAAAAGAGCACCAGATAGGCATGGGTTAGGAAGAGCATGGAAAAGGGCATGATAGTGCAGACTCCCGACCGTACGCCCGGGCAAAGGCGTAGATGCTATATAGATGCTAACCCACACTGAAAGACACACTACAACTTTGACGGCTTCGCAGCGTCAGTTCTCTTATAGGCCGGATACAGGCTACTGCTTCACGCGCACCTTGGGCTCCACTGATAAACCGGGTCGTAGTAAGTGGTCTGAATCTTCACTTCGATCTCGCAGATCAATTCGCACGGGAACACGCTGTACTACTTTCACGTAATTGCCTGTAGCATTCTCCGGGGGAAACAGGCTTAACACCGAACCGGTTGCCGCACCTATCTGCGTGATCACGCCGTCATACTTCCTGCCTCCGTAAGCATCCACCGTAATACCCACGGCTTGCCCGGCACGCATGTGGTTCAGCTGCGTCTCCTTAAAGTTAGCGGTGATCCAGACATCATTGAGCGACACTAGTGTCGTCATGTTCTGCCCGACGGAAACATTCTGACCCACCTCGACACTCTTCCGAGTCACAACGCCATCAACCGGCGCAACAATCCGGGCGTAGCCGAGATTCAGGCGTGCCTGGTCCAATGCGGCGCGAGATTGCAGAACCTGCGCGGCGGCTTGATCTGTCTTTGCTTGCTGAATGCGCACCTGGTCGGGGCCTGTCTTGGCGTTCAGCAGTTGGGCTTTTGTCTGTATAACCCGGTTCTGCGCCACCCGGACATTCGCCTCTGCCGCCATCACGTTCTGCTTGGCCTGCTGCAAGGCTGCTTCATCGGCACGTGCGGTAGCTACGGCCTGGTCAAACTGCTGCTTTGAAATCACATCACGCTGCACCAGCGGCGTATAGCGTTCCACATCCAGCTTTGACTTGATATAGTTTGCATCCGCCTGGGCTACAGCAGATGTATCGGCATCCGCCTGCAGTTGCGCCTGCTCCACGGAATCATTGATTTGCGCCAGTGTCGCTGCCACAGCGGCAATGTTTGTGCTTGAGCTCACGTTTGTGACAGGGATATTCAGTTTGTTCGAATCGTAGTTCGACTGTGCCGCGGCGAGGTTCGCCTCATCCTGCTGAATGGCCGTTTGATAATCTTTCGGGTCCAGCTCCACCAGCACATCGCCGGCCTTGACCAGCTGGTTCTCTGTCACCGGCACGTTGATTACGGTACCGGTAATACGGGATGAAACCTGCAGAAGATGCCCGTTCACTTGAGCATCGTCAGTATCCTCATAGAAGGTAGAGCGCCATAGGAACAGCAGGGCGCCGACTACCAGAAGCGCAACGACAAGAATAATGATGAAACGCCGACGCGATTTCTGGCGCGGGTTTCCGTCGCCCTTGCCGCCCTCTGTTTCTGTCTGCTTCTGTACAGCCTGCGTCTCAAGTGTTTGCTCTGCCACTTATCTTCCTCCTACATACTGCTTCAGGTTGGTGCTTGCAACGCCCAGGGCACGTGCCAGTGAGAGTTTGGCAATGTTGTGCTGGTACAGGCTGGCAATGTATTGGTCGTCAGCTTGTGCCACTTGCTGCTGCGCTTGCGAAACGGAAAGGTTGTCGGAAACGCCGGCTGCATACCGCTGCTGCGCCTCGCTCAACGCCTCAGTAGCCAGTTCCTTGTTGCTTTGCGCAACAGAAACCTGTTTTTGCGCGGTCTGGATGTCAAGAATGCTGTCGCGCACGTCCTGTGCAATTTGGCCGCGCAGATTGCCGTACTGGGCGCGCTTTTGCTCCAGCTGCTGCCGAGCCGAAAGCTCATCGCCGCGAATTTTACCTTCTTCAAACACCGGGATGTCAATAGAACCGGTCGCGTCTCCCGTGCTGTGCGACTTGCGGGCATTTGTACCGATATCGCCGAAGTCGCCCGTGAACGCAACTGTCGGGTAGCGTTCAGCTTTGGCTGCCCCGGTTGCAGTATCGGCGCCTTTCAACTGCTCCGCAAAGCCTTGCAGATCCTTCCGGTTTGCCAATGCCTGGGTCACGGCAGTTTCAGGGTCAATTCCGTCCAGTTGTGCGTAAGGAGCAGCATCGGTAAGCAAAAATTGCTGTTCCACCGGCAGACCGATGGCTCGCGCCAGTGCCAGCTTGTCTTTTTCCAGAGTGCCTTGCACTTGAATCAAGTTTTGCTGCTGCGTCTGGAAATCCACCTGAGCCCGAAGCTCATCAAGCAGCGGCGAGGTGCCGGCCAGATGCTGCTGATGGGCCTGGTCGAATGAAACCTTGGAGGTAGCTACCTGCGCTTCGTTTGAAGCCACCCGCGACTGATCCGCTATCACCAGCAGGTAGGCATTGCCGACGCTCAAAACCACTTCGTTTCGCGCATCGTCCAGGGATAGTTTCGACCCGGCAAAATTATGTTTGGAAGCTATATAGTTCCGCAGCGAGGCGATATTGATCAGGTTAAGATTCAGGTTCGCCCGAAAATCCTGGTAGGCATACGGACCGATAATCGCCGGAAAACCGGGAATGCGAAGCCCTTGTGCCTGTAGATCAGTCTGGGCTTCAGCCTGCTTGATGTTGGCATCCAGGGTTGGAAGCAAGCTTTGAAGCTGACTTAACTCTGTAGAGCGTGCTGCAAGCCGATTATTCGCGGTCAGTATCAAACCCAGGTTCAGGCGAAGCCCGCGTGCAACAGCGTCATCAAGAGTGAGAGGCAGAACACCCGGCACCAGCTTTCCATCAGAAACACTGGCCTGGTAGCTGTCTGCTGTAACTTGCTGTTGGTTTAGCTGCACCGGGGTCGGTAGGGTTGTATTTGTAGCGGCAGCGGCACCAAATTGGGCCAGTGCAAAATTCGGTAAGAAAGCCATACCGGCCACGGCTGCCAGCCAATGTTGAACAGCCGTTTTCTGACAAATGCCTCCCTGCAGCACACACACTCCAAACCCTTTAGTTGCAGGTAAATTTCTCACTTGCAGCTTTTGGATGCGCTACTACAGCGAAAGATGGAGTTTGTTGGCTCCCCCTTGGCTATCAAGCTGAGATGGGCTCGGCAGCGGGCGCGTGTGCCAGTGAGTTCGCAAGTGAGCACAATGCCTGGCGGAAAGTATCGCTTACGTTTTGCGAGGTCCAGCCCTTGGCCTGAGGGCCGCCGGTCTCACGTAGCAGGGTCGCGGCTGCTTCATTTCCCTGGCCCAATACTGCCCGCTGTACAAAGATCGCCCGCTGCACAAGGGGCAGCTCTTCCAGCCAGTTGCGCAAGCCTCGACGCAGCTCCGGCTTCGCTTGCTGCTCCAGCCAGCTGCGCAATTCAGCAGGGGTAATACCGGCCGCCTGAAGGTCATCATCCTGAATGCAGGGGTTATGTTCCATGCTTTCTGCGGCGGAGGTATCAAACGCAGCAGGCTGCTCTTGCGCCAGCTCTGCCAAGCTCTCGCGCACGATGCAGGCACGGGCCTGCTCCCTTGCCGAAGCTGGATTCATGCATGGGTCGATTTCCATGGTAGCCAGCGACCGCTCAATCAGATGTAGGGCGCGATCCCCGTCACCTACTAACAATGAGGCCAGCTGAAAAAGCTCGGCTGCCATCCCCGGTACCACACCCGCATCCCCGCAATCCTTCATAGCCATGCATCTCCTCCGTAGCTTCTGTCTTATCTTCTGCCTAGCCTGCTGAAGGGTCAACCGAGAAAACTCTCAAATAGAAAGAGTTTCTTCATAGGAATTGCCTGGATGTGGGCAACCTAAATAATTGCTCTAACAAGAAGTACTTCAAGTCAGCCAGTGCCGCCCCATACCTGCGACAATGGAGGCCGCTATGAATGAAGCGCAGCGCAGTTTCTTTGTCTCTCGCGATAGCTCCTGGCTCAATTTCAATCGCCGTGTGCTTGAAGAAGCACGCGACAGCGGCAATCCGCTGCTGGAGCGGGTCAAGTTTCTTGCGATCACAGCCTCTAACCTCGATGAGTTTATCGAGGTGCGGATTGCAAGCATGCTGCAACGGATTGAAGAAGGTACCGGCGAGCCCGGCCCCGACGGTATGTCCGCCCAGGCGTTGCTCGACAGTATCAATGCCGACGTCCATGACTTTGTTACAGAGCAGTATGCCTGCTGGAACAACGAGCTGCACCCGGCGCTGTGCAGCCAGGGCATCCGCCTCCTGTACTGGGAAGACTTGAACGATGAGGCTCGCGCCGCCGCTACTGTCTTGTACCAGCGCGAGGTGGACCCGCTGCTCACCCCGATCACCATTGACCCGCGGCACCCTTTTCCACGTGTGCTCAACAAGGTTTTATGTGTGGCGCTATTGCTGCGCCGCAAGCGCAAGGGCGCGGGTGCCCCCGTACTGGGAGTCATCACCGTACCGCGTGCTCTACCGCGCTTCCTCCGCATGCCCAGGACGCCGGGCAGTGAGACAACCGACTTCATCTTTCTCCACGACCTGATCGAGCATCACGCCGTCGGCATGTATCGCGGCTACGAAATTGTTTCAACCGCGGCCTTCCGCGTCACGCGCAACAGCAACCTGTACTTTGAAGAAGAGGAGTCGCGCTCCCTGCTCGAAGCCGTACGCGCTGAGCTGCATAATCGCCGCAAGGGCGATGCCGTGCGCCTTGAAATCGAGCAGGATGCCCATCCGGAGATTATTGAGCGGCTGCGCTCGAACTTCGAGCTTGAGGAATCGCAGGTCTTTCGCACCGACGGACCCATTAATCTGTCGCGCCTGATGACGCTTTACGGTGATATTGATCGCGCAGACCTGAAGGACACCCCCTTTGTGGGGCGTGAGCTGCGACTGCACCGTAAATCCACGGACCTATTTGATGAGCTGCGCCACCATGACATTCTGCTCCACCATCCATACGACTCCTATGACGCGGTAGTCGGCTTTATTGAAGCCGGTGCCGTCGATCCCAACATCATATCCATGAAGCAAACACTGTACCGGACGAGTGCCGACTCGCCCATTTTTCGCGCCCTGACCGAAGCCGCGCAGAGCAAGGAAGTTACGGTAGTCGTCGAACTCACCGCGCGGTTTGATGAAGCCTCAAACATTCGCTGGGCACGCAATCTTGAGGATGCCGGTGTGCAGGTTTTCCACGGCATCGTGGGGCTTAAAACACACTGCAAGCTGGCGCTGCTGGTGCGGCGCGACCCGGATGGTGAAATCCGCCGCTACGTTCACATGGGCACAGGTAACTACAATCCAGTTACATCACGCTTCTACACCGATGTAAGCCTGCTGACCACGGACCCTGCTATTACCGCAAGCGTTCACGCGGTATTTAACTATCTCACCGCTCACTCTGAATCTGATGACTATGCGCCCCTGCTTGTCTCGCCGCTCACACTCGCACAGGGCACCATTCGGCTTATTCAGCGAGAGACCGAGCACGCGCAGGCAGGCAAACCGGCGCGCATCATCGCCAAGATGAACTCGTTGCTTGAGCAGAGCGTAATCGAGGCGCTTTACGCGGCTTCGCAGGCCGGGGTAGAAATTGACCTCATTGTGCGTGGCATCTGCTCGCTGCGTCCGGGGCTGCCGGGGGTGAGTGAGCGCATCCGCGTGCGCTCGATCGTGGGTCGTTTTCTTGAGCACTCCCGCATCTTCTACTTTGCCAACGGCGGCGACGAGGAGGTCTACTGCGGCTCCGTGGACTGGATGCCGCGCAATCTGTTTGAACGCTGCGAGGTGGTCTTCCCCATCAAGGATGCAGCCCTGCGCACCCGTCTTCGCACTGAAATTTTGAGCGCCTACCTGGCCGATACAACCAAGGCCAGGCTCATGCAGCCGGACGGCACCTACATACGGCTCCGTGACACACCGGCGGGACAGTCTCTCGCGCCGTTCAACGCGCAGCAGTTCCTGATGGAGCTTGCCGAGGGCAAAACTTCAGTGGACTCCATTCCCTCGGACGATCTTTCGAGAAAAGTTCCACCCGCTGCTGCTAGTGAGCCCGCACCGACTGACCCGCTTCCGGCACATGTCGCAAAAAAGCGCAGGCGACGCAAGCCGGTAGTGACGTCCAAAACATGACCATGCTACCGTCGTAAAAAGGCGCGGCGCTGTTTTCAGCTTTCATAAAGGCCTATATGCATATACTCGTTACCGGCGCGGCCGGCTTCCTTGGATCTCACCTGACCGACCGCCTGCTTGCTGACGGCCACTCCGTCATCGGCATCGACAATCTCTGCACCGGCAGCCTGAACAATGTGGCCCACCTTGGAAACGAGCCTCGCTACTCGTTGGAGCAGCACGACATCTGCAAGCCGTTTGACTTCGGTCCGGTAGATTTTGTCTACAACTTTGCCTCGCCTGCCAGTCCCATCAACTACCACCGGCTCGGCCTGGAAACGCTCGATGTCGGGTCGTCCGGCACACGCAACGCCCTTGAAGTCGCAAAACGCTACAACGCAGGTTTTCTGCACGCTTCCACGTCAGAGTGCTACGGCGATCCGCAGGTCCACCCGCAAACGGAAGACTACTGGGGCCATGTGAACCCTGTCGGCCCACGCTCGGTGTACGACGAGGCCAAACGTTTCTCAGAAGCCCTGGTGACCGCCTATAACCGTTACCACAACCTTGATACACACCTGGTTCGCATTTTTAACACCTACGGCCCCCGCCTGGGCCGTGACGATGGCCGTGTTATCTCCAATTTCGTCGTGCAGGCGCTCAGCGGCAAGCCGCTGACTGTCTATGGTGACGGTTCGCAAACTCGTTCTTTCTGCTACGTTTCGGACGAAGTCGACGGGATCGTGCGCCTTGCTGCATCCGGCGAGCACACACCGGTCAACATCGGCAATCCCACGGAGTGGACCATCCTTGAATGCGCCGAAACCGTGCGCCGGGTCACCGGGTCCAAGTCGGACATCGTGTTCCAGCCGCTGCCCCAGGACGACCCTCTACAGCGCAAGCCTGATATTGCGAAAGCAAAGCGCTTGCTGGGCTGGGAGCCGAAGATCACGCTGGAGCAGGGACTACGTCTGTCACTTGACTATTTCCGGTCCACGCTGGTGGAGGTTGCCGGGCAAGAGACTTCGGTAGCGTTACCTGCGGCGAGCCGCTGATGCGGCTTGCACATATACCGCCTAGGCCGCGAATTAAACCTTTATAAAGAGCGTAAAAAGAGCGATTTATATTGGCTTTAAGATAGTAATTTTTACTAAACATCTATCTGCTGAAAGTAATGGTGTAAAGCCGGCGCAGATTGATATTCTTGTATGCGTACCCTTTTCCTGTTGTGATAGAGTTCCCGCATTCTTAGGAAGTTACTTGAAAGGTCCACGTATGCGAATCACGCTCCCAAGCTCTATGCACTCCAAAAAGCATGTTGAAATATTTTCGTCGCCCTTAAAAAGAGCTGTTGGCGTCCTTTTCACAAGCCTTCTCGCAATTGCAGGCACTTCCCTTCCACTCCATGCGCAAACCTGGAATCTGGTCTGGAGCGATGAATTTAACAGCGCCGCAGGTACCTATCCGGACGCTTCCAAGTGGACTTATGACCTGGGTAATAGCGGCTTCGGCAACCCTGAGATAGAAAATTACTGCAAGCCCGGCTCAAACACAGCTCCCTGCGTTGCCTCACAGCCGAATGCCTACCAGGACGGCAACGGCAACCTGGTCATTCAGGCTCGCCGGGATTCAAGCGGCACCTGGACTTCCGCCCGGCTCAAAACGCAGGGCCTCTACCAGTTTCAGTACGGCAAGATTGAAGCTCGTATGAAGCTGCCGGTCGGCGATGGCTTATGGCCCGCTTTCTGGATGCTGGGTGCCAACATTAACCAGGTGGGCTGGCCGCAGACCGGTGAGGATGACATTATCGAATGGGTCCAGTCGTATGGTCCCGGCACGACTTCATCCACAACGCACGGGCCTGGCTATTCCGGCGGCAACGGTATTGGCGCACGCTACACTTTCCCGAACGGCGGACGGATCGATGACGGCGGGTACCACACCTATGGACTTATCTGGTCGCCCAACCTGCTGCAGTACTACCGCGATAGCCCAAGCAACATCTTCCTGACCGTTACGCCTTCGACCATTCCGCCGGGCGACCAGTGGGTCTACAACAACCCCTTCTTCATCCTGCTTAACTTCGCAATCGGCAGCGGCGGTTTTCCCGGCCCTACCGACAGCAGTACGCCGGCCCTGGCAAATATGCTGATCGATTATGTCCGCGTCTACCAGCAAGGTTCCGCTGCCGCTCCGACCGGTTTGAACGGCACCCACACGCTTACACCCCAAAACGCCACCGGATTGAGGCTTGATGACGTAGGAGCCCGCACAGCAGCCGGTAACCCTATCGATATCTACATGGCTAACGGCACCGGCGCGCAAAGCTGGTCCATGTCCAACACAAACGTCGCACCCGCCGGTTACTACAACCTGGCAACCGAAGGGGCAAACTGCCTGACTGCTTCAAGCGGCACCAGCGGTTCCGCTGTCCAACTGCAACCATGCAATGGGTCCTCGGCACAAGCGTGGAATGCTGTCGCCAACGGCAGCAACTACGCTTTCCACCCGGCAAACAATACCGGCCTGTGCCTGGATGTACGCTCTTCTGGAACGAGCAACGGCACCATTGTGCAATCCTGGACGTGCAATGGTACGGGAGCCCAGCAGTGGGCGGTAAACTAGCAAAGCTCCGCGCTGCGGTTCGAAAGTTCTTCGAACCGCAGCGCGATAGCCGTAAGTTATGACACTGGACTCGTCTGATGGAAACCAACCTTGTAGCACTCACGCTTCGTAGAACGGGAACCAGCCTGCTGCTGGAAGCAGAACCCGTACCCGGTAGTCCTCAAAGCTTTGCCATGCATGGCGTACAGCTTCAGCGGTTTCGCTATGAAGGCGACGTGCTACAGCTGCTGGAGCGCTCCGGCATCGGTCGCTGGTCCACATTCCCGCCGGATAGTATTCAGGCCACGGTAACACGCAGCCAGCTATGGTCGATGGGTTTTCGAGGTAACTACTGATTTGTCTTTAGTCGAACGCAAGCACTGTATGGTATTCGCAGGTTTCGGTCACAATTCAACGCTAACTGGAGTGCGCACTTTAGAGGTATTTTTGTATTGGTTTGTAGATATAGTTTATGTTCTTGACCGTCTCGACTCATTCTTTGCAAGCAACATCGCATATAAAAGTACAATTTCAGTGTGCACTTAATCCTCTAAACAGGAATTTGTTTTATGCGGCGTTTTCCAGTTCGCCTGTTCTTCGCGGCTGCCTTGCTCGGCGTTAACCTGTACGCTGATCCTATCCCTGTTCGTCATCCTCAAGGCGCCAGCCATGGCTTTCTAGTCCTGAAAACACGGGATGGCAAGCCACTCGCAATTGGTGACGTCACCTCGGTGGTGCATGGTGATCGCATCACCTCGCGGCTTATTTTCCGCTTCCATGACGGCTCCATCGACGAAGACACCACGATCTTTTCCCAGCACGGCGTCATCCGACTCATCAGCGATCATCATATTCAGCATGGTCCTTCTTTTCCGAAATCCACTGACATCTTCATCGACACGGCGACCGGCCAAGTTACCTCGCACACTGAAGACGGCAAAATTACGCAAGACCATCTGGACCTTCCGCCTGACGTCGCAAATGGGCTACCCCCTAACTTGCTCCTGAACATTGTTGCGGCTACTCCGGAGACGACACTTTCCTACGTCGCACCGACCGCGAAGCCGCGGCTCATACACTTTTCCATCAAGCCCGCCGGTAAAGTCACCTTTACCATCGGCGGCAGCCACCGCAAGGCCACAGACTACGTTCTTCACGTCGAGCTTGGCGGTATGACTGCGCTCATCGCTCCCCTTCTCGGCAAGCAACCCGCCGATATTCACGTCTGGATCTATGTCGGTGCCACGCCTGCGTTCATCCGCGAGGAGGGCCAGCTTTACCTAGGCGGTCCCATCTGGCGCATTGAACAAATCAGCCCTGCCTTCTCCCGCTAAATTCTGTCGAGCTGGATCGTGTCACCTTTCACACAATCATCATGGGAAACGTCCTTCTAATCAGGCTTGAAGCTGACCTCAAGCCTGCCCGCTGTACCGGTAACACGCACGTCCTCCAGCGACTTCACCCGATAATCCGCCATCGCAAGCTGCTCCGCAGTGTGCGAGAACAATGTCGCCACCACGGTGCAGCCGGCAGCCTTTCCTGCCCCGCATCCGGCGGGCGCGTCTTCAAATACAAGGCATCGGTCCGGCGCAAAGCCCAGCAGGGCGGCACCGCGCAGGTACGGTTCCGGATGCGGCTTGCCGTGTTCCACCATGTCCGCCGTAATAAACCGCACCGGCGGCGTCAACCCGACATGCTCCATGCGAAGGCGTGCCAGGCGCTCCGTGGCTGAAGTGCACACAGTCCAGCTGCCCGCGGGTAGGCTGCGCAGCAGTTCCGGGATGCCGGGCAGCACGGACAAGCCCTCTGTGTCGTCCATCTCAATCTGCTCGATAATCGCAAGCTCTTCAAGATCGTTCAGATCGGGCCGCAGCAGGCGGATGGTTTCGATAGCCCGCTTACCGTGTGCTGTCTCAAGTGCCTTGGCACCATCAACCCCTCGCATATTGCCCCATTTGACCCAGGATCGCTCAACCGAGCTGAGCGACGACACCAGGATGCCATCCATGTCGAACAGCAGACCTTCTACTTCAATTTTCATTCGTGCCTCTTCCATGATTCGCCACCTTTAAGGTGTCATCCTGAGCGGAGCGCAGCGGAGTCGAAGGATCTGCTCTCCTTTAACTCCCCGTCACCCTAGGCCAACCCTGCAAACCACTCCTTCATGCGCTTGGTGCCTTCATCCACTGCATCGGGCGACACCGCATAGGACAGCCGGATATGCTCGCTCGTCCCGAACGCCTCGCCCGGCACCGTGACGACCCGAGCCTCGTTCAGCAGCCGCTTTGAAAGCTCCATCGCCGTAGCCGGGCCGCCCTGCCTGCCCAGGTACTTCGATACGTTCGGGTACACATAGAACGCGCCTTCAGGCTTGGTGCAGGTGATATTCGGGATCTCGCCCAGCTTGCTCAGGATGCGATCGCGCAGCGCGATGTAGTCGGTACGCATCGCGGCCACACAATCCTGCGAGCTTGAAAGCGCGACAGCCGACGCCTTCTGCACAAACGAGGCTGCATTTGAGGTCGACTGTGATTGCAGCTTGCCCATGGCCGCGATGATCGCCTTCGGCCCCAGCGCAAACCCGGCGCGCCAGCCGGTCATGGCGTAGGTCTTCGAGAGTGACCCGAGCACCACGATATGCTCCTTCGCCTCTGTGATAGAAGCCCCTGAAACGATGTCGCCGTCATACTGCAGGTACACGTAGCACTCATCAATCAGCAGGTAGATGCCGCGCTTTGCGGCAAGCCGCACAATGGCGAACAGGTCTTCCTTGGCAATCACCAAGCCGGACGGGTTTGACGGTGTGTTCAGGAAGATCGCCTTGGTACGGGGCGTAATCGTGGCCTCGATCGCCTCAGGCCGCACACGGAAGTTCTCGGCTTCATCGGTCTCGACAAACACAGGCGTCGCGCCCGCATACTGGATGATGTCCTTGTACGAAACCCAGAACGGCACCGGCACAATCACCTCATCGCCATGGTCCACCAGCACCTGGATCGCGTTGAAGATGGCCAGCTTGCCGCCGGTGGTAAACACAGCTTCATCGGGCGTGTAGTTCGTGCCGAAGTCCGCCGCATGCCGCTCGACAATTGCCTTGCGCACATCCGGGATGCCGGGAACAGCGGTATAGCGGGTAAAGTTCTGCTCAATGGCAGCAATGGCAGCTTGCTTGATATGGGCCGGGGTAGCAAAGTGCGGCTCCCCCGCGCCGAAGTCCACGAGGTCAATCCCTGCGGCACGCAGCCGCGCCGCCTCGGCGGTGACGGCCATGGTGGCGGAAACTTCAATACGGTTAATCCGGTCGGAGAACAGCTTACGGGCAGCGGGCGTGGCGGTAGGTTCGATAGCGGTTGCGCTCATGCTTCTAGTTTTTCACGGTTTTAGTATGGCGAGTAGCCAGTCTCTTCATTCAGAATGCTTGTACTGCTGGCCACACTTTCGCGGAATGGTTCAGATCGCGTTCCGCAAGCGCGTTTACGAGGATTAACTGTTGGACAACTGAGTGATTGCGGCTTGTACTACCTGCCAGCATATCTTTGCGGTACTCCCGTCGGGATCGAAGTTGGATGACATTTGTTGAAACGGATGTATGTAGTTCCTGAAGTCTCGGAGCGCATGGCTGAATTTCTTCACGTCCTCACCAATGAGTTGGAGTTCTCGTGCGACGTTTATGAAGTCGTTCAGAGTCCACTCGGGAAATTGCTTGACCTTGCCTGTTTTGTCCTTGGGACTGGAACTTGATTCGTTAAACTCTTTCGCCCTTTTGGACGCAATTCCAAGCAAAATGCCTTCCAGGGAGCTTCCGCACAAAAATACTGCAGCTAGAGGCGCATCGATCTGAATACATTTTTTGATCTCCTCCACCCGCTGCTTCAACACTCTGTTTATGGCTGAATCCAAGTCCAGCTTTTCAATGGAGACGTTTCTAAACTCTTTGGTGATGAACTCATCTTGATTGGGAACAGCCTGCACCGACGCCGGTCCGAGCAATCGGTTTGCTATCCCCCGCCCGCCCCGAATCAAATCGTCAGGCAAATCATTCTTGGTGAGCGAACCAACCAGAATCTGCGTATCAATGTAGGCAATCAGTTTTTGGATGGACTTTCCAACTGTAACGTCATCGGCTACTTGCCAGAAGCCGCGCATACGGTTCGCTTTAGAACCACTGGCATAATCGAACTTTTTGTCATGGATGTCGATGCCAACATCGTCTCTAAAGAATTCTGCAAACGTTCGATCAACAAAGTTGAGCACATAGCCCGTGCTCATCTGGAAGAGTTTCTCCAAGACTTGCTTGTCTGTCGTCGTAAGCGATGCCATCATTCCGCCGAATCAATTGCGATTTGCTTGTCCGGACAATCATCCCATACACCGCCGTAAGTGAATACCATACCTGCCCAGCTTGGGCACTCCGCTTAAAGAGATAGGGACAGGTGAACGCCACCACAAGCGTCAGTAACGATGAGTCGGCTTCTCGAAAGCTGTGCCACCATTCGGCGGTTGCCAAGTCGGCCCATGTCGCAAGAGTTGTCAATTGACTAAAAGCACCGGCTCTCAGGCCTGTGTCACTAGAAAATGAAAGGTAGAACAGAGATTGTCTACCCTCTATGAACAACTTGCGCAAGCCTCAGGCCTATGCTGAAACACAGCATTGAGTCACTATGAAGAGACCTGATGGCCATTTCGCAAACCGCTGCCCCTGTGCAAACCAACCCCCTCCACAATCTCACCGTCGTGCTGGTCTCCCCGCGCAACACCCTCAACATCGGCGCGGTAGCACGCGCCATGAGCAACTTCGGCGTGCCTGACCTGCGCATCGCCAATATCTTCTACAAAGAGTTCCGCTCGGCCACTTCCGCCGTCGGTCCCTCAGCCGCCCTACTGCGTGCCGCGCGCGACTACCCGTCTACCGCCGAAGCCGTCCACGACGCGCAATTTATTGTGGGCACCAGCGGCGATGGCCGACCCATGCAGCAGCCTCTGGAACGGCTGGAGCAAGGCGCGGTGCAAATACGCGCGGCCCTTGCTCGCGGCGAGCGAGTAGCCCTGCTGTTCGGCTCTGAAAAGTTCGGTCTCTCGAACGACGATATGAGCCACTGTCACCTGCTGCTGCGCATCCCCACCCGCGATGAGCACCCCTCCATGAACCTGGGCCAGGCTGCTGCGCTGTGCCTGTACGAGCTGGCGCGGCTTGATCCGGCTGTCATAAGCCCGCCTGAGCCATCCAAGCCGTCTTCTCCTGCACACAGCTTGCCGCAAGGCTTTCCCCGTGACTGGACCCAGCACGCCCCGGCACAAGCGGAAGCCATGGAACGCCTCACCCAGCTGCTCATCGAGGCGCTCACCATCAGCGAGTACCAGGGTATGGGCACCCCGGCCCGCATGCGCCTGCTCCGTGACTTTGTCCGCCGCCTGCGCCTGTCAGACCGCGATGCAAAGCTCGCCACCGGCTTTCTGCGCCAGATGCTGTGGAAGCTGCGCGGCCCTGTCGATTGAACCTGGACGCAGCACCCGCATTTGTCTGCCATGGTACATAAGAGAGTGGTGATAACGGCGAAAGCCTTCAGCCGGATGACCGACGAAGTCGGCACTAGCGCATTCCCAAGCAACGGTAAGGAAAGGCTTTGATGAACCTGCTCCTCATCCAGATTTCAGTGGTCCTGCTGACCACACTGGCTTGCGCGTGGCTTGCAACCAAGCTCGGCCAGGCCCGGGTCGTAGGAGAAATCCTGGGCGGCATCCTGCTGGGTCCCTCCCTGCTAGGCCGCATTTCGCCCGCGCTTGAGGTACACCTTTTTCCAAAAGCGTCGCTCAACGCCATGGATGAGCTCTCCACGGTCGGTCTCATCCTGTTCCTGTTTTTGGTCGGCATGGAGCTTGATGATTCGCAGCTGCGCCGCCAGCGCACCCGCGCGCTTGCCGCCAGCGCCACCAGCATCGTCATCCCTTTTATTGCAGCCATTCTGCTGGCGCACTCGCTTCGTACCCGGTTCGCTCCGCACGGCATCGGCTCTTTCGCTTTTGTGCTGTTTCTCGGCATCAGCATGAGCATCACGGCTTTCCCGGTACTGGCCCGCATCCTTGAAGAGCGCGGTCTTACCGGCTCGCCGCTCGGTACGGTCGCCATCCTGTGCGCCGCGGTTGACGACGTCGTGGCCTGGCTGCTGCTTGCCATTGCATTGACCCTCATCGATGCGCACGGTACCGCCGGTACCCTACTACTGCACTTCGGCCTGCTTGGTGCGTATCTATTGTTCATGCTGGGCGTGGTACGACCGCTTGCTACCCGTTTGGTCAAGCGACGCAATAACCCGGAGCTTGGCCTGGGGCTGCTCGGCATCACTGTCGCCGGAGCCTTTGCCTCGGCAGCCGCCACAGACTGGGCCGGCGTTCACCCCTTGTTCGGCGCTTTTATTGCGGGCATCTGCTTTCCGCGCATTGAGCGCTGGCAGACAGCGATCCGGGCGCGGCTTGAAATGATTACTTCCGTGCTTCTGCTGCCGCTCTTTTTCGCTTTAACCGGGCTGCGTACCCGGCTTGACCTGCTCAATGACAGTTCGACTTGGCTGTGGGCCGGGGTGGTGCTGCTGGCTGCCATCAGCGGCAAGGTCGGCGGGGCAGTAATTGCCGCTCGCTGGTCCGGCCAGGGCTGGCGCGATGCCTGGGCGTTGGGCGCGCTGCTCAATACGCGCGGCCTGGTAGAGCTGATCGTGCTGAACATCGCCTACAACGTCGGCGTATTTACCCCAACGCTGTTCACCATGCTGGTAGTGATGGCACTGCTTACCACCATGTGCACCACACCCATGCTGAACCTGCTGAAGGTGCGCGGGCGGCAAACGGAAGGGCTTGCGGAACTGCCTGTGCAGCTGTAAGGCAAAGACGCAGAGCACCCGGCATAGTGCCCTTGGCGCAAAGGCAGTCTTATCTTAGCCTGGCGCTTGCCCCGCGCGGCTACGCAGACGGTCAATTACCAATTGCGGCACCAGGCCTTCTACCGAGCCGCCTAGACGGAACACTTCCTTTACCAGCCGCGAGCTCACATAAGAATATTTCGCATCCGGCATCAGGAAGATCGTTTCCACATCCGGGTTCAGTCGGCGGTTCATCAGCGCCATCTGCAACTCGTACTCGTAGTCCGAGATGGCGCGGATACCGCGAAGCACCGCATGTGCCCCGCGCTCGCGGGCAAAATCCACCAGTAGTCCTTCAAACGTTGCGATCTCAACATTGGGGAACGCCTGCGTACCCTCGCGCAGCATCTCGACCCGCTCGGCTACAGAAAACAGCGGATTTTTAGAAGAATTGCGTAGTACCGCCACGATCAGCCGATCAAACAGCTTGGCTCCGCGCGCCACCAGGTCAAGGTGGCCGTTGGTGACCGGGTCAAATGAGCCGGGATAGATGGCGGTGACAGTATGCACGGCGTTGAGTGTAGCAGGCCCACGCTTGCTGAAAGCTGCACGGATTATTACGCATGCACTCGCAAATCTGTGAGAATGCTTCCAGAACGGATGCGCGGTCCGCGTCCCACTCTAGGTTTGCGAGGAGACCTGTATATGGAACGTCGTGACTTCCTGAAGCAAAGTGCACTTACCGCTGCTGCCGCCGCTAGCACCAAGTTTGCGTCAGCGGCAAGCCCTGACAAGCAGATCGCCCGGCGGCCTCTCGGCAAAACGGGAGAAAGCCTGTCTCTCATCGGTTTCGGCGGGATTGTGGTGATGAACGAGGATGCCGGTGCTTCCAAAAACATCGTGGCTGAAGCCGTGGATCGCGGGGTGAACTATTTTGACGTGGCACCAAGCTACGGAAATGCCCAGGAACGGCTTGGAACGGCGCTTGCTCCCTACCGCAAGGACTGCTTTCTGGCTTGCAAAACTGACGGGCGCATGAAGGACGACTCGCGCAAGGACCTTGAAAACTCTCTACGGCTGCTCAAGACTGACCATCTTGATCTTTACCAATTCCACGCGCTGACCAAGATGACCGATCTTAACAAGGTGCTTGGGCCGGGCGGTGCCATCGAGACCATGGAAACTGCCAAAAAGGAAGGGAAAATCCGCTATATCGGCTTCTCCGTCCACTCAGCGGAAACCGCCTTGGCTGCGCTGGATCGCTACCCCTTTGATACAGTGCTCTTCCCGGTGAATTTCGTGCTGTTTTCGCAGGCAAACTTCGGTCCGCAAATCTTGAAACGTGCACAGGAAAAAGGCACAGGCGTCCTGGCGCTCAAAGCCATGGCGAAAACGACATGGGCGGCGGATCAGAAAGAGAACCATCCCGAGCCGAAATGCTGGTACCAGCCTGCGGTCTATCCGGAGCAGGCTTCGCTCGGTCTGCGCTGGACCCTTGGACACCCGGTTACCGCTGCCTTGCCCCCGGGAGATGAGAAGTACTTTCGCCTAGCTATGAATGTGGCACAGCACTATCAACCGCTTGAACAGCATGAAGAACTGGCGTTGCTCAACCAGGCAAAGGGAGTAGAGCCCATCTTTCATCTAGGCAACAGCGTGTAGCTTTACTTGCCGGGAGCTGCAGACGTGACATGGCTGCTGATGAGAGCGGCCATTCCGGCAGCTTCAGGAGCTGAACCGGTACTCTTAAATTGAGGGAGTACACCCCTAGGAGAATTACTAATGTTGAAACCCACCACGCTCCTCGAAGAAACTACCGATCATAACGTCTTGAAAACTGATGTAAACGATGGTCCAATGCTCCAGATCGGCGAATGGCAGCTGAACTGGAAAGCGCAGGGTGCGGATACGGGTTACTCCTTTTCTATCTATGAGACAACTCTTACAGCCGGTAACGGCCTTCCGCTACATAAGCATCCTTACCCCGAATTCTTTTATCTGCTTGAGGGCAAGCTTGATTTTTGCCGTTGGAGCGATGCCGGTGCTGCCGAGTGGATGACATGCGGTGCGGGAGCCAGCGTTCTGGCACCACCGAATGCACCGCACACCTTTTTCAACAAGAGTGACCAACCGGCACGTTTTCTGAGCGTTTCCACGTACCACCACGAGCGAATGCTCAAAGACGCTGTGAACCCGGACGGCAATATGAACTTTTTGCCGGCACAGCTTGCCCCTGCTGACTTTGAAAATCTCTTCAAATCCATGGAGAAAAATCAGGCTTACGTAGTCGCAGACAACGCTTAGAGTGGGAACGCACCACTTCGCTCTTCATTTTGCTTGGGCGACTGTCATAGCGGGAGCGCATTTCTGCCGGAGTAACATTCCTGCACTTATAAAAGCTACAAAGTCATATACGCGATTTGAACGGACTGCTTTTCAAGCATTTCAATGTTTGTATAGTGCACATGAGCAAGGCTTTTGAAAAAGATATTTAAGGACCTAGTTTAATGAATAGATGGATTAAGTCAGATGATAGATCAGTGATTCGTTCGCAAAAAATGGTGAAAGATACTCGACAAGGAGAAGTGTATCCTCAAACTGCCGGGTTCATGGTCCTACTTGGAATTGCATTGCTATGGCATATAAATAATTCATCTGCCAAATGAGAAGGAAGCAACAAGTGTTAGTTAAGGCAAAGAGGGTAGTTGATGACTACCCTCTACCATTATTCAAAAGCTACTGTCGGCGTGCCGGGCGCACTGCTTCTTGCGCCAGCAAAGGACCGTCTATGGTAACCGGAGGAACTTCTGCTGCTGCCGCATTCTTACCGGAGATACCTAGTTTCTGGCGCACCTGTGCATCAATCCGGCCAAAAGTTTCCTTGTTATCTTTCAGAAACTGCCGCACATTCTCCCGGCCCTGACCGATACGCTCACCGGAGTAGCTGTACCAGGCACCGGATTTATCGACGACATTGTGCGTTACTGCAAGATCCAGCACATCCCCTTCACGCGAAATACCTTCGCCGTACAGAATGTCGAACTCGGCCTCTCGGAATGGTGCCGCGACCTTGTTCTTCACGATCTTGACCTTGGTCCGCGAACCTACCACCATGTCGCCTTCTTTGACTGCGGCAATCCGGCGAATGTCGATACGTACCGAAGAGTAGAACTTAAGCGCCTTACCGCCGGTCGTTGTTTCCGGGTTGCCGAACATGACGCCGATCTTCTCGCGGATTTGATTGATGAAGATCAGGCAGGTACGCGATTTTGAAACGGTGCCGGTGAGCTTGCGCAGTGCCTGCGACATGAGGCGCGCTTGCAAACCCATATGTGAGTCACCCATTTCACCGTCAAGCTCAGCCTTGGGTACCAGCGCGGCAACAGAGTCGACTACCAACACATCGACAGCGTTCGACCGTACCAAAGCCTCGACAATCTCAAGCGCCTGTTCGCCATAATCAGGCTGCGAGACCAGCAGGTTGTCTGTATCTACACCCAGCTTCTTTGCATAGCCGGGATCAAGTGCATGCTCGGCGTCCACAAATGCAGCCAAACCGCCAAGCTTTTGCGCTTCCGCAATGATCTGTAGAGTAATAGTCGTTTTGCCGGAAGACTCCGGCCCAAAGATTTCAATCACGCGGCCACGCGGAACTCCGCCTATGCCCAAAGCCGCGTCAAAGGAGATCGAACCGGTAGAGATAGCTGCAATCGGCAAAGCTTCTTTACTGCCCAGCCGCATGACCGAACCCTTGCCGAACTGTTTGTCCAACTGCGCCAATGCTGCTTCAATTGCCTGGGAACGATTTTCTGCCACGCTGATTCCTCCACTCTTACGCATGCATCAAGGCTTCGCAGCCGCCACGAACCCCAATTGCAGGCTCCATAGGCTGTCCGAAATCGATACAGAGGCTATATAGAGAATATCATTCCACGTTCCCGGCAGGCGAAGAAAACACAAACACCAAGGTCACATCTTTTGACACCCTATTCCCCATTTTGCCTACTCTCAGCGCTTCAGCATATCTCCCTGCCCATCGACGGCTGTCATGCGGAAATGCCGGGCTAATGTGGGGTGCTGCCGCGCAACTGCCTGGTACATCTCCCAAGCAACGCGCCGGTAGGAGAAGTGCCCCTGCGGAGCAGACCGCAGCTCGGCGATATAAAGCGCCTCGGCAAAGTCCATCTTGAACATGGCCCGAACCCGCGTACCGAGCGGCAGCAGGTACGGCGCGGCACTTCCGGCTTGAGCCGAAGCAGCATGCGCCGCATCCATTGCGGAGCGATATATCTCGATTAAACCTGCTTCCTCCAGGCCGATGGGCACCTCATACCCGTGCAGCGGCGTGAACTCCTGGATGAGCTGCACACAACGGCGATGCCGGTGCATGTCGCGGAAACCCCCAATATCCATAAGGATGTCGAAACGCAGCGCCTGCCCGGCAGAAAATGCGCGTAACAGCTCGTCATGACGGCCCCGGTCGCGTACACCGAGGTCGATGAGTTCGTCCCGTTGCGCTGCCGATAGCGCCCGTACATGGTCGCGCAACTGCCGATACGGATAATGGCAGGCGCTGTACAGCAGGCTGGTGGCTAGTTCTACTTCCAGCGGGTCCGGGCTGTCCAGCAGGTCCACCAACGGAGCTTCGGCGATCGGCTCGCCGGCCATCAGCTCGGCGGCGGCTTGTGCCAGGGTGTCGGCTGTACCCATGGCGTATACATTCGGCTTGGCGTATTTGACCAGCGTAGGCGCCACACGGACCTGCCGCCCCAGCAATGCTTCCGCCTCGAAGCCAAGCTCAGGGTTCGCTGCAGCCGCTTTCTTTGCAAACGCAGCCAGAGTCTTCTCGCTTGGGTTCCAGGCGGTTCCTGCGGCCGCCTCGCGCAACCGCTCCCCAAGCTCACGAACTTCAGCCAGCGGATGCGACAACAATCGGCTTACCTGCGTCTCCAGCGTGCGCGCGTTTACAATCTGGCCCACGGAAGTAATGGTAGCCAGCGGCAGAAGGTACCGTGCCACATCGAAAGCACGCGCTCGCAATGTACGATCAAAGGCTTCCTGTTTCATCGCTTCAGGCCGTGGAACGCTTCCGGCAAGCGACTGGAACACACCATCAGACACCTGCCTGTAGCTAGCGAACAATGCCGTAACAGCAGCCGTATACGCCTCACGCCCGGCAGCATCAGCAAATGCAGGCGTGTACCAGCCGCTCTTTTCAAAATCCTGGTAGCGCGTCGAGCGCTCCTGCCCATCCCAGCGCTGCTCATCCACCAGCACAATGGCTGCCAGTAACGACAGGCGCTCCACGGCAAAGGCCAGGTGTGCCAGGTCGGCAATGGAGCGATGACCGTAAGCAAAATAGAAGGTATTCAGGAACTGCTCGGCCCGTTGCGCGCTGATTTCGCTCAGCGACTCCTTGAGCGAGAGTGCCGAGCGGGAGTACTTGGCCATGGCATAGGCCAGCACTTCCGGGTCGGCTCCATGGACCGCGTACACGTCCGGGCCGTTTTGATGGGGCATTTCTAGCTCATTGGGTTGCACAGGGACAGCATATCGTTCCTGCCGGGTGCGTGTCCTGTTAGGAAAACCAAGCCAAACCTTTGCAAATAGTACAAAATATAGCTGGATGCCTACGGAACTCAAACCCGACATCAAGCAGCAGCCGGGCATACCGCGCCGCGACGAACGCGCTACCGATGGGGATTATGTATTGGGCACCACGGATCACCGGCCATCGCCACTTCCGCGCCGCCCCTGGGTCATGCAGCAGCGCTGGAACGATCTCCTGTTCGCGCACTGGCCGGTGCCTATACACGATGTGGAAAAGACGCTGCCGCCGGGGCTGGTTGCCGATACATTTGAAGGCTCCGCCTGGTTGGGCGTGGTTCCATTCGGGATGGACCGCATTCGGCTGCATGGGCTGCCCACGGTACCCGGTGCCCGATCCTTTCCGGAGCTTAACCTGCGTACCTATGTACGGGAGCGCGGTACCAACCGCACAGGCATTTACTTCTACTCGCTTGATGCCGGCAACCCGCTAGCCGTTTCAATCGCGCGTACCGTCTTTCATCTGCCATACTTCTGGGCTCAAATGGGGATGCGCTACAGCAGCTTGCCGGGTCACTCGCAGGAGGTTCGCTACCGTAGTCACCGTCTATTGTCGAAACGTCCGGCTGAATTTCGCGCTCAGTATCGCGGTCTGGGCCTGATAGCTCAAGGGCCTATGGAGCACTTCCTTACCTCCCGCTATTCGCTCTACACCACCGGGCGTAACGGGAGTTTGCTGCGTGGCGACATCCACCACCTCCCCTGGCCGCTGGAGCGAGCCGAAGCAGAGTTCGAGCTCAACACGCTGCCTGCGGCACACGGTTTTACCCTGCCCGATTGCACGCCCGTACTGCACTATTCTCGTGAATTGGTGGTTTATGTATGGGCACTGGAGTCGGCAAGCCGGGTGAGGGTGCCTTTACAAGCTCCGCAGACTGTACATGCAGGTAGTCCAATTGCAACCGTAGATCACTTCTAAGATAAACTCAGGATACACACTCCTGTATATATACCTGCATGCATTTGGCTTACACTCACTAATGATTGAAGGATAGAGGAATAATGAAGTCTGCCTGGTTTAACGATGGCGCATACATTATGAAGGCATGGAACCCGCTGAACACGCAATCCAAGCTGGACTATATCAAGCTCAGAAAAATGCTTGAAACTACATATCTCAGTGGGGGTGATGGCGAAAAAATCGAAGATGCGTACTACTTCAGCGCGGACCTTGACCCTTCGACTTCCAAGCTCAATTCCTTCCACAATGCACTGGCATTTCCCCCACCGGGCGGCCCGGGGTTGCGTGTCAAGCTGTACTGGACCCAGAAAAAAGCATTGTACTGGCCCTCGCAAATGGGAGGCGGCCCTGTAGTGCATCCCGTATCCGGCGCCCAATATGAACAAACCACGCAAAAAGCAGTTGATGTCGGACTTGCGTTTCACCTGATGCGTTCGTTTTCAAGAAGGAAGTGGGGGACGCTGTTTCTTGCGGCTGGAGATAGTGATTTTCATGAAGTTGTGCAGCATCTAGTGGAAAATGAAGACGTCAAATTGGTGCTGATAGGGACTATGAACACTATCAGCGAAGAACTGAGACCTTATGCCCAAAGTATATTCGAGTTAGATAAACATCATAAGGAAATTAGCCGGTAGCTGAAGAAAGGGGAGCTTTCACTCCCCCTTTCTCATGCCTTTGTTTGTAACTGCTCAGCCTGCAAGATAACAAGCTGCGATAAATCCTTTTTCGCCAACCCATGCACTTCCTTGTTAAAGTCATCTACTTTGCTTGACCAGTTCATAGAACAGAACTTCGGTCCGCACATCGAGCAGAATGCCGCCTCCTTGTAGTAGTCATCCGGCAGCGTTTCATCATGCATGGCACGGGCGGTTTCAGGGTCCAACGAAAGCGCGAACTGCTTGTCCCAATCAAAGGTGTAACGGGCATAGGAAATCGCGTCGTCACGGTCTTGCGCGCCCGGCCGGTGGCGGGCGATGTCAGCGGCATGTGCGGCGATTTTATAGGCGATCATGCCGTCCTTTACGTCCTTTTCGTTCGGCAGCCCCAGGTGCTCCTTAGGGGTTACATAGCAAAGCATGGAAGCGCCATGCCAGCCGATCATTGCCGCGCCGATAGCACTTGTAATGTGGTCATAGCCGGGTGCAATATCGGTCACAAGCGGGCCCAGAACGTAGAACGGTGCGCCGTCGCACAGCTCCACTTCCTTCTCAACCTGCTCCTTGATTTTGTCGAGCGGCACGTGTCCTGGTCCTTCAATCATCACCTGTACGTCGGACTGCCAGGCCTTGCGTGTCAGCTCGCCGAGCGTTTTCAGTTCAGCAAACTGCGCCTCGTCCGATGCATCGGCAATGCAACCGGGGCGCAGCCCATCGCCGAGCGAATAGCTTACGTCGTGCTTGGCCATAATCTTCGTGATGCGATCGAAATTTTCGTATAAGAAATTCTGCTTGTGGTGCGCGGTCATCCACTGTGCCATGATGGCACCGCCGCGGCTCACAATGCCGGTGATTCGCCGGGCCACCATGGGCACATACTGGATCAGCACACCGGCATGAATGGTGAAGTAGTCCACGCCCTGCTCGGCCTGCTCTTCAATCACTTCGAGGTAGAGGTCGATGTTCAAATCCTCCACCCGCTTGACGCGTGTCAGCGCTTCGTATAGCGGCACCGTGCCGATAGGCACCGGCGAGTGACGCAGGATACGGTTGCGGATCTCCGGGATGGCGCCGCCGGTCGAAAGATCCATGACCGTGTCGGCCCCATGCTGGACGGCCATGTGCAGCTTGCGCAGCTCCTCGTCCATATCAGAGCTCACGGCAGAGTTGCCGATATTCGCGTTGACCTTGCACCGGGTCTCGATGCCGATGGCCATCGGCTCCACTTCCGGGTGGTTGATGTTGGCGGGGATGATCATGCGGCCCACGGCGATCTCCGTCCGGATGAGCTCGGCGGAGATATTTTCGCGGCGCGCAACGAACTCCATCTCCTCCGTGATGCGGCCGAGCCGGGCAAAGTGCATCTGGCTCATGTTGGTGTCGCCGGCACGCGCGCTCTCCGCACGGCGGGCGGCAATCCATTGAGCGCGCGGTTCGAGAATCTCGGTTGCCCGCTCCGGGGCATGTACGGTACCTGGAATGCTCATAATTTCCCTCTTGAACCCTTCAAGGCTAGGACGCTTTTCTACCCGGCCGCGTTCGCACAATCATACGCGGCTTGCAATGAAATGATTGTGCATCCGGAGCAAAGCGACCGTATGACATGCAACCGGGACGAGCCGCTTGACGCGCTCCGGTGCGGCTCCTACGCTGGAAGAGTATGCCGCAAGCACAAACAAAAGTTCGCAAGCAGTCCATTCAGATTACTGTTGCCGTTGCCATCGTACTGAGCGTCATTGCCTGGCTTGCGGTCACCGGCGTCCAGGCGAACAAAAGCTACTATGTCACCATCAATGAACTGCAAGGTCTCGGCCCCAAGGCCTACACACGCCACCTGCGAGTGGCAGGCAACGTGCAACCCGGTTCCATCAACCATACCGGTGCGGGCGCCCGCTTTGTGCTGGTGGAGAATGATAAGCGCCTTCCTGTGGACTACGACAGCACCGAGCCGCCGCCAGATACCTTCAAGGACAACTCGCAGGCGCTCGCCATCGGCATGTATGGCCGTGACGGGGTGTTCCATGCTACGGAACTACAGGCCAAGTGCGCGTCCAAGTATGCTCCTGCGCCCGCTGCCGTTCCGTCCGGCAGCAAGCCTGCAACAGCCACGGCGGCGCTGGTACCCGAGCGCTAAGTGTATCTGTTTTACGGGCGGGTGAGGTCATGCCGCAGCGGTCCTGCTAGGCTTGAGCGGTGCCCTATCTCTATATCGACAAGCTGCTGAATGAGCTCCGTGAGGAGCTGCTCTCCGCCATGCACGCCGCCGTGGACCGGGAAGTGCGTACGGGGCAAAAGGTCGATGTCAGCCGCTTGTACCGCGCTTTTACCCGGGCAGCGGTCGGAAAAATGGCCAATCCTGTACGCGTTTCCGACCGCTGCATTGAAACAGCGCCGCCGGGAACGAACAAAGGCGCAGGGCGCGGTCGTGAGTAAGCCGATCCCGAATCGGAACAGGCCCACTTTAGAACAGGCCCGCTCCTCCAGGATGTCCCGGATTTACAGTATGTCTTGCGTACCGGCCCATTCCCTATACACTCGCGGCTGATGAGTGTTCACGCGAGCAATATATTGCCCCATGACAGCTCGGTACCGAACCACGCATGGGCCTTCAGCCACATTGCGTACCGGCCCGACATTGACGGGCTGCGTGCCGTGGCTGTGCTGGCGGTCATGGCATTTCACCTGCAGTTCCGGTTCGCGCTGGGCGGTTTTACCGGGGTCGATGTTTTCTTTGTCATCTCCGGCTTCCTGATTACCTCCATTTTGCAGGCTGATATGCAAGCCGGTCGCTTCAGCCTGCGCCGCTTCTACGTTCGTCGTATTCGCCGCATTCTGCCCGCACTCATTGCGGTGCTTACGGCCACAAGCGCCTTTACTTTGCTGGTCTGCATGCCTTCAGAGCTGCGCGACTACGCGCGCAGCCTCATTGGAGCCAGCCTTTCGGCCTCCAACTTGTACTTCGGCTTCCATTCCAGCTACTTCGACCCGCTCTCCCTTTCACGGCCTGCGCTGCAAACCTGGTCGCTGGGCGTGGAAGAGCAGTTCTATCTGCTGTTCCCCTTACTGCTGCTACTCGTGCACCGTGCGTTCCCCGGCAGGGTCACGCTTGCGCTGGGGGTCATGGCGGCCCTCAGCTTCGCGGCCAGTGTGTATGGTGCCTTTGAATCCCCGACCCTAGCCTTCTTCATGCCCTGGACCCGTGCCTGCGAGCTGCTGCTGGGCTCGCTGGTCGCCACGGGCGCGTTCCCCCCGCTCCGCTCGTACCGGGCCCGGAACGCGACGGCCACGTGCGGCCTGCTAGTCATCGTCATCAATTTTCTGCTGATGAACGGTGCGGTACCGTTCCCGGGCTTTGCAGCCCTGCTGCCCTGCGGCGGCGCTGCTCTCATCATCTGGTCAGGGCAGCCGGTCGGCTCTCCGGTACACCCGGACCCGATGCGCCCGATTCCCATGCGCCCGACTCTGGTAGCGCGCTGCCTCAGCACGCGGCCGGTTGTGTTTCTTGGGCTTATCTCCTATTCGCTGTACCTGTGGCACTGGCCGGTGATCGTGTTTCAAAATGTCGGCTTATGGGGTGAGGAGCTGCCCCACCGCATGGTCAAGCTCATCCTCCTGGCAATCAGCTTTACGCTGGCTATCCTTTCGTGGCGCTGGATTGAGCGCCCGTTCCGTGACGGCAACCTGCGCCTTTCCCCCAGAAGCGCTTTCATGTTCGCGGGTGTTTCCGCAGGCGTGCTGGTGTTGTGTGCGACGGCGGCGCTGCTGTTTCATGGGTTTCCAGGCCGCTTCCCGGCTGCCGCAGTCGCAGTAGGCGATTACGTGGATGAAAAGGCAAACAATCGTATGGGCTCCTGCATGGTCATCCGCGCACGCGATTTTCAGCCCGACCCTTGCCTGAAAGAAGACGCTACCCGTCCCAATTGGCTCCTCATCGGCGACAGCCACGCCGCCGCGCAGTGGGCCGGGTTGCAGCAGGCTTTCCCGGCAGTCCACTTCCTCCAGGTCAGCCGCGCGTCGTGCCGTCCTGACCCTGTTCGCACCGACGGCGACTGCGGCGTGCTGATGCAGATGATTTTCCATCACTACCTGCTCACCCACCATGTGGATCGCATGGTTGCGGTGGGCCGCTGGGTGGGCGCAGACCTGCCTGCTCTCGACCGGCTGGCGGCATGGACGCACGCGCACAATCTCCCTCTCACTATTATTGGACCCACCCAGGACTACGACGCGGCCCTGCCCCGTTTGCTTGCTTACGGGCTGTTGCGACACCAGGCTGACTTGGCGGACCGCCACCGGGAGCCCGATACAGCGCCGCTCGATACAACCCTGGCAGGGCTGGCACAGACGCGCTGGCATGTGCCTTACATTTCGCTGGTACGCATGTTCTGCCCCGCCGGGCATTGCGCCGCCTACGTGGACGGCCAGGGCACAGCTCCCCTGTTGCTCGACGGCGACCACTTTACCAACGAAGGTTCCCTGCTGGCTGCGCGACGCATCGCTGCCGAGCATCTTTTGCCGGTGCTCCCAGCGGGTGAGTGAACCCGCTGCCGCGCGTGAAGGGATCTCGCAGGCTCGCTATACTTGGCCCGTGGCATATTCTCTGGTACCCACTTCGAGCGCGCCTGCTATGGTGCTGCGCAATGTGTCGCACCTGTACGGCGGCGCGGTCGTACTGCGGCATATGGAGGCAGCGCTGGCGCCGGGTCGCTGCTACCTGCTGCTGGGGCCGAACGGCGCGGGTAAGTCAACCCTGTTGCGCATCCTTGCCGGACTGCTGCGGCCCAGCTTCGGCACAGTGGAGCTGTGGGGTGAGACGCCGGAGATCGGACGCTCCCGCATCGGCTACATGAGCCATGAGCCTATGCTTTACGAGGAGTTCTCCGGCGCAGAAAACCTGCGCTACTTCGCGGCCTTGTATGCTCCACAGCCTTGCCTCAGCCCGGCAGCTGCCATGGCTGCGGTTGAGCTGGACGAGGCACTTGCGCGACCGGTACGGGCCTACTCGCAGGGCATGCGGCAGCGGCTTTCGCTGGCCCGCGTACTGCTGAGCCGCCCTGAGCTGCTGCTGCTGGATGAGCCCTTCTCCAACATGGACGCGCAAAGCGCGCAGACCATGCTGCGCTTGCTCGCCGGCGAGCGCGACCGCAGCTGCACGGTGGTGCTGACCACCCACCAGCGCGAACTTGCCGAACCGCTCGCCGACGAACTGCTGATACTGGAGGCAGGCGAGCTGCGGCAGGTGCTTCCAAACCGGACGTCTGCGGCAAGCTTGGCGGTGACTTTGTGAAATCCGCGAAGACCAACGCCGCCCGACGGCTCGACTCACTCGGCATTACCTATGAAATGTTGAGCTACGAAGTCGATCCGGATGACCTGGCCGCGCCAAGCGTCGCCCGCAAGCTGGGCCTGCCCACCGAGCAGGTCTGGAAGACGCTGCTATGCGAGCTGCAGCCGGACAGCAGGCACGTTTTTGCCGTCCTGGCAGGCAGCGATGAGCTCGACCTGAAAAAGCTTGCCCTGGCCGCCGGGGCGCGCTCGGCGGCCCTGGCGCCGCTGCGTGAGGTGCAGAGCCTTACGGGTTACATTCGCGGCGGTGTCACCGTGCTGGAAGCAAAAAAGCCTTTCCCTGCTTTCGCGGATGAGACTATCGAGTTGCATGAGCGCATTTCGGTATCCGCAGGTCAGCGCGGTCTGCAACTGCTTCTCAGCCCCGCGGACTACCTGCGCGCGACCGGTGCCGCGCTTGCCGACTTATCCGCGAGCAGACCGCTGTGAAGGCCTACGGGCAGGCAATTTGGGTGCAGCTTCAAAAAGACCTGCGCCTGGAGTGGCGCTCCAAGGACGCGATCAATGCCATGCTGTTTTTGGCATTGCTGGTGGTGGTGTTGTTTTCACTCGCGTTTGATCCTACCCGTGCGGAATCCCGCCACATTGCGGGCGGGATTTTATGTGTCGCCATTCTATTTGCGGCAACCGGGGCGCTCAATCAGGCATGGGCCCGGGAACTGCGCGGCGGTGTACTGGACGCGCAGCGCATGAGCCCGGCACCACCGTCGGCACTGCTGCTGGGTAAGGTTCTCTCCAGCTTCATCCTGGTCACGGGAGTAGAGATTGTCCTCGCGCCGCTATTTGTAGTTTTTTATAACCTGGAAGTAAAAGGCTCAGCCGCGCTGCTGCTCCTGCTACTGCCGCTGGGTACCTGGTCGCTGGTCGGTAACGGGGTATTTTTCGCTGCGCTTTCGCTACGCGCCCGATCGCGCGAATTACTGCTGCCGCTGCTGCTATTCCCAATCTTTATTCCGGCGCTGCTCGCCATGACATCAGGCGCTACGGCGATTTTTACCGGCGAAAGCGACCCAGGGCTATGGGTCCAGCTGCTCGCCGGCTATGACGTGATTTTTACCACTGCAGCCATTTCGCTGTTCGGCCTGGTGCTAAACGCCGAGGGTTAATCCAGGCTTCATAGAGTAAAGCGCATGCTGCACATGGGAATGGCTATGCAAAATGGCCACAGCCGCGATGATCACCATCCATGCGCCGATAATGAGCGCAGCCAGTCGCAGCACCAGCCTTGCGCTATGCTTGTCACCCGAGCTGGGTGTCTTGGAGAAACGGCGGCCCACAAATACCTGGCCGATAATCCCGATTGCAAAAATCAAGCCTCCAACTACTAAGGTGGCGATCGCTGTTCCTGTACCCATAAACCCTCGCTTCTTGTTTGCAATGCTGTATCTCAGGATGGGATGCATGCTCATGCACACTTCCGCTACCCTGCTCAATTTACACTTGAACGTATGGAGACGCGCTCCAATCCTCGCCTGAAAGCTTTGAAAGCCGCCTGGCTGTTTCTCACGCTGGTAGTGCTGGCCAATGGGCTGCGCGTGGCCCTGTTTGTTGTCCCGGCAGATGCGGCACAGGGCGATCTAAGCCGGATTTTCTATTACCACCTGCCTGCGTGGATCGGCACCTCGCTGTTTTTCGCGCTCAACCTGCTCGGCTCGATCGCTTACCTGTTTTTGCGGCATCGCAACCCGGAGCGCGCCATCCAGGCCGACGCGCTGGCCGTAGCCGCGGCAGAAATGGGCGTCGTCTTCTGCACAGTCGGCCTGGTTACCGGCTCACTGTGGGGCCGCGCGGCATGGGGCATCTGGTGGACGTGGGACGAGCGGCTTACCTCGACCCTGATCCTGTGGCTCATCTACCTGGCTTACCTGCTGCTGCGTTCGTTTGCCGAGGGCGCAAGCATGCGCACGCTCGCAGCCGTCATGGCCATATTCGGCTACCTGGATGTACCGCTGGTGTACATGAGCACCCGCTGGTGGCGCACTCAGCACCCGGGTCCGGTCTTTTTGGGCGGCCCCGGCACCGGCATGGATGCAAGCATGCTGCCCGCCCTGCGTTGGAACATTACAGGCTGGTTGATGTGGGGGCTTTTCGTAGCCGCCCTGCGTTACGAAAGCGTGCTGCGCCGGGAGCGCGCAGAAAAAGCTGTTGCCATGGACATGCTGAACATGCCTGTAAGCCGTCCTTTGCGCGCAACAGGCTTACCGGAGGGCGACCGCGTATGAACGGCTGGAGCAACTGGTGGGCGTTATACACGCACGACATGGCACATAGGCACGTGCTGATCGGCTACGCCTTTGCCTGGGCGGTCCAGCTTGGCTACCTCGGCTTTGTTCTACGCAGGTCCGGGACTAATACTACAAACCGTTCGCCGAAAAGCTAGGGCCGTAACAGGACGCGATACACTGAAGCCCAACGAGGTTTTTATGCTTGTCGTCATGAAGTCCCACGCAACGCCCGAACAGATCGGTGCTGTGTGCGAACAGATCGAGCGTCTCGGCCTGCGCCCGCATCCGCTGCCCGGCGCGGAACGTACCGCCATTGGCATCACCGGCAACAAGGGCGAGGTCGATCAAACCAGCCTGTCTGAGCTCTCCGGCGTTGCTGAAGTCATCCGCGTGTCCAAGCCGTACAAGCTGGTCTCGCGCGATGTCAAGGAAGAGGACACGATCATTCATTTCCCCGGCACGGACATCACAGTCGGCGGTCGTGACTTGATGATCGTCGCCGGCCCATGCTCGATTGAAACTCGCGAGCAGGCGTTTGCGACAGCTGACGCGGTAGCTGAAGCGGGCGCGCGGTTCTTCCGCGGCGGCGCGTACAAGCCTCGCACCTCCCCCTATGCTTTCCAGGGTCTGGGCGAGGAAGCTTTGGTTATCATGGCTGAGATTCGTGAGCGCACCGGGATGCGCATCGTCACGGAAGCCATCGATCAGGAAGCGCTTGACCTGGTTACCGAGTACGCTGACGTAATCCAGATCGGTGCGCGCAACATGCAGAACTACTCCCTGCTGCGCGCAGCCGGGCGCAAGCGCAAACCGGTGCTGCTCAAGCGCGGCATGTCGGCCACTCTGGAAGAGCTGCTGATGGCCGCCGAGTACATCATGAGCGAGGGCAACTACGAGGTTATCCTGTGTGAGCGCGGTATTCGCACATTTGCCGATCACACCCGCAACACACTTGACCTGAGCATTGTGCCCGCCGCGCAGCAGCTTTCGCATTTGCCCATTGTGGTGGACCCAAGTCACGGTACCGGCAAGCGCGATAAGGTGCTTTCAATGGCGCGCGCTGCTGTCGCCTGCGGGGCTGACGGGCTCATTGTCGAGGTGCATAACCAGCCCGAGCGCGCACTATCTGACGGTGCGCAATCGCTGTACCCGGAGCAGTTTACGCAACTGATGGATGAGGCCGCCCAGATTGCACGTATCGTGGGCCGCAACGTAGAGCGTAAAGCACCGCGTGAAGTGGACATGGCTGATCTAGTACACGCGCCTGTACACGCTTAGAAATGATGCATTGCGGGGCACTCGGCTAACCATTTTGACTATGCCCCGTTCTCTTTCTACGCTCAGCTTATTCATATTTTTATTCACAACCGGCTGCCGATCCGGCCGGTTCCCTCAGTACCCGCCGGAATACCGCGAGTACGCCTACATCTCTAATAGCGGCAGCAACACAGTATCCGTGCTCGACCTGGTGCACATGCGCCCGGAAACCACCCTGCAAGTGGACCCGCACCCGGTAGCTCTAACGGCGAATCCTCAATCCAACGAGATCTACATTGCCAGCCAGGGAGCTTTCGGTGCAAACGGCTCTCTCGCGGTTGTCGATGCGCAGACAAACCGTGTAGCCGCAAGGCTGCGCCTGGGCAAACAGCCCGGCGCAATCGCGGTGAACCGTAGCGGCACGCGCCTGTACATCACCAATGCCGGCTCTAACAGCATCTCTGTGGTGGACGCGCACACCCACCGTACGCTCGGCGTTGCAGGCGCGGGCGAAAGCCCTGAGGCCGTAAGCGTAACGCCCGATGAGACCACACTGGTGGTTGCAAACCGGCAGAGCGGCAGCGTGATCCTCATGGACCTTTCCCCCGCAGGGCTGCCCCACCTCCGCGCTGCTTTTAACGGCTGCCCTGGTGCGGGCAGTATCGCGGTTCTACCTGACTCCACCAAGGCTTTTATCGCCTGCTCGGGCGGTCACCAGGTCATGGCGTTGGGGTTGCGCGCGTCATCCACACAGAACAGCGGCGGCACGCCGGATCGCCTGCTGGCGCTGCTCGATGTCGGCGCGGCACCGCGACGGCTGATCCTGAAGCCCGACGGCGGCGAGATTTTTGTCGCCAATGAAGATTCAAACACCATCTCTGAGATCGCCACCAACACCAACGAGGTCGGCGGTGCCGCGCTTATCGGCGCGCGGCCCGGCTTCGGCGTTGCCAGTGCAGACAACACGCTGTTATGGGTGGCAAACGGAGGCGCAGACAGCATCGGCGTGTACTCGATTGACGACGGCAAACTGATCAACACCGTGCATGTGGGGAGCGGTCCGGGGCCTGTCGCGTTTTCAGCTGACGGGCACGCGCTGCTCGCGGTTGATATCGGGTCAGGCGATGTGGCCGTGGTGCGCACCTTTAGCCGAAATTTCCACCGGGAGCCGGTCTACGGCACCTTGTTTACCCTGCTGCCGGTGGGGAGTGCTCCAAGCGCGATTGTGGTTAAAGCCTTCAAACTGTCGCACTGACCGTGCCGGATCGTATAAGCAGGAGATGTCAAGCGGAGATAACGATGCCCTGTCTAAGAACGGTGCGTACAACCTTGAACTGCTTCTGGATACTCCAGGGTGGGCAGTTTGGTAAACCACATGAACACGGCAAGACCCCATTACGCCTACTCACACGCTCTAACGCCGCAAAACCAATTGTATTTTTAACTTTGGGCGTTGGTGCAGGTCTGGCAGCACTCTTTACCGGTTTCGCCTGGAGGACCTCGCTTGCGTTGAGTGGCGGCTTCTTTTTCGCCGTTGCACTGCTGATCGCAATTCTGATCAGCAACGGATCGCAGGCAATCCGCTGGCATCCAGTTCGCTACAGTATTGCATTGCTTGCATGTGTACCGGCCTACATTCTGGTCGTATTTGCTTCCGCAAGCGTAAGCCAATATTTGGCTGGTGTCTTGCATCTAGCTCCCATGGCAAATCTTGAAGATGGGCGACTGGATATGGCCCTCGGCGTACTCATCGCGTCCTGGCTCGCCGGCTTCTTCGTCGAGATCCTAAATGCCATCCTTATAGGTAGCTGGAGCTGGATGTCTTTAGGAATTTGTCTACTGCTTGGTAGCGCAGCTGTTGTGCTCTCCCTGCTGGTAAACGCTCTATACCATAGCTATTGGGTGTTTGTAGGTACCCTACTCGTGACTGCTCAAGCCCTCTTCCTATGGCAAGTTGGGCGTAGCCTTGGTCGTCGCAATGACTAGCTGATGCCGCTACGGTAAAAGCTGTGTTTTACCTATAGCTACACTTCAGATTTTGTGCCGGTTGAATGTCCGGCTTCAGCGCCATCCAATTCGCGCCCAGGCTTACCCATGCCCAGCCCGCAGTTGGTCGGCTTCAAGTCAGATGCTGATTATGATGGAAACCATGGCTACACTCATCGATGCAATCCACGTCAAGCGCAAGATGGCGGTCGAGTTTCAGGACGCGCCGTACACCTGTCTTGATTCTGATATTTCAACACCCACCGCGCGCGGCGGCCAAACGTTGGTGCACCTGCGCCTGCGCAACATGCTTACCCAGGCCGTCTTCGATAGAACTTTCAAAGCCACGGATAAGTTCAAGGAACCGGACCTTGAAAGCGTACAGGCCTCGTACCTTTACAGCGATGCTGACGGCTCATACTTCCTCGATCAGGAAAGTTTTGAAACGCTTGCACTTCCCGAGGAGATGGTAGCGGGCGCGCTTGATTTTTTAGTGGAAGGTGCCATCATCGCGCTCGACAAGTACAACGGCAACCCTATCGGCCTACAGCTGCCTGCGCAAGTAGAGCTTGAGGTGACTTACACGGAGCCGGGCGTACGCGGCGACACAGCCAGCGGAGCCGTGACCAAGCCGGCCCGGCTCGAAACAGGGGTTGAGATCCGCGTTCCCTTTTTCATCAAGGAAGGCGAGCGTGTCAAGGTGTCTACGGAAACGCGGGAATTTGTAAGTCGGGCCTGATCCGGTTCTGCTTGCGCATAGAAGTTGATACTCTTCTGCCCCTGTATGACTGTTGCCGTCGGCGCTCTCATCGGCGATGTCGATGAGGGATTGCCCAGATCGGCCCGGTTCCGGATGCTGTTCTCTTACGTAACCGGTTCTGCTCCGGCCTACCGGTAGAGTCGCAAGGAAAGTAGAAAATATACGGCATCAGAAAAGTATTTACACAGGCGCAGCGGTTGAGTGGCATACTTCTAGCAATTCGAATCCCTGTTTCGCAGGTGGTTTGCTTGCCTTCACAGCTTGGGATTCCGCAGCTTCCACTCAAAAGAAAGATCTTCCTCATGCCTCGACTCTGCATACCCGGAAATCTACAGCTCAGCTTGATCAGGTTTTTACTTCTTGGCTCCTTGCTACTTTCGGTTCTCCCAAGCCGCGCCCAAACCTACTCACCTGCACCCGCTACTGACGGCAATGCAGTCACAATCAACGTACCGGTAAGTTCTCAAGTACTCAGCCTAATCATCTCTATAGTCGGACCGGCGCCTGCAAATTCAATCAATGTCGGAGTGTACACACAACCGGTAAATGGGGCTGCCAGCTTTAAGACGCCGCCTCTTCCAGCCGGCAGTTACCAGGTTGCAATTACTTCTCTCGGTAACTTTCCAGGGGAGACGTTGTGTTACGCGCTTACCGTATTCGGCCCAGGTGCCGATAACGCCCCGGCTCTCCAGGGCCAGTACACCTTTCAGCTTTCCGGCCAGGCTGCCAACATTCAGTCCGGTGCCAAGGCAGTCGCTGCTGCAGGCAGCTTTACGGCTGATGGTCAGGGCAACATTACTGCCGGCATCATGGACTTGAACAGCCCGGCAGGCTTGCTCACGGGGGTTGCAGTTACCGGCATTTACCAGCTCAATGCGTACGGCAGCGGTACCATGAACCTCGTCTACTCACAAGGCACATTGCAGCTCAATCTTCAGGCCATGCCGCTGTTCAGTGCCACTCTGCAATCCTTCCCATTTCCGCAAGCTAGGCCGGTGCTTAACAATGGCGTCCTTTCCACCAATGCAGGTGGGCTAGCTTCAGCCAACGGCACCCTGCAGCAGATCGGAAGTACGGCGACGGCATCCACCATCCTGCCCCAGCTTGGCAGCGGCTTTTTTGCAAGCCTTACGGGTGAGCTGCCGTATTCAACCACTGCCTTCTCTGCCGCCACCCAGTTCCGTTTTAACCCTGACGGCACGCTTACCAGTGACGGTACGGTTGCCGGTAACAGTACAAGTTACGACTACGCAGGGCTTGCCGGCACCTACACCCCGTTCGACGCCATCACTGGACGTTCTGTGCTCACCCTGATCAACCCGGTCCAGCCCAGCGCGCAGGAGAGCTTCGCGGTATATCAACTCCAGGCAGGTACGACTTTGTATCTCATTTCGACAACACCGAAGTCTACAGGTGGCCTGGTCGCCGGTCGCGCTGACCAGTACTAAGCCGGCTCGTCAGCCGTCGGAAGCAGTCTCAAGCTGACGAACTCCCTAACCATGCGGCGCGCCTCCTCGCCATTACCTGAAATTGCAGTTCTTATGCAAAGGACTCTTTATGACCGGCAAAAAGCTTTTCGCGCTTCTTCTATTGTGGGCTACCTTCCAGGTGCCCGCCGCGCTCGCTCAAGTTACCCAATTTACCAGCAACCCGGCGATGCCTGTAACCGGTCAGCCGTTCACTGTAACCGTCACCACCTCTGCGACTTCTCCCGACCCTCTTACTGTGAGTTACACCATTTACGGTCCCAGGCCGCAGAACGTCCCGCTAAGCTCAGGCACCCTGTCCATAACTAATCATGCAGGCACTATTTCCATTCCGGCGGTATCGGCTGTCGGTCTCTACTCTGTTGGGTTATCGGGTGCTTTGGAAGATCAAGGAGAAATTACAGTATTCGGACCTAATCAAGGTGCTGACGCTGTACTCCTCGGTCAGTACGCTTTCTATCTCACCGGGCAGGAGAAAACAGTGCAGGGCGGCATGGAAAGCGCAGCAATGGCCGGCGTCTTCAACGCCGATGGTCAAGGTCATATCACTTCCGGCATGCTTGACAAGAACAGTGGCGCTGGTTATATACAGGCTAAAAACATTACCGGTACTTACCAGCTCGATATCAGCGGCAAAGGTTCCGCAACCCTGAACAGTTCTGCCGGCAGCTACACATTTGCTTTTTACAGCGAACTTCCGCTACCTACTCCGAATCTTGAAGCTAATATCGTTTCAACTGCAGGAACCCTGCTGAATGCGACCGGCCGGATCGGTATCACAGATCCCTTCTTTGAGCCGTCGACTTTCACCTTTACGCTGGCAGGCGAACAAAGCCCTGCAACCTCCCCCTTGTTCGGTGCCGGTACCCTCACCTTTGGGCAAAGTACAGTGACCGCACAGTATCAACAGGTTATCAATGGAGCCGCGACCAATGTCACCGGTCTTACCGGCACTTACACTCCTCCTGATCCTGCCAGTCAACGCTTTACATTTTCCCTTGCTACTCCAGGTGGCGTCTCCTCGCACTTCGTTGCGTACCAAGGTGGCTTTAGCACGGGGATACTGTTCTTTCTTTCAACCGATCCGCACCCATCTTCCCCGCTGCTGATTGGAACCAATGTCAGGTCTTACTAGGCGGAAGGAACGGAGCTTAAAGAAGGCGCGGTTTGGGATCGCGCCTTCCGGCTAAGACACTGTTTACCGCAGATGTCGACTTGGTTGAAGCTTTGATCAGCGACGGCTTTATGCTAGATTCGTCGCATCACGCCAACAGCCCGCGCCGGTGAAAGAACGTAGATGATCGAACCCGAGCCCGAATCCATTCCCCCAGTTGCCTCACCTTCCATGGAACTTCGCCCCCTATCGACCGGGGAGCTGCTGGATCGCGTGTTCTTTTTGTATCGAGCACATGCTCCTCTATTTCTTTTCATTGCACTGGTTCCCGCCTCGCTTGGATTGCTCGCCGGCGGCGCACAGTTACTTGCCCGCGGAAACCTGGCGGGGCATGGCCCTGCTGCAGCCATTGTTATCGGTGTGTTCGTGCTTCTCTACGTTGTAGCTGCATTTGGGGGCTTCGCCATCTGCCAGGCTGCGACTACCGGCCTGGTTGCGCAACTTTATCTACATGGCACAGGCAAGCCCGGTCTTGCGCTTCGCGCAGCCTTACCCCGCACCCTGCGCTACATCGGCATTGAGTTTTGGAAGGGATGGAGCTTAATCTGGCTCCCGTACCTGCTGGGAGCCATTGCTTTCGGCTTTTTGTTCGCCAAATATAGGTTGGTAGGCGGTATCTTCGGCTTTCTCGCTGCCGTGAGCATTATTTATGGTGTCATCGCCTACTTGCGCAACAGCCTGGCGGTTCCAGCCTCTGTGATGGAAAGCCTGCCGATCCACGCGGCCATGCGACGTTCCAAAGACCTGGTGGGTGACCGCAAGGGACGAATTTTTCTGCTGTACCTGCTGCTTGCAGTGCTTTATGGAGTCGCTTTCGCAATCCAGGCACCGCTGTTAATGTTTGTAGCGCATGCAAAAGCTCCCACTCAGCATGTTTTCGCAATTGGACTGCAGCTTCTTCTATCTTTTGCCGTCAGCCTGCTGCTGTCACCCGTAGCCGGCATCGCGCTTTGTCTTTTCTATTTCGATGAGCGGGTGCGCCGCGAAGGCTTTGACATCGACTTCCTGCTGCGCGGTTCCGACGCGATATTGCCCACTCTTCCTGACAATACAAGCCATCGCCCGCAACCCGGCTCTTCCTCTATAGGGAACGCTTAGCTCCGCCATGCACGGCATGCGTGGATACTGCCTCCTGCTCGCAGTGCTGCTACTCCCCTGTTCTGCCTGGCCGGCTGCTACCCCCGCAGCCTACCGTGCGAGCCTGGGGGCGGCACAGGCGCTGGTAAAAGCCTGCTCGACGGCTGCACAGGGCTGCGACTCCACAAAAGCAGGCAGTGACCTGCTGGTCGAACCGGGCGGCTACACCGTGCGCCTGGGATGGCTGCGGACTACGGTCGAGCGCGCACGCACGGCAACGCCCGCTGAGCGTGCGCGCTCCATGGCTGAAGCCCAGGCACGGCTCGAAGCCGATCTGCTCGATCTTGATTCATCTCTTGGGGATACTGCGCAAACGGTGAGGGGCCGCCGGGCTGTCGATGCCATTCTTAGCCGACGCGAGTTCAGCGCAGTGGGCAGAGGACCTTCCTTCCGGCAGCGGCAAACGGCCCGGTTCCGGGCGTGGCTCAACCGGCTGCTGCTCCAGGCGGCACTTGCCGGCTCACACCGTCCATGGATCGGCCTTGTTGCCGAGTGGACGATTTTACTTGCCGCCATCACCGGCCTGCTTGTTTTTGCGTTCCGCACGCTGCGGCACGACAGCCTTGGCGGGCCGCTCGGTTGGCGGCCGCGCCATACACAAGGCGGGCAAGCCGCAGTAGACTGGGCAGCGATGGCAGAAGAAGCAGCTTCATCCGGCAAGTGGCGCGATGCCATCCACGCGCTGTACTGGGCCTCGGTCGCAAGCTTGTCGCAAACCGGCCGATGGAGGCCATCGGCACCCCGTACACCGCGAGAGTACCTGCGCCTGCTGGAGCCATTAAGCTCACAACGGAACGCTCTGGGCGCGCTTACTTCCCTTCTTGAGCGGGTCTGGTACGCACGGCGTGAGGCCTCCCAGCTGGAGTATGAGCAGGCACGCTCGCTTGCCGGTGAGCTGGGCGTAAGCCGACCTGCTGAAAGCAGCCGATGACCGCACCGAGGGGAAAGACACGGCTGGACGGTGCCGCGCGCACTGTACTGCTGGTTTCGCTCGCCGGGTTGCTGCTGGCGGTCGGCGTTGCCGTGGTGGCACCCGGTGCCGAAGACGATCCCGTACCCTCTACCACCAACACGGGAGCGCAGGGAGCCCGCGCCGCGATGCTGGTACTGACTACCCTCGGCTACCGGGCGCATGCCTGGGACCGCCCGCTTCGGGAGCTCCCAAATACCGGCACAGCTCACACCACGCTCATCCTCGCGGAGCCGCAACTCCGCTTGCAAAATCAAGGGGAAGAGCAAGCGGCGGTTCGTTCCTTTCTGGAACATGGCGGGGTAGTGCTGGCGACCGGAGCCGCCGGAGCCGCACTGCTGGGCCACCCTGAAGTGCGGCCCTCGGCAAGCATGTTTGAGGGGCCTTGCCTCACCGTGCCGGAAGGCCGAGGCACACTTGCGCGCGTCGGGTCTGTTCCCATGGCTGCTCCCGTTGTCTGGAGCGATGAGAGCTCCGCGCGCTTCCACGTAGCCCAGCGCTGCGGGCAGGACGCCGTGGCAGTGCAGTGGCAGGCCGGTGCCGGCACGGCAGTATGGTGGAGCAGTGCGACGCCGCTTACCAATGCGGGCCTGCGCAATGATCCCAGCCTGCGCCTGCTGCTGGCGAGTATCGCGCCGAAAGAGTCGACTGGGACAGCCCGTACGGTCTTATTTGATGAGTCCCTGCACGGCGCAATGCAGGAGGACGTGCCCAATTTGCTAGCCGGGCTGCCCCTACCCCTGCTTGAGGCGCAGGCAGGAATGCTAATCGCGCTGCTGCTATTTTCTTTCAGCCGGCGGCATGCTCCCTTGCACACCGTGCAGACACCCAGGCAAAGCTCGCCGCTTGAGTTTGCAGTTTCCATGGGCGCGCTTTACAGTCGCGCCGGTGCTACGTCGGTGCCCATTGAGGCAGCGGTGCGAAGGCTGCACCGTGCGCTCACCGGCGTCGCCGGGCTGCCGAGCAGTGTAGTGGCTGAAGGTCCTACGGCAATCAGCAGGGCGCTTGCAATACGCTTTGGAGAAGCGCAAGCGTGGCAGGCGTTGAGCCGTGACCTGGAGCGTGCCGCCGACCCGGCGCATACCGGAACATCGCGCGAAGCACTCGCCCTGGTGCGCGCGCTCGATGCCCACGCTGCTGACTTGCCGCAGCAAATCCGTCAACATATAGAAGAGGTGTCGGCTTGAACCCGTTGCAGACAGAAACAGAAAACGAGCTAGAAACAAGCGCCGCGCTTGCACTTTTTGAGCGAGGCCGGGCTGCCATTGGGAGCGTCATAGCCGGGCAGGCAGCGCTGATCGACCAGGCGCTACTGACCGCGTTGTGCGGGGGCCATGCGCTGGTTGAGGGTGTTCCCGGGGTTGCGAAAACGCTGACCATCAAGACGCTGGCGCGCTTTCTCGGGCTCGACTTCAGCCGGGTCCAGGGAACCCCGGACATGATGCCCGCCGACATCCTGGGCACCAACGTCTTTTCACCGCGAACCGGCGAGTTCAACTTTCATCGCGGCCCGGTGTTCACGCAGTTCCTGCTGGTGGACGAGATCAATCGCATGCCCCCGCGCACCCAGGCGGCGCTGCTTGAAAGTATGGAAGAACGCCAGGTCACCTCAGACGGCGAGACGCACCGGCTCGATGATCTGTTCACCGTGTTTGCCACTGAAAACCCATTGGAGTTTGAAGGCACGTACCCGCTGCCCGAAGCGCAGCTGGACCGTTTTCTGCTGAAGATTCTGGTCGGCTATCCCTCGCTTGAAGAAGAGCGCACGGTGCTTGAACGACACAATGCAAGCGTCACCGGCAGCTTTGCCGCTGAAATCGCAATCGAGCCTGTAGACCGCGCCCTGTTGATGGAAGCACGTCGGGAGGCGCGCGCCGTGACCGTGGAGCCTGCGCTGTTTGGATACGTGCTTGCCATTGCCCGCCGCACCCGCGAGTGGCCTTCCCTGCTGCTTGGCGCCTCACCCCGTGCCGCAAGCAGTCTCCTGCTGGTTGCCAAAGGCTGCGCCGCACGCGAGGGCCGGGCCTTTCTGCTGCCCGACGACATCAAGGAGGCTGCCTTGCCCGTCTTGCGGCACCGGCTTGTGCTTCGCCCGGAAGCCGAACTTGAAGGCATTGACGCGGACCGTATCGTTGCCGAGGTCCTGGCGGCCATCCCAGTGCCCCGGTAGTTATGGCTAGCATAATGGCTCCCGGCACGGACCGCTCCCAAACCGCACCGGCGGCAAACTTGCTTCACCCGGCCCCCGCAACCGCCGTAGGTCAAGCAAAGCCGCTGGGATGGGCGCTGCGCCCGCGAGCGTTGCTGCTGCTGTTCGCGGGCTCCCTGTGCGTGCTGCCGGTCTTCCTGCATGTGCGCACTGGGGTAGCCGCGTTTTTGCTGCTGCTCTGGAATGCGGCTGTGCTGGCAATGGCTGCAATCGAGCTGCATAGCCTGCCCCGGTCGCTCACCGTCACGCGCCGGTTTCCGGCGACACCCGCTCTCGGCCACCCCATGGCGTTTGAGTTGGAAGTGCTCCACACCGGCAAACATGCGATCACCGTCGTGCTTACGGATGCCCTGCACCCTGCACTCTCGCTCCTGCCGGTGTCTATGGAAGCGCGTGTTTTTCCGTACGAGGCTACTGCCCTGGAGGGGCTCGCCACGCCGACGGCACGCGGCGACTACGCGCTGGGCTCGATCTTTTGCCGGTTGCGGGGAGCCTTGAAACTAGCCGAACGCTGGATCGTTGCCGCCCCGCAGCAAACAGTGCGCGTGTACCCTTCCGCTGTACGCACGGACGGTAAAGGTGATCTGCCGCTGCTGCATGCCAGGCAGCTTGAACTGGAGCGCCGCAGGTCGCGCCGCAAGGGTGCGGGCCGCGACTTCGGCAGCCTGCGCGAGTACCAGCCCGGCGATGCGCTGCGCGACCTGAGCTGGACGGCCAGCGCTAGGCGCGGCAAGCTCATCACGCGACAATTCACAACAGAGCGCTCCCAGCAGGTCTGGGTAGTGCTCGACGCCGGACGGCTTTCGCAAACAATCGTAGGCGGAACCCACACGCAGGGCGACGGAACCCACACACAACTAGACGGGGCCGCAAGCGCCGCCTTGCTGCTGGCGCGCGCCGTATCGGCAGCAGGCGACAAGGTAGGCCTGCTGGCTTATGGCCGCACGGTGCGCCAACAGCTGCTACCCGGCAGCGGGGCCGGTCACCTGCGGCTGCTGGTAGACCTGCTGGCACAGGTGGCGAGCGAACGGGGCGAGGCTAACCACCTGCGCGCGGTGGCACGCTTTAAGTCTCTACAGCGCACCCGCAGCCTGGTGGTGTGGATCACGGAAGTTTCTGAAACCGCAGGCCGTCCGGAGATTGCGGCAGCTGTCGCCGAGCTCAAGCGGCACCACTTGCCGCTGTTACTGCTGCTGGAGCATCCGGAGCTTGCAACCCTGAGCAATGCGGAGGCTAAGGACGCGGACGCAATGTTTGCCATTGCGGCGGCGCGCGAAATGGAAGAGCGCCGCCGCGCACTGGTTGCCGATTTAGAGCGCAGCGGTGCCCTGGTGGTTCGTACCGGGAGCGCCACGCTTGCCGCCGATGCCATTCGCACGTACCTGGAGATCAAGGCAGACGGCTTGCTCTAGGCCACCCCGCGCTCGCGCCCGCCCAGCGACAGCCAGCACACCAGCAGCGACAGCAGCGCAGCACAAACGGAAAACTTGAGCGCCGCAGGCGCGTGCGTGGGCGACAGAAAACCCTCAAGCAAGCCCGCTACCACCAGCAGCGGCACTGTACCCGCAACAAGCCGCACAGCTTCGGCCCCGGCCTCGGTCAAGGCTTGCTTACGCGACAGATACCCGGGGAACAGCAGCCCCGAGGCCAGCCGCAATCCCGCGGCACCGGCGATGAAGATGCTTGGCAGCTCAAGCGCGCCGTGCGATGCGACAAAGCCGGCCAGTGAAAGCCCGAGTCCATGCTGCGCACAAGCCGCGCTCACAATGCCCATCTGCCAGCCGTTATTCCACAACAAAAATAGCGTACCTAGGCCGAACGTAATACCGCTGGCAAAGGTGAGAAAGCACACGCTGATGTTGTTGGTCAGGATGGCGCTGGAGGCTTGCGGCTTCGCGCTCAGGATCGACTCGGTCCACATTTTGTGGTGTTCGATGGTATCCATCATCGCCGGCCCAAGGGATGCCCGCGCAAAGGCTGGACGCGCCTCCGTGCATAGCACCCCAAGCAGAGCTGCCATGGTAAACAGCAGCAGCGAAGTTGCGAAATAAGGCAGGGTCCGGCGAAATAGCCGAGGGTAGTCCCGCAGCAGGAAATGGAGGGTGCCGCGCGCGCTCACCCGGCCCGCCGCGCCCCTGTACACAGCCGTATGCGCACGACCCAGCAGCCGGTTCAGGTATGCTTCAAGCGTCCGGTGCGCGGCGCCTTCGGCGCGTACCGCCGAAAGATCCGCCGCGATCTGCCGATAGAGAACACCAAGGGTGCGCAGGTCGTGCACCGGGAGCCCGCGCAAACCTCCCTGCTCGGCTTGATCGAGCAGTGAAGCCAGGCGGCTCCAGCTGTCCTGTCGTAATGCGATCCATCGATTCGGCAGCATGGCAGGTTCCCTGAAGAGTTCCTAGAGGAGTGAAATGCAGGACGCCGATCAGCTTACCATTGAGACCCCGGAACAGGTAGATTTGCAGATGCAGCTGTCGGGTGTCGGCTCTCGGCTGCTTGCCGTTTTTACCGATTCGCTGCTGCAGTTCACCGTTACCCTCATTCTGTTTCTGCTTGCCGCTTTGCTGCTCACCGCCATTCCCTCTTTGGGCCGAGGCGCGCATGCGCTCGACTGGAGCGGTGCCGTGAAAAAGTGGGCTCTGGCCGGCATCATCCTGGTGCAGTTTGTCCTGCTTTGGGGTTACTTCACCCTGTTTGAGGCGTTCTGGAACGGGCAGACACCGGGCAAGCGTCTGCTGAAAATCCGCGTCCTGGCAGACAGCGGTCGCCCCATCACCCTGTTCGAGTCAATGGCGCGCAACCTGCTCCGCATCATTGATTTTCTGCCGTCGCTCTATCTAGCGGGCATTGTAACCATGTTGCTCAACCGGCAAGGCAAGCGCCTCGGGGACCTGCTGGCAGGCACCCTGGTTGTGCATGCCGGCAGCCTCTTGCCCGAGCCGCTCCGCATCAACACAAGCCGTACTCTGTTGCCGGATGCGTCGGTTTCGTCAGCTTTCTCCAGCGCCGTTTCCGCGCAGCCTTCATCGGGCTCGTATGCGGTTCCTCACGACGCCATCGCGCGGCTCGGGTCTGCGGACGCGCATGTGCTGGAAACTTTTTTCGCGCGCAATCTTGATTTGTCTCTTGAAGTACGTCACAGGATGGCTTTGCGCATCGCGGAACAACTGACCGCGAAGATGGCCTGGGCACCGGCAGGCTTTGAGGAGCACCCTGAGCGGCTGCTTGAAGCACTGTTGTTCCCCCTGCGCGATCGTCGGCTATAAGGGGAGTTGCGTATGATTCTGTGGAGAGTCCAACAGGCAATCACGCAATTTTACGGTCGTTGACACTCCTAATTACCTCCGTGTCTGAAACTGACCTGCTTCCAAACGATAATGTAGACAGCGAAGGCCCATGGTTGAGGCTTTCCTAAACCGATTTCGGGAAACCAGAGTGAACAGTTCTCCACAGATAAATGGCCGGAACGGGGTACAAACAACTTCCAGGAGCCGGATTTTCGGCTCCGGCGAAATGGTCGACCGGACCCGTAGTCACGATTGGGCATCTACGCCGGTCGGTCCCATCGAGAACTGGTCTCAGATTCTTCTTACGGCTCTCAATCTGCTGCTTACCTCCAGATTTCCAACCGTGATTTTTTGGGGCCAGGACCTGAACGTGTTCTACAACGATGCCTATCTGCCGCTTATGGGAGATAAGCATCCGTCCGCTCTCGGGGTATCGGCCCGCAAAGTCTGGGAAGAGGCATGGCATATTCTTGGGCCGCAGATTGATGGCGTGCTTGATGGTGGAACGATTTACCAGGAGAACGTCCTCGTCCCGGTGACGCGAAAAGCGCGCATGGAAGACGTGTATTGGACCTACAGCTACAGCCCTGTCTACAGTGACATCGGTGACGTGATAGGCGTTTTGATTGTCTGCCACGATGTGACGGAAGAGGTTTACGCCAAAACTAAGCTGCTCGAAAGCGAAGCCAGGGCAACACGTATTCTGCAAAGCATCGGCGATGCCGTGATTGTGACCGATGCAAATGCCTGCATCACCCGTATGAACCCACTCGCCGAACAGCTTACAAAATGGCCGATGGAGGAAGCGAAAGGCCGTCCTTTATCGCAGGTCTTCCATATAGTGAGCGAGGAAACTCGTGAGCCGATTGAGAGTCCGGCAGAAAAGGTGAAGCGGCTCGGCAGCATCGTAAACCTTGCCAATCACACCATTCTAATCGACAAGGACGGCGGGGAGACCCACATCGATGATAGCGGCGCTCCCATTCGCGATGAGGCGGGTGATCTGACCGGTATCGTCCTGGTATTTCGCGATATCAATGAACGGCATGCCGCGGAACGAGAGCGGGCCGAGCTTGTCGAACAACTGAGCAGGATTCAGGACGCCACGACTGACTCGATCCTGAGCATCGACCGAAACTGGCAAGTCACGTATCTGAATGCTCCGGCGCGGGCCGCTACAGGACCGCTTGCAGACGCTGTCGGCAAAAACTTCTGGGAAAACTTTCCTGACGCCATGTACGAAGGATCGCCCTTTGTCGAAAACTACTATCGTGCGATGGACAAGGGCATAGCAGGAAAGTTCGAGGCGTACTATCCGGCACCCTTGAACATCTGGGTTGAGGTGCAGGTTCGTCCCACGACAGAGGGAATCGTTCTCTTCTTCCGCGATGTCACACAGCAGAAGGAGGCAGCGGAGGTGTTGCAACGCATAACTGAGTCTCTTCGCGCCAGTGAAGGCCGGCTTAAAGCCATCTATGATTCGACCCACGAGCACCTGGGCCTCCTTACAGCCGATGGCACCATGCTGAGCTGCAACCGTGCAGCGCTTGAGTTTGCACCGGCCACTCTCGATGAGGTGGTAGGGGTACCGTTCTGGGAGTCAGCCTGGTTCGCGGGTACCCCAGGAGCCGCAGATTTGCTCAAAACGTGGATCGAGCGAGTCGCGCTTGGAGAGTTTGTTCGGGCCGAAACACCGCTCATACGTCCCAATGGCGAGACCGTGATCTTCGATTTTGCCATTTCCCCAATTTTTGACGACGCGGGCAAGGTCGTCCTGCTCGTGCCGGAAGGCCGCGACATCACAGAGTTGAAACGTGCCGAACAAGCCCTGGTCCAAAGCGAGAAGTTAGCTGCTGTAGGGCGCCTGGCTGCGTCCATCGCGCACGAGATTAATAACCCCCTTGAATCTGTTACAAACCTCCTCTATCTGGCGCGTATGCACGAGGATCTACCGCGTGACATCGAGGACTACCTTGACATCGCCGAGCGTGAGCTGCGCAGAGCCGCAGCGATTACAAGTCAGACCTTGCGTTTCTATAAGCAATCCACCAGACCCACTCCTACTTCAAGCCGGGAGCTGTTTGAATCTGTACTTCCGATGTATCAGGGCCGCGTCGTGAACTCAGCGGTTCAAGTGGAAGAACGACACCATGCCGCAAAGCGGGTCTTGTGCTTTGAAGGTGAAATTCGCCAGGTTCTCAGCAACTTTGTTGGGAACGCGATTGATGCGATGCATCCCCGCGGTGGGCGACTCCTGCTGCGCAGCCGTGAGGCGACCCACTGGCCCACAGGCCGAAAAGGACTCACGCTTACAGTTGCCGATACTGGCGGCGGCATCAGCGCAAAGGCACTGACCAGGATCTTTGAGCCATTTTTTACGACAAAAGGAATTGGAGGCACCGGATTGGGCCTATGGGTCAGCAAGGAGATTGTTGAGCGGCATGAAGGAGTGCTTCGCGTCCGCAGCAGTCAAAAGCAAAACAGCAGCGGAACCGTGTTCACTTTGTTTCTGCCGTTCGTTACCCTCAGCCGTGAATTTGATTAGTAATTTGCTTTTTGTAGGGGTATCTCTCAAAACACCGGCGGGCGGCCTTACTCTGATTCTTTAATTAGGTTCTTCGAGGGTCCATGAACGTTTGCCGCGCACTCCATGCTTCGCTCCTGCCGTACTTGTTTGTGCAATTCTTCTTATTCCCACAGGTTCCATTGCCCAGCAACCTGAACCGGTCCCCGTTCATCACTTACAAGGCACCAGTCATGCATTTCTAGTCCTTCGTGCAGAAAACAGCGCCATTCTCGGATATGGTGAGCTGCTCCAAATCGTGCATGGGAGCCGCGTAAACTCTCGCCTTACATACCATTTTCGTGATGGTTCCATCGATGATGATGCTACTGTGTTCTCACAAGGCACCGCGTACCACCTCATCAGCGATCACCACATCCAGCACGGCCCCTTTTTCTCTAAAAATTCAGACGTCCTCGTCGAGGAAAGCGGCAATGTCACCATTCGTACTATCGATAAAGACGGTAAAGAGAAGGTCGAAACAAACCACATCGACCTCCCGCCGAATCTCTCGAACGGCTTCACCGGCACTATGCTGCTCAGCGCTTCCCCTAAAGCAGGCCCTTTTAAGCTCGGCTTGGTTGCCCCTATCGGCAAAGGGCGTTTGATTCAAATTTCTGTTGAAGTTGCAGGCGAGGAGCCCTTCTCGCCCGTCCTCGGAGTCCGCCGCAAAGCCACAGTTTTCCGCGTCCATCCTGAACTCGGCGGTGTGGTCGGCGTTATTGCCCCTGTTATCGGCCAACAGCCCAAGGATGTCTTTATCTGGATACTGGAAGGCGAGGTACCCGGCCTCGTTCGAGAAATCGGCCCCTTGGAACAAGGTGGTCCGGTGGTCAGCGTGGAACCCGGCGGAGCTACCTATCCATCGGCTGCTGTAGTGAAGAAGTGAAGCGCCTCTGCCCTGATCCTTTGCTTACAGTGCTTTCGTTCTTCTATATATTGATTTCAAAGCGATCAAGGCCCTGGAGCCTCGCAGAACGATACAACACCGTGAACGGAATTTTGCTCCCCTCTTATAGACGCCTCTGAGTTCGGAGGCATGTCTATCGTGCCCTGTTGCAAACAGAGTGGCATACAGTAGAGAAGAACTTACAAAAGGAGATTACGATGGGAATTTTGGATATGGTTGAAGGTTTCGCCGGGCAGCAAGGCAATACAAACCCCCAGGTTGCGCACGGCATGATGCAGGCATTGGACGAGCATCCCGGTGGTCTCGCGGGCGTTCTCGAAAACTTCAAAAGCAACGGCATGGATCAGCACGTTCAGAACTGGTCGTCAGGCCAGCAGAGCACAGCCAGCCCGGAGCAGATTCAACAAGGCCTTGGGAATACAGGCTTGATCGACAATGTTGCACAAAAGGCAGGGGTTTCATCGGAAGTAGCCAAAATGGCCATGGCGGCCATGCTGCCCATGATCATCTCTCACTTCACACAGGGTGGGCAACAAGCCGCTCCGCAAAGCGGTTTCGGCGGCATGGCTTCGCAGGTTCTCGGCAGATTTCTCTAAATAGCGCATGCATTCAGCAGCCAAGGCTGACTCAGGCTCCGCAAAGCGCACGTCGAACTATGATGTGCGCAGATGCCTGCGAACCAACCGGCAGATTCTGGAGCAGAAGCTTAGTAAATCGCAATACAGAAAGCACTTGTTTCATACAAAGGAGCACCGATCTATGGCAGATTTCAAGGTACTGGAAGAGAAGTACGCACCCGTAGTCGACGTAGTAAAACAGTTTGAACCTTACGGTGCAAAGTTTGTGGGCTCAGAACTGGTAGGCGAGCAGTACCATCTCGTCGCACAGGTAACATCTGTGGTCGAGCTAAACCGCGTCTGGGATGTGATCAAGCAGGTAGATCCCCAGTATGCCGACCTCAAGCATGAGATTACGAACACAGGCGGCCAGGAGCAGGAGTACACCATTGCCCCAGGAGACAACCTCAGCAAGGTAAGCAAATTATTCTACGGAAATGCCAATAAATACGAGGAAATTGCGAAAGCAAACGGCTTGGAAAATCCCGATAAGATCCAAGTGGGACAGAAGCTGAACCTCCCCGTTCTATAACTGACGCTCGAAGGTGAAACTCCTTAGAAATATTCGAAGTGCATGTAGGGTGTATCAGCAGTTCCGCCCGTGTGCCGCTGCTCTACATTGGCAGCGGTGACGAGGTTCCAAGCAAAATCAAGACACCGCTCATCCATCTGACCCCGTTCACGACTGTGCATAAGTCTGATTGGTTCGTGGTTATCGCCCAGCTTTGCACAGCTTTACGCAGCAGCTCCCTTTATTTTTGCGGGCACTTAGTGAGTAATAGTTCAACTACTCAGCCTCAATCTTTAACTCTAAAGTAATGTACTTACCACGCTGCTGACGTTCTACAGTACAGATAGGGTGAGTAAATAATCTACGCACTTACTGCATTCCAATGCGTTTTAAGTGAATTCTTTTAGAAGTGTGGTGGAGAGAGATTCGAGAATAACCCTCTTACCTGCTCCTTTAGAATCAATCCGGAAAGCGGTTTTAAGCAGCAACAACGCGGATTTTCTGCCCTACAGGGCATAGCTAACCGTAACGCATCTCAGGCTTTTATAGGAAGTAGAATAGGACAGAAATGGTAACCGTGGTAGCCCGAAAAGTGGCTGCAGCAACTCCGGCCTGCTTTAAACCGGCATAGTAAAGTAGGGCTTGCTTCACGCCGTCTACCTTGTCGTCCTCGCTTTGGAGAAGAAAAGTTGGCGGCGTCTGCTTGGAAAGATGGTTCTTTACATCTTGCTGGAGAGCGAAGCTGTTTTCGGTAACCATCCGGTGACCAGGATAGATCGCCATAGCGAAATTGGGTCGGCAACTCACGTCATCGGTCGCATCCATGTGGGTGTACACGCGCTTTCAAAATGAATGCTAGTAGCTGCTACAAGGTGACCGCTAGTAGAAAACCGATAGCCCCGATCTTTAGCGGGTCCATATGCCACTCAGCAGCATGAAGCCGGGTTAGGCTAATCGTTCTCTGTGCGTCGTCCAAAGCTTGCCGAGCCTGGGGATAACCACATGACTTCAGCAGCTTCGCTGAACCTGGGACGCGATATTTCAAGAGCACGCAAGCGATGTCTCTTGACGTAAGCCAATCACAAATCGGGATCTGCTGGTGTCCTGACGACGGCTGCCATGGCGTAAAAGTGTTGTTGCGCGATAGCAGTTGCGCTGAAGACAGCAGCCGTGAGAGTGTGTACGGCCAGTGTGCGAAGGAACGAGGTATAGTGCACCTATGCAGTTCCGCACCTATGAAAAGGTTCGAGTTGCTCTTTTCTTTTAGTGATATGCGACCAGAGGTTGATCGCGTTCAGAGAATACGGTATAGCCAAAAGAATGTTCAGTTACCAGGATGGTTCATCGCCTGTACGCCGCGAAAACGCCAAGTGCATTGTTCCGGACCAGAGTAAAAACCAATAGCGGTTCTCGCGCTTGCTTTGCGTCTGTGATTTGTAATGTGAATTTTGCATTACGTGTAGTAATAGGCGTACTGACAAACGACCGTTAGTGGGACTCTGCCGAGATCGCAAAGCTATATAGGCTTCAGCGCCTGCTTTTACATCAAAAGTCATTGCTAAAATCAGAGTATCACAACTAACCCTTTGTGATACTCTAATAAATGATTATCGGCTATGCGCGTGTATCAATGGATGACCATAGCACGACGGCGCAGCTACCGGAGCTGAAAAAAGCCGGTTGCAAGAGAATTTATCAAGAAAATCTGAGTGGACGCACCATGGAGCGGCCCGAGCTGGAGAGTTGTCTTAACCGCCTTGAAGAAGGAGATGTACTGGTTGTGTGGCGGCTTGACCGGCTAGGCCGCTCGCTTCGTGACCTCCTGGAAATCGTGAGTCGACTGGAGAAGCAAGGTGTCAGCTTTATCTCCATCAAAGAAAGCTTCAACACGACTACAGCCGCAGGCCGGCTGATCTTTCACTTATTTACGTCATTGACTCAGTTCGAGCGAGAACTCATACGCGAGCGCACGATGCTTGGCTTGTCGGCTGCGCGCGCGCGGGCGGACCGGCGGATGGAAGCAGGTCACAACGCCGCAGCAGGCGCGAGCCATTAAGACACTCTGGGCAAGCAAAGGAACATACTGCGCATGCGATTGCGGCACAGTTTGGAGTCTCTACTTCAACGATCAATCGCATCATCCGCCCGAAAAGCCTCAAAGAGCCTTCGTGAAGAAGGAATTGTAGCCCCGGTAACCACCTTAATTCCGGCTGCAAGGCTGAATCCGTAAGTGCAAAATCCAGGACTCCATTCACGAAGAGTTGGGCTCGTTGTCCGACACTGTAAGGGTTATTAGAGTTACTTGGGGATGCGAATGTACTTGCGTGCAGGGCAACCGTACATACACGTACGCTTATCGTGGTTACATCCGGCGAGAAGATGATTGTTCATCGATATCGGAATCTCTAACTTTTGACTGCCGCTTCAGCAGTGTTTTACAGAGATAGACTGAGCCAATTGCCACGAGAACAGATGCACCAATCCAGGTGTTTCCCCAACCGGTCATTGCTGTTAGCTGTTCATGCCAGAACATGCAATATATTGTTCCAACAATAGAAAGTATCGAACAAAGACCTACGATTTTCATTCGTCGACTTGCACCTTTTACGCCAAACATAAAGCCAAAGGAGAGTAGCGTAAAAATACCGGCGATAAGGATCGGGATGAACAAGCGTTCTCCGAGAGAAAGACTCATTCTGGACACCCAAAAGCATAGCCATAGGCAACGGTTAGCGCGTCAAAGCCAAATTTTGCGATTCCGATACCTGAAGCAAATTCTCCTGCCGTTAATCCGCCCTGGACACTTATTGCACCACCTTCAGCCACGCTTGAAGAGATGCTGCCTGACTCCGTTGCTGCGTTGAAGATACCTTGAATAGCAATCGACCTGATTGTTCCGGAAGCACTGCCATAGAGCGAGTTGGTCTGCCTTCCGGTCAAACGTAGAACGTCGTTTACGGGTAAACCAAGCCCAATGCCAGTGAGGTTTGGTGGTTCTGATAGCGGCTGATTGCCCGTGAGGGCAAGGCCGAGATTGAGAACGCCGCTGACGCTATTGCCGCCAAGGAAATTAGCAATTGTGCCGCCACCGAATGCGGCGCCTACACTATGGGCTTGTCCGTATTTGGCGGCACACGCAAGCCGCTTCGCCATTTTACTTGGGGTCGTTGGTGGCGGTGTAGTTCCGCCCCCACCGCCCGCGTGTACGCGTGACGACCAAACCGGTGCTGTTGTTTGAGTAGGCGTAGGTCGTCGTACCGCGCTCGGGCTCAGTAGCCAGAATCGGTCTGCCGATCCAGTCCGTTTGAAAGACGCGTGTCTGAACTCCTTGTGTAACCGTCGTCTTATGGTTTGCCAGGTCATAGCTGTAGCCGGTTACAAAGCCCGTGCCTGCGATGTCCGTTCCGCAAGCGCCAGGCGCATTGCCAAGGAGCGTACTTCCTGAAATCTCGCACACGGCTGTTGTGCGACCCAGGCCGTCCACCTGCGTGATTCGACTTGCGCCATTTTCATCTGTAATCTTGGTCGCGCGCCCGGAGTACTGATAGGCGACGCTTGTTCCATCGCCATGCTTGACCGTGATGACGCGGCCAAGCATGTCGTAGCTGTAGCTGTCGCCGGCACCGGAGCATACCTTGGCAGGACCGAAGCCATTCCCTTGGTACTGGTACGAGGCAAAGGCAGTGTTTCCATTCGCGTCGTAACAAGTATCGTGCTGGTACCACGGATTGGAGGATTGCCCATTGCCGGCAGCGATTCGGCTTACTCGGCCATAGCCGTCAAGCAGGGTTTCCGTGTCGGTAGAGTGGCTGCTATCGCGTGCGCCTGCAATACTCGTCTGGTTCGGGTTGCGATAAATCCAGGTCGTCTTACCGCCGTCCGGAAGATCCACTTCAAGCGGCTGGAGCATGGCGTTGTAGCTTGCAACCTTGGTGACCGCTCCATTCGGGTCTGTGATGAACCAGGGAAGACCGGTATTTCCAGTATCGAAGGAGGAGGTATCAATTATGCTGACCCCACTTGAAGGCGTCGGCAGTGTAGCACCCGTGTTGAAGGTAAACGTGCCGTCGTAATTGAACTGCATGGTGCCGTTGATCGAATCGACACTGGTCAACACAGAGCCGGTGTCTTCATACGTTAAGGAGGTTTGGACAGATGTCGAACCAGACGTGTACGTCTGCAGCGTAGTCAGGTTGCCTCTTGAACCGGTGACTGAAACATGCGACGGCACACCGGAGCTGGCAGCAGGTGTGGTTTGGTCGTAGCTATACGAAATGGAACTTGCCAGAACGCTATTGGCGTTTGTGACTGAGTCTGAGGAAAGCAGGTTTGCCGGCGCGCCGCCTCCACCGTAGGTAAGCGTTTTTGTGCTGAGTACAGTACCGCGACTGTTTGTTGTACTTACGCTGCCCCACGTAGGAGATTGTGTCGATGAGTGAGTCGAGGGGAAATTTGCCTCGCTTACCCCCGAGCAACCAAAGGCGGTTTGTATCGCATAGGTATTGTAAGACACTGTGATCTTCTGGGGATTGCCGGAAGTATCCTTATAGGTGTAGGTCTGCGGGCTTGTTCCCGCAATAGTGAGCACCGTAGCCCCGGTAGTATCAGTAAAATTCCCGTTACCATCCGTGCTGATTTGATTGCCGTTTGTGTCGGTAAAAGAACCAACGTCACCATTTGGACTAGCTGAAGGATTGACTGCATTTCCGCGAACGTCAGTTAAGCCGCTTGATCCAAACTTGTATTTTCCATCTGTGGACCAGGTATTGGTCAGAGTATCGTGATCTCCAGAACATTGGCCTTCTGAGTTCTGGATAGAGCCGTTTCAACGGTGCTCAATACCAGTCGTGTCATAGTATCTTGCACCGAAAGCGTTTGTTTCCGGAAGCCTTCCATGGCTTGTAACACAAACCATGCTGCCAGATTGTTGTTCCGTGAAGTAGCCTGTAACTACTTCCATTTGCCCGAGCCATCCCCAGCTTGTTGCATTTGCCCAAGTTTGACTCCCGCTTACCCCGGCAGGTATTCATATCGATCCGTTATATGCCAGATCGTAGGTAAAATCGGTACCCGCACGACCCGTTTTATGAAGGATGGGAAGCTTGAGGATAGTATTCAAGCTTCCCAGATCGATCGTATCCAGACCTTTGCTGTCGAAAGCGCCGAATGGGTATATACCCGAAGATACCTGGGCGTTCGCCAGGAGCGGTGAGAAAGCGAGAAGACACGCGAGAGCGGAGCGAACCATGGCTTGAATCACGGGCGTACCATCCTATGAACGACTTAGCTGATCTGAGCTGAAGTAACAGCAATTTCAAGCTGGAGCGTACCGTTGATGTAGCGTTGGATGGAAAATGGAATACGGACCCCATTTACAGTTGTAACTTGTTCACATCGAATTTCTACCTGGATGTTCAAGGCTGGATTGTCGTCAGCATGCACTTGATAGCGGGTGGCCGCTAGGTAGGCATTGTGAAGATCTTGTTATTTCGTAAGCCTCTTCAAAGTCTATTCACGTAGCGCACTTACGCTGAAATAACTTAAAAATCCTGCGTGTAGAGGCTTCTGTTCCCTGACCATGAAAATGAACCGTTGTCTCCGACTGATTCCTGCGATAGTTGTTTGTTTACCCTCTGTACTGAGCGCTCAGATTGATCGCGCCAACCTGAAAGGCACCGTCTCTGATGCGACCGGCGCCGCTGTGGGCAATGCCGTCGTTACAGTGTCATATCCGCAGACAGGCTTTGAACGGACGGTTCAGTCCACAACCGCAGGTGAGTATGTGCTCTCGGCCTTGCCTCTGGGTCGCTGCAACGTAAGCGTCGCTGCGGCAGGCTTTGAGGCGAAGCACGTCAACGATGTCGATCTACAGGTCGGCGAGTTTCGAACCGTGAACCTGCAACTGAGCGTGGGCGCGGTGGAACAAGTGGTCGCGGTAGCGCATCTACCGTGACGCTGGACCAGGACAGTGCAGCCACTGGCGGCGTCATCGCGCGGCAGCAGGTAGAAAACCTGCCCATCAATGGCCGCAACTGGGCAGGGCTCATGATTCTGGTGCCGGGTGCGATCAACACGGGCAGCGGCAACCAGACAAGCATTCGCTTCGCGGGTCATGGACTGGACGACAACAAAATACTTTTCGACGGCGTGGATGCGAGCGGGATCTTGCGACAAAGTGAAAAATCCGATCTGCGCATCCAGCTCGCGTCGGAATCCATTCGCGAGTTCCGCGTCAATAGTGCGTTGTATTCAGCGGAGTATGGCGGCACGCCCGGGGGGCAGGGCGATGTCGTTTCGCGCAGCGGCACAAACTCTCTTCATGGCAGCGCATATGAGTTCTTGCGCAATGATGTGCTGAATGCCCGCGCACTCTTCTCCACGCGGCAATTGCCGCTGCGGCTGAATCAGTTCGGTGGAAGCCTGGGCGGCCGGATCGTGCGGGACCATACTTTCTTCTTTGCGAACTACGAGGGTCTGCGGCAGGATTTGACACAGCCGCTGGTGGGCTTTGTTCCCAGCCCGTCCTTCGCGCAGCAGACAGCGCAGAAGTCCCCCGCGCTTGCCGCCATTCTTGCGGCCTATCCCACCGGACAGGCCGCCACCGCGAATCCGAACGTATACAGCTACACAGCATCCGGACGACAGACGCAAAATGAGGATTTCGGACTCGTGCGCATCGACCAGACATTCAACTCGCGGACCTCTGGATACCTGCGGTTCAACCTGGACCAGGGGCGCTTGCAGGTGCCGTTCGGCGATTCCACGGGTTTTCTTCAGGACACGCAGCAGATCCAGAATAACCCCAAGAACGGCATCGTATCGCTCGAATATACCTTCAGCGGCTCGTTACTTAACGAAGCAAAAGTCGGCGTCAATCGCACCCCTTACACCATCGCAAATGCTAGTGTGCTGCCGATCCAGGTGGCGGTGCCCGGGTTCACCACGCTGCATGACAATCTTGTCCAAGTGCAAAATTCCACGGCCTACTCGTTCATCGATACGGTGGACGCAGTTTTCGGGAAACACAGCATCACTACCGGCGGCGGCCTCCGACGCGTGCAGGTCAATTTGGGCAACACCTCTGAAACCCAATTGACGTATACCAGCGTGGCGCGCTTCACCGCGAACGGGCTGGACAATGCGGCGGTGCTGGCGGCGGTGCCCACGGGGGGCGCGCGCAAGACGGAGTTCGACCTCTTCATTCAGGACCAATATAAAATTCGCCCGAACCTTACCTTGAGCCTGGGTCTGCGGTATGACTCTTTCGGCGCATTTTCTGAAGTTCTGGGCAGGTCGAAGGATTTCGATCCGCTCACCTGCCCAGACGGATTTTGCACCCCCGGCGGACCGTTTTACAATGCCGGCCATGCGGACCTTGGACCGCGCTTTGCCATCACCTGGGCACCGGAATCATTTGGCGGCAACACGGTTTTTCGTGGCGGTTACGGTTTGTACTTCGGCGAGGGCCAGCTCGGCGATCTAACCGCACCGCTGAACAATCTCACGTCCCGGCTGCTGCTGACCAGCGCACAAATCCCGGCGCTGAGCTATCCGCTAACGCCTTTTCTCGCCCTGGGCGCCGCCGGCGCAAATGCACCGCGGGGCTTGTATCGGGGACGCGTGGATCAGCAGGTCGGCGAGTACGGCGTCTCCGTTCAGCAGCGTCTGCCGTTTCAGATTCTGTCGGAGATCGGGTACCTCGGGAATCATGGTGCGCACCTGCCGTCACGGTCGTACATCAATGTGCTGAATCCAACGACGAACACACGACCGCTGCCCGCCTTCGGCCAGGTGGACTATAAGCTAAGCGGCAACAATGCTAATTTCAGCGGACTTTCCGCGACACTGAACCGACAGTTTTCCGGTGGCCTGCTCTTTGGGGCCAACTATCTTTGGTCGCACTCCATCAATGATGGGTCGACAGGTGGCGGGGAGCAGGACTATCCGCAGAACGTGGCCTGCCGTATTTGTGAACGGGCCAGCAGTGATCAGGATGTGAGGTCGTCCTTCACGACCAGCGTCGTCTATCAATTCGGAGCACACCACGGACACGCTTCAATCCTACGAGATGTGAGCGGGGCACTAGGCTCCGGCTGGCAGGTGAGCGGCATTGCCATCGCACGCACCGGTCTGCCGCTGAATGTGACGATCTCGCGCAGCGCCTCCAACATTCCCGATGGAAACTCGCTCTCGCCTCAGCGACCAAACCTGGTGCCCGGCGCTTTATTCGTGCCTTCTACGGGTCGTACCCCGCAGCACTGGATCAACCCGGCTGCCTTCGTACTGCCCCCGTCGGGCACATTTGGAAATACGCCGCGCAACCTTCTCCGCGGGCCAGGCACTTGGCAAATCGATGGTGCCTTGCAGAAGGACCTGCTTCACCTGGATCGCTACGCGTTGAGCCTGCGCGGCGAAGGGTTCAATCTGCTGAATCGCGCACAGTACGGCTTGCCTGCTACGAATGTGTCGGCAACCAACTTCGGGCAGATCACCACGCAACTGAATCCGGGCGCTACGGGCACAGCCACACAACGCGTCTTCGAGTTTGGTCTCCGTATCACCTTCTAACTCAAACATCAGATCTAGTCCGAGGAAAAATCACCATGCCATCATTTGACCGTCGCTTATTCTTGAAGCTCGCCTCTGCCGCCGCGGCAAGCCAGCGCCTTCTCCTGCAAGCCGAGGAACCGACACGCATTCTGCTGCCAGTGAACATTTGCGGCAACTTCGGTTATGTAGACAGCAAAGGAACTCTCGCGGTTACGGCACGCTACGAGGCTGCATTGCCCTTCGCAACAGACTGGGCTGCGGTGCGCCGGAACGGGAAGTGGGGATACATTGATCGCAACGGTCGGGAGACATTGGCTCCGCAGTACGACGAAGCAAGGAACTTCCGCTACAATTGCAGCCCCGTCCGCGGGGGCGAGGAATGGCATTTTATACGTCCGGACGGCTCAGAAGCTTTTCCGCAGCATTTCGAACTCACAAGGAGCTTTCAAGACGGTCGGGCGCGTGTTCGTGTGAATGGAAAATGGGGGTTTATCGACCCGACAGGAAGGTTGGTGATTCCCGCCATCTACCAAACCGTGCATGGTTACAGCGATGAGATTGCTCCCGTGCAGCTAAATAACAAGTGGGGCTTCATCGACAAGACAGGAACTACTATCTTGCCGTTTCGCTACGACACGGTCACCAGCTTTAACGCGGGCGTGTGCGCGGTGCTGATGAATAGCAAATGGGGTTTTATCCGCCATGACGGCTCCCTTGCATTACCTGCTCTATGGGATAAAACGGGAGAATTTAGCGAAGGCTTGTGCCCGGTGATGAAGGATGCCAAATGGGGACTAATCGACCTGAGCGGAAAAATTGTGCTGAAGCCAGAATATGATGATATGGGTTCATTTGATGCCGGGCACCTGCTGGTAATGTTGAACAATCAGCTCATGTACCTGGACCAAACGTTGCAACCAATATGGAAGCAGCAGATGAGTTGTCCGGCCGGAACGAATCTAAGGATGTACAAGGCTCCCGCATAAACATCCTTAATAGGCTGGTCGAGCTCACCATTAAGCGTAGTTAGAGGCGGAACCCACCGGTAAAGCGTTGGAACAGAGACGCCGAGATTACCTGCCATGCCACGAAGTGGTACTCCGCTGGCGAGTAGTTTTTTGGCTGATCTGATCTTGCTTTCCATCATCTGCCGTTTTCGTCCGCCTTTGCGGCCGAACTGGCGTGAAGCGTGAAATGCCCTCGCCAGGGCCGTCTTCCTGCCGTCTCGGGGAGATCAGGGATAACAGCTTCGAGCAGCAAGTGCTATCGCGCCAGTGGCCTCACTCTCGTCACAGCCGCCATCGCGCTCTGAAACACAGTGTATATAGAGAGGGCGGTTCAGACCTTGGCCAGGAACGGGCAGGACCTGGACCTGAGCTGTTCAAATACCTCTTCCCGCTCGGCTGGGAGCACATCAATCTAACCGGAGACTACCAATGGAAGGTCACCGGGCTCGCCCAGGGCAGATTCAAACCAGTCGGCGTCACCTCAAGAAGGTACGCAGAAAGATGAGCCGGTTGTGAACTGTTCGGGGCACGTTGTTCTTCTCGCGCAGATAGGCCATCTGGCCTAACACGTCCTTCCGGGCCAGGTCGTTTAGATACTTCTTCCCGGTACTTTCAGCAAAGCCCCGCATCGTCTCCCGGTATGCCTCGGCGGTTTCCGCAGACTTGATACATCGCACGTCTTCCAGGTACGCAGCAACATCCTCTGCGAGCAGGATCTTTGGCTTGCTGTCCTCATCAGCGATGGCGACTCCGACAGCAAGAGCTTCAATCATCCGATATTTCTTTTCATGTACCAGAAAGGTGAGTTGCGGGTCAGCGCCGATTTTTTCCCAGACGCGCTTTCCGTTCTTGGGAGTAGCGCAAGTGGTATATGCCATCTGGATAGTGCTGGGGTTAGCCGTTCAACATTGCGAACTGAGCGCGTAGACGACCATTGCCTGCGAGAACCGGGAGAGTGAAGAGGCGGGTACCGTCAGGACGACGGACCCGAGTGTAGAGGCGTACAGCAGTGGACTTCATTGCGATATCTCCTTGAAGACAAATACCGAGTCATCCTGGCTGATTCGCAATATTGGTAGCCCCGATGGTAACCAGGACTCTAAAATATTGATTCTAAAGCTATGGCGGAGAGAGAGGGATTCGAACCCCCGATACCCGTAAAGGTATGGCTGATTTCGAGTCAGCTGCATTCGACCGGGCTCTGCCATCTCTCCGCGCGGGCGGCCTTGCGACTCAGGGAAGTTTACCATGCGGCAACTTCCATAGAGTTGTGCCCCATTGCGATGTCTCGGCCATGGTGGCTTCGGTAACTAGCAGTGGCGCTTCGCTCGTGACATTCTAGGCAGCATGCGTCCGCTTCCCTTTACGCTTCTGCTTGCTGTTCTTTGCATATCCCCTGTTTGCAGAGCGCAAGCCCCTGTGCCGGATGCGCCCCCGGCACAAGCCACCGATCAGGGGGGTGATGTGTTCAAACGCTGGGCTCAGTTCTATCTCTCTGACTGGCACCCGCAACCCTCTGCTTCGTCGTCCCCTGCGCCGGCACGCCGCGGTGCGCCATCGCCGCTCGACTCGCTACCCTTTCCAAGTTCCGACTGGTCCTACGGCGGCTCACCCGTCATAGGCGAGCCGGACACACAGAGCTACCCCTTGATGACTGCCCTGAACGGCGCGCGCAGCCGCACCAAGCTTTACGGCTGGGTCGACCCGACCGTCAACGGCAGTACGTCTTCGCACAGCAACAGTCCTGAAGCGAATGACGCCTATTCCAATCGTGTGGAGCTGAACCAATTTGTCGTATACCTCGAGCGCTTGCCGGACACCGTGCAGCAAGACCATATCGACTGGGGCTTCCATCTGTCATCCTTCTTCGGCACCGATTACCGCTACACCACCGACAAAGGCTACCTTTCCTTGCAGCTAATCCAGAACAAGCGGCAGTACGGCTTTGACCCGGTGCTGGAGTATGCCGACATCTACTTTCCCCATGTCGCACAGGGTCTTAACCTGCGTGTCGGTCGTTTCATCTCCATACCCGGCATTGAGGCTCAGCTGTCGCCTAACAACTACATCTTTTCGCATTCCTTGCTGTACGCTGTCGATCCGTTTACAGACACAGGTATCCTGGCCACCTTCAAATTGTCTGATCAATGGCTGGTGCAGTTCGGCCTTACCGGCTCGCACGATGTGGCGTTGTGGACACCCGATGCGAAACCCTCTGCCACAATCTGCGTGAGCTATACAACAAAGTCGGTCAACGACAACTTCTACGGCTGCGCGAATGGCCTCAACGACGGCGAATACGCATACAACAACGTGCAGCAGTACGACCTGACCTGGTATCACAAATTTTCAAAAACATGGCACATCGCGACAGAAGCCTGGTTGCTCTATGAACGCGATGTACCCGCGGTCGGCGGCCCGCTGCCGCTGGAAGCAGGCACAACCGGGGCCATGTGCAGGCCGGGGCAGGTGCGCTGTTTAGCCCCGGAGTACGCCGCGGTCAACTACATCAATAAAGAGCTTTCCGCGCATGACTATCTCACCTTTCGGTCCGACTTTTTGAACGACAAGAAAGGGCAGCGCACCGGGTACCAGACCCGCTACTCTGAAAACACTTTTGCCTGGAACCACTGGATCGGCTCAACCGTGCAGCTACGTCCGGAGGTGCGTTTCGACCATGCGTGGGACCGCCCCGGCTACGACAACGGCAGCCACAGCAACCAGTTCACTGCGGCATCCGATCTCATTTTTCATTTCTAAAAGCGCATTTCTTAAAGCGCATTTCTCAAGGTGCGTTTCTCAAAGTACCCTTCTTAAAGCGCACTCCCAAAGAAGAGTTAGTGTCACATAAGAAATCGTGTCATCCTGAGCGAAGTCGAAGGACCTGCTTTCGCCCTGGAACTTTGCACCACACCCGACAGAAAGCAGGTCCTTCGGCTCCAGTTGGCGTTTGCGCACCAATTTCCGCTCAGGATGACACGGTTTTGTGCTCAGGATCACACAACTCTTGTACATAACATCCATTTTGTATTTGCTCTAACAACGCTCAGTTACACCTGCTTCCGTCACGATGAAGTCCATTGGCACGTCATGCGGCTGCGGGTGGATGGTCGGTCGCCGCGCCATTTCCAGGCCTATCCCGATGGTCAGCGGCCTGGGCGATAGTGCCGCAAGCGTTCGGTCATAGTACCCGCCGCCGTAACCTAGCCGATAGCAGTCTTCGTCAAAACCTACAAGCGGTATCAGCAGCGCATCCGGTTGCACTACTGTTTCAATTGCCGGGTAGGCGATGCCGTACACGCCACGAACCATCGCATTGCCGGGCTTCCACTCTCGAAACTGCAGCGACCTGCCTGGAGCCGTAACAACAGGCAAAGCGAGAGTAGCCCCTGCGTTTAGCAGGTACCCGGCAAAAGGAAGGATGTCCGGCTCTCCGCATATAGGCCAGTACAGGACTGTGACACCCTGCAGCCGAGGCAAGAAACTCTGCACAAGTTGATGAAGTATTTCCCTGCTTAACGAGCTATGTACAGCCCCGGGTACAGCTTGCCGTGCCTCTAAAAGCTCGGCGCGCTTCCCTTTGCGCCAATGCTTGATCCGATGTTGTTGACTTGCGTCCGTCTCATCGCTCAATCGTCGTGATCCTTCGCGCCATGCGTCGCCGGGTGCCGCAGCTGTGCAGGTAGCGGCTCCTCACCCTTGGCATCCTTCCACAAAATCACGTTCAGCTCGCCCGACGGTGCCTGATCGGCATGGGTAAAGTCCATGCGTGCTGAAGCGCGTGCCCCGGGGCTGCGTCCGGTATTTGCTTGGTAGATCAGCCCGTTGTCGCGGTTGCCGGTATCTGCGGTATACGGCGGCTGGTCGCCGTTGCCTGCGAACAGAGGCGCCATCAATGGGGCAAAAGCGTCGTTATTGTTCATCGGCGGCAGCCCAAGCAGGTTTTCCATGGTGCGGATGGTGCTTACCGTTGTGTAGAAGCGGTGATCCACAAACGGCATTCCATCCTTGGGCTGCGGCGAATACTTGCTGATGACCAGGTGAATGCTGCGATGCGCGTCCACGTGGTCGGCTCCGTCCTGCGCGTCATCCTCAAGGATGAAGAACGCAGTGTCGGCCCAGTAGGCGCTGTGTGAGACCGCCTCGACCGCGCGGCCCACTGCCAGGTCGTTGTCGGCGACAGAAGCCGCGGGTCGCGGCATGCCGGGCCGCGTACCGGCTGTGTGGTCGTTCGGCAGCCGCAGCTGCACAAAGTCCGGCATGGTGTCCTTGCCGATATCACGTTCGGCACTCCACATGCGGAATTTCGTCAGGAACTCTTCAACGCGCAACTGGTCGGGAAACGCAATCTCAAAGTCCGGGTACTGCGGATCAAAGTGCCCTTGCAGCTCCGGCTTGGTCGCGGTATTTGAGGCGATCATCGGGATGGCCCATGGATACTCACTGAGGCCGCCGCCATAGTTGGCGGGCAGCAGCTCGCCCTTGTGGATCGCAGGCCGCGCGCAGTCTGAGGTGGTGGGCTCGGGCGTGCCTTCAAGCGGGGACTCCTGCTTGGCACCGGAACCCTTCTCCACGCAGAACTTGGTTGAGATGTACTCGCCGAAGTGGTAGAGCGTCTTATTATGCCGCGCCAGGTTGGTCCACAAGTAGCCGCTGGCAGGCTCGTTTACATCGGGAATGCCTTGCAGCAGCGGGTATGCGCCTGAGACTACACCCTCAAAGTCGTACATACGCTCATTACCGCGGTAGCTTTGCTGCCAGGTCTTTTCCGTATAGTCCGACGTAATGGCGGCGTTCGACCATACGTGGCCATCGCCTGAGACTTCAGCCGAGTCGTAGAAGTTATCGAGGATGCCGAACTGCTCGGCTAGCTTGTGCTCATTTGGCGTAATCGCGCGCCCGTACAGGGTCAGCTTCGGGTCGCCGTTCGCGGCAGGCTCGTCACCCAGGATCTGGTCGTAGGTGCGGTTCTCCTTGATGATGTAAATGATGTGCTTGATCGGGTTCGCGCCGGCTTTGAACGTGATTTTCTCTTCAGCTGCCTTCAGCCGGTTTTCGTCAACCACCTGCGCGGTCATGGCAGCGAGCTGCGCGTCAACACCGGCTAAGGGCACGCGAGCAAAAGACCCATACAGCAGCGTGCCGATGTAGGTGTGATCGCGCTTGGGGTTGCTAGCCGGGGCGTCGCGCTGCGGCATATTGTTAGGGCCCGTACCCTCACCTTTCGCAGTCGCTATCAGCAGCTCATTTTGCGTAACGGTGAGCGCGGTAGGGTACCAGCCGGTGGGGATAAAACCGAGCGGACGCGCTGCTTCAATCTGTGCGCCACTTGTTTTTTTTGTGTGCGTGTCAAAGACCGCGACCGCATTTGAGCTCGCATTGGCAACGTACAGGCGCTTGCCGTCGGGCGATGCCGCAATCGCATCCGGCACTGCTCCAAAGTAGGTCTGCCCCGGTAGTTTTGTGTCAAAATATGCTTCGATTTTCATTGCATGCTTCGCGCCCGGCGCAATGCTGATAGCGGCAGCCATATCGCGATTGGCCAGGGCGACATAAAGCTGCTTTTCGTCGGGACTCCATGCAAGCGAGGCCGGATGCGACCCGGCAGCCCCCGCTGAGCGCGGCGGCAGCAAGGCAATAGTACCCAGCACACGCCCATGTACAAGGTCGAGTTCAGCTATCGCAGACCCATTCCAAAGTGCCGCAAAGCCCAGCTTGCCGTCGTGCGTTGCTGTTACGGTGATCGGGTACGCCGCAGGCACGGCGCTGGTGCTGGACAGGTCAAAGCGTGTCACGATGTTGCCGGTTGCCGCATCGAGCAGAAGCGCGTCGTCTGAGAGGTCATCGGCCACCAGCAGTCGGTCACCGCCCGCACCCGGGGTCACGCACAAGCCGGACGGATACGGAATTGCCATACCCGCGGGCACGGCTTTCTTGAGCACGTTCTGCTGCTTGCCCCCGGCCAGCTTTTGCAGCGGAATCGAGATCAGCCGCTCCGGACTCAGCTTGCCATCCTGAATGTTGTAGACCGCGACCGCGTTGCCGGTTGCATCCGGCATGCCGCCTTCAGGCGCGGTCAGCGAGGCCAGACTTGCGTACAGGTGCTTGCCGTCGCTGCCCCATGCCAGGCCTTGGTAGAACGTCTGGTGCGAGGTGCGCGGTGCGGTTCTCGCGTCCGGGAAGTCAAGCTGCTTGCCTGTTGTCAGGTCTACAACCAGGATCGACTCGTCATAGTTTGACTCTGCCGTGCCGTAGCCTGCGTTGACGGTGGCCGCGTAGCGCCCATCCGGGGAAAGCACCATGGACATGGGCAGGCTGTTGGTCTTTGCAGGAGAGCCCGGAAGTGTGCCCGCAAGCTGCTTGCTGGTGGGCAGGTCGAGACTGGTTTGTGCGTGACTGGGCGGCAGTGCAAAACAAAGCAGGCTAGCTGCCATGGCAAAATTTGTACGCGGCATGCATTCACCATACGTGCGGAGCGGATGCGCAAAAGCAGCGTACATGGAAAATTCATACACTGCGGTGCCGCTTACGGCTCATCCCGGTAAATGCCTACCTGCGGCGTACCGCCTTGTACCAGCTTGGCTCGGAACATGCCGGGCGTGTTGAAGCTCCAGGCCAGCTGCCCATCGGGCGTAATCGCGATCACACCGCCGTCCCCATGGATTGCGGGTAGCTCCTTTTGGACCACTTCATCCGCCGCCTGCTGTAGCGGCATACCTTTGTACTGGACCAGCGCGCAGATCGTCCGTGCCACGGTAAGCCGGAGAAAGTACTCGCCCGTGCCCGTTGCTGACACCGCGCAGGAAGCATTCGAGGCATAGGTTCCGGCACCTATTACAGGCGAGTCGCCGACACGGTTCCACTGCTTGGCGGTAACGCCGCCTGTGGAGGTACCCGCCGCGATATTGCCATGCTCATCAAGCGCTGCCACGCCCACCGTGCCGTACTTGTGCGCGTCCGGCTGCTCAAAGAAGGAGAGCGTTTTGGCTGAGGGCGCACCGGCAGGGCGTGGAGGCACCGGCAGGCCTTTGCTCTTCAGCTCTGTTTCAAGCGCCTGCCAACGCCGCTCTGTAAAGAAGAAGGAAGGCGGCACCTGCTCCAGCCCAACATGCGCTGCGAATGCATCAGCACCCGCGCCGATCATCATTACATTTTGGCTCTTGTCCATCACCGCACGGGCCAGCGCGATCGGGTGCCGGGTCCGCTGCACGTCTGCTACAGCACCCGCCTTGAGAGTCGCGCCATCCATGATGGCCGCATCCAGCTGGTTGGTGCCGTCAGCCGCAAACACGGCACCGCGCCCCGCGTTGAACAGCGGATTGTCCTCCATCAACTCAATCGCCGCTTGCACCGCATCGACAGCAGAGCCGCCTTTATCCAGTACCGCGCCGGCGGCGTTGATTGCTTCAGTCAACCCGGTGCGATACGCGCGCTCGGCTTCAGGCGTCATGGAGGAGCGCTCAATCACGCCCGCACCCCCGTGCAGCACCAGCGCCCACTTATGCGGCGCTTGTTGAGCCTGCGCACTCAGCACTCCCACAATCGCCATGGCTCCCAGCAAAGCAGCTTTCACTTCCCTACCCCGTCTTCCTTTGAAATTGGACGCACAATCGCGCCGCCTTTCATCACAAACGCAACCTTCCGCAGCACGGTGATATCTCGCAGCGGGTCACCTTGTACAGCAATTACATCCGCGTACATACCCGGCTTCAACTCGCCCAGCTGCCCTTCCCAGCCCAGCAGCCTGGCGCCGTGCAGCAGGTCGGCTCGCAGCACCTCGGGTGCGGGCATGCCGTACTCGACCATCAGTTCCAGTTCACGCGCCTGCGTTCCATGGGGAAATGGGCCAACGTCGGAGCCGACCGCCATGGGCACTCCTGCCGCAAGCTGCTTTTTAAACTCCGCGATATGCAGCGTCTGCAATGCACGTTCATGGGCTGCTGCTTCCGGCGTCGCTGCATGTTCGACGAAGTACTCGGTGATGGCGAAAGTCGGTACCGCGTACACCTGCTTCTCTTTCATCAGCCGCATGGTCTCCGGGCTGAGCTGGTAGGCGTGATCAATAGACACAACACCCGACTGCACGGCGTATAAAGCGCCGGGCTCGCCGGTGCAGTGCACGCCTATGCGCGTTCCCTGCCGGTCGGCTTCCGCCACTGCCGCCGCAAGCTGGGCCTCGGTGTACTGGTACGGAGTGACGAGCCTGCCGTCCACTACGCGGTCTTCACCCGTCTGGTAAATCTTGGTGAAGTCGGCTCCTTCCTTGTGCTGACGCCGCATCACGTGTACCAGCTCGTCCGCAGAGTCGGCATAGTCCGCGTTTGATGAAATATGCTCTGCCGGGTTGTAGTGGATGGCATCCTCATGGCCGCCGGTAATGCTGATCGCGTTGCCGCTCATGCGCATGCGCGGGCCCGGAATCAAGCCCGCGTTAATGGCGTTTCGTACTGCCGTATCGGCAGATCCGGCGCCCTCGGTACCCATGTCGCGCTCCGCGGTAAAGCCTGCCATCACGTCGTCGCGCGCGGCCAATTCGGCCAGGATCACGCGCTCCGGTACCGACTCGACTACGGTTTGCGAATCCTCCGCTCCGGGATGCAGAAATAAATGCACATGCGCATCGATCAAGCCCGGCATCAGCGTAGCCCCGCCGAGATCGATAACGGCGGCACCCGCAGGCCGCGGCACGCTCACCCCTGCGGCAACAATGCGCTCTCCCCGCACCAGCACCTCGCCCGGCGAGACAAGCGTGCCCGCGCGCACATCCAGAAGGTGCGCCGCATGCAGCACAGTAGTTGCCTGCGGCACGGCCTGCGCATGGAGCGAAACAGTAAGCAAAGCGGAAGCTGTGAGAAGAGCGCCGGCGCGAAGAATCATGCATGGCATGCTAGCACGGGACTTTCGCTGCTCAGAGGGTTATATGAAGTACCTGCTTCTTCAAAAGTATCTAAAAACCATGTCATCGTGAGAAAATGTGCAAAGTGTTTTGTCTCAGGATCACGACGAAACCCGTGTCATCTTGAGCGGAGTGAAACGGAGTCGAAGGACCTGTTTTCTTTGGCTGCGGCGCGAAAGTCAAAGGCAAAAGCAGATCCTTCGACTTCGCTCAGGATGACACCTGTTATTTGTTTCCGACTTTCCACACACTCCTAAAATGATACCTGTTATTTGTTTCCGACTTATTTGTTTCCGACTTATTTGTTTCCGACTTTGCAGACACCCTCTCAGGAGTGTGAAGCAGTTAGCGGCAGCGTCAGCCGGAAGACAGACCCCATACCCGGTTCACTTTCCACGGCAAGCGACCCGCCATGGGCTTCAGCAATAGCACGGCTGATAGCCAGACCCATGCCGGTGCCCGGCACGGTGTCGCTCTGCGTTTTCGCGCGGTAGAAACGGTCGAAGATCAGCGCGATCTCTGACGCATCGATGCCTACGCCCGCGTCATGGACGGTAAACACAAGACTCCCCTTGTCCTCATATGCGGCAAGCCGAATGTCAGTACCGGTGCGAGAGTACTTGGCCGCGTTCTCAAGCAGGTTTTGCAGCACCTTTGCCAGATAGATGGCATCGCCCAGCACACAGGGTAAGTTTTCGCCTACGTCCACATGGATTGCGTGCCGTCCCAGCGCGACTGCGCTCTGCTCCAGCGCCTCGTCGGCGATGCGCGCGGGAGCGACAGGTAAAAATATCATTTGCGCATCCCGCGCTTCGAGCTGGGTCACTTCAACCGCGCGCGCCACCAGCCGGTTCAGACGGTCTGCCTCCTCGTCAATTACCTCCAGCAGTTCCCGCTGATCTCGGGCGTCAAGCGAGCCTGTCAGCAGCGTGGTAGACGCCGCCTTGATCGCTGTCAAAGGGGTGCGCAGTTCGTGCGTCAGCGCATCAATCATCACCGTGCGCATGCGTTCGCTCTCCTGGGCGGCGCGGGCGCGGGTTACTTCTTCGAGAGCCTGCGCGCGGTCCAGTGAGATGGAAACCAGGCCGCCCATGGCATCCAAGGTCTCCGGGGAAAGTCGGAGAAGATTGGCCCCACGCAATAACAGCAGCCCGCGCGGGCGCACCCCGGCGCGCAGCGGCACAGCCCGTACCTCGCCTGTCATCCACTCTGTTGTTGACGGCAAGGCTTCCAGCAGACTCCGGGCTTGCCCGTACTCCGCCCCTGTAAAGTGCTCGCCGATCCCCGAAGTCTTTCCGTCGATCATCAACAGCTCCACCGCCAGTGCCCCTGTCACGCGCTTCACAGCCGGGGCGATCATGGCCTGCAGCTGCGCTACATCTTCAGTCTGCAGCAGCTCCCGGCTCAACCGGTACAGCAGCTCCAGCTCCCCCTGGCGTGCACGTGCCTGCTCGGCCTCGCGCCGCACCTGCTCGGCCAGCCGGCTGCCGATGACCGAGGTGACCAGAAACGCGAACAGCGTCAACCAGTTTTGCGGGTCGGCGATGGTGAACGTGCCGATCGGCGGCAGAAAGTAAAAGTTGTAGCAGACTGTAGCCGCAAGCGAGGTTACGACCGCGTAGCGCAAGCCCCAGCGTGCCAGCAGCAGTACCAGCAGCAGCAAGGTCAGCGCGATCGTCGTGCGGTTGGCCGGGTCAAGCCACCGGTACACGCTTACAATCACTCCAAGCGACACCATCGCAACAGCCCAGCGCCGCACCTCCTGGGCCGGACGGGACTGCGCGGGAAAGGTTTGTGCCGGCAGGCTTTGCACCCAAGCAGTCTACCGCCGGCGATACGTACATGCGCATTCTTGTTGTGGACGATGAGCGCCAGATCACCCGTGTGCTGCGCACCTCCTTGCAGAGCAGCGGCTACGAGGTCGTTGTCGCACATGACGGCGTGCAGGCGCTGGCGCTGTTTGAGGAGGCCGCGCCGGACCTTATCATTACCGACCTGGGCATGCCGGAGATGGACGGCATCGAGTTCACGCGCGAAATCCGCCGGGTCTCGGACACGCCGATATTGGTGCTTTCCGTGCGTGAAACCGAGCGGCAAAAGGTGGCCGCGCTCGACTCGGGCGCGGATGATTACATTACCAAACCGTTCAGCATGCCGGAACTGCTGGCACGTGTGCGCGCCAACTTGCGCAAAGCCGCGAGCGCGCCTGAGCCGGCACAGCTTGCGCTCGGTGATTTTTTTATTGACGCTGAAGCGCACAACTTGACCGTGCGCGGGGAGCCGCTGCACCTTACACCCAAGGAGTTTGCGCTGTTGCTGTTCTTCTTGCGCAATCCCTTGCGTGTGCTCACGCATAAGGCGTTGCTGAAGCATGTGTGGGGCCCGTCAGGCATCGATCAGCCGGAGTATCTGCGCGTGCTGATCGCGCAGCTGCGCAAGAAGCTCGATGACGGTTCAGGTCGCCGCTACATCGAAAGCGAACCCTGGATCGGGTACCGCTTTCACCCGACCGCGCAGACCGAACTTACAACTTCTTGATGCCTTTTCTACGGATTTTCTGCGAGCCCCGGCGTTCCAATGGCCTGTAGAGGAAATCTTGATGTCTCGCGCTTTGTACGGCTTGTTATTCCTGTTCGCCCTCTCCATCTCCCACGCACAAACAAATCCCACGCCGGACCCAATTGCACTTGTCGCGGCTAACCCTCCGGCAAATGCAGGAACGTCCCTTGCAAGCGCCGATCTTGACCCGCAAGCACAGACACGCGATGCAGCTCCCAAGCAGACCGCAACCGACGCTCAAACCGCTCCCCAGACGAAAAGCTTTTTCCCTCGTCTGAAAGATGCGTACGCAAGCGACTGGCACCCGGACCCAAATGCACCTGCAAGCGAAACGCCCGCCCGCGCCGGGTACCCCGCGCCGGTCAGCGCGCCTCCTTTTCCCTTTACGGACTGGCCTTACGGCGGCTCGCCCGTCATCGGCGCTCCGGACGGCAACGTGTACCCGCTGATGGATGCGAGCGACGAAAATAAGAGCCGCATCAAGTATTACGGCTGGTTCGATGGGGGCTTCAATGTGAGCACCTCAAATAAAGGCAAGTACGCAAATGCTCCTATCGCCTATGACGTAATTCCTAACTCCATTCAGTTGAACCAGGCAGCTCTCTACATTGAAAAATTGCCGAATGAAGTACAAAGAGACCATTTCGACTGGGGATTCCGCATTGCTCAGATATACGGCCTCGATTACCGCTACACGACCGCTAAGGGCATCTTCAGCCAGCAACTGCTGAGCAGCAACAATACCTACGGCTATGACCCGGTTATGTTTTACGCGGATTTTTGGATTCCGCATGTAGCCAAAGGCCTGAACATTCGCGTGGGCCGTTATATCTCACTGCCGGATATTGAAGCCCAGCTGGCACCGAATAACTACACCTATAGCCATTCCCTGCTATACACCTATGATTGCTACACGCAAACCGGTGCGGTGGCGACGCTCAAGCTGAGCGATCACTGGCAGGTGCAGGCCGGGCTTTCCGCAGGTTGCGAGGCTGCCCCTTGGACAAAGGGCGATGCGCAGCCGACCGGTACCGGCTGTCTTTCCTACACCTGGTCCGTCGGCGGGGACAATTTATACCTGTGCGCCAATGCCATCAACGACGGCAGATACGCCTATAACAATCTTCAGGGATATTACTTGACTTGGTACCACAAATTCGGCAAGAGCAACTGGCACACCGATACGGAGGGCTGGTACCAGTATGAACGAAGTGTGCCGAATATAGCCGGGAATGTTGCCAATCCTTTACCTACGGAAAACGGTGCGAACGGGGCCTTCTGCAAGCCGGGCCAGTTGAGCTGCTACGCGCCCGACTCGGCCATCGTGAACTATGTGGAACGCGACTTCAACCATCATCACGATTCGCTGAACATACGTAACGAGTTTGTGGATGATATTCGAGGCCAGCGCACGGGCTTCAAAACGACCTATTCCGAGCACCTGGTCGGCATCGACCACTGGATCGGTTCCACGGTGACCTTTCGCCCGGAACTGCGGCTTGACCACTCGTATACGATTCCGGCTTATGACCTCGGGACCAAGACGACGCAGTTTACAGTGGCAGGTGACGTGATTTACCACTTCTAAGTGGATTGTAGAAAGGAACGGCTTGTGCACGATCTGTTCGCTGTACTGGCAACATTCGCTTTAGTTGCACTGGCATTTGGATATACAAGCGCTTGCAACCGACTGAAGGGAGGGCGAGGCCGTGGTTGAAAATGTTCTTCTGCTCCTGCTGGCTCTCGCCTTGCTTATTTACCTGACCTACGCCCTGCTGCGGCCGGAGAAGTTCTAAATGTCATTGAATGGCTGGCTGCAAATTGCCCTGTTCTTTGCCTGCGTTGCGCTGCTGGCAAAGCCCATGGGCACGTACCTGACACTGGTGTTCGCGGGGAAACGCACCTGGCTTGACCCGGTGCTGGTGCCCTGCGAACGCCTGCTGTACCGGATTACCGGTGTTGACCCTGAAACGGAGATGCACTGGACCGGCTACCTGTTCGCGCTGCTGGTGTTTTCGCTGGTGACGCTGCTGCTTACCTACGCGATCGAGCGCTTGCAGCACATGCTTCCGTTCAACCCGCAGCATCTCCCCGGCGTTGCACCCGATTTAGCCTGGAGCACGGCTGTTTCATTCACCACCAATACCAATTGGCAGGCGTACACGCCGGAAGCAACCATGAGCTATCTGACGCAGATGGTCGGGCTGGCCACGCACAATTTCTGGTCGGCGGCTTCAGGGCTTTCGCTGGCGATTGCGTTCATTCGCGGCATTGCACGGCGCGAGATGAAGACGCTCGGCAACTTCTGGGTTGACCTTACGCGCGCGACTTTCTGGGTACTGCTGCCCATTGCGGCTGTTTTTGCCGTGGTGCTGGTTTCGCAGGGTGTGGTGCAGAACCTGCGTCCGTACGACACTGCGCACCTGCTTGAAACGCAGTCTGTAACCGCGACAGACACAAATGGTAAAACCACCACAACCAAGGTCGATACGCAGACCATAGCGCAAGGCCCGGTGGCTTCACAGGAAGCGATCAAGATGCTGGGCACCAATGGCGGCGGCTTCTTCAATGCCAATAGCGCGCACCCGTTTGAGAACCCCACGCCGCTGTCGAACTTCCTGCAGCTACTTTCCATTTTTCTCATCCCGGCTGGCCTTACCGTCACGCTGGGGCAGATGTTGGGCTCGCCGCGGCACGGCTGGGCAGTGTTCGGGGCCATGGCGATCTTGTGGTTTGCGGGTACGGTCACCTGCTACTGGGCAGAGTCGCAGCCCAACACCCTGATGCACGGAGTGACGCAGACGCAGACGCTCGCGCAGTCCGGCGGCAACATGGAGGGGAAAGAGGTTCGGTTCGGTATTGCCAACTCTGCCCTGTTCGCCACGGTGACTACCGATGCAAGCTGCGGGGCAGTGAACGCCATGCACGACTCGTTTATGCCGCTAGGCGGCATGGTTCCGATGATCAATATCCTGCTGGGTGAAGTGATTTTCGGCGGCGTCGGCGCGGGCTTGTACGGCATGCTTGTGTTCGTCATTCTCGCGGTCTTTATCGCGGGTTTGATGGTCGGGCGTACGCCGGAGTATATGGGCAAGAAGATCGAAGCCTATGACGTGCAGCTCGCCATGCTGTATTTACTTATCTTCCCGCTTGTTATCCTGGGCTTCTCTGCCTACACGCTTCTATCGCCGTCCTTCGGATTGTCGTCGCTTGCCAATCATGGTCCGCATGGCTTGTCAGAGATCCTGTATGCCTATACGTCAGCTACCGGTAATAATGGCTCTGCTTTCGGCGGCTTGAATACAAATACGGATTGGTACAACTCCACCCTAGGCATTGCCATGTTTGTGGGCCGCTTCCTCATGCTCATACCTATGCTGGCCATTGCAGGCCATCTCGCGGGCAAAAAGACCGTCCCGGCTTCCGCGGGCACCTTCCCGGTGACGACGCCTCTATTCACCATTCTGCTGACCGGCGTCATCATCATTGTGGGCGCGCTTACCTTCTTCCCCGCGCTTTCGCTCGGTCCTATTCTTGAGCACTTGACCCTGCACGCCGGACAAGCGTTTTAAGCCGTACCAGTTAAGAGAAAGCAACCATGCCAAGCAATTCCAACTCGAAGCGCCGTTCCCTGTTCGACGGCGCCATTCTTCGCCGGGCCGGCGTTGATGCGCTGCGTAAGCTCAACCCGCGCACCATGGCTAAGAACCCAGTCATGTTTGTTGTTGAGGTCGGCAGCGTGCTCACCAGTGTCCTGCTCATCAGCAACCAGATCCACCATCGCGGCGACTTCGGCTTCAACCTTCAGATCACATTATGGTTGTGGTTCACGATCCTGTTCGCCAACTTTGCCGAAGCCATGGCTGAGGGCCGAGGCAAGGCGCAGGCTGATGCGCTGCGGCTCGCAAAGTCTGAGACCACTGCGCAGCGCATCACCCGCGACGGCACGGAAGAGGCTGTTCCAAGCTCGCTGCTGCGTGTGGATGACGTGGTTCGCGTGGTTGCCGGTGCCATGATCCCCGGTGACGGCGAAGTCACCGAAGGTGTCGCTTCTGTGGATGAATCAGCCATTACCGGCGAGTCTGCCCCGGTGATCCGTGAAGCCGGCGGCGACCGCTCGGCTGTCACCGGCGGTACGCGTGTGCTGTCTGACGTGCTGCTGGTTCGCATCACGTCCAACCCGGGCGAGACTTTCCTTGACCGCATGATCGCACTGGTTGAAGGTGCCGAGCGACAGAAGACGCCGAACGAGATTGCGCTGAACATTCTGCTTGCAGGCTTGACCATCATTTTTCTGCTCGCGGTCGTTACGCTGCAACCGTTCGCGGTCTACTCGCATGCGCCGCAGACGGTCTTCATCCTGGTTGCGCTGCTGGTCTGTTTGATTCCCACTACTATCGGCGGCCTGCTTTCGGCTATTGGAATTGCCGGTATGGACCGGCTTGTCCAGCACAATGTACTGGCTACTTCAGGCCGCGCGGTTGAGGCGGCAGGCGACGTGAACACGTTGCTGCTCGATAAAACCGGCACCATTACTATCGGCAACCGCCAAGCCTCGAACTTTGTGCCTGCGCCGGGTGTGGAGCCCCAGCAGCTTGCCGATGCCGCGCAGCTGTCCTCGCTTTCTGATGAAACCCCGGAAGGCCGCTCTATCGTTGTGCTTGCCAAGGAGCAGTACGGGCTGCGCGGGCGCGAGCTCGCCACGCTGCATGCGGACTTTGTTCCTTTTTCCGCCACCACCCGCATGTCGGGCATCGACCTTGAAGGCCGCTCCATCCGCAAGGGCGCGGTCGATGCTATTTCAGGCTACCTGCAAAGCCACGGCACTCAACTTCCGGTGCAGGTGCGTGCTTCTGTGGAAGAGATTGCGCGCTCCGGAGGCACCCCGCTGGTGGTTGCCGAGAATGGCCGCGCGCTCGGTGTCATCCACCTCAAGGACGTAGTGAAGGGCGGCATGCGCGAGCGTTTTGACCAGCTGCGCGCCATGGGTATCCGCACCGTCATGATCACCGGCGACAACCCGTTGACTGCGGCTGCGATTGCGCGTGAGGCCGGTGTCGATGATTTCCTGGCGGAAGCCAAGCCTAAAGACAAGATGGACCTGATCAAGCGTGAGCAGGCTGAGGGCAAGCTGGTCGCGATGACCGGTGACGGCACCAATGATGCCCCGGCGCTGGCGCAGGCGGATGTGGGTGTCGCTATGAACTCCGGCACGCAGGCAGCCAAGGAAGCCGGCAACATGGTTGACCTCGATTCGAACCCGACAAAGCTGATCGAGATCGTTGCTATCGGCAAGCAGTTGCTTATGACGCGCGGTGCCCTCACAACCTTCTCCATCTCGAACGACGTCGCCAAGTACTTTGCGATTATCCCGGCCATGTTTGCCGGGGTGTTCCCGGTGCTCAATGCGCTTAACGTTATGCACCTGCATAGCGCGCACTCGGCCATTTTATCCGCGATTATATTCAATGCACTTATTATTGTGGCCTTGATCCCGCTGGCCCTGCGCGGTGTGGCGTACCGCCCGCTTTCGGCAGCCGCCCTGCTGCAACGCAACCTGCTGGTATATGGACTCGGCGGCATTATCGTGCCGTTTATCGGGATCAAGCTCATTGACCTGCTGCTCACCGCGTCCGGGCTGGCCTGAACCGGATCGGCCTGAAAGGTACCACCATGGCACTCAGAAAGCTTTTCATCACCTCCGTGCTCTACACCGTTGTGACGGCCCTTATCCTCGGCATCGGCTATCCCCTGCTGATTACCGGCATCGCTCACCTGCTGTTTCCGCGGCAAGCCAATGGGGAGCTGGTCACCCGCAACGGTCAGCTCGCCGGTTCGCAGCTTATCGGTCAGCCTTTTACCGGTCCCGGCTTCTTTCATAGCCGCCCATCGGCTGCCGGTACCGGCTATGACGCTTCCTCCTCGTCCGGCTCCAATCTCGGGCCATCCAGCAAAGCCCTGGCAGATCGCGTTGCTGCCGGCGTAAAGGCAGAACAGCAGGATTCCAGCCCGGTGCCGATTGATCTCGTAACCGCTTCTGCTTCAGGTCTGGACCCGGATATTTCCATTGCTGCCGCGCTTTACCAGATTCCGCGTGTAGCCGCTGAGCGCAAGCTCCCTGCCGCACAGCTGCGTACGTTGGTAGAAGGGCACATCACCCCGCGCCAGCTCGGCTTACTCGGCGAGCCGCGCGTGAATGTCCTAGCACTGAACCTGGCTCTTGCAGACTTGAAGCCCTAATAGAGACTTTTTGAAACATTTGCCTGAAATCCCTTATTACTATCGGCACCATGAAGGTTGAGTACTAACCGCGTTCTGCGTAGAGTGGTTTGGTGCCGCCCCTTGCGGCACCAGCCGTTTAAGGATGTCGCGGAATGAAATTGTCTCTGGTGGTCGCATCGGTGGAACGTACTGTCGAGCTGCAGCATTTGCTTGAAGCGTTTTCAGCGCAGACTTTCCGGGATTTTGAAGTTCTCATTATTGATCAAAATGCGGACGACCGACTCTCGCCGATTCTTACGCAATATAGCTCTTGCTTCCCTATACGCCATATCCGTTCGGCAGTGCGCAACTGCTCGCATGCCCGCAATCTCGGGCTCCAAGTGGCTACCGGCGAGATCATCGGATTCCCTGATGATGACTGCATGTACCAGGCGGATACCATGGCGCGCGTAATGCATGCTTTTAAAACGCATCCGGAATGGATGGTCTTGTCCGGCAATGCAATATCGCCGATCGGCCAGCTGATTAACGGACGCTGGAATACGAAGTCTTGCCCTATCGATGAGAAAACCGTATGGACTACGGTGATGGGTTTTACGTTCTGGATGCGGACGAATGCGGCTCGTGAGGTTGGAGGCTTTGATACGGCAATTGGACCGGGAACGCCCTGGGGATCGAGCGAAGAGCCGGACCTGGTGCTGCGCCTGCTTGCCAAAGGCTATTACGGCTACTACGACGCATCCATCGGAGTACTGCACCCGGATAAAACCATGTCAGCTCATGCGATTGCACGGGCGTTTCTGTACGGCGCGGGCATGGGCCGTGTGCTGCGTAAGCACTCACTGGGTCCCAGCATCAGTCTGCCCTACTTCATCCGCCCCATCGGGGGAGTCATTGTGAGCCTGCTACGTGCGCGATTACTGCACGCGCATTACTACTGGAGCACCTTTTGGGGCCGTCTTACCGGTTACATGGCCGCTCCCATGCGATAGGTGACGCTAAAGCATTCCCCCCTTTGAGGAGATTCCACAAGATTGGAAGAAATGCTCTAGCCTGGCCGATTCGCTCCCTGCGGTACCGGCAGAAATCTGCCGGCCATCGTACGTAGCTGCATGCGCTCAGTATGGGTGAGTGAGCGCCACGTTGCTGCCGCCAGCAGCAACGTACCTGCAAGAGAAACCACAGGTACCAGCACCGTACCCTGCACCATGGCCACCGCAAACAATGTGCCGGCAGCACTAAGCAACGGCAGGAGTGCGCCGACAGCTACCTGCCGTACAGGGTGGTACAGGCGCTGCGCCAGGTACATGCGAACAATCAGGTCGATAAGGCAGCGTAGCGTCCAGGCAACAGCCGCACCCTCAATGCCTGTGGTCCGCACCAGGAGCGCCAGAACCGGAACGTAAAAAAATATCTCCAGGATGGAGAACTTGGCATTCACACTTGCCTTGCCGATGCCGTCGAGCAGCCCGGCTACCACACTATCCACGCTGTTAAGCAGGATACCGACGCCAAGCCAGCGCAGCACTATGGTAGCGTGCGCGGCGAAGTCAGCTCCAAGCCACAGATTGAGCACCCAATGGCTGAGGGCGACACAAAGCAGGCAAGCCGGGAACAGCGCCGCAGTGACTGTGACCAGGCTTCGACGAAACAATGACTGTGTGTTGCCGGGGTCTATGCGATATGAGGCGGCCATGGCCGGGTAGGCTGTGCTCATAATCGCAACCGGAATGATGGAGAAGCGAAGCACGAGATCGAGCGGTGTCGAGTAGTAGCCGGTAGCGGCTGCTGAAAGCACAGAAGCGATGATGAACCGGTCTACATAGGTCAGGATGGGCCAGGTAATGTTGGAGGCGGTCATCCAGCCGCCCATGCGCAGCACCGGCGGCAGCTGCTTCAGCTCGACGCGCGCCGTTTTGAGCTCGGGCATGACCCGCACACAGATGCGCCAGTAGGCGATGGTCATCACAATGCGGCACCCAACCAGCACAGCAAGAACGGCGACCAGACTGTTGAAGACGAAAAGGATCGCCAGTGGGCCGATGTAGTACATGGCCATAATAGGGATATTGACCAGGTTCGCCGAGCGGAACTCCTGGTAGGCAGCGATAACACCCCAAAGCGCTGAGTTCAAAATAACGAGCGGCGCGGCAAGGCACAGGACATAGAGCGAGTTCTCAACCTCATGCTCCAGGTTTGCCGGGATGTGCAGCCCTTTCGTAACCCATACATGCGCAAGCGCCGCCATGGTGACGCCGCCGATGCAGCCAAGCACTGTCAAGGCCATGATGCCGGTGCGCGCCAGCGTCGCGGCTTCGGTGATGCGGTGTTCTGCAAGCAGTTCAGACACAGTGCGGGTTAGCGAACGGCCGATACCGAAGTCAAATATGCTGAAAATGCCGACCAGGCTGAGTGCGATAGTAAATACACCCCAGCGGCTGGGGCCTAGATCGCGTACCAGGTAGGGCGTGGTAAGAACTGCCACAAGAAGCGGTCCGGCTCGACCGACCAGGTTCCACATGGCACTTTTCGCTACCGTGCGTATGCTGCTGCGCGAGCGGACGGCCTCTGCCTGCGCTTCGGTCACAGGTGTACTCCCTGTTATACTCATACTTCCCTTCAACGGCAAAACGTTCAGGCAAGTTTAGCCTTCACTGAAAAAAACAAGTGTTCGCATGCCTCACAGCATCCCTACCTTCGCACCTTCCGGTTACCCCTGCAAAAAAACTTATATGGTACCGCTCATTTTTTTCATTACCAATGGGAAGATTGTCTAGCAACAGCAGACAAACTAGACATTTTCATACCGGCGCGTGCTGCCGGATTGTGTATGGAAAAGGATTATGATGCCGATGGTGGATAGCGCCTCCATTCCGATTCGGAACAGACCCTCAGACCGAGCTGCCAACCTGAGTGTGGCTATCGGCATTGCCACCCGTGGCCGCCCTGACACGCTGAAGGAGACTCTGGCTGACCTTGCGCTGCAAACCCGGCCTGCAGAGGGCACGTATGTAGCCTACTTTGACCCCCGGGACATCGGAGATGCACCGTCGCTGTTCCCTCAGGTCCGCTTTCTTCAGGGCTCCGGCGGGTCCTGCGCACAGCGCAACCTCCTGCTGGACGCAGCGGGCGACCGCTACGGTTTGATCTTCTTCATGGACGATGATTTCTACCTGCACCGCGACTACCTGCTGCGCATGGAACAAACTTTCTTGAGCGATTCGCTCATTCTCGGCGCGACCGGTGAGGTCATAGCCGATGGAGCCGTAGGGCCGGGACTCACCACAGATTATGCCCGCGAGAGGCTGCGCCAAATCGGTGCTGTGCCAAGCCTGACCCAATGCGAACCCAAGCCTGCCTTCAACACATACGGCTGCAATATGGCATTTCGTGTGTCTGCGCTGGTGGAGCACGGGATACGATTCGATGAGGATCTTCCCATGTATGCCTGGTTTGAAGATGTTGATTTTTCCCGTCGGTTGCTGCCTTACGGCAAGCTAGTCCTGGTGCCTGGGGCACAGGGAGTCCATCTCGGCATCAAACAGGGCCGCACTTCAGGCAAGCGACTGGGATACTCGCAGGTTGCCAACCCTATCTACATGGCGCGTAAAGGCACACTGCCGTGGCTGGCCGCAATCCAAGGTATCTGCCGGCATATTTCAAAGAATCTGCTGCTCAGCTTACGTCCGGAGTCATATATAGACCGCCGCGGACGCGTCCGCGGCAATTTGCTTGCTCTGTGGGAACTGCTGCTTCGTCGCATGCGGCCGGACCGCATTCTGCAACTCCATTAAGACTGCACGTAGCTTTGGCACTGGGGATTCAGCACTAGGAATGTTCTGTAGCTTTACGGGTTGTAACGGCACAATGGGCAGAACGGGCTAAATACCAAGTATGCGTCTGCAAGATCGGACCACTTCCCCTGATTTCCTACAGCCACTTTGCTTGAGTACAGGAGCTATTATGTCCACCTCTTTTCAGGCCGTTTCCAGTGAGCCCGCAACAGCCACAAGCCGACGCCCCAGCCTGGCTGTCGGCATTCCTACACGCGGCCGCCCAGTCATTCTGCAGGAAACGATCCGCGATCTACAGCAGCAAACCCGCCGGCCGGATGCCATTTTCGTGGCGTATTACGAACCTTCCGATATTAGCGATGCACAGGAAGTGTTCCCTGATGTGCACTTTATCCGAGGTTCCGGGGCAGGAGGCTCCTGCGCGCAGCGTAATCGCTTGCTGGAGGGTGCGGAAGAGCAGTTCGACTTCATCTTCATCATGGACGATGACTGCTACCTGCATCGTGACTACCTCCTGCGTGTCGAACAGACATTTACCGGAGACATCACCGTTGTCGGGCTTACCGGCAGGATTTTGCTGAACGGGGCAAAGGGCCCCGGTGTGCAGGGCAGCCATGCCCGTTCTTTGCTGGGGGCTATCCATGCTGTACCCACGCTTGCTGAGCAGCCCCCACTCAGCGCCTTCAATACAGATGGCTGCAACATGGCATTTCGTATGAGTGCCATTCGCGCTGCTCATCTTCGCTTCGATGAACAAATGCCGGGTTATGCCTGGTATGAGGATATTGATTTCTCTCGGCGGCTGTTGCCCTACGGAAGGCTGGTACTGGTACCTGGGGCACAGGCGGTGCACCTCGGTGCCAAAGTGGGTAAAACCTCGGGCCGGCGTTACGGCTATTCGCAGGTAGCGAATCCTGTTTACCTGGCGCGTAAAGGTACATATCCATGGCCGAATGCATTTCGAAGCATCCTGCGCAACACAGCCGCAAACCTGCTGCACAGCATTCGATCAGAACCGTTTATCGACCGGCGTGGGCGGCTCAAGGGCAATCTGCTGGCTTATGGAGACTTGGTGCGCGGGCGCCTGCGTCCTGACCGTATCCTGCAACTTTAGGAACATCGCAGCTATATTCCCGCGCCACTGTGTAGAACGTGGGTAACACTTTCAATCGTGTAAATATTTCTCGACTGCTTCACGAGCTTTTGGAGTATATACAGCAGGCCAAGACTGATAGTAACCACTTCAATCATGAGCGTTGAAATGAAGACACCGTTTAAGATTCATAATATATAAGCATTTAAGCAGCTCTCTCAAATCGAGCATGCTGCGAGCAGTGTTACCGAAAGTAAAGAAATTCATATGAGGTGACTTAAGATTGCTTGAGTCACCTCCTATAGCCGATGGTAGAGTTCGTGTAGATCGCTGCAATCGGTGAATTTTACCTTGTTTGTAAAAGAGATCGATTGCGAAAGTGACAAAAATTTATAGCGGCTTCAGTTGATGTTGCCGCTTCACATCCACCCTGGCAGGAATCGCAGAAGCGGATTCTCTCAGCACAACTGAAGAGCTCCAATATAGTTCCTGGATGCCGCTTCTGGATGCCACCATGACACTGTCCCATTTGCCGCAGCTTATTCTTCAGGAAAACGCAGTGCGCGCCCATGTCTTTCATAGGCGCGGACAGATTTCTACCTGCCTGCTGTGCCTTACTGCATTAGTTTTTTCCGGCTCACTGTTCGCGCAGGGTCCAGAAATAGAGAACACCGCGCCCCCACTCGCGCTTGCGCCAACCAATGCTGTCACAGATGTACTCCCTTCGCAGAAGCTCGGCGCGGACGATCTGCTGCAGATCCTGGTACCCTACTGTCCGGAGCTTTCCCACTCCTTCCGGGTCAGCTCAGATGGCACTCTGGCATTACCGCTGCTGAAACAGCGCATCCAGGTCGCCGGACTTGAACCATCTCAAGTTGAGAACAAGATAGCCGCCGCACTGGTCAATGAGCAAGTACTGACCGATCCTACAGTTAACATTTCAGTTCTCGAGTATCGATCCAGGCCTGTGAGCGTGGTCGGCGCGGTCAACCGTCCGCTTACTTTCCAGGCCACGGGAGATACCACGCTGCTTGATGCGCTAGCCAAGGCAGGCGGTCTGTCAGCCAATGTAGGGCCCACCATCACGGTCACCCATCGCGGTCAGCTGGCCGATGGCACTCTGCACGTTACTGTGCAGTCAATACCGGTACGCGGGCTGATTGGCTCCACTGACGCGAAGTTGAACGTAAAGCTTACGGGCAACGAGGAGGTGCGCGTGCCCGAGGCAGGCCACATTTTTGTTGCAGGCAATGTCAAGAAGCCCGGAAGTTTTGCCATGCAGGACAATGCGGATACTACCGTGGTGAAAGCGCTTGCGCTTAGCGAAGGGTTACAGGCTTATAGCGCCAAGCTTGCCTACATCTACCGCCAGCAGGGAGCCGGGCAGGCACGTCAGGAAATTACCGTGCCGCTCAAGGAGATCATGGCGCGCAAGGCGCCTGATGTTTTGCTTGAGCCTGACGATATTTTGTATGTGCCTGAAAACGGGAATGAACGAATGACCGCAAAGGTGCTTGCCGGTCTGGCAGGCTTTGGTACTCAGGCTGGCGCCGGTTTGCTGATTTATCACTAGAGAGAACTCTTGTTTGCGGATTGAGAACAATTTCTATTTTTTTACGCGTGATCCCTCTCCACTTGTGTGTTCCTGCCGATATATGGAAAAGCTAATGTTTTCACGAGGTCTTAATGCCGTCTGTCTACAACAACAAGCCGAAGATTTTGCCTGGCGGTAGCAATCAGTTGTTGAACTACACTCCGCCGCTACAGGGACAGAGCCAGGAGCCTGAAGAGCTGCTGCCCATGCACCACTACTTGTGGCTGCTACGACGCGCCTGGTGGAAGATCGCTACTGCCGTTATTGCGGTGACAGTATTGACCGGCATCGGCTGCTTTGTCATTACGCCGGTTTACGAGGCTACTACTCGCATCACGGTCGACAATAAAGTGCCTTCCTCTGCCATTGGGCAGGAGGCTGCTGCGCAAAGTACAAGCGACGTCGAAGAATTTCTGACTACAGAAATGGATTTGATTGAGTCCGATGCAGTGCTGCGACCAGTCGCCGAGGAGTACCACCTGCTGCCAAAGAACAAAACCGGCCAGCAAGAACTGCCGACCAGTTCGGTGACGCTTAAAAACCTGACTGTGACGCACCCGGCCAGCAGCTTACTCCTGAAGATCACGTATCGCTCGCACAATGCACAGCAGGCGGCAGACGTAGCCAATGCGGTGGCGCACTCCTATATTGATGAGCTGACCGAAACGCGTGTGCGCAACTCGATGAACATGGGCGGCTTCATGATGAAGCAGCTTGACGGCTTAAAAGACCAGATGAATACGAGCGCCGCCGCGCTGGCCGAGTACCAGCGCAAACTGGGCGTGATCGACCCTGAGCAGCAAACCAGTATCCTGGCCTCCCGTGTAGCGCAACTCAATACTGAGTACACCGAAGCCGAGAATGACCGTATTCGCAAGCAGACTGCCTACCAGGGTGTGCAAGCAGGCAATCCTGCGGCTATCGAGATTTCAACGCAGGCTGATCAGTTGAGCAGATTGCAGGAAAAAGTCGGGCTGGCAGAGCAGAAGATGGCCGAAATCAAGACGCATTACGGCCCAAACTACGCGCCCTACAAGGAAGCAGCCAACGAGTTGACCGAGGTCACACGCGAGTACAACGCGGCACGGCTCGAAGTCGGCAAGCGCATCCAGACCGACTACTCACAGTCAGCCAGCCATGAAAAATTGTTGCGCGAGGCAATGAATGAGGCGAAAGGAGAGGCTGACAAGCTGAACGTCAGTTCAGTCCAATACAGCCAGCTAAAGCGCGATGCCGAAGCGAATAAGACTCTTTATAACGAATTGTTCCGCAAAATCAAGGAAGCGGGTATAAATTCCGGCTTTGAAAACAGCGCGATTCGTATTGCCGATGAAGCACGGCCTGAGACTTCTCCGGTATTTCCGAAGAAGAGCATTTTCATCTTCCTCGGCTTCTTTCTATCGGCTGTGTTCTCCATTGCTGCTGTACTGATCGCCGACATGCTGGATAAGAGTGTGCGCGACCCGGAACAAGCACGTCGCAGGCTCAACATCGAGGTGCTTGGTGTGCTGCCGGATGTATATCATCTGAAACCCGCCGGCCGGCAGCTGATGCTTGAAGGTGGAGATGGCGTCATTTCTAACCGCAAGATGGACCCGATTGACTGGAGCCGCTCGCAGGATGCTTACACTGAAGCCATCCGCACCATGAGGTCATTAGTGCTGATGGAGCGTACGCGCGAGCCCCTGCGTTCGCTGCTGGTAACCAGCGCTTTGGCTGGCGAAGGTAAAAGTACCTGCACCGCGCACATGGCTATCGCGCATGCCCTGCAAGGCCGCAAGACTTTACTAATTGATGCGGACTTGCGCCGCCCCTCACAGCATAATCATTTTGCGCTTGGCAACCAGGAGGGTCTCTCAGAGATCATTCTGGAGTCGCGCAGCATTCGTGATGTGCGCCATGAGATCCACGGCATTGACAATCTGCACGTAGTTACCGCCGGACACTTATTCCAGAAGGCTTCGCATCTGGTGGGCACATGGATGCCGAACCTGCTGAAGGAAGCGATCAAGGATTACGACCTGGTTGTTATCGACGCACCGCCGATGTTGGGCTTGGCTGAGCCGATTCAAATTGCCTGCGCCGCGGACGGCGTCATCCTGATTACTCATGCGGGCCAGACCAACCAGGAGGCGGTAGCCGCAGCACTCGGTACTCTGCACCGGTTGGATGTGAATGTACTAGGCCTGGTGCTGAATAAAGTGCGCCGTGAAATGAGCTCCACATACCAGCACTACGGCGTGTACGCGCAGTACAACGACGAACATGCTTTGAGCGCGAGCTAATGATGACAACAACGGGAGCCGGCCCCATGCCAGATATTGTCGAGAGAATAGGTGCGCATACAAGCACCAACCCGGCATACGTGGTAAATGCGCGCTTTCTCGCCCATCGCATCACTGGCATTCAACGGTACGCGCGCGAGATCTCTTCGCGTCTAAGCGGCTCCCCGACAATGCTCGCTCCTACTAGCGGCAAAGGGTGGCGCGGTCACCTATGGGAGCAAGCGGTTCTGCCCAGGCTTGCAGAAGGTCAACTGCTATGGAGCCCTTGTGGAGCGGGGCCTCTCTTCTACTCTCGCCAAGTTGTTACTTTTCATGATTTATTCCCGATTGAACACCCGGAATGGTACTCAAAGCCTTATGCAGCTTGGTACAACCTGATGTTTCACCGGCTTGCGACGCAGGCTGTACATCTGATCGCAGTCTCGGCCTATACCAAGGAACGCATTGTGCACGTGCTGGGCCGTAATCCGGACGAGATCACCGTGGTTCCGAATGGCCCTTCTGCTTCCACACGGCTTGTGAGTCCACTTGAGGCTTCACGCACGGGAGCAGCCTTGGCGCTGCCTTCATACCGCTACGTACTCTCGCTATCCTCACTTGAAGCGCGCAAAAACCTGCCATCCATTCTTGCCGCTTGGCGCATTGCACAGTCCTCGCTGCCAGACAATGTGTGGCTGGTACTGGCAGGTGCGCAAGCGGATGCCTCTGTATTCGGAAAGCAGAATCTCTCAGCAATTCCCGCACGGGTGCATTTCACCGGCTATGTGCCGGAGGAACACTTGGCTGGTCTCTACTCCGGTGCCTCACTGTTCCTGTTTCCCTCCCTGGCTGAAGGCTTCGGTTTACCGCTGCTTGAGGCCATGAGCTGCGGCCTGCGTACGATTACTTCAAACAACAGTTCGTTGCCCGAAGTAGGCGGCGATGCCGCTGTCTACCTCGATCCGCGCAACATCCGCGAGCTCGCTGACGCCATCCTGCGGCACCTGCCTCACGCCAATGCCGCGACTTCTCCGTTTGCTCCGGCGCTGGCGCAGGCAGCCCGTTTTAGCTGGCACGATGCCGCACAAAGTACGGAAGAGGTACTGCTGCGTGCCACTGCTGCGCAGCGCGTCAAAAATTCCGCCAATGAGCGTCGCTGGAGCATGGCATGAATCAAGCACCGACCTCGCTGCGCTTCGCACTCGTTCATGACTGGCTGACCGGCATGCGCGGCGGCGAGAAGGTACTTGAAGTACTCTGCCGCTTGTATCCGGATGCGCCTTTGTGGACGCTCCTGCACAACAAAGGTTCAGTAAGTGCGACCATTGAGAGCAGGCCGATTCATACCAGCCTGCTGCAGCGTATGCCGCAGGCAGCTAAGCGCTACCGCTCATATCTGCCTTTGTTTCCGCTCTTTGCTGAAACCAATAAGGCGCACGGGGTTGACGTGGTGATCTCGACCTCGCACGCAGTAGCCAAGTCCATGGTTTGCAGGCAGGCAGGGCAGCATGGTAAACGGCCGTTGCACATCTGCTATATCCACACTCCTATGCGCTATGTGTGGGACCTCTTCGATGAGTATTTTGGCCCGGCACGAGTTGGTGCCTTTGCATCACGTTTTTTCTTTGCTCCAATTGCGCGCATCCTGCAGCGTTATGACCGCGGTACAACCGGTCGCGTGGACCTGTTTATCGCAAACTCCTCCTACGTGGCCGAGCGGGTACGTCGCATCTATGGCCGCGAAGCCACAGTGCTGCCACCGCCGGTTGACGTGGAACGTTACGCATCCACGGTGCGCGAACCGGGAGACAGCTACTTGGTGGTTTCGGCACTGGTGCCCTATAAGCGCGTGGATCATGCGGTACGCGCCTGCGCTTCACTGGGCCGCAAGCTGGTAGTGGTAGGCCGTGGGCCGGAGGAAGGTCGCCTACGCGCACTTGTCCTGGAACTAGGCTCGCAAGTCGAGTTCACCGGTTTTGCGTCGGACGAACAGCTGGGCCACTACTACCGCCAAGCCAGGGCGCTACTGTTTCCCGGGGTTGAAGACTTCGGCATTGTGCCGGTTGAGGCAATTGCCTGCGGCTGCCCGGTACTGGCTCTAGCCGAAGGCGGCATATTGGATTCCATGACGCCTGACACAGCGGTCTTTTTCCATGAGCAGACGCCGGAAGCTCTTGAGCAAGCAATGCTGCAGTTTGAGGCCCGCTCAGATGATTTCAAACCTGCAACCTTGCGTGCCCGCGCGGCTGATTTTTCTGAGGCACATTTCATCGCGCGTTTTACAGAAATTATCGCAAAGGCTATCGCAGCCGATCCAAACTTCAATCGCCAGGCAAGCAGCTTCGCAGAGATGCTGCAACACCAAAAAAGCTATGGGAATACTACGACGCAAGTAGTTGCCCATTCTGAACATGCTGCGCTACTGCCGTAATCTGCCGCGGAAGCCTGTCTTCTTCCGCTTGTACGCCCTGGTTGCCATACCAAGGCGCTCACTACTGAAAGCCGAAAGGCATGAGAGACCGGCCTATGAGCACTGTGACCACACTAGCTTCACCCTATAGCGCAACAGCCGACATCCCGGCGATTGCCTGTAACCGGACGCTTACTGTAGCGGCGCTCGTTGCCGCTGATCTTGCCGCGGTACTATTCGCAGGCTCTGTCGCGGTCTCGCTACGCTTTGTCTTTCATGGTCATTTCAGCCCGGCGGCTTATGCCACGCTGCTGCCCGCGCTGCCTTTGTTTTTCCTGGTCTTTTCCGCGCTCGATCTCTATCCGGGTATTGCGGCCAACTCCATCGACGAATTTCGCAAAATGATGCACGCTGTCACGCTCGGTTATCTCCTGCTGATTGTGTCCACATTTTTCATCAAAGTAGGCGGCCACTACTCGCGTATTGCCTTTATATTGGCTTGGCTGTTGACACTCGCCCTTGTGCCCATGAGCCGCCGCGCGGCGCGCTCCTTTGGTGCGCGTCAATCGTGGTGGGGCGTACCGACTGTAATCTTCGGGGCGAACCATACCAGTGAAGCCATGCTCAAAATCCTGGTTAACCAGCCCACCCTGGGTTTACGGCCTATTGCTTTGCTCCATCAGCACACTCTGTCCCAACGCTCTGAGATACCAGGCGACTTATTTACCGGAGAGTTCAAGCATGCCGAGGCACTTGCAGCTCACAATCGTGGCTGCTATGCCATTTTGGCCTTACCGGAGTTACCTGCTACAGAGCTTGAGGAAATACTCAATGAGTATTCACACCATTTCCACCATGTACTGGTGATTCCGGATGTTGCCGGCATGTCAAGCCTCTGGGTTTCCGCGAAGGATCTAGGCGGGATGCTGGGCCTTGAAGTCAAACAACGTCTATCACAAACAATGCCCCGCCTGCTCAAGCGTTGTTTTGACTTCTTAGTTGTCGGGATGCTTGGTCTCAGCATTTTGCCCATGCTCCTGCTACTTATATTAGGTGTGCGTCTCAGCTCTCCCGGCCCCATCTTCTATGGGCAGCGGCGCATCGGCAGGGGACACAACCTGTTTACCGCTTGGAAATTCCGTTCCATGGTCATGAACGCAGATGAAGTTTTAGAGCATCATCTGGAGCGCGATCCTGCCCTACGTGCTGAATGGGAGCGCGACCGCAAATTAAAGCGCGATCCGCGTGTGACGGCGATTGGCCGCATCATGCGCAAGACTTCACTTGATGAGCTACCGCAGCTTTGGAATGTGCTATACGGTGAAATGAGCTTGGTAGGACCGCGACCCATTGTGATGGCTGAAGTGGACCGATATGGCCGACGTTATCAGCATTATCGGCGTGTGACTCCAGGCATCACCGGTTTGTGGCAGATCTCAGGCCGCAACAACACAACCTATGAGCGTCGTACGGAGATCGATGAGTACTACGTTCGTAACTGGTCAGTGGCGATGGATCTGTACATTCTGTACCGGACGATTAAGACTGTATTATTCACGGAAGGCGCGTACTAAGCACATTTCGTTACAACACTCAAAAGAAGAAAGCCAGCAATGACTGCTTCAACACTCCCCCTGCTTGTTTTAATTGCATTTTTATGGTGGAAAACAAAAGGCGAGCTGCTACCGATCATCCTGTTTACGTCGATCTTCGATGCAGCCTCCGCACTCAATGTGGCCGGATCGCCAATTTCACCATGGATTCTTGCACTGGTCATTTGCCTGCCGGCAAAGATCCTGTCACGACGCATGCGGTGGAAGTCAATTCCCGAGCTCAATCGACCGGCCTTCCTTACATTGATTGCTTTTATCGCCTATGCTCTGTTCTCGTCCGTAGCCTTTCCATTCCTGTTTCACGGCATCCTGGTCAGCAATGCGCGCAATGGCAACAATCAGCACTTGGCCTGGACGTTCAGCAATTTCGCACAGCCTTGCTACTTACTGGCAGCATTTACCCTATACCTCGTCGGTATTCACAGCACACGTGAGCAGCTGCGGCTCGCGGTCGTCTGGTACATCCGTGCCTGCATCTGTATCGCCTGCTTCTCCATGTACCAGCTTGCGAATGCGGTGCTGCATGTGCCGTTTCCTTCAGCTATTCTCTACAGCAACACGACCCACGTCATCTTCGGTGCTTATAAAATCAGCGGCGTGTGGCGGCTCAACTCTACCCTCACAGAGGCTTCTGCCGCTGCGTTTTACCTATCGGTCGGTTTAGCGCTGCACGGCTGGCAGCTTGCCACACACCGCATTCGCTGGCAGCCCGCTGCAACATTTCTGCTGATGCTTACCGCTCTAGTATTGACGGTTTCTTCAACGGGCTATGCCTGTCTGCTGGTGCTTGCAGTGGGCGGCGGTTTGCTGTTCCTTCGTTACAGCTTCCGGCGTCAGGCTGCCGCACCAATCAAGGTGCTACTTCTACTCGCCATTCTTGCCACGGCATTGCCGCTGCTGCTTCTCAGCAATGTAGGTCCGGTTATTGGAAAAGTATTCCAAACTGTGCTGGTCGATAAGAAAGGCACTGACTCCTACCGAGACCGCACCATGCTGAACACGCTGGCATTACAGACCTCGCGCGACTCCTACTACTTTGGAGCCGGCTGGGGCAGTGTGCGCGCCTCTAGCCTTGCCTGCTCGCTGATGGGCAATGTGGGTATTCCAGGCGTCCTGCTATTCACGCTGGCACTGCTGCAAATGCTAAGGCCCCTGTTACGTCCGCGGCGTTACGCACGCTTCGACATGTTTGAGCGTTCCCTGTTTGCACTCGCTATCGTCATTCTCGCGCATCTCATAGCCGGCTCTGACCCCATTGCCCCAATTCTTTGGGTTCTATTCGCAGTCGCAACCGCTTCAAAACCCCGGCGCCTTGCCCAAGCTCCTATTTATTCCCGTTACAGGGAGCTGTCCCCAGACCGTTCTGTGCTCATTCCGCAGTCTTGAGAAATTAATTTTGATAAACGCTCCATCGATCACATTACTTCCAGGTGCGGCAACTTCTACTTAACCGCAGGAGATTGTTTCGTACACATGAAGTAATCCCTGCACAGAAGTTGTGTCGCTTACCCACCTACTTAGCAAGAATTACTTACGTGAGCTTTCTTTACATAGGCAAAAATGGAACGACATGGGACCTAAGTAATGTGTTCTCAACAAGTTCTAGGGTTTATACCCTTGGAGAATTTGTTCCTTAGCAGTTAGGATCTGGGAGAGTCGATCCAATCCATACGACAAAGCGAGTTATGTTGCACTTTGCTTTGCGCCTTGAAGGAATCCATGCCGCGCGTTTCTCTCTTAAAAATTACCTGCCCTTTCGCTGCTTCTCTCACTTCGCTGGCTTTCATTGCATGCTCGCACACCGCTGCATTTGGGCAACAAACCATTCCATCCATGCCATTGGCAACGTTTCAGAACACCATGGGTATCAACACGCACATTGAGTACACCGACGGCAAGTATGCCGATACGGATGCGGTTCTCAGCGATCTGCAGTACATCGGCATCCACAATCTACGTGACTTTATTCCAGATCCTGTCAAGTGGCTACCTCAGGGCCAGGCCTTGGCCGCGATGCAGACGCTTGCAGCCAATGGCATGAAGTTCGACTTCGTTGTGGATTGCAACACCGATTTCTCCACGTTGATGGAGCAGCTGGACAACCTGCTTCGCGCCTACCCCGGCATTGCGAATTCTGTTGAGGGACCGAACGAGATCAACAATTTTGCCTGCGGCGGCTCCACCAATAATGAGCCCGCAGCGGAAGCGCTTCAGCGCCGCATCTATAGCAGTATCCACAATGATCCCCTGGCAGCAGGTGTCCCGGTGTACTACCTGACCGGTGGGGCGCCGATCAACTTGCAGACCAACCCCGGGCTGGCTGACGTGGCGAATACGCACCCCTATCCACCGCGCGGCCTCCAGCCTTTCGCACCTTTGCTTGAGGTTTTCCCCGGCGAATTTACGATGCCAGGGCAGTACCGGAAAGCGATCACAGAAACCGGCTATGCCACCCTGCCCTTTCCGCAGGATAAGGACGGCGTAGATGAGCCGGCGCAGGCAGAGATGATTTTGAACTCCTACTTCGATGGAGCACTGGAGGGCGTCGAGCATACCTACGAATACCAACTGCTTGATCCGTATGCCGACCCCGGAAACAACAACCCCGACAACAACTACGGCTTTTTTCATTTGGACAATTCGCCGAAGATTGTCGCTTCTGCTATGCATCACTTGGCAGAGGTGTTCCCGCTCGACAAGCCATCCCCGCAAGTTGCTGTTCATGCAACCATCACAGGGCTCCCAAATGGCACAGGCCATTCCCTGGCATTGACAGCATCTGACGGTTCCATTGCTGTCTTCATGTGGAATGAGCAGCCGGTGTGGAATCTAGCCTCACAGACTGTGCAGCTGATCACACCGCTTCCTGTGCAGGTCAGCATGTCAGGTTCGTGGAATGTAAGCTACTTTACCCCGGCCCAGGATGTAACGACTCCAATGCAGATGGTCAATGGGCAGTACAAAGCCTATGTGGCGTCCTATCCTACAGCGATCATCTTCCGCAAAAAATAGCTGAAAAACAAAGAGGCTGCCTCCAAGGTAGCCTCTGCTACATGCACCGTCCGTAACTTGCATTATAAAAATATTGAGGTATTTTATAGGAGCAACATGGTATAGTTCGCCCACGCAGTTGCAAGGGTTATAGTGGCGATCTCTGCTCAACCTCTTTGGCTGCTGATAAAGCGCAGTGGGAGCGTGGTGCCATGCGTCAGGAAGAGGTCAACAGCCAAACTTTGCAGCCTTGCGTTTTGCAGGTCCATTCTTCGATCGTTCAGGAAGATGAACGTGGAAAACCGCACGCTCGAGAGCCGGTAAGCCCGTCTACAATTATGCCAACCTCTGTCCCGGTCAAAATCCTGATTGTGGATGATGAGCAGCTCATTGCCGACACGCTTTCTCACATTTTAAACAAAAGCGGCTTTGCAGCTAAAGCGGTATATAGCGGCGATGCAGCACTTGCGGCTGTGCCCGGACTTTGCCCTGACATCGTGTTGACCGATGTTCGCATGCCGGGCCGCAACGGCATCGAGACCGGTATCCTCATCCGTCAGCAATGCCCACAGGTACGGGTGGTTCTATTTTCAGGCCAGTCTGGAATCAGCGACTTGATGCAAAAGGCACTGCATGAAGGCTATGGTTTTGAATTCTGGCCCAAGCCGATCCATCCAAGGGAACTGGTGCGACGCCTTCGCGAGGCACCAGCGAGTTAACACTCCGTGCCATGTCCTTCCTCACTAACGCAACCTCTCCTTACTTCGTTTTAGTAGCCAAGCAAAATTGCTAAAAAAATTTCGAATCATATGGAAACATGTTGTCCCAATGCGGCAAACAACCCGAATGATGCAATGTGTTTCGTAACCCGTGCGTTCATCTAGTGCCATAAGCTTAACTGTGGACTCTGCAATTTTCACTCCTAGCACAGAAGAAAAGAACAGGTAATACATCCATCTATAATTTTTGCTGCGATGCTCGTTTTCAGAGCGACTAGATAAATCTGCATCACGTTGGTGTAGATACACCAACGTCGGGATCAAGCACTCCGAGGCGAGTGCGACTGGCCGTATGCATAGAGTCGCATCCACTTTGCCGTTTTTTGGTTCTGGCCATGCATCGAGAAATACAGCCGGGGTTTCCTCGCAATAACGAGATGGCTCAATCCGTTCTGCGTCTACACGGACTACTTTCATGACCGGACACAGCATTTGGTTATAAGCAGAAATCTCAGTGCGAATAGCTAATTTTTGCTCCGGACTAGCCGTCTGTCCTAACCATCCATAAAGCTGCATTGAGGATTTAGGCCCGAAATACCCGAACAGAGTGGCATTTCTGAAAGAGTCATCCAACAAGGTTTGATGAACTCCGGACGCCCACTGACATGAAACTATATCGTCCTGTGAAGCTTCATGACACCATTGACTATACGTATCAACTTGCTTCAATAAATACATACTTGCTTTTTGAGTATTACGCTCGGCTTCAGAATATTCCCGATCATGTTGGACGACGTTGGCATCGAAGACAAAGAAAATTACGGCGACAAGACCAAATACTAGCCAGAAATGGTTGAACATATCCCAGAAGCGTCGCCGTATGCAAAAGCAGTCAATTAGCAGTATAGCGATGCTCCAACCGATAACCACTGCAAGTACGGTTAAAAAAAGCGTTCCCAGAACGTCTCCGACATTACCTACTCCGCCAACTTCAAAGGCTGTGGGGGAAGGAGAAATCATCGGCCATAAATCTATATAATCAAGCACACTTGGCAGCAGTAAGACAGCAGCTGCAAAGACAATTCCTTTCTTCCTGCCAAGAACATACCCGGCCAAAATAAATAAGAAAAAGCCACAAAGAAACAGCAAAATCAGAAATCCAAATAAAGGTAGCATCGAAGCTGTCGGATTTCATTCTGCCTGAAGGATGCTTCCATGCCGATCGACCTGAGTGTCTTCTACCAAACAGCTCCCAGTTCCAATAAGGTTTTGCTGTACAGCCCAAGCTGCGCGCATCGCAAAAGATAAATAAGGTTTTAGAAATTGGCTGGCCAGAGATCCTACAAAACTCATACTTTTATGTTAGAACTAACGCCAATAGTCCAAATATCAATATTTTAGGCAACATGGTGGCTCGTTTGAAAAAGGAGTAAACCGCCTGCGCGGCTTGCGGCCACTTCGTGGCAGGTCTTTATTTCCCTTACGCCACCGGCACGGACTTCACCAGATTGCGCGGGCTATCCACATCAACCCCGTGTGTCAACGCGACATAGTAGGCAAACAGCTGCAGCGGCACCACTTCAAGCAGCGGTAGCAGGTGCTCCGGCGCGGAGGGTACTTCAATGGTTTCACGCACCAGCCCGCCAATTTCGGCATCACCGCAATTCACGATGGCGAGCACGCGCGCGCCCTGCTTTTTCAAGATGCCCAGCAGGTTCGCTGTGCGCCCATATCGACGCACGGAGTCAGGGTCGTCTGGATCAAAAGCAGCCAGCACCACCAGCGGTACCGCGTCGCTAACCAGCGCGTTAGGCCCATGCAGCACCTCGCCTGCCGGGTAGCCTTCGGCATGCACGTAGGAGCTTTCCTTGAGCTTCAACGCACCTTCGCGTGCCAGCGGATAGTGCACGCCACGACCCAGGAACAGGTAGCTGTTCGCATCTGCAAACGCCTGCGCACAGACCTCGGCGCGCTCTGCCCAGCCATCGAGCGCGCCGGCTAAAATCCTCGGTAGCGCGCCGATTCTGCTCAATCCAGCCGACACATCCTCCGCACTCAGACGGCCTCGCGCCTCGCCTGCGGCCAGCGCCAGCAGGTGCAGCAAGGCCAGTTGATTGGTAAAACTTTTCGTCGCAGGAATCGCCAGTTCCTTGCCGGCCTCAGTACACAGGGCCACATCGGCCTCACGCATCATCGTCGAGCCGGGCACATTCGTCACCGCAATGGTCTGCTGGCCCCGCTCGCTCGCCTCACGCAGGGCCGCCAGTGTATCGGCGGTTTCTCCGGACTGCGAAATCACCAGCACTACTGCACCGGGAGTCGTGTTGCTGGTGCGATAGGAGTACTCACTGGCATACTCAACATCAACAGGAAGCCCGCTCAGGTCTTCAAAGGTGACCTCTGCCATAAGCCCCGCATGCCGGCTCGACCCGCTTGCGATGATGACCAGCGAGGAAGCCCCAGCCAGCAAAGCCCGGACAGGTCCAAACAGCTCCAATTGCAGTCGCTGCCAGTCTGCGGTGAGTGAGACGGCAAGTAACCGCTCCAAGGCTTCAGGCTGCTCGAAAATCTCGCGCAGCATGGCATGCTGAAAATTTCGCGGCCTATCAGTCGTGCTTTTACCTGGTTCTGGCATACCGAGATACTAAAGTGTGATTGGAGAGACTACAAACAATCACTTTCGATTGACAAGCCAGGTAGCTATGGGCAAATCTACTGGGCGAACAGCACTGTACGGACATGGAGAGGTCATATTTTGAATGAAAGCGGTAGCACAGCGAAGCCTGTGCGGCTGGAGGTCGCGGTAGACCACCCGCAAGCCGCGCTTGCCGCGGCGCGCGGGGGTGCGGAGCGCCTGGAGCTGTGTGCCTCGCTGGCGGACGGCGGTCTGACACCATCCTGGGGCTTCATGGAATGGACTCTGGCTGCGGTATCGATCCCGGTGCATTGCATGGTGCGTCCACGCGCCGGAAACTTCGTCTACTCACAGTCTGAGCTGGACGTGATGGCTAGTGACATTGAGAGCATGCGTCATGCGGGGGTCCATGGGGTTGTCATGGGTGTACTCACACCTCAAGCTAGTGTGGATGTAGATGCCATGCGCCGCCTGGTAGAGTTGGCCTATCCCATGCGGGTGTGCTTCCATCGCGCTTTTGATTTAGCGGCAGATCGCAAGCAGGCGCTCGAAGATGCTATCTACTGCGGCGCGGCCATTCTGCTGACCTCAGGCGGTGCGGGGAGTCTCCCCGCCGGAGCGGGGGAGGTAAATCGTATCGCGGAGCAGGCAGCCGGACGGATCGAGATCATGGGTGGCGCCGGTGTCAACGCCCGCAATGCCGGGGAGCTTTGGCATACCTTGCCGGTGGATACGCTCCATGCCTCGCTGCGAACACCTTGGCCCATGGGGAACCGGGGCAGCTCGCATGCGGCTTCCATCGGTTCACGAGATGACGAGGATTTGTACACTGTTCGCGAAGCGGACGTGCGCGCAGTGCTGCGCGTGCTGGAGCCGAGGATTGTGCTTGCCCCGGCAAGGTGAGTTCTCATAGCTTTTACTTTGCATGCTCCTCCTCTGCAACGGCGACCAGCTTACGCATAGACGGAACAAACGTGAAGTGCACTAATGCTCCGCCTTTAGCCGCTTCGTCAAGAATTGTGTCGGCGCGCTCGGTCCAGCCGGGCAGGGGTGCAGTATGACCTTCAATGTAGCCAAGAGCTTCTGTGCCTACCGACGCAAGCGCGTTCAACTCCAGCGCCACCTTGCCCATGTCACTAAGTCGGGGCGTTTGCGCCGAGAGCTCCAGCAGGGCAGGTGTGGCGTGCTGCCAGCCGGCAAACTCCCGGCGCAGGTCGGCGATAGCCGCGCTTCGTTCAGGCTGAAAACCCTCTGAAACATCGCCGCTTGTGTCGGAAGCGTCTTTGCCCGGCGGAGGCAGTTGCGTGTGCCCCGCCAGGGCGCTTACGTCGCCGGCAAACTCCTGCCGCGAAGGCGGGTCCGCGACAACGGCGTCCACCAGGCGGTCCAAGGAGGTGTAGCCGTCGGTCTTCTGCCCTTCATAGCGATCGTGGAACGAGTACGGCTCCGTAACGGCTGCCAAGGTATCCAGCGCTTCAGGATGCAGGTTGCCGGTGAGGTTGCGCCGCAGCAGCTCCGGGCCGGAGATATGCGTCAGGCCCACGCTTTCAAGCTCCAGGGATGCCCGCCGCAATCGCTGGTACATGTACGAGACGTCGCGGTCCGATTGCGGCGACCACAGCCGCTCAGCCACGGCAAGGGTGCGCGGCCACACGCGGCTATCCACTGTTTCCGGGTGCAACTGCTCGGCCCACATGCAGATTTCTCCGCCCAGGATCAGCTTCTGCTGTGTTGGATCAAGTGTTGTGTCCGCCGGGATCGGATCAGCCAGAAACATCTGCGCGGAGGTTTTTTCCGCATCGAGATAATACGGTGCTGACAAGATGCCCCGGTACCCCTGCGTGGCTCCGGCAGCCAGCGATGCCTCGCCGCGCCAGCTTTGAATCAGGATGTCCTTGGGCAGGTTCGGGTTGAGAACTTCATCCCAGCCGATCATCTGCTTGCCGTGCTTCTTCAAGATGGGCAGCAGGCGCTGGTTGAAATAGGCTTGCAGTTCCGGCGGCCCGGCAAAACCCTTCTTGCGCATAAAGTCGGCAATGCGCGGGTTGGCAAGCCAGCCTTTACCTTCGGTCTCATCGCCGCCGATGTGGAAGTACGCATCGGGAAAGATGGTGCTCATCTCGCCGACAAAAGCGTCGATGAACTTGTAGGTGCTTTCGCGCGTCGGATCAAGCTCGGCTACTGGGATGCCGAAGACTTTCGGCAATGCTGTGATATTTTCGCCTGAGCCGAGATCGGGGTACGCCAGAATCCAGCTGGAGGTGTGGCCGGGCATGTCGAACTCCGGCACCACGCGGATGCCGCGTGCCCGCGCATAGGCGACCACCTCGCGCATCTGATCTTGCGTGTAGAACTCGCCGCCCGAGCCGATGGAGGTCAGCCTGGGAAACTTCCTGCTCTCCGCGCGAAAACCCTGATCGTCCGAAAGGTGCCAGTGGAAGACGTTGAGTTTGGCGACCGCCATGCCGTCGAGCTGCCGCTTGATGACCGGCACCGGCTCAAAGTGGCGGCTCACATCGAGCATGAAGCCGCGCCAGCGAAAGCGCGGTTTGTCTTCAATCGTGATGGCCTGGAGCACGCATTCGCCGTTCCGGTTAGTAACCAGCTGTAGCAGGGTTTCCATGCCGTGTATCGCGCCTACATCAGTAGCGGCGGCCAGGGTGGCATGGTGGGGAGTGACTTCAAGGGAGTAGCTTTCATCCTCGTCAATGCCCTGCACTGCGCCGCCGGGTGCAGCGACTTGAACCTGGAGACCATGGAGCGCCGCACGGCTCCCGAGCGGCCTATCCTGCGCACGCAGAATATCGCCGCCGCAGGTGCGGTCCAATCTCACCAGCATGCGCTGAATCGCGTTACCAAGCCGCGCATCGTCGCGCAAAGGCTGTCCAAAAACCGTGAAGTCCGATAGCCCGTTCGCAGGCGTCACCGTTAGGGCACCTTCGGCGCGTTGCGCCGAAGACGGCATCGGCATGAGCGTAACCTGTTGCGCGTACGCTCCTTGAAGACACAAGGCCGCCGAAACCCCCGCAAGTACCAAGGAAGCAAATCTGTGCAGCCTCATTCTTCCGACTCCTCCGAATTATCAGGCTATTTGTGCAAAGCGGACGATACCCGCCTTATTGATACAGGGAGCGGTCCTTCCGTTCAAGGCTTCCCTGCCAAAGCTGCTGAAACGCTGAGGCCACGCGACGGCCGGCGAAAGGCAGCGCGAGAAATCCTGTTCCGCTCATGCGTGAATCCAGTAGGCTGGGCTGACGCGGCGTTTTGAGCAGACCCAGACCGAGGTGGAATGGCATCCCTTTCTTCGAGCACTCCGGCGGCCCTTTCAGACTTCGGCCGCATTCAGACCTACAGGCGTTTTCTTCTACTGGTTGCCGGGCTCGGCGGTCTGCTGTACGGCGTTGATGTAGGTATTATCGGCGGGGCGTTGCCGTACCTTGAGGCGACCTCCAGGCTCACCGCGGGGCAGCTTTCGGCAATTGTGGCGGCAGTTCTGCTGGGCGGCGTGTTTTCTACCCTGTTTGCCGGGCTGCTGGCAGACTGGCTGGGCCGCAAGCCGCTGATGGTGCTCAGCGGGCTGACGTTTGTTGCAAGCATCCCTGTCATCGCGCTTTCGCACGGGTATGGTCCGCTGTTTCTTGGTCGTCTCTTGCAAGGCGTCAGCGGTGGACTGATCGGCGTCGTTGTCCCACTGTACTTAGCGGAGTGCCTGGCAGCGTCAAACCGGGGCAAAGGTACGGGCGTTTTTCAGTGGCTGCTGACGCTCGGCATTGTGGCCGCGGCGCTGATCGGCATTTACTACAGTTACCGCGTGGCGGCGGTGGAACGTGCGGGTGATGCGACTGCGCTGTTCGCGTTCAAAGACCAGGCGTGGCGCCGGATTTTCTGGGTCTCCCTGCCGCCGGGTGTTTTGTTTATCGCGGGTTCCCTGCTGGTTTCAGAGTCGCCGCGCTGGCTGTTTCGCAAAGGTCGCAAAGAGGCCGCACTTGCCGCGCTGCGCCGCTCCCGTCTACCGCTGGAAGCCGATACCGAGCTGCGCGAGATGGAAGAAATTGCGGCGGCAAGCTTGAAGAATATAGCCGGGGCACCCGTGCGGGAGTCGCTGCTTCGTCGCAAGTACATCATCCCTTTTGTTCTGGCGTGCCTGATCCTGACCTTCAACACGGCAACCGGTGTGAACTCGATCATCGGTTACAACACCAGCATCCTGCTGCAGGGCGGATTCTCTGATATCTACGCACATTGCGGCTATGTCGTTTTCACACTGGTCAACTTTCTACTGACTATCGGTGGGCTCACGCTGGTAGACAAAAAGGGCCGTCGCTTCCTATTTATTCTCGGCACCAGCGGGGTTTTCGTCTCGCTTCTAGGGCTGGGTATGCTCTTTCTCAAAACGGAAAAAGGGAGTGTGGACAGCCGGGTTGCCGTGCAGCGCATGCTCCCGGCGAACGGGACACTCGCGCTGCACTTTGATCCTGCCGCAGCGGCACGTCTGCTCGCTGCAAGCGGCTACACGGGCAGCCAAATTGATACGGGCCGCGCCTCACTTGCGGTGATCTACTCCTGCGGCGACTACACGGCGGCGACTACCATCGCACGTTCCGATGACGGCGCGGCGGCACCGCTCCGTGTGTCGCGCGAAGATTGCCTGCCTGCGAATGCGGTCGAAGCATTTCTCAAAAACCCTCTCGGTAACCTCGAGAAGTCGCGCTCGGCTCCGCTGGTGATCGACCGGGCTTCCGTAGGCGCGGTTCCGGGCAGGACGAACGGCTACCTTGTCGCGCTGGGGCTATATCTCTTCATGGGTTTCTTCGCGGTGGGGCCGGGCGTGTGCGTGTGGCTGGCGCTGTCAGAGCTGATGCCGACCCGTATCCGGTCTAACGGCATGAGCATCGCCCTGGTGCTCAACCAGGGGGTTGCCGCGACACTGCAAGGCATCTTTCTGCCCTTTGTAAGCAAGCATGGCTACTCGCGCATGTTCTTCCTGTTTGCCGCCTTTACGCTGGGCTACTTCCTGGTGGCCACACTGTTTTTACCGGAGACCAAGGGCAAGACACTTGAAGAGATCGAGACCTACTTTGAGGGCAGCCCGGAGCAGCTGCAACAGGCGCGGTAGCCGCGCGTTATGATGGCGGCATGCGGACCCTCCTTCCTTTTCACCCGGCACTCACGCGCCATACGATTGTTCTTAAACCGCCCATGACAGACACGGAGCTTGAGGAGTTCATCCGCCTGAATGAGCCGGCGAGGATCGAACGGTTCGGAAAGGAAGTCATTCAGATGAACGCACCCGCGGGAGGCGATACCAGCAGCGGTAATGTCGATATCAGCGCCCAGTTGCATGCGTGGTGGAAAACGCACCGCCGCGGCCGTGTTTTTGATTCCAGCGGCGGCTTTTACCTGCCGGACAATTCGCTCCTGAGCCCCGATACCTCGTACCTTACTGCTGAGAGCCTTGCGACCCTCACCAAGGCCGATCGCAAAGGCTACTACCGCATTTGCCCGGAGTTCATCATTGAACTGCGCTCCTCGTCCGACCGCCTGGGCGAGCTCAAGAAAAAGATGCAGCTGTGGATTGCGAACGGCGTTCAGCTTGGCTGGCTGGTCAACCCGGACCGCAGGGAGGTCCTGGTCTACAAAGCAGGCGCGCCGCAGCCGGAAACCTTTTCCGGCCTTGAGCTCCCCGGCTCCGGCCCGGTTGAGGGCTTCCGCTTGAACCTGATCGACGTGTGGGATTGTTACTAGACCGTCTGCCGAATGCTATAGAGAACAGCGGAACAGTAGGTCACGTTCCCTTACAACTGGTACGCCATCATCCTCCAATGGCTGCCGTGAAAGACAAACGGCTCCGGGAGACGGACTTTCTATATACCGGCTTCGCAAAAAAATCTGCTGAGGCTTGCTTTCGCCTTCATTTGACGGGAATATGGTCATGCAAACGTTTCCAGCTGTGCGGGCTATAAAGCTCATCAGTAGGAATCAAACAGGCACCAGAATCGTCTACAGAGAGAGCGGCAATTGCCGCTTCTAAAAGGTACATCATGTTCACACGCCGCACGTTCATCGGTTCTGCAGCCGCAGCAGGTTTTCTCCCTTTGGTTCCCAGCTGCTTGTCACAAAAAGTTCAGGGTGAAGACCTGACGCAGTATGTCAACATCCGCGTGGGCACCGGCGGCCATGGCCACACTTTCCCCGGTGCCACCATGCCGTTCGGCGCCGTGCAGCTAAGCCCGGATACCTACACTACCGGCTGGGACTGGTGCGCAGGCTACTACAACGCGGATGCATCGCTACAGGGCTTCAGCCATACGCACCTCAGCGGCACCGGGGCGGGCGACATGCTCGACGTGCTGCTGATCCCGAACGTAGGCCCGGTCAAGTGGGAGTCCGGCTCGCGCGAGAACCCGTCTGAGGGGTATCGAGCTCCGTTTTCGCACGCCGATGAAATGATGGAACCCGGTTACTACTCCGTTCCGCTCAAGGACCGCGCCGTGCTTGCCGAACTCACCGCGACCACCCGCGTCGGGCTGCACCGCTACACATTTCAGAAAGCGGGCGACGCCCACTTCATCCTCGACATGGCACATGCCTACGGCGATGCACGTCATAACCCGGTCAAGGCAGCCACGCTGACCCTTGCGGATGACCACACCATTACCGGTTACCGGCAGGTCGAAGCCTGGGCCGGCGGACGGAAGATTTTCTTCGCGATGCAGTTCTCAAAACCGTTTGCGACCGCGGACCTCCAGCAGGATGGGACTGTGCTGGCCGGCGACAGCAAGCAGGCGCAGGGCACGCTTGTGAAAGCGGCGATCCACTACCAGCCTGCTGCGGGTGATGTCATCCTTGTGCGCACCGGTATTTCCGGCGTTTCCGTCGCCAATGCCATGAAGAACCTCCAAGCGGAGATGCCAGGCTACGACTTCAACGGTACCCGAGCTGCTGCCAAACGCGCCTGGCAGGCCGAGTTGAGCCGTATTCACATCGAGACTGCCGATGCAACACAGCGAACGATTTTCTACTCTTCGCTGTATCACATGCTGGTTGCCCCCACTACCTATAGCGACGCAAACGGTGAGTACATGGGTATGGACGGGCAGACTCACACTCTGGCCGGCGGTGAAGCCAACTACACCGCCTATTCGCTATGGGACACGTTCCGCGCGCTGCACCCCTCCTACACGCTTTTTCTCAAGGACCGCGTACCCGGCATGGTCAACAACCTGACCCGCATGGCCCAGACCAGCCCCGAAGGCATGCCGGTATGGCCGCTCCAGGGCAAGGAAACCGGCACCATGACCGGCTACCACTCGGCTTCTGTGATGGCTGAGGCCGTTCGCAAGAAGATCGGCGGCATCGACACGCAGGCTGCCTACGCGGTGATGCGCAAGCGCAACATGGACGATAACTGGGAAGGCTTAGGCTACTACCGCGACATCGGCTACATCCCCGCTGATAAGGAAGAAGAGTCCGTCTCGAAAGTGCTGGAGTACTGCTATAACGACTGGGCAGTTTCGCACGTGGCTGATGCTGTAGGGCGCCATGATGATGCCGCGATTCAGCGCAAGCGCTCGCAGAATTATCAGCATCTGTTCGACGCCAAGAGCGAATTTATTCGGGCCCGGCTCAGCGACGGCAAGTATACCGATCCTTTCAACCCTATTGATATGGGTCACACGGAAAAGTACCGCGACTACACCGAGTCCAACGCTTGGCAAACCACCTTCGGCATCCAGCATGACGTCAAGGGCTACATGACCTTGTGGGGCGGACGTGAGCCGTTCGTCGCCAAGCTCGACCAGCTGTTTATTGTGCCCTCGACACTACCGGCAAATGCACCGCCCGACATCGCCGGTTTGGTGGGCCAGTATGCGCACGGCAATGAGCCTTCGCACCACATCGCTTATTTGTACGTCTACGCAGGCCAGCCCTGGAAGACGCAGGCGCGGGTCGCCATGCTGCGGCAAACCATGTACCGCAACGACCCCAATGGCCTGGAAGGCAATGAGGATTGCGGCCAGATGTCGGCCTGGTACCTGATGAGTGCGCTGGGGCTGTACGCGGTCGATCCGGTCAGCGGCAACTACGTGCTCACCTCGCCCTTGTTTGAGAAGGCGACGGTGCAGGTCGGCGATGGCAAGGAGCTGGTGATTGAAGCCAAGCGCCCCAGCCCGGATGCGATCTATGTCCAGTCCGTCGCGCTCAACGGCAAGCAGCTCAACCGGCTCTGGGTATCGCACGAGGAGATCGGCCATGGCGGTCATCTCTCGTATGTGCTCAGCACGCAGCCCAACATGACGCTTGGAACGGCTGTCGAAACGGCACCGCCGTCACTAACTGCATAGCCGACAAAGAGAATGCCTGCGTTCGGGAGATTGCCGAACGCAGGCTGCCTACGACAGGAGAAATGCCTTGTGAGCCTGGAGCAAGAACTCGCACTGATTGAGAAAGAATTTGAAAATAAGAAAGCCGCTCAGAGGGCGAACTACAACGCGGTTTTGGCGCACTTTCAGCAGGAATTTCCAGAAGTTGAAGTAAGCCCTGCGGATGCCATTGAGGTAACAGGCGGGAATGCATACGAGTTTGCATCAATCTTTCAAACCGCAAATCGGACATTTGCCATTGCACTCCGGGATCGCCGGGGAGACCCGGACATGCTCGTTAAGTTGAAGCATGGCAAGTTCTGCCAGATCGGGGTTCCATTGACGGTGCAAACCCCGCGCCGCAAAATCGCTGAGGATATTTACTGGGCAATTAAGAATTTCGACTTCTAACAAGTCTTGCTATAAAAAAGCGGCAGTGTGGATCTTCGTGGACGAGAGCTCACGAGAAAGTGCCACCGCTATGACATCCCGAGGGTTAAGTATGGCCACTACGCTCATTACTGTTGAAGAATATCTGCGCACCAGCTACGAACCCGATGCCGAGTATGTAGACGGTGTCATTGAGGAGCGTCCGATGGGTGAAGGAAAGCACTCTGCTTGGCAAGCTACGCTCAGCGCATTCTTTTTCGTGCGCTCACGAGAATGGCATATCCGCGTGCGACCTGAATTGCGCACGCAAACCGGAGTACGTCGATATCGCATACCGGATCTGGCAATCATTGCTCCCGAGGCAGCCGAGCAGCCGATTGCAACTGTCCCGCTCCTCGTCGCAATCGAAATCCTTAATCCCGAGGACCGCATTGCCCGGCTTCTCGTCCGTCTGGCTGACTTTGAATCCATGGGCGTTCCGGACATTTATGTCGTCGATCCTGAGGATGGTTCTCTATTCCGTTGCACGGAAGGAAGGCTCGGTACGGCTGCTAGCATTTTCGTACGGGAACGAGAAACATCCTGGGTTGAAATCGCTGAAACGCTATGCTGAGCGGGAGTTTTGCTAACAAGGCTTGCTTCCCAAATCTAAGATCCCTTATACCCTAAAGGTCCATGCCAACCCGCCGGTCACTCTTTCACTCCGCGCTCGCCCTTACCGCCGCAACTAGCCTCCCTACACTCGCTCAATCCGCAGCGTCAACGCCCTCTCCGGTGTTGGACAAACGTCCAGCGCCCGGCGAGCGGCGGTTTACCAGTCCTGCTGTGGAACAAGCCATTCAGCAGGTCTCCAAACAAATTACTGACCCGCAGCTCGCGCTCATCTTCGCCAACTGCCTGCCTAATACGCTCGACACCACCGTTGCGCCGAGCAGCTTTGAGGGTAAGCCCGATACCTTTGTCATTACCGGCGACATCGATGCCATGTGGCTCCGCGACTCGTCCGCGCAGGTGTGGCCGTACTTGCCTTTCTGCAAACAAGACCCAAAGCTTTCGACGCTCGTTGAGGGCGTCATCCGCCGCCAGACGCGGTGCATCCTGCTGGACCCGTATGCCAATGCGTTTTTGCCGAGCCCATCGAGCGCACCGCTACCCTGGTCGACGCACGACCAGACTGACCTAAAGCCGGGTGTGGGTGAGCGCAAGTGGGAGATCGATTCGCTCTGCTACACGGTGCGCCTGGCACATGGCTACTGGCGCGCCACCGGCAACATGGCACCGTTCGACGCGCAATGGCGTGACGGGGCACGGGCGATTGTACGGACGTTTCGTGAGCAGCAGCGCAAGGAAAATCAAGGGCCTTACCACTTCCAGCGCGCCGCCTATGCCCCGACGGATTCGCTTCCCATGTCCGGGTACGGCAATCCCGCGCGACCTGTCGGGCTCATCTTCTCCGGCTTCCGCCCGTCTGACGATGCCTGTATCTATCCGCTGTTCATTCCTGCGAACCTGTTCGCGCTGCGGAGCCTGACCCAACTTGCCGAGCTTGCAAATGCTGTCCACGATCAAGCTCTTGCCCAGGACGCTCATGCGCTCGCGTCAGAAGTCGGCACGGCACTAGCGAAATACAGTTATATCTCCACACCGGCAGGCACGATTTGGGCCTACGAAGTAGACGGCTACGGCAACACGCTGCGCATGGACGACGCCAACGCGCCCGGACTGCTGTCGCTTGACTACCTGGGCTGCGTACTTGAAGGCGACCGCTCCGTCTACCGGCGCACTCGCGCTTTCGTTCTTTCGCCCGATAACCCGTACTTCTTCAAGGGCACTGCCGGTGAGGGCATCGGCGGCCCGCATGAAGGTTTGAACTACATATGGCCCATGTCGATTATTTTCCGCGCGTTTTCAAGCACGGACGCTAGAGAAACCGCCGCTTGCCTGCGAACACTGCGCAACACCACTGCGGGAACACACTTCATGCATGAATCCTTTTGGAAAGATGATGCGAGCAAGTACACGCGCACTTGGTTTGCTTGGGCCAATACTTTGTTTGGGGAATTAATTTTGACGCTGGCCGAGCGCAATCCGGCGCTGCTGCGGGAAAGCTACTCATAAGTCTTTTTAACTTGTTTAGTTGACATAAGAAAGTAGCGGGAGAAGTTACGTGATAACCGGGCTGAATCACACAACGCTGGCTGTACGCGACCTAGAAAAATCCTTTCTATTTTATACAAGAGAGTTAGGTTTGCGCCCTGTTGCCCGGTGGTACAAAGGCGCATACCTAGCTGCGGGCAATGATTGGATTTGTCTCAATCTCGATTCTGAGACCCGAACAGCGCCTTATCCTGAGTACACACATCTGGCCTTCAGTGTTGCGCAGGAAGAGTTTGCCGCAATGGTTACCTGCTTACAAGAGGCCGGAGTAATTTGCTGGCAATCCAACCGCAGCTTTGGAGATTCGTTCTACTTTCTCGACCCGGATGGGCACAAGCTGGAGATACATACTTCCGACTTGAAAGCGCGACTCGGAGCGCTTCAAGCGACTCCACCGAAGGATTTGATCCTTTTTCCTTAGAGTTAAGCTTGCGTGTGGTTTGGATAAGCGTTTTATGGTGATAAAGCAGATCCTTCGCTGCGCTCAGGATGACTCGGGTTTGAGAGTTAAAGAGACTCATATCTTGAATGTTGAATGCAGGAACCATCTTTGTACAAAAGATGCGAGGGTTAACTCAGCATTGCCAACAGCTGCTCTATACGCAGCGGCGTTGTGCTTTCCGCGCCGCGCGTCACGGTGGGGCCTGCAATAAATGCTTCTCCATGCCCCTCCACATACACCAGCAGCGTGGCACGGGCGCCGTCCGTCCGGCGCTGCATCGCCAGCCACGCATAGTAAACAGCCATGTCAGCGTCTACCAGCGCGCCGTCAGCATCAAGCTCCGCGCCCTGCGCCCGCTGCTGCAGCATGTCGTTCATTGAGGCGGGTTTGCGACGCGGAGCAAAGCGCAGCAGCAGGGTTTGCGGCTGCGCGCGGCGCACCAGCTCTACCGCTGCTGCCTGCACAAAACTGGTGCTGTACAACTGTGTACCGCTGCCCTGCGTCAGCAGCGACACAAGAAAGTGCTGCATACGCGCATCGGTAGTCACCTGCTCCAAACCGAGTGCCTCCGGGCGCATAGCAGCCAGCCGGTCTGCCAGTGCTTCCGGGCCTGAACCCTCGCGGACAGCGAGGTCCATCTCGCGCAGCACGGCATCTGTAACCGGCGCAAGCGCGGGGAAACTGACCTGCTCAATTGCTATTTTCGGTGGGAACGGCCAAGACTCGCCACCGTCCACGTACCAGTGGGTGTAAGTACTTACATCGGCCTGTGCCCGCTTGGCAAGCAAGGCCGTGAGCGTTGCAGACGCGCCGGTTTCATCCAACCTGCGTACATATAAACCTTGCTTCCGCAGGCGCGTAAAGAGCGGGTACCTACCCGGAGCAGCGCCGCGACCCATCACAGCGATCAGCATGGGCGCGGCACCTCCCGGAGCATGCCGCGTCTGCGGCAGCTCGGCAAACAAGGCTTCTGCCGCGCGGTGGTAGGCATCGATCTGGCGTGTCCGCCAAAGCGCGCCGGACAGCGCACTGACAAACATCGCAGGCTGCCGTATCCAGTCCATGTGTTCCAGCTCGGGCGGCAGCTCTATCCCGGCAAAGGCCTGCATCAGCTCCGGCTTGGCTTGCAAGGCGGCAAGCTGCACGCGCAGGCGGTCCCTTTCGACCGGAAACAGCGTTGGGTATTGCTGCACCTGCACCAGGTAACTCGGCAGCAGCGAGAGCGGCATCGCGCGCAAAGCAGCGAGGTACTCGCCTGCGAGTGCGCGAGAGCTTTGCGGGTAGGCGGCAAAAGATGTTTCCTGCAGGTCGCCGGGTTTCACAGCAGCTCCGGCACAAGCCTGCCATTAGCAAATGGAGTAGCAAAGCCCAGCATGGCCCCTGCGGTCGGCACCACGTCAATAGACTCCAGAGGTCGTTCCACGATGCGCCCTGCCTGCGCGCCGCGCCCCAGTGCCAGCATCCAGGTGGTGCGCGCTATTGCGCCGCCCGTGCGGTGGTGTTGAAAGCCGCTTGCCTCCCCGTCTGCGTCACGGCCAAAGTCCGGCAGCAGCAGCAGGGTGGTGCGGTCTGCATATTCCGCATTCGCTTGCACCTCCTGCCACAGCTCGGCCACCAGCCGGTCGGCACGCTGAATCGCATCGATATACAACGAGAATGCCCCGCTGTGCGCCACGTCCATATCATGCAGCGTCAGCAGGATCAGTGATGGCGCAACCTCTCGCATCAGCTGCCGGGTGATAAATAGCGACAGCTCATCGGGACTCGCAAGCGAGCGCGCATGCGCAGTGAACTCTGCCAGAGATAGCCGCAGCAGCCCCGCCATGCGTTCCAGTTCCCCTTCATCTTGAGCGGTGCTCACATGGCCTTGCACAGGCATTTCGTAGTTGTCGTGCAGCAGCGAGGCATAGTCGCGCAACGTATGGTGCTGCGCCCCCGCGGCCAGCGCAAGCAGCCGTTTGGGCAGTACTATCTCCGCGCCGTACGCCGGGCCATATGCAGCATGACTGCTGGCACCCAGCCGGTCGAAGCCGTTGCTGGGGGCAATCACCCAGGCATCGCGCGCGGGCCGGTGCAGGCCCTTGCGGTGGTACTCAAACAATGTGGGCGCGGTGGGCGGCTGCGCTACAAAGTTGTTAAACGTCTGGTAAGTGCCCGTAGCAATGCTGGCTGTGGCAACGTAATGACCCAGGATACCGCGGTTGACTACCTGCGGAAAGAACGTACCCTGGGGTGCCAGCGTGCCCACCATGTGCGGGATATTCGCCTGCCCCAGCAGCGAGAATGTTTCATCATCGCGCGCTCCGCCGCCGAATGTAACCACAATCAGCTTGCGTCCCAAGCCGCCGCTTTCGCCGAAGAGCCGCCGCGGCTGTGCCGCGGCTGCTGAAGCCCCCAGCGCACCGGCTAAAAACTCGCGCCGCGTCCAGGCATGAGCAGCACTCCGGCTTGCCCATTGGCGAAACGGTGCAAACGGCGCAACCTCCTGCATACTTCACCCTCCGGTGCAGCCGATTCTAAGCCGAGACCTGCATGGCTGTCTGCGGCTGCCGGGGGTAATGCACTCGATGCACCGGTACTTTCCATACGCCGCTCGGCAAATGTCTATTCCAGCAGGTATTCTCGCCTTGACCGATTGACCAATTAATCAATGAGGCTTTCCCACAAACGATGTCCGCCAAGACCGACACTCGCGAAGAAAAGATCATGCGCCTCCTGCTGTCCCAGGGTTCAGCTACCATCGACAATCTGCTGACCGCCATCGGTACCTCGGCACCATCGCTTCGGCGCGACCTGAGCCGGCTTGAGAATCGCGGCCTGGTACGCCGCACCCATGGCGGCGCCATGCTGGTAGAGCCGCTGCTCTATGAGCCCTTTCGCTATGACACCAGCTTTCAGGCACGTGAGCAGCGAGCCGCCGCGGAAAAGCGTCGCATCGCGCTTGCTGCCGCTGATCTCATCCAGCCGAATGAAACAATCGGAATCACCGCCGGCACCACGACCACGCAGGTAGGCCGTGCACTGCGGCACCGGGCCAACATCAAGGTTGTAACTAACGCCATTAACATCGGCATGGAGCTGTGCAACCAACCGGGCATGCGTACCTCAATTACCGGCGGCACACTACCCTATGCCTGGTCGTTCTCGCTCACCGGTCCGGCAGCTGTCCGGTTTATGGATGACGTGTACCTCGATAAGGTCATTTTGAACGTAGTAGGACTGCACCCGGAGCGCGGCTGTACGACCCTGGAGCAGGATGAAGCCCTGACATTCCGCGCCATGGTCCGGCAGGCGCGGGAGGTCATTGTCGTCGCGGACTCATCCAAGCTGGGCAAAGTCTCATCGTCATTCATCTGCCCGGCGAGTGAAGTGCATACGCTTGTAACAGATAGTGGGGCGACCGATGAGCTGGTCGCCCCACTGCTGGAACGCGGTTTGCGGGTGCTGAGGGTTTAAGATCGCCTTCGCTGCCGGCGGCCGCTTCGTGGCATGTACTCTTCCCTACGCCGATTACTGCGTAATGATTTACTTACCGGGCTTGTGCTCCAGATGGCCGCCGAAACCGAATCGCATCGCCGACAGAATTTTATTTGCAAACTCACCGTTGTTCCGCGACGAGAAGCGCGAGAACAATGCCGCGCTCAGTACGTCTACCGGCACTCCTTCGTCGATAGCCGCGATGGTCGTCCAGCGACCTTCGCCTGAGTCGGAAACTTGACCGCCGTATGTATCCAGGTCGGGCTTCTCCAGCAGCGCAGCAGCTGTAAGGTCAAGCAGCCAGGACGAAATCACCGAACCGCGCCGCCATACTTCAGCTACGTTTTCAAGCTCGAAGTCATACATGTAGTGCTCCGGCGTGCGCAGCGGCGTCAGCTCGGCAGAGTGCTCCTGCTCCTTCTGCTTGCCGATATTGGCGTTCTTCAGGATGTTAAAACCCTCGGCATACGCCGCCATGATGCCGTACTCAATGCCGTTGTGGACCATCTTGACAAAGTGGCCGCCGCCGCTCTCGCCGCAGCGCAGGTAGCCTTCCTCCGAGGTCGAATCCTTGCCGTTCTCACGACCTTTGGTACGCCCAACATCGCCCCTACCGGGAGCCAGTGTTTTGAAGATCGGGTCCAAATACTGCACAGTCTCCGCAGCGCCGCCGATCATCATGCAGTAGCCGCGCTCCAGGCCCCACACGCCGCCGCTGGTGCCTACGTCCAGGTACTTGATGCCTTTTGTCTCAAGCTCCTTCGACCGGCGAATATCGTCGATATAGTAGGAATTACCGCCGTCGATCAGGATGTCGCCGCTCTCAAGATGCGGCGTGATCTTATCGAGCATGCTGTCGACCGCGCCCGCTGGCACCATCAGCCACACCACGCGCGGCGCTTGCAGCTTGCCCAGAAAATCTTCAAGCGAGGTTGACCCTTTTGCGCCTGCGCCCTCCAGATCCTGCACTGCTTTCTCGCTCAAGTCCGACACCACTACGTCGTGTCCGCCGTTCATCAGGCGCTTTGCCATGTTCGCGCCCATGCGGCCCAGGCCTACCAAACCAATCTGCATGCTCTTTCTCCTTGTGTGTCACTATGCGTCACGCCCCCGTTTCCAGCAGACGCGCCGGTTCACCACTCATGGTATTCGATGCGCTTGGCGGCCGACTATAACGGACGTTCGAGCACGCTGGTACCCTGCCCATCGGCCACGATGATCCGCGTAGCCATGCCCAGGAACAATCCATGTTCCACTACGCCGACAATCGAACGCAGCTCGGCGGCTGTCTGCTCCGGGTTTGGGATGGAACCGAAATGGCAGTCGAAGATCCAGTTGCCCTCATCGGTAATGTAGGGAGTGTCCCCGGTCTTGCGCAGCACGGGATTGGCCCCCAGCATTGCCAAGCGTTTTTCGACCAGGGCCCCGGCGAATGGAATCACTTCTACCGGCAGAGGAAACCTGCCGAGCACAGGCACCACCTTGCCTTTTCCCACTACCACGATGAACTGTTTTGCCGCAGAGGCCACAATCTTCTCGTGCAGCAGTGCCCCGCCGCCGCCCTTGATCAGCGACAGATCGGGTCCTACTTCATCGGCACCGTCAATGGCTACATCGAGTTCGCTGACTTCAGCAAACGTCGCCAGCGGAATGCCGCTTGTACGTGCCAGCTCCCCCGCCGCGTGCGAAGTAGGTACACCCACAATCTTCAGCCCTGCCCGCACCCGCTCGCCCAGCAATTCCAGGACAAATTTCGATGTGGTGCCGGTTCCAAGCCCAACCCGCATACCGTCCTGAACGTAGATCATGCTGCGCTCTGCCGCCTGGCGCTTTAATTCGTCCCCTGTAAGCATCGGCTGCCTGCCCTCGTTTCTCTACTACATCTTAGAGGTTGCCGGTAAAGATCGTCCCTACATTGAAAATCGCAAACCTGGAACACCTACTTCAGGGTCATTCCTCGCTGCTGATTGTCTTTGCTCTCACTCATCCCAAGGTAGCGTCAGCAGATGCAATTGAGCTTCGAGCTGTAATGGACCACCTGGTACGTGACGAGCCTCGATCAGCAGGTTTTGAATGGCAGACGATAAAGCTCGTAATAGTTCAGCGCAATCCAATGACCTGACTAGAGCATCCCCGGCTTGCGCATGGATTTCAGACGAAAGCTGGTCGAAGCCTCTCCCGTACATGGAAGGAAGGTTATTTCTTAGACAAGCAAGGCTTAGGGTGGAATCACGTACTGCACTGATCCAGTATTCCGCTTGCCACAAACGGCTGCGCTCGATGCAAAAGCGCGCTCGGACTGCATGATGCGCAGCATACCCCATCAAATGCCTAGCAGATGGAGGCTGGGCAGGCGGCTTATCCACAGAACTTCCAAATAGCAGTTTGAAGTTAGGGCCGTCCGCGCCAAATTGAGATATGGGCGTAACAGAAAGATCCACTTGGAGACAGCCTTGTAGCAGCAGAACACGAAATAGGGTGAGACCGCTTGGCAGGTCGAATAAGTGCATCGCTCCAAATTCGATCATTAAGGGTGCTGTAAGCCGATCGAGTACATCAAGCATTTCATGTTCCGGGGTAATCGCAAAACTTAAATCAAGATCCGACCAACGATCGCCTTCATTCCTGACTAATGAACCAACTATTGCACCTGCAACAATTTGGGGTTCAAAATTAGCGATTTCTAGTATGCGATCGCTAATATGGTCACGCTCAGGAATGGTAAATACTGCCGGCTGTTTAAAAATCATGTGAGGTCTTCCATATCTGAACTTATTCTGTATGCAAACTATGTTGCACTTCATAATTCTGACTTTTTAATGCATCCACCGCAAGTCTGGACTCTCATTCAGCCTACCTTGAGTGGGCCGTGTGTCTACACCTCACGCCACCAATCGGATCGCAGTTCCTGCCCATTACAAACCTCTGTCGGCACCCCCGGTTCAGGCGACCAAAGCTTGATTCCGTGCAGATCCGCCAGCTCTGTCATGCGCGCAATCGGCTGTCTCCAGTTGTGCAACGCCAAGTCGAACAATCCCCAATGGATCGGCAATAGCAGACCGGACCCACCGAGTACCGCAAACGCTTCTATGGCCCCTTCAGGCCCCATATGAATCTCCTTCCACAGCTCATGGGAGGCGCCCACGTCCAGCATTATCAGATCGAACGGCCCAAAAGCTTGTCCAATTTCAGCAAAGCCGTCCCAAAATCCGGAATCGGCTCCGAAGTACACCTTGTGGCGCGAACCCCTGAGCGCAAAAGAGGACCAGAGCGACTTGAACCTGTCACCCAGGCCCCTGCCGGAGAAATGCCGCGCCGGTAGTGCCGTAATCTCTACCGCAGCATGGTCGACTCGGGTTTGAACGCAGACAGTATCGGCCCAATCAAGCTCCGTGATCTCAGCCTGAACACCGAACTTGCGCAGCAATTTGCCTACACCTGCCGAGGTGATCCATTGCGCTTTGCGAGTGGCTTCATGTACGGCCAGCTTTGAGATGGTTTGTCTGCCGAGGTGGTCATAATGATCGTGCGAGACCAGCACAGCGTCGATTTGTGGCAGGTCATCCCATGCGAGGGGCACCCCAAAAAAACGCTTCGGCCCCATCCCGCGCAACGGGGATGCGCGTTCATCCCACATGGGATCAATCAGCACGCGCAATCCATCGATTTCAACCAGCACGGACGAGTGGCCCATCCAGGTCACACGCAAACCGCTTGCCGCCGGACGTGTATAGATCTGGGGGTTTGTACGGAATGGCCCAAGCTGTTTCCGCGGCACGCGCTCTTCCCTGTTCGTGGCATAGAGCCATAAAATTTTGAGCAGAGTGCGAAACTCGGCAATGCTGGTTTCAACCGGGTTTTGGTACTTCCGACCTATCTTGACAGCGTGCTTCCGCATGGAACCCCATTTCCGATTGCAGCATAACCGGATTGCTTTGACCGGCACGAACGTCAGTCCAAGTGATTGTGTTTCAAAAGAGTTGTGATCCCGAGTGGATTGTGTCTTTTCTTCGTCTCATACTAAAGAAGTGGCTTCCACTGATGTACCGTACCTTCTCAACTGCTCTGCCGGTGCCTTGCACCGAGATCTGAACATTCGCGCCGCAGCCTACGCAGCGAAGCACGGGTTGTTGCACGACCTTACCACCGGGCGCGTTCCAAGTGTCATCTTCGGGCAGGACGAAGGAGGCCGTCACGGCAACTTTCACCTGGAGAGCTATCGGGCTATCTGCACCGATGAAGACTGGCGCGAGCGCCTGAGTAAAGTGCATACTGCCGGGCCACGGTCACGCCCGCGCGCGGACTGGCACTGGCGTGAGCTGGACTGTGCCGCAAGTTCTGACGCGCTGTTGATGAATGTCTTCTGTCATCCTCGCGCCTTCGCTTCAGGCAAGGTCGCAACACTTCTCGGTGTGGCGCAAGGCAGCCGACCGCGCTTCGGCGTGCATCCCCGACTAGCGCGCGAGCGCGGGCTGATCGACACCACTGAAATGGACATGGCGCTCGACGACCTGTTCGTAGAAGCAAAACTGACAGAATCCGGTTTCCAGACGGCGCGGCCTGCACTGCTCGACCGTTTTCCCGGCTGGCAGGAAGTGTTCGACCCGGAGCAGCTACCGCGTACCGCCAACGGCAGCCTGGCTTGCTATCAGCTGCTGCGCGGGGTACTGGCAGCCCATGAAGCAGGCAGCAGCTTTTGTGTGCTGTGCGATGCGCGCCGAGGCGACCTTATAGGGCAGTGGTATTCCGTGTTGTGCGCTGTACGCGGTGCCGCGCTTCGCTGCAGGCTCAAGCTGCTGACTTGGCAGGAGCTTGCGGCTTGCCTGCCGCGAACATTGCAGCAGTTTCTAACCGAGAAGTACGGCATCGTGAGCAACTGATCCGCAAGCATCCAACTGAAAAAAGCACAGGAGAAACCATCCATGGAGTACACCCGCCTCGGCAAAACCGGTCTGCAAGTTTCGCGCATTTGTCTCGGCTGCATGTCATACGGCGAGCCTGTCAAAGGTAAGCTGACGCCCGGCAGCCATGCATGGACGCTGAACGAAGCCGATTCGCAGCCGTTCCTCAAGCAGGCGCTCGACCTCGGCATCAACTTCTTCGACACGGCAAACGTGTACTCGCGCGGCGCGAGCGAAGAGGTACTGGGCCGTTTTCTGAAGGCCAATACGCGACGTGAAAACACCGTGATCGCCACCAAGGTGCACCAGGTGATGCGCGACGAGCCGAACGGCGGCGGATTGTCGCGCAAAGCAATTCTCAACGAGATTGACGCCAGCCTGCGTCGCCTGCAAACCGACTATGTAGACCTTTATCAAATTCATCGCTGGGACACTGAAACTCCGATCGAGGAGACACTGGAGGCGCTGCACGATGTGGTAAAGGCAGGAAAAGCGCGCTACATCGGCGCGTCCAGCATGTACTCCTGGCAATTCGCAAAGGCGCTGTACCTGGCCGATTTGCACGGCTGGACACGCTTTGTTTCCATGCAGAACCACTACAACCTGATCTACCGCGAGGAAGAGCGCGAGATGATGGGCCTATGCCAGGCTGAGGGCGTCGGTGTGATCCCGTGGAGCCCGCTGGCACGCGGCAGGCTTGCGCGACCCTCCGGTGGCGAGAGCACGGAGCGGCTCGAAACCGATCAGTTCGGCAAGACCATGTACGCCGGCACGGAAGAGGCTGACCGCAAAGTGATCGACACGGTTGCGAATATGGCAAAGAGCAAAGGGGTACCGCAAGCCTCACTTGCGCTGGCCTGGATGCTGGCGAAGCCGTTTGTAGATAGCCCGATTGTGGGCGCGACCAAGCCCAACCACCTGACAGATGCGGTCGCGGCGCTTGATGTGCAGCTCTCAGCTAAAGAAGTTGCGGAGTTGGAAGCGGGATACATTCCGCACCCGGTGCTTGGTTTCAAGTAGCAGGCATGTGTCGCTTGCATGCCGTCCGCAGTGCTAGGCTTGGCTGTATTCCAGGAGTAATTGCCATGCAAAGCCGCATACTCGGCACCACCATGCCCGTCCTTGAGTTTCTGCTTGAGCCGAATGACACTGTCATCTCCGAGGCCGGCGAGCTGAGCTGGATGTCCAGCTCTATCCAGCTCACCACTCATACCCAGTTCGGCGGTGGCGGCGGCTTCTTCGGTGCCATCAAGCGCGTCGCCGGTGGCGGTTCGCTGTTTATGACTGAGTATCGCGCGGTCGGTGCGCCGGGCGAGATCGCTTTCGCCGCCAAGATGCCGGGACACATCGTTCCCGTACAGGTCGCGCCCGGTAATGAATACTTTGTGCACCGTCATGGCTTCCTTTGCGCTACGCCGGCAGTGAATATCGGCGTCGGCATTCAACAATCGCTCGGCGCAGGTATCTTCGGCGGCGATGGCTTCCTGCTGCAAAAGGTTTCCGGCTCCGGTGTAGCCTGGCTTGAGCTTTCAGGCGAGCTGGTGACCAAGGATCTGCGCGCGGGTGAGACACTGCGCGTGCATCCGGGTCATGTCGGTGCGTTCCAGGCCGGGGTCAACTTCCAGATCACCCGCATTCAGGGCATCCGCAACATGATTTTCGGCGGGGACGGCATCTTTCTAGCTGCACTTACCGGGCCGGGTCGGGTGTGGTTGCAGACGCTGCCCCTGCCTCAGCTGGCGCATAAGCTGCAGCAATATATGGGCGGGGAAAGCGTACGGGAAGGCGCTACAGGTGTCGTCGGGGGACTTGTCGGATCAATCCTGGAAGGGATGCGCTAACAATTTATCGTGCAAAAGAAAACGCCCGGCAATGACTCGCCGGGCGTTTGGTTAAGGGAAAATTAAAACTGGTACTTGAGAGCGAACTGAACTTCGCGCGGCATATAGTTGGCGGACAAACCTGTAATTGATCCGACATTGCTAGAGGTGAAGTTGTAAATGTTTGACCGTGGATCTGTCGCAGGAGCATAGTTTGCTGCTGCCGGATTATTGCTCTGGAATGCTGTTGCGGTGCTGAAGGTAGAGTTCGGATTGCCGAAGTTTGTGGTGTTAATGACGTTAAACAACTCTGCTCGGAACTCCACTGTGGATTCTTTATACACAGGGAAGCTCTTGAAGAAAGAGACGTCAGTGTGGCGGAAGTGCGGACCGTAAAGCGGGTTTCTGCGCTCGCTGCCCAACGTACCTGAAGCCTGCGGCGCAAATGCCGTTGTATCAAAGAACTGACCAAGATTGAACCCACTCAGATTTCCCTTCCGAAGCTGATTCGGGCGGCTGTTCCCCGTCGCACCGTTCTGCGTGCTGACAACACCATTCCCTTCTGTGACCGTGAACGGGAGACCGCTGTTCCAGATCAAGAGGGTGTTAGCCTGCCAGCCCCTGCCGATCGCCGCCTTGTAGCCGGTCAGATTTTTACCGAACGGCAGCTCATAATTAGCAGTTACAGCGAGGCGATTCCGAAGATCCAGATCGCTGTTGCCGTACTCGATTGTGCTGAGTTGACCTGGTACTGCTCCATAACCGTCATTGACCTCGTTGCTGTAAGCCAGAACGTTATCAAGGTTATGCGAGTAGGTATAGTTCGCCCCGACGGTCAGCCCCTTTGTAGTACGACGGGTAAGCGATAGCTGCAGAGCCTGGTAATTCGAGACACCCGTGCTTGTGAACTGACCGATTTGCTGCGCATTCGGCAGTGTGCTGTGGTAAGGCCGCAGCAAGTTAAAAGCGGCTGAGCTATTGATACCTTGCTGTTGAGCAATGGTCGCCAATGCCGAGTTGGAGATGAGGGCAGGTGCATTCTGGTCATTGGTGATTTGTGCGATGTGACGCCCAAGCTCACCGACATACGTCGCCTCGAACACATTTGCACCGAACGACTTCTCAACAGTCAGGTTGAACTGTTCAAGATAGGAGGTGCGGAAGTTCGTATTCAGGACGTCATTGATGTTGCCGGTAGGATTGTTGGGATCTGATGGCGCAGGCGCAGGCAAACCCTGACTGAAGAAGAACTGAGCCGGGCCATTCGAGGGGTTAGTGGCCCTGTAATCGGAAACAAACGGCTGCGCCTTTTCCGCGCTGTTAGAGGTGTAGTTACCCTGGTAGTACGACATGCCGAAACCGCCGCGAATGACTAATCCCGGCAATGCCGTTACTGCGAATCCAAGTCGGGGAGCAACGTTTGAATACGTCGGGCTTACGCCGCCATACTTGTTCACACCGTTAACGTTTGCGACAGCCAGCCTACCTGTAGCAGGATCGAAGTTTGTCAGTGCGTTCTTAACTTCCGTAAACGGGGTCAGAATGTCGTAGCGAATACCGATGTTAAGTGTCAGATTTTGAGCAGCTCGGTAATCATCCTGGACATAAACGCTTGGCTCCCAGTCACGGTAGTGCGGGGGTACCAGGCTGTTCGAGCGCTCGACGTTGGCATAACGTCCTTGTAGTAAGGCAGTTAAGCCTGACTGATCTTGCGACGAGCCGTTTGCATTGAGCGGGTTAAAGCTAAAACTGCCGATGCCGAAGTTATTTTGAACGTTTGTGGCTTGACGACGGATCAGCGCGGCACCGGCTTTGATACTATGCTTACCCTTGTTGATATTGAGTGAAGCTTGTTCCTGGAAAGTGTTGTCGATATCAATAATAGGAATGAAGTTACCGCTGCCGAGAGAAGCAAGGCTACCGACGAAGGTAGGCGACAAACCTGAAGTGACAGCATCAAGATTGACGCCCGGCAAGCCGAAAGCCTGGCTTGCGTTAATGCCGTAGTTCAAAGGCAAGGACTGGTTGTTAACACGTGTGTAGCCGAACCCCAATTGGAGAAGAACGCTGGGAGAGATAGTACGGACAAAATTGATTTGCGAGTTCTGTGCCGTATCCTTCGCTGTACCTTGGAAGGCATACACATTGCCGCCGGGCGATACAGTTACGCCGTTTTGCGTAACAGTGGGAAAGTAGCCGGGGAGGGTGAATGGAACATTGTTGTAGGTGAAGCGGCCGTAGATTAGATCTTTCTGGTCAATCTGCCAATCAACGCGACCATCGGCAGTATCCGAATTCCGAATTTGTACAGGAGAGGATTGATACGCCCCCGTATTAACACTACCGCCGGTGGCACTGTTTGAGCGGGGATAGAGCAGTGCATAATTCAAGCCTGCCTGATCAATCGGACCACCGGCTAAGGCTGCAATCATAGCCATATTGCCACTATGTATAGTATCGAATTCGCTGTTGGTGAGTGTTTGATTGATCGACGGGTTCTGTCCCTGAATTTGACGCAGGCCTTCATAGTCGCCGAAAAAGAAAACCTTATTCTTGACAATCGGACCCCCGATCGAGCCGCCGAACTGATTTTGCCGTAGCTTGGGCTTAGGCAGCTGATTGCCGAAATTATAAGGATTCGCGTTCAGGATATCGTTCTGGAAGAACTCATAGGCAGAACCATGAAACGCGTTTGAGCCGGACTTGGTAAGGATGTTGACTACGGCGCCGCCGGTGCGTCCAACCTCCGCCGTGTAGGTGTTTGTCTGAACACTAATTTCTCGAATCGCTTCAATCGAAGGTCGTACACCGATGCCGCCGATGATGCGCTCGTTATTGTCGAGACCGTCAACAGTCTGGTTATTCAGGATTTCTGATTGCCCGTTTGCGACTACCGCGGAAGTCTGCCGACGGTCATCCGGACGAGCACCGGAGGTTAGACCGTTACCAGGACCCTCGCTGGCACCAGGTGTAATTTGAGCCAAGTTAATATAGTTACGCCCGCTAAGCGGGAGATCCTGCACTGCCTGCTCAGTCACTGTGGACTCGATCACAGACGTGTCCGTCTGGAGTGCCGGAGTTTGCGCAGTAACTTGGACCGTCTGCGACTCTGAACCCACATCCAGCTTCGCATCTTCACGGGCACGATCCCCTGCCGCGAGCGCAATTGTTGGTACAACAAAAGTCTTGAAGCCGTTCTGCTGCACCTGTACTGAATAGTTACCTGGCCCAAGTTGGGAAAAATCAAAATCTCCCGAGCCGGTTGTCTGAGAAGTTCTAACTTCCTTGGTATCAAGATTGGTAAGCGTGACAGTAGCATTGGGCATAGTAGCGCCACCGCTATCGGTTACGGTTCCCAGAATGTCTGCCGTGGTGCTTTGTGCTGTCGCGTCGGGAGCTATCGTAAGGAGCAAACCGCCGGAGACTACGGCGAGCCCTGCGGTAAAGCGAATGCGTCGTTTCACTGCCTCAGAAAAGATATTGATTTTGCCTGTATATGCCATATTGTTTTGTGTGTCCTCAAAGACTGGAATCCCACTAAAGCATGGAATCTCCCAGCGCGGTTATTATGGTAAACGGATTCTGAAAAGAAGGGCAAGGGCGATACGGTTACATTGTGGTGGTATCAAGCATTGTTACGTATTCCCTTGCGCTTTAGAATCAACGATTTAGCTTGTATTTTTTTGATTTGATAAGAGACGTATCATACGTCTAAAGTGTCCTCCAGGCAATGTACCTCAGTAATTGGACGATCGGGTTTTTTGGCGAGTACAGTAGGTAAGGTTTAGAAGGAAGGCTTATGGCCGTGCAATCTCCCGCACTTTGGTCCCCTGCTACGCCGCAGGAAGTAGACCAGGTGCATGCTCAACTCCAGAAGCTGCTTGCCAGTCGTGCCTTCCGCAATAGCCAGCGCTATCCTGCATTACTGCGCTATGTAGTTGAGCAGACACTTGCGGGCTTCGCGGATCAGCTTAAGGAGCGAACAGTCGGTATTGCTGTGTTCCATCGAGCGCCGGATTATGATTCGAGTGCCGATCCTGTTGTCCGGGTTACGGCCGGCGAGGTGCGACGTCGGCTGGCACAGTATTATCAGGAACACCCTGACGAGCTTCGTATCGATCTCCCGCTTGGATCGTACGTACCTCATTTTCACTCGCCGGTTCATTTACTGGAAGACCTTGACCTTAAGTTTGTTATGGCGACTTCCCTATCCGATACAGTTCCAGAAGACTTGGTCGAGTTGATGGCAAGTGAGGCCATGGAACCTCCTCGCCGCCGGAAGATGTGGACCTCTGTTGCAATCAGCAGTTTGCTGCTTTGTCTACTTCTTGCCGCAGGAGCGTTGCTCCTGCGGCACTTCAGGAGGGCGGATGCCATCGGCAGGTTCTGGCGTCCAATGATGAGTTCGCCGCAGACTCCGGCCATGATCCTGGGCGGCCGCATGGCAAGCTACTTTACGCGCAATGAAACTTCGTTAGGGGAGGAAATCCCGCTCTCTGAGAGCACGCCGCTCTCAGAAAGTGCCGTTCCTCTCAACCTCCAGCGCCCTACTACATCAGGGGAGCATGCCAATACCATTGCGGTAGGCGACGCAATTTCCTTTGCACGTGTTGCAAGCTTGTTAAGCAAGCGCGGTTCCAGCTATGCGGCGGCAAGTGCAGCCCAAACCAGCCTGGAAGACCTGCGCGCCCGGCCTACCATTCTGTTTGGTGCTTATAACAATGCCTGGACGCTGCATGCCACGGACCGGCTGCGCTATCGCTTGAAATTTGACAAGCCGCCCGGCTACTCGCGCTTTATCTGGATTGAGGACACACAAGGAGGTTCGCAGACACGCTGGGGGGTGGATTGCACGCTGCCGCTTGCACAAGTGACACATGACTATGCCATCATTGCTCGTTATTTCGACCAGAACACCGAGCAAGAAGTAGTGATAGCAGCCGGTTTGCGAGAAAACGGTACCACGGCTGCAAGCGAGTTCCTGACGAGCAATCGGTACTTGTCGCAACTGGATCAGTTTGCCTCTAAGAGCGATTGGGCGAAGCGCAACCTTGAAGCTATTATTGAGACAGAAGTAGTCGGCGGTCGCTCCGGGCCGCCACGGGTAGTTGCAGCGACCTTCTGGTAAGTTACTGAGCAGCGGCGATGGCTTCTTCTACCGCGCGTACGATTCGTATTACTATCGGGCGACTTATATATGGATGCAAAGGTAAGCTGAGGACGCGCCCGGCAGCCGCTTCAGCATGGGGTAAATGTGTATCTCTATGCAATGCAGCAAACATGGGTTGCCGGTGCATTGGCACAGGGTAGTGCACGGCTGTGGGAATGCCCCGCTCACTTAGTAACTTGGCAACCGTATCGCGCTTATCTACTTCAATTGTGTACTGCGCATACGGACTGGTACGTCCCGGCCCCAATACCGGCAAGCGTAGTTTGCCTTGTTTGGCAAGCGCCAGTAGCGCACCATTATAAGCATTCGCAATCTCGCCCCGCGCTATCAGTTCGCGGTCAAATACATCCAGCTTGGCCAGCAGGATTGCCGCTTGAAGCGTGTCAAGCCGCCCATTGATGCCGATTTCTATGTGACGGTAGCGCGCTTCCTGACCATGGTTGCGCAGCCGGTGCATGCGTAAGGCCAGAGCATCATCATTTGTAAAACAGGCACCGCCATCGCCGTATGCGCCCAGCGGCTTTGAAGGAAAAAAACTGGTGCAGCCGATCGTGCTCATGCCGCAGGAGTGCCGCCCTTTGTAGATCGAGCCGAAACTCTGTGCTGCGTCTTCAATCACCGGGAGGTTGTGCCGGGTAGCAATGGCATTGATCTCGTCCATCTCCGCCGGTTGACCGTAGAGCGAAACAGGCATAATAGCGCGGGTCTTCGATGTGATTGCAGCTTCAATAAGGGACGCGTCGATATTCCAGGTATGCGGGTCAATGTCGACCAGGATCGGCGTGGCCCCGAGCAGGGCGATCATTTCACCGGTCGCAAAAAAGGTGAAGGGTGAAGTAATGACTTCGTCACCCGCTCCGACACCGAGTGCCATCATCGCCAGCAACAGAGCATCCGTACCGCTGGAGCAGGAAATACAGTGTTTAACGCCGACCCGCGTCGCCAGCCGATCTTCTAACTGCTTGACTTCTGGACCCAGGATGTACTGACCGTGGTCCAGAACGGCATGAATGCGTGCATCGATAGAGCTTTTCAGCTCACGGTATTGTGCTTGCAGGTCGATGTACGGCAAGGCTGCAGGTTGCGAGGATAACGCTGAGTTAGGTTCGGTCACATCCCTATTTTCACATTTCTCTTTCCAGGGCTGACGGTACGGTTAGCCATCCTTGAATGTTGCACTGCGCTGTAACCTGTACCGGCGAGTGTAGACTCATGGCTGTCACACCAAGGAGTTCGATCATGTCAAGTAAATCCATACTGTCATTTGCCATGCTCTGCGTAGGAATCGCTGCTACATCGTCCCTGGGCCAGTTGCCGAAACTTTCTCACTTGGGCGGCGGTACCACGCAACAAAGCACCTCCGGTCTTAGTGACAGCACAATCACTTCGGGCCTTAAAGATGAGCTCTCTGTCGGCACAGGACGGGCTGTGACAGCAGTTGCAAAACCCGGGGGTTACCTTGACAATCAGGCAATCAAAATTCTTCTCCCGTCCAGCATCCGGCCATTGGAGTCAGTAATGCGTGGTGCGGGCCAAGGACCTAAAATTGATGATTTTGTCGGCAGCATGAACCATGCTGCCGAAAGCGCGGCTCCTGAAGCCTCTGATATTTTCGCGGCAGCCGTTAAAGCAATGACCATTGACGATGCGCGCCGCCTGCTTTCAGGCAATGACACTGCAATTACTGACTACTTCAAATCAAAAACTTCGGGCCAACTTACGACTGCGTTTCGACCGCACGTTGAAACTGCGATGAATGCAAACGGGGTAACCCAGCAGTATCAGACTCTGGCAAGCAAAGCGCCATCCTTGCCGTTTCAGACTGGATCGAAACAATTCGACATCAACTCTTACGTTGTACAGAAATCACTTGACGGTCTGTTTTATATGTTAGGCGAGCAGGAAAAACAAATTCGTACAAACCCGGCTTCCAGGTCGACTGCACTGCTCAAGCAGGTTTTTAGCCGTTGACTCTGAGGCTGTCATGTGCTCTTCACACATGGCACTCTCTAGTAGCGGCTTGTTTTAATAGCTTTGTCAGCCTAGCCGCTCCAGCATATCTTCCGGGGTCATACGGATGCAGGTAAAAATCGGTGTATCCCGCAGCGTATAGGGACTGATCTCGGTTTCGCGCAATTGCTGCACCAAATCCAGAAAATCTTCCGGGTAGTTGGTTTCAAAAGCTACTACGAACTCCTGGTCATCAATGCCGAAAGAGTAGGTTGTGTTGAGCTTGACACGCGGATATGCCTGCCCAATGCGGATATGTTCGTTCATCAGGCGTTGCCGCTCTTCAAGCGGTAGCAGGTACCAGGCGCGAGTTTTCCAGAAGGGATAGATGAAGATGTACTTCTGGCCGCCGGGGCGTAGCTTTGTGCGTGTTTCAGCCTGGGTATCATCCTCGCCGTCAATGAGGTACTGCGATCGCTTGGTCATGGACAGGTAGCTGTACGGTGTTTCGAGATAGCCGCCGAGCGAGGTCGCCATTAGTTCCGCGCGCATCTGGTTCAAGTCATCAACCGAGTAGCAGATAGTCCATAGCACCATGTCACAGTCGCCGCGCAGGCCTACGGTTGAGTAGGAGAGCGTAAGCAAGCGATTCGGCTGATTCCAGCGATGGAACACCTCGGCAAACTGCTGCTTGTGCCCGGCACGCTCTGCGGCAGGTAACCGGCGCCACTCCGGCAGCACCTTGTAAAAGGTAAAACCGATGATCTGGCGCCGCACGGCGGGTTGGCCTCGTTTTGCGAACTGCTCTCCGGCATCTGTGCTTTGCAAAAGTTCGGGTGTTGCAACCGCGTCCGCCATGGTATTTCCTCTGTTCTAAGTTTATCGCAGCGGAAACGCGCGACTTCTTTACGGCAAACATTACCTCCGTGATATTGCCGGTTTTTTGGTCCGAACAGAAACTGAGGAGAGTCCATCCTGGCGGCGCGAGGAAAAGTCATGAACAAGTTCCATATCGTCCCGGTGCGGCCGTCCAGCTACCAACATAGTGAGTGCTTTTGCGAGATTGCCGAAGGACTTGAGTGGGCCTTCAAAGAACTTGGTTATACCGTTGCCATCGGAGACAATACCCTCGATCCCGCGGCAACCAACATCGTGCTGGGGGCGCACTTGCTCGGCGAGGCTGAAGCACTTGCACTGCCATCAAATACGATTGTCTACAACCTGGAGCAACTGGGTGGCGCGGAGTTGCCGGCCTGGTACCCGGCACTCGCCTCGCGGGTACGAATCTGGGACTATTCAGAGCTGAACCTGCCGTATTGGTCGCGGGTAGCAACCATCGCGCCGGTGAGCCTGATACCGGTAGGGCATGCAACTGTGCTGGACAGGATTTCCAGCGCACCCGAGCAGGACATCGATGTGCTCTTCTACGGCTCGATGAACGAACGGCGTAAGAGCATTCTGCTGAAACTGGAAGCGGCGAACGTCAAAGTACATCACGCATTTGGAGTCTATGGGGCAGAGCGTGACGCATTGATAGCGCGCTCTAAAATCATCCTGAACATACACTTTTATGAGTCCAAGGTATTTGAGATCGTCCGCGTCTCATATCTTCTGGCAAACGGCAAAGCGGTAGTGACAGAACCCTCACCGGACCTTGGCAGGATTGCCGGAGGCGTCGCTGTGTTTGAGTACGATGACTTCGTGCAGGGCTGCCTGGATTTGCTTGCAAATGAGAATGCCCGCAAGGTTCTTGAGTTTCGCGCAAGGATGCTTTTCAGAGAGTACAACCAGGCAACCTTGCTGAAGCCTGCTCTGGAGTCGCTTGGCGTTCCATTCCCGAGGCGCGGTGGCTTTCCGCGCCGCCTCAACCTGGGCAGCGGTAAAGACTGGCGGGAAGACTGCCTCAACATCGACATTAACGACTATTGGCGGCCCGATGCAGTGCTCGATATTTCGCAGCCGCTCCCTAAAACACTGGAGCTGGTCACGGAGCGGTTCGGAGCGGTTCCGATCGGCTCAGGCTGGTTCGACGAGATTCTTGCAAACGATGTGCTGGAACATATCCCGAACCTCACAGCCGCAATGGCCGTTGCGCTGCGCCTGCTCAGGCCTGGCGGGATATTTAACATTCATGTTCCTTATGACCTTTCGTTCGGCGCCTGGCAGGACCCTACCCATGTCCGTGCCTTTAACGAGCGAAGCTGGTTGTATTACACAGAGTGGTTCTGGTACCTGGGCTGGACGGAAGCACGCTTCTCTGTTCACAAGCTTGACTTCATCCTTAGTCCCGTAGGAGAGAGTCTGAAGGGCAAGCTCGGCGATGAAGAACTGATTCGTACCCCCCGTGCAGTCGATAGTATGCGGGTGCTGCTTAAGAAGCAGCTCCTTTCTGAGGAGGAACAAAAGCAGGTGCATGGTTATCTGCGACGGCCGGAAGCCCGGGCGAGCCGAACGACGAAAACTCCGGAAGCCGCATTCGCATGATGCAAATTAGTCTGTCATAATCATCACTTCCGACGACTTGATGATAGCTGTCACTTGATCACCAACTTTTATATCTAACTCCTCGACGCTCTGCCGAGTGATGACGCTTTCGATAAGATTTTCACCGACGCGCACTGAGACTTTGGCCGTAACGGTGCCGAGCACAACTTCCTCAACGGTGCCGCGAAGCTGGTTTCGTGCAGAAATTTTGTTTCTTCCTGCTGTGTTCATGATTTCTCCTTATGCCTTAAGATGCGCTGATGGAAGAGATTTGGCGTGTGTTTTCAGCTTCCTGCTGCGGAATGCCTGAGCAGACCTCTATATCTGCAAATTGTCCAAGGCCGGCAAGTCTCATATAAGGCGCCGTAAGGAGGTCGTAGCTGAATAGCAGCAGTTCAAACCAGGTTTACCGGTAAAGGTACGGCTTTCATGCGATCAAGGCAAGGTATACTCCCGGCAGCATGTCAGAGAAGATCATCGCCTACCTGGCCGGATTTATCACGGCTATCATCGGAGCCACCGGCTACTTCGGCGTCGCATTGCTGATGGCTATCGAATCAGCTTGCACTCCGCTGCCGTCTGAAATCATCATGCCGTTTGCTGGCTACCAGGTGTACCTGGGCCACCTGTCGCTATGGGGCGTGGCAACGGCGGGTGCGCTGGGATGCAACATCGGTTCCGCAGTTGCTTACTGGGTCGGCGCGTACGGCGGCCGCCCGCTGGTAGAGCGATTCGGCAAATATGTATTGCTTAGCCGGCACGACCTGGACAGGACGACCCGCTTTTTTGAAAAGTACGGTTCGGCCACTGTGCTGGTAGGACGCTTGCTGCCTGTGGTACGAGCGTTTATCGCTCTGCCTGCGGGCATAGCGCGCATGCCGCAGCTGCGCTTCCACATCTATACATTCATCGGCTCATGGCCGTGGTGCTTTGCCCTGGCCTACGTGGGTGCCAAGCTCGGCGAGCACTGGGATACTGACCCGCGCTTCAAGGCAATCTTTCACCGGTTCCATACCGTGGTTGAAGTGGTCATCCTGCTTCTTATCGTCTGGTTTGTATGGAGTCATGTGCGCCGGGGCCGTGACGAAGCCGCAACTGCCTGAGCGATTTGCTAAAGTGCTCTGGAAAGGGCGACACTAACCTGTTTGATGGTGCGCTGCGTCTGCGGTCATAGCGCGCCGCCCGGACGCTCTCTAGTGTAAAGGACACAAGGAATGGCAAGCAGCACCGTAACCACTGAAACAAGCACAAAGCCGAAGCAGCCTACGGGCAAGCTCGGCGTAATGACCGTAGGCATGGGCGCAGTCGCTACCACCCTCATCGCGGGGGTTGAGGCGGTTCGCAATGGCCTGTCAAAGCCTATCGGCTCCCTTACCCAGATGAGCCACATCCGGCTCGGCAAGCGCACCGATGAGCGTTCGCCGCTCATCAAGGACTTTGCCCCGCTCGCAGACCTGAGCGATATTGTTTTTACCGGCTGGGACATCTTCGACGAGAATATGTACGAAGCCGCCAAGACGGCCAATGTGCTTGAAAGCAAACACCTTGAAACCATCAAGCCGTTTCTTGAAGCTATCAAGCCGATGCCTGCTGCGTTTGATCAGCACTACGTCAAGCGGTTGAGCGGTACGCATGTCAAGTCAGGCCGATCCAAGTGCGACCTGGCACAGCAGCTTCGTTCTGATATCCAGGCGTTCTCGGCCACTGTGGATCGAGTCGTGGTCATCTGGTGCGGCTCTACAGAAATTTTCATTCAGCCAACCGCTGTACACGCTACCCTGGCTGCGTTTGAAGAAGGCTTGAACAACGATGACCCCGCAATTGCTCCCTCGCAGCTATATGCCTATGCGGCGCTGATGGAAGGGGTACCGTTCGCTAACGGCGCACCAAACCTGACGGTCGATCTGCCCTGCATGGTCGAGCTGGCAAAGAAGACAAAAACGCCGATCTGCGGTAAAGATTTCAAAACCGGCCAGACATTCCTCAAGACAGTGCTGGCACCGGCGTTCAAGGCGCGCATGCTGGGCGTCGCGGGCTGGTACTCGACGAATATCCTGGGCAACCGGGACGGTGAGGTACTCGATGATCCGGAGTCGTTCAAGACCAAGGAAGAGTCGAAGCTGGGCGCGCTTGAGTACATCCTGCAGCCGGAGCTCTACCCGGACTTGTACTCGGATATGTACCACAAGGTGCGCATCAACTATTACCCGCCTCGCGGTGATAACAAAGAGGGTTGGGACAACATCGACATCTTCGGCTGGCTGGGCTATCCGATGCAGATCAAGGTCGATTTCCTGTGCCGCGACTCGATCCTGGCGGCTCCGCTCGCGCTCGATCTGATCCTGTTTATGGACTTGGCTAAGCGCACTCCGGAGCTGGCCGCGGCCGGTATTCAAGAGTGGTTGAGCTTCTACTTCAAAGCTCCGCAAACCGCCGAAGGTTTGTACCCTGAGCATGATCTGTTCATTCAACTAATGAAGCTTAAAAATACGCTGCGGCATGTCATGGGTGAGGAGCTGATCACGCATTTAGGGCTTGAATATTATGAGGAGTAGGTGGTTTCAGTTGTAAGCACTAGCGGCGAGCCATCCGGCTCGCCGCTTTGTTTTTGTTCGTTTTCGGAGGAACCATGAAAAGGCTATTTCTTGCTGTATTTCTGCTGCTCACCGGAACTGCGGCAAGCCCGGCACAAACTTCTATCGCTCCTGCCGCAAGCGAGGTCATCGCCAAAATCGTTGCTGCCAACGGTGCCGCGCCTGTTGCCGATACGGTAGACACGATCAAGGCCGGTGATCCGGCAACACCGGTGACCGGCATCGCAACTACTTTTATGGACACCATGGATGTACTGCGGGAAGCGGTTGCAAAGGGTGACAACCTCGTCATCACGCATGAGCCGACCTTCTACAATCACCGGGATGATCGGAGCCTACTGTCCAATGATCCGGTCCTCGCCGAAAAGTTAAAGTACATTGAAGATCACCACCTGGTGGTATGGCGCTTTCACGACGGCTGGCATAAGCACGTACCGGACGGCATCCTGACCGGCATGGTTGCAGAGCTCGGGCTCGGTGCGGCGCAGCAGGGCGGTACAAATTCCTCACTTTTCCTGCTGCCGCAACCTACAACCGTGCGCGCCTTGGCGGCTATGCTGCAAGCCCGGACCGGGGCTGTAGCAGTAAGGGTAGTCGGCAACCCGGAGTTGCCTGTGACCAAGATAGGCGTCCTGCTTGGAGCCGCCGGAGGACCCCGGCAGATCGCTATGCTCGAAAACCCCGAGGTGCAGATGCTTATTGTCGGTGAAGCGACAGAGTGGGAAACGATTCCCTACGCACGCGATGCCGCAGCGCAGGGTCGCGCTAAAGCACTTATCCTGCTTGGGCACGATGCGTCAGAGGAAGCCGGCATGCGCTACTGCGCTGAGTGGTTGCACGGTGTGCTGCCGGGGATACGAGCTGATTTTATTCCTGCCGGTGAGCCATTCTTCACTGTCGCAGCGACCACAAGATAGCTTCCACTTACAGCCACCCTTTCGTCCGTGCGATCCGTGCTGCTTCTACCCGATTGGCAGCACCCAGTTTGCTTGAAGCCTCTGACAAGTAATTGCGCACGGTACCCTCGGACAGTCGAAACTCCACAGCAATTTCAGCAGAAGATCGGCCCTCCCCTGCCAAGCGCAGGATTTGCCGCTCACGTTCGCTCAGCGGATCGGCTTCGGCCCAGGCTTCGGCAGCCAGTTCCGGATCGAACATGCGCTTGCCTGCATGAACCTGCCGCACAGCGTTGGCGAGTTCAGCTGAGGGGCGGTCTTTAAGAAGGTAGCCGCGAGCACCCGCATCGAGGGCTCGGCGCAGGTAGCCGGGCCGGGCAAAGGTGGTCAGCACAATGGTACGTGTCAGGGGATAGCGATCGCGCACTTCAGCAGCCAGGGACAGGCCGCTGAGCTCCGGCATTTCGATGTCTGTCACCAGGACATCGGGCCTTAGCGTGTCGATTGCTTTTAACGCTTCACGTCCGTTCGCAGCCCGGCCGCAGACGGTGATGTCCGGCTCAAGCTCCAGCAAGGCGGCAAGCGCGCCCAGCAGCATGGCCTGGTCTTCAGCCACCAGCACACGAATAGGCGTTGCGCTCAGTCCTGGTCTCCCCATAGCTTGATGCCGCCCAGCAGGCCGTCCTGGTTCGAAACGAGGCTGACATTTTTCGGCAGGGTAAAGCTGACCAGCTTCGCGTTGCCGCCGCCGATGTACAGGTGATCCCAGTTGAAGGTATGTGCGGTCTGGTCAATGGCCTTGCCAAGCAGCTTGTTCCACTTCTTGGGGCCAATCCTCTTCAAGCCCGGGCGTCCCAGGTAGTCCTCATAGGTTTTGCCCTTGCGGAAGGGATGGTGCCCCAGCTCAAGGCCGGAGCAGAGACGACCTCGGGTGAACAAGGCTGAACCCATGCCGGTGCCGAGCGTGAGCACCAGCTCCACGCCATCATTGACGATAGCGCCGTAACCCTGCACAGCTGCATCATTAGCCACGCGGACCGGCTTGCCCCAGCGCTTTTCAAGGTCGCCTTGCAGGTCGAAACCGACCCATTCAGGAGTCAGGTTGGCGGCAGTCAACGTATGGCCGCCCTTGATAACACCAGGAAAGCCGACGGAGACGCGGTCAAATGCAGGAGCCTGAGCTCGCAGTTTCTCCAATACCTCCAGCACACGCACCGGGGTGGGCTTCACAGGAGTTTCACTGCGAAAGCGCTCTGTCAAAGGTTTGGCATCGTTGTCAAGTGCCATGATCTTGAGACCGGTGCCGCCGATGTCGATGGCAAGGGTTACAGGGTGAGTCGGGTCTGCCTGCCTGGTGGTTCCGGGTTGTGCGTCCGCCATGAAATCCATAGGCCTTCAGTGTAGATGGTGAAAGCGAACTTTTGCTGCCTCATATGCAGCAACAACAGGCTATAGAACGGAGGCGTCCGCGAAACTTACCGGAAGAAGCCGGGTTCCAGTATTCACAAGGTTGAAAAACATACGACTTCTGCGGCTTGGAGGTCCATACTGCGTCTAAGAAAGATGTAGGTTTGTAAGCAGCCTGCGGACTGAGGTACGCCTGTGACAAGCGTGATAAAGATGACCAAATTCATTCGTTCAACCCGATCCAGCCGACAGCTTCTTTCCGCTACCGGCATAGTGCTTGCTTTTTCCGGTATGGGTTTGGCCCAGACGACTGTACCGGGATCTACAACACCGGGAACAACGCAGACTACCTCCGCACCAGTCCCGCAGACCACTCCGGGTACAGTCCCAAGTACTACTCCCAGCACAACTCCGCCGACCACAGCACCGGTTCCAGCACCCACCGGCAAGGATCAGGCAAAGAAGCCTGTTCCGGTATCGGCTCCGGTCGTAGACGAAAAACCGGTGCCCCTGGAAGCGAAGGTAGGAGCGAACGGTGTTGTACAAGGCGTCAAACCCGGCAGTGAAAATGATGTCAGCGCGGTAGGCACGAGAAATATCGGTGGCCGCGGTCTGGGCAACTGGTACTCGGTGAACACTGAAATTGGCGAGGGCAAGCAGTACTCAGTTGAGCTGGAAAAAAGCACCAAGTTCATCAATGACCCGGTAGTTACCGAGTATGTGAACCGGATCGCGCAAAATCTCGTGAAGAACTCAGACGCAAAAATTCCATTTACCGTCAAGGTTGTCGATTCTGATGAAGTGAATGCTTTCGCGCTGCCGGGCGGTTTCTTCTTTGTAAACTCCGGATTGATTTTGAACGCGGACACCGAGGCGGAAATGGCGGGTGTAATGGCGCATGAGATTTCACATGTGATAGCGCACCATGCGGTACGGGAGCAAACTCGCCAGAACTATGCGCAGTTCGGGACAATCCCGCTGATATTTGTAGGCGGAGGCCTTGGCTACGGCTTGTACGAAGCAGCCAATATCGGCGTGCCGTTGACCTTTCTGCAGTTCTCACGCGAGTTTGAAGCTCAAGCTGACTTTTTGGGAACGCAGTACTTGTACCGAGCGGGTTATGACCCACAGGCGCTTGTAACCTTCTTCGAGAAGATACAAAATCTGGAGAAGCAGAAGCCCGGCCTGGTAGCACGAGCGTTTGAAACTCATCCTGCCACACCGGATCGTATCGGCAAGACACAGGACGAAATCGCCACGCTTCTGCCTGCGCGTAGCGAGTACCTTGAAACCACTTCGGAATTCGATGATGTGAAGGCACGGCTAGCCCGCATTGAAAACAAGCGCAAGCTTGAAGACAAAAAGACCGGCAACAAGCCGACACTTCGCAGGGCAAGTACACAAGATCCGAACGCAACCCCAAATGCGAACGATCCAAATACTGCCCCAGGCGATGACCGGCCTACGCTGCACAAACGTGATGACGGCAACTAGACTGCCTGCAATAGACAAAAGGCCCACCTTATGGTGGGCCTTTTTCGGTAGTTGTTAAGAGCGTCCTCTGCTAATCATGCGCAGAATAATCACCAACACCAGTCCAACCAGAACCAGCCTTAACATTTCTTACACTTCGCCAAAATAGCTTCCTGCAGGCGGTTACGCAGAGCATCGGGCAAGTCATAGAGCATGTTGGAACGGTACACCTCAATGGTCTTGCGGGTAGTGGTCACTGTGATGGTGCAGTGTTCGCATGTAACCAGATGCGCCTCAAGCGCGATGCGCAGAGTTGGGTCCGCGGAGCTGTCGAGCATGTCATCGAGGTGCAGCATAAATTCAGAGCAGATCACTTTGCGTCACCATCCCCTATCTTTTCGGCCCCGTTCTTCTTGCCGAAGTATCGGTTTAGCCGTTCCCGCAGCTGCAGGCGAGCTCGCAGCAACCTTGACTTCACAGCCGGCACACTCAACCCAAGAGTTTCCGCTGTTTCCTCAGTCGATAAACCTTCTACATCACGCAGTACAAATACCACTCGGAACCCCGGCGGCAGGCCATTGACGGTCTTCTTGAGAATTTCTGCCAGCTCTGATTGCCCATACTGCTGTTCCGGACTCGGACCCCAATCGGCCAGCTCCCGCGGCATGGAGCCTTCTTCTGTTTCAACATCTTCATCAATTGACACCATGCGCCCGGTACGACGCTTGCGCAGCCGCATCAAGCTCTCGTTTACCGCGATTCTCACCAGCCAGGTGTAAAACTTTGAATTTCCCTGAAACTGGTTCAGCTTTTCATACGCTTTTAGAAATGCATCCTGTACAACATCTTCAGCGTCCTCACGGTTCTGGGTGATGTGCTGTGCGATCCGGAATACCTGCCGGTCGTACTGCTTTACCAACTTCTCAAATGCCTGGACATCGCCGCCCTTTGCTAAATTGACTAGCCGAACGTCAGGATGCTCCTCAATCGGAAGCCCGTCCTTGCCAACTGCGACGATTCCTACTGGCGGGGCAGTCTCGCCTGGATCTTGTTTCTGTTCATTCTCACTGGATTGGATGGAAGGCATGGTTTGTGGTTTCAGGTTTCTGCGCCTTTCGTTAAATGAGATGCTAACCGGTTTGGTCCGGGAGCCGCATCTGCTGTCAGCTCTCATGCTATCGCGTTCCCCAGGCCTCAACCGCCTGGTGTGCAGGGAGTGTTGCGCACCGTGCATGTACACGGGAGTACCCTCGAAGACATCTTTTTCGCGGCATCGGTGTATCCGGTCGCTTACTCTCATGGCTTACTCTCATAACTAAGTCTTACCGAGGGGCGCATCCCGTGAACTCCCGCTTGTTTCTGCCTGCTTTGCCGCTCCACTTGCCGTGCCGGTACGCGGCGGCCCTTCTAATGACGGCCTTCCTGCCGGCGCCGAGCTCCCCGGCTGCGGTGCACAAGCCGGTGAAGCACGTGCCCATAGTCAGCCACGCTACGCCACACGGCAAGACGGTAGGCGGCCATGGACATAAAGCCGCGGCTACGCACGGCCATCTGCACCGCGTCGTGATCCTGAAGCGCCGGGATCGGCATCACGCACTCTCAGCCCGGCAAACCGCCAAAACGCAGCAGCTTCAACATGCCTTTGTAGCTTCATCGCAGCTGCGGCCCATGGCCCAGCAGCTCGGCAACTATCGCAGCCCGGTAGCGTATGCCGGGGTTGAAAGTTACGCGCACACGCACACCGGTGCGGCAGCCTCGGCGGCATACCTGGCCTTGGGTCATGCCTACCTGCTCGATCATCGCTATCCGGATGCCTTAGCCGCCCTGCGCAGCGCAAATGCGGGGGGCAACTCGCTCGACGATTACGCGGACTACTTTGCTGCGCAAGCCAACTTGCAATCCAACCAGTTGCCGGCCGCCGAGGCGATCCTGAGCGGCTTCGCAGGGAACTACCCTGACAGCATTTTTACGCCGCAAGTACCGGTGCTTGAAGCCAACCTGTTACTTCAGCAAAACCAGCCTGACCAAGCGCTACAGACCTTGCGCGCCCACGCCGGCGAGGCTTTGGCGAGCAAACCGGATTACATGCTGGCGCTGGCAAAAACGGATGCGGCACTGAATCAAAATGCGGACTCACTGGCGCTCTACCGGCGCATCCTGGCGGAAGCTCCACTCAGCTCGGAAGCAGCAGCTACACAAGCGCGGCTGCAAAGCAGCGGGCAGTGGCCGGCGTTGTCACTGAGTGAGAGGAGGCACCATGCGGATGCAGTATTCAACGGGGGCCGCTTCAATGAGGCAGCACTTGAATACCGCGCGCTGGCCGCCGACATCACTCTGAACGGAAGTGAGCGCGACAGCGTGCTGTTGGCGGCTGCAACTTGTGACCTGAAGCTCAAGCGGCTCTCTGCCAACTCGCTTGCGTCGATCCCTGATTCAAATGATGAAAATGGTGCTCATCGGCTGTACCTGATGATGGAGGTCGCACGCACCAGCACCGACCTTACTGGTCAGCAAGACTTGGTGAACCAGCTGCGAACCCGCTTTGCCGCAAGCCCCTGGCTGGCTGAGGCACTGTTTTCAAGCGGCAACCTGTACATGCTCAAGCATGACTATCCATCGGCCATCCCGTATTATGCAGAGCTGGCACGCCGCTTCCCCGATTCAAAAAACGCCGACAATGCCCATTGGCGCGCGGCCTGGTTGAACTACCGGCAACGCAACTATCCTGAAGCTGAGCGGATGATGGATGAGCAACTGCATCTGTTCCGGGACGGCAAAAACATACCGGCAGCCCTGTACTGGCGAGGCCGCCTGTACCAGGATGTAAAGCATGATCCGGCCACCGCCGCAGCCTACTTCGGAACTGTAGGACGCGTCTTTCAGCACTACTACTACGCGGCCATATCGCAGCAACGTTTGCAGGCAATCGGCTCGGCTGTAACACCGGCCACGGTACCGATGCTCGACGGCTTCCAGCCCGAGCAAATCCCGACCCTGACCGAGGATGTGCCTGAAGACGATCCGCATCTTGCTAAAGCCAGGCTGTTGGCGAATGCCGGGCTCAACGACTACCTGGCGCAGGAAATCCATGCGGCGGAAGGTTCCGATGGGTGGGGTTCACTGGCCGAAGCCAAGTTGTACGCGAGCTACGGTGAGGCCTATCGAGCCATGCGCTCGCTCAAAAAGGCGATTCCCTTTTACACATCAGCTCCGATCGGCGAGCTGCCGGTCGATTACTGGCGCATCCTGTTCCCGGAGGAGTACTGGGCGACAATCCAGGAGGAGTCTGCGCGCAACGGCCTCGACCCCTACATGGTGGCTTCGCTTATCCGGCAGGAATCGGAGTTCAACCCGCGTGTCGTGTCTTACGCGAATGCCTGGGGGCTGATGCAGCTGGAGCCGTTTACGGGCCGCCAGATGGCGCAGAAAACCGGCTACAGCAGCCACCTCGACACCGCTGCACTGCTCGACCCGGCCATCAACATTAAACTAGGCTGCGCCTACCTGAAGCAGACTCTGGACCGCTACAGCGGGCAGCAGGAGTACACCTTCGCCTCCTACAATGCAGGCGAATCGCGCGTGGATGCCTGGAAAGCCGCGGGCGACTACACCGGTATCGACGAGTGGGTTGAATCCATCCCCTTCACGGAGACGCGAGACTATGTGCAGGCCATCATGCGCAATGAGCAGATTTACAGGGAGCTGGACAAGACGGCGAAGACGCGAGCGGCAATAGAAGTTCAAACACCAACAAAGGCAGTGACTCCCCAGTAGCCTGACTTCAAGAACTCTGTGCAGCTGCTTTCTTTCGTGCCTGCTCAATCAGTTGCAAAGCTTCTTCCTGGTCTTTCGATGCAAGAACGGTATAAGTTTTCCCGCTAAGCAGGCGCGGATAGCTGACGAAGAACTCTTCTATGCTGTTGAGCATTTGCTTCGGCAAATCTGTAATTGTCCGCACATTTTCAAATTGATGGCTTGCGGATGCTACGGCAAGTACGCGGTCATTCCGTTGCGTCTTGCCGTCCCCAAGCTCATCTTCGCCTTCGATAACGCCGATCACCCTGGCATCAAGAACACAGCCGGGAAATGCGGGTTCATCCATAAGCAGCAGAACGTCGATCGGGTCGCCGTCGTCGGCAAGGGTTGAAGGTACAAAGCCGAAATCGTAAGGAAACACCATGCCGGCGGGCAGTACTTTGCGGAGCATAAGGACTTGCCGCTCTTGGTCGAAGGTGTATTTATTGCGGCTATTTTTGGGTGTTTCAATGACAACTTGGAGTACATCGTCGTCGTTATACGGTGCCAGGAAACTTGGATCTGCAAGGTGCGGCGGGGGCTGTTTCATGCTTCTTTGATGCACAGGCTTGCCGCTACTTTATGAGGTTACAAACTCTACCCGGAGCCGGAAGAAAAGATAGAATCGGCTACCATCAAGCCATGTCTGCAGCCGTTCGTCGCTCCTCTGTAACCAAGGTAGCTTCGCGTGCTTCCTCAAGAGTCAATGACGCGACGCCAAACGGGACGACTCAGGAGGGGGAAGTGTCGCTACCGGTACAAATTAAGCTGGACCCACCCAGCCCCAGGCCGCGCCGCGACCTCGCCCCGGCTCGCATCGCAGACTTGCTTGATCGCTTGGCAAAGGCGCAGCCTAACGCCGAGTGCGCACTGGTACATCGCAATCCCTGGGAGCTGTTGGTAGCCACCATCCTATCGGCACAGTGTACGGACAAGCGCGTGAACCTGGTGACGCCCAATCTATTTCGCACCTTTCCAACGCCGTCTGCTCTGGCGCAGGCGTCACTGCCGGAGCTTGAAGAGCTGGTACGCAGCGCAGGGTTTTTCCGCAGCAAGGCAAAATCCATCCAGGGCGCAGGCAAAGCCATTACGGAGCGGTTTGGCGGCGAGGTTCCGCGTACACTTGCAGAGCTCATCACAGTCCCCGGTGCCGCCCGTAAAACGGCAAACGTAGTGCTGGGCGTGGCCTATGGGTTGGCTGAGGGCGTCGTAGTGGATACGCATGTTCAACGAATTTCGCGGCGGTTCGGGCTTACCCGGCATGAGGACCCGAAGAAGATTGAAAAGGACCTGGTACGCATTGTGCCGCGCGAGCGCTGGATTGCGTTTTCGCATGAGCTGATTCTGCATGGGCGCGCCATTTGCGTTGCACGCAAACCGCGCTGCGCGGAGTGCCCGATTGAGACCACCTGCTGGGCACCGGACAAGACCTGGCGCAGCCATTAACCGGCTGTAAGCCTCGCATCCGGCGGGGCGCGACGCAGCTCATTGAGCACCATATGCGGCACAGTAAGCGCGCTGAGCACAATGAAGATTTCTGCCTCGTATGCCAATGCCCGGTGCCGCCCAAATGCAAACGCGGCCGCAAGTAGGGCAAGCGACATCAGCCACGGTACGAAACCTGCGCGCAGGTTATGCCCGGCGCGGCTGCGAAGACTCTCTCCCGGCCCGGTGGGCAGGCTGGTTGCGAGGAGGTGCTCAGGCGTGTGCCAGCAGCAGAAGTACACGGCAAAGGCAAGCAGCGGGTCACAGAAGCGAAACAGCGCGAGCTCAAGGATAATGATGCCTCCAAGCTCCATGCGCTGCTGCCAGGGGCGTGCCAGTAAGCCGAAGGCGATGCCGATAGCGGCTACCGCGCTTACAGGTAGAAAAAGCCGGCCAAGTACCTGTGTCAGATCGCCTGCCTGGCGAGCCGGCGCGGCAGCCCCGCGCAGCATTTCCGCAAAGATCGGCTCCACGGTGGAAGCATGCCACACACATGCAGCCACGATAGGTACGGCACCAAATGCAATCGCCGTAACTGCGGAAATGAGCCGAGGTGTTACTTCTTCCGGCTCTGTGCCGAAATGCCATGATGAATACGCAAGAAAAAACCAAAGTGACAGCCCCGGAAGCAGGTACCAGCCAAGAAGCGTAACTGCTGCAAGAGCGGCATAGCCGAGGAGAAACACCGGAACCCAGCGCTTGCCGAACGAGGGGGCGAGCACCTGTTCCGCCTGCACCTGGTCATAGGCACCATGCCACATGGCAATGGCAATCGCGCCGAGGGCAAGAAGCAGCAAGGCAGGCCCGTGCAGCAAGCCATGCTCTGAAGCTATGCAACAAGCAACTGCAACGGCAGCAAACAGCAGAAATCGCTCCCGCAGCAGCATGCCTCGGGTAGAGGCTGTGAGAGCTGCCGTCGTGCTCAGGGTACTCACGATATTAGGCAAAGGCGGCTCGGATCATGGGCAGCAGCGGCAGTGACAGTGCCACCTGTGCCATCTCCGCCGGGCTGCTTTGCTCACTCAAAAAGCGAACCAGCGCGTCCGGGCCGGTACGCGCGAACATCCTGAAAAATAGCTCGCTTGCATCCACGCCGGGCCGCTGCAGCGCGCGTAGAAAAATTGCATCGAGCGTGCCGTACAGCCGCGGCTCGGCACCCGTGGGTACCGACTGCCCATGCAGCAGCGCATGGGCGATGACGCGGCTGTGACGTTGAATGCGCAGAAAACCGTAACCCGAAGAAGGCTTGAGCCTGCCAGCCGGGATGCCGATGGCATGCAAGTTTCTAAGGCCCGGCGGCACCTTGCGTGCAGGCTCCATCGGTAGCGTGCCGTGCTCGGTATACAACACCTCCCAGCCGCCGGTGCGCTCACGGAGCCATGCATCGAGGTCTCGCTCGTACTCGGGCGGCGGCAACCGGGGATCGTCAAAATACGTCATCTCTACCAGTGCCTCTGTAGGCGAAAACGGCAGCACGTACATAAAACGTGTTCGACCGGCAGTGTCGGAAGGAAGAAACGACATCAGCTCGGCCACACTCGCGTCAAAGCAGGGTAAGGAAGCACGCACATACCGGCCCATGAAGCGCTGTAGCAGCACGGGTGTTCCAATCTTTGGTGGGCGACTGTCAAAAACGTGCTTGGCCAGAAGCCTGCCGACGCTGGTCTCCACCGCAAGCAGTCCGCTGTTGTGCGGCTCGACCGAGTGTACAGTCACCCCTCGGCACAGTTCCTGCTCAGGTTCGCCTTCCAAACTGCGAATTGCCGCGTAATAGAAATCATCACCGGCGATATGGCAGTAGTTGTACCTTTCGCTTCCCTGCAAAGCTACCTGCGAGCCGCGACTTACGCGCCAGCGGCTCCACCGGTGCGAGATCGCCGCGCTGAACGGGTGCTCGTCCGTGTCCCAGAAACACCAGGTGCGGTCGCGCTTATAGTCTGTGCGCGGCTCCAGAACCAGTACGTGACCGGGTACACGCGCAAGTCCAAGTGCTGCAGCCAGGCTCAAGCCCGCACAGCCGCCGCCCACGATGGCAATCTCCGTATCAGGCCTCACGGTTCACTCCGGAGCTCATTTCAGAAACCTGCCGCAAGGGTTTGGCGTAGCCCCGAGCCGCAGCACACGCCCGCGCTACAAGCACCGCTTTACGGCTGCCCGAAACTACTGCACGGCGACTCCAGGAAAGCGGAACATTGCGCCCGACAACTACGCCGATTTCTCGATAGCAGGCGGCAGCGGCCAAGATGGCAGTCCGCGCTCGCAGGGGAAGGAAGTGCATGCCGGCATCTGCGCTTGCGTAGAAATCCTCGGCACGCGCCAGCAGGCGCCGGGTTGCAGCCACCAATGGTAGCGGGTCGCCGCGGTCGAGCGCAGCTTGCAGAGCTTCCGGAGCGATCCATTCCGCAGGCAGGTAACAGCGTGCGCGCTCCCGGTCCTCGCGCACATCACGGGCAATGTTGGTAAGCTGCATGGCGATGCCGAGGTGCGAGGCAGCCTGCGCGCTCTCGGGCGGCGCGCCCAGAATCCGGCACATCATCAGTCCCACTGTACCGGCCACGCCGAAGGCATACTGCAGCAGCTCAGGCTCGGTTGCAATCTGTCGTGGGCCGATATCATCGGCAAGCGCACGGGTAAGCGTAACGGCAATTTTGCTGATGCCGGGGTACTCTGCCTCCAGCTGTACCGGCCAGCCGAGCGCTGCGGCTACATCCCCAAGAGGATCGGCATCCATGGCAGCGATCACAGCGGCAAGGCTCTCCCCTTTCCCTGCTCCACCCTCATCGGCTACATCATCCGCAAAGCGACAAAAGGCATAGAGCTCCGTAGCATGAAGGCGCATGCGGGCGGGCAGCAGGCGGGCGGCCAAGTGGAAGGTACGGCCTGAGCGCGCCATAATTTGTTCCACGTCTTGACTCATGCGCGTGCCTCCGGCTGATGCATCTCGTCGAAGTAGTGCTCCAGCACCTTGGCCGAGCACAGCACGCCCGGCAGCCCGGCGCCGGGGTGCGTGCCTGCGCCTACCAGATACAAACCGCGCACGTCCTCGGATCGGTTGTGGAACCGGAACCATGCTGACTGCATCAGCGTGGGCTGGATAGAAAAGCCGGTGCCATGCTCAGTGCGCAAGTTATCCCTGAAATGTTCCGGCGTAACGTAGAACTGCGTTTCAATGTTCTCGCGCAAGCCCGGGCACAGTGCTTCTTCAAGTACCTCAAGAGTATGGGCGGCAAGTTGCGGCCCCGCAACACTCCAGTCAATCGCGCGATCGCGCCGCAGCACTTCAAGGTTAGGCACCGGCACCAGTGCGTACAGGCTTTCGCAGCCTGGAGGTGCCAGCGATGAATCCGTACGTGTGGGCGCGTGCAGGTACAAACTAATGTCGTCTGACAACAGCTTGTGATGAAAAATTTCTTCGAGCAGTTCCTTGTAGCGACGACCCAGCAGGATGGTATGGTGCGCCAGATCCGGATACTGCCGACGTACTCCCAGGTACAACACAAACAACCCCATTGAGAACTTTTGCCGTCTGATGCGCGCATCGGTCCACTTGCGGCGGTGCTCAGGCGCAAGCAGCCTGCGGTACACAGCGGGCGCATCGGCATTGGCAACGATGCAGTCCGCGGAAACGCGCTCGCCATTGTCGAGCATAACGCCTACAGCACGCGGCTTTTTACCGCTTTCGACCAGAATCTGTTGTACGCCGCAGCCCAGGTGCAAACGTATTCCCTGTCGTTCCATCAATTGCACCATGGCTTGCACCAGCGCGGCCGTGCCGCCCATGGCAAAGCTGACACCGTCTTTCCGCTCAAGGTGCTGGATCAGCGAGTAGATGGAAGTTGTATGGAATGGATTGCCGCCTACCAGCAGCGGCTGAAATGAAAAAACCCGGCGCAGCGCTTCATCGTGTATGTACCGGCTTACAAAGCTGTACACGGAGCGATCACTGCGCAGCGCGATCATCTGAGGTAACACGGCCAGCATCTTGCCGGCGGCGTGGAACGGCACGGACCCAAGCTGCTCAAAACCGACTTTGTAGATTTTTGCGACTTGACGAAGCAGCCGTTTATAGCCGGGTACATCATCCGGTGCAAATTGCCGCACATTTTCGATCAGCTCGGCATCCGTACCACCGTAGTCAAAGCTGCGCCCATCGGCAAAGCGGATACGGTACCAGGGAGTAAGCTCGCGGAACTCAATTGCGTCGCGCCGGTCTTCGCCGAATATGCTCCACAGCTCATCGAAGAGAAACGGCGCGGTAATCACAGTCGGACCGGCGTCAAAAGTGTAGCCGTCGCGGTGATACACACCGGCGCGGCCACCGGCCTGTGTTTGATTGTCAAATACATCTACGGAAAAACCGGCGGCGCGAAGTCTGAGGGCTGCAGCCATGCCCCCAAACCCCGCGCCGATTACAACTGCTTTTGTCATATGAGGCATGGCTCCAAATGAAAGTACAGTGAAGCTATCCCTCGCTATAAGCAGCTACCGTACTGCGGTTCGTGCAACGGAGCCGTACTCTGCAGGAAACTTGCTCTCGGACTTCTTTTCCAGGCTGACAGCCCAAAGACCATAGGCGACCTTGGCCGTTACATCCAGGATCATGAAGAGAGCTGCATCTGCCTTACCGCTCCAAATGCCGAAGCCTTCCTGTCCAAGGATGAAAACGACTGGGTATGCAAACCAGAGTATGGACAATACACCGGCCTTCTTCATGTAATCCGCACCATTAGGGCCGGCAGCAGTCAGCTTTCGGAAAGGGCCGAACAGCAAAGCATAAATAGCGAGGAACGAGATACAGCTGCTGATGTAAAAGCTCCATTTGATATTCGGATTATCTGAAAGCCCGGCCACAAACCCGGTAGCGATCATGTACACATCGGCACCAAGCAAACCGAATAATAGCGCAGGACGGCGAATACCGGTTCCCTGAAGGCCGGAACTTACCAGGCTCCACAGGAGCAATGGCGTGGTAAAGCTCCAGTCAATATAACGGCCATAGTAGAAAGCGCGTCCGGTACTGGTTGCCATAACACCGCCACCTAATGCCATCAGCAGATAGAGTGTGAATGCAATAAGCGGCACATAAAAGTGCGTCACCAAACCGCCCTCTTCACGTTCTACCTTGTTAGCCCGCAAAGGAAGGTATAAGAGTCCCGCGCCGATCAGCATGCCGATCGTTCCAATCCATAGCCAATTCCGAATATCCATCGTTCACATCCCGGGGAAATTGTATTTCTAAAAACTGGGATGCTGTTTCATTGACAATGAAAAGGAAATTAGCTTTCGCAGATCTAGGGTCTGTCACCAAATTAGCTATATGCGTTTGTTCTCATTCTTTTATGTTT
>CAXSBB010000007.1:0-96291 GCA_964235655.1 uncultured Acidobacteriaceae bacterium
CCGGGTTGATGCGCTCCGGCTTGAGCTGCAGCGCGCCCGGCGCTACCGTAAAGCCACCCTGGGCCAACTGCGCCGCAAGTGAACACGCTACGCCTGCGGCGAACACGGGTATGATCCAGCGGAACACCTCCACTGTCATCCAGTACAAAATAGGTCCGTTCGGCTCGACATTTCCCTGCACAGCACAATTCAGAAGCTCGCGATACAATCCGGTCCAGCGCTGCGCACCACCCCGGCTAACCATCGTCAAGGCGGCTAGAACACCGACAATAGTGAGCACACTGGTCAGTTCTCGCGAACGCACCACGCTGCCCTGCTCCCGCGCTTTTGCACGTCGCTTTGGGGAGGCTTTTTCTGTTTTGTCGTCTTCAGCCATGTCAATTGCGAGGCACTACCGCGCCAGGTGCAGCAACCTTTCTGAAAGGTGAATCGAAGCAAGAAAAAAGCCGCGAAACATGTCAGGCCAGTACTTGAGCGTGGCAATCAGAACCAGTAAACCCAGCAAGCTTTTCACTGCCGGACCCAACTGAAGCACCGGCAGCTGCGGCGAAGCCTTGCCGAGCAATCCCAATACCAGGTCTGTCAAAAACGTGGCGGAGAGCACCGGCGCTGCCAGTTGTATGCCGATGGCGAACACAGCGATACCTGCGCCGAGTGCAGTTCGTACAAAGGCAGGTGTTATATGCGCTGACCCTGGGGGCAGGTATGCAAAGCTGTCACTAATTCCTCGCAGAATCCATAGGTGCACATCGAGTCGCAGGAAGATCAGCAGCGCGATCGTTTGGTGAAAGGTCGCAACTACAGTCGACTCCGCTTGCGTCGTCGGATCAAGAATGCTGACCAGCGAGTAGCCCATCTGCACGCTCAGGACCTGCCCGGCCATCTGCACCGCATCAAAAACAAGCGAAGTCGCAATCCCCATAGCCGCCCCGATAAGAAGCTCACCAAACACCAGCAGCGGCCAGCTGGCCAGCTGCACGACGGGAAAGTGCGGCTGTACAACCGGGTATAGCAAAGCCGACAGTACGATCACCAGACCGGCTTTGATCCGCGCCGGTATTGCGCTGCTGCCAAGAAACGGTGCGAACAGCATGAGCCCGGAAAGCCGAACACCGATAAACAAAAAACAGGCGAGAATGTTGCCGAACGGTATCGCTGTCATTGCAGCACACGTTGAAAATCAGATAGCAGGTGCACGGTGTAGTTGGCCAGGTGGCGCCACATCCATGGCATTAACAGGAACAGGGCCGTACCGGTCGCAAACAGGCGCGGCACTGACGAAAGCGTCTGGTCTTGCAGAGAAGTGACCACTTGAACCACATTCACCAGCAAACTAACTACGATTGCGACCACCAGGATGGGACCGACCAGCACGACCACCTCTATCAACATGCCGCGACCCAGCGCAATGACCTGATCTATACCCATGTCCGGCTCCCTGCGTGCGCCATCAGTTGAAACTCCGCATAAGGGCACCGATGAGCAAATGCCAGCCATCGACCATGAGGAACAGCAACAGCTTGAGCGGCGTTGAGATAACTACCGGCGGCAGCTGCACCATGCCGACCGAAGTAGTAATTGAGGCCACTACCATGTCGACAATCAGGAACGGCAGAAACAGCACCGTGCCGATCTGGAAACCGGCTTTAAGCTCCGACAGAATGTAAGCCGGCAACATGACACGAATCGAAAGCTCATCGACCGAGTGCGGGCGTGGCTCCTTTGCTATTTCAAGGAACAGCTCGGCATCTTTCTCACGAACGTAGTGCGCCATGAAGTGCCGCATCGGTTCGCCTGCGCGTACTACACCATCAAGTGGTGTGAGCTTGCCCGCCTGCACCGGCAGGACGGAGTCACGGTAGATCACTGCGCCTACCGGCTGCATGATGAAAAATGTGAGAATCAGCGATAGCCCGATCAATGTCTGGTTGGAAGGCGTCGTCTGCAGACCCAGAGCCTGGCGAAGAAAATGAAACACGATCAGCAGTCGCGCAAACGGCGTCACGCACAGCAGCAGTGAAGGAATCAGCGTCAGCAACGTGAGCAGAACAACAATGCCCCATGATGCGGACGAGCCACCCAGGCCATTCAGTCCACTGACGCGAATCTCGTCACTTGCAGGTGCCGGCGTACCGGCATGCGCGGCAAAAGCCAGAACAGAAGGGACAATTGGAGACACGAACATCCCGGAAAGGCTTTCCATGTGCGCCGGAAGTATTGACTGGCTAACAGATGAGGAAGCGACTCGCATTTGCGGCACAGAAGCATGGGCGAGGCTGAAGGGCACCAGCAGCATCAGCAGGAAACAAGCGGAACTGCTGAGTGCATTTCTGACCCGATGCTTCCTGTCGCGAGAAATACTTCCTTGAAGTCGCACACGATCTACCGGCATCGCATCGTCCGGAATTGTAATCGCCTCTTCCGCATCCCGTTGTTCAAATACCTCAGTTGCCAGCATTCGCAGTTCCAGCAGAGCGGCAAAATCCTGAAAGGGAGAAATACTCTCTGCTTCCTGTTCCGGTTCTGGACTGTCCGGCAAAGGCGCTTTCTCGGGCGATACGTTCAGACCTTTGTAAGGCGTTGTTAAGCTATTTGCGATTGCAGGTGCAACTTGAGAAATCGTAGGCTCATGCTTCAGCAATACATTCTCATGGTGCGCACCGGTTTTCGGTACTGATGCTGCGATAGATTTTGCCGCCGCATGCTTGCGAGTACCGGCTATAGTTTGATTGTCTGCATTCGCGGTCACTTTCGCCGCACTGCGCCGCGGAGCCGAATTTATCTGTTCAGGAATACGGCGGCGCGGAGCTTGCGGTTTAGTATTTGCAGCTTCCACTCCCGTGTTAGCAGCAGACGTTTTTGTCCGGACTCGCGCCCCTTTCGGCTCAGCGCCCGGCTCCACCTGCGTACGCTTCACAGTGGCGGCACGTGCCTTTGTTGCGGGTAGCTGCTTGAAGTCACTTACTTGTTGTTTGCTTCTGTCGTCCTGAATGGAAGCTTCAACTATGTTCTTCGGCTTGTTAGCGGCGCGCTTAGCAGGCTTGGCTTTTTCATATTTCGGGGATAGTGCAGGCGTCAGGGTAACAGCCCCGCCCTGGCTGCCGCTTGCAAGAAAACTGGCACCGTCAATCTCCAACAACGCAACAAATTGCTTGTCTCCAAGCGGTATACGTTCCACAAAACGCAGCCTGCGTTCAGAGCTTCGAACCTGAGTCAGGGAAAGTAGCCGATGCCACGCAGCGAGTACTCTCTGCCACCATGAAAAAGTTTGGCTTGACTGGCCTACAATTGAGCGTCTGCCGCCGACGCTTTTAGACCGCGCTGTAAGCCGTTCCATTTCTGGTAGCGCACGCTCGGCATTCCTCATGCAAGATCCGTGATTCTAGCCGCCAGCCGTTCTCCAACGACTTCAAACTCGGTCCACGCCATTAGCAAGCCATTTACACGAAGGGGAATATCCATGCTTTGGTGGCAGTTGGTTTCAAGCACTGTACCTGCTGTCAAGGCAAGCAATTCGCGTACTGTAAAGCCGATTATCGGTACATCGAGCGCGAGCGTGCATGGCAGCCACGGCAGCACCTCAATCGCTCGTCGGGCAGGAGCTTCAGAAAGCAAAGCTTGTTCGCGGCTCTCGACTTCTGTCACTTGAAGCATGGTGCTCATTGCATCTCCCACAGGCACATCACCGGCATGGGTGCCAATTGCAGAGAGCAGTTGCAAATGAGCGGCCAAACGCGGCCTCGCAGTTACGAAAGAATTGCAGAGCAGCTTTTACCGCAGCCTGCTGGTGGGTGCCGGAGGAGAAACCTGTTCAGGGAAGATTTGCAATGCTAAAAGGAAGGCTGATCGTAGACATAGATGAGAACTTGGTGAGAGCGAGCAGTCGGGAAAGGGCCGGCTGCGCCGCCGACATCGTTTTCTTCCTACCCGATGCTCATGGAAGGCTCATCACCGGAGAGATGATGAGCCTTTTAGATTAAGGAATAATCGCAATCGTCGCCTGCGATATCTGATTGAATGTGGTGATGGATTTGGCGTTGGCATCATAGGCTTGTTGCGCCACAATGAGTTTCGAGAACTCACTGGCAACGTCAACGTTGGACTGTTCCACGGACCCCCCGGTGATGGTGCCTCGACCGCCGCTACCTGCCGCACCTATGACTGCACTCCCGGTTGCTGCTGTGATCTGGAACAGGTTGTTGCCTATTTGCTGTAGGCCTTGGGTGTTGATGACGGAAGCAACCGCCACCTGGCCGAGAGTAGTCGGTGTGCCATTCGCAAGAATGCCTTCCACAGTGCCATCCTTGCTCACTGAGTAACTTGCGATCGAGGAAGCGGCACTGCCATTTTGTGTGAAGCTTGCAGTCGCACTGTCCAGCGCACTCTGGGTGATTGTGGAAATGCCATTGGTATCGTTCAGGTTCCAGGTAAGTGTCGAGGCAGCAGCTCCATCGGTATACGAAGGAATGTTGATACCGGGAACTGTACCGGGTGGATTTGGCGTGTTTGTACCACCCGTAGTTGTGGTGGATCCAGTTAGCTTGCCTGAGGTGTCAAAAGTCAACGTTCCAGTGGCTATCGTTGAGGAAGCAGCACCGGTATCGGCTGTAGGTATTGACACGGCGTAGTTCCAGGAATTCGCTGCCGTCTTGGTATAGGTCACGGCGAGCTGATGCGCACCGCCTAACGAGTCATACACGGCTTGCGCTGATCCCTGCACAACAGTGCCAACCGCCGCAAGGGCATTCAGGTTCTGACTCTGACCAAATGTCGTTGTTGTCACTGCCGGAACGACAGTGCCGCTGCCGACCTGGATCGGCTGGAGCGCAGCAGCGGTCTGCACCACGCCGTTCTGTGCCGGGTACCCCAGCACAAGCGAACCGTCCGGAGCAATAAGCTGACCGGTTTTGTTTGTGGTGAAGTCGCCCGCACGCGAGTAGGCCACACTGCCATTGGTCTGCTGCACTACGAAAAAGCCGTTGCCGCTCAAAGCCAGGTTGGACGGAATACCGGTCGCGACAACATTCCCATCTATAAAATTCGAGGTCGTCGAAGCTGTGTTGACACCCTGGCCGTCCTGAAGGGGGTCGAGCGCACCATTGGTAACGCCGCTCTGTGCGAAAACATCGTTGAAGGTGACGTTTTGGTCTTTGTAGCCATCCGTATTTTCATTCGCCAAGTTGTTGGAAACAGATTGCAGGGCATTCTGGTTCGCGTTGAGTCCGGAAAGTGGAATGGAAAAGAATGACATTTACTTGCCTCCAAGTAGCGTGCTGAGAGATCCAAGGTCGAGTGGTGCCGCAGGATTGGCAGCTGCTGCAGCTTGCTGCGCAGCCAGGTTGGCGTTGAGAGCAGCCTGTTGATCAGCCGCTGTGTGCGGAGCTGTAGGTGCACTTGGGGATGTCGGCGTGGAATTGCCTATGCCGGCGTTGGTGGCTGCGGTAGACGATGTCGTTAACGTCTGGTTGATGCTGACCAGCTCGTTTAGCTGATTCAGCGAAATCAGCTGTCCAACCTGCTGCGTAGGGTCCACAGGCTGCGTGGGGTCCTGATGTTGCAGTTCCTGCACCAGCAAGGTGAGAAACGTCGAACCAAGATTGCTAGCGGAAAGGCTGCTGTTGCCGGCCGCGGAAGACCCGCTTGAGCTGCCGGACGCAGTTGTGCCGGTAGCTTGCGCCGTAGTTCGATTATGAATTGCGCCGAAAAATGGAGCTGCGGTTGCCGCTCCTGAAATTGCCCCTATACTCATCGTTTCCTCACCTTTTTGAAATTACTTCCAAACTTTTGCATGATTGCGCCTGCTCCTAAGCCTGCACACTCAAGCGCACAGTACTGCTTACATCCGCGCGGCTCTCCGCAGCCAGCGCACTCCCGCTGAATCCTTCCCCAACTCGTGTCGAAGAATCATCCCCTCTGGCGGTCCAATGCTGCTTTGCATTGCCGCGCGAATTTTCACCGCCGCTTGCAGTACCTGCCCCATTCCCCTGCAACCCGGATGCCATTCCATCACGCAGCTCTACCTTTGCCGGCAGTCCAAAGGAACTGCCGAGCTTCTCTTCCATGCTTGTCAAGTGCGTCGCCAAAGCCTTGCCAAGTGCTCCATGATCGAGCGCGATCTGCGCGGCGATGCCTCCGGGCGAAACCGTGGTCGCAATGGAGATGGAGCCGAATTCTGTCGAGTGCAGACCCATCCGCAGTTCCGTGCCGTGAATCGTTTCAAGGACCTTGGCAGTGTTGATGGATGGTGCAGCTATGGCTGCAGCTTGTGCGGCAACATTGGCCGCGCTCGCAGCAGGCTGGTCGGCTGAAGTCTGACCGGTGGTGGATACATCGGTAAATGCATGCCCGTTCGCACCCGCACCCGGCGCGAAAAGAATTGCGTTTTCAGTCGTTATAGCAGGGGAGCTTGGCGCGTTTGCATCCGCTACTACCGAGGTAGAAGGCTCTACTGTAAGTGCCGTCCCAAAAGTATGTACCGGAGCACTCCGACTTTCGCTTGGGACGGAAGAACTCGGTTCGGAATTACTTCCCGGCTGCTTTAGTTTGCTGTCTGCGGACTGCGAAGAGCGATTTGCGTTCAATGTAGTACCGGTCAACTTCAGAGCAGGTGTCGTAGCTGCTTGAGGGACCGAAAGGCTCGGTACAAGCGGATTCTGCACTAAGAGACTCGGCACATTGAGGGTGGGTGAAATATTTATAGGAGGAAGGCCAGGAACTACTGGACTTGGTGTACTTGTGGCGTCAGTAGAAGGCGCCTGCTTCGAGCCACTTTTTGTGACAGCAGGCTGCACTGACGGTGAAGCCGGTGAAAGTGGAGAAGTCGATAAAACCGGAGCGGGTAAAACAGGCGTGCTTGACGCTGCCGAAGGAAAGTAAGAAGGTGTGGATGCCGGCGTGGCAGAAGCTACCACTTGTTGCGACGAAGGGGACGCATCCGGCGAGGGAGTCGCACCGCGAGCGTTTTGATTTTGGATACCGTTCTGGATCGGCACAATGCTTGTGCCATCCCCCGGCAGCAATGGTGTTTGCACCGCGGCACCGGCAAGCTCCTGCGCCCGGGTAACTTTGCCTGTCTCGAAAGATTGCACACTGCTTGACCCTTCACTCGGGCCGGCCGCAACTGTCTCAGCAGATAGCTTCGGTATTGATGAGCTTTGCTGAGGCATCGGGATTACAGAAAGAGCGGCAAAGAGATCCGGCAAGGCAGGAAGAGCAGGTCCAACCGTATCAAGCTCATGTTCCCCCTCCTTGCCGGTCTTCCTTCCAGTACTGCTTGCTGCCGCGCCGGCTTCTGCCTGCCCCTTAGAGAATAGTGGCACTCCCGTTGATTTCTGCTCGGGTACTCCAGTTTGCAAACCTTGATCCAGCACTGCCTGGAAGCCGCCTCTTTCCGACATGTTGCCGTTGCTGATTGCCGGCACAGGTGCAGAACCTGCAACAGGACCGGTAGCTGGAGATGTCAAGCTTGTAGGTTGTATGGTCACACTCTCCCTAGTGCATTTTCAGGGCCAAATCGCAGGAAAAGCGTTCCGCCCCTTAACCCCTATAAAACAAGCTACTTTCTCCTCGACACACAACAATCTCCATGAAAGGAACTAGGCAATTGCCGAGTACTGGGCAAGCTTTGCCGGGTACCCGGCAAGACTTGCCTACTCTGAAGTGTCTAGCTGCTTAGCGCGACGCCGAGCCAGAAAAGCCTCATCCGCTGCTTTGCCTTCACGCTTGCTCTCCGCAAGCAGCCACACTCTTCGGCTCTGCGCTTCCATGCCGGATAGCAATTCATGCCGGCGGTACGCTTCTTCGTAGCGAGCGATCTGCTGCACGCGCAGCTGCTCAAACTCCGTCAGTTGATGTTGTATGCGAGCAATGCGCGCTCGCAACTCCGCTGTAGCGGCATATGAGCCTTGGAGGTGAAAGGCCGGCAGTGCGGTGGCCAGATATGCCTTCTCGCGCACCTGCGCTGATTCGCGCAGTTCGGCTTCTGTGCGCGCCTGCGCGCCGCGCAGTGCTTCAATTTCCGCAAGGATGCGTGTCAGCATCCGCTCTTCCTGCTCTACGGCAAGCTCGCGCACGCGCAGCACAGTACCTAGTGCAAAGCGGAAAGCCACCGCTCAGCTCGGCAGTGCCAGCAGACGGCTGATAGTTGTCGGGAGTGGGCAGCCTTCACCGGCACGTTGCATGCAGAAGGCTTCGAGCGCAGGCAGCACTTCCACAGCGCGATCCAGCGTTGCATCCGAGCCTTTCTGGTAAGCACCGATGCGCAGCAAATCCTCAGAGCGGGTGTAGCTTGCCAGCAATCGTCGAAGCGCGCGCGCTTTCTCCAGGTGTGCCGGCGCGACAATGGCAGGCATCAAGCGGCTCAGGCTGTCCAATACCGAAATTGGAGGGTAGTGGTTTCGCAAGGCAAGTGCCCGGTCCAGAAGGATATGTCCATCCAGCAAGGAACGCACGGTATCCACCACCGGGTCCTGCTGGTCATCGCCCTCCATCAGCACCGTATAAAACGCACTGATGCTGCCGCCTTTGAAGTTGCCGGCCCGCTCTACCAGGCGTGCCAACATGTTCAATACAGAAGGAGTGTAGCCCTTGGCCGTGGGCGGCTCACCTGCCGCCAAACCGATCTCCCGCTGCGCCATGGCGAAGCGGGTCAGCGAATCGACAACAAGCAGTACGTGCTTCCCGGTAGCAGCAAAATGCTCCGCAATGGCGGTCGCACTCATGGCAGCCCGCAGGCGCAGCAGCGGGGACTGGTCTGAAGTTGATACAACGAGAACGGAACGGCGGCGTCCCTCTTCTCCCAGAACTTCAAGAAATTCGCCGACCTCACGGCCGCGCTCACCCACCAACGCCATTACAGTTAAATCGGCCGCTGTTCCGGTGGCCATCATACCCAGTAGCGTGCTTTTACCTACCCCCGAGCCGCCGAAGATGCCGAGCCGCTGCCCACGTCCGCACGGAACAAACGCATCCAGCACCCGTACGCCGCAGCCCAGCGCCTCACGGATAGGCACTCGGTCAAACGGCATCGGTGCAGGCTCATCAACCCGTACGGTGCGTTCCGCGCGATAATCGGGACCGCCGTCAAGCGGTGCTCCCACTGCATCAATTACGCGTCCAAGCATCTCGCTTCCGACACGAATGGAGGGGTGCATACCGCTTGCTACCACCCGGTCGCCGAAGCGAATACCCTGAGGCCGCTCCAGCGTCATCGACAGCATGGTTGAGCCGCGAAAGCCGACAATCTCGCCCGGGTAGCTGCGACCATCCGCCCCATGCACTTCGCAGGCCTCGCCGACCGAGCAGAACGGCCCCTCGGACTCAATCAGGTTTCCGGTAACTTGTAGTACACGACCAGTCCAGCGCAGCGTACTGGAGCGCGCAAGCCGATCGAAGTAGGACGCAAGCGGCATCGGCTAGCCTCTCGGTGTTTGCGCGATAATGTCGAAAAACCCCTGCTCGACTTCCTTAAGCTGCGCGGCAAGCGAAAAATTCGCCGAGCCGAGTTCAGTCTCAAGCATGCAGTCACCTGCATCGAGCACCGCATCTTCCACTACTGTGACACTGGCCCACTGCGGTGCAGCCTCAAAATGGGCGCGCCAGCGCGCGGCACTCGCAGGGTTCACCCGGACGCTGACTGCGGTGTTCTCCTTGAGCTGGTTGACAGCGATCTGTACCAGAGCGCCCACCAGCATCGGGTCCACCTGCGCTTCACGGTGCAGAATTTTACCCGCAATCGAGAGCGCCAGGCGCACTACCTCTGCTTCTACCTTTGCGAAATACCCTTTACGCTCGCGCTCGAAGTAGTCAAGCGCAGAAGTGATTCTGCCGGCCTCAAGCTCCGCCTGCTCCCGCACACTACCTTGCATCCGCAACTCTGCGGCTGCTGCACCCTCCTCACGCGCTTCGGCCAGTAGCCCCTGCAGCTCTGCCCGGCTCATCTCTACCTCTGCCTGTTTGCGCAGCTCCGGTTCAGGCGCGACGCTTTTAACTCGCGGCAGTGCCGGAGGTATAGCAGCCATTTCCCGGTACTGGAACGATGTGACCGGAAGAGGCAAACGCGGCAAACTCAAGCGATTAAACGACATACTCATCAGCTCCCTCACTCTTCAAAACAATCTTGCCTTCACCTTCAAGGGTGCGTGCCAGGGCAACTACCTCAAGCTGTGCCTTGGCTACATCGCGCGAGCGCACCGGTCCCAGCGATTCCGCGTCTTCCTTCATCATTTCGATCGCACGCGAACTCATAGTCTGGAAGAAGTGGCTGCGTAGCTCTTCGCTTGCACCCTTCAACGCAAGGGTCAGAGTCTTCTTATCGACAGCTGCGGTCACTTCACGAATCTGAAGTTCCGGCACATTGAGGAAATCTTCAAACGTAAACATCAAGTCCCGGATGGAAGCAGCCAATTTAGCTTCTTCCCGCTCGATTGTTTCGAGGATTTCACGCGAAGTCGTCGCGTCAATGTTGTTCATTAAGTCAGCCACACTTTGGAATCCCGAGTAGGTGTGCTTGGTTTGCTCGCCCACAGAGCGCAGCCTGCGGTTGAGCACCTTGGACACCTTTTCAGCCATCTCGGGGGAAAACTGGCGCAGCTGCGCCAACCGCTTTACCGATTCCGCACGCACCGGCAGCGGCAGGCACATGATGAGCGCGGAAGCCTGTTTTGCGTCCAGGTGGCCAAGGATCAATGCCACAGTTTGCGGATGCTCGCCCTCAAGAAAGCGCGCCAGCTGCTTGGCATCAATGCGCTGCAACGACTCCACCCGCGAGGCGCTGAGTTCATTGGCGCGCATCAACCGTGCCACCATTTCGCGCGCTCCATTTTCTCCAAACGCCTTGACCAGCATGCGTTGTGCGGCGTCCTGACCACCTTGCGCAATGTACTCCTGAGCCACAGCGAGTTGCCGGTACTCTTCCATAACCTTGAAAGAAATCTCTTTCGGCACGGAACCCAGCCGAGCGATTTCATGCGTCACTCGCTGCAGTTCGTCCTCAGGCAGGGCCCGCAGGATCGTTGCCGCAGCCTCCTCCCCCAAAACTGCCAGCAGAATGGCAGCCTTACGCACCCCTGTAAGTTGCCCCGATGCCGGCCCTGCGCCTAATTCTGCACTCATTGTCCGTCTCCTCGCAGCCACGCCTGTACGGCACGGGTACTGTTTTGCGGCTCCGCTTTGACCAGTTGCACCAGCTGCTCCTTGAGCATGCCGGACCGTAGCGCTTCCTCACCGAGGCTGATAGGTGCCAGTTGCGGTTGCACCTGCTCTGCCAGAAGCGGCGTGCGCTCGGGAGATTCCAGAATTTTTTGACCACTCAACGCGCGCTTCTGTACCGGGCGCACCATCAGCAGGTAACCCAGCAGAAACAGCAGCAGCAATGACCCATAACGGACCACAACGGCATAGTCGTTCAATCCCTTGCGAAGCCGGTCTGCCAGTGCGGGCGGTGGAACCTCCACCTGCGCTGCTTGCTCAAACGACATGTCCTCGACCGTCAGCACGTCCCCACGCGCGGTATCAAGGCCCAGGGCTGCGGCTGCCAAATCCTGTAGCTGCTTCAGTTCTTCCGGCGAGCGCTTTACGCGCACATCCTGCATTTTGCCCTTCGGCAGAGTCTTGTGGATCACGCCGTCGTCCACAAGCACCGCAGCTGTAAGCCGCCGAATACGTCCGGAAGGCTCAAGCGAGTGCGTAGTGACTTTATTTACGCCATATGTCGAGTTCTCTGTTTTCGCGCTCTCCGCGCCGTCTCCCGGAACATTGGGCACGTTCGGCAGCGATGCTTTTCCCTGCGGCACATTGCTGACGGTGCCTGGAACGCCGCTTACAGCCGCGCCTGCACCGGTTTCTTCATCGGAGCGCTGCACGGTCAGCGGCACAGAAATTGCCGGGTCGTACTTCTCCTGGCTTTGTTCGATCGTGCCCGGATCATGTTCCACGTTCACGCTGGCGCGGATATGGTCCGCACCGACCACCGGTGCAAGCGTCGCAATCAGCCGCTGTTCCAACCGCTTCTCCATCTCCGGGTCACCGCCGTTTTCATCGACGGAGCTTCCAAGTGAGGTGTTCGAATCGGCATCGATGATCGTAACGTCACCCGGCTTCAACCCGTCGACCGCCCCAGCTACCAACCGCTGAATTCCTGCGATCTCCTCGTGCGAAAGCGAGCCGCCGTGCAGTTTCAATGCAACGGACGCCTTGGCGTTGCGAGCCTGGTCCAGAAACACTGAGTCGGTCGCCATCACCAGATGCACCCTTGCGCTTTTCACTGCGCCCAAAGTAGTAATGGTGCGCTCCAGTTCGCCTTCGAGCGCCCGCTGGTAGTTCACTTTTTCATCAAACTCGGTCTGGCCCCAGGACACCTTGTCAAAGATCTCAAAACCCATGCGACCCGAATGCGGCGTGGCATTGCTCGACGCCACCTCAAGCCGCGCCGCATCAAGCTTATCGGCGGCTACGCTCACCTGCTTGCCATCTGGGCTGATGGCATTGGGTATGCCTTTTGCAGTTAATGAGGCGGACAGCGTCTGCGCATCGGCCGGCTCAAGGCCGGTCATCAGCGGCTTCAGGTCAGGTGCTGCGATCAGGTGCGCGAACACCGCCAGCAACGCTACCGTGGCGATGCCGCCCGCGATGAGGAACCCGCGCTGCTGCCGGTTACGCCCTGCCCAAAACTGCTGCAACTGCCGAAGTATTGATTGCATGCTTGCCCGTTTCTCGCTCGCCCTGATTTAGAACTGCAGCTTCTCAATATCCTGGTACGCACTGACGATCTTGTTGCGCACTTGCATCATGAGCTGAAAGGCAACGTCTGCCTTTTCCACTGAAATCATGACCTTGCCCATATCGGCGTTGCCGCCTCCCAGTACGGTATTGACTTGCTGCGAGGCATCGTTTTGTACGCTGCTTACCTGGTTCAGCGCGCCCTTGAGCAGGCTGCCGAAACCGGTATCGCTGCTTGCTGCCGTTGACGAAACCGGTCCGAAGACCGAGGTGACCGCACCGGCGATGCCGCCGGCTGGAATTGCTGGAATCATTTCTTGGTTCCTCCCTGCTTTAGCTCTTCAAAATATCGATGGACTGTTGAATCATCTGCTTGGCCGCCGTCACAGCGGATGCATTGAGCTGGTAGGCTCGCACCGAGCCCATCAGGTCTACCATTTCCTGCACCGGATTAATCGCCGGGTATGCCACGTAGCCTTCTTTGTTCGCGTCCGGGTGGGCCGGGTCGTAGCGCATTACAGGTGCGCTCGGGTCGTCGACCACCTGCGATAGCCGCACACTGCCGGAACTGCGCCCGCGGAGATGCGGCGTGTTGGTCATAGCCGCGAATTGCAGCTGGAACGCCGACGCATGCTGCGCCGAGAAGATGACCTGCTTGCGGCGGAATGGGCCGCCTTCGGTCGTGTGCGTGGTTTCCGCATTTGCCATATTGGTCGCGATGACCTCGGACCGCTGGCGCTCTGCAGTCAATGCGGACCCGCTGATTTGGAGCATGCTAAATGGGTCCATGAAAGCATTTCTCCTGTACGTGCAATTGGTTCGTGAACGTGCGTGGCTTTCATGTCGGTAAAGCCACGTCGAGTTGAATTTGGCGCTTTATAGCAATGGAAGAATGCTTACGCACTTCCATCGTGGATAGCACTGAGCAGCTCATGGAACTCGCCCTTGATTAGCTGAGCGCCCAAGCCGTACTGTAGCTGTGCCTTAGCCAGCAAGAGACTTTCGTGATCCAGGTTGACATTGTTGCCGTCGGGCCGCTCGAGCAAACCTTGCTGGTCGCGGATGGCTATCGGCACATCCGGGATCTCACCGTTGCTGCCCGCGCGCAGCAGCGTCTGCTCGAAACTCACGTCCTTGGCGTGATAACCGGGCGTATCGATGTTAGCCATGTTGGCAGAGACCACCTGCTCACGTTCAGCGGTCATTTGCAAATAGCGCTCCATATTGAGCGGTATCAGGGATGTGCTCATAACTATGCGTACCTCCTGGGCGGTAGCCCGTACTCGCGGATCTTGTTGCGCATGGTGCGCAGGCTGATGCCCAGCATCTCCGCGGCATGAGTGCGGTTGCCCTGGGTCATGGCTAATGTTTTTTCGAGGTGCAGCCGCTCCATCTGTCGAATGGGCACGGTGACCGGTCCTGCGCTAACCGATCCTGCTGAAGCTTCCGGTCTTTCCAGGAAAGGCACAGGCTGCTTGCGTATGCTTCCCGCTGCCGTTTCCCTCAGAAAGCAAGCCCGGTCGATCGGGGCCGACGCAGAATCATCAGCGTGGAGCGAAAGCACCCGCTGCATGAAGTTGCCGAGCTCGCGGATATTACCGATCCATGGCTGCGCAGCCAGCAGCTCCAGAAAGTCCGGAGTAAGTAGCGGCGTGGGACGTTTTGCGCGCGCGGCCCAGCTGCTTGCAAAATGCATCGCCAGCAGCGCAATGTCCTGCGTGCGTTCGCGCAGCGGCGGCAGCGAGAGTGGAATGACATTCAATCGGTAGTACAAGTCGGAGCGGAATGCACCGCGGTCCACGGCTGCGGCAAGGGCGACGTTGGTAGTCGCAATCACACGGATGTCGACCTTTACAGTGCGCGTCTCGCCCAGCCGCTCAAACTCTCGCTCCTGCAGGGCGCGCAGCAACTTGGGCTGCAAGTGCAGCGGCATCTCGCCGATTTCATCGAGCAGCAGCGTACCGCCGTGAGCCAGCTCAAAGCGGCCCGGCTTGGCCTGCGTAGCTCCGGTAAAGGCACCCCGTGCATGGCCGAACAACTCGCTTTCAAGCAGATGCTCCGGTACGGCGGCACAATTAACGGCAATAAACGGCTTGTGTGCGCGGCTGCTCGCGTCATGGATGAACCGAGCGAGCAGTTCCTTGCCCGTACCGCTTTCAGCCTCCACCAGAATGTCGGCATCTGTGCTAGCGGCCGCTCGGGCTCGGGTAAGCGCCTGTAGCAGAGCAGGCGAGCGACCTACAATACCGCCTGCCGGCGCTCCGGGCTTCTCTACACGAGCAGGGCCGGCACCAGCTTGCCCGCAAAGTCGGTCGGCAATCCCACGCAGCTGCGGCCAGGCTACCGGTTTGGTCAGGTAATCACTAGCTCCACAGCGCATTGCGGCAACAGCATCAGGTACTGTTCCATATGCCGTAAGGAGCACCACAGGCGCGGCAGAGGTCGCACGCGCGACGCGCAGGAGGTCTACTCCGGAGCCGTCCGGCAGACGAACGTCACTTACCAGCAGTTGAAAGTCGCCTTGCGCCAGCCGGTACTCGGCTTCCTTCAGGCCGCTGGCCGCAGTCACCTGCCAGCCTTCACGAGAGAAATGCGCAGTCAACGCCGTGCGGATTCCCGGCTCGTCATCTACCACCAGGACGGAACGGCCATGTACGCCGGTGTGAATTGTACTCATATAAGATCTACCCCCATGGAAAAGCAGGTGCCCAAGCCCGGTGCGCTTGAAACCTGGAGAACCGTACCGTGCTGCGCGGCAATACTTTGGCACACGGCCAAGCCGAGCCCCGAGCGATCGCCGCTGCCGCTCCATCCCGGCTTGAAAATGTTCCCGAGGTGTTCCGGCGCAATACCGCAGCCGGTATCGGCAACCTCCAGCATGAGCCGGGTGGGTGTTTGCTGCCGGAGCGTGACAGTAATGGAGCCACCTGCCGCCGTGTGCCTCACTGCATTTGCAACCAGGTTGAGAATGATTTGTTGGAACGTTGCTTCATTCGCCAAGACCCTGCCGGGCAAGCGACTACCATTGCAGATGAGGCGCAACTCAGCCTGCTCGGCAAGCGGTCGCGCAAACTCGACAGCAGCGGCGATAGTGGAGCCGAACACCAAAGGCTGTAAGTGTGCAAATCCAATGCCGTGGAAGGACAACACATTGTTTACCGTTCCGGAAAGTCCACGCAGACCGGCACGCAGGTGCTCAATCCACTCCGGGGAGCGAGCCGGGTCTTCTTCCAGCAGCGACAGAAACAATTCCAAACTTCCTAATGGATTTCTAATTTCATGAGCCAGCGTTGCGGCGACTTCGGCAAGAGCCAGGGCGCGCCGTCCTGCTTCGCGATCTCTCTCTGCCTGTTTGTGCGCGGTGATGTCATTAAGGATAAGAATTGTCTGAGCGCCCGCGTGTAGGCGGGAGAGTTGACGCGTTTGCACCTCTATCCACCGAACAGGATTGTTTGCCCAGCTTCCGGCTGACAATGAGATCTCGCTTTCGCCTTCAATTGCACAAAAAGGCCATAAATTCAGGCCGGTGCAGGCTGCAATCGCATCAAGAGTGGATGGGCGCATGTCTTCGCTGCCTAGCGACAACAACCGAGCAGCCTCAGCATTCATGCGGAGCACTTCAGCTTGAGTACCAAGCACCAGAACGCCGCATGGCATTGAGTCGACAATCTGAGCCAGAGCCAGATGCATCTGCTCGTTTTCACGCAAGCTCGCTTCGAGTGCTGCATTCTGCGCTGTCAGCTCTGACCCAAGCTGCACCACTTCAGCTTGCAAATCGCGGTAACAACTTTCAAGCGCAGATGAAGCCGTAATGAACTCCGAGAATGCATCAGCCAATAGCCGCGCTTCGACTCTGCCCGGCGCTGTGTTCGGCAAAGGCAGCTCGTAAATTTGCAATTGATGAGAAGTAGGCAGCATCTGCCTATCTGTTAAGCAAGGCAAGGGCCAATCCGTAGCAATGATCTCGAAGGTGCTGCATTACCAAAGTTAATGTGTCTCATGAAGACAGGAAGAACGGGCAAACTTTTCCACTTCCGACTTTGGCCATGAAAATGACTTGCAATGCTCCACAATTTTTAATATTCAAAAGGAAAACTTCACCACACAGCCAAGCCGGACGCAAAGCCATCTACTATGCTCCGCCAACTTATTTTCATTTGCCTGCTTGCCGCGATATATTCCAACTGCATATCGGTTCAAGACAATGCGAATTATACTTCAGGCGCGAAGAACTACCAGGTGCCGTAATCATTGCTCGCCGGACACGCCGTAACGCTTGGCCGCGCTTGCTCCTTTGTGGCAAGACCATGCGGAAAAAGCCGCTACAAAACTCAACATCTTGCAGATACTGGTGACGTTACTTCGACATTTTTATTGGGAATGTATAGCGGCATCAATCCAAAATTTCTATCCAGGCTGATTCGGCTTTAACAGTTTGCTATCTTTTGCTCGCATCAACTGCTCATTCAGAGAAAGGGAGCAACTGGTAGCCGCAGCAATTGAAAGCACAAGATCGCAGCTTGGATAGTAGGTGGCACCGCAAGCTTGTTGCACGCGAATAAGGTTGAAAGTAACAGCTCGGCATTGCCATCTATGCCTGGATTTACAAGTAGGAACACATTCATTGCGATACATCATGTCCGCAAAAACAGTGCCCTACCAACAACCAAATACTTGAATTTTAAAATAAGACCTGATTGGAACCATTGATCATGACGTGTTGCCAAAGCAGATCTGCTTCAGCCGTACAGCGCATTTGTCATCTACATCGAAATCTTTGAAGATACATGACGCACGCTCCCGAGCCACGCTCTCTACTCAATCGTTACTTCATTTTCAGTCCGAATGAAGATGAAGTAAGTACCTGCTGGTTACAGCATCGATCTTAAAAAAGTATGTGAGCAGCGGTAAGCACGCGCTCTCCATCGAGCAGAATGGCGGCCCGCTCCATCGTGTTCCGCAGCTCACGAACGTTACCGGGCCAGGCATGCGTTGCTAATAGGTCGAAAACTTCTGGAGTTACACGCATGCCCGGACAAAATTTCTCTACAAATGCTTCCGTCAGCGCTTGCAGATCGCCTTCGCGCTCTCGCAGAGGGGGCAGTTGTATGGGGAAGACAGCTAAGCGGTAGTACAAGTCTTCACGAAAGAGTTTTTGCTGAGCAAGAGTTTTAAGATCTGCATTGGTTGCCGCGACTACACGCACATCTACCTTTAAATTGTCGTTGCCGCCAAGGCGCTGCACCTCACCTTGCTCCAGAAATCGCAGGATTTTACTTTGAAGTGACAACGGCATATCGCCGATTTCGTCAAGGAAGAGAGTGCCGCCATGCGCCGCGTGGATGCGCCCGATGCGCGACTGCGTTGCGCCGGTAAAAGCGCCTTTAGCGTAGCCGAATAGCTCAGCTTCCAGCAGCGCCTCGGGAATAGCTGCGCAGTTGACTACGGCAAACGGGTGTTTGGCTCGCGGGCTGATCATATGAATGGCCTGCGCTACCAAATCCTTGCCCGTGCCGCTTTCGCCGGTCACCAAAACGGTCGTTTCAGATCGAGCGACCATTTCAGTTAATCGGTACACGCGCTGCATGGCAGCGGAAGAACCCACCATGCCGCGCAAACCGATGCGCTTTTCTGTACCTTCCATGAAGCTTCGCTGGGTAGAAAGATATGAGGGCACCGCATCCGAAATGCTGCCGCGGTAGATCAGGTCGGTCAACTGTGCTGCGAGCGGGGTGGGAGAGGCGTTTGCCAGCAGTAAATGGCCCGTCTGCGCATTCAATGTCAAAATTTCAATGCTTGGAAAGCGTTGCAGAACCAATGCGCTGAATTCGTTTGCGACAATGTCAGGCAGCATGGGATCAAGCAGCAGCACTTCTATGGGTGTGTCCGCCAGACACTCGACTGCCTCTGCGCCGCTGGCTGCTTCGGCAAGGTCCCAGCGCGGCGCTCCGATCTTTTCACGCAAGTGCTGGCGTAATCGGGAGTCCGGGCTCACCAGCAGGATACGCACAGGCTGCTGATCCGCATTGCGGGTATATGGAAAAGGCGGCGCGATCATCCTTGCCATCCCAGCCGCATGGGGCATGCATTATGCGCAGGCAAGCGCATACCCTATACCCCGTACAGTACGAATCAATTTTTGTTCCCCTTCGCAGTCAATCTTGTCGCGCAGGTATTTCATATATACGTCCACCACATTGGTACTTGGATCGAACGGTGTTCTCCAGACCTGCTCCATCAGCGTCGCGCGGGAAACAGCCTTGGGAGAATTCACCATGAGGAACTCGAGCAGCGCAAACTCGCGCGGGGTTAGATCGATGCGACGACCGTCACGCTCCACCCTGTATTCATCACGATGAAGCAGCAACCCAGGCTGCGCCTTTGCAGCCATCTGCGGGATCGTACCTGCCTGACGGCGCAACAAAGCACGAATGCGGGCTAATAGTTCCAACAGCGAAAACGGTTTGACCAGGCAGTCATCGGCACCCTGGTTCAGGGTGATAACTCGATCTTCGGTACGATTGCGACCTGTCAGCACCATGACGGGGAGATCGGGCAGTTCGGCATGCATTTTTGTAAGCAGTGTTAGTCCATCCATTTTGGGTAGATTGAGGTCGAGTAGCACAAGTTGGTAGGTCTCAGATCCAAGCTTCCTTAGAGCTTCTTCTCCATCAAATGCCAGCTCGCCCACAAAACCTTCCGCAGTGAGCCAGGAGCAAAGCAATCGTGCAAGTGGAACATCATCTTCGATAATCAAGATGCGAGCCGGTTTGACCGCATCTGATACCGGGTTAGCTGCATGTGCTGCTGTGTTTGTTATGGCTGCGATCTGCGATGACGCGTCCGGTAAGACACGCACTGCCGAAGGCTGCCCCATCTCTTGCGAGAGCAGTCTATTGCTATCCATCTGTGTGGGTTCCTGAGAACCGACTATACCGGAGCATGCACAAGCGCAAAGAGAAGAGTGCCTCGCTACAGTACTAACGTGTTTCTCATTATTCCCACGCTTGTCCGGCGCTGGATCACTGGATCACAACCTGTAGTGCAAGTATGAGAGTTCGCTGATTATTGTCCGGCACCCTTGTGTGAAACCGGCGGTACGGAAGCTGGGGCAGGCGTACTGAGTGCAGGTCCAAGTTTTCCGGCAGGTAGACCCTGTACACCGGCGACCGGCCCCAGAGCCGGTCCTTTTGCTGCTTCAAGGTATTGCACGATCAAGGAAATGCGCCGGTTAGCCGCGTCGAAGGGATTTTTGGTTACGCGTAGCTGCTGGTCAGCAAAACCTCGCACCTGGGCAACTTGGTCGGGCCTCACACCGCTGGTCTGCATCAAGCGCCGCGCTACATTCGCCCGGTCTGAGGAGAGCTCCCAATTGCTGTAGATGCGGTTGTTTGCGTACGGCTGTGCATCTGTGTGGCCTTCAATCGAAATATGGTTCGGCAGCGAACCGAGCTGAGTCGAAAGTACCTTGAGAATTTGCACCAGCAAGGGTGTGGGCTCAGACTTTCCAGTCTCAAAAAACGTTCCATGCGCATCCTCAATCAACTCGATGCGCAAGCCTTCCGGCGTGATGGTGATTTCAATCTGGTTCTTCAGTTTGTCTTTCGTATCCACGCTATGGATCGATTGCATCAGCGCTTCCTTAAGCTTGGTCATGTCCTGCTTGTTCAAGAGGACATTCTCTCCCTGGCCGGTACCGGTCTGCGTCGTTCCCTTCTGCTTCGATACACCGAGCGGATCGCGGAAGTAGCCCGCAATAAGTTGCTGGTCTTGTTTGCTGGTACTGGAGGTGAGCCAAAGCACGATGAAAAGAGACATCAATGCAGTTACAAAATCCGCGTATGCCACCTTCCAGGCGCCGCCATGATGGCCTCCATGGCTGACTATCTTCTTAATAATGATCGGTGCGGGAGGGTTTGCCATGTCAGCCTGCCGACGCGGGTTCTGCGCCCTTTCCACGGCATACGTTCTCTACCTCGGTAAAGCTGGGACGTACGTTCGCGGGGATAGCGCGTCGAGCCATTTCCACGGCAAGAATCGGCGACATACCTTTGATAAACGACAGCATGACGACACGCAGAATATGGTAGTAACCATGCTCATCGCCCACCCGCTTGCTCATGGCAGAAGCGAGAGGACCCAGCACGCCATAACACAGCAGGATGCCCAAAAAAGTGCCTACAAGAGCGGCTGCCACTTTGCGGCCGATCTCTTCAGGCGGTCCGCCGAGTGCGCCCATGGTGATTACAATGCCAAGTACCGCTGCGACAATTCCAAGACCCGGTAGCGCGTCGGCAACAGAGGTTAATGCCGCAGTCGGCTGCTCCGCGCTTCTATGGTGCACTTCCATGTCAAGATCCATCATCTGGTCCACGTCAAAGGTGCTCACGCCGCCGGTAATTGCCATGCGCATGGTGTCGCAGATGAAGTCGCGTGCGTGGTGATCCTTGAGAAAGATTGGATATTTTTTGAAAATTTCGCTCTTATCGGCTTCCTCGACATCGTTCTCGATAGAAACCATGCCCTCTTTACGTGCTTTGGTAAACAGGTCGAACATCATTTTGAGAGTATCCAGGTAGCGCTGTTTAGGAAATTTGGAGCCACCCAAAACCCCGGTAAGCCCGCCCAGTATCCCCTTTAACACGTGCATAGGATTGGCGGCGAGCAATGTGCCGAGTGCGGCACCCACAATGGTGACAACCTCAGCCGGCTGCATGAGAACCGCCAGGTTTCCCTTTTCCATGAGGAAACCACCGATCACCGCGCCGAAAACTACGAGTATGCCGAGAATCGCGAACATGCGCTGCCCTTTCCAACCGGCTGCCGGTGAGCTACTCCATTCCGGACCGTAATGCCTCTATCGGCGTATGGATTGAAAACGTTCAGTGCCGAGGCAAGAAATGCTTGTGAGAAAATCGCCGCAGTCACCAGGAGGCACATGATCGTGAACAGGTTCATACGGTTGGCGGCAATATGCGGAGGGCTGTTGTTTGCGACTACGGCGCAGGCGCAAGACAAGGCTTACGAGCCTACCCAGCATTCCTTCACCATCCATGACTTTCGTACCGAGGGCGGCGCAATCCTGCCCCAGGCTACGGTGGTTTACGGCACTTACGGGCACCTCAACGCAGCCGGCGACAACGCTGTACTGCTTCCATCTCACTACATGGCCGATATGCACGGCTACGGCTGGCTCATCGGCCCCGGCAAGGCGCTCGACCCGGCAAAGCTGTTCCTGGTCACCAGCGAGCTGTTCGGTAACGGCCGCTCCTCCTCGCCGAGCAACACGCCTGAGCCGTTTCATGGGCCTCGCTTCCCTATCATCACCATCCGTGACAACGTCGAAGCCGTCCACCAGCTGCTCACTCAACAGTTGCACGTCCAGCACCTTCAAGCAGTCATCGGTTTCTCCATGGGCGGCCAGCAGGCATTCCAGTGGGCCGTGAGTTATCCGCGGTATATGGATCGCATCGTCGCAACCTCAAGCACTGCGAAGACCTACGGGCACGGCATCGTGCGCAATGAAGGCGAGATTACGGCGATCACTACCGATGCGGCTTTCCAAAACGGTGACTACAAGGCTCAGCCTGAGAAAGGCATTCAGGCATTTTCGTTAATGTGGACCGGTTGGCTATTTTCGCAGGAGTGGTGGCGCAGAGAGCTGTGGCGGCAAGACGATTCAAACGACCCGAAGTTCACCACACTTCCGCAGGTCATCGAGCACTACAGGACCAGCTTTATTCCCGGTGCAGACGCCAACAATCTAATTCTGCAGTTGCACACATGGGAGTCAAACGACGTCGGAATGACGCCGCCTTTTCGAAAGGATCACGGCGGAGATGTGGAAGCGGCTCTGCGATCGATCAAAGTGCCGGTGCTCTACATGCCCTCCGCGACCGACCTGTATTTTCCAGTGGAAGACGCGGAATATGAAGCGCAGTTCATCCTCCATTGCACTCTGCTGCCCATTCCATCCCTGTGGGGGCACCCGGCAGGTGCCGGTGCAAGCCCGGCAGATGAAATTTTTTTGAATGAGCATGTTGCTTCATTCATGGCTACGTCAGCTCCAGCCGAGCACCCTTAGCGAACAGGAGCACTGTCCTTAGAATTTGCCTACCCCGCCATAACCGGATTAGGAGTAACAATGCTCAATCAATTTACAAATCACGAAATGCTTGTGATATTGTGCTTCGAGTAGCTTTTCTCGGGCTATAAAGCCCTTAGTAAATTTGATTTCTTCACATTTTCGAAGTAATTGGTTAATGTTTGTTAGTCTACGTAAAATAAAAATGGTTTCTATACTTTCGAATCAGTATTGTAAATATTACCCTTTAAGAATATAGACACGATAAGCAGGACCTAGCCAGCTGTAATAAATATTTAACATGGGAGCGTGCCTACTCTGAAAAACGTAAGGCACCTTTTGCTCCGCTGAAAATGTATTAAGGTATTAGTTTTGCACTTGTAATAAATAAGTTATATGCTTATATTCCTAAACTACAGACATTGAAGTTATATGTAAAACGGGATAAGACTGAGCATTTCTAATCTGCTCCGATGTAGATGTACAACAGGATATCTTACAGCACATAAGTGGCAAGGGCAGAATAAAGCCGTTAAAGTATGTAGTGATCTTATCCCTGTTTTCACTTTTGTGCCTAAATGTAAGGTCCCGGCATGTTGAACATTTCGGCTCGGTTTCCGCCTTTCACTTCGAGCAAGCGGCTGATGCTGTGGCGTTCCGAGCAGCGGTGCGATGAGGAGCGGCGCAGCTCGAGGATCGTGATATGGAGCGTATACAGGCAGTCGTCAAGCGGCAGCAGCATATGCCTGCAAAACGCCACGATGACAGCTTCCTGGTCAAGCGAAAGCACAGTGGACCGGCGATGGCTGGGCCGGTCTACAGATCCTTCACATGCTCGGCGTTCCACTTGGCAATGGTTTTTTGGTTCACTCCGTAGCGCCGCGCCAACGCTCTCAGGTTTTATTCACTCCCTTGTATCGCTCGACGGACCGCCTCTGTCGTGGTGGCGCTGCCGTGTAAAACCTGACCCATAATGCCTCCTGCTCATCCCTTGAACAGTATGCACCACGAAATGCCGGGACCTTACACCTAGCACCGCCGGCGTCTTGGTTAAACTCTCGGCTGAATAGAGTTGTGACTGCCACGGTAACTATCCCAATTTCAAACGCCTCTTTGTAAAAGGCTACTATGTTCTGTCATAAAGAGAGCTTTATGTCTGACTTCGGAGTACAAGCTATGAGAACGTGGGCATAGCAAGAGAAGCAAGAGGAAGATGAAAATGCGTACCGTGTGGTCTATGGAGGGACTAATGTGGATTGATTGTTTTGAAACATTTACAGTTTTCTGCGTTTTCTCGGCAGCAGATTCATTGTCAACTCCTGGTGATTGCGGAACACGGCCAGTGGCACGGCACCTTCCTTGACCTCACGGAGAGAGTGGGCCAGATCACCTCGGGAAGATACCGGGACACTGCGAGCGCGTACGATAACATCGCCCGCAGTAAGGCCGGCTTCAGCAGCGGGGGAGTTTGCGCTGACTGCTGTCACCAGAAGACCGCCTCGGGCATGTACGCCGAAGAAGGACGCCAGCTGCGGTGACAGCGGGTCCACTTCAAGGCCGGTGTAAGTGCCGCCCGGAATCAGTGCATCGAGCAGGGTAGAGGCAACGCCGCGTGGAGCGATGATCGATGCGGGGGGCGGAGGCGGCTGGGTACTGACAAAGCTGTTGGGCGCGTCTCGTGTGCTGAGCACAGGTTCCGGAGCAAACGTACTGCTTCGCAGGTGGCGGCTTAGGGCGTCCTGGGCAATAGCGTCCTGGTCGCCCAGAATCACGGAGAAACTGATCTCGCCCTCGCCGCGCTGGATGCGTAGAGTAATAGATTCTCCGGCGGAGCATTCGCGGAGCCGCTTGCGCAGCATATCCAGGCCGTCTACCGGCTGGCCGTTGAACTCGACGACAATGTCGCGCGGTCGCAGCCCGGCTGTCCATGCGGGGGCATCGCGGTCTACTGTCACGATCATGGCCCCGGTTGCGTTATGCCGGCTCAGGCGGGTTGACTCAGCCGCATCGAGGTCGCGCAGGCTTACACCGAGGTAGCCAAGTCGCTGACCGGGACGTGCCGAGGCAGGCAGGCGGTCACTCTCCTGACTTCCTGATGGACTGCCTAGAAAGCCGGAACGGTGTGGGCCTGCGGCGTGAGCAGGGCCGGTCCAAAGCAGCATTGTCAACATACCGGCAGCCCCGGCTCGCCGGCCCCCGTTCAGGAAGCGAGCGGGGACCAATGAGAGTGCGACCGTAGAGACCATGCCGATGGAGGGGGTCAAAGTTGTGATCTCCCGATCTGTAACTGCCGGATACGGCAGTTCCATGCATTGTGCGCCTGACAGTAAGACGGATGAAGGGCGCGGCTCGAAAGCGACCCAAATTATTACAGGGGTATAGTTCCGCTGCTGTGCAACTTCCGTGTAGGCCTACTGTATCTGGGGAACAGACTTCAGAGCGGCTAAAGAAGCCGATCGGATCGTCGGGTCACCATCGCGCAGAGCCACCGCATGCAGTACCTGCCGAACACTGGAATCGATCCCGACCGGCTGTAGTAGCCGTACCGCCTCGATACGGACCGAGCCGCTGGAGTCATTCATCAGCGCGCCCAGTACGGCGTCGCGCACCTGGGTATCGTCCGCGATAAAAGGCTGCAGGCCGGCCATGGCTTCGCGCCGCACTTCGGGGGTTGCATCCGTGTTGAGTGCATGCAACAGGGCATTGCGCACCGGGTCGCCGCCGCAAACCGCAGAGCCGTAGCAACCGCCGCCCAGAAGGTTGACCGAGGTATTGCGGACTTGTGGAGTCGTCCCATTTTCTGTTGCGGCCATCAGCAGCTCGCGGATGGATGGGTCGCTCAGCGATGCCGCCAGCATGTCGGGAACCAGCCGGTCGTAGCGTATTTCCACCATACCGGTGGCATCATCGCGAGTGATAGAGCTGACATCTGCTACGACGGAAGGCGCTTCCGGCGCGGGCGGTGCCAGCAGCAGCGTGGCCTGCTCTGCCGCATGTACGGAGTGACCGGCCCGATAGCCGCCGTAGCCGCCCGCAACCAGCCCCACGATCAGTAGAGCGGAAGACAGCAGCGGGGCCGCGCGCAGCCGTCCTCCTGTAAAGGCAAGCTGCTGGGTCAATCGGGTCCAAAAGCCGGCCTGCTCGCTTGAGTCCAGCGTGGCATCAAGCTGCATGCGCGCTCGTGCCAGCAGGGTGGGCGAGGGTTCAGGCCCTGCATCCTGGCCTAGAGCCCGGAAAAATGCCGTGGTTGCCGCCATTTCTGCCTGGCAGGATCGGCAGACCGCCAGATGCTCGGCCAGTGCGCTTTCTTCAGATTTTGGGGAGATGTCAGGCTTAGCTGTGCGCGACTGGACATCATTTGACCCGGACGGCACCGACGATTGCCGCGAGGGTTTCCACGCACCCTCGTTTTCCTCTTCCAGCTCCGTTTCCATGGAGGGTAGAGACGAGAGCCAGGATGGCTCCGTATTCTTGTCCGCAAATCCGACGTCAGAGGAACAAATAGCCGCCAGCGCAATAGCCCGCTGGGCACGTTCGCAGGTCATGCCTACGTGGATGGGTTGCTGCTTCACTCTTGCTCTCCAAAAGGTCTACTGCTGTACGCTGCCGTTGTGCCACGGCTGGCGCTTTCTTTATGTATTGCGAAACATACTGCGAAAAACTTCAGCTATGCACCTCGGCAAGACGCAATCGCAGCTTGCGCGTTGCTCGAAACAAAGTGTTTTTAGCGGTTTCTTCCGTGGTTTGAAGCATTTCACCAATGGCTCGCAGTTTTAAGCCCTGGTAATGTTTCAATTCAAACACCATACGCTCGCGAGGGGTCAACCCGCCCAGGGCTTCCTGGATTTTTTCACCCAGCAGCTTGCGCTCCAGTTCTCGAGCGGGGTTTGCACCGGAGCGGTCATCGGAAACATTACCAAGCAGGTCCAGCTCTTCGCCGCGTCCGTCCACCATTACAGCCTGCTCTTCGCGGCGCGACTTGCGGCGGCGCAAGTGATCCAGACACAGGTTGGTCGCAATGCGGTAAATCCATGTGTAGAAGGAGCATTCAAAGCGGAAGTTGCCCAGATAACGATAGGCTTTTAGAAAAGCTTCCTGGTGGATATCCTGCGCATCCTGCTCAGAACCGGTCAGGCGCAATGCCAGGCGTAGAACTGCTTGATCGTACTGGCGCACCAGCGCGTCAAAAGCAGCACGGGAGCCGGTCTGCGCCTCGCGGATCAACAACATCTCGGCTGCCCGGCTGGCCTCATCGGCAAGCGCCTCGGCGGGCGTTCTGGTGTTGGTACGGGCCGCTGTGCGCGGTTGCGGAACCGCAACCGTACCGAGATTCAGGGTGTTTGCAGCGGACATAGAAAGACCTCTGTTGCCGGCATCGGGGAACCGGCGGGAACAAACTTGAAATGGTAAGACGTTTGAGAAAACCCGAAGTGAGCAAAGAAGTCTCTCTAAAAACGTATACCGGGTTGCGCATTGCTGTATTCAAGCATGGTCAAGCGAGCCTTCGGTCATGAACCGTTCCGTAGCCTGTAGTGCACACCCCTGGCCGCACAAGTGGTACATGTCAGGATTTTGGCTGTCAGCGCGTGACCAGCGCATCAGGGTGAAGCGCTGATCACGGGGGTCAGTACCGCCGTTTTCCTCGAAGCAGGGCACGGCGCCGACGGCGGCCATCCACCAGTGATTTGCCTCGCCCTTGCTCTTACCGCAGATATCACAGGTAAATGTTACATCCCAAACCATAAAACCTCACGGGGATCAGGTAGGACATACAGTAGCGCTATTCCGTGTGGAACGCATTAAGATAGTGAAAGGATTCAGCACCACAGTTTGGGAGGAAATACGGCTTGGCAGAAGAACCGGAGCTTGTACTGCATTGCCCTACATGCTACTCGACCAAGTTTCAGCTCTCCAGGGTGCGCTCTGAAGATCGCCTGCAAATGCTTTTCTTCAAATATCCGGTCCGCTGCCGCAAGTGCAATGCACGCATTTATGCCAGCCGTGCCTATGCTACATACTTACGCAAGCTTGGTAAGGAGTCTCCCATGGAGGGACACACCGAAGTTGAAGCTGACTAGTTTGTAGCCGGTTCGTGGTACAGAAAGAAGCCACGCTGTTATTTGGTCGGGACGGGCAGATTTGAACTGCCGACCCCTCACACCCCAAGCGAGTGCTCTACCAGGCTGAGCCACGTCCCGACAGGAGCTTCTTCCAGCCCCGAGTGTACCAGAGCCGAACGGCTGCAACTGCTACTTGGCGGGCGGAACATAGTCCTGCGGCAGGCTTGAGCCTTCGCCGAAGAAGTAGTGCTCCATCTGCTCGACTAAAAATTCCTGCGCCTGCGGCGTCCAAGGCTGTAAACGGTACTCATTCAGCAGCATTTTCTGGTGCTCGACCCACTCGCCCCATGCCTTTTTTGAGACGTTGTTATAAATTTTGTGGCCGAAATCACTGTCAAACGGCGTCTCCTCGAGTCCTGCCATTTCCTGCTTGTAGCGTGCGCAAAAAACCATGTGTGCCATTGTGCCTGTATGTCCCTCGGCTTTATTGTAAGCGGCGCAATGGCGTAAGCGATAAGCCTCCCGGCAGGTCAGGTACTTGCAGCCGGCCACCAGTCCTGTACCGTCACAAACCGGTAGTTGGCGGCAGGTCCGCGCTCCAGCAGAAATCCCAGCGCCATCACGGAGCGACCGCGCTCCATGTTAATTCGCTTCGGTCCTCCGTCATGGAGCAGGATGGTTGAGCCCCGGCCGGCTTTGCGGTTCTTGCGGATGCCGCGCTCCACTGCCTTCATGATCTGCTTCGGTGCGCGATCCGGGCGCCAGTCAAAGCCCATACTGTTCCACATCACGGTTTTAAGACCCAGCTCACGTGCGACACGCAGCACGGCGGGGCGGCGCGCGCCGTAGGGAGGCCGGAAGTAGTGCACCGGGAGCCCGAGCGTGTCTTCAAGCAAAGAATTGCAGTCTGCAATTTCACTACGGATTGCCTTGTTGTTGAGGTAAAGCAGGTTGCGGTGCGACAACGAGTGATTACCGACCACATGGCCGGCCTCACTCACCATGCGTACCAGCCACGGCAGCTGGCGGGCGTAGCTGCCTACAAAGAAGAAAGTCGCTTTGACTTGCGCCGTTTCCAGCTTTTCCAGAATTTCCTGGGTATACCGGTCATTCGGCCCATCGTCAAAGGTCAGTGCCAGTTCGCGCCCATTGGGTCCGTGAACCAACGTTTTACCCCATATCTGCGACGTACACCACTGCGAGCGAAACCAGCCGCCTGCCAGTGCCGCGACGCCGACGCCCCCTCCGGCAACATCTGCTACCCAGTCCATGGGCCCTAGTGTACCTTTGCCTCAATCCTAAAAAATTACAAATAGTGCTTTCACTTCTTTCCGTCTTCGCTTATTATTCGCCCATGGCAGTGCAGGAGCCGAATGCGGAGTTCTATCGCATTCAAAGTTCTTAGCGGTGCCAAAGAAAGCGAGCATACCTCCTTTGCGAAAGCGCCTCATACAAGATCAGGAACTGCCCATGCTGTTTGCCCCTGAAATCGAGCGCAAGGCACCGGTACGCGCCTCTGCCGTAGGGCATGCGCCCCAAGCTATATTTGGAAACACGAATGCGTTTTCCAGAGCTCAGCGTCCATTCCGCATTGCTGTGGAAGGTCCGCTGCGCGTCGGCAAATCCACCCTGGCGAGGCTGCTGGCGGATCGCATGGGAGCGGCCTGCGTTTCTGAACCGGATGGAAACCCGTTTTTGCCGCGCTTCTACGCAGGCGAACCCGGCATGGCGTTTTCCACCCAGATGTGGTTTCTGCGTGAGCGACTTGCTCAGTTACAAGCGGCTGCTTTGCTGCGCGGCCCGGTTGTTGCCGACTACATCCTTGAGAAAGACAAGCTGTTCGCATTTTTGAACCTGTCGGACGCGGAGCTCCCAATTTACAAAGATTTTTATGGGGCCAACCAGGTCGCCTTCCGACCGGATCTGGTGGTATACCTGCAAGCCAGGCCCGCTGTGCTGCTGGAGCGGCGTCGGCGCAAGGCGCTGCCGGAAGAGGGGCGGATCAGCGATGCCTATACCGAACAGGTATGCGAGGCGTACCAGCACTTCTTCTCGCGCTATACCGCCAGCAGGCTGCTGGTGGTCGATACCTCAGCCATCGATTTTGTGCATAGCGAACGGGAGCGCGAGCTGTTGCTCGACCGCATCCTGGCCCCGGTACATGGCCGGGAGCACATTGCTCCGCTGGCCCAGATCGCGTAAGTACCGCATACGTTAGGCTGGAAGCTACGGGTTGCATCCTGCACAGGAGCAGCACTGGAGCGTTTCCTATGAGTATTCCGGTACAACGTTCTGCCGGGAAGGTGACTTTTCCCGAGCTCATCGCCAAAAAGCGTGCGGGCACACCCATCACAGCACTGACAGCATATGACTATCCAAGCGCCCGCATCGTGGATGATGCAGGCATCGACCTGGTCCTGGTAGGCGACTCGCTGGGCATGGTTGTGCTTGGCTATGACTCCACACTGCCGGTAACGCTTGCGGACATGTTGCACCATACCCGTGCAGTGCGCCGCGGGGTGCAGCACGCGCTGCTTGTGGCTGACCTGCCTTTCGGCACCTACCAGGCAGACGAAGCCGAAGGGGTGCGCAATGCCATCCGCTTTGTGAAAGCAGGCGCGGAGGCAGTTAAGATCGAGGGCACGCGCCCGGCGCTGGTTCGGCGGCTGGTAGAGGCGGAAATCCCTGTAGTGGCGCATCTTGGCCTGGTGCCCCAGGGTGTACACCGCATGGGGGGCTACCGGGTGCAGGCGCGCACGCTTGATGGAGCACAGGCGCTGCTGGCAGACGCGCTCGCCATGGAAGCTGCCGGTGCGGCGCTGGTGGTGCTGGAAGGCGTGCCCCAGGAGGTAGCCGCGCCTGTGAGCCGTACACTCAAAATCCCTGTGATCGGCATTGGCGCGGGCGCGGGCTGCGACGGGCAAATTCTGGTGCTGCACGACATGCTTGGGCTGACCTTTGCACCGGCTGCGAAGTTTGTGCGCAGGTACGTCGATATGGCTTCCATGATGAAAGAGGCTGTGCAGCAGTATGCCGAAGATGTGCGGGAGCGGCGCTTTCCGGCAGACGGGGAAAGCTACCACCTGTCGGAAGACGTGAAAACCGCCTGGGAAAACTCCTTAAAGTAGTTCAAACATGCCACGAAGGAGCCGTGAACCGCGCAGGCGGTTCGCAGATAGTTTCCGATGAAAGTAGCAACCACGATCGCCGAAGTACGAGCCTTTCGCGGAAGCTGTGCGGGGTCGGTAGGCTTTGTGCCGACTATGGGCGCGCTGCACGCCGGCCATCTGTCGCTTGTGCAGGCTGCTCGCGGTGCAAACGGGAGCGTGGTTGCATCCATCTTCGTAAATCCTACGCAGTTTGGACCGAACGAAGACTTTTCCAAGTACCCGCGCACCTTTGAGGCAGACCGGGCGCTGTTGGAGGAAGCCGGAGTCGCCCTGTTGTTCGCACCGAAACCGACGGAGATGTACCCGGCAGGGGCTTCAACGACCATTGATGTAGGTCCGGTGGCGACCCGCCTTGACGGTGCTTCGCGCCCGGGGCACTTTACCGGTGTGGCGACGGTGGTGGCCAAGCTGTTCGGCATTACCAAGCCGGATCGCGCCTACTTCGGGCAAAAGGATGCCGCGCAAGTCGCGGTGCTGCGACACATGGTGCGCGATCTATCCTTGCCGGTCGAGCTGGTGGTATGTCCGACGGTGCGCGAGCCGGATGGGCTTGCCTTGTCTTCGCGCAACCGGTACCTGTCCCCAGCCGAACGACAGAGAGCGCTTGTGTTGCGGCGCGCGCTGCTTGCGGTACGGGAAGCGTTTGCACAAGGCATTGACAACGCAGAGGTGTTGCTCGAAGCAGCGCGGGCAGTGCTGCGTCGCGAGCCTGAGTTTCGCTTAGACTACCTGGTGCTGGTGGACCCTGACACACTTTTGCCTCTTGAAGTTCTTTCGCCCGGCAAGCCGGCATTGCCGGCGATCGCCGGGTGGGTCGGCGCAACGCGGCTCATCGATAACTTGCTCCTGTAACGCATAGTGTTATGACTCGTCCGCCGGCCTTTGGCGCTCAGGAAGGCTTGTGCTACCTCGACGCTCGAAACTGATTCGCGGACGAGCACGCACATCGACCCATACAGGTGCCATAGGAATAGCTTTGTAGAAGCTTCACTGTTACCGGGCATCGCCGCACAGAATGTATTGACAACCCGGTGGCGCTCGCCTAAGCTCCGTGCAAACATCCACGCCGCATTGAGAGGTATGTATGCTCCGCCGGTCCTTCCTGATTCTGACTCTTATAGCGATAGCAGGCTCGGTTCCGAGCACGTTCGGCCAGGTATCCACACCAACGTTGTCCTCACAATCGAGCGGCACCGTAAATCGCCTCCAGGCAATTAGCCCTGTCAACAGCGAGGTTGTCTGGGCCAGCGGCGTCGGCGGGACGTATGTAAAGACAAGCGATGGCGGAGCGACCTGGAAGGTGGGCGTGGTGCCCGGTGCGGAGGCGCTGCAGTTTCGGGACGTGCAGGGGGTAAGCGAGAACGTTGCCTATCTTTTATCTGCCGGTACGGGCACCGATTCGCGCATTTACAAGACAGAAAACGGCGGCGCCTCGTGGACGATGGAGTTCGAGAACCAGGACCCAAACGCCTTCTACGATTGCTTTGCGTTCTGGACACCGACGCGAGGCATTACGACCAGCGACTCCGTCAATGGCCGCTTTCCGGCGATTCGTACACTGGACGGACAGACGTGGGCGGATATCGGTGACCATCTGCCCGCCGCACTCGCCGGGGAAGCTTCATTTGCTGCCAGCGGTACGTGCACGGCGACGCAAGGCAGCAGCCGAGCCTGGATCGCCACCGGTGGTTCCGCGACGGCTCGCATCCTGGCTACCGTGGATGGAGGAAACAGCTGGGCGGCGTATCCAACTCCGATTGTGCAGGGAACCTCAACCTCCGGAGTGATCAGTGTGGATTTCCGCGACAGCAGGAACGGCATCCTGGGTGGAGGGGAGCTGCTCACGCCCATGGTATCGGCGGACACGGTGGCGCGCTCCCATGATGGAGGCAAGACCTGGATGCTGACCAGCCGAACCCCATTTCCCGGAGCCGTGTATGGGTTGAGCTATGTAAGGGAAGTTGGGGGCTTGCACCCCGGTAATGAAGCGGGGGAGCAGAGCATTGAAAGAAGCGGCGACGGTATTAACGCGGGTTCTTCAACATTTGTAGTGGCTACCGGTCCTAGCGGCGCTGCGTGGACGCCGGATGAAGGAGATACGTGGTTCCCGCTACCCGGTCTTTCCAACTACTGGGCAGTGGCATTCGCGAGTCCTTCGGCAGGCTGGCTGGTTGGAACCGGCGGCAGAATTGTAAAAATCTCATTCTGATAGATCGCGCGGCTTTGTATGAGTAAGAGGCGTGCTGGGTGTCCTTGGTCCGGAAACACACGCATTCCCAGCCAGCAGAAAGCGTAACGGACGCTCGGCGGCCTTGCGGATGCCGATGCGCGGCGTCACCGTAATTGGTCCGGGCACATAGCCGTCTTCAGCCTCAGTCAGCAGCAGCTCGCTTGACGGGTCCAGCATGTCCTTCCCATTGAACCCGGCGCGCGTAATGCTGAGCGCCCGGCACAACCGTCCGGGGCCGCTTGTCAGCAACTTCGGCATAGCGCCTTCCTCAAGCCCGCGCAGCGCAGCCATGGCGGCAAGCCCGGCTATCGGCTCCAACGCGCGCAGCAGCACGCAGCCGGCTTGGCCTTCCGGCTCGCAAGCCACGTTCAGGCAGGCATGCATGCCGTAGATGAAGTACACATAGGCATAGCCGGGCGGTCCGAACAGGACGCTGTTACGCGCGGTGCCACCTGCCGCAGCGTGGGCCGCAGGGTCGTCCGTGCCGAAATAGGCTTCTGTTTCCACGATGCGCCCGGCAAGCCATTCACCTTGCCATCGGCGCAGCAACAGTTTGCCCAGCAGCTCTCGGGCTACGACATCAGGCGGCGGTACGAAAAACGACCGAAGCAGCAGCCCGGGTGCCTTCACTCCAGTTCCCGAACGGCTGCCAGCACTTCCTCGGCATGGCCTTCCGGCTTGACCTTAGCCCACACTTTTGCCAGGATGCCGTCTGGTGCAATCAGGTACGTGGAGCGCTCAATGCCCATCACCTTTTTGCCGTACATGTTCTTTTCCTTTAGTACGCCGAACAGGTTGCACACCTCGGCATCCACATCCGCCAGCAGGGTGTAGGGCAGCCGGTACTTGGCACGGAATTTTGCCTGTGCCTTCGGAGTGTCGCGCGAGATGCCGAGTACGACCACGCCGGCCTCCTGCAGCTGGGCAAAAGTGTCGCGAAAACCGCATGCCTCAAGGGTGCAGCCGGGTGTGTCGGCTTTCGGGTAAAAGAACAGTACAACCGGGGTACCGCGGAACTCCTCGAGCGAGCGCGTAGCCTCCGCATCGTCCTGAAGCATGAAATTGGGAACACGTGCGTGCAGCTCTACTATTTGAGACGCCATAGGGAAGCCTTCCTGCGCCTTGCGGCGCTCGTCTTCCATCATCGCGCACATGGCATGGATTGGCCCCATGCACCGGACACATTGCAAGAATGCCCTGCGGTTCAGCGAGCAGCAGATGCGCAAACCTGGGGAGAAAACTCCACCTGGGCCTACAAGGAAGTCAGCTTTACTCGCCTAATTGGTTTTCGCTGACAGCTTGCTTGACCGTAAAGCCCTGATCTTCAATGGCGACGCGAATAGCCTTTTCGCAAGAGCTCTGCGCAAGCACCTTGGCTTCTCCAACCTCGACGTCGTAGACCCGAACGCCCTGTACATCTCCAAGCGCATGGGTGACACGTTCGACGCACTCGTGACCGTGCATTCCGTCGATGCTGATAATTTGTGATTGAAACACTGACATAGAACACCTCACTGCTATATATCGGCAGGAGCACTGTTTGCCATCAGTAAAATTCATTTAATGTGAGACGAAAGTACCCAGTGAAGGAGTATTCCGACTTTCCCGGACCGCTTGACTACGGAGTATCGGCTCGTCGCAAACCGGCAATGAGTTCGTACTTCGCAATCGAAGCAAGTTGGAACTACTCCAGAATGGCACTCGGAGACGAAGAGCATGCATTTTCTAATTTTTCCTGGAGTTTCTTTTGATCCGCAGCATGCGTATGCAAGTCGATTTGGTGGATCAGCTATTCAATTCCAGTGAAAAGCGATTGACAAGACTTCTGCTCTTAATAATTGGTGCTGGAAACCGGGTTAGTCGGAGATATTGATGCCGAAAGTTTCTCAGGAAACTCTGGCCGAAATGATTGGAACTACCCGTCCACTGGTCCGCTTCTTCAGGAACCGCTTTCGCGAGCATGGCTATATCGAGTACGGAAGCCGCATTCAAGTGAATACATCCTTACTCAATGTCGTGCTAGACAACAAGACATTGTGTCGGCATTGTTTTTTTGTATTACACCGTACGCACCCTTTTCGGCAGCTCGCCTGAGCGTCCAAACCACTTCTCAGCGCGTCCAACAGAGGGATACTAATGTGTAAGCCGAACAAGCGTACCTGTATAAACTTTTTTGCTTCGCTGGCGCTGGTGCCGGCTTTGGCCGCTCCTGCCCAATATGTGGGCAAGGTTGAGCAGGGTGCCCCGAAAAAGCCTGTGCTGCGCGCTACCGCGGTGTATGAATACACCGGCTCCATGACCAAGCCTAATGCCAGTCGACTGGTACCGGTAGTAGTGTGGGATGGCGAACGCTACGAGCCGGGCGGCCTGTACCTGGCAAAACCCGAGCCGCTTGCCGTGGCTCCCGGAACACAGTACCTGCTACAGCAAAGTGGTGTGCCGGCCGGTATTTTCGACATTTCATCCGCTGGCCAGCTTGGCAGCTTCTGGGTAGGATTAGGACGGGTACGGCCGGAAGCGCCCCCGCTGTCTCCAGCAAAGCTTAAAGCCTCAAAGACGCTGCCGGTGCTTACGGGCGGCTCTGGGAAGGGCAAGGCAGAGAAGGTAGATGACGGCAACGGGCCGGTGCTGCACCGCAAAGCCGGGAGCGAAGGAGAGGCTGCGCCGGGCGGTGCAAGCTCCGGGAGCGGGCCCGCAGATAAAACTGCCGACACTAAATCCCCTTCTGCACCTAATGCTGATCCGGACCGGCCCACTCTCCATCGCCGCGACCCCGAAACCGGGGGCAGCGGCAGCGGGTCTACGAGCGGATCTACAAATGGGTCTACGGAGGCTTCCTCCGGCAGCAGCAGTTCCGCACCCGACCCGGACCGCCCTACTTTATATCGCAAGGACACCGCAAGCGCCTCGGGCACCTCAAGTGCGCCTGACCCGGACCGCCCTACCCTGCACCGCCATGCAGACAGCACGGTAGCCACCACAACCGCACCCGACCCGGACCGGCCGCACCTGCGCTATGGCCAGACGCAGGATGATACGCGCGTGCTGCCGGTGGAGTTGAAGGATACCGCTGTGAGCGCATCGACTGCACCGGGCTCAGCGAGTGCTCCAGCTACGCCGGTCAAGATCGGGCAGGTTGTGGCTATCTCTGACACCGAGTTTGACGACGCCCACCCGTTTGCCTACACATGGCCCAGCCCCGCCGCCCAGAGTACAGCACAGACAGCGATGCATGGGCTGGCACTTACGGCGTTGAACAAAGCAGCTCAAGCAACATTTGGACCTGCAGCGCAAAACGATGCGGCACTGCGCAAGGCCGCGGCTGCGGCCAATGCCGGCTTTGGGCCGAGTACGAAAGCCGTTCACAACCGCACGACGAACCCCGGCAACTCGCCGGTAGATCCCTTACTGGACCCGCAATTTCAAGCCTATGAGCTAAGCTATGGTGGCGGCACAACCTACGTTTACACCGCTCATACCGCGCCCATGGGCCACGATCGCCGATATGTGACCGTGATTGCGCAATCTGACTTCTACGGCAGGCCGCAGGTGGTGTTCTCGCAGACCACGCGGGGCGACACGCTGACCGAGACCCCGGCGCTGCACCTGATTGATGCCGCGGATGTGACCGGAACTCATCGCGCGGAGCTGTTGTTTGACGAGCAGGTTACAGAGCCCACACTGGCTTCCGCCAGTGGTTCTACTCCCCCCAGTAGAAATTTTGCTTTATTCAGCGTGGCAGGCGGTCAAGCAACCGAGGTATACACCAGCTGGAGCCCCAACGCGGCACCGTAGCGGGCGTTTGCGCTTATCGCTTGAGGGCCGAGGCGGGCAGCACCGGGTTCCATGGAACAGGCGAAGCCAGCACCATCGACGTGTTTGTCGCCACATACGGCGTAAGCGAGTCGATGACGGCTTCCAGATGCGGCAGGTCGCGCACGGCCACTTGCAGGATGTAGCTTTCAGCACCGGTTACGCGGTGGCACTCGCGTACTTCAGGCACGCGCTGGGCCAAACCGTTGAAGTGCGGCAGCCGGTCTCCCGGCACAGTGATCTTGATGAAAGCGCGCAGCGGCAGCCCGACCCGTGCCGGGTCCACTATAGCTACGTAGCGCTGGATGATCGCGGCATCTTCCAGCCGCCGGACACGCTCAGTAGCGGCGGGTGTGGAGAGTCCGACTCGGCGTCCGAGTTCGGCAAACGGCAGCCGTGCATTGGCTTGCAGTTCTGCGAGAATTTTATGGTCGATAGAATCGAGAAGCGGGTCGGGTGTGGGGGACATGGGTTGCCTGAACGCGGTCGAACGTCAAAGTTAAGTTTCTAGGAAGATCGTAATGCAAAATGCTGCAAAGACCTGTAAAACTCCCTGTCTTGAATCCTTAAAGCTTTCTAAACTTGATACATGACTCGTGCCAGTGTCGCTACCGTGCTTGCTCCGCCGTTTGTACCTCGCATTGCCTGCCCGGCGCAACGACGGCTCGCTGCATTGGGTGAAGCTATCGGCAATACGCCCATGTTCGTGATTACCTATCGCTACCGGGGACGCATCGGCACGGTGCATGCCAAAGCCGAGCATATGAACCTAACCGGCTCCATCAAAGATCGCATGGCGCTCCATGTGCTCCGCACTGCTTATGCCACAGGCCGTCTGCACGGGGGCGACACCTTGGCTGAGGCTACAAGCGGCAACGCCGGCATCGCCTTTGCCGCACTAGGCCGGGCGCTGGGCCACCCGGTACACATCTGCATGCCCGACTGGATGAGCCAGGAGCGGCGTGATCTGTTGCGTTCTTACGGCGCTGAAATCTGCCTGGTTACACGGGAGCAGGGCGGATTTTTAGGGTCCATTCGCATGACACAGGAGATGGCAGCCGCGCAGCACAGTGTCTTCCTACCGCGCCAGTTTGAAAATGACGCCAATGTGGATGCCCATCGGCTGGGTACCGCGCCGGAGCTGCTGGCGCAGCTTGCTGCCTGCGGCCTGGAACCTGATGCATTTGTGGCAGGGGTGGGCACAGGCGGCACAGTGATGGGAGTAGGCCGGGCGTTTCGTGCGGCGGCTCCTAAAACAGAGGTGTGGGCGGTCGAACCAATGGAGTCGCCCACGCTCAGTACCGGCTATAAGGTAGGTTCACACCGCATTCAGGGTGTGTCCGACGAGTTTATCCCGGAGATTGTAAAGCTACCGGAGCTTGACGGCGTACTTGCTGTCTCAGACGGTGATTCCATTCTGATGGCGTGCAAGCTGGCATCCACCCTGGGGTTAGGTCTGGGCATTTCTTCCGGCTGTAATTTTCTGGCGGCTGTGATGGCTGGCACTCGTCTGGGTGCAGGTGCAGTAGTCGCAACTGTATTTCCAGATGACAATAAGAAGTATCTGAGCACGGCCCTGCTGCGACAGGAACCACTGAAAGACGACTACCTTACTCCGGAGATTGAGCTGCTGGACCTTGACGTACTACCCCGTCCAAACCTTCAGCCCAACTAAGCAGCCATAGCAGCTATCGACCGAAATATTGCACGTGCGCATAGGTACCGAGGCGCGGATTGTAAGCAAGGTACCAGCCCGGGTCTTGTGGATCGTCATACAGTGTTACATCGTCCGAGTTCCATTGCCAATCGTTGACATAACCCAGATCATACGGCGCTACACCGAAATAGAAGCCATTGAAGAAGAATCGGTTTGGACCGCCACCGCCCAGACGGTAGACATAGCTGGGGCCAAAATTACCCGGGAATCGTCCCCGATCAAAAGGATGATCCAGGTGGTAATGAGCGTCACCGCCGTTATGGCCGACCCACTGACCGTTGTCATGGACGTGCGGCGCGTCAGGATGACCCTGAAAGTCATTGAAGTGGCGATCTTCGCCGCCTTGTCTTCCCTGGTTGCCACCGAAGTTCTGGCCGCCGTGATCTTCGGGCCCGTGCTGAGGAATGTAACCGCCGCCTACATGTCCGCCGCCGTGATCGCCACCGCCACCACGGTCGCCACCGCCACCACGGTCGCCACCGCCACCACGGTCGCCACCACCGCCATGGTCGCCGCCGTGCTGCGCTATGGCTACACTGGAGCTAAGTGCTAACGCGAGGAATACTCCTGCAATCCTTGTCATTGTTCTCCCTCTAAATACTTATTAAAATGCTTGACTTGAAATTTTCACAGATCGGTTTCGGAGGGCGCCAGTTACCTGAGTTTCAGGCTGTCTGCACCCCGGCGCTGCGGTAAATCTGCATCATCAGCTCCATGTCACGCAGACCTTCTTCACCGCTCATCTTCACCGGCTTGTCATTTGTGATGCAGTCGGCAAAGTAGTCTGCTTGCAGAGTGAACTGCTGCGGGTCGTGGATCGGCTCGGGCATATCGATCGGCTGGTGCTTGCCGTCTGTCCCGATAGTGAAGCCGGTCATGTGAATGCCTCCATACGAAAACGCGGGTGACAGCTCGATCATGCCCTTCGATCCGTGAACGCGATAAAACCCATCCATTTCCCCGCCGTATGTGGTGGCGCAACTAGCAACGATGCCCGAGGGAAAACGCATGGACCAGCCTACATTTTCCTCAACCTCGTTGAAGCGCCCGTCCTTGTCGATGACCGAGCTATAGGCCGAGAGCACCTGCGGCTCTTCGCCGGTTAGGTAGCGCGCGGCATTCAGCGAGTAGATGCCGACGTCCATCAACGGGCCCCCGCCTGCGAGTTTTTTGTTCAGCCGCCACTCACCCGCTGAGATATTGAAGCCATGTCCGCTTTCAATCGCCTGCACCTGGCCGAGCGCGCCGGAACGGATCAGCTCAATGGCTTTCAGGTTGACCGGTTCAAGCTGGCAACGGTAGGCGATCATCAGCTTTTTGTTTGCCGCAGCGCAGGCGGCAATCATCGCGCGCGAGTCGGCAACGGTGGTAGCCATTGGCTTTTCGCACAGCACGTGCTTACCGGCTTTGGCGGCGCGGATGGTGAACTCGGCGTGTTGGCTATTGGGCAGGCCGATATAGACCGCGTCGATGGCAGGGTTGTCGCGCATGCGGTCGTACTGCTCGTAACTGTAAACAGAGGTAGCCGGAATGTTGTACTGGGCGGCCAGTTTTTGCGCTTTCTCAGGCGTGCCGCTTACCAGCCCTGTGACCTGCCCGTGCTGAGACTGGAGCACCCCGGGCATGAAGTGATCGACAGAAATGCGCCCGAGCCCGACGATGCAGTAGCCGATCTTTTTGCCGCCGGTTGATTGCGCCCGCAACACACGAGGTGCAAGGGAAGTTGCAGCGGTTAAACCGGCCAGCTTGGTGAAATCGCGACGGGAAAGAGGCATATGAAAGCTCCTGGCGGTGCGGTTTTGCTCAATCTTGCTACAGAGGATGTGTGATGTACTTGTTCAGGATCGCCAGAATGTAGTGTCATCCGGAACGGTATGCAAAGTTGGAACAAGCAAAAAGTGTCATCCTAAGCGAAGCCGAAGGACCTGCTTTTGCCTTTCGCGCCGGTGCCGAGGAAAGCAGGTCCTTCGACTCCGTTTTACTCCGCTCAGGATGACACGGTGTTTTGATGGAACTTTGATTCCAGATCACTTCTCACACACTTCCGGGTCACTTCATATTCTCACTTTTACGATGCAGCCGGAGGCACCCAAACAGGGCAGGGCAACTTGATGAAAATGCGCCTACCTTGAACCGATCCGGCTGATGACCTGTTCCACCGGCGTATTCAAGATAGGTTCTGAGAGCGTGTGTTTGTATTGGAACTGGTAGCGCTGGGTCCGGCTGCCGGTTTCCATGCGGTCGTTCCAATCAAGGCGGTAGGCTACAGCGGCTGCATCCTGCGGAAAGTGCTCATGCGTGCTGTAGGGGTACTTGGTCATTTCATGAAAGGGCAGCTCGGCAACGGTAAAGGGTAGAGCTTCGTAGAAGTCCATGTCTTTGACGAAACCGTCGGCGTAGAAAAAGTAGTCGCGCTTCCAGCCTGCGGGGAGCGGCGGCAGGGTACTCTCATCAAACTCAGCATCAACGTCTTCGCCTGAGCCGAAGATGACGTTGTGGTTGTCGCGCCCGGAGAGCAGCTGCGTGACATCGCCGTAACGGGTGTAGGCGCCGCGTTGCCAGCCGAAAGGACCGGTCAGGCTGATGTTCTGGTAGTCGTAGGTCAGGTCGCCCGGAGTTTTCCCGTCGATCTGTTCCGGGTAGCCGCGAAAGGCAAGGGTAGCCTGATGCAGCGGCAGTTCTGTCTGCCGGATGGTTTTGTCCTGTGCCGGTGCGTTATCGACCAGGATCTGGTCCCAGTAAATCTGTAGGTTTGTCGTCATGCGGATGCGTTGAGTACCGGCGGGGAGCTTGCCCGTAAGGTCGACGACGATGGTGCGCGGCAGACCTGCGGGAAAACCCATATCAGCGACGATGGGCTTCCAGATGCCGTTCGGCAGCTGGGCTTCAACGCTGGGCGAGTGCGGGGTAAGACCGGCTTGCCAGGCAGCGTACATGGAAGAAGCAGAAAAGTACTCGATGTAGCCGGAAAGGAAAAGGCGGACGGGGTTGATGCGATTGAGGGAGCCCAGGTCCAGGGTAAGGGTATGGGAATTTGCAAAGCCGGCATAACTGAGGTTTGTGAAATCGCGGAGGTAGCGGTGGTCGCGCGCGGAAAGAGTCGGCAGGGCATTGTTGCCGTGGTCGTCCCATGCAGCGGCAGGCAAGTGGGCCTGCGCGGAGGCGAGGACCGGCTTCCCGGAGGCGAAGGGCGGCTCGCTTAAGAACTTTTCATCGGGGTAGACCTCCGTACCAGACGGATGATCCACGGCGACCATGCGGAGTTGATCGACGTAGTTGATCTCTTCCATCGGTTCGCCGAAGCGCACGCTCAGATTGCCGTTGCGAGCCTTGAGCGAACGGCCATCGATCTTGGTCCACTCATTTGAGTCGGGCTGGTTGTAGGCAGTAGGCGAAATCCAGTGACCGACAACACCGGCACCGATGACGTCGGAAATGAAGGTATATTTGGAGCCGTCCCAGGCGAACAGGACCGGGCAGGAGGAGCCTCGACGGTCGAGCTCGGTGAGGGCGAGCGGCTTGTTCGATGCGATTTCAAGCTCGTCCTGCGGTACGCCGGTTGGCCACAGCAGGCGCACCACATCGGCACGGTCACTTGCGCCGAGACCGGCAAGAATTTCTGTAACGCCCGCGCCGCCTGAAATCTCAAATTTTTGCCAGTTACCGTCCGCGAAGACCTCAACCTTGGTGCCGATAGCGCTCTTGTTGTCGGCCAAACCGGTGAGAGCGATGCGCAAGGAATGATTCTTGCTGCCACCTAGGTTGTGCAGGATGATGGGCGCAGAGCCGTCGCGGCCTATAAGGAGGTCAGCTGCACCGTCGTGGTCCATGTCAGCAACAGTGAGGGAGCGAGCGCCGGAAAGGTCGAGTTTAGCGAGGCCGAGTGAGTTGCTGACATCGACGAAACCTTGCGCGCCCTGGTTACGAAAGATGCGCAAGCCGGTGCCATTCGCAGTTTCAACGATAGCGGCGAGGTCGATCCAGCCATCATTGTCGAAGTCAATGGGGGTGAGTCCCCAGGCGGCGGTAACGCCGGGCAGGTTGATGGGAATGCGCTCAAAGTGTTCGCCGTCCATGTTGCGCCACAGGGAGATGCCGGGCGCGCCGGAGTGGGTGAGAGCTACATCCATGAAGCCGTCTTTGTTGAAGTCGGCGACGGTGAGACCGCGAGCTGGGGTGAGCGCCGGGTCTGTATAAAGGGCGGCTTGCTTGAAAGCACCCTCGCGCTGATTGGTGTAAATCGTGGGTGCACCGGCAGTGTTTGCGATAAGCAAGTCGACGGCGCGATCGTTATTTATGTCGGAAAGGATCGCATCCGCAGTGCTTCCTTTACCGCCGAGACCGGTGGGGGCGGTCCATTCTGTAAATGTCGAGTTGCCGTTATTGCGCCAGAGAACGCTGGGCGCGGCCGATGTGGAGACACCTGCAATGAACAGGTCGAGGTCACCGTCATGGTCAAAATCAACAAAGGTTAGGCCGGAAGGCTTGTTGAGCGTCTTGATGCCCACCTTTTCTGTGACGTCGGCGAACTTGCCGCCGCCGAGATTCTTGAAAAGCTGCACGTGATCGGTGGTGGCGACTGCAAGGTCGGGCAGGTTGTCATTGTCGAAGTCGCCGACTGCACAGGAGACGCCCTGGCCGGAGATAGCGAGACCGGTTTTCGTAGTGTCTAAAGGCTCCATGGAGTCATTTGCCGATACACGGTAGACGTGAAGGCCGTCACTTTCCATGGCAACAAGGTCGCGTGCGCTGTTGCCTTCCACGTCGAGCATGCATACCGCGCCACCGGTGTTGCTCTGGGGAGTTTTCGCAGACTGAACAGGCGAAGCAGGTGCGAAAGTAACCGGGATCATGGCACCGGCACTTGCCGGGAGGGAAAGCATGTCCTGCACGGTGGCGTAGCGACCCTGCTCACCATAGGTGGCGCTCATCAGGGTGCCGATTTTAGCTTCGGTAATTTGCTGGAAGCGCTTCAGGTGGTCGCGCGACTCATCGAGCTTGCCCTGCCGCTGGTAGGCGCGCGCAATGCCGAACTGCGCGGAAGCGTGGAAGGGGCTTGTCGAAATGGTCGCCTCAAACTCGCGGATGGCATCGTCGTACTGCTTCTGGCTCAGCAGAATGGTGCCCAGAAAGTAGTGGATGTCAGCGTCCTTGGAATCGAGTGCAAGGGCGTGCTGAAAATCGGTAAGAGCGGCTTCCTGATCGCCGCTGCTGAAGTGCGTGACGCCGAGCGAGTACCAAGCGCGAACACTTTTTGGATCGAGCGCGACGGCTTTCTTGAGCGCCTCCTCGGCCTCAGGGAGCTTGCGGAGGTAGACGTAGGCAAGGCCCTCGTTCACGACAGGAATGGCAGCGGCGGGGTCGGTGCGGTTGGCATCTTCAAACTTGCTCAGGGCTTTGTCGAGAAGCTGCTGGTTCATGTAGGCAACGCCGAAATTATTTTGGAGAGCAGCAGCCTGGATGTTCGCAGGACTTTCCGCGGCTTGGACACCGTGGCGACTGAATAGCAAGCCGACGAGAAGGCCCAGGATTGCCAGCAACAGGGTGCGCCCGGCAATAGAAGGTAAGCTTTTGCGATGAACAGAACGTCGATGAACAGGACGCATGGATAGAGCTACTCCGGGTTGCATTCTACGGGGCCGGACGATGAGTATGGAACTCTATTTGCCACAAGGCATTCACATTGGGAAAACCGGGCGAAAATAGTTTCCAAATGGAACTGCGTTGTCACAGGAATGAGAGGTTGCTGCCTTGTGAGCGGCCTTAGAGGATTAAAATTACCGCAGTGAGGCTGCCTTGGATTCTCTGCACCAATATATAGAGCGTGTGGTTGACCTGACGGACCCGGCGGAGAACCAGCTGTATCGGCTGACGGCGGAAGAGGCGCGAGCGGTTCTGCTTGGGCAACCGGCGGAGGCGATGCTGGGGGTTGAGGGATCGTTTGCCCTGGTAGCGCGCTCGGGCAAAACGGTGCGGATGGCTCGCTCACTGGATCGCCCCATGCGCTACTTCCTGGCAAAGCGGCGGGAAGGGCCGATGCTGGTCGTAGCGTCGCGCATCGATGCGATCCATGCATATCTGCAAGGGGAAGGATTGGCGGCGCAGTTCCACCCGGGCTATACGCGCATGGTGCCGGCGCACTATGTGACGGAGCTGCAGCTAGTGGGCTGCCCGGACCCGGACCCGGTGTACACACGATTTTTTACGCCGGATATGGGAACGCTGCCGTGCGATCTCGATGAGATCGGCGGGACCTATATAGAGGCCTTGGCGGCGGAAATCGGGCAGTGGCTAGATAAGGTGTCGGTGAGCGAACCGGTGGGCGTGTGCTTCTCAGGTGGCGTAGATAGTGGGAGCGTCTTCCTTGTCACCTACCACCTGATGCGGCAGCGCGGGATGCACCTGGGGCGACTAAAAGCGTTTTCGCTTGATCTATCGGGTATAGGTGAAGGGCCGGATGTGCAGCAGGCGCGTGCGTTTCTGGAGCCGCTTGGGCTGGGATTGTTCCTGGAAGTAATTGAAGCTGATCCAGCGACGCTAGATCCACACGAGACTATCGGCCTGGTTGAAGACTATAAGGCGCTCGATGTGGAATCGGCGAGCATGGCCCTGGCGCTGTGTCGCGGCATCCGGGCGCGGTATCCTGACTGGCGCTATTTATTGGACGGCGACGGCGGCGATGAAAATCTGAAAGATTATCCAATCGAGGCAAACCCGGAGTTGACCATCCGCAGTGTGGTGAACAACCCAATGCTGTACCAGGAGGGCTGGGGAGTGGGCAAGATCAAGCACTCGCAGACATACTCGGGCGGGTTGAGCCGGTCGTATACGCGAACCTATGCGCCCGCGAAAGCATGTGGGTTTGCGGGTTTCAGCCCATTTACGCGACCGGGTGTCATCGCGGTGGCGGAGGCGATTCCGTTCATTGCGCTTACAGAGTACGAGGTGCCGCGCTTGTACGCGCTCAAGGGTGAGATCGTGAGCCGGGGAGTGCGCGCAGTTACAGGGATAGAGATGCCGGTGTTTGAGAAGCGGCGCTTCCAGCATGGGGCCATGCCGGAAGCCGAGATGCGGCAGCGTCTGCCGTTTGCCGAGGCGGACTACCGGCGACATTTTCTGTCTCTCTACCAGTGAGCATCTATCCGGCCTCGCCTGCGGAGCGCGATTCATGGATTGTGGCGCGGCGTGGGGAACGGGAAGCGGTTTCGGCAGAGCGGCCTCATGCGTTTCTGCTGGAGCGGGAACGGTTTGTCTCTGGTGAAGTCGGGAATGTTGCGACGGTGTTCCTGACAAACCGTGAGTGCCCCTGGCGCTGCGCGATGTGTGACTTATGGCGGCACACGCGACCCAATTCAGTTGCGCCGGGGCAGATCCCGGAGCAGATTGCGTATGCGCTGAAGCAGCTGGGCGCTGCACGGCAGATCAAGTTGTATAACAGCGGCAGCTTTTTCGACCCCCGCGCAATTCCGCCGGAGGACTACCCGGCGATTGCTGAGCTGGTACAGGGGTTTGAACGGGTGATCGTCGAGTGCCATCCGGCGATGGTGGGGGCGAAGTGTCTTGCGTTCCGGGATCGTGTTTCAGGCGAGCTGGAAGTGGCCATGGGCTTGGAGACCGTCCATCCGACTGCACTTGAAAAGCTGAACAAGCGAATGACACTGGACGACTATGCGCGTGCCGCGGAATGGCTGGCTGCGCACGGGATCGCGCTGCGGGCGTTTGTGATTGTGGGAGCGCCTTTTCAGCCACCCGAGGAAGCGATCGAGTGGGCTTGCCGGTCCGTTGACTTCGCGCAGGATTGCGGAGCGACGGCTGTGACGCTGATTCCGGCGCGTGCCGGAAACGGAGCCATGGAAGCGCTTGCAGCAGCGGGGGAGTGGCGGCCGCCGTTACTCGCGGAGCTTGAGTGCGCAATGGAGTACGGTCTGCGGCAAGGCCGGGGAAGGATATTTGCCGATCTTTGGGGCCTTGAGGGGGTGCAAAGTTGTGCTAGCTGCAAAGGGGCAAGAGTAGCGCGACTCGGCTCGATGAACCTTGAGCAAACCGTGCTGCCCGCTGTGGAGTGCACGGCGTGAGCGCGGAGTTTGACATCGCGGTAATCGGCTCAGGATACGCGGGCTCGCTGATGGCGATGGTGGCGCGGCGGCTGGGGCGCTCCGTGGTAATGGTGGAGCGAGGAACGCACCCGCGGGTAGTGATCGGGGAGTCATCAACGCCGCTGTCGAACTTGCTGCTGGAAGAGTTGGCGGATCGATATGACCTGCCGAGAATCAAGCCGCTGGCGAAATGGCGAAGCTGGCAGGCGGAGTACCCGGAGCTGGCGTGCGGGTTGAAGCGGGGATTCTCCTTTTTCCACGCAAATGGCGAGCGCATGCTGGTGGAGGCGAGCCCGCATGATGAAATCGCTGACACGCACTGGTTTCGGGCAGATACGGATGCGTTTCTGGTGCGGGAGGCATGTGCGCTTGGGGTCACGTATATCGATGAATGCGTGTTGCAAATGCCGGTGCGGGATGGCAGCGGCTGGCTGTTGCAAGGCGAGCGTCACGGGGCTCCTGTTGAGCTGCGGGCGACACTGCTGCTTGACGCGACGGGGCCGCGCGGGTTTCTGCATACGGCGCTTGGGTTGGGGGAGTCGGCACTGCCCGGCTATCCAAAAACTTCAGCACTTTACAGCCACTTCTCGGGAGTTCGTAAGGTTGGGGCAGGAACCGGAGCATTGTTCTCGCCGGATGCGGCTGCACTGCACCATGTTTTTGACGGTGGTTGGATGTGGGTGCTGCGCTTCAACAATGGATGGACGAGTGCCGGATTTGCTGCGACCACGACGATTGCGGAGCGCTTTGGGTTTGCGGACGGCGAGACGGGATGGCACCGGGCGCTTCAGGCATTGCCGCGTGTAAAGGAACAGTTTGCGGAGGCGCGTGCGGAAAGGCCCTTTACCTACACGCCGCAAGTGGCATTTCGAAGCGCGCACATCGCGGGGCCGGGGTGGGCTTTGCTGCCCTCGGCAGCCGCGTTTGTGGACCCGCTGTTCTCCACCGGGTTTCCGCTGAACCTGCTGGGCATCGAACGGCTGGCGAGAGTTCTGGAGCAGCACTGGGGCGCGGCTTCGCTTGCGAGCGGGTTGCAGGAGTATGCGACGCGGACAGACGGGGACTTGCTGGCGACAAGTCGGCTGATTGCGGCTCTATACGCGAATATGGGTAACTTCATCGCATTTCAGACGCTTTCCCTGCTGTACTTTGCCGCGGCAAGCTACTCAGAAACTGTAAGAAGGTTAGGAAAGCCGGAGCTGGCACGCGGGTTTCTGCTATGGGACGATCCCGTGTTTGGGCCCGAGTCACGGGCAATTTTGGAAGCTGCCATGGTGGGGCGTGTGGATCGGGAGCGTGTCTATCGATTGATCGAGGATTTTGATGTTGCGGGGCTTGGACGGCGTCCGACAGACTACTGCTACCCGGTGCGGGCAGAGGATATCTATGCAGGGTTGCACCTTGTGGGAACCACGAGGGCGGAGATGGATGCGATGTTGGAACGCGCGGGCTTTGCTCCGCCATAATGGCCGCGACGGAACTACTTGGCAGCCCCCGGTTTGGCAAGTGGTATAGAGGCGGTAACACCTTTTCCCTCCTCAATGATGACAGCCTGATTAGCCGTAAGGCCGGTGACAGCTTGTTTGTTGCCGCCGGGCCAGGTGATATCGATTGTAAGTGGGGTTTTGTTACCGAAGCCGAGACCAAAAGTGACAGGCAGCTCAGATTGCGAAAGGTAGCTGGAGCCGCTTTTGACCATCCGAAACTGGTCTTGACCGCCGGGCAGGTGCAGGGTGAGTTTGGCGCCGATGGCGTCACGGTTGGAGCGAGTGCCCACCAGGCGAACGCGAAGAAAGCTATTGCTATTGCCGCCATCGTTGCGCAGCAGCTTCGCGGGGCCGCCGGAGGTGGTGAGAATTAAGTCGAGATCGCCATCATTGTCGTAGTCGAGGTAGGCTGCGCCGCGGCCTACAACAGGCTGCCGGAAAGGTGCCCCGGATCGGTCCGAAACATTTGTAAACTTGTCATGGCCCGAGTTATGGAAGAGCAAGGGCGCTTCAGCGTACTTAACTGAAGGTTGGACTACAGAAATGTCGTCAGCAACGTGGCCGTTCAGGGCGAAGATGTCGGGTAGGCCGTCCAGGTCGTAGTCGAAGAAGAAGGCGGCAAAGGTGAGCGATTTGGCCGAAGGCGAGGCGATGCCGGAACTTGCAGCCACATCGGTAAACAGGCCCTCGCCTTCGTTGCGGTACAGCGACAGGCTTTCATTTGTAAAGTTGCCGATGACCAGGCCCTGCTTGCCGGAGGCATCAAAATCACCCGCATCGGCACCCATGCCGGCGCGGGCTTTGCCGGCATCGCTGAAGGCAACGCCCGAGACAAAGGCAGATTCCGTGAAGGTACCATTGCGGTTGTTGCGGTACAGCTTGTTGGCCTGGGTGTCATTAGCAACAAACAGGTCGAGCCAGCCGTCATCGTCATAGTCCAGCAAGACCACGCCAAGCGACTTGCTGGTAGGGTCGGCGAGACCGGCTTTTTTCGTCACATCTTCAAAGACGCCCTTGCCCAGATTGTGAAATAAGGTGCCGCTCTGGCCTTTGTAGGCTTCCGGCGTGCAGTAGGACTTGTGCGTGCCGTCGAGCGAGCAGTTCTGATCCCCGGCAACCGACCAGGTGACATAGTGAGAGACAAACAGGTCAAGCTTGCCGTCATTGTCGTAGTCGAACCAGACGGCGCCGGTAGAAAAGCCGCCGTCGCCGACATGGGCATGCGCGGTGACGTCGGCGAACTTGCCGCCGCCCAAATTGCGGTACAGGTGGTTACCGTCAAGCGCGGTGATGTAGAGGTCATCGCGACCGTCGTTATCGAAGTCGCCGACGGCGCAGCCGAGGCCGTAGAGCTCGACTGCTAACCCCGATGCTTCGGTGACGTCCTGGAACGTTCCGTTGCCGGTGTTGCGGTACAGCGCGGCGGTAGCATGTTTCGCCTTATGGCCGGGCCAGTCCATGGAGTTGACGAACAGGATGTCCTGGCGACCGTCGCCGTCAAAGTCGATGGCGCACACGCCGCTGCCCATGGTTTCCGGCAGGTACTTCTTGCCGAACGCACCGTTGTCATGACGGAAGTGGATACCTACGGCCTCCGTTGCATCGGTGAATTGAACGGGTATCGTGGCTTGCTTAGCTGGGGCAGCGGCGTAACCTGGGGCGGCGACGTAACCTGGGGCGGCGACGTAACCTGGGGCGGCGGCGTAACCTGTGCCGGCGAGGAACAAACCTGCCAGTAGGGCGGCATACGGCTTCAAAGCAGAGGTTCCTTGAGTATTACGCTGAGTGCCATGCCGAGGAAAGCAGGTCCTTCGACTCCGCTGCGCTCAGGATGACACATTTTGGATAGTTTGAACTGCCGGGACAAGAGCCGGAGTGGAGGCTTTCGCACGGCGACTGTTCCACCAAGAGGAGAGAAGCAGGGCGGGCGGCCCTACCAAGAACAGGGCGTAGAGCGGCGCGTAGATGTTGCTGTGCAAGCGCAGGATCATCTCTACTGCGGCTACGCAGACTACAACCAAGCATTGGCCCCAGCGGGAGCGAACTGTAGTCTTTGGGTCGGTAATCATGAAGAAGATAAAAAGCTGGTACTCGGGGCCGGTGATAGGTGAGATCTCGGATAACAGCGGATCGCCGACGAGGAAATGGCGTAATACAGCAAAGGCGAGAAAGGCCCCTACATAGGTGGCGCAGATGTGAAACCGCTGCAAACGGTAAATGATGATCGAACCAAGCGCCCAGATAACAGCCATGGCCCATAGATTGTTGCCCCATTGAATGCTGAGGCTGGTCACGGTGTCAGCAGCAAGAAACAGAACAACGCAAATGGCGAAGTTTGAGGGGTTCCAGAGATGGCGATTTTTGTAGCGAACCACGTACTTTGACGTAATGGCAAGAACTGCTGCAAGCACGTAAGGCCAGATAGCGGGCGAGCGCAAGAGAATACCGATCGATATGCCGCTGATGTAGGCACTGGCGACATTCGGCCATTTGCCTGTAAATATGCGGCCCAGGAGAAGCTCGGTGCCGATGGCAACGCAGATGGCGAGCGCGGTGCGGGTCCAGCTTTCGAGAATGCCGAAGGAGATGTTGCCGATGAGCAAAATAAGCGTGATGAAAATCGGCGGGACGAATCGGTTTTCCATGCTGAACCAGCGACGCCATTGGTACGGGCTGCCTGTTGTAGGCGTAGATGGAAATGCAATCGCCTGTCCGCTCATTTTGAATTCCTACTGCTCCCTGATTGCATTTAGCTGATCTGTCTTTGGATCGGCTAGCGACTGAATCGTACCAGAGGGCCACTGGATTTGGACACTCTCAATTTGAGGGTTTTGGCCCAGGCCGAAATGAAGACGGCGGTCGTTTTGAGATGCGAACCCATTGCCGCCGGTGACGGTCTGAATCTGCGTCTGGCCGGTCGCACCGTTTTTCCAATTTAAGGTGACTTGCGCACCGATGGCGCTGCGGTTGCTCCGGGTGCCTTCGAGCGAAAACTCGACCCACTGGTTCTTTTGGTCGACTGTATTGCGATAGACGAGCAGCGGGCCGCGCTGGTTTGCGACGACTACATCAAGCACGCCCCGGTTCCATAGGTCGGCCAGAACGACGGAGCGACCGTCGAAGGTATCGGTAACGCCGATCTCCTGCGCGACATCGACGAACTTGCCCGCGCCGTCATTGAGCCACAAGTGCTTTTGCTGGTAGCCGGAGTGGCTGCGGCCATCCACTGCCGGCCAGTGAGCAGCGTCTGAAATGATGGCGGCATTGCCCCCGGCAACTTTAGCGAAGTCGTACCAGTAATCGCGTTTGCGGTCGAGCGAGACGTAGCCATCGGTAAGGTAGAGATCAAGGGTGCCGTCGTTGTTCAGGTCGCCGAACTGCGCGCCGAAGCTCCAGCCGCCCAACTCGACGCCCAGGTCACGCGCCATATTCTGATAGGTAATGTTTTGGAGCGCGGCGTGACCGGTGTTTTCCTGGGGGACCCACAGGTTGTTGCCCTGGATGAGAACGCCTTCCTCGGAGATGTTTGAGACATAGACCGCGTACTTGCCCTGATTAAAAATGTCGCCGACCGCGACGTTCATGCCGCTCTTGGGCGCGAAACCCACGCCGGTTTGGGCTCCGGCCTCGTGGAAGTGGCCTTTGCCGTCGTTCAGGAACAGCTCGGACACGCCGTAATCATTGGCGATGAACAAATCAGGCCGGCCTGTGCCGCGCAGGTCAGCAGCGGCAGAGGCGAGCGCCCAGCGGCGACTTGCAATGCCGGCCTGTTCACTAACCTCCTCAAAGCGGCCTCCGCCAAGATTGTGGAACAGGTACTTGCGGCCGCCGTTTTTGGCGTACTCGAAGGAGTCGGGCATCATGCGGGTGTTTTGCAGGTGCCACAGGTCGACGTTCTCCGGGTAGTAGCCGCCGAGGAACAGGTCGAGCTTGCCGTCGCCGTCATAGTCGAACCAGAGGGCGGTATTCGCATTGACCCACGCGGGAAGGCTAGCTCCGTCGGTGACGCGGGTAAAGCCGTGGCCCGCGTCATTGTGGAAGAGCTCGGGCTTGCCCCATTTCACGAGGAACAGGTCCTCAAAGCCGTCGTTGTCGTAATCGCCCCAGACAGCGCCCATGCTGACGCCGGTGCCGGGACGATTTACGTCGCCGATGCCAAGTTTGCCTGCAACATCCTCAAAACGGCCATCGTGCAGGTTACGGTAGAGGCGATTTTGGGTGCCATACGCACTATCGGTGACGTAGATGTCGGGCCAGCCGTCGCGGTCGTAGTCAACGATGGAGACCGAGGCGCCCATGGAAGCAACCTCGGGCATGATGGGGTCGAGCTTGCTGTCGAGCTTGGGGGCTTGATGGATGAAGTCGATACCGGCTTCGTGCGAGACCTCTCGCAGGTAAAAGCCGTGGCGCGCGAGGGAAGACTGCCCGGAACCGGCTTGTGTGTCAGTGCGGCGAGCAGAAAGTTTGCGGATGACCCAGGGCGTCAACAGCAGTGCTAGAAAGAAAATAGTGAGAACGGCACGCTTCATTGAGCTCCGCTGCCCCTCAGCGCTCCAATCCATGCGTCGGGCATAATGTAGCGGGTCTGGTACGTCATCCAGTCCTCCTTGTGGTGCCGGTACACGTAGTCATCTTCCAAAGCACCGGGAGCTGAGTTGTAGCTCCTACGTGCGTGGTAGGGATAGGGCAGCACGGTTTGGGAGTAGGTCGAGTTATAGTCGCCGTCCTTGATCCAGCCGTCGCCGGCGAGGATAAAGTCGCGCACAAAGCCGGGCTTAGGCGGCGGGGGCGCCGCGAATTGCAAGCTCATTTCATCTCCGGCGTTCATGATGACGTACCGGTCATCGACGCCTGCCAGTAGTTGTCGCACATCGCCGTAACGGGTGTAAAAGCCGGCAAGATCGCGCCAGCGGGGCGCGGTACCGGAGAGCTGATTGTAGGTCGGGATTTCAGGCGAAGACGCATCGGCCTGGTGGATCGTGGAAAAGCCACGGTACCGGAGGTCGGCGGTGGAGGGATGCAGGCGCTCCATGTGGAGGGAGGTGGAGGGCAAGCCTTGTGCCCACTCGATCTGATCCCAGTACACCTCAAGGTTGGTGCGCAGGCGCAAGCGATGCGGCTCGCCGGGCTTCCAGAGGCCGGTGAGATCAAAGAGGCAGATCTTGTTGCGCCCGGCAGGGAAGCCGAGGTTCGGATTGGCGACTCGCCAATGGCCTGTTTTGTCCGGCACCTCCAGGCTAAGCCACTTCGGCTTGGGCTCGCTGCCTTGGGCAAGCGCGATGTTAATAGAAGAATCCGAGGGGTGCAGCCAGCCTTTTGCAATAAGCCACAGGGGGCCGGGTGGGAGCGCGTCAGGCAGAGTGAGTTCCACCCAGTGATCGCGGGTGACACCCTGGTATTGGCCGCGTCCAAACGTGTCGAGATAGTGACCGTCAAGGCTTTCAAGGGTTCCTGTCACGTCGGTGCCGTTGTCATCGACGGCCCGTATAAGAGGCTGCGGCGCGGCTACAGCCGTCACGGCAAGTTTGACGGAAGGAACGCGAAAACGCTCGTCGGTAAACACTTCAGTCCCGGCAGGGTGGTCGACGGTCATCAGCGCGAGTGAATCGTAGTAGTAGCTTTCCCACAGCTCGCCGGTGATGCGCAGGTCATAGACGCCGTCATGGGGGTGCAGCTGATCGCGGCTGATTTTGTACCACTCCTCGGTAGCGGCGATGGAAGCTGCGCCGAGCGCGTTGATGCGCAGGCCGAGCGCGGAGCCCCAGGGCACGGAATCTTTTACGAAAGTCATCTCATGGCCATTCCAGGCAAAAAGAAAAGGACAAGAGCCTTTGAGGCGCTGCTCGGTGACAATCTGCTGATCGGCCTTGAGGGCGAACTCAGCTCGAACGGAGCCATTGGGCCACAGGATGCGGGCGACGTCGGTTGAGTTCTGCTCGCCCAGGCCGAAGTGGAGTGCAGGCGTGGCGATGGGCTGCCGTTGGGTGAGCAAACCGGCCCGGATTTCAATTTCCCCGCCGATACCGAAGGGGTTTACGCGCTGGTCGCCGGTAGCCTGCCGGGCATGCGGACGAATGGTTTGCCACTTGTAGTTTTTAGAACTACGGCTGTCGGCGGTCACTGCCCTGCCGTCCGGTTCCAGGCCGATGAGGGTGAGATGGCCGTTGTCTTTGACGTCGGCAAGAGCTTGGGTCGGCGGCAACGCCGGTATTTTCAAAGGCTCAAAGCTAGCGCGGTCTGTACCCAGAAGGATTTGCGGAGCCGTGTGCGCAGGGGCGACGATAATGTCAACCGCACCGTTGTTATCAAGATCGGCGGCTAGCAGGCGGCTCTCGCCGCTTGTCGGAGTGGTTTGGGCAAGTGGAATAGATTGCCAAGTGCGGCCTTCGTCAGGAGTGCTAAAGCGAACGATGCGGCCAGTGTTTTCGAGGGCCAAGAGGTCGAGCGTGTCAAATTTGTTGTCTGCGCTGACGCCGCCGACAGTGATGGCCTTGATGTTCGCAATGGAGGCAACTTCGGTAAAGCTGCCGGAGCGGCGATTGAGGAAGATGTGCAAGCGGCCCTTGCTGTCGAGCAAGGCAGCGTCCGGGTTGCCGTCGCCGTTCAGGTCAGCCCAGGCGAGCTGTCGCAAACCGTCGATACCTGGGAAAGGGCGCTGCGGCATGAATGTACCGTCACCGTTATTGCGAAGCAGCGTGGGCGGCCCGGATGCGGTACCGAGCAGGATGTCGAGATCGCCGTCAGCCTCAATATCAAGCGCCCATGCTCCTGTATAGGGGGCATTGACGACGGCAGCCGGGAGTTTCGCGGCGGCGGTGACTTCCGTGAAATGCGTCGGGAGACCTTGGGTGAACAGGCGGATGCCGCCCGCACCTGCCAGGACAAGATCAGACTTGAAATCATAATTAAAATCGGCGGCGAGAATGCTTTCGGGAGTAAGCGTCTGCATGTTACTTCCGCCGGGAAACGGGATTTCTGTGCCGTTCAAAAAGCGCAGGGTTTTGCTGTTGGCCTGGGCGAGTGCCGGGGCGTCGGTGCCGTTCAGGTACAGGGCTCCGGCCCAAGTCCAACTTCCGGCGGTTTCGGGCTCGCCGAAGGGTTTGGTTTCAAAGCTGAGGCCGGTATCGGGCAGGGCGGGGCGGTCGGGCGGGCTTGGAAGCAGGAGGAAGCGCGTCATGGGCTCGGCGGCTTCACCGGCAGGGGCGGTCAGGTCGGCAAGGTCGTTGCGGAAAGCCGGGACGCGCATGAGCACGTTGTGTAGAAATGTGGAGCGGGTAGCAGCAGCGCGGGGCTGTGGGCTGTCGGCGGCAGCTTGAAGAAGCGCGAGCTGGGCGGTAGCTTCCGCAGGCCATCCTGCCTGATGGGTAGCGATGTCGGCGACCGCAGTGTGCAGGGTTGCGACATCGCCGAGTTTTGCGGCAATGCGAGCCAGATCGAGCTGTGCGGCGAGGTTTGCAGGCGCAATGCGGAGGATTTGCTGGAGAACTTGCTCGTAGCGGCGGTCGCTTGCAGGGTCGCCTTGCCGCTCAATTTCAGATGCGAGCTGATAGAGAGCGCGAAGGTTGTTGCCGTTCAAGGCAAGTGAAGCCTGGAGGCTGGTGATGGCGGCGGCGGAGTTGCCGCGCTCGCTTTCAAGCAGGCCCTGGAGATATGGAATCTGGGCGTTGCCGGGTGCGAGGGTGCGGGCATGGCTGAAGCGCTCGGCTGCGGCGTCAAACCCCCGCTGCCGCAGGGCGAGCACGCCCCAGTCGACCCAGGCAGCGGGCTCGCCGGGAGCAAGCTTGACGCTTTCGGCGAGGGACGACTCGGCGCGGGTGTCATCGCCCACCTGGAGGCCGGCAAGGCCCGTGTAGAAGGCTGAAACGAAATGCAGGTACTGAGTAGAACCGGGTTGGGGCAGGGCGTGTTTCTGGCGGCAGCCGCTTAGGAATGTAAGGAGAAGCAGCGTGCAGTGGGAAGCTGCTCTGTGCCATCGTTTCGTCTTCTGGAATCGTCTGCGCACAGCACTACCCTAACGCTTGCCGTAGCTGCTCGGCCACATAGCTGACCTGAGCCTCTGTCATGGTACTGAAAAATGGCAGTGCAATTGTGCGGGCGCTTTCCGCCCCCGTGACTGGAAGCGCATGCGGAAGAGGCCAACCGGCATAGGCGGGCTGTCGGTGTACGGGGGCAAAGTAGCGTCCGCACTGTACACCGTTTTCGATCAGCTGGGAGGCGATGCGGTCGCGGTGTTCCGAAGCAACGCGAACCACGTAGACGAACCAGCTGATGCGGTCCTGCTCAGCCGGTAGTGCGGGAAGCTCAAGTCCGGGAACACCGGCAAGCGCGGCTCCGTACAGTGCGGCGACGCGCTCGCGTTTTGTGAGAATTTCGTCAAGGCGCTCCATCTGGACACAGCCCAAAGCACAATTGATTTCAGACAGTCGATAGTTGTAGCCGAGCAGGCTGTGCTGGTGCCAGGCGTCTGTTGGGTAGCGGCCCTGGTTGCGCAGAGCACGCATCTCGCGCGCAAGCGCCGCATCGGGGGTGACGATCATGCCGCCCTCGCCGGTAGTGATCTGCTTGTTGGGGTAGAAGGCGAACACCGCCGCGTCGCCGAAACTGCCTGCCTGCCGGTCGCTTCCCGTAGTGCTGCTGGTTGCGCCGATGGCCTCGCAGGCGTCTTCAATAACGCGCAGGCTGTGGCGGCGAGCAATTGCAAGCAGCGCGTCCACGCGGGCGAGACGTCCGAAAGTATGGACAACCATAAGCGCCCGGGTGCGTGGGGTGATTGCCGCCTCGACCTGCGCGGAGTCCATGTTGAGTGTGTCCGGCTCAATGTCAACGAAAACGGGGATGGCACTCTCGTAGCGGATTACGTTTGCAGCGGCGACGAAAGTAAATGAAGGAACGATGACCTCATCGCCGGGACCGAGGCCAAGTGCGCGGATGCACAGGTGCAGACCTGCCGTGCCGGAGCTTACAGCGATGCCGTGGGGAACGCCGGTGTAGGCAGCTACCCGAGCTTCAAATTCCTCCATTTTGGGGCCGAGGCTCAGGCGCGTGCTGCGCAGCACCGCAGTCACGGCTTCAATCTCTCGGTCGGTAATATCAGGTGCGGAGAGAGGGACTTCCATCATGCCTCGCCTTGCTTGCGCAAGAGCGTGTCACGTCCGGGCAGCGTGGTGAGGACTTCCGTAATGCCCTCGGCGGCGGTGCCGTCGCCGTAGGGGTTGCGCATGGCTGCGAGTGAGGCGCGGAACTCCAGGGTACAGGCTTTCCGGATGGCGGCCAGTATCGCGGCTGCCTCAGGCGGGGCATCAAGGACGTTCGCGGGGCGCTCGCGGCCTTTCTGGCGCAAGCCCATATTGACCGTGGGCAGCGTAAAAGATGCTGTCTCCATGATGCCGCTGCTGGAGTTGCCGACCATGGCTTGCGCTTCGCGGAGTAAAGCCCAGTACTGAACAGCGGGCAGGTTGCGGAACAGCTTGCCATTACCGCGTTCGTTTAGAAACGCTTCTGTGCGCCGGATCAGAGAGCGGCTGCCCGCGTCAGCATTGGGGTAGCAGAAAACGAGCTGCTGCTCGATTTGAGCTAAAGCAGTAAACAACGCATCGGCCTCAGCCGTGGTTTCGCTGAGAAGCGTGACAGGGTGGTAGGCAACAACGATTGTGGGGCGGCTGAGATCGAGTCCCAGCAAGTGCTCAAGCTCTTCACGTTCAGGTAGGCGGCTCTTACGCAGGTGGTCGAGCGACGGCGCGCCGGCCCGGTGGACGCGCCAAGGTTCTTCGCCCATGGAGATCACGCGGTCACGCGCTCCCAAAGTGGAGGTGAAATGGACATGGCACATCTTGGTAAGGGCATTGCGCACGGCGTCGTCAATGGCGCCTTCGCTGCGCTCGCCGCCTTCGATATGCGCCATGGGGATGCGCAGGGCAAGGCCGACCGCGGCAGGGGCCAGCATCTCGTAACGATCGGCAATGAGAAGCATCAGGTCGGGGCGCATGGTGCCGAGCGTGTCGGCAAGCCCGAGAGTTGCGATACCGATGCTCTTGGCCATGCCGATGTCGGTGTCTGAGCTGAGCAGGCACTCGATGCGCGCGGCTACGGGGAAGCCGTCGCGTTCAATCTCGCCGACCGTCAAGCCGAACTCGGGGGAGAGGTGCCCGGCCATGGCGATGATCTGGAGATCGACCTGCGGGTGATCGGCAAGTGCGCGCAGGGGCCAGTACAGGTGGCTGTAGTCTGCGCGAGAGGTAGTGATAGCGGCGATCTTCATGGGACGTCACTCAAGGTTGCTGCCCTCATGCCCTCAGAGGATGTGCAAAGTTGCAAACTGATATCCAGTGTCATCCTGAGCGGAGCGCAGCGAAGTCGAAAGACCTGCATTTGCCTGTGATTTTGTGCAACTGAACAGAAAAAGCAGGTCCTTCGACTTCGCTCAGGATGACACCTAAATTACTTATTTCAGACTTTACATACACCCTCTCAGGATTGCGAGGAGAAGAGGCTCATCCCAGGCCGCGACGGCTTTGCAGATAGCCTCGACGGTCTCCTGCAAGGCTGCCGGTTGCGGTTGGGTACTTTCAACGGCGAGAAGGCGAGCTGTGCTTTTCAAAACCCGCTCACCCGGTGCAGTCAGAGATTCGTGCAGGCGGTCGGCAGGGCGCAGACCCATGTACTGGATCGTAATACCGGAGCGGCTGCTGCGCGCGATCATGTGCTCGGCAAGCTCTACGATGCGACGGGCGGGGCCGGTGTGCGGGATGAAGAGACCGGGTTTGTCGGCGCTCAGCAGGTTTGCCGCTGCTTCATGGAGGGAGACAAAGAAGCGCGTGGTTTCAGGGTGCGTGACGGTGACCGGGCCGCCGCTCCAAATCTGCTTGACGAACAAGGGAGCGACGCTGCCGGTGGAACCGAGGACGTTGGGCAGGCGTACGGCGGTGAAGCCTGCGGCAAGAGTGAGCTGCTCGGCCACGCGCTTGGTCATGCCCATGATGCTGACTGGGGTGACAGCTTTATCAGTGGATAGGAGGATAAAGTGTTCAACGCCGGCTTGGATGGCGGCTTCGAGGCAGGCCTGTGTACCCAGGATGTTGGTTTCCGCAGCGGCCAGGGCATTCGCTTCCATAAGCGGTACGTGCTTGAGGGCGGCGGCGTGAAAGACAATCTTCGGTGCATGGTCGGTAAACAGGCGGTGCAGCAGGGCGGCGTTGGAGACGCTGCCTACTACGTAGCGTAGAACATTTCCTGAAAATGGTTCGAGATTGCGCTCAAGCCGGTACAGGCCATACTCGGCGAAGTCGAGAAGGATGAGCTGCGCCGCCATAGGAGCAAGAGCACGGGCCAAGGCTGAGCCCAGGTAGCCGCCCGCGCCGGTGATCAGGATGCGTTTGCCTGCCAGGTGCTGCGGTTCCGGCTGTGTCTCAGCAGATTCCCCAAGAGATTCATTGAGAAAATCGCTCCAAAGCCGGCTTTGTGTGTTCGTCCAACGCATGCACTCACGATTGTAGGCCCGTCTATGATCGTGGGATGACACCTGCGCTGCTGCCTGCCGTGGCCCAGCTTACGATGTTGCGTGAGGGACAAATCTCCGCGCTGGAGTTGGCGGAAGAGCACATCCGCAGGATCGAGCGACTGAACCCGCTGCTGAACGCCTTTGTGGACTGGGACCCGGAGCGCGTGAGGGCCCAGGCTGGGGCTATTACAGGTGGCCGGTTGGCGGGGCTGCCTATTTCTCTGAAGTCGTGCATCGAGGTGGCAGGACACCGGTGTGAGATCGGCAGCACCCTGCGGCGAGGTTTGTTCGCGGAGAAGGATGCGGAAGCGGTCGCGCGGCTGCGGGCAGAGGGGGCGGTCATTTTGGGGACCACGAATTGCCCGGAGTTTCTGATGGCGTATGAAACGGGCAATGACCTGCATGGGCGTACTGCAAACCCGTGGAACCTCGACTACAGCGCGGGCGGTTCGAGCGGCGGAGAAGCGGCAGCCATCGCAGCCGGGCTCTCGGCATGCGGGTTGGGCAGCGATAGCGGGGGCTCGGTGCGCCAGCCGGCGCATGCGGTGGGTATTTGCGCGCTGAAGCCGACATCGGGGCGGATTTCAGACGTCGGCTGCCAACCGCCGAATGTAGGGCCATTCAGCAGCCTGGGCGCGGTGGGGCCGATGGCGCGGACGGTTCCAGATGTAGAGCTCTTGTTTGAAGTGCTATGCCGTGGACCGAAGCCATATCGGGAAGTCGGGCATGAGGAGGCACGAACGGCCATAGTCGGATGGTTTGAGGATGATGGAGTACTAGCGGTGACGCCCGAGACGCGGGCTGCGACTGCGAGTGCTGTCCATGAGTTGAATCGGCAGGGGTTTCGGACAAAACCGTTCCGGCCATTTGGATTGGAGGCGGTACGAAAGCTGTGGCGGTTGTTCTTTATCCAGTGCGGGGCAATGATTTATGAGCCGACGGTGGCGGGGCATCGCGGGCAGTTGAGCCCTATCTTTGAAGGCTTTCTCGACACAGCACAGGGGGAAGGGCCGCTGACCGCGACGGCGCTGCTACAGGCGTGGGTTGAGATGGATTTGCTGCGGACGCAGTTCCGGGCAGAGATGGCGGCTGCCGAGGTTGACCTGCTGCTGCTTCCTGTATGCGCGATACCGGCGTTTCGGCACGGCGAGCGAGCATGGCAGGTGGAGGGGCAGGTGGCCGGTTACTGGGACGTGATGCGGTATACGCAGTGGTTCAACCTGCTGGCGATGCCTGCCGCAGTGGTGCCGGTGGGGCAGTCGGCAGAAGGGCTGCCGATCGGCGTACAGGTTGCGGGGCGACCCTATGAGGATGAGCTGGTGCTTGCGGTGGCGGGCGTGGTGGATCGGGCGTTCGGGTACCGGGTGCCGCCCTTGAGTTGACGCGAGTATGGCTTCAAGCACGTGCGAGATGGACCCTGCAACTTGGATCATCGTGAGAAGGTTTGTGCGAATTGATTTTCAGATCGAACCCCTACTAAATAATTGTGTCATCCTGAGCGAAAGTTGGCGCGCAAGCGACAACTGTAGTCGAAGGACCTGCTTTTGATCTTTGCGCCTTCACCTGAGAAAAGCAGGTCCTTCGACTCCGCTGCGCTCCGCTCAGGATGACACTAGATATCAGTTTGCAACTTTGCACCGTTCTCGGCTTGCACCCGCCTCGGATTGCAGCCGGGACCTTCTCATTTGGCAGAGGCGTAGCCGGGCTCATACAACCATGGTGTTTCCTCGTGCGCGCCATCGGCAAAACGTGTATCCGTGTAATCGCTAAACTCAATTTTCTTCTGAAGTACACCGGTTTCTATCATCATGTCTCGAACCATATCAAAGTCGGCCTTGCGCGGGGCGAGCGGGGTATAGGTAACGCGGTCGAGGGGGTGGGTAAGCGCCCAGCGCAGCAGCGCGGGTCTCTGGTTGTAGTAATAACGTCCCACGAAGTCGGCTGCGTCGAGTCGGTGACTTTTGCCCCCGTCTTTACCTTGGTCGAGCCATAGGCCGGAGCGGGCGATACCATCCACGAGCGTCTGCACAACCTCTGGCCGCCGGTCAATCAAGTCCTGCCGGACGACAAGGATGCAGGACATGTAGTCGGGCCACACGTCGCGCGCCTGGAACAGGACGCGCCCGAAACCGCCGAGCTCGGCCTGTGAGGGAAAGGGCTCTCCCATGACGAAGCCGTCAATGGCACCCGCGGCGAGCGCGCCGGAAACATCGGGCGGTGCCATCTCCACCATTTTAATATCGCCGGGTTTGAGGCCATACTGCTTCATCTGGCGAAAGACCATCAGCCGCTCGTCCGAGAAGCGACTGGGGATTGCCACCGTGCGGCCCCGCAGGTCAGCGAAGGTGTGAACCGGGCCGTCTTTGCGGACGACCATCGCGCTGCCGTAGCGATGACCCAGGTAGACGACTTTGATGGGCACGCCCTGCGCTTTGAGCGCAATGGCAAGCGGAGCAACGATGAAGGCTGCCTGCACCTTGTTTGCGATCAGGGCTTCCTTGATCTCCGGAAAGCCCTGGAACATGCGCGGCAAAAACAGCTCGCCGCGATCGGAGACTTTGGAAATGTAGTCGGTGACCGGGCAGGTGAGCTGACAGGTTACCGGGATGTAAGCGACGGTGATCTTGCGCTTGCCGACCGGCTCCCAGCTATTGAGCACGGCGCCCCAGTTGACATTGAGCGCGCCGTGAAGGCCTGTGATGAGCACCAGCCAGACCGCGATCCAGAGGGTAATTTTGCGGCTAGGCGTCATGCCGGAACCCCCAGCGTACAGATTTCATTCGCTCCAGTGAGCGCACCGCTGTATCCAGCACCAGGCCAAGCCCTCCGATCAGCAGCATGGCCGCGACCACCAGATCATACCGCTTGCCCGAGTTGCGGGAGTCGATGACAAGGTAGCCGAGGCCGGAATCAACCGCCACCATCTCTGCCGCGACCACGACCAGCCAAGCCACGCCGAAGGAGATACGCAGGCCCACGAGGATTTTTGGCAGAGCCGCCGGGAAGATCACACGCCGGAGCAGGGCGGGAGCGGAGAGACCGAAGTTGCGCCCGGCTTGCCGATAGACTGCCGGAACTGTCGCGACGGCGTCGATGCTTGTGACGAGTACGGGAAAGAACGCGCCGATAAAGATCAGGACGGTGGCTGCACGGTCACCGATGCCGACCAGCAGAATGACAATCGGAATCCAGGCGATAGGGCTGATGGGACGCAGGAGCTGCATAAGCGGGTTGACGACTGCGTTTGCCCGCGGGTACCAGCCGAGTGTGAAGCCGAGCGGCACGCCGAGAGCAACGGCACAACCGAAACCTGTAAACACCCTGCGCAGCGAATCCGTAATGTCAGTCCAGAGCACGTGCTTGCCGGCAAGCTCGCGGAGGCCGCGCGCGACCTCGACGGGAGAGGGGAAGATGGTGGTGCCGGACCCACTTCCAGTGAAGCGAACTACGATAAACCAAAGCGCCAGCGCGGCAAGCAGCGCAAGCACCGGCAAAAGCAGGCGTTCGATACGTCGGCTCATACAGAGCGCCCTAAACCGACATGCTCCAGGATTCCGTCACGCACACGGAGATACTCGGGTGAGCTGAGATCGCGGGGGTGCGCGATAGAGACAGGCACGATGGTCTGGATGGTGGCCGGACGCGCGCTCAGGATCACGATGCGGTCGGCGAGCTGCACAGCCTCATCGATATCGTGCGTGACGAAGAGGATGGTCTTGCGCTCGGTCTCCCGTATCCGAAGCAGCTCACGGCGCATGGTCATGCGGGTGATGGAATCAAGCGCGCTGAAAGGCTCATCGAGCAGCAGCATGTCCGGGTTAACGGCGAGGGCTCGGGCAACCTCAAGCCGCTGCTTCATGCCGCCGGAGAGCTCAGCAGGGTATGTCTTCTCGAAACCTTCCAGACCTACAGTTTTGACGTAGTGCGCGACGCGGCGGCGGCGCTCCTCACGCGGGAGCTTCGCAATACCGAACTCGATGTTGCCCTCAACCGTGAGCCAGGGGAAGATACCGCGCTCCTGGAAGACGAAAATGCGGCGCGGGTCGGGGCCGCGCACGGGCTCACCGCCTGCCTGGACAGTTCCTTCCGATGGCCGGAGAAAGCCTGCAAGGATGTTGAGCAGAGTGGATTTGCCGCAGCCGGAAGGCCCGAGAATGCAGACAAACTCGCCCGGTTGTACTTCGAGATTGATACTGCGCAGAACTTCCCGACGTTCACCGTCGCGGCTGTAGGTCATGCCGACACCGATTGCGCTCAGGGCCGCCGGTGCAACCGCGCTAGTTTGCACGATAGTTCCAACGGACTGAGGGGAAGCGTTCAAGCGATTGCAGACCTGTATCAAGCGCAAGCCCGATACAGCCGATTGCTACCATGCCGGCCACAACAAGATCGTACCGGTTGCCGGCATTGCGAGCGTCGACGATGAGGAAGCCCAAACCGGAGTTGACGGCGATCATCTCTGCCGCGACCACGACAAGCCAGGCAATACCAAGCGTGAGGCGCAGCCCGGCAACCAGCCGCAGTATGGATGCCGGGTACAGGACGTGCCGGAACAGCTGCGCTGTCGGCAGGCCGAAGTTGCGGCCGCTCTGAACATACACCGTGGGAACACTGCGGACAGCGTCAATGGCAGTGACGAGCAGCGGAAAGAAGCTGCCCAGGAAGATAAGAAAGATGCAGGACAGGTCGCCGACGCCGAACCAGAGGATGGCAAGGGGAATCCAGGCGAGCGGTGAAATGGGCCTGAGAATCTGGATAAGCGGGTTCAGGGCCATCTCTGCGCGGCTGTACCAGCCGATGAACATACCCAGCGGGATGGCTGTAACCACCGCAAGGCCAAAGCCCCAGGTGACGCGGAACAGCGAAGCAACGACATATTTAAGCAGCAGGCCGCTGCGGGCAAGCTCAATCAGTCCCTTTGCGACCGCCCAGGGTCCGGGCAGGAGTCGGCCCGGATGCCGAATGACAGCGAATTGCCATAGAGCGAGGAGGAGGATGAGCAAAGCAACCGGCCCCAGCCACTTGCCGCCTTTCAGGTTCTTGTATGCGTGCTGCAATGCCACCTCGACGCTGCATTTTCTCCCGGCGATGCATGGAGGGGCAAGGCTTGTTTTTTAAGGCAGTAGGTTGGCGCATCGCGCTCGCAGGCGGCTACGATAAAGCTCGTTAACCTGGGAGGGTGTCTCCGATTTGTTACAAGGACAAACGTGTATGCGAGACAACGGTAGCGGAGATTGCGGACTAAGAGGAATGAGCATGGTGAGTCGATGGATAGGGACCCTGCTGTTTGCCGTGCTGACGGCGCAGGCTGCGCCGGTGCCGCCCGCAGCGGCACCGGGTGCACTGCAGGTATATTTCGTGGACGTGGAGGGTGGTCAATCTACCCTGTTTGTAACCCCGGCTGGGCACTCGCTGCTGGTGGATACAGGGTGGCCTGGAAATGACGGCCGTGATGCAGGCCGCATCATCGCAGCCATGGCAATGGCAGGCATAACGCGCCTGGATGCAGTCCTGATTACGCATTACCACGCCGACCATGTCGGAGGTATGCAGGCGTTGGTCTCGAAGGTGCCGGTCGGCATCTTTCTGGATCACGGTCCGAACCGAGAATTCGACAATCCTCCGACGGTACACGGCTATGCGGAGTACGTCAGCCTGCTCGACAAGTTTGGCTTGAAGCATCGCACCATGCACCCCGGAGAAAAGCTACCGGTACAGGGCTTCGATGCCACTGTGGTGAGTGCAGACGGTAAATTGCTGAATCACGCGCTATCAGGTGGTGGCGAAGCGAACGGATTTTGTCCCGACAGAGGAAATCCAAAGTGGCCGCGAGACATGACGGAGAACGCCCGCTCGCTCGGTTTTTCCTTGCAATGGGGCCGGGCACGGATTCTAGACCTGGGTGACCTGACACGCGACAAGGAGGCAAACTTGATGTGCCCGGCTAATAAGCTGGGCCATATAGACCTGCTGGTAGTGTCGCACCATGGCTGGTATCAGAGCTCAAGCTCGGCGCTGGTGGATGCCGTTACACCGCGCGTAGCAGTCATAGATAATGGAGCTCAGAAAGGCGGCTCCATCTCGGTACTCGACACACTACGTGCAGACCCGAGTCACCCAGCCTTATGGCAGCTGCACTATTCAGAGGAAGGCGCCACAGCGCACAATACCGAAGCCAGCCAAATCGCAAATCCCGAGGGTACAGATGCAGCCTATCCGTTACGCGCCACGGTTCTGCCAAACGGGACCATTGCGCTATGGAATGGCCGCACCGGCGAAACACGCAGCTACAGCATCCCGGATGGGCAGTGAAACAGTCTTATTTGGATTGGGAAGCGGCCTGTGTAGAGCCGGCCGCGAGATTCTTCCGAGGCCGTCCTGGACCGCGCCGTACCGGCTGGGACTCCTGGGGGCTGTCAGTCAGCAGCTCACGGGCCGCGCGGAGCCGGGTGAGTTCCTCATCAATACTTTGCAGAACGTCGGTCAATCGCATTTCACTTTTTGGTTGCGTCTTCATAAATCGTATGGCCAATCCCCGCGATATGGAATCCACGGATTAGAGGGATGCAGGCTGGTTCACTGGGAAGGTGAAATTGCACCTATATCTAGCAAATACGTACCGGAGTGTTGATTGGATTCATCTGTAGATATTCTCACTGGAGAAAGATGATCACACTGCTCTTATTCCATCCTTGACGCTGTGCTGAATGGCCCCTTATAGTTCGCCGAAGGCACCTTTCGAGCGCCTGTTGATCCTGTTTTCAAAGGTGGCTTCCTGCTATGACATTTCGGTTTCCCATATTCATCTCTCGCTTGACCCCCGGCGTGCTCCTCATACTCTCTGGCGCCTATATGCAGGCGCAGACCGATTCACCGTTCCGCAATCCCACCTTGCCCGTAACGCAGCGCGTTGCGGATCTGGTGGGGCGCATGACGCTTGAAGAAAAAGTCAGCCAGATGATGGACCAGGCACCGGCGATCCCGCGCCTCGGCATCCCGGAGTACAACTGGTGGAACGAGGGGCTGCACGGCATTGCGCGCTCCGGCTACGCCACCATGTTCCCGCAGGCTATCGGCATGGCTGCTACCTGGGACGCGCCGCTGATCGGGCAGGAGGCTGAGGTGATCTCGACCGAAGCCCGCGCCAAGTACAACGCGGCGGTTGCCGAGGGCAACCACGCGCGCTACTTCGGGCTGACCGTATGGTCGCCGAACATCAACATCTTTCGTGACCCGCGTTGGGGCCGTGGGCAGGAAACCTACGGCGAAGACCCGTACCTGACCGGTACGCTGGGAGTCTCATTTGTGCGCGGACTGCAGGGCACGGATCGAACGTACTACCGGACCATCGCGACGCCCAAGCATTTTGCGGTGCACAGCGGGCCTGAAAGCACGCGCCACAAAGCGGACATTGATCCGGCGCCGTACGATCTGGAGGCGACCTACCTACCGGCATTCCGCGCAACGATCGTGGATGCCAAGGCCAACTCGCTGATGTGCGCCTACAACGCCGTGGACGGCCTGCCTGCCTGCGCTAACACCAGCCTGCTGAAGACGACTCTGCGGGATGCGTGGGGCTTCAAAGGCTTCATCACGTCGGACTGCGGCGCGGTGGATGATTTCTTTCATGGGCATGATACTTCTCCCGACGCTGAGCACGCGGCTGCGACAGCAGTGCTGGCCGGGACAGACACCAACTGCGGCGATACTTACAAGGCGCTCGTTAAGGCGGTAGGCGACAAGCTGCTGCCCGAAAGTGCGATTGACACCGCCGTGACGCGGCTGTTTACGGCTCGCGTACAGCTGGGCATGTTCGACCCGCCTGCTTCTGTGCCCTATGCGAGCGTTCCCATGCGTGAGGATGACAGCGACGCTCACCGTGCGCTGGCTCTCAAGGCTGCGAACGAGGCCATGGTGCTGTTGAAGAATGACGGCACGTTGCCGTTGAAGTCCAGCGTCAAGACAATTGCCGTGGTTGGGCCGAACGCGGCATCGCTGCTGGCGCTTGAGGGTAACTACAACGCCATTCCGTCGCACCCGGTGCTGCCTGTGGACGGCATGCGACAGCAGTTTGCGGGAGCGAAGGTGATCTATGCGCAAGGCTCGCCCTACGCCGAGGGCGTGGAGCTGCCTGTGCCGCGCACAGCACTGCGGACGGCGAGCGGCGAGGAGGGCTTGACCGGCACCTACTATGCGAACGCCGACCTGACCGGTGCGCCGGTGCTTACACGCACGGATGCGCAAGTGGACTTTGACTGGACCTACGCGAGCCCGGTAGCGGGACTGAAGCAAGACGGCTACGGCGTCCGCTGGACCGGGACATTTACGCCACCTAAACCGGGCGCGTACCGGCTGGAGCTCAAGATCGGACGTTGCGGCGACGGCTGCAGCCAGGATACGGCCAAAGAGCGCGAAACAGAATCAGTAGCCGTGATGGTGGACGGCAAGCCGGTCGATGTGTCAAAGCACACGCCGGGTACGGATGACTGGAACTCCATTGTGCCGGAGCTTGACCTGACCTTCGCCGATGCCAAGCCGCATGCCGTTGTTATCGAGTACAAGCATCTCGGAGCAAAGACAGCGGGCGGTATTTCACTGCGCTGGATGGCCCCGGTGCAAGCCGAACAGGACGCGGCTGTCGCTACGGCCAAGCAGGCGGATGTAGTGGTCGCCTTTGTAGGGTTGCAGGCGGAGCTGGAGGGAGAGGAGATGCCGGTGCACATCCCGGGCTTTGCCGGGGGAGACCGCACGGCACTCGACCTACCTGCCGCTCAGCAGAAGCTGCTGGAGGCAGTGGCCGCCACTGGAAAACCCCTGGTAGTGGTACTTGAAAACGGCAGCGCGCTCGCGGTGAACTGGGCTGCGCAGCATGCTAACGCGATCCTGGAAGCGTGGTACCCGGGCGAAGTGGGCGGAACAGCCATAGCGCAGATTCTGGCCGGTGTGCATAATCCCGGCGGCAAGCTGCCGGTGACCTTCTACACGGGCGTAGACGAGCTGCCCGCATTTGAAAGTTACTCGATGAAGAACCGGACATACCGGTACTTTACCGGGAAGCCGCTGTGGGGCTTCGGCTACGGGTTGAGTTATACCGGCTTCGCGTTCTCCGGCATGAAGCTGTCCGGGCAAACCGTGCAGGCAGGCCAGCCCCTGATTGTTGAAGCAGACGTGAAGAATACCGGGCAGGTCGCAGGCGATGAAGTGGCGGAGCTGTACCTGACGCCGCCGCAGGATGGGCTCGCGCCCCGGCAGCAGCTTGCCGCGTTTGAGCGTGTGCCGCTTCAGCCGGGTGAGTCCAGACATGTGCGGTTTACTTTGCAGCCAAGGCAATTGAGCGTGGTTGATGCGCAGGGACACCGTACCGTGGCAGCGGGGCAGTACACGCTATATGTGGGTGGCGGTCAAGTGGACGGTTCGTCCGGGGTGACAAGTACATTTGCAATAATCGGCGAGCAAGCATTGGCAAAATGACTTTTGTATACACACCGTACATAGTGGGAAGTAAACGGCACCTCTCAAAAACAGTAATCCACTCGTTTATAAAATCTGGTCTAATCTAAAAGGCTAGGAGGTGAGTGTGGCGACAAATACGAACATGCCGGACACGGTGCTGGAACAATTTTTGCCTGCCATCTTTTCGACTCGGCTGCGAGCGCTTGCGGAGAGACAGGGAATTTCCATGGAGGATGCGCTTGCGCAAGCAATCCGACTCGATGAGGTAGTCCTGGATGCAAAACGCGACGGCGCAGAAGTTTTACTTCTTAAAGACGGAAAGAAATTTTCTATTAATTTCCGTTGATACAGGAATTTCATAAGGACTGTCTATACTAACTATGGGCATGCCGACAAAACCAGAAAGCAATCGCCTCCTTTACTATCAAGTGATCCTTTCTCGCAGTTTCATCTGCAGCCACAAATAAATCCAGAGCAGGAACGTCGTCGAGACTGGGTGCGTGCCTGGCATCTCAAAGTTCTTATAGCGATGTTCGTCGGCATTGTTATTTTCGCCTGTTATGCCAACCAGTTTGGCGATTGGACAAAAGCCAAACATTTGCTTGCTGTTGTCCTTCCTGCATTGACCGGACTTATCGGAGCTGGAACGGCTTTCTACTTCAGGAGCTCCGGCAGTTGATCTACAAAAACTCTTCTCTATCCATCTTCGGCTACGGCCCGGTAAACGGGCTACAGCGCTTGGCTCCAAACTAAATCCGGACTGCACTCGCTACAATGGTACTCAGCGCAGTCATGAGTGAGTTCTTGAGTCTTGATTGAGCGCCTGCGTGACTTTGTACCTAGAACCTTCCCGTCGCTACTGGTAGCAACGCAGTTCTCCTAAATTCTTAGCCATGGTATCGTTACACCGGCTTTTGCAGCAGTTTTCCATACTTGTAAAGGCTGATTACGGTCAGTAGCTCATGCTATTGCCGTCAGGAGTTCACGCCCATGCCGTTGTTTCGCTGTTTTGCTTTGGTTCTATTACTGGCTCTACCTGCTTCTACATACGCACAGGCGCAAGAGACTGTAAAAGACCCCGAAAAGCTCGATGTGTACGGGCCATACGCGGCGAAATTTCTGCTGGGCGGCCGGGGATTGGCCAAGCCGCTGAATGGGGGCGAGCCCCTGCTGGATGCCGACGCAGCCTGGACGCTCTCGCTCTGGTTCCGGGCAGACCGCACCGGCATGACGACGCTGCTGGCCGGGTTCGGCGACCCCGCGGCGGAGGACTCGCGCTACCTGGGTTTACGCAACGGCAAGCCGATACTACGCATGGGAGTCGGTAACGAAGTAGACGCGCAGGCGACTGTACAAGGTGAGGGTTGGCACTTCCTCAGTGCTACCTTCGATCCCGCTGCTGCGGAGACTACGCATTTGTACCTGGACGGCAGCGAGGTAGCCGCCGGCAACCCGGCAATGGGACCGGTGACGGATGCAGAGCTTCTGATCGGCCCGGACTTCATCTCGGACAAGGATGACAAGTACGCCTACGACCAAGCGCACCTGCCGCTCACCATACCTGAGCGCTTGAGGGAGTGGCAGCACTTCGGCGGCAGCATTGCCGGTTTTGAGCTGCGGCACGGTGCTGCAACGCCCGGTGACGCGCGGGCACAGGCAGCGAACCGGCCCGACTTTGACACCATTTTGTATGAGGACGGCTCCAAGCCCTGGCCGTTGCAGGTGCGCCAGTTTGCCGGCTACACCGCGCCGCAGCCGCCGGACACGTTGCCCCATAGTAAAGCGGCTTTTTCAAGGCCGACAGCCCAGCCGCTGCCCCCGGCAGGTCCGACGCTGGAGCAGACCGCACCCAACCGGTGGACGCTGGCCCGCAACTGGCTGCTGCAAGCCGAGCCGCAGGTGCATGCGGCTGCCGAGCAGGTGTCGAGCCCGGGAGTGAGTACGGCAGGCTGGTTCCCGGCGACGGTTCCCGGCACCGTGCTGACCACGCTGGTTGATCGCGGTGTGTACCCAGACCCGGATTATGACCTGAATAATCTTGCTATTCCAGAGTCGCTCAACAAGCAGAGCTACTGGTACCGCATCGCGTTTGCCGCGCCTGGGCAGCTCGGTAGCGGCAAGCACTACACGCTGGATCTGAACGGTATCAACTACGCCGCGCAGGTATGGCTCAACGGGCACGAGCTGGGCACAATCACCGGCGCCTTTATTCGCGGCACGTACGATGTAACCGCGCTGCTGAAATCCGTAGGTGACAACGTGCTGGCTGTACGTATTACCCCGCCGCCGCACCCCGGCATTCCCTGGGAGGAGTCCCTCAAAGCCGGCCCGGGCGACAACGGCGGGGCCATGCTGCTGGACGGCCCGACGTTTGTGGCGACTGAGGGCTGGGACTGGATTCCGTCGGAGCGCGACCGTAATAGCGGCATCTGGCAGGATGTGACGCTGACGGAGACCGGAGACGTTCAGTTGGGTGACCCGCAGATCGTTACAACTCTGCCGTTGCCGAGGCGCGACACGGCGGACGTGCTCATCAACGTACCGGTTAAAAACACAGGAAGCGCGCCGGAGAAAGCAACGCTGCATGCGAGTTTTGAGGGCGGTGTGGTGCTTACGAAAGATGTCACAGTGCCACCGGGTGAGTCGACCATTGCGCTTACACCGCAGGAGTTCCCGCAGTTGCACGTAGCTAACCCGCGTTTATGGTGGCCCAACGGCTATGGCAAGCCGGAGCTGTACCACCTCAAGCTATCGGTAAGCGGTGACGAGAAGAGCACACGCGGCGACGAAAAGATGGTCCAGTTCGGCATCCGCGAGGTGACGTATGAGGAGAGCCTGTTCGGCACAGACGGCACCTTGCGCCGTGTCGAAGTAAACCCGACCATGGCGCTCGCGCTGCACGAGACGGTCATTGACATCTCGCACGAGGGCATCCGGCAGACGCCGCAAGGCTGGGCCGCTTCGCTGACCGCTGCTGCCGATGACTCGCCCGCCGTAAAGCCGGTCACGAACGAGCCTGATATGACAGACCTCGTGATCAAGGTCAACGGTGTACGCATTGCTGCACGCGGCGGCAACTGGGGCATGGATGACGCGCGCAAACGCATTTCGCGCGCGCATCTCGAACCGTACTTTCGCCTGCACCAGCTGGCGAATGTCAACATTATCCGCAACTGGGTGGGGCAAAGCACAGAGCCGGTTTTCTTCGACCTGGCCGACCAGTACGGGCTGATGGTGTGGAACGACTTTTGGGAGTCAACCGGCAATTACAACGCAGAAGCGCAGGACCCTGCGCTGTTTCTCGCTAATGCGGCGGATGTGGTGAAACGTTATCGCAATCATCCGTCGATTGTGATGTGGTGCGCCCGCAATGAAGGCGTGCCACAGCCCGCACTTACCGACGGCATGGCGAAGATGCTGGGCGAGCTCGACGGTACGCGCTACTACACGCCTTCCTCAAACCAGGTAAACCTGCGCAACAGCGGCCCGTACAAATACCAGGACCCCAAGCTGTACTTCGACACGTTGAACCGCGGCTTTTCGGTCGAGCTCGGCATCCCGTCGTTCTCGACCCTCGAAAGTTTCAAACAGTCGATCGCGCCTGCCAATCAATGGCCTCTGAGCGATGCCTGGACCTACCACGATTGGCACACGCAGGGGAACGGTGCAATTCGAACTTTTATGCAGCACCTTGACGCACAGTTCGGCGCGCCTGTGAGCTTGGAGGATATGGACCGCAAGGCGCAAATGTTGAACTACACGCTGCACCAGGCGATCTTTGAGGGCTTTACCGCGCACCTATGGCAGCCGAATTCCGGCCGCATGATCTGGATGACGCAGCCCGCATGGCCCAGCAATATGTGGCAGATGTTGTCGCATGATTACGACACGCAGGCTTCGTTCTACGGCGTGATGCATGCGTCAGAACCGCGGCATGTGCAGCTTGATATTTCTACCTATGACGTGGCTGTGATTAATACGACTACGGAGCCGATGGGAGGTTTGGTGACTGCGTCTGTGTACTCGCTTGCGAATAAGCAGCTGTTTACGCGGACTATGCCGGTTTCGCTCGCCATGGACGCAAGTGCAAATGTAATGCAGTTGCCGCTGGCACAGTTGTTTGGGCAAGCGCCGGGTGAGCCGGTATTTGTACGGCTTACGCTTGCAGATAGCAGTGGCAAGGAAGTTTCAACCAATCTTTACTGGCTTGCCGGCAAGGAAGAGGACATGCGCAAGCTGAATACGCTTCCGCAGGCACGCATCGGCACGAAGCTTGGGATGAGCACGGATGGCAACGAGAAAGTTGTCACTGCCGTGCTGACAAATCAAGGCGCGCAAGCCGCTATCGAGCTGAAGCTGACGCTTGAAGAAGCGCAAGGCGGCGAGCGCATCCTGCCCGCGTACTACAGCGATAACTATATCTCGCTGCTTCCCGGTGAGAGTCGGACGGTGACGATCCGTTACCTGGCAGCGGCTACGAAAGGCATGCCTGTGGTTGGATTGCGCGGGTACAATTTGCGGCAAACTACATTGTCGGCCACGAAGTAGGAGCTTGCGAGAGTGCTTTCAGGGTAGTGGTAAGTACTCAGGGGCAAGACAGAGTGAGTGTCCTATAAGAGAACCGTGTCATCCTGAGCGAAGTCGAAGGATCTGCTTTTGCCTTTGACTTTCGCGGCGGCATCCGGAAACAGCAAATCCTTCGACTTCGTTTCACTCCGCTCAGGATGACACTATTTGGCGGTGATACTAAAACAAGGACTTTGCATACACTATCTCAGGATGACATCGATATGGATTGCGACTTCGCACATACCCTCAGCATGACGTGATATTTTGCATGACTTGCAAGTAGAGCTTGTGCATACTTTCCGTAAGCGGTATCTCAGCATCTTGGAAGTTACAGACGCATTGTTTCTGTCCCATGTTTTGATCTTGCATTAAGCTGAAACTTAAAGCAGTGTCGTCCAATAAGCACTATATCTTCCTCACGAACCAGGTCTTCGGTGATACTGGCGATTATGAAGTTTTCTCCGACAGCGCAGGGTACTAACCCTAAGGCGTATTTCTTATCCCAGAAAAGATAATGATCCAGCAGGTGCACACATACCGCTGCACCGGAACTGCCATGATACGGCTGCATTACGCGATTGCCCCCGAATCCATTTTCGCGACAGCAATTGGAGTATGAACGGATTTTAGCGAATCGACGGTTGCCATGTGCCGCGATCAACCTCCAGCGTTTCAGGTTGTCCCACAAAGATTGAATGAAGGTTTGAAATCATCGGCTTTAACTATCAAGCCGGTTTGCCGCCGCGACACGTCCGTACCATAACCCTGAGTCTTTCACTGTGCGGCGCTGGTTGCGAAAGTCAACATAGGTCAAACCATACCGCTGGCTATACCCGTCGGCCCACTCAAAATTATCAAGCAAGGTCCATGCATGGTAGGAGCGGACCCTCGCTCCGTCCTGAATTGCTTTTGCTAATTCTGCTAGATAGCTCCGGAAGAACGCAATCCGCCGCACGTCAGGCACATGGCCGCCCTCCTCGGCATACGGCGCGTCGAGATAACTGCAGCCGCTTTCTGTGATCTCGATAACAGGCTAGTTGTACTCCCGGAAAATCTGTGTCACAAGGTCGTAAATGCCGCGTGGGTATACCTCAAGCCCGGCATCGGTAAGCGGCCCTTCCGTGGGCATTTCTGCATGAAATTGCGTGTAGTCATCGCGGCTCCCGGTGCCGCCGCCGTCCAGCTCTGTCTCGGCCCCGAACTGCGCCCCTCCAGCAGCAGCGCCGGACTTTACGGCTGAAACGATGCGGCGGGTGTAGTAGTGAAAGCCTAACCCAGTCCAGCGGTGCTTTCATGATCGTTTCATCGCCGGGTCGAAAGCCAATTTCCTTAAACGGAGTCTCACCGACAAGTGCCTTGGAGTACTCACCGTACATGGCCGCATGCAGAAAGAAAACATTATTCATCGCATGGTAGCGAGCTGTTGCTGCTCGGTCCGCCTCGCTGTTTGTTTTGGGATAGGCGGGTGCCATGCCGTATGCGCTTCCGACAGTCGCTTTCGAGGAGGCTGCCTTTAAGGCTTGTAAAGCCTGCGGCTGCGCCAGACTGATAGTATGCGCAGCCCGCAGAAAGAGCCTGGAGTCGGCCTTGCCCGGAGGGAACGCTCCTGCGCCGTACCCGAGGTAGGCAAAGGTCCCGGGCAGGTTGAAGGGAGCCCACACGGTGATCCGGTCACCGAAGTGCTTGCACAGAATTTCTGCGTACAAGCTGTACCTGTTTGTGACCATCGACCGCACCTCAAAGTTCGCCTTCGTGCAGCTGGGGGAACGGGCCGACATAGGCGCCGCTTCCTCGTTTTTGGAAGCGCTGCTCGAGGCGGTTCCATACCGCATTCATATCGTTCTCGCCGACCTGCCGATGGATTGTATCGCCCCGACAGGGGAGGTTCCGCAGCCATCCTTTCGACCGTGTCTGCTACCGCCACGGCATCGAGCACCAGCTTACAAAGCCCAATCATCCCCGGACCGACGGCCAAGTCAAGCGCATGAATCGCACCACCAAGGAAGCCACTATTACAACAACCATGAGCCAATGCAAACTCACCTTAGTGACTTCATCACGGACTACAACTCCGCCCGAAGACTCAAGACCCTCAAAGGCTTCACCCCTTACAAGTTCCACGCAAAATCTTCCTTGCCGAACCCGCTCGGTTTCGACTGAACCCAATCCACCAAATGCCGGGACCTTACATCTACTATGCCTGTCAGGGTCTCTGCCGATTCAGGACAGATAGGGAAGGCACGCCTCAGCCAGCCTACAATTCATACAATAAACCGCCGCTAAATTCATACTGATGTACTTCATTTCGATTTCACTTACGAGTGAACTTCAACTTTTGTGCTTCTAATCGGAAAATAGTAGCGTAAACGTTTTCATAGGCTTCTACCATGGTTTCTATAGAAAAGCGGTCTGCAACTCTCTTTCGGCAATGGCTACGGGTAATTTCGGGTAGGCGATGCAATGCGTGTACTGCTTCGTCGACATTATTTACTAAGAATCCAGTTTGCCCCTCTTGAATGACCTCGCGGCAGGAACCAAGATCCATGGCAATCACAGGAACACCTGCTGCATTTGCTTCCACTAAGACCAAACCAAAGCGTTCAGGAATTGTGTTCAGATGAAGCAATGCCGAAGCACGTGCAAATAGCTTGTTCTTCTCGGATACGCCCACAGGACCGATGTACGAGATTCTATGACCGTCAAGGTGCGGTTTTATCTCATTTTGAAAGTAAGATTCATCTTGAATAATTCCAGCTATGATCAATGGCTTTCCGCTTGCGTAGGCTACCTTGATCGCAAGATGTACACCTTTATCTGGGTGAATGCGACCTAGGAAGATAAGGCTGTCACCCGGAGATTGCTGCAATGGGTATAAATTTAGATCGATGCCGTTATATACGGTGGCTAAATAATTCAGTTCGGCAATACGATCGGAGTCACTGATCGATACAAAATAGCCACTCCGGTACTTACGATATACAGGCAAAATTTGTGGTGATGAAAAGCCATGAATAGTCGTCAACACCGGCGTATTGACCAATCGGCTGTAGGTAAGAGCCATAAAATCGTAGTGGCTGTGAATGAGGTCGAATTCAGCGGCATGCTCAAATGCCTCTGAGATGTGCAGGTATTCTGCTACTTTTGGGTCTGTCGAGCGATCTTCTTCATAGCCCCTATCTACAACGGAATGCAGACGCGCCTGGGTCACTGAGTTTCCACTGGCAAAAAGCGTTACATCCCAGCCGCGAGCGGCCAACCCTTCTGTGATATTACTGGCTACTGTTTCCCATGCACCATATTGCTCAGGTGGTGTACGCCAAGCAACAGGTGACAAAATAGCGATTTTTTTAGGAAGTTGCATATGTTGAGGAACCCTTTTAGCGCATCGCGGCAAGCACCTGCTGCAAGGGAACTGTCGCGAACCCAGTAGCAGAGTCTGACAGCCCATATGGAATGATCAATTGTCCCTGGTGAACTAATGCTCCACAGGTATAAACAACATTGGGTACGTACCCTTCCCGCTCGTTCTCGTTTGGCTTCAGCAGCGGTTCTTCAAGCCGGCCAATGACTTTCGAAGGGTCATCACGATCCAAAAGGAAAGCTCCTATGCAGTATTGCCGCATGGGTCCAACACCGTGACTAAGAACTAGCCAGCCTGCTTCCGTTTCAATGGGGGACCCGCAGTTGCCAAGCTGAATAAGTTCCCACGGAAAAGAAGGTTTGAGCAGCACCTTACGCTCATGCCAGAAATAGATATCATCAGAAAACATGATGTAGATGTTTTCGTTATCCTGACGGGAAAGCATGGCATATGATCCATTGATTTTTCTAGGGAAAAGTGCCATCCCCTTGTTTTCAGCAGCAGGTCCATTAAGCGTTATAAAGCGAAACAGCAGGAAATCTGAAGTCTGCACTAATTGAGGCATAATGACTTTGCCATCATAGGCAGTGAACGTCGCATAGTACATGCGTGTACCCTCTTCATCCACAAAACAGACGAACCGGGCATCCTCAATACCATTGCGCTGCGAAGGTGTAGCCGGAAAGATAATCCTTTCCGATAATGACTGGTCAGGGTTAAAGCGAACCTCGTGGTTTGATAGGGCCAGCAGCCGAATTCCCTGAGCTGATTCCAAATCTTCTTGCACTGTTGTATTTTGCGAACTGGAGTGCTCAAGTTCAACCTGAAGGCTTGCTCGAAGCTCATCAAGCGTAAATAGTTCTGCCAGCTTATCGATTACTCGACGGGTGAATCTGCTTTTTAACCCCAGCTCATACAGCTTCTTCGTAAATTGCGGCTTCTCGTAAAAAGGGTTCGGTGTTTGCTGGGGCTCAGTTAATAAATCATCTGCCTTTTCCACATGAATGTGGTTTTGAGCGTCGATAACACCGGTGCGAAACGTAATGGATGAAATATGACCTTCACCGGTGGCTCGCAAACTTAGAATAAAACGTAGAGCGCCATCAGCTAACCCAGTTTGATCCGGGTGCGGAACGATGGATGGGTTAAACAAAGCAGCCGCCTCAAGGGAATACTCTGCCATGAAATATGCACCAATCAGAAGCTGACGCTGTTCTGAAATGTCCTCCGTAAGCGAAACCAGCTCACTGAGCTCCTTAAAGCGCTTCAAAAAAAGTGTGCTGATTTGGTCATGCCTGTGCGAAAACTCCGCAGATACCTCATTAAGCAGGGGACCGACACTGGCCTCCGGAATGGTTAAAACTCGTCCAAGAATACCTTCTATACGCTCAATACCACCCGGAACAAAAGCCCGCAGCAGGACACGGGATGGATCGGGCTTTAGAAAAATGTCAGCACGTGTAATGTCTATTGCCATAATCTCGATTCTACAGAAGCGGGGAAGCTCCGGTATTAGGATGTAGTCGATATTGGCTATCGAAATGTAGTAAGTACATTTCGAGCCAGCTGCATCTCAGTGAGCGAAAGTAAGAAGGCCAAGGTGGATTCTGCCCCCTGGTTTCCATTGATCCGGTCCAGATGCAATCCATCCGAGCAGCCGCCGGTCTCGGGAGAGTACAAAGGCAGACCGAGATCATTCCAGCCCATGAACCAGTCGAAGGCGCTTTGAGCCTGCCTATACCATGAGGAATCGGAAGTCGCTCGATATGCTTCAAGGCAAGCAGATACTGTAGCTTGAGCTTCTAATGGTTGTTGGTCGAAGGATGCACGTGTGCCTCCTCTTCGATGAAAGCCGTTGCTGCCGATAGGACGGAAGTGACCCGCTTCCGAAGTTTGCAACTTCATCAGCCAGGTCAAAGATTGCAGCCCTCGTTCTACCAGCTCCTGCTGTCCAGTAGCTCTGCCAGTGAGAATTAGCGCATGCGGAAGCTTGGCATTGTCATAGGAAAGAGAATCTTCAAACCATACCCAGTCTGGATGGGATGACCTTTCGAAAATATCCATGAAGCGGGAGACTAACAAATCACGCGTCTGATTGACTAAACTGTCTCCATTTAACCTCAGCAGGTATTCATGGATGCCGATAAGTCCGAATGCCCAGGCACGTGGAGAAGTAAGTCCGGCCAGAATCGGCAATGCTGAAGCGAAAAGCTGGCCGGCCAACATCTGAAAGCTGCGAAATGGAGAACGGCCTACAGCGGTTCCTAGAGCCCAGATGGCTCGCCCCTGGGAATCTTCCGATGACTCCTCATCAATCCAATGACGATCAAAGCTCATCATGTTACGGAAGCGTTTTGTATTATGGTCGAATGCATACTGAAGAAAGGCCGCGTACGTAGTACCGAGCGTCCTAACCCTTTCAGGGTCCTCTCCTAATTCGCCTAGCATTACGGTCAGTATCAATGCCCGCGCATTGTCATCTGTGCAATACCCCTCTTTGAAGTTAGGCACGCTGAAAACCGCATGTTGAAACATACCGGTCGAGTCGGTCATTCTCGAAAGATGGGAGAGTTTAAGCTCCGGTAATTCGCGGGCTTTCTTATCCAATGTTTTCGCGCTAAGAGAGACCCGGGATTGAGCAGCTCCCTGCATGCGAGCGAGTTCAAAAGAATGCACATATTGACGCGCTACGTTACTCCAGATCATCTCGCGTCCTAATTTGTATGCGTTCTTGCGAATGGCATTCCGACGTGCGTCATCGTGCAAAACATTTATAACTTCCCGCGCGATTGCCGGAGCGTCACCGAATGGCACAAGAATTCCACGATTGTCGGCAAGAAGCTCCGCAGCATGCCAATACGGCGTAGATATCACTGCTTTCCCCGATCCGAAAGTATGAGCCAGCGTGCCGGAGGTGATTTGTGCTTCATTGAGATATGGGGTTATATAAAGGTCCGCGGCACCGATGAAGTCTTTCAGGCTTTCCTGATCCACGAAACGGTTGTAGAAGATAACGTTTTTTTCAACATTGTTCTTTATCGCTAGGCGTTCCAGGCTTAGGCGATAGGCGTCGCCGCGTTCACGAAGTTCATTGGGATGTGTGGCACCGAGAATGATATACACCACCTCAGGAAACTCTGCCACAATATCCGGCAGGGCATTCAGCACATTCTCAATCCCCTTGTTCGGTGACAGTAACCCGAATGTAAGCAGAACAATCTTGCCTTCCACGCCGAATTGATCTTTGAAAAAAGTAGGGTCCACAAAACCGACATCGGGAATACCATGCGGAATCACGTCGATCTTAGCTTCCGGCACTCCGTAAACCTCGCGAAGCATGTGTCGTCCTCGCTCTGCCATGACTACTACCCTTGTAGAAAGGGATACAATCTCCTCGAATACATGGCGTTGATCTGCACTCGGTTCCTGCAGAACAGTGTGCAGGGTTGTTACAACCGGCATTCTAAGTTCATGGAGAAGGGCTAGAACATGCCCACCGACACTCCCTCCGAATATGCCGAACTCGTGCTGAAGACACACTATATCGACATTGCTGATATTGAGAAAATCAGCAGCGCGCAAGTAAGAAGAAACATCCTGCTCTTCAACTTCGAATCGAACTTCTTCCGGATACTCATACTGAGCTTTTCCATCGTTGATCGCAACGGAAAGGCATTGATTTTGCGGGTACGCAGCTGCTACGGCAGAAAGCAGATCTGAAGTGAAAGTAGCTATTCCGCACTTTCGCGGCAGGTAATCAGCGACAAAAGCAATTTTGTGAACTTGGCCCTGTTCCTTCAAAAAGTATTTCATCGACTCATGCTCATATGTACTCTCGAAGGACTGAGATTTTTCATCGAAGCTGGGTTCCTGCGATGAAGAAAGGATGGAGATCTTTGATCTTGGAGTCACAAGTTTCTCCTATCTCTCTATTTTATTGGGAGAGCAACTGTATTGTTTCGTTAAGTCCAAAAGGTTTTATAAATCTTTTTGCAATCATTTATGCCTTCGTGTCCGGCGCATGAGTGATCCCTTCCGCAGGAAGTACATCCGGCAAATCAAGGCGAGCTACGCCAATGCGTTGATCCGCCATACCATAGTAAACGTCAAAACGATTGGGAGAGCCCAGATCATCGCGGCGGTCGATACCCGTAGGAAACACGACATCGGCTACAGTACCGTCGGTTTCAGCCGCTCCTGTCGGCGTTAGCACCGGTTCCGGGGAGCGATAGAGAATGTTCTGCGGGTTCTCTTCAGACAGCACCATGACTCCGGCCGAATAACGAAGGGGATGCGCCTCGTTGTTTGACCGCTTGAGGCTGCTCACACCGTGATACACGATGAGCCAGCCATGCCGAGTCATAATGGGCGGGGTACCGCCGCCGATTTTTAGTCGTTCCCAGTCGGCTACAGGACTTGCCAGCCGGTCATGCTCTGTGAATCGGAGAAGCTGATAGTCTCCTGTTTTATTCGTCATCAACGGTGAGTAGGAAATCCAAATACTTTCCCTGTCCCTGTCCACCTCGCGTGATGCTGGAAGGCAGGCCGTCTCCTCTGGACGCGTGGTGGGGAACAAGGGACGGTGCAGCATCGCCATTTCGCCTTTGCCGGATGGACCGGGGACAGCATGAGGAAATAGACTCGCATCTTTGTCGTCGATGTTGTCCAGGGCGATACCATTCAACGGAGCAAGGCTGGCCAACCCGAGCCGCTCCCAGTGAAAAAGATCTTCTGAGATGGCAAGGGCGATGCGCGGACCGTTTGGCGAGAAAGCCGTATATGTCATCACGTAGCGGTTGATTCGCTCAAGAAACGTAATGCGAGGATCTTCGCACCCGCCGCTACCATCGGGTCGAAGCTCGTATTCGGACTCAGGTTCAAGTGCAATTCCCAGTCTTTCGACGCCGACCGGGTCTCCCGTTTCATTAAATTTTACCCGTGCGATGCCGATGCGAGAGTAATTTCCTTTCGCAACCAATCGGGGAAAGAGATAAAGCTCTCCATCAGGTCCGCGGGCCGCCGCAGGGTTCAAAACACCTTCAATCTCCTGGGGGTTGCCTGTCTCCGGCTCCATGATAGTTCCCAGTCGCTTCAATAACAATTCGCTCATTCTTTATTTCCTTAGGTTAGCGTCCGCGATTTTCAGGCCAGACAAGCAATGATTGTTTCTATAACTTTTTTCGTATCATCCGGCCCCCGGACGGCAAGTGAAACAACCCCGGCTTGTTGGGCCGGATAGTCATTCCCGCCCGGAAACAGAGCGTCGCCGATAAAAATCATCTGTGTTTTAGAAATGCCCAAAATACTCGTAAGCTTCTCGATGCCATACGCTTTGTCAATGCCGGGTTTTGTGACGTCGATGGACGTAGCACCTCCCATACGTACAGAAAAGCCGGAAAGTGAAGTGTCGAGGATTGCCTTAATTTTTTTACGCTTTTCATACTGGGGGTCCCACTTCTGCTTCTGGTCAAGGGGTGCCTCTTGCCCGAGTGCTGAATAGGTAATTTGGCTTCCACGATCTTCAATTTGCTCCCCCCAGACCTGAGGGATGTCTGTACCCGCCGTTTTTGTGGCATTCTGAAGGGCACTCACGATCTGCTCCTTTTCCTCCCCCGTGAAGTCTTCGGAGTAAATCTTCATCCATTCTCCCGAGTACCGGAAGAACTTGGTTCCGCAGGTAGGTAGTAAAGACAAACCTGCAAGGTACTCCCCTTGAGGAAGATGCGAAAGCACTTGCTTCTGGAATTGCGGCCAGTCTCCCCCCGAGATCACGGCCACATTTAAGATACTAAGCAAGTTGTGCAGCAGCTGCACCATGGCAGCATCAATGGCCGATTTACTCTCAGCCAACGTTCCGTCCAGGTCAAAAACAATAAGCCGTTTCATTCGTCATACCCTCCCGGCACAAGCGTACCGGCTATTCCGGAATTGCTGCTTCCCATACAGTCATAGGCCTAGCTGGTTTGAACTCGTATATCTCTCAACAGCGGACAGAAGCCAAGCGCTGTCTTTCCCAACCGGATGTAAGGTTTCACCGGACTTCAACTGTCCTAAGCCTTCGATGCACACTATCACGTGGGGTGCGTCTGCGGTTCCGTTGGCAAAGAATACCTGCACGCAAAAGCTCCAATCTCGGCGAATTTAGGGGATAGGACGATCGCCGGACGTAACAGTTGCAAAGCGAGCAAAGGCTGGAGTGCCGATCCATTATCTCCTGAGGTATCCCACCCCGGCACAAACATTCCTCGTAATAATTCTCCACGATCCCCCACAACCTTTCTCCTTGACGTTCTACCTATGCACCTGCTTATATGTAGAACGTCAAGGAGGGTGTTCATGCCTGCTGAGAAATCCGAGTTGCTGCAAGGCACTCTTGACATGCTGATTCTTAAGATTGTGGCGTTGGGGCCGGTGCATGGCTACGGTGTTTCACTCAGAATCCGGCAGGTGTCAGAAGATGTGCTGCAGGTGCAGCAGGGGTCGCTGTACCCGGCACTGCACCGGCTGGAGCAGCGCGGCTGGTTGCTTGCCGATTGGGGCACCTCAGACAACGGCAGGGAAGCCAAGTTTTATCGTTTATCGGCTAAAGGACGCAGGCAGCTGGTGCAAGAAGAAGCGAGCTGGCATCGCCTTGCGGGAGCAGTGGCGCTGGTGCTGAAGACGAGCTGACACGGCAGGTGCAGGAGGCGAACATGCGATGGATAAATTTGCGTAATCGACATACGGCCAAAACGCTGGACCGCGAGATCGGGTTCCATCTTGAAGAGTTGACTCGCACCAACATGGAAAGGGGTATGACGCCGGAGGAAGCGCGGCGACGGGCGCGGATTGCATTTGGGGCGGGGGATCAGATACAGCAGCAGGTGCGCGAGGTACACGCCTCAGCTATCTGGGAGGCGGCAGCAAACGCTGCCAAGTCTGCGTTTCGATTTTTTCGCAAGTCACCATCATTCTCGCTCGCTATCCTCTTGACTTTGGCGTTAGGCATTGGAGCTAATACTGCCGTATTTTCAGCTATCGACGCGATTTTGCTGCGCCCGCTGCCGTTTCCGCAAGGCAATCGGCTGGTGGCACTCGCGCAGTACGACTCAAAAAACAAGGACCCGGAGAGCAACACGGCTCCGCTACGGCTGGAAGACTGGAACAAAGGGAACCGGACATTTGAGGCCATCAGCGGCTACTACACAGAGGACGTTTCTGAGACCTCAGGCGCGTTACCGGAGCGGTTGCAGCAGGCGCTTGTCGCGCCGCGCTTTCTTGAGGTCTGGGGTGTTATGCCTGCGCTAGGTCGGTCATTTACGGCGGAAGAGGAGCACTTCGGCGGTCCGTCTGCCGTGCTTATCAGCGACCGGTTGTGGCGGCGGCACTTCAGCAGCTCACCGGACCTGGCGGGCAAACGCTTGAAAGTCGGAGCTTTCTCCTCTGCCGTAATCGGTGTCATGCCGGCAGGGTTTGCATTCCCCGCACACGAAGTGGACGTGTGGGCACCCGTGCCCGTGGACGCGCCATACGCGCAGAGCCGCGAGTCTGCCTGGTACATCACAACTGGCCGCTTGAAGCCCGGCGTGACACTTGCGCAGGCACGGGCCGATCTCGCCGTGGTACAGCAGCAGCTTGGACGGCAGTACCCCAAGACGGACCGCAATCTGCGAGTGACGATGAAGCCGCTCAAGAGCGTTGTCATTGGTGAGGCAGGCGGCTCGCTGTGGCTGCTGTACGGCTCGGTAACGCTGCTGCTGTTGATTGCATGTATCAATATTGCAGCGCTGCTCTTGGCACGCATAGCCGAGCGAGAGCATGAGATTTCAGTACGGTTTGCGCTGGGGGCTTCGCGCAGCGCCATCTTTGTGCAGCTGCTGAGTGAGACGCTAGCCCTTGCGCTTGGGGGCGGGCTGCTGGGGTTGCTGGTTGCCTATGGAGCGGTGCGCGTTTTGCCGCAGATTGCAACGACGCTGCCGCGCGCGGAAGAAATTGCAATCCGTCCGAAAATCCTGCTGTACACGCTGGTTTGCGCGCTGTGTACAACGCTGCTGTGCGGGTTGCTGCCTGCGCTGCGCGGTGCCCGACGAGAGCTTGCACGGTCGCTGGCGCTGGGCAGCAGATCACAAGTGGCAGGAGTGTCGGGGTTCGGGCGCGGGTCGCTGCAGTGGGTACTGGTCACGGCACAGGTTGCATTTGCGGTGACACTGCTGATCGGTGCGGGCTTGCTGGTGCGCTCCTTTGAGCAGCTTGGCCGCGTGAGCTCCGGGTTTGACCCGAGCCATGTGCTGACGCTACAAATCAGCGGGTCGTATGGGGAGACGGCCGATATGAAAGCCCTAATGCAGCGGGTTGAACGTACGCTTGATGCGTTGCGTGCCGTACCGGGCGTGGAGGCCGCAGCGACTGCTGCTGCACTGCCCGGAGTAGGTGGGCAGGTGCCCACAAGCTGGAAGCTACTCGACGGAGCGCACAATCCAACCCTCAACATCCTGGCCGATGTGCGATATGTCTCATCCGGCTATTTTCAAACGATGCGCATTCCCTTATTGCGCGGTGAGGCTTGCAAAGCAGGCAGCGTGGCGCAGACGATGCTGGTAAACCGCAGCTTTGCCGAGAGATACCTGGGTGGAGCGGAAGCACTCGGGCATCACCTGCAGACTGCTGCGGAGCACTCCTTCATCGAGGCCGGTGTGATTAAGGGCATTGTGGCTGATGCGCGCGAAGGGGGTTTGAGCCGCCTACCCGCGCCTACTGTGTACTGGTGCATCAGCGCGCCCGGTCCAATGCCGTACTACCTTGTCCGCGTACATGGCGAGCCGATGGCTATGGCGCAGACGCTGCGCCGCACCCTCGGCGCTGTCGAGCCTAGCCGGTCAGTGTACGGAGTGTCTCCGCTGGAGCAGCACCTGAGTGAGACACAAGCGGAGAATCGTATGCGGACTGCGCTGCTGGCGCTTTTTGCAGGTACGGCAATTACGCTGGCCTGCGTGGGACTGTATGGAACTTTAAGTTATCTGGGCCGCATGCGGCAGCGTGAGATGGGACTACGGCTGGCGTTAGGTGCATCGCGACGGCAGGTAGCGCAGCGGTTTTTCGCGCAGGGGCTGCGAGTGGCGGCTGCAGGTTGCGCAGCAGGCCTGGTGCTTGGCTGGTTGGAAAGCCGGCTACTGGCAGGCATGCTGTACGGTGTGACACCGAATGATCCGGCGACGTATGCGGGTGTAGTGGTGCTGGTGGCTTGTGTTGCTATGCTCGCGTCGTTGCGCCCGGCGCTAAGGGCGGCGTGGATCAATCCTGTGCAGGTGCTGCGGGATGAGTAGTGGAGTCGCAGCTTGCTTCCTGAGTTCGCAGTCAAGTTTGGCTACATTGTTTACTAAGCTTCGATCATATAATGGCAGCATAAGAGGTTAATGGCGGACGCGATGACTCCTAATAGGGATCTCAACAAATTCTGGGATTGGTTTGTGGACAATTCTCTACATCTATCTTCAGAAAGAATTACCCCTGAAACGATTGCCTCTTTGGACGCTAAAATGCTTGACATAAACCCTGATTTATCTTGGGAAATTGGTCCCGGGAAGAGTAAACCATCACTTTTCGTAATTTCGCCAAACTTGAACAAAAACCTAGTTGAAGCTGCAAAAACTGTAATTTGCGCAGCCCCTGACCTGCCAGGCTGGGAGTTCTATGCAACTCGGCAATCCAAAATCTGGAATCATCAGTTTTCTATGAAAGGGAGTGAAGGTGAGGAACTTAGACTTAATACATCAAAATGGGTTTTTGTACGACTTCTACACTCGAATGGTTTTCGTGAACTGATTCTTAGCGATTCACGCCTGCCTGAGCTAACTGAAAAAGATTGCTGGCAAGCCGCAGCAATTGTTTTAGAAAGCATATTGGGTGAAGAGGTTATGATGAATGAAATCGATGGCTTTTCTCTGCTTGCATCCCTTGCACCAAAATTACAAGAAAATGCAAGACCTCTCACCATTCTGAACGACACCTTCAAGATAGAAATGTGTAAATTAAAGTAATAACCAGGTAATAATTTTCTATGCTTTTGAGTTAGGTAGTTCTGTCACAGACCTTCACTGGTTTCAGCGCGTAGCTTGCGCACCCATGCCTCAGTCCCTATTGCTGCCAGTTCAGGGTGGTCTTCGTCCTTCCAGACAGGCTCATCGCTTTGGAGAAAAGCAAGCAGCCGGCAGCGCTTCAACTCCTTCTCCGCTAATTTCGTCAGAAATGCGCTGCGACCGCGCGCTCCGACTAGGGCATCGATCTGTGCAACCAAGTGCTGCGGGAGAACTACGCGTGCTTTTTGTGCGGCCATAGGTTCCTCTGCCACCAGCGTGACATGGAAGACCTACTTGAGCAAAGAATGCGTTGTTGTGGATGAAGGAGCCGGTGCGATTATGAGGCAAGTGCTGAGGTGTGTATGCGAGAAGAACTAGGCAGGTTGCCGACAGAGGCGCGGCATGCGGGATCGGCGAAGCTGGACGCGCTGACGCCGCTGGAGCTGGTGCGAGTAATGCATGCTGCGGACCGGGAGGCGCTTGTGGCGGTAGAGCGGGCGCTGCCGCAGGTGGCGGCGGTGATTGAAGCGGCGGCAGTGCGGTTAGTGCCTGTGGCTGGTGGTGAAAAGCAGGGAAGACTCATATATGTGGGGGCCGGGACGTCAGGGCGGTTGGGGGTGCTCGATGCGTCGGAGTGCCCGCCGACATTCCATACGCCGCCGGAGATGGTGCAGGGTGTGATCGCGGGCGGGGAGCGGGCGCTGCGGCACGCGGTCGAAGGCGCGGAGGATTTGCCGGAGCTGGGTGCGGAAGCCATGCGGGAGCGTGGGGTAGGGGTGCCTGATGTAGTGATCGGCATTGCGGCGAGCGGGCGCACGCCGTTTGTGCTGGGGGCCATGCAGGCGGGAAGGGAAGCCGGGGCGCTGACGGTGGGGGTGAGTTGCGTACCCGGGTCGCCGGTGGAGTTTGCCGGGGAGCTGGCGGTAACGATGGCAACCGGCGCGGAGGTGGTGACCGGCTCGACGCGGCTGAAGGCGGGGACGGCAACCAAGCTGGTGCTGAACATGATTTCAACCGGGGTGCTGACGCGGCTGGGGTACGTACATGGCAACCTGATGGTGAATGTGCAACCGATAAATGCAAAACTGCGAGACCGCGCGGTGCGGATTGTAGGGGAGCTTGCCGGGGTGCCGGGTGCTAAGGCGACGGAGCTGCTGGATCAGGCTGGGGGTGAGGTGAAAACAGCGGTGGTAATGCATGAGCTAGGGGTGGAAGCTGGACTCGCCCGGTCGAGGCTGCTGGAGGTGAGCGGGGTGTTACGACGCGTGATTGGAGCTTGAGGTATGCCCCCTCGCTGCATGGTCGGGGACACACGTCTCCTAATGCTTGTGTAAGAGGCATGTGAGAAGTTGAAATCAACATTTTATGTCATCCTGAGCGAAGTCAAAGGACCTGCTTTTCCGGGTATGGGCGCGAAATTCTAAAACAAAAGCAGATCCTCCGACTTCGCTCAGGATGACACCTTTTATTTGTTTTCGACTTCTCACATACCCTCTAAGGAATGCACGAATGTGGTGAAGCCTACCGGTGGACTGCTTCCTCCACCCGGTCGCAGACATCTATTGCGATAGAGGCGTAAAGAGTATGGACATGCAGAATCTCCAGTTGTCGGTGCTGGATCAAGCACCTGTGGCGCAGGGCAGCAGTGCGGGCGAGGCGTTGGACCGCTCTGTAGACTTGGCGCAGCATACGGAAGCGCTGGGCTATCGTCGCTTCTGGATGTCCGAGCATCACGCCATGGCGACCTTGGCCTGCTCCGCGCCTGAGATAGTGCTGGCGCGCATAGGTGCTGCAACGCATACCATACGGCTCGGTTCCGGTGGGATTATGCTGCCGCATTACTCAGCGTTCAAAGTCGCGGAGGTTTTCAGTACGCTGGCGGCCATGTACCCGGGCCGTGTAGACCTGGGCGTGGGACGTGCCCCTGGTGGTGGGCCGATCGAATCGCAGGCGCTACGGCGCGATCGCGGGAGCTTGCCCGCGGATGACTTTCCGGAGCAGATGGCGGAGCTGTTGGCATGGCTGGGGCAGAGCGAGGGATTTCCGGCACGACACCCGTTCGGGAGAGTGCGGCTTTCCCCAGCGCGCGCCGATATGGGGCCCGAAGTGTGGCTGCTTGGGTCGAGCATGTGGGGAGCTGCGGCGGCTGCACAATGGGGTTTGCCGTATGCGTTTGCGCACTTCTTTAGCCCGGTAGTGACACGCGGGGCACTGGAAAGCTACCGACGTGCATTTCAGCCTGCCAGCTATGCTGGCAGGCTTGGCACGCCGTATGCGGTGGCTGCTGTCGGCGTAATTGTTGCCGATACGGATGAGGAAGCACGCTACCTGCACAGCAGTGTGCGGCTGCTGCAGCTGCGCATTCCGCAGGGAGACCGGCGGCCCGTAGCGGCTCCTGAGGATGCACTTGTTGAGCTTGGTGAGACACAGGGTTTTGGGCAGCCTGCCGGTGCCGGGGAACAGGGTGAATTTCCTCGCTATATCGTGGGCAGCCCGGTAACGGTGCGGCGGGAGTTGGGTGCCATGGCGGCTTCACTCGGGCTTGAAGAGATTGTGGTGAACACTATTACGCACAGTCATGCAGCGCGGCTACGGTCGTACACGCTGCTTGCAGAGGCGTTTGCCCTTGGATTGAAGCAAAGCGACTTAGTCTTTGCCGGTCAATCACGATAAAGCCTGAAAGTTGCCTTACAAAATGCAGCCGCATATCTCAGAGCCGGCTGACTCTTCCAAAATACACCTTATATGTGCACCTGTAATTACGGCTCATAAGCACTTATTTAGGTAAGTGCTTATGAAGCATGGGAATAACTTGCGTACCTAGCAGCTCCGTAGCTCGAAGCAGCTTGGCGTGAGGCAAGGCGGCTACGCTCATTTGGAAGCTGAGGCGGCTTATACCGCCGAGTGACTCATGGTAGTGGAGGACTTTTTGTACGCAGGCTTGCGGATCGCCGACAATAAGCGCCCCCGATGGGCGGCGCAAAGCCTCAAACTGGTTTCGTGTAACGGGCGGCCAGCCGCGCTCCTGACCGATTTTAGTAAAAGCGGCGGCGTAGCCGGGGAAGAAGTCGTCGGCTGCTTGCTTGTCGGTATCGGCGACATAGGCGAGGGCGTGGATGCCGATTTTGAGCTGCTCAGGCGAGTGGCCGGCGCGGGCTCCGGCCTCGCGGTACAAGTTAACGAGCGGGCAGAAGCGGTGCGGCTCGCCGCCGATGATGGCGACCATCAACGGCAGGCCGAGAGTGCCCGCGCGGGCGAATGATGCGGGGGTGCCGCCTACACCGAGCCATACCGGCAGCTGCGCTTGCAGCGGGCGCGGGTAGACGCCCTGACCGGTGAGCGGTGCGCGGTGGCGGCCTGTCCAGTTGACATTGTTGCTCTCGCGAAGCTTTAGCAATAAATCGAGTTTTTCGGCAAAGAGGGAGTCATAATCCTCAAGCGCGAGGCCGAAGAGCGGGAACGATTCAACGAAAGAGCCTCGGCCGGCAACGATCTCCGCGCGTCCCCCGGAGAGCAGGTCTAGCGTTGCGAACTCCTGAAAGACGCGGACCGGGTCGGCGGCGGAGAGCACGGTAACAGCGCTCGACAGGCGGATGCGTTTGGTGAGGGCGGCGGCTGCGGCGAGGATGACGGCTGGGGCGGAGTCGAGGTACTCGGGCCGGTGATGCTCCCCGAGGCCGAAGACGTCGATGCCGGCCTGGTCGGCAAGGGCGATTTCTTCAAGCAGATCGCGCATGCGCTCGGCGGCGGTGGGGGTGATGCCGGTCGCGGGGTCGGGGACCAGGGCGGCGAAGCTGTCGATGCCGATTTGCATGTTGATAGAGCTCCGGGTAGTGGCTGCTTTCGGTAAAGCAGATGCCTCAAACCGAGGAAGGATGCGGACCGATCTTCCCCTTGAACGCAGAAAACCTAAATTCAAAGGTACTGTAGCGGCCTGTCATGAAACAGTTTGCATCCATCACAATTTTCAATTACAACGGTGACCATCCTCGGATAGGAAGGTACGCCATGTTCCCCGCAACTCTTCTCTCGGCAGTACTCCTCATAGGTTCAATGATCCCTACAAACTTGCCTACGCCTGCTGCTCCGCTTACTCGGGATACCACGCTTGCTCTTGGCCGTCTTGATACAAAGCGTTTCCTTTCAGGCGAAGAAAAGCTGCTATGGGCATCCATGAGCGACGCGATGAAGGCTGCTCTTAAAAACGAAGACACGCTTGAAACCATGCACATGCAGATCGGCGCCCAGTTTGGCGCTGAGGACAAGATTCTCCACGAAGATGCATTGCCCGCCCCGAATGGAATCATGGTGTACACACGCACTGTAAAGTTCCATAACTATCCGAGCCCAATGGTAATCACCTTTGCTTTTGGGCAGCCGAAAGACGGGAAAGATGTTTCCATTGAAGGTTTTCACATTACCCCGGAAACAAACCCTGCACCCTCGTCTTACATGGAGTACAAGGATAAAACTCCTTTATTTTTTCCCCTCGAAGGAAAGTGGACGATTTATCAAGGTGGACGGACTGTCAGTCAGAATTATCATGCGGTTGCTGTGGATCAACGCTTTGCCTATGACATAACGCTGATCCGGGACGGTGCTCTTTATACGGGGGATGGCACACGCAATGAGCAATGGTACGGCTTTGCCCAACCGGTGCTAGCCGATGGTAAAGGGCACATTGCAATTGCAGCCGACACACTGGCGGACAACCCGCCGAACAAGCCTAATACAGCGGCGGCACCTTACGGCAACAGTATTATTATCGATCATGAAGATGGAGAGTTCTCAATCTATGCCCATCTAAAGCACGGTAGCCTTTTGGTGAAAGCCGGTGACAAGGTCGAGCCGGGACAACAAATAGCTTTAACCGGCAACAGCGGAAACTCACCCTTTGCACATCTTCACTACCATCTTCAAACGACAGCGGTATGGCTTAATAGTGAAGGGCTTCCAGTTTTCTTCAAAGATGTCCTAGTCAACGGTTCCCCCATCGAGAATGCGGAGCCGGTACGAGGCGATACGGTTGAATCCCGCAAATAGAAGCAAATAATGATCACCCTTCGGGATAAAGACATCTTTAACCCGGCAGCATAAAGTCCAGCGCCCGCACCAGGTACGCTTTAAGCTCCTTGCGCGGCACCACCGCGTCCAGCATGCCGTGAGCCAGTAGGAACTCGGAACGTTGGAAGCCTTCGGGGAGTTTTTGGCGGATGGTTTGCTCGATGACGCGGGCACCGGCGAAGGCGATGAGGGCGCCCGGTTCGCCGATGTTGAGGTCGCCGAGCATGGCGAAGGATGCGGTGACGCCGCCGGTGGTGGGGTCGGTGAGGACCGAAAGGTAGGGCAGGCCTGCTTCGTCGAGCTTGGCGAGCACGGCGGCGATTTTTGCAAGCTGCATGAGGGACACGATGCCCTCCTGCATGCGCGCGCCGCCTGAGGCGGAAACGATGATGAGCGCGCAGCGATTGGCAATGGCCCGGTCTACGGCGCGGGCAATCGTTTCGCCGACGACCGCACCCATGGAGGCGGCGATAAAGGTGAACTCCATGGCCGAGATCACGACGCGATGGGGGCCGATGTGGCCCTGCGCGTTCACAACCGCATCATTGAGACCGGTAGCTTTCTGTGCCGCGGCTAGACTGGCCTTGTAATTCTTGGGGCCTGTGAACTCTAGCGGGTCGGTGGAGCGCAGTTCGCCGTCGGTAAGCTCATAGCCGGGTTCAAGCAGGGCGTCAATACGCTCGCGTGCGCCGAGGCGGTTATGGTGGCCGCACTTGGTGCAGACCTGCTGGTTGGCTTCGACATCCGCCTTCCACACGGTTTGTTCGCAGCCGGGGCACTTGGTCCACAAGCCTTCGGTGCGCACGGTCTTTTCGCCGTCTACTTCAATCCCGGACTGTTCCCGCTTGAACCAGCTCATTGATGTGTGTGCAGGCCTTCCATGGGCGCAGCGCCCACCCTAGTGTAAGGCCCGCCGGGTGCTCGTGCCATGCGGCGTGCCACTGCGTATGGTGACGTACATACGTATATTCTGGAATTCCAAGCCCGGTGCGAGCCGACACTGTAGCCCGCAGGGTCAAGAAATCTCCATGCGGTCTGAACAAGGAGTAGTTTCATCATCGAGACATCAAGCGTTATAGCCGGCCAAGACTCGCTGGAAAGCGCGACCGGTGCCGCACCTATACGCGCCGTCAGCGAGCGCATGGAGCATGTGCTCCTTCTGCTCACCATTGTGGCTGCTTGGGTAGTGCTGGAGTTACGCGGCATCTTTTCGCCTGGGCTGCTGGATGATGTGGACGCGCTGTACACCGAGTGCGCCCGCGAAATGCTGGTACGGCACGACTATGTAACACCGTTTATCGACGGCATTCGATTTTTCGACAAGCCGCCGTTGATGTACTGGATGGCTGCCGGCTCCATGCGGTTATTTGGTGTCAATGATTGGGCTGCCCGGCTGCCGCTGGCGCTGCTTACCCTGGCCCTGCTCCTGGCGGTGTGTGCGCTGGGCACACGGCTGTTTGACCGGCGCGGCGGCTTGTACTCGGGCCTGGTGATAGCGACCTGCGTCGGCCCATACCTGTTTACGCGCTTTGTGATCCCTGACATGCTGCTGGCGTTGTGGATGACGCTTGGTGCGCACCTGCTGGTGGAGGCAGTCGGGTTGCTGGGGCGGCCTGTGGTGCCGGAGCGGCGACTGCGCTGGGTGTGCTGGGGGTTTGCGGCGGTGGCGGCGCTGAATGTACTGACCAAAGGGCTTATCGGTCTGGTATTTCCGCTAGGCCTGGTGGTGTTGTACCTCCTTGCTACGCGACAGTTGCCGCAGCTGCGACGCATGTACGTGGGCACAAGCACGCTTGTATTTCTGCTGCTGGCCGCCCCATGGCATGTGCTGGCGGCAGTGCGCAATCCGGCGGTAGCAGGGTCGGCGGTGGCACGGGGCTGGTTGTGGTTTTTCTTTGTCAATGAGCAATTTCTACGGTTTCTGGGCAAGCGCATTCCGCATGACTATGGACAGCTACCCATCCCGCTATTTCTTGGGCTCGGCATTCTATGGCTGGCACCATGGGCCAGCTTTCTACCGGCGGCAGTTGTCGGGGCTTCCAAGAGGTTGCGGGCCGGCGCAAGCAAGGAACGCGACAGCGCGCTGCTGCTCCTGCTATGGGCCGGGCTGGTGTTCGGATTTTTCTGTTTCTCGTCGCGTCAGGAGTATTACTCACTGCCTGCACTGCCGGCGTTGGCGCTACTTGCTGGTGGCCTGCTGGCGCGCGCGCATGAAGGGGATCACGCGGCGCAACGGCAAGTGCTGCTTGCCGACCGCTGGGTCGTGCTGCCGGTATCGCTTGCCGTTGCCGGGGTAACAGGGTATTTCGCGCTGATGGCTCCAACGCCGCCCCAGGGCGTGGATATTGCCGAGCTCCTCAACTCCAACCCGGCGAGCTATACGCTTTCCCTGGGGCATATTCTTGACCTTACCGGGCGGGCTATGGGGGCGTTCCGGCTGCCGCTGGCCGCGTTGTGCATTGCCATGCTGGCAGGCGTGCTGCCCAGCCACTTGCTCCGTGTACGTGGGCGACATCTCGCTGCCAATCTCTTACTCGCCGTAGCAAGCATTGCGGTATTGCTGTGCGTGCATGAGGGGCTTGCGCGCTTTTATCCGATCATCGGGTCCAAGCCGCTGGCGCTGGCTATCAATGCGCAACTGCGGCCCGGTGACCAAGTCATAATTGACGGGGAATACACCCTGGGTTCAAGCATCAACTTCTACACGCGCCGGCAAGTGCTGCTGGTAAACGGCCGTGTAAACGGAACCTGGTATGGCAGCTATTGGCCTGATGCGCCGCACATTTTCCTTACAGACAGCGAATTGCACCAAATGTGGGCTGCAGGCACGCATCGGTTGTTTCTGCTGACGTACGACCCAAAACGCGCGGAGGACTTGGCGCGGTATGGGGCTGTGGTGACGGTTGCGGCTTCCGGCGGTAAGACAGTGTTGAGCAACTGCGCCCAGGCTTGCGGCATGGTTATTAGGGAGTGACGCCTACTGGAATACCCGCTCAATGCCCGGCATGATACGGGTGCCCGGCGAGAATAGTAGCAGCGCGATATAGCTGCTCGGCCAGGATGAGGCGGGCAAGTTCATGCGGCAGTGTCATGGGGCCAAGTGAGAGCAACAGGGTGGCACGCTCCATGGTGGGGGCGCTCCAGCCGTCGGCAGGGCCTACGGCAAAGATAAGCAGCTGGGTTGCGGCTTGCCTGTGTGTATCAAGGAGTGCGGCGAGCTGGTCTGAGGAGAGACTACGCCCGCGCGGGTCGAGCAAAACTGTAACAGGAGCGGTGCGCAATTTTATTTTAGTAAGTGTGTCGAGAAACGCGGCTTCCGTGCGATGGTGGGCAGCAGTTGTTGGAAAGTACGGTACCGTGCGCTGAATATACCTTTCTACAAGCTGGGTTATAGAACCGGTGAAAGGGCGCGGGCTAATTCCGCTAAGTTGCAGTTTCATGCATTGGCTGGAGCACTTTTACTTATCTCATAGGTTAGAGAAAGGCAGCGGTCCTTAACCTGCTCTCACTTACTCTATATGACTTTTATGTAAGGAAACTTTACCTTCAGAAGTCATGCTGGGGCGGTTAAAGGAGTAAGCCCCATGTAGCACTTACTCCTAAATTGCATTAATCTTCAACAGCCTTTTCGTCGCTGATAGCCTGGCTCGCGGGTACGTTGAGCACCAGCTTGCCGTCGGTTACGGAAGCTACGGTAGCCAGCTTGATGTACTGGTGTTGCCCGTGCGAGGCAGGGTCACGCTTGGTCAGCTTGATTCCGAGGTTGTCAACTGTGCCTACATGCTCGCCGTCAGAACCGACGACTTCCATGTGCTCCTGGATGGTGGAAACATCAATCATTTGTAAGGTCCTTTCCGTTCCTAATCTGGGATGCGGAAAGGATGGCTCCCGAAAGCTGATGCGGCTGATCTTGTTTTA
>CAXSBB010000007.1:96391-163862 GCA_964235655.1 uncultured Acidobacteriaceae bacterium
ATCTGGGATGCGGAAAGGATGGCTCCCGAAAGCTGATGCGGCTGATCTTGTTTTAAGCAGATTTCAGGTCTGCCTGCTGTTCTTAAGCTGCTACTCTGACGCGCCGGGTGCGGGCAGCCGCTTTCGTGAAGAAGCACCGCTGGGCAATGCGCGACGAGAGGTATCTTCAACCGTCGGGTGTCCAGCTGCGCTTTTTGCAGCCTTTCTGGTTGCTGAAATCGGTGCTGCGGATTTCACGGCGCGCTTGGCTGGAGCTTTCTTGACCGGTGACTTTTTAGCGGGCAACTTCTTTGCAGCCTTAGCCGGAGCCTTCGCTGAAGCTCCTTTGGCCGGCGACTTCTTGGCAGGAGCTTTCTTGGCCGGCGTTATCTGGGCAGGTGCGGGTTCCCCTGAAGACAGGGCCTTTTTGCCCGGTGCCTTCTTACGCACGGCTTCCGTTCGCTCCTGCAGCATGGCGGCAAGCTCATCGGCGTCCATGGAGCGAGCCGACTTGCGTAGACGCTCGATGTCATAGAACTCGCGTGTTTGCTCAGTAAAGATGTGGACTACGAAGTCGAGATAGTCCAGCAGTATCCACTCGCCGCCGCGACGGCCTTCCACGGACTTGGCATAGGTGCCGAACTCGCGCTTCATACGCAGCTCGATCTCATCGGCAATGGCACCGGTCTGGCGGTTGTTGGTGGCCGAGGTGATGATGAAAAAGTCGGTAAATCCTGCGTCAGCTGGGTCAAGTTCCAGGATACGGGTATCGGTCGCTTTTTTTTCATCGCAGATGTTGGCGGCGAGCAGGACCATGGCACGGGTTTGAGGAGTAACTGGCACAGATTTACCCTAGCATGCGGTAGAGGCGGTGGTCGCAAATGTATGCGGCGACTTCTGAACTGAGATGCGGCACGATCTCAGCAGGCTTATCCATGGCAAATGCTTCACGAATTCGGGTGGCGGTAGAAGGGTCGTCCAGGTCGGGCAGCAAGGAGAGTGGAGTGGCGGGCGCACCGGTTGGGGCGCGGAGTTGCTGGGTGAGCACCGGGCCGGTTGCAGCGATTGCTTCTCCGAGGGTATAGCCGGTCGGCAGGGCAGTTGAGAGTGCATCGAGGGGAAATCCTGGGCGGGCGGCTAGAACCCAGCCGTCGAGGAGCCCGCCGGTTGCAGCGGGCTGCAGCAGGGCTTCGGCACGATGCCATTGACGCAGAGTTAGGAAGGAGTCAGCACCGGCGAGGAAGAACAGCTCGGTGCCGGGCTGCAGGGTGGGACGCAGCCGGGCGAGTGTGTCGGCTGTGTAATTAGGGCCGGCTTGCGGAGCGTCCACATCCGAGGCTTGCAGCTGACTGTGCCCCTCGGCAAGCAATGCAAGCATGGCAAGCCGGTCGGCAAATGGGGTCAGATGATGCGCTTTGAGCGGCTGACGGCCCGCAGGGGCCAACAAGACGCGGTCGAGGTGCAGCCGCTTGGCCGCGGCAAGCGCAATGTGAAGGTGGCCGAGATGCGGCGGGTCAAACGAGCCGCCGAAAAGGGCAATGCGCATGAGCGATTGTAAGTGCTAGCTGCCATTCGCCTCGACGGCAAGGGCAACCCCGTAGACTACTTCCATGGACGTTGGGGTCAACATGTGGATGGCATATCTCGGGCTGGGTGCGAATCTGCCATGGGATGGAGTGCCGCCGGAACAGACACTTTGGCGCGCGAGCCATGCATTGTGCGATCTGGGCCAGGTGGTTGCTCGCTCCAGGCTTTGGCGCACGGAACCGGTGGGTCCTGTACCCGACCAGCCTCCTTTTATAAACGCAGCAGTTATTTTAAGAACTGAACTCACCCCCGGGGAGCTGCTGATAGAACTGCTGAAGCTGGAACAGCGTTACGGTCGTGTGCGCGGACCACTTGCGAAGGGACCTCGGACGCTGGACCTGGACTTGTTGTTGATAGAGCGCTTGCCGTTCCATGGGGGCGAGGCACAGCCGGTGCTGCTGCAAACCTCCGAACTGACGCTGCCTCACCCGGAGCTGCACCGGCGGCGTTTTGCCTTGGCCCCGCTGGCGGAGATCGCTCCGGAGCTGCGGCACCCTGAGCTGGGACACACGATAGAGGAACTGCTGCAGGAACTACCGCTAGGAGAACACGTTGAGCGGATGCGAATTCTAAAATTAGCCATAGGAGCATGATGCGAAAGCAGTGGGTCAGAATACGGAACTGGGCGCGAAGCTGGGCTGTAGTAAGTAGCGGAGTGCTTTTTGCAGCTATGGCGCAGGGCCAGGTACCTGCGAGTGGCAGCGGCTCAGCAAGCACCACGCCATCCAAGCAGCCGGGTGGGGTCGCTACCGTGCAGTCAAGTCGGGAGAACGTGGAAGTACTGGCATACCGCACGCCGGTAGCAGCACTGGAAAGCCCTGCGAGCACACGCGTGCTGACAGAGAAAACCTTGCGCCACACCGCGCCCGTTGGCCTGGACGGCAAGCTGCGGACCGTGCCGGGGTTTGACCTGTTCCGTCGCTCCTCGTCGCTGGTGGCCAACCCCACTACAGAGGGGGTATCGCTTCGCGGGTTAGGCTCGACCGCAGCCAGCCGCACGCTGGTGTTGCTGGGTGACGTGCCGCTGAATGACCCATACGGCGGCTGGGTGCATTGGGAAGAACTGCCGTCGCTGGCGGTAGGCCGTGTCGAAGTGGTGCGCGGCGGCGTGAGCGATCTGTACGGCTCAAGCGCTGTGGGCGGCGCGGTGCAGGTATCGCCTGTTGCCCCTGCCGCCAAGCCCGAGCTGGTGCTTGAAAGCGGCTATGGGGCAGAAGCACTGAATGAGGACGGCGCGCGGCTGCGGGGCGGCGCAGGCCCTTGGAGCGGACTTGCAGCGGCAGGGGTGCTGGGTACGGACGGCTATGTGCTGGTGGCCCCGAACCTGCGCGGGCCGGTCGATACACGCTCGAACGTGCATGCGGAAAACGGCTTTGTATTCGGCGAGCGGGCGCTGGGCAGCCCCGGTTCGGGCGACGGCGTATGGCTGCGCGGCAATGTGCTGAATGAAAGCCGACACAACGGTACGCCGCTGACGGGCAACACTACCCGTTTATGGCGCTATACGGCAGGGCTCGACAGGACCGGTTTCGGTGGCCAGTGGCAAGGCCGTGCGTTCGGCAGCACGGAGCGGTTTTTCCAGGGGTTTTCGTCTGTCGCGGTAGGCCGGGGGAGCGAGACGCTGACGCGCACCGCAACCGACCCGGCCGATGAGCTAGGCGGGGCGCTGCGCTGGCAGCGACCGCTCACGGGAAGGCTGGTGGGGCTGGCCGGTGGGGACGTGCGTGATATTCGCGCACAGGATATTGAGCGGCCCACTGCGCGCGGTGCCGCGGCAACCAGCACGACCGCCAGGCAGACTGATGGTGGCGGCTACGGTGAGCTGCTGTGGACGCCGGGGCCATGGCTGCTGAGCGGGTCGGCGCGCGTGGATCATTTCTCAAACCGTGACGCCGCAATGTATACGCTCACCACGGGCGCGGAAAAGACGCTGCCGGAGATTGAGCAAACGATTTTTGATCCCCGCCTGGGCCTGTCACGGCGGCTGGGCTCGAACCTGGCCGTAAGCGCAAGCGCCTTCCGCGCATACCGCGCTCCAACCGAGAATGAGTTGTACCGTACCGGGCAGGTAGGCCAGCAGACCACCATGCCGAACCCAAACCTGCTGGCGGAGCGGGCCACCGGCTGGGAGACCGGGGTGGCCGGAGAACTGCCGTCGCAAGCCGGCTGGTTCAAGGGCGGCAGCTGGCGCACCAGTTACTTCTGGACGGAAGTGAACCGGCCCATCACGGCGCTGACGCTGATGACTACCCCCACCGCCACCACCCTGCAGAGAGAGAACCTGGGTCAGATTCGCAGCCGTGGCGTGTCCGTCGATGGCTCACTACACCCGGCCAGCTGGTTGGAGTTGACCGGCGGCTACCAGTTCGCGCGGGCGACGGTGACGCGCTTTGCGCCGCAGCCTGCGTTGGTTGGCTTATGGATTCCGCAGGTGCCGCGCAACACGGGAACCTTGCAAGCAACGGCATCGCAGGCGCGCTGGGGCTTGCTGAGCTTGCAGGCACGCACCAGCGGACGGCAATATGACGATGATGCAAACCTGTTTGTGCTGCACAGCTTTGTGCGGTTCGATGTATACGCGGCGCATACATTTCGGCAGCGGTACGAGGTCTTCGGCGCAGTAGACAATCTTCTGGATCGGTCTGTAGATGTCGGCAGAACGCCGATCCGTACGCTGGGAACGCCGCAGCTGGCACGGTTTGGAATGCGGTTTACGTTTGGCGGCGCGTCGGCGCAATGAGGGGTAAGACGACAGGCTTCCCTTGCAGCTGACGCGCTCGCTGATATGGATTTAGAACATCTGAAAGTTGACTTCGATCTGAATGTCTTTCACGATTGGTTCCCCGTTCCGCAAGGCCGGGGTAAAGCGGTACCGGCTGACAGCTTCCACGGCTTTCCGATCGAAGTCGGCCCGCAAGCTCTTTACTACGTGTACATCTTGCGGCATGCCGTTTTCAGAAACAGTCACGCCGAGAATGCAGACTCCAGAGACTGGATGCTTTTCGGCTGTTGCTCCGGCGGGGTAGTCGGGATCGACTGCGGAAATTAGCTTCGGCATGACATCCTCTTGAGTTGAAGCGATTTGCCTGGTAGCTGATGGGGCCGGGCTGTCAACGTGTAGGCGCAGTGCCAGGGCCGAAGCAAAAGTAGCCATTGCAAGCATGGCACATGCCGACACCAGCATGAGCTTGCGCGTACCGGTCATACGGGTCGAAATCTCTGTGAGTTTCATAATTCTCCTCTCAAGCGTGTTGGCATCGAGAATCCCGATGGCGTGGGTGTACGTGGCTCGTGGACAGTCTGCAAGGACCGCAGCAAGCCGTAGCAGCGACCGTACATACCGCTCGCTGCCCGGAACAGGGCTAAAGGCTTGCGCGGCCATTCGGTCACAGGCCATCTCGCGGCTTTCCGCCAGGCGCGCTCGCAAAAGGGATACGGCAGGATGCCAGGCGACAGGAAGGGCCAGCAATTCATAGGCAATGTTCCATGCATAGTCGCGTCGCTGCATGTGGGCGAACTCATGCGCCAACGCGGTTTCAATCTCAGCGGGTGCGACGGTTTCAAGAAAACCTTGCGGCAGCAGCAGGGTCCGGCTGCGAAAGCCGACCAGCACGGGGCCTGAAAACTCCCCGGTTATACCCAGTCGTGCATCGTCTACACGGAAGAACTTGCAGCAACGCGCCCAGGCTTGCGCCGGCTCACCGGTGAGCGTAACCGGGGTAGCTCGACGCTGTATGGCAGCAATTTGCACGCAGCTCCAAGTCAATCGCAAAGCCATGACGAGCAGAATGCATCCGTAGGCTGCGGCAAATTTCGCAGGCAGGGAAGACGGTAGCCTATGCGCTCGAACGAAGCTGCCGGAAAGAGCTACACCGACCTGTGTGCCTGCGGCGGTTCCATGAGTGGTAAAGACGTGCAGCAGCCCACCGAGATTGACATCGCAGGCAGGCAGCATAGCCGCGCAAAAGAGCGTCCCTGCCCATACCCGGTGCTCGGCTGCAGGACCGCTGTGACGGAGCAGACGAGCTGCTACGATGCCGACCCCAGCCACAAGCGGCACCTGCCATAGGGCATTGAGCCAATACGTAGCCATCCAGAGCTCAAGCGCCCTCATACCTCGTCCTCATCTTCATCCTCGAGTTCGGCTGCCTGCTCCTCAAACCGGCGGCTTAACCGAGCGATTTGTTGCGCATCCAGTTGACGATCCTTGATAAGGCTCATCACCAGCTGCTCGCTTGAGCCGGCGAACATACGCTTGACCAAGTCACGCAAAGCATGGCTGTGCGCCCCGGCCTCCGTTTCAGCAGCTGCATACTCGAAGGCACGACCGCGCAGGGTACGTTTGAGTTTGCCTTTGCGGTGCAGGATGTTGAGCATGGTCTGCACCGTGGTGTAGGCCAGCTGCTGCTCCAGCCCTCCTCGCACTGCATTCACGTCGCTTGGACCCAGCCGCCAGATCACCTGCATGACCTGGAGTTCAAGCGGGGTAAGAGTGTCTTTGTCACCCATTGCACAATCTCCTAAGTATTTCGGAGATTATCTCTAGTTCGATCTCTATGTCAACTAAAGTTTTCGGAGATGCAATGGTGTTCATACCTGGAAGTGCCTGCCGGCCTCCCTCATGTAGGTTTATCCACAGCTGCGCGCAAATGTGGATAAGTGGGTACATGTGGAAAGTCGGTCCCATGTGGAGCCGCATGCCTGCTTACTGCGAACCTGTTTTCCATGGGTGCAGCAAGATTTGCACAATAGCATCCACAACTGCTGTGGGAGGTGTGGGGAAGTAGGGCAGGAACCTTTCACCTGTACCGAGTTGTTCCGGTTTTCCACATAACGATGCACAGGTTATGGAAAACCGGTCCCATGCATCGAAATGCGCCTGGAGGGGTTTTCGGCTTGATTTCCTCTTTTCCACGCCAAACGGTTACGGCTGCTGTTTTTCATCCTTTTTTAAGAAAGATCAAAAGCAGCAGTACGTCGCACCTCCGCACCTCTCGTCTGCAATCACTGTTCCGGCTTCGCTTTGTAAGGCTTCCTGATAAAGAACTACGTTTCCCTCAATACGAGCACTTTTTCAGATGGGCAGCCATGGCGGGCTGCTCATAGAATGGTTGAAGCAGGGCAGAGACGAGGCGACGATGGCGGAAGCAGAGTTGGAACAGGAAGCAAGCACCGGTAATGGACCAGAGGGGTTGGAAGGTCTGCTTACGGAAAAGGCAGAGAAGCCGGCCGCAGCCCCCGCAAACAATGCCGCTATGGAGATCACCGTGAGCCGGGCCGAGCTGCTGCGGGAGTTGACCTCGGCACAAAGCGTGGTCGAGCGCAAAACGACCATCCCAATCCTGTCGAACTTTCTGTTCGAAGCCGAGGGTGACCGGCTGGGGATCACGGCAACCGATCTGGATCAGAGTCTGCGCACAGCTTGCGGAGCCAAGGTCAAGAAGCCCGGCTCCTGCACGGTGCCGGCGCGCAAGTTATACGACTACATCAAGCTGCTGGGCGATGGCGAAGTTTCAATCAAGCTGATGGACAACCACTGGGTTCAGATCCGCTCAGGCCGGTCGAATACCAAGATGGTGGGCATGGCCCGGGCCAACTTTCCGCAGGTGCCGGAGTTTCCAGTCGGCACCGGTACGAGGATTCCGGCTGTGTCGCTTAAAAACATGATTGCCAAGACAATTTTCGCAATATCCAATGAGGAATCGCGTTATACGCTGAACGGCGCGCTGCTGATCCTCAAGTCGGAGTCACTGGCCATGGTAGCGACCGATGGACACCGACTGGCGCACATTGAAAAGACCGGCGAGAGCCTGGGAAACGTGACCGGCGAGAAGAAAATCCTGATCCCACGTAAGGCGTTGCAGGAGCTGCAAGGATTACTGGCAAATACTGAGGCAACTGAGGTTGAATTCGCAGATGATGAGCACCAGTTGTACTTTCGTGTCGGTACCAGAGTGTTAACCAGCCGGAAATTATCAGGGCAGTTTCCGAACTATGAAGCAGTATTACCCCGTGATAACACCAAGTTCATGGTGGTGCGGTCAGAAGAGTTGCAGCACTCCATCCTGCGGGTAGCGCAGTTTGCCGATGAGCGGTCGGGCGCGATCAAGATACGCCTTGAAAGCAATGAACTACGAATTTCTTCGTCTTCGAATGAATCAGGCGAAAGCGAAGACATCATTGAGAGCCCCTATGCCTTTGATCCGATCATGGTCGGATTCAACTCGCAATATTTGTTGGACTTCCTAAAGGCGATCGGTAATGCAGGGGAGGTGCGTCTGGAGTTCAAGGACGCTCAGTCCGCCGGACAGATGCGGCCCGAGGATGCCCAGGATGAAACGCGCTACCGGTATATCATTATGCCTATGCGCATTTGAGCGTCCCTCGGGGCGCTCATGCAAATGCATGATTTGTCGATATAGGAGCTATGGTGACGCCCAGGTTTGTACTACTTTTCAGCATTGTGTTGGCTGCAATGCTTTTTGCGGAGTGGTTCCAGTATCTTCGCGGGTTTGATTTCAGTCAGTGGCCGGCTTCAAACTGGTTCTTGATGGTGTTTGTGGTGCTTGCGGAGGCTGCCGCAGTTGCCATCATCACCATGACTGTGGACAAAGCGCTTCCGGCGGCTGGAAACCGCGCGCCGACAAAGGATGCGAAGCAGACGCGGCGCGGGTCACAGAAGTACCGGGCGCGGTGAGTGCCTGTAGATTTGAAGTAGCCTTCATCATTCAGTGCGGATGAGGACGGTAAATATGAATGCATTCTCACCCGAACTGTAGTTGCACTATAGACGCAAGATGGATCTGGACAACCGGTTGCTCGGATAGTAATTAGGGCAGCTTGGATTGTATGAGTGGCAGGGACAAGCTATAGATACTAAAACCGGCAAGCATTTTGCGTAAGCAATCCTACATTTATGAAAAGCGTAGCAACTTGCATTGTGGCTTGAAATTTAGATTGACAGCGGCTGAGGAGCATGTAGTATCTCTTTCTTGATCTATGCTGGTTTGCACCTAATAAAACTTTTCTTAAAAAACTAAGCGTTTACTCAAAACGCAATCACAATTATCAAAAACCATTAATTTGTAACATCAGTTTTACTGCTCAGTGATGGTTTAGCCAGAGAATATGCCGGATTATATCGGTGTATGCAAGCAATCAGATTTCGAACGTATCAATGCGCAGCTAAATGCTTCTGAATTTGCGGCCCCCACTCGGCGGCGGCACTTGGTTCCATGGTTTTTGCGATGGTGAGAGCCTGCTCGTAGGCGAGTTTAGCTGTAGTTTGGCGGTGAAGAGCAGTAAGGGCGTCGCCTAAGGTCATCTGGGCCTGAAATTCTTCAGGATCGATCTGAACGGCTTGCTGGGCTTCGGTAAGTGCGTTTTCGGGGTGGCCGTTGGCAGACAAGTCGAGTGAGCGCGTGACATGGCCCAGGGCGGCGGCAAAACGGTTATCGTAAGTGCCGTTATAAACGAAAACGCCGTGCTGGATGACTGCGGCAGGCTGCAGGTGCTGGTAAGCGCGGTAGGGATTCATCACGTTGGAACCGAGCTCAAAGCCGGTAAGGTCGCCCGCGCTAATGAAGACCGGACCGGTGATGGTTGTGGGCGAGTCGACCTGGAAGTGGCTCCAGCCGGTGTCAGCTGTAGGTAAGGGCCGGCAGGGGATACCGTAGTCGGCAGGCTGAATAAATGGCTCGACAAAGTAAGCGAACCAGCATTGATGGATGTGGTTTTGGTCGACATACTTCTTAACGGCAAGTAGCTGCTGGCCCCAGTCGGTATTGGAATCGGTAAGATGTTCATAAGTATTACTGGGCCCGCCCCAAAATTCATTGGAATACGCTAGATATACCGGGTAGGCGCGAGTGGTAGAGACCACATGCCATAGCAGGAGAACTCCGCCTATATACGCCCAGGCGCGCTGCCGTTGATTGAGTGCTACAACAGCGCCGCCGATAAGTACGGCCAGAAATGGATACATAGGCAAAATGTGACGTGCGCCGATGTTGAGGCCGGTGCCGGTGGCAATGAGCAAGTAGACTAAAGGCGGCACGATGAGAAATATCAGCGGACGCCGAGCGCGCAGCTTGCCGGTAAGCAGAGCAAATGCGGTAACAAGGAGCAGAAGAAGAAACGCCGCCGTTGATTTAATAAAAAAAGCAACTATGAAGTAAAGCGGAACGCCGTGCGCATGAATTTGACCTAGCAGATATGTCGGAAAAGAATTCGAGACCAGCCGTATGTCAATCAAACCGTAAATATAGGATTCGGGCAGCAGGTGCCAGTGCGCGAGCGCGAGGTAGATGCGCGGCTCCGCGCCGTGGAGCCCGGCTGCATAAGCAGGCAGAGTAGGGTTGAGCGCCAGACCGCCGGGTCGCGCGGCGTAGCGAAAACCGTAAAAACTCCAGAGAATCGTAACTGCGATAGCTGCCATGCCGAGCAGAGCCGAAGAGAGTTTCAGCGCGGCAGCGGCACGCCTGGGCTGCGGTCGTGCAACTTCGCAAACCACAAGGGCGATACCGATAGGCAGCACGAGTGTAGCGGAGTGTTTCGAGGCAAGCGCAAGCCCGGTGGCAACCCCGGGCAGCACCAGCCTTCCGGCGGAAGGTACCTGGCAGTATCGATAGAAAGCGTAAATGCTCGCAAACAGGAAGCAGGTGATGCCCATGTCTGTGGTGACATACGCACCGTGCGCGATGAGGTTCGGCTCAAAAACGACGAGCGCCAGCGCAAACAGGGCTGCCGCCTCGCCGAACATCTCGCACCCGGCGAGGAAGACAAGCATGCCCAGCAGCAGGCTGAGCGAGGCCGCGGCCATGCGCGCGCGGAACATAATGCGCTCTGATCCCGGCTCGCCGCCGTTGCCGAAGATCATGTCACGGCCGTTTAAGTAGGCTTCGTCCTTGAAACTGGGTAGATGATGCGGCGTACCCAGGCGCAGATGCATGCCCAGCAGAGGGATGGCGGCCAGGGCCTTAACCAGCGGCGGGTGTTCCGGATTGATGCCGAAATCATGGGTCTGCCAGGACATGTAACCGGCATAAAGGTGGTCACCCTCGTCCCAGCTGACCGACTGCTGCCGTACGGAGAGGGTGAGCTCGGTGAGAAATACGAGCAGGAGCAGGGAGACTGCCCACCAGCTATAACGCTTCCATACAATCGGTTGTGTCACTTGCACCCCGGTGCGTGAGTTGAGACGCGATCACGGCTTCCTGACTGTAATGAAGTGCAGGGAGAATTGGAAAGTGTTGTGGCTGGTTCCGGCACTATGAACGGTTTTGGGTGATTACGAGCTCTCTGCAGCGGCTTAACCGGGACTACTACAAAGGTTGATTTCTAAGGGACTTATCAAAGCAAAAGCAGGTCCTTCGACTTCGCTCAGGATGACACCGGTTTTTTTATGCTTAGGGTGACACCGGTTTACTCAGGATGGCCCTGTTCTTCGGGAGCAATCTGGAGATGAGCCACGGCTCCGGGTTCCGCCCGGTCCTTGTACACCACTCCGCTTTTCATCACAAAAGCCACCTGCTGCAGCACCCGAATGTCGGCGAGCGGGTCGCCCTCAACCGCAACTACATCCGCCCACTTGCCTGGGTCAAGCGCTCCCGCGCGGTCTGTCCAGCCCATCAGGTCGGCGGCGTTCAGCGTCCCCGTTTGTATGGCGGCCAAGGGCGTCATGCCGTAGTCGCGCACATATACCTCGAACTCATGCGCGTTTAGCCCATGCGGGTACACCGCGGCGTCGGTGCCGAAGGCTACCTTGACTCCGGCAGCGATGGCTCGTTTATGGTTCGCGCGCGCCACGGCGGTTGTGTCATGCATCTTCTGCGCGTACAAGGCAGGCAGGTGGCCGTGTTCTTTGTACCAGTCGTACAGGTAACTGGTAGGCACCAGGTAGGTGCCGTGCTCTTTCATTGCGGCAATGCTCTTATCGTCGATATAGCTTCCATGCTCAATCGAGTCCACGCCTGCCTCGGTTGCCCACAGGATGGCCTGCGCGCCATGCGCGTGCGCGGCTACCTTGCGGCCCAGACGATGCGCATCGGCGACGATGGCCGCTATCTCCTCGCGCGTGTACTGTGAAGCCTGCGGGTCATCGCCTTTCGACAGCACGCCGCCGGAAGCTCCAATCTTGATCAAGTCTGCGCCGTATTTAATGTTCTGCCGCACCATGTGCTGTACAGCAGGGATACCGTCTGCCACGCCCTCGCCCTGGACATGGTACTGGTAGGGCAGTAGGTTCTCGTCCATATGTCCGCCTGTAATACCGAGCGCCGGCCCTGATACCTGCATGTGCGGTCCTGGGATGTGACCCTCGTTAATCTCGTCACGCAGAGCCACATCCGTAAAGTCGTTTGCTCCTACATTGCGCACCGTCGTAAATCCGGCTTCGAGCGTAGTTCTGGCGTTCTCCACGCCTAAAATGGCTTCCTTGCCAGGCGTCATCGAGAGCTCGAAGTACGGGTCGAAGTCCGTAACACCGGTCAGGTGAACATGGACGTCAATAAGCCCCGGCAGCAGCGTGTCCTTGCGCAGATCCAGTTCACGGTCGCCCCTTTGCGCAGGTGTGCTTGCCGTTGGAGCAATTGCCAGGATGCGCTCGCCTTGCACGATGACTGTAGCGTCGGGCATTTCTTGCCCGGTGTGTACATCGAGCACATGGCCGGCGCGCAGCAGGGTGCGTCCCGACGACGCGGTATAGGTGGGCTGCACTGCCTGCGCCATACCAAATGGGTTCGCAGCTAATAAAAGAAGCATGGGGAGACAAAGGCGTGCTTTGTGACACCGAAGATTACTCATGCGTTCACTCCTATGCCTCACGAGCAAGAAGGTAGACTCTCGGCTACTGTAAAGCACCCTGCGTAGTAAACGCAGTACGGAATGCGCCTTATCGAATGCCGCTCAGTGGATACTTGCACAATGATTGCATTTCTCCCGCGCAAAGCAGGCAAAAGCTGGAACCGGATCGATGGAGTGGACCTGCTACGTGGGTTCTCCATTCTTTTTGTATTAATGAACCATGTCAACATGCGGCTGATCTTCGCGAAAATCCCTTATACAAAAGGATTGCCGCATCAACTGGTGTATTCCTTGGTGTGGAATGGGCAATTTGGCGTGCAGATGTTCTTTGTTATTTCCGGGTATCTAATTACTTCTACAAGCATCCGGCGATGGGGCTCGCCTAACTTGCTAATGGTAAGAGATTTCTATCTACTGCGTGTAGCCAGGATTGCACCACTACTGCTTTTACTACTCTGCGTACTTAGCGGGATGCATGGATTGCATGTTAAAGAATATGTAGTGCAGCCAAAAACAGGCGGCCTTGGGCGAGCACTCCTGGCCGCATTTACATTTCACATCAATTTTCTGGAAGCTACCCGCGGCTATCTTCCCGCGAGCTGGGACATCCTGTGGTCACTTTCGGTAGAAGAAATGTTCTACCTGTTTTTTCCGCCGGCAGCGCGACTGCTGCGAACCAGGAAGCTATTGATTGCACTACTGACGATTTTTATTGTCGCAGGTCCGTTTGCGCGAGCCAAGGCCTTCAACCCAAATCCCGTTTGGCGCGAATACTCCTACCTAGGCGGCATGGACGCTATCGCTCTGGGATGTCTAACAGCCATGCTTCTCTCGGGCAAGCGACTCTCGAAAGTCGCAATCCATGCAGGGGGAGCGGTAGGCATCGCGCTGCTGATCTTTAGCCTTGGCTTCTCAATTCAGGCTTATACCTGGGGACTGGGAAGAAACGGCTTGAACATGACGGTACTTGCCGTCGGAACATGCCTGGCGGTTGCGGCTGCGGAACAGTCTGCGTGGCAGGCTCCTCGTCTTCTTCGCCCGCTTCTGTTACTAGGCCGGCACAGCTATGAAATCTACCTGACACATATGTTTGTCGTTCTAGGTGCGTTTGCTGTTTTCGTTCATTATGGTGCGCCGGTGCGGGATGTGATCTTTCTCTTTGTCGGAGTTATAGCCGGCGCGGGTTTATTGGGATGGCTTGTCGCTACAGTGTATGCAGAGCCTATGAACCGCTGGGTTCGGCGTAAGACCGGCGATGATGTAAAAACGCTTGGAGCAGCCATACCGGAATCCCGCTGACTACATACACGGTAGTTACCTAAGCGTCGTTGCCGAGACCTACGATGAAATACTGCGCAATCTCGGAGCCGGTGTTCCTCAAGTGATGCAAAGACATCGACTTCCAAAAGCCCACCGAGCCTGGTGTCAGGGTTGAGGTTTCTCCATCAACAGTAACCTCAATCTGGCCCTTCATCAGCAATAAGAATTCTTCATGCTTGTGGCGATGCGGCGGGTGCGGCTCGGCACCCGGGTTCAGCTGGGTTTCATGAACTTCGACGTGCGCACCCTCAGCGGTTTGTCCGTCTGCGATGGGACGGATAGTGGTACTGGCGTTGCTATGCGTCTTCATGTCCGCGAAAGGCGCGATGAAGGACTGCAAGGGCTGGCCTGTAGCGGCTCTTGCATTGGTGGTAGAGAGCAGCTGGGTGAAGCCGAGCACTGCCGGGACCGAGCCGGCGCAGAAGGTACGGCGAGAAGCACTCATAGATTTACCCCTTAAGAGCAGACGCAATTGAAGAACCGGCGAGCCCAGGGTAGAGCAGCCGGATGGCAGGTGTAAAGGACCGCTCCGTACGGCACACTACATATATAAGGATAGAGTGATAGCGCGACGGCATGTTTCTGGGCTATAAAAGCTATCCTGGCTGTCCGGCTAGGGTTCATTGGCGGAGTTCGACGATGGTGGCACCCTGACCGCCTTCGTACTGGTCAGCCTCGGTTACGGTCGCAACATGGGGATGGCGGTTGAGCGACTCGCGCAGCGTACGGCGCAACACACCCATGCCGGTCCCGTGCACGATACGCACTCGCTGCAAACCCTGGAGGAAAGATTGGTCAATAAACTTTTCAACTTCGTCTCCCGCGTGGTCGGCTGTCAGGCCGATTACGTTGATCTCCGTTCGTAAAGCAGCATTCAGTTCTGACCGGCGGCCTGCGTCGAGTTCAGCAGCACGAACCGTGATGTTGCGCTGGCGGGTGGCTCGTTCCATGGGTGTGGGTGAGATGGGATTGCCGGACGGATTGGCAGAGATCACGATGGCAGCGATGTCTACGCGGCGGGCGCGCATCTTCATACTGCCGATGGCAATTTCAAGGGTGTTCAGGTCGAGCTCGCGCGTGACGCGGCCCTGCTGACCGATTTTGAGCTTTACTGTGTCACCGACAGCAGCGGAAAGCGGGTTACGCTGATGCGCGGCCACCTGCGTGGCGGCGGCCTGCATGGCATTGGGCCGGCGCTGACGCACTTGCGCGGTGAACTGGTCAGAAAACTCCTGGCGTAGACGAGCCACCCGGCGCTCGGCCTCGACAGCGGCTTTTTCGCGGGCGGCACGATCTTCAATCGCCTGCACAGCCTCCTTTGCTTGTGTGTCAAGCGTGCGCAGGGTTGCGCTTAACTGCTGCTCAAGCTCGCGGGTGGCAGTGCGCCACTCGGCCATGCCTTCCGTTTCAAGCCGGTGCCGCTCCTTCTTGATGGCTTTTTCTTCCGCTTGAAGACTTAAACGCTCCTCACCAAGCGCCGCAATTTCTGCATGCAGCCGGTCGAGGAACGCCCCGATGTCGAGTGCCTGGGTGGTCATGCGAGCACGGGCCCGGTCGATAATCGCGGGTGCCAAGCCAAGCCGCTTGGCGATATTGATGCCGGCGGAGGCACCGGGCACACCCTGGCGCAGCTCATAGGTAGGGGCGAGCGTTTCCGCGTTGAAACCGACTGCGGCGTTCACAACGCCTGGCGTAGTTTCACCATAGATTTTGAGCGACGTATGGTGAGTCGAGATGATGGAGAACGCGCCTGTGTGGAGGAAGTGCTCGGCGATAGCGACAGCGAGCGCTGAGCCCTCGTCCGGGTCGGTGGCGGAGCCGAGTTCGTCGATGAGCACGAGCGTAGAGGAGCCGGCAAGAGCGCTGAGCCGGTTGAGATTGGTAATATGTGCTGAGAAGGTGGAGAGGTTCTGCTCAATGGACTGGGCATCCCCGATATCGGCAAGAATAGCGGTAAGAACGGGCAGGGTCGCCTCAAACGCCGGAACTGGAATGCCGGCTTGCGCCATGAGGGCGAGCAAGCCTGTGGTTTTGAGGCCGACGGTTTTGCCGCCGGTGTTGGGACCGGAGATAATGAGCTGCTTCTTATCGGGCTCGAGCGCTAAAGATAAAGGAACTACAGCCTGAGAAGCCGCGGAGGCGATTTGGCTTTGTTCTTTTAGCCGATGTTCGAGCAAGGGATGCCGCGCAGCGACCAAGCGTACTTCAGCCTGCGGACCCATGGTAAAGCGTGGGCGCGCACAGTCATAAGCATGCGCGAAGCGGGCGCGAATGAGCAGAGTTTCAACTGTTGCAAGAATTACCGCACCCGGGACCAGCAGCGGTGCCTGAGCGGCAAGCTGCGCGGTGATAGCAAGAAAAATTCGATGTATCTCGGCAAGTTCGTCTTCAAATAAGCGGACGAGGTCATTGTTGAGTTCTATGGTTTCAAGTGGCTCCAGATAGACTGTCTGACCTGACGATGATGCGCCATGGACCACACCCGAGACCTTACGCTTGGCTTCTGCCTTGACCGGAATGACAAAGCGGTCACCGCGAATTGTAATGAGCTCGTCCTGCGCGGTACCCGCTTCTGAGAGTCGGCGCAAAGCGGAGCGTAGTGAATCCTCAATAGTGCGCTGCTGCCGGTCGATGTCGCGGCGGATGCGCCCGAGTTCAGCAGAAGCGGAGTCCGCGAGTGAGCCGTCCGGGAGCAGCTTGGCACGGATGGATTCAACCAGCGCCTGCAGTCCGGCGGTGAGTTCGCTTTCTGTAAGAGGAGCGGAAAGCGCCTGCAGACCCGGCAAGCCGCTGTTTCGATAGCGATCCGGTAGGTTGCGCATGGTAAATGCCCAGGAACCGACCGCATCTGCCAGAGCGAGCAGGGTGCGAATCTCCTCAGGCTCAAGCGCAGCCCCGGTCAGGCGCGACTTGGCTAGCAACTGGGTAGGATCAGTAACGCTGCCAAGTGAGGGGCGAACGCCTTCGGTAAGCAGCAGCTGCATTTCATGTACAAGCGCATGCTCTCGTTCAATCCATGCGATGTCGGCTGAAGGAGCGAGACTGGTGAGCCATTCGCGGCCGAGCGGTGAGGCGGAGTAGGGAGCTAGAAGTGCGAGAAAGCGGTCCCATTCCAGAGCTTGGCGGGCAAATTCAGCGAGTGGGGCGGTGATTGGGGTGGTGAGGGGCACTTCTTAATGGTACGCACTTGCCGGGCAGCAGCCCGGCAAACATTTTTACAGGGTACTCAAGTTCCCGTAGGGCATTTACATGCCTTACTGTTCAAGCTTGGCTGGATGGCAGCAAATGTTCAAAGATCCATAGGGGGGCATGTTAGCGTAAGTAATTACGGCTCAGCAAAGAAAGTAATTAAAGTAAAATACATTGCAGCCGATAGGACGATATGGACAGTTATTTCTACGCTCTTGTTCTAATCTTTGTGAAGCGCCCACTGGCGCTTGGAGATAGCGGACATGAAGAGCATTCTTGGATCGATGGTACTGGCTGGTGTGGCTTTCTGTGGAACTGGTGCAGCGATGGCAGCTCCTGTTAACTTGCATAATACATTAAGCTTTCATCCAGGTGGTGGCAGTCCATGCCCGCGTCCGGAAGGCTACCTTCATCCAGGTGGTGGCAGTCCATGTCCACGTCCCGAAGGCTACTAAAAGTAGTTGGCAGTCGAAAGTGGAACATGTCCGCAGCGCGTACTAGGGTTTAAGCTGAATACGGCTGAAGCGTACGCCATATCAGGCTCGCTGCGAGGAGTAGGGAATGAGTCTGGCGCTGCTTGACAAAGCGTTATGGCTGGTAAGCCTGTTTGGACAGTTAGAGCTCCTAGCTGTGCTGATAGGTAAAAAGCGCTTTTTGATATTTCCCTGGCTCACGACCTTTATTGGTTTTGAAGCTTTTGTAACAGTCGTAAACTTTATAATTTATCGGGTGGCTGGAAGAACAACTTATTTCTGGACGTTTACAGCATTATCGTTCTTAGATACAGCTTTACAGATCGCAGTAGTTTTTGAAATGGCACGTGTGGTACTTCGCCCTACAGGAACCTGGATACAAGATGCAAAGTCCATGTTCATAGGGTTAGGCTTGGTAGGTGCCGTACTAGCGATTGCACTTTCATTTGCCGTAAGCCCGGAAGCGCCAAACAGCTTATATGCATGGACAATCAAAGTTGATTTATTCACGAGTTTGCTGATTGCTGAGCTGGTTGTGGTGATGTCTTTCGCGGCGCAGCGGTTAGGTTTGCAATGGCGAAATTGGGTTATGGGTTTAGGTCAAGGATTGATGCTGTGGGTCAGCATCTCGCTTGGTGTAGACACGGCACATAGCTATTTTGGCTGGACAAGAGACTACGTAGCTTTGGACCGGCTTGAGATCTGTGCCTATATAGGGGCGCTTGGTTACTGGAGTGTAGTCTTTTGGCGCACTGAACCCGAGAGAAAACCACTTTCTGCAGCGATGGTGCAGTATTTAGTTTCCATTCAGAAGAATCTGGATTACGATCTGCGCAGTACTTTAAGAAAGAAGTAAAACCTATGCTGCCTCTTCCAATTTTTCTGATAATATCTTTCGTCATTGCACTAATTTCAGGTTACCTCTACTTCGGCAAGCAAGCTGCACGCCAAGCCGGACAGGACTGGGCTACGCTGATTGGGAGACTGCATCCCATGCCGGGCCGTGGTGTTGACGCTGTGGCAGACTCTTACCTGCACCCGCGCCTGAACCAGACTGAATTAGAGCCGGATACTATCTATCAGTTGCTAGGTGGCGCAGACGGCATGCGCATGATGCGCGAGAATGCGCAAGTTATGCTGGAGCTGGCAGGTTATGCAACCCGCTGGAACCAAATGGAAGCAACCATCGTAGCGGAGATGATCCGTCGCGATGCCCGGCGCTTACGCCATGCGCTTTGGATGGTGCGCTTCGACATGCTGTGGCAGAATTTCAGCTTGCGGACACCATTTCGGATGCAGGAAGCAGCTGCTTCCTACCAGCTGATGAGTTCCCGGCTGCGCGCCTTGTATGAAGCTAGCCACATCGGGTTGTACCCGCAACTGGCGGAAGCACTTTAATACTATTTTTGTTTCCGCAAGCGGCCTTCGCATGAGGGCCGCTTGTTTTACTTTGTTTCTGACTTCTTGCTTATTTTCGCAGCGGATTTCTTAACCGGAATGGCTTTCTCTGCCGGTGTTTTCGCAACTTTACCTGCTACCTTCGTCTGTTTTACGAGTTCTTGCGATTTTGTTTGAGCCGGTTTCTTCCCATCAGTAACAGCATGAAATTGCTCCAGCAGCTTGCTGCCTTTATCGGCAAGCTCTTTCGCATCCGCCTCGGTTTTTGGTATAGGCTCCCCCCAAGCATGGGCCGAGAGGGCAAGTCTGGTCGGTTCGCCATCACGCTCCATAGGACCTCTGGGATTAGCGAAATGGCGGCGCAGAAATGACCCTTTACGCTTCATCTTTTCTGGGGTGTCGGCAGCTCCTTGTACACCGGGACGTAGATGCGCACCTTCCTTTTGAGCAAAGGCTTTGCGCCCGGCTGCTGTAAGACCACCCTTCGGGTCCTTCGTGGCGTCCTTCTTTGTAGGTACGGCCTTTTTCTCAGAAGTTTTCGCGGGAGTTTTGTTTGCTGTAGTCATAAATCCATGGATGCGCATAGAGTGCAGGGTGGCAGCCCGCTATGCGTAATCATGATGCAGGAAGCTGGTTAGGCGAGTAGGCAAGATAATTCAGTGTTCAATGCTGCCTATCTGCTTGATACCTGAAGACTACAATCACTGTCATGGATACTCCGTTTCTTCGCATGCGCCGACTGCGGCACACTCCGGCTTTACGTTCGCTGGTGCGCGAAACACGGCTGGAGCCTTCGGCCTTGATTTTGCCGCTATTTCTGTGCCCGGGCGAGAGCATCCGCAAGCCCATTAGCTCCATGCCAGGCGTTTTTAACCTGTCGCTTGATGAAGCGGAAAAGGAAGCGGAAAAGGCGGCGCGGCTTGGAATCGGCGGTCTATTATTATTCGGGTTGCCCGAGACAAAGGACGAAGAAGGTACGGGTGCCTGGGCTGATGATGGCATCGTGCAGCGCGGATTGCGGCGGCTCAAGGCGAATCGCACGCTGCGCGAACTGGTACTGATCGCCGATGTATGTTTGTGTGAATATACCTCGCATGGCCACTGCGGGGTGCTGCACTCGATCGACGGTGAGCAGCATGTACACAATGATCGCAGCCTCATTTCCCTGGCTCGGACGGCTGTATCGCTGGCAAAGGCAGGAGCGGATGTGGTCGCACCGAGCGACATGATGGATGGCAGGGTAGCGGTGATCCGGCTAGCGCTCGACGCAGCCGAGCAGCAAAATACGCCCATTTTGAGCTACGCGGCCAAGTTTGCCTCAGCGTTCTACGGGCCGTTTCGTGAAGCAGCCGACTCTGCCCCGCAGTTCGGCGACCGGCGCGCCTACCAGATGGATGGCGCAAACCTGCGCGAGGCCATGCGTGAGATTGAGGCCGACATAGCTGAGGGCGCGGACATGATCCTAATGAAACCCGCGATGCCGTATGCCGATGTGATCCATGCCGCGCGCAACCGGTTCGACGTACCTATGGGCGCATACCAGGTAAGCGGCGAGTACGCGATGATGAAAGCAGCATTTGAGCGCGGATGGCTTGACCCGGAGCGCGCGATGCTCGAATCACTGGTAGGGCTGCGGCGGGCCGGGGCCGGGTTTATCGTTACCTACTTCGCGCAGGATGCGGCGCTGGCGCTGGCGTAGGAGCTAAAACCGCCTATGCGGCTACTTCGTGCAATTCTCGAAACGCCCGGTCCATGGCATGTTCTCGTTTCAGGTGTTGTAGCCCATGGCCGCCGGCAAGGCACCGGCATGCAGGTCAAGATGGTTAACAGCACGTCCGGCGAGAAGGTGTACGCTGTCATCTTCCGCAAAGGGGATGAGGCGCTGAGTGGGCTGACGGATTTTGCAATCCAATACAAGGTCCAGGATGCACATTTTACCGCGATCGGCGAGGCAAGCAGCGCAACCCTGGCATGACTTGATCTCCCTCGCAAACTCTATCTGCGCATCCCTGTCACAGAGCAAACTGAGGTGCTGTCGCTTACCGGCGACATTGCAGCTCTGAAAGGCAAGCCGATTGCGCATATGCATGCGGTGCTGGGCAAGCCCGACGGCACGCCGATTGGGGGACACATATTTGCTTTGAACGTGAACCCGACGCTCGAAGTCTTTGTAACGGTGGATGAAACGCCACTTGCCAAGAGACCGGACAGCGAGTCCGGGATGAAGGTGATCGACCCGGTGCAGTGAGTTCGGGCAAAAGCAGGGATAGTGCAAGGTCCAAGGCAAAAGCAGGTCCTTCGACTTCGCTCAGGATGACACCTGGTGTTTGTTGCCGACTTTGCACACCTTCTTAGGCTGCCACGATCCTTGTACACAACATGAACTTTGCTTTAGAAAGCACAAAGGGCGGCTGCGAGTTGCAGCCACCCTTTATCTTGCATTCGATAAGGATCAATGCACGCTGATGGAGACAGAGCCGGAAGCCCCTGAACCGGGATTCTGACTGGTAAGGGTGAGAGTGCCCGCGCTTTGGACATCAGAGGCAGGAATGGCAACGGAAAGGTGTGCGGAGTCGACAAAACCGGTAGTGCGCGGCGAGCTGTTGACCAGCACGGTGGCGCCGGGGAGAAAGCCGCTGCCGGTGGCTGTGATGTAGAGGTTACCGGTCCCGGCTGTGAGTGTGCTGTGATCAGTACCGGTGAGGGTTGGTATGGCGTTTGCAACGGCTTCCGCGGGTAAGACAAACGGCCCACGGAGCAGAAAGATTTGTGAAGGTGCGGTGCTGCCTGGCTGGGGTGCAAGAACGTAAGCCAGTCCATCCTGACCCCAGCGCGTTCCCTTGATGGCACTTATGCTTGAGCTGCCCGGCAGTTGAATTTGGTCTTCCAGCAAGAAGTGTTGCGTATCAAAGCGCTGGAGAAAGTTGAGCTCACTTCCGGCTATATTGACACCGATGTTGAAAGATTTGGATTCCGAGGCATAAGGAACTGTCCCGCCACCTATCAGCGGAGTCTGGTACAGGCCCGAGCCTAGAGGCAGTACGGCGATCTGCGACGGAGGTGTAGTAGAAGGATTGACAATGCCGCCGCCCGAACCATACACAAGACCATCATCGACTGCAAGCTGGCCGCCGTAACCGCCGAAGCCCAACAAGGTCGTTCCATCGATAAAAGTAACACCGTCACTATCGATGCTGAAACGGTAGAACTCTTCCCCTGATGTTTGAGCGTCATAAGCGTAAAAATGTGAAGGGTCAACGAAGACAGGATTATCTCCTGAGTAGCCGGTAGAGAATTTCTTCCGGAATGTACCGGTATTTCCGACAATATCGAAAATGCCGATTTGATTGAAGAAGCTTTCCTCAATCGCCACACTGGTATCTGTGCCGGGGACGGCAGCAATGCTGACAGCCGGGGCATTTCCGGTTTGGTAGCTCTCCGTCGTGGGAATGGGCACGGTGAGGTCCAGCGATTGGTTCAACAAGTTGAAACGGCCAAGGCTCTTGGCACCGCTCAGGCCGATGTAAAGGTAGTTGCCGTCGCTGGTTTCTGACAGCAGGTTGGGCTCACTGCCAACCTGTACCGGGGAGCCGATGCTGCCGGTAGTTGGATCGATGGCGACAAGGCTATTGCCGGCCAAGGTTTTAGAAGTGCTGGGCAGAGCTGCATAGAGCTGCCGCGTGAAGGGATCATAGGTCATCACGTTGGCCGGCACGTTGATTAGCTGGTAGATGCTGAGGGTGAGCGCGGGCGATATGCCGCCGCCGGGTGCAGCGGAGGAGACTGATACCTCAGCCCAGCCAAGCTGTTTGACCAGGGAAGTATTGATGGAAGCGGTGAGCTGCCCGCCGTTCACGAAAGTTGTAGGCAGTGCTTGTCCGTTCCACAGCACAGCAGAAGCATTGCTGAAGCCGGTGCCGTTCACAGTAAGGGTAAAGGTATCGGCACCCGCCTGAACCAGGGACGGTGAAAGCTGGGTAACAATGGGCTGCGAGCTGAAAAGATTACCGGTGATAGCTGTTTTAGCAGTCGCCTGGTTGTTGGTTATTGCCGGATCGTAGCTGGTAGAGGATGCAACAGCCGTGAGCTGCGCTGTACCCGAAGTGGAGGGTGTAGTCGTCACGGTTACCGTTGCAGCGCTGCCGCTTGCAATCGTACCCAGGTCACAGTAGATCTCCCCGGTGCCGAAGCAGGAGCCTTGCGAGCTCTTGACACTGCCGAAGATGATGGATTGCGGCAGCACCGAGAGCAGCGTGGCACCTGTTGCCGTATTCGGTCCCTGGTTTTGTACCTGTACGGTATAGGTCAGGGCAGAACCGGTTGTTGCAGCCGCTGGAACCTGCGCAATCACAACAAGGTCGGCCGGCATTGTAGAAACATCATTCACAAATGGGCCTTGCACTACAAAGAGCTGGCTGCCGGTATGGAAAGCAAGACCGTTCTGGCCCCAGCGGATGAGGTCTGCCGGTCCACTAGAGAAAGTACTACCCGTGCTCACGCTTCCAAGAGGGAGGCTGGCTACAGGGTTAAAGCTGGTCTCGTCAAACGAGAGGATTTGGTTTAAAGCAGTTGGATTGGAGGGAACGATCCAAGCCAGGTTGAGGGTAGAGTCGGAAACGATTGGGCCGCTAGTAGCCGAAGGAATATTGGAATAGCTGGGTGTAGAAGAGAACTGACCGAGCTGGCTACCGGTGGCGGCATCAAGCACGGTGCCTGTGGGCACGTAGAGACGGCCCTTGTCATACTGCAAGTTTGTACCGTAGTAGCCGGTTGCAAGCTGCTTGGAAGCAGTGATGCCGCCGGTACCGACTGTAAGGTCATACAAGTAGCTGCCTGTAGCATCCGAAGTGAGATAAAGGCTTGACGCAGAACTGCCGAAAGCCAGGCCTCCTACATTGCTGGTAAAGTACGTCTCCAGCCCGGAGCTTGGAGTGGTACGCGCTACACCGGAATCGAAAATGTTGACAACACCGTTGCTACCGTAAACAGCAACAGAGTTGGAACTACCGGGAAGTGCGGCAAGGCTTTGCGCTGTGTAAGGAGCGTTGTAAACGCCCGGTCCCCCGCCGAGGGAAAACTGTACTCCAGCTGTGCCGGCGGTGAGATCCACTTGTCGTACAGCCCCTGCCCCGTCCAGGCCGACAAACAACTGGGTGCCATCGGTCGAGATGGTGAGGCGATTCGGTTCGCTGCCGACAAATATGGTTTTTTGAATGACGCCTGTAGTGGGGTCGATGGCCGCGATGCTGTTGCCGAGTCCGGGGCCTGCCGAGCCGGGGACTGAAGCATAGATGAGGCCGTCTTTCGCGTTGTAGGCAATGTCGTTAACTGATAGCGCAAGATAGGTGGTAAAGGGATCGGTCGGCGGTGCCTGGCCCGTATTTTCAGGGGTGACCACGCCAATATTGGCGTTTGCAAAGCCTGCGAGGAGCGAAGCGGGAATCACGGCGGTAAGGCTTGACGCATCGTTGTACTTGGTGGCAAGCGGTATGCCGTTCCATTGCGCCACAGAGTCAGGGAAGAAGCCCGTGCCGACAAGCGTGATCGTCGTAGCCGGGCTACCGGCAGGGACAGAGCTGGGCTGGATTCTGAACCCGGCAGTGGAAGGCTGAGTCACAGAAAGAAGGGCGCTATTTGAAGAAACAGCCGGAGAACCGGGGTTGGTGACAATGAGCGCGAGCGAGCCGGCTTTGCTGAAGTCACCTGCAGGTAGCGATACGGTAATAGAAGCCGCACTCCGGCTGCTGATTGAAGCCGCTTGCCCATTGACTTGTACGGTTGCTGTTGCAGCAAAACCGCTGCCGCTGATGAACACCCGCTGCGGCACGTTTGAGGTGGAGACGGCCACAGCCGACGGACTGATGGAAGTAATTGTGGGCTTGGCGGCCAGTATGGCAAGCGCGACCGGCGTAGTGACCGTGCCGCCGGGTCCGGGATTGTTGACCGTGATCTGCCCTGAACCGAAGGTCTGGACGTCGGCAGCGGTAAGGGCTACCTGCAGCGTGGTTCCGTTGACAAAAGTCGTGGGACGGCCTGAGCCGTTCCACTGCGCGGAAGAGTTTGCCTCAAACCCGGACCCGTTCACAGTAATGGTGACAGCGAGGCCCTGCGGTACGCTTTGCGGTGAAAGATCTGCGACCGCAGGTACAGGGCTGGTGATGTTGTAGCTGCTCACAGGGCTGCTCATGGGGGAGCTTCCACCGCTTGAGGCCGGGTTGGTAACTGTCAGTGTGTCCACCTGGCCGGAAGCAAGCGCGGTGGCCGGCACGGCAGCTGTGAGCATGGTGGCGCTTGTGTAGGTCGTCTGAAGCGCGGTGCCGTTCAGGGTCACAACCGAGGCCGCGATGAAGCCGATTCCTGTGATGGTGAGCGTCTGCGCAGGGGAGCCGGCGACGATACTTGCAGGCTGGATGGATGCGATGCCCGGTGTCGGATTGGAAACGGCGACAGGCGGGGGAGCCGGCTGCGCAGGGCTGGGGGTGCTGGAGGTATTTGAAGATCCCCCGCAGCCTGCGAACAGGCACAGGGAAACAGTCGAGACGGTCAAAGGCAGGAAACAAAGACGCACAAGTCCTCCAAAGTTGAAACAGGTTGATCCAGTCAGCTTGTATCTGTGACAGGGGTAGGCCGGGCTTGCGGTCTGCCCTGAAAATCTCCCCCGAGCGAGATTATGGTAGGGGCAACCTATTAACGTTTCAACGCTTTACCGAAAACGGACCCGGAAAGTGACTGAAGTATGGCGCATTAATTTACTTTTAGGGGAGAGGCGTGAGACGCCTTTTGGAATAGTGCAATTCCCCTGGGCGAAAACTTAATAAGGTAAGACTTGGCGTTTCCGCACGAATTTTCACCTATAGTAGAGGGGAGCGAGATACGAGCCGCCTTGGAGGGTTTCTTGGGAAACCGGTGGAATATGGAACGGCGGCTTAGGCCTTGTTGCGGAGTATTGGTTGCGGCAGTATCGGGGACAGTGTGCTTCTCTATCCCCGCCCAGGGGCAGCAGGCGACGCTTGCGGCCGGGGTGCCGTTGCACATCACCGTGACCCACACCGCGTCTATGAAGGTTGGCGCGCCGGTGGAAGGTGTTATTACCGAACCCATCTATGTGTATGACAGGCTGGTGATACCGGGTGGGACCGTGGTTGCGGGCAGCGTGTCAGGGCTTGAGGCTGTACACGGCGAGGAGCGCACCAAGGCCCTGTTGAACGGTGACTTCACACCGTTGCGCCAACCGGTGGTGAACTTTACAAGCATGCGGCTTAATGGGGTTGAGGTGCCGCTCGACAGTGAGGCGCGGGTACGTCAGACAGAGACTGTGCGCTTTGCCGGGCAGACACACACCTCGTTGCGGAGCCAGGGAGAAGCCCTGGTGCGGGGCCGGATACAGTCCACGCGTGAAACGCTGTTTGCGCCGGGCAAAATGGATCGCGCCAAGCACTTGCTGTACAGCCAGCTGCCCTATCACCCGCAGCGGTTATGGCAGGGCGAGGAGATGATCGCCGACCTGCGACAGTCTACTGACGTCGAAGTCGCGCGGCTGGAAGCTCCTGTAATGCGCCCGGAAGCCGCGCACCTGGAAAACGCAGCCCTTACAACCAACCTGCCCACAAGTGTGCTGGTGCATGCCCGGCTGGTAAACACGCTGGACTCGGATACGGCGAAGCGCGGCGACAAGGCGACTGCCATCTTGACACAGCCCGTATTTGACGAAAAGCAGCGCCTGATTCTACCCGAGGGCGCGGAGCTGGAAGGCGAGGTACTGCACGCCAAGCCCTCCCGCAGCTTTGGGCGGAACGGGTCGCTGCGGTTTACCTTTCGCGGCGTCACGCGGCCAGGGGAAGCGGAGCAGAAGGTACACGGTACGCTGACCGGTGCTGAAGGCAGCCAGAAACAGAATCTAGCGGTGGATGCGGAAGGCGATGTGAAGGCGCAACCCGATAAGGGGCGCTTCCTGGCACCGTTGCTGCTGCTGGCTACTGCCGCAGGAGGCCATGATGAGGATGGCGGTCTGGGCAAGCAGACGGTTGCCTCCAACGGATTCGGGCTAGTGGCGCGCGGCATAACGCTGGGTGTAGGCAGCGCGAGCGTGGCTACCGGCTTTGGTGTGTACGCGTTTACCAAGTCGATCTACTTCCGGTTTATCACCCGGGGCCATGCCGTGACCTTCCCCAAGGACACGCAGGTTGAAGTACAGCTGGCGCAGCGTTGACGCATGTATATCGGTGAGGAAATAGATCGAGAGGAGATACCTGCGTCAGGCCGGATCGAGCTCGCGCCACAGGTCAGCAAGCGGCACAGCGATTGAGGTCCCTGATATGGTAAGCGTCGCGGTTGCGGAGCCTTCGGCGGGCTCGTGGAAACCGCGAGCGTCGGCTAGAAAAGCGCGAAAATCATATGGGTCGATGATCCAGATATGTTCAACGCCGAAGCGAAGGTAATCATTGACTCTCTGCTGGAGGCGTTTCAACGTGTCTTCTGGAGACAGGATTTCTATGGCAAGCAATGGGGGTGTACGCAGAATGTTCTGGCGAGGCGTGTTCAGACGGACTACCGTGACATCCGGTACGCGGAAGCGTGTCATTGATACTTGGACGCGGTACTCCGGGAAAACTCTGGCATTCCAGGCACTTCGGTGCACTGAAAAAAGGGTGACGAAAAAAGCCTGCATAGCGGAGTGCTCGTATTCACCCAAATTTCTCTCCTCAATTACTCCGTCAATGTACTCGCAGTCCGGACGATAGCTTGTTTTCAGGTACTCTTCGATCGATACAAAGTCGGGTTGTACAAGTGCGCTCATGGAAAGTCCTCAGCTACGGCTTCAGTATCGCGCAAACGAGGAATGCAAGAAAGCTTAAAGCGTAGGATAGACAGGGATCGCGCTACCTGAGACACAGGGAGGCGCAGGATGATTTTTGAGCGATGGGGTGGGGTTTGGCGGCTGAGCAGACGGTGTATGACGTAGCGATCATGGGTGGCGGCCCGGCAGGGTACACGGCGGCAATTCGTGCAGGGCAAAACGGGTTGAAAGTCGCGCTGCTGGAGCGCGAGGACAAGCTGGGCGGTACCTGCCTGCACTGGGGTTGCATCCCGACCAAGGCCATGTTGTTCAATGCCGAGGTGTACGAGCTTGTCGAGAATGCTGCGGAGTACGGCATTGAAGGCATCGGCAAGCCGACTCTGAACTGGCAAAAGGTGCTGGAGCGTAAGAACGGCATCATCGCCAAGCATGTCAAAGGTCTCGACTTCCTGATGCGCAAGAACAAGGTAACCGTGGTGCGCGGGCAAGCCTCGCTTACCGGCCCTGCGAAGGGTGGAGTTCACACCATCGCTGTCGAGAAAGCCGCTAACGGCGTCGGTGAAAAAGGCGAGGTCAAAGCCAAGAACGTGATGATCGCTACCGGCTCCGATGCAAAGGTGCTGCCCGGGCTTGAGATCGGTCCGGATGGAACGAGCCCGATCATGACGAACAACGAGATTCTGCTGATCCCGGCGGTACCGAAGTCGATGATCATCATCGGCTCGGGCGCTGTGGGCGTGGAGTTCGGATCGATCTTCCGAAGCTTCGGCGCGGAAATCACCATTGTCGAGTACCTGCCGCGCATTGTGCCGGCTGAGGACGAGGAAGTCTCAAAAGAGCTGCAGCGAAACTTCCGCAAGCGCGGCATTGACGTGCATACAAGTGCCAAGGTCGAGAAGGTTGAAAAGACAGCAGCCGGCGTTAAGGTCACCTGGATCGACAGCAACGGCAAAAAAGTCGAGAAGGAAGCGGAAAAGGTGCTGGTAGCCGTGGGCCGCGCACCGCGTACCGACAATATCGGGCTGGAGAAGTTACCGGGTATTCAGCTGGAAAAGGGCTTCATCAAGACCGACGAATGGATGGCAACCGGCGTCGAAGGGGTATACGCCATTGGTGACATCGTGGCCGGGCTACCGCAACTGGCGCATGTTGGATCGATGTGCGGCATCGTGGTCGCCTCCAAGCTCGCCGGCAAGTATGCGCGCCCGGTACGGCGCAACCGCATCCCGGCCTGCACGTATACGGAGCCGCAGATTGGCTCTATCGGGTTGACGGAAGCCATGGCGCGCGAACAGGGGCTTGACATCAAGGTAGGCAAATTCCCGTTCTCGGCTAACTCCAAGGCTTCGATCATCAACGCGCACGAGGGATTTGTGAAGGTGGTCACCGATACGAAGTACGGCGAAATCCTGGGCATCCACATCATCGGTCCTTCGGCGACGGAGCTGATCGCGGAAGGTGTCGTTGCTATGGAACTTGAAGCGACTCTTGAGGAACTGATGTTCACCATCCACGCGCACCCCACGCTGGCTGAGGCGATGCTGGACGGGTTTGGCGCGGTGGAAGGGCTGGCGATTAACGTGTAGTTAAGGAATTTGTCTTCAACGGTTGTGGAGTCACTTTAAATGTGTCGTGCGGCTTTATGGAAAAGCCGCATAACTAAACCCACTCCAAAACGTAATCAATCCGGTTCCAAGAGCACCTGCTGTTCCGAACAATTTTTCACGGAATGTTATAAGGCTAAATTAGCTATTTGGACGGTGCTGATTAACTAAAGTGCTTGCGGCCAAAATGATTCCGTTCGCAATAGCCGGACCGTCAAATATAGATTTAACACCAGCATTTTCCTTCAACTTTGGTAGTACCTTTTTAAGATCTTTTAGAACTTCAAGCATCTCCGGTACAGTGTTTTCGCTACTCTCTCGAATAAAGGTATTTCTCAGCTGCGCCATAACGCCCTTAGGCGTTCCATTATGAAGCTGCACGTCGAAAGCGTTTAAATCACTAGTTGACTTCTGAATCCGGTAGTTTTCTTCCTCAAAGATGTACACGCGATGCTTGTCGGGGAACTTGTAAGAGCGATATAAGGCCAATCCTAGTTCAAGCGGCATATTGAATCGAGGTAACCACTTTCTTGGGAAGGTTGTACTCGGGACAAGTCGTGGATAGAGTATGAGCATTCATCGATGAGTTCGACAATCTTATTGAACCTAGCTTTATCATTCGGTAACGCGATTGCTGGTCGAGGTGATAAACCCAAAGCGACAAGCCCAACAATATAAGCTAGATAAAGTTGTTCAAACTTTTTGTCATATGGAACATTTACAAAAACAGAGTCACTCATCTCACTTTTTGCGAGAGGAGGGCTTTTCTCGCGACAATCTTGCGAGCTTGCGCCGCACCTTTCTTTGAAACGGGTGCAGCTACAGCTTTAAGCAAGCCGTGCTTACGCAGGACAGAACGAATCTGTCCGAGATGCCTGCGGCTGACACCAAGTTCGTCAGCGAGTTCCTCTGGAGTCGGTATAGGAGTCGTAATCAAAATCGGTTCTCTCACTTTAGTTCCAGCTCCCAGAATGGTGTAGTTCAATCCGAGCTTGCTCTGAACTTGATTTCAGATTATCCCGCCCGAGTCCGTGCATCCAAGCGATACAACGCTGCAAGCACGTCCACAGGAGCCACGTCCATGACCACACCAAGTCCTCTCTCACCCGTCTCCCTGTTCGCACCCGGACCGTCCTCCAGGATCACCGGCGTCGCCCTGATCGTACTGGGCATACTGGCCATTGCCCTTCCGCTATTTGCCGGGGCTGTGGTGACGTCCCTGTTCGGTGTGCTGCTGCTGTTAGCAGGCGTTGCGCACCTGATTTATGCATGGTCGGCGCGCGGAGCGGGCAGCCACCTTCTGATGGGGTTAGTGGGTGTGGTGTATCTGCTGGTCGGCATTTACTTGATCCTGCACCCGGCACGAGCGCTGGTTACGCTTACGCTTCTGCTGGCTGTGTACTTCCTGGTAGAGGGCGTAGTGGAGCTGGTCGTCTACTTCCGTACCCGCGCCGGGCACCATGCCGGGTGGATGCTGTGGAACGGGCTGGTCACGCTCATCCTGGCTGTGGTGATTCTTGCGCAATGGCCTTTCAGCTCGGTATGGGTGCTGGGCACGTTGGTAGGTATCAGCCTGCTGATGAGCGGTATTGCGCGGCTTAGTTTTCGTGCGCGGCCGCCGCTTATGCCCGGCGCGGGAACCGGTTTCGGATCTGCAATGTAAAGTCGCCGCCGCGCAAGCCGAATGCGCAAAGCCGATGCAGTGCTGAATTTTAATAGGTGAAACGTTCCACTGATTTTGGGCGTGACGAAAACCCTAAACTGCTCGCATACTGAAAGGACCGGCAGGAGAAACATTGTGATCCTACTTTTCGTTATTCTCATCGCGCTCACGATCTGGGGCGTCAAGCACTACAACAGCTTGAAAGCGCTTGCCGAAGCGGTTCGCTCGCGCCGGGCCAATATCCTAGCTGTTACCAAGAAGCGAGCCGACCTCGCGGCGCAATTGATCAACATCGCGGAGAGTTACGGCGCGCATGAAAAGGTCTCGCATTTCCAGGTCTCTGAGGATTTGACTTCAATTGCAGGTCTCCATTCTGTCAACGCCAAGGCCGACCGCATCATCGGCCAGGTCACAGCCATGGCGCAAAGCTTCCCCGACCTGAAAGCCAACCAGACCTACCAGCAGCTGATGCGGCAGCTTGAAACCATTGAAACGGAAATCCTGGTCCGGCGCGAAACCTACAATCAGGCCGTAGAACGGTATAACGCATCACGGGTTCGCCTGCCCCAGGCGTTGATTGCCAATGCATGCAGCTTTCAAGAAGCTCCTTACTACGAAACCGGCGCCGATGGCCTGGACGATATTGCGACCTTCCACACCGGGGACACGCGGGCGCTCGAAGATGCAATGAAACGCGCGGGGCGGCGTGCACAGGGATTAGCCGGCCAGACCGCCGAATATGCCCGCGCACGGCGGGCAAGAGCCGGTACAACCTTTGAGCCAGGGGATTCAGACGCTGTCGCAGTCGGGGAAATGAGTGAGCCTGACACTGAGTTGCAGTCTGGAAAACTCTAAACGGCCTCTCCTAATAGCGAGCTCCATTTGCTGACCTTTTTGGAACTTGGGCGTATTGAATACCCTCGTGCGCTTGCATTACAGGAGCAGCTGATAGAACTGCGCCGTCAGGATGCTATCGGCGATGTGCTGCTACTACTTGAACACCCTCCGGTACTCACGCTGGGACGCAATGCAGGCCGCGACAATATCATTGCGACCGATGCGGAGCTAGCCCGTCGCGGAGTGACGCTGCATGTAGTCAAGCGCGGCGGCGATGTGACGTATCACGGTCCCGGGCAGCTGGTAGGCTATCCAATTCTTGACCTACGGGCTCTGCATGTAGAAAGCGGCGCACGCATGGGTGTGGTGGATTATGTACGCTTGCTTGAAGAGGTGCTGATCCGCGTGATGGGTGAGGTTGGCGTACGCGCCGGGCGGGTTTGCGGGCGTACCGGCGTGTGGACGCAACCGGCCGGTAACAGGAGCCCTGAAAAGAAGCTGGTCGCCATCGGCGTGCATGTGTCACGCGGCATTACCTCCCATGGTTTTGCGCTCAACGTCACAACGGATTTACGGGATTTCAGCCTGATTGTGCCATGCGGCATCGCTGACCGGGCTGTAACCTCAATGGAAGACGAAGCCGATGCGCCCCTGGCAATGGGGGAGGCAGCCCAGGCTATTGCACGTAACTTCGGCCGTGTGTTTCGGCAGCAGGTGCTGGCAGTAGAGCGGCTTGAAGATGTACACCCTGACCTAGCGGGCTGGTAGCCCAATGAAGCGCCTAACTGTGCCGCCCGGCATGCCCGACGAGGCTCACAGCGCCTGGCGGGTAGCTTTGCGCCGCGCCGCACACCAATTAGTTGATTCGCCCGTAGTCTTCCATGATCCCTATGCTGTGCCGCTGCTTGGCCGCGACGGTGCCGAGGCGCTGCGTCGCACGCCTTCTACCCAGGGACGAGCGAAGCCGCGGCAGTGGTCGGGGTCTCTGCGGGCGTTTGTGGTGGCACGGTCGCTGTACGCCGAAGCTTGCCTGGCCGCGGCCTATAACGAGGGCACGCGGCAGTACTGCCTGCTGGGCGCGGGTCTCGATACATTTGTGCTGCGTAACCCGTGGCCCGACCTGCTTGTGTTTGAGCTGGATCAGCCCCCTGTAGGGCAGTGGAAGGCAAAACTGCTGCACGAGGCCGGCCTACATGCAAGCTGTGAAAGGATCGAGGGCAACTTGGTGGACACTCCCTGGCCGCCGGGCAGCATGGACCTGCGGCAGCCTGCCCTGTTTGCAATGCTGGGCGTTGCGCCGTTTCTGCCGCCTGAGACGCTGCGCCTGGTACTTGAGCGCATCCGGCGCTTTCCGCCCGGCAGTGCGATCGTATTTGACTACCGGCTACCTCGCTCGGCGCTGGGTACCGACGAGCAGCGCCAGTTTGACTCCCTGCAAACGCGCGCCACAGCCAAAGGTGAGCCGTTCAGCGAAGGCTGGACGCCGGATGCGCTGGCAGCTGCGCTGGGCAGCTATGCGCGGGTTGAAGACATGGACTGCGCGGCACTGAATGCACGCTACTTTGCCGCACAGCTGGATGGGTTAGCCATACGCGGGACTGCCGCGCGATTGATACTGGCAACGGTGTAAGCGCTTGCAAGCTGCAAATGTGATGGAAGCCATGCAAAGCCGCTCTCATGCGCTGTAAAACCAAGTACGGTTACCGTAAATTGAAGGTCCCCTATATTTGACAAGCCGGCAAGGGCTGGCCTAGCATCGGCTCGCAATCAGATAGACCCCACCCTGCGGCAATGCGAGCGGCGGCTTTATGGCTGATGTCGTTGCGACCGGCAATGTCAATCCGTGCTCGCAGCAGCAATGGTTTACCCGCAATAGCACGCTGGGCAGCTGAAACGGCGCGGTATGGAATATGGTCTTCTCGGGCGTCGAAGGTGCCCCGGCACCGTCCTACCCCAAGCCGCCGTACACAGAGCTGCTCACAACGCCCGTAAGCCGCGAAAAGCCCTTCCTCTACATCGACGTGAACGGCAGCTACAAGGTATTTGCACTATTTGCGCCGCAGAACTCTCGCGGCACGACCTGGGCCACGGGCAGCCAGCCGGGGGCTCCATCTCTATCCGCGACTTCTTCATCGCAAAGCCGGCAAATACCGCGCAGCAGATCAACGCGACAACATATGGGCAGTGAACACGGCAGCGCACGGTGTAGTGGTCAATGGAAACAAGGTAACGGCAACCGGCCTTGCGGTAGAGCACTATCAGCAGGAGCAGGTGCTATGGAACGGCAACGGCGGCAAAACCATCTCCTACCAAAGCGAGCTGCCCTATGACCCGCCAAGCCAGGCCGCATGGATGAATGGCACGGCCAACGGCTACCCATCCTATGTGGTGGCCGGCAGTGTCAAATCGCACCAGGCGTATGGGCTGGGTATTTACTCCTACTTCGACCAGAACATCGACATCGTGGAAGACAACGCAATGACAGTGCCGATCGCCCAGGATGTTGCCATTCAGGGCGTGGGAACTGTGTTCCTCAACGGCAACGGGTCGATCACGCATGTCATCAACGATCAGGGTGCGGCGGTGAACAAAAGCTTTGCGGACCAGTTGAGCCCTGTCATCGCGTATCCATAGGCTACTTATTAGCGCAGCTTTACAAAAAGGGTGGCCCACAATGACCACCCTTTCTGTTGTTCCAATTCAACAGGAATATCTTTTCAGAACATCCCGGAATTGACTACAAAACTGGGTTTTTCTAGGGGTTCGGACGTTTGACACACCTTACTTTGATCCGGCCTGCATCATTGCAGGAAATCATCTCGCCTAGGTAGTCAACTTCTAGCTCTGTACCACTCAACCATTTAACATTTTGACTTTCGACGGACTTCCAGCCGCCCATAAAAATAAACTTTGTATCAAAGCCGCGATCTGCGAATAACTGCACTCCTGTGTTGCCGCCGAGACCGCCACTATCATAATCTTCGCACCTGGCAGCGTACTTCCCGTTTGGGGAATAAATAGGTACGCCATGCTTCTCACAGCCAATGGCTCCCAGTGTAATCAGGAAGAGAAGAAGAACGCTTATCGAGGCTACGCAAGCACTAAGAAGCTGCGATGGCACGCGAAATAAAGCTTTCTTCTTTCTAACCGCTTGCATGGTCCAGACTGAAACGAATAACAAAGACACTCCGACAGTCCAAACCTGTATAAGTCGCCAATTGATGAAAAGCATGGCTTACTGCTTGTCCTGAATTTCAAACACAAGACGCTTGCCCAAAATGTTAGCTGCTCGCGTCAGGGTCTCTAGCGTGACTGCGGTGTTTTCAGGATCAAGCAGTCGATCTAATTGAGAGCGACTGGTTTTTAACTCTCTTGCCATACCTTGTTTCGTCTTATGCTGCTTCTCCATTTCTTGCTCGAACTGCCAGGCGAGAACGCGCTTGATAGCTGCGCTTTCCACCTCGTTTTTGATTCCCTCTTCTTCCAGAAAGCTGTCGAAGGAAGAGCCTGTGTGCATGGATTCTTTGCTCATTTTCCCAGTCATTGTGTTGCCCTCATTTCCGTTTCATGCAGCCGCTTGTTTTTATGGGCTAGTTCCATATCGTCATCCGGCGTCTTCTGCGTTTTCTTTATGAAGCCATGGAGCAAAACCATGCGGCCAAGCGCATCTACGTAGAAAATCACTCGGGCAATTCTCCCACGCAATAAGTTTGTACGAACCTCGTAAAGGCCGTCCTTTAAAGAACGGCAGGCAGGCATGCCAACCGGCCAGCCGAACTCGACAATCTTGATGTCCATACCAATTCGCTTTCGGTCTCCCACGAACTCCAATGTTTTTAGCCATTCTCGAACTGGTTCACCACCTGCTTCTGTCCGGAAGAACAGAGCAGGAATTCGTTTCATACGCAATGACGAGGGCTCCTCTACTCGACAAGTGTACCGTATGCGGTACGCATCACAAACGGGAGTTATGACAGTTAAGCGGTATGCTGGGCTTGCGTATGCGCGATCAAACACAAGTACAAAACGAGCAGAAAACAATTCAGGTGCAGCTGCCTGACGGGGCGATGCGACAGGTACCCGCAGGCACGACCCCGCTGGAGATTGCAACCGCCATCTCACCCAGGTTGGCAGCGGTCGTTGTCGTTGCCCGGGTGCGGCTCCTGCAGGTTGCTGCGGAGACCGCCGAACGCGATGCCGACACCGAAGCCGGCGTAACCGAAGCGGCCATGTACGGCGCAACAGACGCGGCAGCGGAGCGATTAATTGACTTGCGCGAGCCGCTGCACGAAGACGTCGCGCTCTCACTGCTCAAGGAGACTGACCCCGATGCGTTGCGGGTGCTGCGGCACTCCGCCGCGCATGTGATGGCAACCGCCCTGCTGGAGCTCTTCCCTGACACCAAGCTCGGGCATGGCCCGGCGACCGACGCGGGCTTTTTTTACGACGTATACCGCGAGCAGCCGCTAACGCAAGACGATCTGAAACAGATCGAAGCGCGCATGGCTGAAGTGGCCGCGCGTGATGCCGCGTTTGTGCGTATCTATGAGCCGCGCGAGCAGGGCCTCGCCGACTACGGGGCGCAGGGCGAGTTCATGAAGGTTCACTTCATTGAGCGCTTCACCAAACCCGGCGAGGCAATCTCACTCTACAAAAACGGCGGCTCCGGCAGTGCTGTAAATGGCGGCTTCACAGATTTCTGCCGTGGCCCGCACGTGCCCTCGACTGGTCGCGTCAAAGCCTTCCGGCTGCTCTCGCTCGCAGGCGCCTACTGGCTTGGCGACGAAAAAAACCCGCAGCTCCAGCGCATCTACGGCACAGCCTTCTTCACGCAGAAAGCAATGGACGAGCACTTCGCGCAGCTCGAAGAAATTGCCAAGCGCGACCACCGCGTACTCGGCAAGCAACTCGACCTATTTTCCATTCAGGAGATCGCCGGCGCAGGGCTCATCTTCTGGCATCCGAAAGGCGCAATCATCCGCAAGACGATGGAAGACTGGATGCGCGACGAGTGTATCCGGCGCGGCTACGAGCTGGTGTATACCCCGCACGTCGCCAAGGTAAACCTGTGGCAGACCAGCGGGCATGAAGGTTTCTACGCTGACAACATGTTCACGCCCATGAAGCTCGACGATGCGGACTACCGCATGAAGCCGATGAACTGCCCCTTCCATATCCTGATCTACAAGAACTCGCCGAAGAGCTACCGCGACCTGCCGGTGCGCTATGCGGAACTGGGCAATGTGTACCGCTACGAGCGCTCAGGCACCATGCACGGCTTGCTGCGGGTGCGCGGCTTCACACAGGATGACGCGCATATCTTCTGCATGCCTTCGCAGATCGAGGATGAAGTTGTTGCCTGCATCGATTTCGCGCAGGCAGTGCTCAAGACCTTCGGCTTCAGCGACTTCAAAGTCGAGCTATCCACCTGGGACCCCAAGGACCGCGCAGCCTGGGCCGGATCGGACGAGAACTGGGAATTGGCGACGGGTGCGCTCAAGCGGGCTCTTGAACGCAAAGGCATCGCCTACCAGATCATCCCCGGCGAGGCCGCGTTCTACGGGCCCAAAATCGACATCAAGCTGGTCGATGTTCTCGGTCGTTTGTGGCAGCTGAGCACCGTCCAGTTTGACTTCAACCTGCCTGCCCGCTTTGAGCTTGAGTACGTGGGCGAAGACGGCGAACGGCACCAGCCGGTCATGGTGCACCGCGCGCTGTTCGGCTCTGTAGAGCGGTTTTTCGGCGTGCTCATTGAGCAGTTCGCCGGCGCGTTCCCGTTGTGGCTGGCACCGGTGCAGGTAGGCCTGGTACCTATTGCTGAACGACACTTACCCTACGCGAACGAGGTCAAAGCACAATTGCAACTGGCAGGACTGCGCGTGGAGCTCGACGGGCGCAACGAGAAGATGAACGCAAAGATCCGCGAGTTGACACTACAAAAAGTGCCCTATGTGCTGGTGATGGGCGACAAGGAAGCCGAAGCGCACGCGGTCAGCGTCCGCACGCGCGGCAAGGGCGATGGTGGCTCGATGCCGCTGGTGGAGTTCATTGCGCACGCCAAAGGCTTGCTGGCGTCGCACTCGACGGAACTTTAGAGCTATGCGGAATTTCGGAGGTTCCGCAGCTCTCTTGGAGTTAACGACGATCCTGAACTGGAATCACTGGAATCTATGAAGGAGCTTTCCAGATCATCGTAAAGCCCCGCTGACACTGACGGCGCGTCGGCAGTCCCTTATACTTGAGTCTTCTCAAAGAGGTACTGCTGTGAGTCGCATCCCTACACCCTGTCTTCACTTAAATTGCCGCTTCCTGCTCGTTCTTGCCACAACCGCAGTCTCTGCCGCCCTGGTCGCTTGCGGCAGCGGTAGCAGCTCCTCCGCTACAACCCCTGTCCCGGCACCGTCGAGCACGCCTGATTTTTCAAACACCGTCTTTATCGGCGACTCGTTAAGCGCAGGTTTTCAGAACGGCTCGCTGCTCGATACGCAGCAGCCCAACGGCTGGGCATCGCTGGTGGCGCAACAAGCTAAAACTTCGATCACCCTGCCGCTAATTGCCGCGCCCGGAGTGCCCGCCGTAATGGAACTGGTAAGCGTAGGGCCTCCCCCGGTAACGAAGACAGCTTCAGGAGTCAGCTCCGGACGCGATAACCCCTCGGCTCAACCTACGGATCTCGCCGTGCCCGGTCATCATCTGCACGACCTCATCAATGCCGGCCCCACGGCCCTGCCTACCGCAGCGGAAGACATCATCACCACGCTCGTCCTCGGCTTCCCGGTCGGCAACAGCAACACGCAGTTGGCGGAGGCAATCGCCCTCAAGCCGACAGTCCTGTTTGTCTGGATTGGAAGCAATGATGCCCTGGTGGCGGACGATACCGGCACGCCGTCCTCAATGACGCCGATCGCCACCTTCACTTCGGACTATACCCAGCTGATGTCTACCCTGCACGGCAGCACCTCAGCACGGCTGATCGTGGCTAACGTGCCCGATGTCACCTCCATTCCCTACGTCACCCCTGCCGCCACGATACTTTCTGAAGTTGCAGCTGCAACCGGGCAGCCCGCAGCCCAGCTCGGTACTGAGCTTGGGCTGGCAACCGGCGATCTTGTCACGGCGCAGGGTATGACTGAGGTGCAAGCTGCGATGCAGGCTATCTCCAAGGGAGAAATGCCCACCCCGCTCGATGACGCCGGTGTGCTTACCGTGGCTGAGATACAGCAGGTGCAAGCGCTTGAAGATCAGTACAACCAGGTGATCGCGCAACAAGTCGCTGCCGCAGGCGGGACGCTGATCGACATGCATGCCTTCTTCCAGAAGCTCGCAGCAGGCACAACGATCAACAACTACAACGCGACTACAAATTATCTGGGCGGCCTCTTCGGTCTGGACGGCATTCATCCAACCAATACCGGGTACGCGCTGGTAGCCAATCAGTTCATTGACACAATCAATGCAAGCCTGAAGACAAGCCTGGCTGATATCAACGTGGGTACCGTAGCTAATACCGACCCGCTGTTCGGCCCCAACATCAAACCCAGCGGTGCAATCACTCATATCTCAGCAGCAGCAGGCAAACAGGCAGGAAGGTTCCTGCATACTACCGGTAAGTAGAGTGTGTTCATCGTAGCTAACTCTGACGATGGAGCAAAAGTTAAAGGAGCAAAGCAACGCCGAATGAACATCAACCGGTTCGACGAAAAACTACAGCGACGTAGAGGGGTAATTGTCCTATCTACGTTGCTGCTCGCCGGCGCAGCGGCCATGGCCCAGCAACCGCTGCCGCACGCACACATCTACCCCGAAGTCAGCGCAGCCCAAGGCGACATCGCCGCGGCGCTCAAAACCGCCAAGCGCGAGCACAAGCGTGTCCTGCTGGATTTCGGCGGGGACTGGTGCGGCGACTGCCAGGTGCTGAACGTGTATTTCCACCAGCCGGAAAACCTGAGTCTGCTGAACGAGCATTTCGTGCTTGTGGACGTGAACATCGGCCACTTCGATCAAAATGTGGATCTGGCCAAGCAGTATCAGACGGATGTACACAACGGTGTACCGCAGCTTGCCGTACTCAATGAAAACGGCAAGCAGGTGATGGGGCAGCATGGCGAGTTCCGCCAGATGCGTGATATGCAGTCCTCCTCAGTGCACGAGTTTCTGGAGAAGTGGAAATAGGCTGCATCGAACGCATCAGGAGAACCGGACGATGGACAAGGTTGCCGTACGGGAAGACCAGGTTATACCCATGGATGCCATAGCGCCTGATGTACGCGGCCTGCGGCTGGCATTTGTAAATGTGTTTGCGGTCACCCATGCCGACGGCAGCTGGACGCTGATCGACGCGGCTTTGCCTGGAACTTCAGGCATGATCCGCCGCTGGGCTGAGAGTTCCCATAGCAGGCCACCGAATGCTATTGTGCTGACGCACGGCCACTTTGATCATGTAAGCGCCGCGCCGGCCTTGGCGGAGGACTGGGACGTACCCGTATACGCGCATCCGCTGGAGTTTCCGTATCTGAGCGGCGAGCGCGAGTACCCGGCCCCGAACGCAGGTGCCGGCGGCGGCATGATGAGCCTGCTCTCGCCCCTGTATTCCAAAGGTCCGATCAACCTGAGCGGCCGCCTGCAACCGCTCGCTCTGGGCGCAAGCACCGTGCTGCCCGGCTGGGAAGTACTGCATACGCCCGGGCATACACCCGGCCACTGCTCGCTGTACCGGGCCGTCGACCGCACGCTGCTGGTAGGCGATGCATTCTGCACTACCAAGCCGGAATCGTTTTTTGAGGCAGCCCTGCTGCAGCAGCCCGAGCTGCATGGGCCGCCGTCCTACTTCACCTCAGACTGGGCAGCGGCACAGACATCCGTTGAGCAGCTGGCTGCCATGGATGTAGCTGTAGTCGCCCCCGGCCACGGCAAACCACTTGCCGGGCCGGATTTAGGTGCGGAGCTGCGGCAATTGGCAACACGGTTCCGAGCGATTGCCGTACCGGAGAACCGGAAACCTAGGTAGCCGCTTTAGTGCATGGAAGCAATGCAGCGCTTGTAGCGGTACACTGGCGCAGGAAGCACACTCTCGTGCGGGCCTATAGCTCAATTGGTTAGAGCAGCGGACTCATAATCCGTTGGTTCCAGGTTCAAGTCCTGGTGGGCCCACCATTTCCTGCTTTCCCGGAAAACTTGCTACGTCCATAGCAGTCCGATCACATTTCTCATACTGCTCGTACCATTAGAGATGTCCCTCCTATGGCGGCGCTGCTCAGACTTTAAGAGGGTTTTGCCCCCGGCTATACTGCCGTGGGGAGTAACCCATGACCCGTTTGAAAGCTTTGCTGAAAGCACTTTCAGACTGGTAACCCAAGGAGCGCGCGATCGTGGAAACAGCATCCTCAGTATTCCTCAGCCTGTCCCCGGCCAGCAGCATTCGCCAGCGCGTCAGGTATTCCATGGGCGATGTCCCGGACGATGCTTTGAACTTCATGGCAAAGACCGAACGCGACATGCCGACGCGCTGCGCCAGTTTTTGTAATGTCCATGGATGCTCCGGCTCGTCGTGCATGCATGCGATCGCCGCGCTCATCTGTGTATCTGCCAGTGCGAAGAGCCAGCCGCCCTCTCCTCTCGCCCCATCCGCCAGGTGCAGCCGAAGAGCTTGAACAAGCATCGCGTAAGCCAGTTGTTGCGCGATCAAAGAGCCGCCCGGCTGCGGAGTGCGCAACTCCTCCTTCATACGATCCAGCGACCAGCGCATCGCCGCCTTGTCTGACTCTTTCCGAATATGCACGATGGGCGGCAGAGACATCAGCAGAATGTCGGCGTGACTGCCGGTAAGGGCGAAGTGGCCGCCGACAAGATAGTTACCTTTGATTTCCTTGTGCGACGTTGTATCGCTACTCTTCAGTGCCGAGAGAAATGTCTTGAAATCGACAGGCGTAAGCGACCGATCAGCCGCGAGGCAGAAGGGCAGCCCGCGCGGCAACAGGAAACAGTCTCCGGCCATCAGGAGCACAGCATCGGGAACGCCTTCCACAGATAACCAGCATTGGCCGGAGACCATGGCGTAGCACTTGATGCCCGGATGTTTCGGCCATTGGATTGCCATGTCGGCACCCACTTCAAAGCCGCCCGCCGAATAACTCTGCGGCTTGAACAACGACAACACATCGGAAAGCGGGTCCATACAGCCTCCGGACGATCGAACCGATAATACGGACTTACAGTGTAGATCGTCTCGCCTATATGCCCCATCTAGCTTATGACAGGACACGCGTGCAGCTTCTCGGTCAGACAAGCATGCGTGTTCTTGTAAGGGTTCACCGAACCTATGGAGTATGTGATTGCCAAAAATATATCGGCACAAGCTATTACGGGCCTCGTACACGCGCATGCGTTAAGCAGACCACTTCAAAATGTGAGTGGGTAGTGGGCCTAGCTGGCTGATAGCGAACCACAAATACGATCTTCAACAAAAGCAAAGGAGAACTTATCATGCGTATCTTTCTCACCGGTGCCACAGGTTTTATCGGTTCAGCCATTGTTCCGGAACTCATCAACGCGGGCCATCAGGTACTCGGACTGACGCGGTCGGATGCGGGCGCTCAATCTCTTATTGCCGCCGGAGCCGAGGTGCATCGGGGCAGCCTTGAGGACGTGGAGAGTCTGCGCAGCGGGGCAGCCGACTCAGACGGCGTGATCCACTGTGCCTTCGACCACGACTTCTCAGACTTCGTGGCGAATTGCGAAAAGGACAGGCGCGCCATCGAAGCTCTCGGCTCCGCGCTTGTCGGCTCTGACCGCCCCCTGGTCATCACCTCAGGAACCGGAATGGGAAACACTGTGCCCGGGCAACCCGCAACCGAAAACGCCTTCAATCCCGATCACTCAAATCCTCGCGTCGCTTCGGAATTAGCAGGCATTTCCCTGGCGCAACAAGGTGTTAACGTGTCGGTGGTGCGGCTTCCCCAGGTTCACGACCCGGTCAAGCAGGGCCTTATCACTTACTTTGTCGCCGTGGCGCGAGAGAAGGGCGTTTCCGCCTATGTGGGTGACGGACTCAACCGCTGGCCAGCGGCGCATGTCCTTGACACCGCCCGTCTCTACAGGCTGGCGTTTGAAAAGGGGGAACCCGGTAGCAGGTACCACGCGGTCGCTGAAGAGGGAATAGCGGTTCGGGACATCGCTGAAGTCCTTGGCCGAGGCTTGAAGATGCCCGTAGTCAGCCTGTCCCACGAGGAAGCGCTGGCCCATTTTGGATGGCTCGGGGCGTTTATAAGTTTCGACATGCCGGCGTCAAGCGCGCAAACACAAGAGCGGCTGGGATGGCACCCGACCGGGCCTGGGCTGATTGCCGATCTTGAACAAATGCGCTACCTCCAGGCCTGAACAGGTTACATACCTGCGGTGCCTCTGCATCGCAGGTACTCCCAGGTTAGAGAAGTTCCACATCGTTACCGGCTCGTAACCGATTGTAGGCCTGAGCAGGAGTACTGTCGAAATGGAAAAGCAGGTTATTTGGATGGAACTTGCCCTATTTCAAACCCAGACGCCTGCGCCATAAAAGCAAACCGGCTCTAAACAGGGATGGAAACTAACTCTGCCGCTAACTTCTCGGCATCGTACCGGTGTGCATTGTTATAACGGCTCAAAGTTCCAATAGAAACTGGAGCCGTGCACTCGCGTCCCGCACGGCTTGGGGGAGCTATTTCTCTGCCGGGAGCAAACCCTTGAACCATGTTTCCAATAACAAGCCAGATAAGCACGTTGAACGCCCGCACAACATCCCACGCTTCTTTGTAGAGCATCATGCCATTGCCTGGCTCTTAATAGTGCTTGTTGTCGCTTGCGGCATATTTGCCTACATCGTCACCCCCAAGCTGAAAGATCCGAAAACCTCCGCGCGCGAAGCTATGGTTATTGTGGAGTGGCCCGGCGCGAGCGCAACAGATGTTGAAGCGTTGCTCACCAAGCGGATTGAGGGGGTGGTCGCACAAAACGCCATGGTCAGCGAGATACGCTCCGCATCCCGCCCCGGAGAAGCAATTGTCAATCTGGTACTCGATGAGTTCCACGTCAAGGACACCGCAAAAGAGTTCGACGATATCGGCGTTAAACTGGCGCAGGTTGGAGACTTGCCGGAAGGCGTCGGTCCCATACAGTACTTCAACGACTATGGAGACACGGCCACGCTGATGCTCACCGTCGCCAGCCCGCCTGTACCTGACGCGGAGATCAACCGCTGCGCCCAGGAGGTGCTGCCGACCCTTGAAGCCGCCCGACGTAGCGCGGGTAACCGGAAGGACGCTGTATCAATCGTCTTCTGCTTTCCTCCAGGTCTTGATGCAACTGATCTTACGGATAATGTCGAGCAACTCTCTGGCGACCTGCTTAGTAAAAAGTTGCTTTTGTCGGCTCATGTACTGCCTGCATCGGGAGCCGTTGTACTCGACGGTATTTCCGGCAGCACTGACAGGGAGCTCCGTGCTGCAATCACAGAGTTTTCAATTCACCGGGTCGGTGCTAGTGAGTTACATCCTGACATCTGGCCTCCTGTAGTAATCCACGATCCGACCGAACTTGCATCCCAGCTTCGCAAACTCGGCCCCGGCAAATACACCTCCCACGAACTGGATGGATTCAGCGACACCATCGCTCGTAGTTTGCAAAAGGTCCAGGAAGTTACAAAGGTTGACCGCACAGAGATAGTAGGGCAACAGGTAAACCTCACCTTCGATGAAGGTCGCCTCGCATCGGCCCACCTGAACCCGTTTGCCCTGCCTGTGCTGCTCCACGACCGTAACGTGGTCATCGCAGCGGGAGAAATGCTTGCCGGCAGCCGCATTGAGGTCACTCCGCACGGTCCCCTGCACAGCATCGGCGACCTCGAAATGCTTCCACTGCCCCCGCCCGGCAAGGGCCATCTAAGGGACGTGGTGAGCGTCGACAAGAGCTACCGGACACCGCCCACGTTTCTAAACTTCCTCACCTACCGCGATCCCTCGGGCCGATGGCGGCGTGGCCGTGCCGTCACCGTCACCGCCGACATGCGGCAGGGCGGTCAAATCGCAGATTTCGCAAAGGCCGTCAGTGCCGATCTCGAAGACGTCGAAAAACTGGTTCCGCGTGACCTTGTCATCAAACGCACCTCCGATCAACCCCGGCAGGTGCAGGAGAATGTAAGCCTCTTCACAAACTCACTTTGGGAGGCTGTCGGTCTGGTTGTGCTGGTCTCTCTGATCGGCTTCTGGAATTGGCGCTCTGCGGCCCTCATGGCCGCATCCATCCCCATCACGCTGGCACTGACGATGGTCTTTATGGCGGCTGTAAAGATCAATCTGCAGCAGGTCGCCATTGCGAGTCTCATCATCGCGCTCGGCTTGCTGATCGACGACCCCGTCGTCGCCGGGGACGCCATTCAGCGTGAACTCGCATCCGGCACGCCGAGGGGTATCGCGGCGTGGCTCGGGCCTACCAGGCTTTCTCGCGCCATCCTCTTTGCCACTATTACAAACATCCTCGCTTACCTTCCATTCCTGCTGCTCCGCGGAGATATCGGGGACTTTATCCGCTCGCTTCCCATTGTGATCACATGCTCGCTGATTGCATCGCGCATCGTGTCCATGACCTTTGTTCCGCTACTGGGCCAATTGCTGTTGCGCCACAAGCCCGGTACGGGAGTAACGCCCATGCTGGCAGACAAGCCTCAGCATGGGTTTGCAAGTCTTTACTTCAGCGCAGGACGCTGGACAGTGGCACATCGCAAAGCAGTCCTCGCAGGCTCTCTTGTGTTCTTGCTTGCGGGCGGACTTCTTGCATCGCGCCTCAATTCGGCCTTCTTCCCCTATGACCTCCAGTACCTTTCCTACGCCGATGTCTGGCTGCCCGAAGGAGCGACTTTCGCCGAAACCCGTGCAGCCGCCGCGCAAGTGGAAGACATCATCAAGAGCGTCTCCGACAGCTACGTCGCAGACCGCAAAGGTGCGCATCCGGGAAAGCCGGTCCTGAAATCGCTGACGACGTTTGTGGGTGGGGGTGGCCCGCGCTTTTGGGACTCAATTTCCCCCGAGCCGTCTCACCCCAACTACGCCGAAGTCCTCATTGAGACTCTCGACAAGCACGATACCGGTGCGCTGGTCCCTCTGGTGCAGGCTGAAGTCTCAAAGCGAGTCACCGGCGCGCGAGTGGATGTGCGGCAGCTTGAGACAGGACCCGCGATCAGCGCGCCTGTCGCCATTCGCGTCCTGGGTCCGGATGCGACGACCTTGCTGAAGCTGTCTGCTCAACTTCAAAGCATTTTGCGGGCTGACCCGCTCGCCGCCCGTACCCATGACGATTGGGGCGGAAATAGGGAGTCCATGAGTGTGCAGATCGATCCTGAAAAAGCGGCCAAAGCAGGCATCACAAACCAGGATGTGGCCAAATCATCGGCAATGGATACCGGCGGCCTTCCCGTGGGAACCTTGCTCGACGGGGACCAGAGGATTCCCATCGTGCTCCGCGAACGCCACGGGGAGCGGTCCTTCCTGACGAATGCTCAAAACCAGTATGTCTATCGGGCGAGTGACGGCAAGCCGGTGCCTCTCGGACAAATCGCTTCCGTCAGCTTCACTCCCCAGATCGCTCTGCTACGCCATTACAATCGTACCCGGGCCATCACAGTCTCCTGCTATCCGGCAGCCGGCGCACTTGCCTCCACCGTGCTGGATCGAGCCAGACCGCAAATCGATAGCATGGTCAAAAACCTTCCCGCAGGCTACTCGCTCACCATTGCAGGCGAGTACAAGGAACAGAAAAACGGTTTCGGCGACCTGGCAATTGCTCTCGCGGTGTCCGTTCTTACGATTTATCTCGCGCTCATGGTGCAGTTCCGGAACATCGTCAAGCCGCTCATCGTGTTTGCAGCCATCCCTTTCGGTTGCGTAGGTGCCTTCGTCGCACTTGCCATCATGGGGGAGCCGTTCGGCTTCATGGCCTTTCTGGGCGTGGCAAGTCTCATCGGAGTCATTGTGAGCCACATCATCGTTCTCTTCGATCGCATCGAGGAACAGCGCGAACAAGGAGAGGCTCTGCTGGATACCCTGCTCAATGCGGGCTTGCTACGCCTGCGTCCCGTCCTCGTGACAATCGGCGCAACCGCACTTGCCCTGGTTCCGCTTGCCGTGCATGGTGGCCCGCTGTGGAAGCCGCTCTGTTATGCCGAGATTGGAGGCCTGCTGCTTTCCGGTCTCGTTACCCTTCTTCTCGTACCCACCTTGTATGCATTCTTCGTACTCGATCTGAAATGGATTTCCTGGAAGGCGCACGAGGCACCGGACGAACAGGCTTCGACCCAGCCTGCCTAGAAGATGGTTTCACAGTGAGTGCGCGAGGAGCCCGGAAGCAAGGTCGTACCCCGGCAAAGAACGTCAGCCTTCTTCGCCGGGTACGGGTTTTAAGGTGTAGAGGTGAAGGTCCAGGTCAGAATTTTCTGGCTGGCTGCGGCACCGCCCGTTCCCCCTGTAAAGCCGATGTAGGCAGTCGGCCCACCGAATATCTGTGTGATGTCCCCAATCATTGATGTTGTTTGCGTCCCCCCGGTAACCGTGTCCTTGATGGTGACCGTTAACGTACTGCCGTCGTAGGTTTCGTGGACAGCAATGGTATCGCCGCCAGCTAAGATAATCCCTGAATTTGTCAGATCGATGGCCGGCAAGATGGGAGCAGCGCCATTGATGAAAAAGCCGGTAGAGTCAGTCCCTTCTCCGGCATTGCTATAGACATCAAACTTGAGCGCCAGGCTCCGTCCTATGCCGACGGGACCGGTCAGCGAATCAGAGCCGTAGCCCAGCCCTCCACCATAAAAGCCCAAAGCCGTGGGGCTGGTGTTCTGCATTGTAAAGGTGATCCCGTCAGCAATCGGCGCATTGCCGGAAAGCTGGAACGTGTAATCCGTTGTAAAGTGTCGGACATTGACCGGCGTAGCCCAGAAGAAGCTACCGGCTTGGTACGTACCGCCGTTGGTGAGCTGCAGGCGGCTGTCATCGGCATGGATGGCACTGCCGTTGAGCTGAAGGCCGGCCACGGAAGCAAAGCCGCTCGGAAAGTTGATCGTCGGCAGAGTGCCGACAGTGTATTGACCGATGGTCACCCCGCTACTGGGCGCATTGGGAGCTACAGCAATGGCTTGAACAGTTACCGGTCCAATCACCGGGAGCGGGGCGCTGTATAGGGCCGATGCCGTGGTAGGGATTGAGCCGTCGGTAGTGTAGTAAATCGCTGCTCCAGCCTGGCTGTCTGACAAGGTTACAGTCTGCGCGGATGCATAGTTTCCCGGTGCGGGGCTGAAGGTGGGCAGCGGCGTCACGGGCGTCGGACCCGCAAGAAGCCCATACACATCCACCTCATGCTGTGTGCCTACAAACACGGTTCCATTGACAACCAGCGGCACGGTGAACTTGACTGCCGCGCCTGCGGTGTCGCGGCTTCCCATCTGATTGCTTTTGTACAGCAGCTTTGCGACGTTTGTGGCGTCGAAGGCGTACAGCAGGGCCGGGCTACCACTGGAATACCCGTCGGATCGGATCGCCCAGACCACGCCGTTGCTTGTGCCGTTTGAGGTGATAACAGGGCTTGATCCAGGAAATGCAGCACTGTCCCCGCCGATGGAAAGCGGCGTGGTGCCCAGTTGGCCGTTTGCAAGTGAAAATTGCTTCATACCATCGCTCGCAGCCCACATGTAGACGCTGTTGTTCCAATACGCCGGAGTACTCCATAAGCCGTTGGGAAGGCCCCCGACTTCCTGCATAACATTATTCGATTGGCTGTTATAGCCACCCAGGTTGTCACGGTCAAGCAGCTCGATACGACCGTTTTTTCCAACCTGGATCAGTTCGTGGGGGTGGAGGCCGGGCTGGTCGGGCAGCACAAGAATACCGCTGGAACCCTGATCAAGGTCCGCTTCTGAAAGAACGGCCTGATCGAAGGGACTCCACTCATCACTCACCTGCAAGCCTCCGTTGCTCAGGTCCAACCGCTCCACGGCATCTCCAAAGCTCTGCGTGTTCGCATATGGCGGAGTGGCATCTAGGGTGCCGTTCCCGCTGACAAAGAAGAGGCGTCCGCTGCCGTTGTTGGTGTCTGCCGCTAAACCTGCCCCTGACTCCCAAATACCGTTTTCTCCTCCGCTCGGGCTGGTGTTATAAATACCCGTTTGCTGTAGCGTGGTGGCGTCATAGGCAAAGACCCATCCATGGTAAGGCCCATTATCCCCATGTGATGCCGTGGCGAAATACACATGGCCGTTCAAAAGCAGCAGTCCTACACGTTCAAGACCCAGCAACGGAACAAACGATACCTGACCGCCCACTGAACCCGCGCCGGCACCCGGCACCGTACCGCCGATCGCAACCGGGCTGTTCGGCCTCTCGTTGCCGGTGGTGATGTCAAGCGCGTGCAGGCGCTGCACGTAGGTGCCGCTTTCCTTGCTCTTTGCAACCACGTAAAGGGTGTTGGTTGAGGGGTCGATCACAGGGGTTCCTGTAATGCCTATTTCCGGCAGAATATCGCTGGTACCGACATCGGCGCTCGGCACAGACGTGGCTCCGGCGGCAGCGCCATGTGCGCTGTCAAGCAGGCTTGCTTTCCATAGCTGTTGATTGCCATCAGCATCAAACGCATAAACACTGTCATGCTCGGTGGCCACAAACACCACGTTATGTGCGCCGCCCGCCGTGTTCAAGGCTGCCATGTAAAGCGGCTGGGCATACACATAGCCATCTACTGCATAGGAGCGCAACTTGCCGAACGTGGCTGGATTGACGTTTGCCGGGGTAAGCTGTGTCTCCTGCGTATTTTGACCCTGGCGAGTCATGTCATACCGCCAGGTCGGAACATTCATTTGAGCCAAAACGGAACCGGGCAGCAGAAGAGCAAGGGCGCATAAGAAATAACTTTTGGAAATCATGCAGTTATAAAACTATGTCTTGATTAGGTACACAATAGTACTTCAGTCACAAAGATAGCAATTGTATTGCGATCTAACTCCTTTGTGTGATTCTCCTGCTGAGTATTGCTTTCACTCAGGTGCGGGTTCCGCAATATGCCCTCGCCTTTACTATCTGCTATCGCCCGATGAATTAATAAATTGCTAATCTTTAGATAGAAAGCCATTCTATATCTTTATATCTCTGTGCAATCACGCTTATGCGGCATTAATAACTCTATAATGTTATATGCGCCCGCTTAGAGTGATATCCGCCCAAACCACCAAGCAGCCGGACAGGAAAATGTTTCACCGAAAGCTGGTATAGACCCCGTCAACTCGCTCCCACAAAGCTTACGGTTGCGTACCCGTCTGGAAGTTCAGCGTGGCACCGGCCAGGCGGTACGCGTAGGTGGCGTTCGTCGCCCCGATAGCGGCTTCGGTCTGCTGCAATTGTGCCTGACTCAGCTCCACAATGGAGGCCAGGCCCAGCCCGTAGCGGGTTTTCGCAAGCGCCAGGCTCTGGTTTGCCTGTGCCAGCAGCTGAGCGGTAACGCCGATGCGCTGGAAAGCATTGTTAGCCGCTAGCCACGACGTTTGCACGTCACGCACGATGCGGTCACGCAGCAGGCGCGTTTGCTCCCCGGCGGCATCGGCGCGCAGCCTGGCCTCCTGCGCCTCAGCCGAGTACAGAAAACCCGTAAACAATGGAATGCTCACATTGGCACCGATCGCCCCATCCCAGCTTGAAACGAAATATTGCCCGGGCCGCACCGGCGCGCCGCCGACCGTGCCCAGCGCGCTGATCGTGGGCCGTCCCAGATCAGCCTGTGCCCGGCTAAAGCGCCGTGCGGCCTGCTGTGTCAGCGCAGCCGCTTGCAAATCCGGCCGCTGCGCCAGCGCGAGCTGAACCAGTACCTGTGCATCCGGCGGGGGTATTGCGGGCGCGTTCCCGGCATCATCCACCAGCGTGTAGGTGACTTGGTGATCGAGCCCCAGCACCTCGTCAAGCGCAGCCATGTTTGCGTTCGCGTTGTCCGTCGCATCCAGCAACTGCAACTGAGCCTGTGACACATTCACATTGGCGAACGTCAGGTCGAGGGTCGAGCGCAGGTTATTGCTCGTCAACTGGTTCACTTGCCCCTGCGTCGCCTGGCGAGTCGCAATCGTTTGTTGCGCAACCGCGAGCAGCGCCTGCGTTTCAAGCGCGTTATAGAAAACCTGATCCACAACCAGGTTCACATCCTCGTTTGTAGCTACGGCGTTTGCCTGCTGTGCACGCTCCTGCAGTTTGGACGAGGCAACAAGATTCGACGTGCGACCGAAATCGGTAAGCAGCTGGCTGAGCGCGACACCACCCCCGGCATGCTGGAACAGGCGTGAGTCGCTAAGGCCGCCGGAGGAGATACGGCTGCCGTTATTAGCCGCCTCCGCCGTCAGGCTGCCGGTCACCTGCGGCAGCAGCGCCGAGCGCGACTCGCGCACAACCTGGTGCTGTGTCAGGGCCAGCAAGCGGCTGATGCTGACACGCGGGTTATTTTTCAGCGCCAGGGCCTCAGCCTGCACGCGAGTGAGTGTAGGTGTCTCCACCGCAGGACTCGAAGCAGGAGCCGACAACTGAAACAGTGCGCCGACCGGAGCCGGTGGAAGCGCGACGCCGCTTTGCGCATGTGCCGAAAGGTGTATCAAAGCACCCATCAAAAGAGCAGAAAATCGAAGCAGAGCAGGGAATCGAAGCGGCATGATTAGACCGCCTCCCGCGGCTGCCCGGAAGCATTTTGCGATGCCCCAGCTTGCCGGTCACGGCGCCCGTACACAACCATGTACACCGCCGGCACCAGGAACACTGTAACCACCACCGATACAGAAAGCCCGCCGATAATAGCGCGCGCCAGCGGCGCATACTGCTCGCTGCCGGCCTCAAGCCCCAGCGCCAGCGGAATCAAACCCAACAGGGTAGCGAGCGAAGTCATCAAGATCGGCCGCAGCCGGATCTTGCAGGACTGCACCACCGCATCGGCATAGCTCTTGCCCTGCGACTGCAAAATGCCCGCGAACTCGACAATCAGAATGCTGTTCGACACCACAATGCCGACCATCATGATGACGCCCATCAGCGACATAATGTTGAGCGTGGAGCCTGTAAGCACCAGCAGCACAATCACCCCGGCAAGCCCCGGTGGAATCGCCATGAGGATGATGAACGGGTCGATAAATGAAGTAAACTGCGCCATCAGGATGAGGTACACCAGCGCGACCGCAAGTATCAGGCCGAGCCCGAACCGCTCAAACGAAGTGTTCATGCTTTGCACCGCGCCGTGCATGGTCGTGCGCATGCCCTGCGCTGTTGGCACATGCTTGATAAGGTCCGCCACCTGCTTGCTTACCGCATTCAACGCTTCCGTCTTCGGCTGCACGTAAACGTCGATCTCGCGCCGCAGCTGGTAGTGATCTACCTCAGTCGGCGTGTTGATAGGCTTGACGAAGACAACCGAGCGCAGCGGTGTATAGCTTTTACTGCCTACGCCGCGCAACGGAATATTCTCAAATTCCTCCATGTTCATATGGCCGATTTCTTTGTTCGAGTACTGCACGGTCAGCAGGTAGTTGTTGCCGGTGTTTGGGTCGATCCAGTAGCTCGGCGCCGTAACACCATCGGAGGTCAGCGCGGTAATGACGTTATCTACGATGTTTTTAGGCGTCAACCCGACCAGGCTTGCACGCTCACGGTCAATGTCGAGCGATAGTCCGGGATACTTCAAATCCTGTGGAATATACACGTCAGACACCGTGCTCAAACCGCGCAGCTTGTTTTCCATCTCCTGTGCCTGCGCAAACGCCGCCGCCTGGTTGTTTGAGCTGATCTGGATATCGATCGGCGCTGGCAAGCCCTGGTTTACAGTCGAATCCACCAGGCCGCCTGCCTGGAAAAACGTGCGCAGCTCCGGCATCTGCGAAGCCAGTGCTTTGCGTGTCGCGGCGATGTAAGCGTAGCTGCCGGTGGCGTGGTCTTCCTTCAGGCTCACCTGCATAAATGCCGTGTCCATGGTCGCGTTTGAGGTGTAGATAGCGGAAAGATCGGGCGTGACGCCGATGTTGGAAACGATAATACCGAGGTCTGCCGGTGATACCACTTGCCGAACGACCTGTTCCACCCGTGCCATGTATTGGTTGCTGACTTCAATGCGCGTGCCGGACGGCATTTTCACGGTAACGATAAATTGCCCCGGGTCAGTGCGCGGAAAATAGGCGTACCCGAGAAACGGGACAAACACCGCGCTCACCAGCACAATAACGCCCAGCATTACCAGTGCCGCCAGGCCCGGTCTCCGAATGGTGCGATAGGCCGCTTTTTCATAGTGCTCAAGCATGGCGCTGAAGACCCGATTGAAAGCGTTTACGCCGCGCTGAAAGAGCGACGGTTTCTTTCCGTTTTGAAACTGTACGGCACTCTCGCCATGGTCGGCCCTGTCGTCTCTCTCGATCTGATCTTCCGTTTTGCCCTTGATGAACTTCGCGCAAAACAGCGGCACCAGCGTCATGGAAAACGCATACGACGCGAAAATGGAAAACACAACCCCATAAGCAAGGTCGGTAAACAAGTATTTGCTCACGCCCGAGAGCAGAAACACGGGAAAAAACACCACCGATGTTGTAACCGTGGCGGCAAGCACAGGCAGCGCAACTTCCGAGCCGCCCTCCCCAGCCGCTTTCTCCGGCGTTGCCCCCTCTTCCATAAAGCGAAAGATGTTCTCAAGCACGATCACAGAGTTATCGATCAGGCGCGAAAGTACCAGCGCCAAGCCCCCCAGGAGCATGGTGTTGACCGAGCCGCCCATTGCATTGACGATCAGCAAACAGGTGAGCACCGATAGCGGAATCGCAATCAGCGCGGCCACCGTAGCGCGACCGCTGCCGAGAAAGATCAGGATCATCACGCCGGTCAGCAGCAGCCCGATACCGGCTTCCTTGAGCAGGTTCTTGACAGCTCCTTTCACAAAGACAGATTGGTCAAATACGACCGCGGTCTGAAGCGACGCGGGAATATCGACCAGCTTGGCGACAGCAGCGCGCATGCCGTTGACGATGGTGATGGTATTGCTCTTGCCCGCCTGCTTCAGCACCGGCACATACACGGATTTCTGCCCGTCGATGCGCACGATATTCGTCTGGATTGCGCCCGAGTCCTCGGCATGCCCAATATCGGCCACCAGCACCGACGCATTGCCCACCGACTTCAGCGGCATGGAGTTGATCTGCTCCGGCGTCGGAATCTGGCTGTTGGCGTAGATGTTGAAGTCGCGCGTGCCGATGCGCACATCGCCCGCCGGCAGGATCAGGTTGGAGTCATTCACGCTGGTCACAACATCGGTCAGGCTCATGTTGTGCGCTTCAAGCTTCAGCGGGTCCACGTACACCTGGATTTGCCGGTAGCGCCCCCCGAACGGCTGCGGCACAGAAGCACCCTGCACATTGGCGATCTGGTTACGCACCTGAAACTGAGCCAAATCCTTGAGTTGAGTTTCGTTCAGCCCCTGGCCCTTCAGCGTCACCAGGCAGATCGGCTCACTGGCAGCCGTCATGCCCAGCACCACCGGCGGCAGGGTGCCCGGCGGCAGCCGGCGCAGGTCGGCAAGCGCCAGGCTTGAGATATTGCTCACCGCCGAATTCGGGTCGGTGCCGGGCCTGAAGTACACCTTGATCAGGCTGACACCGGTAAGCGAACGCGACTCGATATGGTCGATATTGGCCCCAAGCGTAAAGAACCGCTCAAAGGTATCCGTAATGTTGGCTTCAATCTGTTTGGGCGGCATGCCTGAGAAAAACGTAGCCACCACAACCACGGGTATATCGATGTCAGGGAACAGATCAACCGGCATTGTGGCGACATTGACCACGCCGACCAGGAGCACCATGAGCGACAGCATGAGGACGAAAAATGGATAGCGAAGCGCAAAGGTAGGCATTACTCGCCGCCTCCGCTCGTATCGCTCGATTGAGAAGCGAGCGGGTCCACCATGCCGCCTTCTTCGTGCATGACGTCATTCGTCGGCTCGGCCTGCATGCGAGGCGTTACGCTCTCGCCGGGCTTGTAGCCGGTAGCCGTACCCAGAACCACGTGATCGCCTTCATTCAACCCGCTGACGATCTCGACCAAAAACGACCCGCGCAAACCGACCTGCACCGTGCGCCCTTGCAGCCGGTCCTGCCCATCAAGCACCATCACGCGCCCTGTAGGCCCATCGCCCTGCACGGCGGCAATCGGCACCGTCAGCACGTTCTCCCGGTGGGCCAGCTGCACATAACTGTTGGCGTACATGCCGGGCGTGATGCTCAGGTCGGCATTGGACACATCCACCTCCGTCTGCATCGTGCGCGTGTCCAGGCTGATGTCGCGCGTAAAGCGCACAACCTTGCCGGTAAACGACCGGTTCAGTGCGTCCACGCGAACCTGCATCGGGTCCCCGTCATGGATGTACTCAACGGCATCCTCAGGCACCGGCACGCGCAACCGCAGCAGGCTGCTTTGCGACAACTTGATGAGGGGCAGGCTCTGCGTATCAGAGCTGGTGCCCGACTGGATAAGAGCGCCGGTATCGGCGTAACGCTGAATCACAACCCCGCTGAGCGGAGCCGTAACCGTTGCGTACGACTGTAAGGCGCCGACGCGCTCCTTATCCGCTGTCGCCGTATCCGCCCCCTGCTGCGCGGCAGAGAGGCTCGCCTTGGCACCATCAATGCGTGCCTGCGCTGCGTCAGCCTGCGACCGCGCATCGTCAAGCTCTTGCGCCGCGATCAAGCCGGGCTGGGCCTTGGCGGCAGCCTGCAGCCGGTCGTAGTTGGCTTGCAGCGATGCATGCAGGGACTGCGCCCTACCGACCTCATGCTGCGCCTGTTCAATCTGGTCCTTGCTGCGTCGCTCTTCAGACTGTGTGCCGCGGTACTGCGCATTCAGCTCCGGCACTTCCAGCACAGCCAGCGTTTGCCCGGCATGCACGCGGTCGCCGATATCCACGTAGATGTGACGAATATAGCCGGAAGCCTTGGCATGCACGTCAACCACCTGGTAAGGCTGAAATTGGCCGGCGATGCTGAGTGTATGGGAGATACTGCCGCGCTGCACCTGGCATACCGCGACCGCAAACGGAACGGCCGCGGCCTGGTGCTGAGGCTGACTGGAACGGCAGCCGGGCAGCAACAGTCCGCAAGACACAAGGGTACATGCCATGAACAAGGGAAAAGTCTTCTGCATGAGTAGCTTCCATTACGCACGGGCGCTATGGCCTGGGCGCTGCAAGTGAAATAATATAGCGGTTACCGCGAGCTTCAGACCGGAAGGAAAGTTGTCGGAGGGGGTCTTCTAAGTAGAACTTCGCTCAAGCCGCTCTCATGCGAGGGCAATATAGCACTGGTACGCACCAGCCTGGGGATGAGGCTGGGTGGAAACATACCGAGAAGGAGCGCGGCAAAAGCAATAAACAAAATGGCGACGATCACCGGCTCTGCCTGCCCAATCTGTTGCGCGTCTAAAATCGGGCGTTCCTGCTGCGAAAGGAGCTTCGCCGGTTGCCGTACAGCGGAGGGTACCGGGTGGCTGTAGAGCGAAAGTTTATAATGCAAGCCCCAGCAAAAAACCGCAAGGCCAAGCGCAAAGATCAGAGCAGCATGCACGCCGAGTTTAGAGAAGCGGACTGTCAGAAATTTGTGCATACAAAATCAACAGTTCTTAGTATGGCATGGCGCAGAGCCCAATCCGCCCAGCCTACGGAAAACCATTAGTAATAACGAAGATGAAGTAAGAGAGTTGTAAAACCATCAGACTCGACAGCTGGACCGGTATTGAGAAACTGTCTTCGTTTAATCTCACAGGTTTGCCGTTAGAGCCTCGCCGGCGTCCCTGCTTGCAGGTTGGCCCCGAAGCCTGGATAGTGCGGTAACTTTTGAACCGTGTCCTCGGGCGAAAGCAGGATTATGCCGTTTTTGACGCCGATCCTCATAGCGTGTTCCGGATTGTCCATGACATAGGTGATGGCGTCCTTCGGCAGTTCCATGCTCGTCGCCGGCTCGGCCATCTGCACAAAGTAGGTATCCATCCCAACCGGGTGTTCGCTGTCTCCCTGTGCGATCAGCAGCATCTGTACTGCGGGAGAATGATAGTACACGCCGTGCGCCACGCCTCGGGGCAGGAACACAGATTCACCCGCACGCACCATGATGCTCTTCTCCTGACCTTCCCAGAAGAACTCCACCAAGCCTTCCAGGATGTACCAGGTCTCATTCTCCCACTGATGAAAGTGAGGAGGAGGCTCATTGCCGCCCTTGGCGGATACCTTCACCAAGGCGTACCTGCCGCCGCTTTCGCTGCCTTTGACGAGGAAGGTAATGAGACTACCCATGTAAAATTTCGAGGATTCAAGAATCGGTCCTCGTGCAAAAGGTGACAGAGTTGACACCGGGATATTCTCCATGCCTTGATATGTACCTTTCTAAATGCTCTGAACAGTTGGATAGAACGCCCGGTCAGAGTTTTACTTTGGAAGAAATCAGGATGCGACATCCGGTTGCTTCACCCCGGCAGACGCACCTGCATTCCACACTCCACATGGTATTCAATTTGAGCAGCCCACATGAACCTATAAAATCAGGATTTCCAGGTTATTTGCAATCACTGAGAGTATGGAAGGCTTGCCTTGCCAAGCGCGCCGCAGGAAATTACTGAGATGCTCGCTTTTCCGGCCCCTGACCGGGAAAAGTTTGTAGGGGAAGCGGTCGTTTATGGTGGATGGCAGCGTAAGCGTTGTGACTCGGTAAACGGAGCCCGGCGATGATAGAGTCGCGGGATGAACCGGCGTGTGCACTCCTTTGCAACTTGTCTCTGCCGGTACCGTGTCCGGCTTGCCCTTGTGTATGTTTTGCTTCTAACGGCTCTACCCGGCTCCACGGTTATCTGGGCGCGCGGCGCGGTCGCGCAGGTAGCCACGTCTAAGATCGACCCGGTATCGGCAGAGGTCAGCTCGAACCATTTCCGCGTGGCCGTCAACGGTCACAGCAGCAACGTGCTGCATGCCGCCACAGGCTACTACCTGCTCAACTTCAGCACGTCCGGCCCGGTCACCGTGGCTGTAACAGCCGGCGACCCGCACTACTGGGACGCGGGCATAGAAGTAAAGCCGATGCGGCTCGGCATTCGCCCCGTGCGCCATGGCGCAACCGTCACATTCCGGCTCAACGGGCCGGAGAAGCTGACCATCGCGCGCCCCGGCGACCACTTCTCTGAGGCAGAAATCCTGTTCCTGTTCGCCAACCGTCCCGAGACAAAACAGATTACGGCGAACACGCCCGGCATCCGCTACTACGGCCCCGGCGCGCACCATGAGAACATCGACGCCCATACCGGTGACACCATCTACCTGGCCCCGGGCGCGGTCATCTTCGGCTCGTTGAACATCTGGCAGGTCCAGCATGTGCACGTATTCGGCACCGGCACCATCCTCTACGACGGCCCGCAGAACCCGCATGACGACACCGGCTGGATTCACAAGCCGAACTGGCACGTCATCGTGATGGACAACGCCGACGACATCGAGATCGACGGCATCACCTGCATCACGCGCAGCCGCTCCTGGCAAATCCAGATGAAAGACTCGCGCCACATCGGCTTCTACAACGTCAAGGTCATCGGCGGCAACCCCAACAACGCCAACCAGGACGGCATGGACTGGCTCGGCGGCGGCGATACTACGGTACGCAACAGCTTCCTGCGCGCCTCCGACGACAACTTTGCCATGTACGGCAACTGGGACGGCTATGACCCTGCAGTACTGCGCAAACCCGGCCCGGACGTGACCGACATCACGATTGAAGACACCGAAGTCTCGACCAGCATCTCGAACACGGTACGGGTCAACTGGCCCGGCAAGACGTTCAACAGCGCGCACTTCCACATGCGTGACATCGACGTGCTGAGTACCGGCTTCGGCGCCTGCAAAATCCCCTTCGCATTCTTTGAGCTGTGGTCCGACCCCGACGGCAAGGGCTCGCACACCGACTACACCTTCACCGACATCCGCCTGGAAGACTGGTACTCACTGTTCCAGGTGCGCCAGCCGTTGCCGCAGGTGCGCGATATCGCCTTCCGCGACATATGGGCGATGAACGGCCCCGGCATGGTCGGGTCCACCTTGCAGGGCGATGTGTCCGGGGTGAAATTGGAGAACGTCCTGAACACCGACTTTCACCTTGAAGGCGGCGCGGCACTGCCGACCAGCAAACCGGCGACGCTCCACGCGCAATTCACATACGCAAGCGGCATCCTGAAACCGCGGCAGAAGATCGACTTTACCGCACAGGAGGAAGAAGCGGAAGGACGACATTTCGAGTGGCTTTTCGGCGACGGCACCCGCGCTCAAGGTCGCACCATCACGCATGCTTTCCCTGACGCCGAGGGCACGCTGCTTGACGGCTCAGGCAGCTTCCATGTGATGTTGCACGTGACGGACCGCGATGGCGCACAAGCCTGGAGCAGCCAAAGCATAGTGCTCGCCGGCGGCCACCCACGCACCGCAAGCATGCCCCAAATGCCGAACAGCACTACCCCGGAAACGACCCTGGAGCACGTCGTCCACGTGCCCGCCGATGGCGGCTACACATTTACGCTGCTGACCGCCACAGCGGCTACGCTAAGCATCGACGGCAGCGCGCCGCTGCACACCCCCGCGCCGCAGGCACAAGTCTGCGGGTCTGAAGGCAACGCGGTACAACCCGTACGGGTAAGCGCGGTGCTTACCGCCGGAGACCACCGGCTGCAAATCCAACAAACACCCGGGATTGAAAACACAGACACAAGAAAACCGACGCTGCTGTGGGAAGGCCCCGGTCTGGAGCGCCAGCTTCTCCCTACCGAGGATCGGTAGCCTACATGCATGGTCACTCTGACAAGTTATGCGCAAAGTACTCCCCAAAACCCGTGTCATCCTAAGCGGAAGTCGGCGCGCAAGCGCTGACTGAAGTCGAAGGACCTGCTTTTGCCGGGCGCGGCGTGAAGGTCAAAGCGAAAGCAGGTCCTTCGACTTCGCTCCGCTCAGAGGGTGCGTGCAAAGTCTTCCGTCTTTAATGTGCACCCAACAACACCGTGTCATCCTGAGCGGAAACTGACGCGCAAGCGTCAGTTGGAGCCGAGGGACCTGCTTTCCTGGGTAACGGTGCAAAAGTCAAAGGCGAAAGCAGGACCTTCGACTTCGCTCAGGATGACACTGTTTTTAGGTGATTTCAGGAAATGCTCTTACACATCTTTCAATAACCCATGTTTATAAACTTCCCAGCAACGACTCAACCTGCCCCCGGCTGGGCATCGAAGGCATGGCACCGGCACACGTAGTAGACAGCGCCGCAGCCGCAGCCGCGACCCGACCTGCCTCAAACGGCTCCCCAAGCTCCAGCAACGAGGCCGCAAAAGCTCCGTTAAAAGCATCTCCGGCCGCGGTCGTGTCTACCGCCTCAACTGCAAACGCCTCGATCCAACGTGCGCCACCCTCGTACAGCATGTAAGCCCCGCGCGGCCCGAGCTTCAGCACCACCCCGCCCACACCTTGCGCAAGCAGGCTCTCCGCCGCCGCCCGCAGCTCCCGCTCCCCGGCTTGCGTAATGTCCACCCCGCACAGCGCATGTGCCTCGGTTTCATTCGGCGTAAGCCAGGTCACCGCGCGCAACAGCTCCGGCGGCAGCGCCTGCGCGGGTGCCGGGTCCAGCATGAATGGAATCCCCGCAGCCCGGCACCGCGCGGCCAGCCGCACCACCGCAGGCAGCGGAATCTCAAGCTGGGCCAGCACCATACCGGCCTCGCGGATTGCAGGCCACCATTGGTCGATATCCGCAGGCTCTATCGACCCATTGGCTCCCGGCACCACCGTAATGGAGTTCTGCCCGCCGCCGACCGTCGTGATCAACGCGGCACCCGTGCTGCCCGGGTTCGACTCCACATGGGTAATGTCAACCCCGGCTTTCCTCAAATCCTTCAGCAGCCCCGCGGCAAAGCCGTCATCGCCCACTCGCGCAAACAGTTGTGTGCGGGCACCCAGCCGTGCCGCTGCCGCCGCCTGGTTCGCGCCCTTGCCGCCTGAAACAATCTGGAAGTCCCTGCCGGTCATCGTTTCGCCCGGCGCCGCGAACCGCTCCGCCGTGACCACCAGATCGACGTTCACGCTACCTACAACCGCAACCCGCTTTTGTATGTCCATCTCAGCCCTGCCCTATGCAGCGTACAGCCTCCCCTAAGACGGGGCGGCATGAACATTCATTAGGAATTCACACAATTGAGACAAAGCCGACCGGGTGCTCACAATACAACAGTGTCCTACGGGAGACGCCACCGTGACGGCTTCTGAGACTTGTTTCCCCGGCGTGTCGTTGCTGCTATGTGGTTGTTTGCCGTGTCTGATTGGATTGTTTGCGGCATGCGGCAACCCTTCGGAAGAACAACGTCCCGCGACCTAACCGCTCGCAAGCGTTCTCACACTAGGAGCCACCATGTACCGCATCCATCCGATTCTCCCCATGCAAAAAAGCGCGCTGCTCATCAGCGCCCTCGCTCTCAGCGCCATTTCCGCCTTCCCGCTCGCGGCACAGGTCGGGCCGCCGAACAGCGGCGAGCCGCAAATCCTCAGCACCAACCAGCGCATCACGCCGCTCGCGCCCAACGGCGCGCGCTTCCAGGCATTGAATCCCAACCTCGCCGACAACCCGACCTACACCGTCGGCCAGGCCGTATCGACCGTACTGAGCCCCGACGGCAAAACCCTGCTGATCCTGACCAGCGGCTACAACCTGGTCGAGTTCACCTCCGGCGCAAGCCTCGGCAGTAACAACCCGGCGGACTCAACCGAGTTCGTGTTCGTGTTCGACGTATCGGGCGGCGCGCCGGTGCAGAAGCAGGCCATCCCGGTGCCGAACACCTACAGCGGCCTCGCCTTCAGCCCGGACGGCACCAGGTTCTACGTCTCCGGCGGCGTCAACGACAACGTGCACTTCTACGCCCGCACGGCCGGTACATGGGCTGAGACAGGTACGCCTGTAGCGCTTGGCCACTTGGCGCTTGCCAACGCCGCAACGGCAAGCAGCGGCGGCCTGGGCATCGCCACGCGGCCTGAAGCAGCCGGCCTTGCTGTCTCGCAGGATGGCACACGCATCCTGGTTGCCGACTATGAAAATGATGCTGTCTCTGTACTGACGCTCAACAACGGCGTCTGGGCCAAGGGTGCCGAGCTCGACCTGCGCCCCGGCAAGTCGCAGTTCTTCAACGCGCCTGCCGTGCCGGGCGGTGAGTTTCCCTTCTGGGCCGCGTTCAAGGGTAACGACATTGCCTACGTCTCAAGCGTGCGCGACCGCGAGGTGGATGTGGTAACCGCATACGGCGTGCTGGCGCGCATCAAGCTGCCGGGCCAGCCCAACAAGATGGTGATGAACAAGGCGCAGACGCTGCTCTATGTCGTGCAGGACAACAGCGACTCCGTAGCTGTGATCGATACAAACACCGACCAGGTCATTGACGAAATTCCAACCACCGCGCCGGTCTCCGTTTTCCCCAACACGCAGAACTACAAGGGTGCCCAGCCCAACTCGCTGGCACTGTCGCCTGATGAAAAGACGCTGTACGTCACCAACGCCGGTGAGAATGCGGTCGCCGTCATCCAGATCGGCAATGCCGGCAACGCGGTGGTCACCGGGCTCATCCCAACCGGCTTCTACCCGAACTCCGTAACGGTAAGCGCCGACGGCAAGCAGCTGTACATCGTCAACGGCAAGTCCGCTAATGGGCCAAACCCGCAGTACAGCACTGGCACCATCAACGGAGCGGCTGTCAATGCCACCAACCAGTACGACTTGCAGCTGACCAAGGCAGGCTTCCAGACAGTACCCGTACCGACCGCCGCCGAGCTAAGCACTCTGACCGCAAAGGTGATCCAGAACGATCACTTCGGACGCACCCTGGACGCCGCGCAGCAGGAAACCATGGCATTCCTCAAGCAGAACATCAAGCACGTGATCTACATCATTAAAGAGAACCGTACCTACGACCAGGTGCTGGGTGACCTCGAAGTCGGCAACGGGGACCCGTCCATCACGCAATTCCCGGACGCGAATACCCCCAACTTCCACAACATCGCGCGTAACTTCGTGGACTTCGACAACTTCTACGATGTCTCCGAGGTCAGCGGTGACGGCTGGCCATGGTCCACCTCCGCGCGTTCCAACGACACCATAGAGAAGGAAATCCCGGTCAACTACGCGGGACGCGGCCTTAACAACAACTCCGAAGGCACCAACCGCAACGTAAATGTCGGCATCCCGAACCAGGCCGCACGCTTGGCGGCTGATCCGCTGACCAGCCCCGACCCGGACCTGTTGCCGGGTAACGGCAACGTAGCCGCACCGGACAGCGACGACGGCGCGCAGGGCCAGGGTTACATCTGGAACGGCGCGCTCAAAGCCGGCCTCACCGTGCGCGATTACGGTTTCTTTGTTGACATCGTGCGCTACAACCTGACCGGCGCGGCGGCCCCCTTGGCAATCAAGGAAGACATCAACGCGTTTGCCGATAAGTACCAGGTCGCCTACTCCACCAACACCGCGCTGCAACCGTACACCGACCCGTACTACCGCGGCTTTGATAACACCTTCCCCGACTACTACCGCTTTGCCGAGTGGCAGCGCGAGTTCCAGCAGTACGAGGCCGCCGGTACCCTGCCGAACCTTTCGCTGGTCCGCATCATGCACGACCATTTCGGCAACTTCGGCACCGCCCTCGACGGCGTCAATACCCTCGAACTGCAAATTGCCGACAACGACTACGCCGTGGCACAAGTAGTTGAAGCAGTTGCCACCAGCAAGGACGCGAACAACACTCTCGTGTTCGTCATCGAAGATGACGCGCAGGACGGCGGTGACCACGTGGACGCGCACCGCAGCACGGCCTTCATCGTCGGACCATATGTAAAGCAGGGCTTCGTCGACTCCACGCGGTACAACACTGTTTCCATGATCGCCACAATGGAGCAGATCCTCGGCATAGCGCCGTTGAACCTGAACGATGCCAACGCGGTGCCCATGGCAAATGCGTTTGACATCAAGCAGGCCGCATGGAAGTTCACCGCGGTGCCGTCACAGCTGCTGGCACAAACGCAGCTTCCAATCCCGCCGTCGAAGTTCGCACCCGGCACCGCAACTGCCGCCCAGCTCAAACCGCTGCACACCGGCGCATGGTGGGCCGCCCACACCAGGGGCATGGACTTCTCGGTCGAGGATCACCTCGACTCGAACAAGTTCAACCACCTGGTCTGGACGGGCACCATGGGCAACAAACCCTATCCGACCCAGCGCAACGGCAAGGACCTGGGCGCAAACCGCACACAGTTCCTGCTGAACTACCGCGCACTACAGGAGCAGACGGCTCATAAAACAGCGCAGACTGCAAACACTGTCGCAAGCACCGTGAACCACGGCACCAAATAACAACGAGCCATAACAATGGGTGCCCCTACAAAGGGGTGTGAGGAAAACAGGCATAACAAAATATCGGTGTCATCCTGAGCGAAGAAGGACCTGCATATCGGTGTCATCCTGAGCGAAGTCGAAGGACCTGCTTTTGCTTTGACTTTCGCGCCGGTATCCGAAAACAGCAGGTCCTTCGACTCCGCTGCGCTTCGCTCAGGATGACACGACGTTGCTGAAATCACTTCACACACCCTCCTCCAGGTGCCCGCTTTCCCTCTTACTGAAAGGATTGAGCCGTGTTGGACAAACTGCATTTTCCTCGCATCGCGTTATGCGCGTTTTATGTCGGCACCGCCCTGCTGCTGCCCCTGAAGGCGCATGCGCAGATCGACCGCTCCGCTGTAACCGGAACCGTTACCGACGACGCCGGCAAAGTTCTCCCCGGCGTCAACATTTTTGCGTTTGAGCCGTCCACCGGCCTGACCCGCAAATCCGTATCCTCCTCGGACGGACGCTACGACCTGCCGGAGCTTCCGGTAGGCCATTACACCATCAGCTTCGCGCGCCCCGGCTTTGCGCAGCTCAGCTACACCGGGCTTGAGCAGACAGTAGGCCGCACCCGCACGCTCAACGCCGCGCTCCATGTAGCGGGCGGCAGCGAGCAGGTGCAGGTCACCGACACAGCGTCAGAACTGAACCAGACTTCAGACGCACTCGGCGCACACATTGAGCAAAAACAAATCCAGGAGCTGCCGCTCAACGGTCGCAACTGGTCCACGCTCACCGCCTTGGTCCCCGGCGCGGTCGACACCGGCGGCAGCAACCAGCGCACCATCCGCTTTGCCGGGCGCGGCCTTGACGACAACAACTTCACCTACGACGGCATCGACGCGACCAACATCGTGAACCAGGCGCAGCAGCCGTTCGTGCGCTTCGCCATCCCCACCGACTCCATCCAGGAGTTCCGCATCGACACCGCCCTCTTCACCGCGGAAAGCGGCAGCACGCCGGGCGGCCAGGTTGCCGTCGTTTCCAAAACCGGCAGCAATGCCTTCCACGGCAATGCGTTTGAGTTCCTGCGCAACAGCATCTTCGACGCCCGCGAACCCATCGACCCGGTCAAGCACACCTTCCGCCTAAACCAGTACGGCGCATCGCTCGGCGGCCCCATCTTGCGCGACAAGACGTTCTTCTTCGTGAGCTATGAGGGCCTGCGCCAGTCGCTGGGACAGACGCTGCCGGGCTTTGTGCCCAGTGCCGCGCTGCGCGCACAAGTACTGGCGAAAAGCCCCGCCCTTGCGCCCATCCTGGCAGCATATCCGCAGGGCGGCGCGATCGTCGCCGGCACAGGCGGCCTGGTCGCAAGTTCCACCGGTACCGGGCAGCAAATCGACCACGAAGACAGCGGCATCGTGCGTCTCGATCACCGCTTCTCCGAGCGCGACACCGCTGACATCCGCTTCAACTTCGACGCAGCGGTAAGCCGCGCTCCATTTGCGGGCAGCAACGGCACCTACACAGCCGACACGCAGGAAATTGCCTCGCGCCCCGTCAACGGCGTCATCGAGTACCTGCACGTATTTTCTCCGGCATGGGTTAACGAGCTCAAGTTCGGCTTCAATCGCGGCAACGTCTACACAACCAACCGCGCTGGCACCGATCTGCCGTACGCCTTTGCTATTTCCGGGCTCACAACCCTCAACAACAACGAGTACAAAATCGGCGTCGGCAACTCTTACTCCTACATCGACAACCTGACCTGGGTACACGGCCCGCACACGGTCAAGTTCGGCGCAGAGATTCGCCGCATCCAGCTCAACCAGGGCAACACCGCCAACGGCACGGTGACCTACTCTTCGCTCGCTTCGTTTACAGCAAATAGCGTCAGCTCATCGACATTCGCGGCACCCCTTCCGGTCAACGGCCTGCGCAAGGTACTCACCCTGGCGTTTGTGCAGGATGAGTGGAAGGCGCGTCCCGATCTCACCCTCAATCTGGGCGTCCGCTACAGCTTGTTTGACCGCTTCCATGAGGTGCAGGGCCGCGCGATTCCGTTCGACTTCACCACCTGCGGCCCCGCCGGTTTCTGCGGCGCGGGCGCAAGTTTCGGCAGCGACCGGCTGCTCGATTTCGACCCGCGCGTAGCTGCCGCGTGGGCACCCAAATCACTCGGCGGCAAGACGGTGGTACGCAGCGGCTTCGGCATCTACCACGGCGACGGGCAAGAGGATGACCAGAACCTTCCCATCAGCAATGAGGTCGGTCGCTTCTCACTCAACGGTCAAAAGGGAATCAGCTACCCCGTCACACCGTTTCTCGTCGGCCTGGGCGTAACCTCGCCGCGCGACATGGACCGCGACCGCCACGACGAGTATGTCGCCGAGTACGGCCTGAGCCTGCAGCAGGCCTTCGGCAAGGGCTGGGTCAGTACGTTCTCCTACGACGGTAGTAAGGGCACAAACCTGCTTAGGACTTCCTACACCAACCTCATCAATCCGATAACAGGTACCCGTCCGAATACACTCTTCAGCCAGGTAGAAACGCGCGGCAACCACAACAGCAGCTCCTACAACGCCTTTATCGCGCAGATTCGCCGCTCCTATGCAAACGGTCTTCTGTTCCAGGCCAACTACGAGTTCGCGCATGAGATTGACCAGGATGCCGCAGGCGGCGGCGACTCGGATTTTCCGCAGGACCCGGCCAACTTCGCGGCGGAGCGCGCTTCCGGCGACTTCGACGTGCGAAACGTTTTCAGCGGCAACGTGGTGTATGAGCTGCCCTACGGACGCGGCAAGGCTTTCGGCAATGGAGGCGGCGTATCAAGCGCGGTGCTCGGTAACTGGCAGCTTTCAAACATCGTAAGCTCGCGCACCGGCCTGCCGGTGAATGTCACCATCGACCGTTCAAGCTCCTTCAGCGCCGCCAGTCCAACCGGCGTCGCCACCGGCTACACAACCAACCAGCGCCCGAACCGAGTACCGGGCATCTCGCTCACCCCGCTCGGCGGCTCCGCCATTCACAACTGGATCAACCCTGCCGCCTTTGCGCCGGTCACCGGAGGAGGCTACGGCAACGCAGGCCGCAACCTGCTGCGCGGACCGGGGCTGTGGCAGGCAGATTTAGGCTTGGCCAAGAACATCCCGATCAAGGAAACCGCCCAACTGCAGTTTCGAACAGAACTGTTCAACTTGTTCAACCGCGCCCAATACGGCCTGCCGCTGGCAGACTTTACCGGCTCTTCCTTCGGCACCATCACCAACACAGTCAACACCGGCCCGGTAGGCACCGGAACACCGCGGCAAGTACAGTTCCTGCTGCGGGCAGAGTTCTAGGGCGTGTCATCAAATGAGCCAGATGGTTGCAGCTGCGAGATGAATGGCT
>CAXSBB010000008.1:0-155050 GCA_964235655.1 uncultured Acidobacteriaceae bacterium
GGTGGCAGGACCGTGGGTGCCGGGACGATCTCCGAGATTATTGCTTAGGGTGATGTTTCAGGACAATGTAGCGGCATTATCGTTCTTTGTATAAGCGTGTGGCGGGGTTCAATCCCGTCCGCATGCGGAAAGATTGGAACTGAAATGGTTGGACAAAGAATTCGTATCCGGCTCAAGGCGTATGACTATCGGGTCCTTGATACATCGACCGGCGAGATTGTGGACACAGCCAAGCGCACTGGAGCACGGGTTGCAGGGCCAATCCCGCTACCGACTGTGAAGAATAAGTATTGCGTATTGCGCTCGCCGCATGTTGATAAAAAATCGCGTGAAGCATTTGAAATTAGGACACATAAACGCTTGATCGATATTCTTGAGCCAACTCAGCAGACGGTAGATGCATTGATGAAACTTGATTTACCTGCAGGTGTCGATGTAGAGATCAAGGCATTTGAAAAATAGTATGTTGAACACCGGCAGTGCGCCTCATATCGAGGCGCATGATGAGGAAGGGAAAAGTACATGGCAGTAACAGGAATTCTAGGTAAGAAAATTGGTATGACGCAGGTATTTGATGAAAAGGGCGAGGTGCACCCCATCACTGTCCTGCAGGCGAGTCCATGCGTGATTACCCAACTGAAAACCATGGCACGGGACGGCTACGAAGCAGCGCAAATTGGTTTGGTTGAATTCGTTAAAGCTTCAAAGGTCACGAAACCCCAATCTGGACATTTTGCAAAGAACAATGTTGCGCCGGTGCGAATCATCAAGGAAGTCGGCCTCGAAGTTGTAAAGCCTGCGCAAGAAGGCAGTGAAACTGCTGTGAGTGTTAAGGCTGGCGACCGGGTTTTAGTTGACATTTTTTCCGATGAGAAATATGTCGATGTGATCGGCACTAGTAAGGGCCGTGGGTTTGCGGGTGTTGTTCGCCGACATAATTTCGGTGGCGGTCCCAAGTCGCATGGCCATATGTTTCAAGTGCAGGGTTCCATCGGTGCATCCAGCTTTCCGTCGCGTGTATTTCCCGGTCAGCGAATGCCCGGTCACTTTGGTGTGGACCGTACCACAGTGCGGAATCTACGTATCCGCGGTATCGACCTTGAAGACAATCTCATCATGGTTGAGGGCGCTGTGCCTGGAGCAAAAAATGGTTTGGTCTTGATTTCAAAGCCGAAGTCTCCACCACGCGAGCGTCGCGGCTTTGCCGGTTCCGGCACGGTCGACCCATTGAAGGCCTCCAAGAAAGCTTCAGCCAAAAAGAAGTAATTGCAAGCAGTTCAGCAATTCGGTTATTTGGACGTACTATCAAGAACTATGCGGCAGGCTTGATGTGCCTGAACCGCGAGAAAAGAAGACAATGGCAACTATCGATATACACAATCTACGGGGAGAAACGATCGGCAATTTTGAGCTCGCCGATGAGATTTTTGCTCCTGATTCCGTGAATGAAGGTTTGGTCTGGGAGGCAGTCAAGCATTTTCGTGCAGCTTTGCGGCAGGGTACTGCTGCTACTAAGAATCGTAAGCTGGTGTCTGGCTCCGGTAAAAAACTTTGGAAACAGAAGGGTACAGGTCGTGCCCGTGTCGGCTCTGTCCGTTCCCCATTATGGCGACATGGCGGTACAGTTCATGGACCGCAGCCGCGATCCTATGATTATGCTTTTCCGAGGAAGAAGGTGCTTGGTGCACTGCGTTCCGCTCTGGCAGCGAAGCATGCTGAAGGTAAGTTGATCGTGGTAGATACGCTGGCATTAGCCGAGCCGAAAACGAAGCTTTATCGAGCGGCGCTCAATCTCCTGGATGCAAAACGTACTGTCTTGCTAGTAGAGTCAAGCCAGGATTTGGCAGCTAACACGATACTAGGTGCCCGCAACCTTGATCGGGTAGAGTTGCTGCTATCAACGGAAGTACACCCTTATGATGTGCTGCGCCATGATCGCGCTATTTTTTCACGATCTGCTATCGAGACATTACAGGAATCATTGAAGAAGTCTGTCTCCAAACGCAAGCTGCTCGCAGTCAGAAAGGCACAGGTAGCATAAATGCCCACTCTACATACAACATTGCGTCGCCCTGTCATTACTGAAAAGGGATTGTTAGTCAAAGAAGCAGAGTCAACATTGGTTTTTGAAGTTGCGACAAAAGCAACAAAAACCGAGGTCAAGAAGGCAGTCGAAATTCTCTTTAAGGTGAAAGTAGCTGCGGTTCGTACAGCCAATTACTTAGGCAAAGAACGTCGCCGAGGTAAGTTTTCGGGTTTCAAGCCGGATTGGAAAAAAGCATACGTGCGTTTGGCTGCCGGCGAGAAAATGCCTGAGTACGTAGATAATCTGTAAGCCTAGATAGAACCAGAGATTGAGCAAGATGGAGATGTATGCAGTCCCCATCTGGATAAGAAGAACATAATGCCGATCAAGACCTACCGACCACTTACGCCAACGCTGCGGTTTAAAACCACACTGGTGAATGATGATATTACAACTGACAAGCCCTACAAGCCTCTTGTAGTTGTGAAACAGCGCACAGGGGGTCGTCGCAATGCAGGGGATCTAACCATGCGTCACCAGGGTGGCGGTCACAAGAAAATGCTGCGCCTAATTGACTTCAAGCGTGAAAAATACGGTGTGCCCGGCAAGGTAGCAACTATTGAGTATGACCCGAACCGGTCAAGCCGCATTGCGCTTATCAGCTATGCCGATGGAGAAAAGCGGTATATTGTTCAGCCTCTTGGTTTGAAAGTAGGGCAGTTCATCATGAGCGGGCCTGAAGCAGATATTTTGGTGGGAAATGCATTGCCGCTGAAGAACATACCAGCCGGTACTACAGTGCACAATGTGGAATTGCGGCCCGGCAAGGGAGCTCAGATGGTACGGTCGGCTGGCGCTTCGGCACAGTTGATTGCCAAGGAAGGCGAGTATGCACTTTTAAAGCTGCCTTCAGGCGAGACACGGCGTGTGCTGGTTGAGTGCATGGCAACGATTGGACAAGTCGGCAATACAGACCATGAAAATGTCACAATCGGTAAAGCAGGACGCAACCGGTGGAAAGGTATTCGGCCATCCAATCGTGGTGTTTCCATGAATCCGGTGGATCACCCGCACGGTGGCGGTGAGGGTAAAACTTCGGGTGGTCGTCATCCCGTTACTCCATGGGGACAACCTACACGCGGTTATAAAACGCGTAATAACAAGCGGACTGATGTATTTATTGTAAATCGCCGCAAGAAGTGAAGGTTTTATGCAGCGATATACCTTGCATCATCCACTATAGAGTTGATTCAAAGCGCACGAAGCATTAGCGAGGGATAGAAATGGCACGGAGCGCAAAAAAAGGTCCATTCATTGATGGACATCTGATGGTCAAAGTAGAAGTGATGAACCAGGCGAATGATAAAAAAGTCATTAAGACATGGTCACGCCGGTCCACTATTTTTCCGGAATTTGTGGGACATACTATTGCAGTTCACAATGGGCGGAAGTTCATTCCGGTGTATGTGACCGAAAACATGGTAGGGCATAAACTCGGTGAATTTTCGGCGACTCGGACGTTTAAGGGCCATACCGCTAAATCGAATGAATCCTCTGCCAAGGCACGCTAGACTTGGTGAAATAGAGACACACGCGGGCACCTAAGGGTGCGGCGGGATCGTGAGAGTTGCAAATGCAGGCAGATACACGAGAGTTTCGAGCGGAAGCTCGCTTTCAGCGGGTGAGTCCCCAGAAAGCACGACTGGTGCTGGACCTGATTAAAGGCTTGCCGGTTGAGAAGGCATTGAACACGATTATGTTCACTAAAAAAGGTGTTGCACCGCTTGTAGAAAAAGTGTTGCGGTCGGCACTCCAAAATGCGAACTACCTAAGTGGCGAACAGGGTTTGGATGTAGACGTTGACCAGCTCTATGTGAAAACAGCAATTGCCAATGATGGTCCTCGCATGAAACGAATCCGGCCAGCACCTATGGGTCGAGCATTTCGGTACCAGCGTCGCATGTCGCACATCGCGATTTCCATCGCTGAGTTGCGCGAAGAAACTGGCATGGGTGAAACTGCTTCGAGTGAACAAAAGCGTACAGGTGGCAAAACGCTTGTTGAACGGGCGTCCAAAGCCGTAGCCGCCGTAAAAGCGGGTAAGAGCAGAGCAGCCGCAAAAGCCTGATTGTTAAAAAAGTTATTGTAAAAGTCCGCGGAGCCTATAGAGAGTACGCGGAGGAAGAACATGAGGAAGTAATGGGTCAGAAAGTTCATCCGTACGGATTCCGTTTAGGCGTCAATAAGCCTTGGCGTTCACGTTGGTTTGTGGAGCGCGATTACGCAAAGCTGTTGGTTGAGGACGTGAAGTTGAAGCGCGAACTTAAGGAGAAGCTCAAGGCTGCCGGAGTGAGTTCCATTGAGATTGAGCGGCCCGGTAATAAATTGCGCCTCATCATTCGCACGGCGCGTCCTGGCATCATCATCGGGCGTAAAGGGACAGAGATCGATAAACTCAAGCTCGAAATTCAAAAGCGTACAAATCGGGATGTGTTCATCGACATTCTGGAGGTAAATAAACCGGAGCTCGACGCGCAGCTGGTAGCTGAAAACATTGCTTTACAGCTTGAAAAACGTGTAGGTTTTCGGCGTGCTATGCGCAAAGCAGTAGATTCTGCACTGCGCTTCGGCTGCAAAGGCATCAAGGTACGTGTATCAGGGCGGTTAAATGGGAATGAAATCGCTCGTTCCGAATGGTATTTGCAGGGACGTCTGCCACTTCATACACTACGCGCTGATATAGATTACGGTTTTGCCGAGGCACATACCACCTATGGTCTTATTGGAGTTAAAACCTGGGTATACCGCGGAGATATTTATCAGCAGCGGCGTACGGCACCCGTTGTAGCAGGGGCTAGCGCACCAGTATTTTAGTAACTTGTAATCAAGGAGTTTGAAGTATGTTGATGCCGAAAAGAGTCAAGTTCCGCAAGCAGCAGCGCGGACGTATGAAAGGGAAGGCATGGCGCGGTTCCGAACTAGCATTTGGTGAGTACGGACTTAAAGCCATGGAGTGTGGTTACATCACAGACCGGCAAATTGAAGCAAGCCGCATTGCAATGACCCGCTTTATCAAGCGTGGTGGCAAAATCTGGCTGCGTCTTTTTCCCGATAAACCGATTACGAAAAAGCCTGCTGAAACCCGTATGGGCAAAGGAAAGGGTGCTCCGGATCACTGGTCCGCTGTAATTCGTCCCGGCAAAATGCTTTTTGAGATGGAAGGCGTGACACCTGAGATTGCGGCTGAAGCTATGCGGCTCGCGTCGAATAAACTGCCCTTGCGGGTCCGCTTTGTTCAGCGACATGATGTAAAGGCCACCGTTATAGTAAAGTAGTGCTTCAGCCCTTGTATTATGTTTTCAGCGTATAGCGCTTTGGTGAAAAAGCAGATACTATCAGAAGATTAGCCCAGCTTACAAATGCTGGCTAAGCTGCGATAGGAATATAAATGCAGTAGGAACGGGAGACCCGGCATCCGTTCTCACGAAACTTTCGTGAGAACCCAGAGGACGGCGTCCCGGGAAAAGATATTTTCATGGAAACCAGCAAGGTACGGGAACTCGGCGATGCCGAGTTACGAGAAGAAGCACGCAAGGCAGCGGAACAGCTATTCCGTATTCGCTTTCAAATGAAGCTTGGCCAAACAGAAGGTATTAAGCGCCTGCGTGAGATCAAGAAGGATATTGCTCGTTGCAAGACAGTTGAGCGAGAACGTGGCTTAGGCATCCGCAGTGCTTCCACCATTGCAGTAGCAAATGCAGACAAGAAGACGCGTAGGTAGCTGTCAGTACAAGCACATCGATATAGGCCGTAGAAGGAGTAGGAAATGATTGAAGGGACACAAGAAACTGGACCGGACATGCCGATAGTACAGCTGGAATCACGGCGTAACGAGAAGGTCGGCGCTGTAGTATCGACGAAAATGCAAAAGACCATCGTAGTTAAAGTGGAGATGGCAAAAGCTCATCCGAAGTACAAACGTGTTGTGCGGACCAGCAAGAAGTTTTACGCGCACGATGAGCAAAATTCAGCGCGTGTAGGCGATGTGGTACGTATTCGTGAGACGCGTCCATTGTCCAAATTGAAGCGTTGGCAGCTCGAAGAAATAGTACGTCGTTCCGCATTGGCCCAAGCTGAAGAAGCTGCCCGCGCTACGGCACAATAAATACGAAGCAAAGTTATCAAGTGGCTAGCTACTAAGCTGTCCGCAGATTTGAGGAGCAATATGGCAGTGCAGATGCGGTCCATGCTTGAGGTAGCCGATAACTCCGGTGCCCGTAAACTTCAAGTGATCCTACCGCTTGGCGGAGGCGTCGGTAAAATCGCTTCACTTGGTGACGTGGTAACAGCAGCAGTGAAGGAAAGCTCACCCGATGGACAGGTCAAAAAAGGCAAGGTTGTAAAAGCCGTTATTGTAAGAACGCGTAAGGAAGTACGGCGGCGGGATGGGACCTATATTCGCTTTGATTCCAATGCAGGCGTGCTGATCAACGACGCAGGTGAGCCAGTCGGAACACGTGTGTTCGGGCCGGTAGCGCGTGAGTTGCGCGATAAGAAATTTTTAAAGATTGTGTCGCTGGCGCCCGAAGTTATTTAATACGGATTCAGCAAATGGGAGTAGAAGCATGGCAGGATTGAAGATTCAGCGCAACGATACTGTTGAGGTAATCACGGGATCGGAGAAGGACCGGGGCAGGCAGGGACGCGTTCTCAAGGTATTCCCGGATGAAAATAAAGTATTGGTGCAAGGCATTCGTATCATTAAGAAGAATGTAAAACCTAATCCTCAAAAGAATATCAAGGGCGGCATTGCCGAGCAGGAAGCAAAGCTGCAGATTTCTAATGTCATGCTGGTATGTCCGGATTGTGGGCCGTCACGAGTTGGCTTCCGTATGGAAGGCGATGTGAAGGTACGTGTATGTCGAAAGTGCGATAAGGTTTTGCCTACTAGAAAGAAGTAGCACAGATAGAAAGCCCCTAACGGTATACAGGGACAGCGCAAGCCTAAACTTATTCCGGACCGGAAGAAAGAGATGCATGATGGCAGCACGTTTGAAAGAGAAGTACCTGACCGAAATCAAACCGGCACTTCAAAAAACGCTGGCACTCAAAAATACCATGGCTGTGCCGCGCATTGAGAAAATTGTGTTGAACATGGGTTTAGGTGAGGCAACGCAGAATTCAAAGTTGTTAGATCCCTTGGTGGGAGACTTGGCGGCCATCGCCGGGCAAAAGCCTGTCACTACCCGGGCAAAAAAGTCGATTGCGGCTTTCAAAGTTCGTGAGGGTATGCCGATCGGTGCCATGGTGACTCTGCGTGGGGACACCATGTATGAGTTTCTGGATCGATTGATTCAGATCGGCCTGCCGCGGGTACGGGATTTTCGTGGTGTTTCGACGAAGAGCTTTGACGGGCGCGGCAACTACACACTCGGTATGCGAGATCAGTTGATCTTCCCGGAAATAGACTACTCTAAAGTTGAAAAACTGAAGGGTATGAATATTACCATTGTGACCACAGCGCCTGATGACAATCAAGCGCGCGAATTGCTGAAGGCGTTTGGCATCCCTTTCCGCGCCGCAGCCTAAAACGATAGTACGGTTATGCCACATACTTGGCTTAGCCACTTGCACTGGAGAGCACCATGAGTACAACAGCAAAGCGAGTCAAGGACGAGCGAGTTCCTAAATTCAAAAGCCGTCAGCATAACCGCTGCAAATTATGTGGTCGTCCGAGAGCTTTTTTACGCAAATTCGGTATCTGCCGTCTCTGCTTTCGACAGTTGGCGCATGAAGGTCACATTCCCGGCGTCGTCAAGTCCAGCTGGTAACAAGCCTGTAACGAAAGCGCACTCGGTGCCCATGACCATCTTTGCTGGTTCTCCATAAACTTTATGGAGCGAACGAAGGATGAGGAGAATGCATGAACCTGACAGATCCGGTAGCTGATTTTCTAACACGTATTCGTAATTCCATCCGCGCACGTCACCAGAAGCTGGATGTACCTGCTTCGCGTCTCAAAGGTGAAATTGCACGCATCCTCAAAGAAGAAGGATACATCGCGAATTACAAAGCCACTGAAGAAGACGGCCATGCAGTCATTCGTGTGTATCTCAAGTACGGTAACAACAATGAAGCAGCTATTCGTGATTTGCATCGCGTTTCTCGTCCAGGTTGCCGTGTCTACATTGGCCGCGATGAGATCAAGCGAGTGCAGGGTGGACTGGGTATTTGCATTCTGACTACACCGCGTGGCGTCATGACGGGTCGCCAGGCTCGGCGTGAAGGTGTAGGTGGTGAGCTCATCTGCGAAGTTTGGTAAAAATGAATTACTTGGAATTCTATGTGTTTGGTACATACAGGCAACTTCATAATCTGCCACATAGCCCATTTCTGGTGAGTCTTAAAGTATTGAAAATGAGCAGAATGCTCAGAGGCTGCAGTGGAAAGTGAGCCGGGGAACCGACACACAAGACTCGCAAGCCATAAAGGATTGGAACCATGTCACGTATTGGAAGGCAGCCTATACCGCTCCCCGCTGGAGTGCAATATACCGTCGAAGGCAATACACTACGCGTGGAAGGGCCCAAAGGAAAAGTACAGCAGCCAATCCCCTCAGGTATTCAGCTTGAAACGCGCGATGGTCACATTCATGCTATACGCCAGAACGATTCCCAGGCAGCCATCCATGGATTGACCCGCGCACTCGTATTCAATGCTGTAGAAGGTGTTACAAAGGGATGGTCAAAGGATCTGGATATCGTCGGCATTGGGTATCGTGTAGAGCTTAAGGGTAAGGAGATGGTGGTATTCACTCTCGGCTACTCCCACCAGATCGAGTTTCCTTTACCGACCGGTATCACAGCGGCAGTTGATGCTAAACAGACGCACTTAACTATCTCCGGCATTGATCGGCAGAAAGTCGGCCAAGTAGCTGCCGATATGCGTTCCCTACGCAAGCCGGACCCATATAAGAACAAAGGCGTTCGCTACACAGGCGAGAAGCTGAAGAAGAAGGCCGGCAAGACCGGTTCCAAGTAACACTACCGAACGGGGTTACAGAATGGCTCCGCTACTAGGAAGGGCATCATGATTCCCACACTGAAACGCAATGCAGTTCGCCAACGTATCCACTCGCGTATTCGCCAAAAGGTACATGGAACGGTCACTCGCCCGCGACTAAATGTCTATCGCTCGCTAAATCATATTTATGCACAAATTATTGATGACAAACAGGGCTCGACACTAGCTTCCGCCTCCACAGTAACAACCAAGCTGAAAACCGGAGGGAATCTCGAAGCTGCCAAGGAAATCGGTAGACTGGTGGCCGAGCGAGCGCAGGAGCAAGGCATCAAAAAGGTAGTTTTTGATCGCGGCGGTTATCTTTATCATGGGCGCATCAAGGCACTGGCTGAGGCCGCTCGTGAAGCCGGGCTTGAGTTTTAACCGACGGGATTGCAATCTGGGCAGGGAAGAATTGAGGCAGGAATGGCAATGCTGAATAAAAAGCTCGATGCGGGACAGTACAACCTGAAGGACCAGGTTGTTGCGATAAACCGCGTCACAAAAGTGGTCAAAGGCGGCAAGAACATGTCGTTTGCGGCTCTAGTTGTAGTAGGTGATCCGGCTTCGGGTGTTGTGGGCTACGGCTCAGGTAAAGCGAAGGAAGTACCGCAGGCTATCCGTAAGGGTATCGAGTCTGCTAAAAAGAATCTGGTTCGCATCAACCTGACGGAAACAACAATTCCGCACCAGGTGCTGGGCCGCTTCGGATCAGGGCATGTGCTTCTGAAGCCTGCACCGGAAGGCACCGGCGTTATCGCCGGTGGAGCAGTACGTGCAGTGATGACTTCGGCCGGTGTGCAAAACGTGCTAAGCAAAAGTTTGGGTTCAGCGAACCCGCACAATGTAATCAAGGCTACATTTGACGCTTTGGTTCAGTTGCGAGATCGCGCCGAAGTTGCTGCATTGCGCGGCAAAACCGTCGAGGAGCTTTAACTATGATAGAACAACTCCAAGCAAAGTCAATGATGCGCATCCAGTACTACCGCTCTATGATCCAGGCACCGATGAAGCATAAGACTGTCGTTAAAGGATTAGGTTTCACCCGGCTGCAGCAAGTTGTAGAGCGGGAAGATACTCCGTCAATCCGCGGCATGGTGAAGAAGATTCCTCATCTTGTGCGGGTTCTTGAATCGTAGCAATGGTGTAAAACGAGAATATGCCACGATTGTGGCTGCAAGCCGTGCAAGCGGTTTGTAAATAGCGAGTCGGCTTACACAACCGGCGTTTAGCGAGGAAAGCAATGAATCTATCCAATCTGCGAGCACCTGCAAAGGCGAATCGCAATAAAAAGCGTGTCGGTCGCGGTATGGGATCGGGTCACGGCAAAACATCAACCCGCGGCCACAAGGGTCAGGGTTCACGTTCCGGGTCAAGCTTGATGCGCGGTTTTGAAGGTGGCCAAATGCCCTTGCATCGCCGTCTGCCGAAGCGCGGCTTTACCAACATATTTCGTACCGAGTACACCGTACTCAACCTGGACCGGCTGGCGGAGATGGGTGAGTCCGAGTTAACGCTTGACCGGTTGCTGGCTCTCGGATTTTTGAAGCGTCGCAAGGAGTTGCTGAAAGTTCTAGGCAATGGAGAGCTTACAGAAGCAATCACAATTCATGCGCACAAGTTTTCAAAATCCGCTCAAGAGAAGATCGAGGCAGCTGGCGGCCATGCTATGCTGATCAGTTAAAGCGATCGATAGGGCAAAGGTACGAGACCATCTTGTATTCCAATTTCAAATAGGTCTCGTACTCCGAAGCCTGCCAACATTGACGAGAGCTGGGCTACCGTATGCTTGAGAAGTTCCTTAACATCTTCCGCATCCCCGAATTGCGTAACCGAATTTTGTTCACCTTCGGAATGCTTGCCGTGTACCGCCTAGGCTCTTATATTCCCATTCCCGGCATTAATACTGCTGCTCTTGCAAGTTTCTTCAATCATGTGAGCGGATCGCCACTTGGCCTGGTTGATCTGTTCAACGGCGGTAACTTACGCCGCATGACGGTTTTCGCGCTTGGCATTATGCCGTACATCACAGCTTCCATCATCTTTCAGCTGCTGACCGTAGTGTATGAACCGTTGGCACGGTTGCAGAAGGAAGGTGAGTCGGGGCGGCGCAAAATCACACAGTGGACTCGCTACGTCACGATTCTACTCGGAATCGTGCAGTCTACGGCAATTGCAGTTGCGTTATCGCACGGCTCAGGCGGACAGCAGATTGTGCTGCATCCCGGTATAGGCTTCATCTTCATTACAGTGATAACCCTGACTACGGGAACGGCCTTCATCATGTGGCTGGGCGAGCAGATCACAGATCGAGGCATCGGCAACGGCATGAGCCTGCTGATCTTTTCGGGAATTGTAGTCGGCTTGCCGCGTGCCATTATCGAGCTGGTCGATACGGCGCGGGGCGAAAAATTTGGAGTTTTTACAATTCCGGCATTGGTGCTGCTTGTAGTCGCTATGGCACTACTTGTGGCTTTCATCGTCTACGTGGAACGTTCAGAACGTCGCGTACCGGTGCAGTATGCCAAACGGATCGTAGGCCGCCGCATGATGGGTGGTCAGTCGACGCACCTGCCGCTCAAGGTTAACTCCGGTGGCGTGATGCCGGTTATTTTTGCGTCCTCCATTTTGGCGGCTCCACTTTTATTTGGGCAGGCACAATTTGTTAAAAACTCTGCTGTACTCACGCGCATCTTTGATTCCCTGCGAGCAGGTGAGCCCTGGTATGTACTGCTAAACAGTGCCGCCATCATCTTCTTTGCGTATTTCTACATCTCCATTGTGTTTCGCCCAGACGATATAGCCGACAACATGCGTAAGTACGGCGGTTTTATACCCGGTATCCGGCCCGGCAAGCGTACATCCGATTACATTAATGATATCTTGACGCGACTTACCCTGGTTGGAGCAATCTACCTGATCTTGATTTCACTTGTACCGCAAATCTTAATTTCAGGGATTCATTTCAATCATTTGCCTTTCATCGGCGGTTTCTTCGAACACCTGCCGCTTTGGATGACAAATGGACTAGGCTTCAACTTTTACTTCGGCGGTACGTCTCTTCTCATCGTCGTAGGTGTGGCTATGGATACGGTGAACCAAGTCGAGTCGCAATTGATTATGCGCCACTACGACGGTTTCTCGACCAAAACCCGAGTACGTGGAAGGCGGTCCTGGTAGGTTGGCAGATATAAAGTATGGATTTCAGCCTGGGCCGATCCTGTTGATGGGGGCTCCAGGCGTCGGCAAGGGGACCCAGGCAAAGGAATTGATGGAGCGCTGGCGTATACCGCAGATTTCAACCGGTGATTTGTTGCGGGCGAATGTGGCAGCTGGAACCACAGAAGGACAACGCGCCAAACAGTTGATGGATTCCGGTCAGCTTGTACCGGACGACCTGGTCAACAGCATGGTGGAGACTCGCTTGGCAGAACCTGATGCCAAATCCGGCTACATTCTGGATGGCTATCCCAGAACCCTGGCCCAAGCAGAATGGCTCGATAAAGCGCTTGAACAAGGTGCGAATGAGCATCCGGTAGTTGCCGTCTCCATCTATGTCGGGTATGATCATCTCTTGCGCCGTATTACAGGTCGACGCATCTGTCCAGTAGATGGCAGTATCTACAATGTCTACCTGCAACCCCCGAAGCGAGAGAATATCTGCGATCGAGATGGTGCTACGCTCCAACGCAGGGACGACGACTCGGAAGAAGTATTTACGGGTCGCATGCGAGCCTATGAAAAGCAAACAGCTCCTGTAGTAGAACATTACCGCATGTTGCACAGGGTGATGGATGTAGATGGCCTTGGACGGCCTGAGGAGATATCAGAACGCCTCGAACAGGCTGTATATCGGTTGAGAGGAAGCACCAAGTAGACATGGCAGTCATGCTCAAGACCGACGAAGAAATTGCGTGCATGCGACGTGCTGGCGGTGTTGTTCGAGAATTGCTTGAAGCTGTACGTCCCCATGTGAAGCCCGGTGCTACAACCATGGACCTTGAATCTATTGCCGTGACCAAGGTCAAGGAGTTACGAGTCACGCCCGCATTCAAGGGCTATCGCGGGTTTCCATGTGTTCTATGTACCAGCGTAAACAGCGAGGTTGTACACGGCATTCCTTCTGCATCCAGGGTATTGCGTGAAGGTGACATTGTTTCAATTGATACGGGCGTGGTCATCGATGGATACTATGGTGATTCTGCAACCACGATTGGAGTTGGGGATGTACTGGATGATAAAGCCAGCCGCTTGTTGGCAGCTACGGAAGCTTCTCTAACAGCAGGTATCAATGCGGTGGTGCAGGGTGCGACACTGGGTGATGTCGGCGCAGCTGTGCAGCAGCTTGTTGAAAAGGCCGGTTTCAGCATCGTTCGTGAGTTTGTGGGTCATGGCATTGGAACGCACTTGCACGAAGATCCTCAGGTGCCAAACTATGGGCGTCGCGGCCGGGGCATGAAGATGCAGCCGGGAATGGTGTTTTGTATCGAACCGATGGTGAATGCCGGCAAGGCTGCAGTGCAGGTACTTGGTGATGGCTGGACAGCGGTGACTGTAGATGGTAGCCTCAGCGCTCATTTTGAACATACAGTAGCAGTGACCGCAAATGGTGTAGAGGTATTAACGCTTTAGCAAGGCAGGTACACGGAAGAAGGTCCCGGTTCGGTAGCAAGCCGGCAGGGACGGATTGGGATACGGGTGTCAAAGGAAGATGCAATTGAGGTAATGGCAACGGTAGTCGAGACGTTGCCGAATGCAATGTTCAAAGTGGAGCTTGAAAATAAGCATCAGGTTCTAGCTCACGTATCGGGGCGCATGCGGAAGAATTTTATTCGTATTCTGCCGGGTGACAGGGTTGCTGTGGAATTGAGTCCATATGATTTGACACGCGGGCGGATTGTGTACCGTTACAAGTGAGCTAGGCTTAGGGAAGAGGAAAGCAATGAAAGTTCGAGCATCTGTAAAGAAAATTTGTGATAAGTGCAAGGTGATTCACCGCCGTGGAGTGGTTCGCGTGATCTGCGAAGTCGCTAAACACAAGCAGCGCCAAGGCTAAATTTTGGACCGTCGGAGCTTTCATAGCCGGCGCAAACGCATACGAGTTTAGAGGCGAGTTCGCTCCAGGCACTACCGGGAGAGCGTGCGATGAACCTTTAAAATCGTTTTACTGAGGATGAACCGCAGGGTTCAACCGGAACCGCTTGAGCTGGAGTTGCTCCGGACAGGCAACCAAGAGGCATCTATGGCACGTATTGCTGGCGTCGATCTGCCGAATAACAAGCAGACTCGTATCGCACTTACCTATATCTACGGCATCGGTGATCCGCGCGCAATGCGCATCCTGACCAAGGCCGGTATAGATCCGTTTCGCAAGCTTGCCACTCTGAGTGAAGATGAAATCAACCAGATTCGCCAGGTGATTGAGCAGGAAGGCGGCATTGAAGGCGACCTACGCAAGGAAGTTTCGATGAACATCAAGCGCCTTATCGATATTCAGAGCTATCGCGGCTTGCGCCACCGCCGTAACTTGCCGGTACGCGGACAGCGTTCGCATACAAACGCGCGCACCCGCAAGGGACCGCGTAAGGGCACCGTAGCCGGGAAGAAAAAGGTGACCAAGTAATGGCAAAAGCACAAAAGAAAGCAGCCGGCGGCAGTGCCAAGGCAGGTAAGAACAAGAAATTCAAGAAGCGCGAACGCAAAAATGTGCCTTATGGTTTGGTGCACATCCAAGCGACATTTAATAACACGATTGTGACCATCACGGATGGTCAAGGGAATACTTTATCGTGGAAGAGTTCCGGCTCGCTCGGCTTCCGCGGGTCACGCAAGGGTACACCGTTTGCGGCGCAACAAGCTGCTCAAAATGCGGCGAATCAGGCGCGTGATCATGGATTGCGTTCAGTTGACGTACGTGTTTCAGGACCGGGCTCCGGACGTGAGTCCGCAGTACGGGCACTGGCTGCGGCCGGCATCGATGTGCGTTCCATTCGTGACGTCACGCCGATCCCGCACAATGGCTGTCGTCCTCCGAAGCGTCGCAGGGTATAAGCGAAGTTCATGCAGCAGACACCCTTGTACTTTGTATACGGGTATCTAGCTAGTATTGCGATGATTCTGGTTGGGGCAGTGTGGAGCTTCAGCCCAATCAAATTTGTAAAGGTGTATCGCCAAGTCGTTCCTTTTAAGAGAGTGTTGAAAAGGACGGACTGGGAAAAGCCTTTTAGAAGCCTTGCAGGCCGCACTATTGGGTTTTTGATTGCTGTCTGGGGTTTATGGATTGTGCTGCTACTGTCAGCTCAGATCATACGGCTTCACTATCATTTGAAAGAAACGAGCAATCAGCAGACGCTCTCAACAGAACTTCAACAGGGACCGGGATGGAACGCTGTTACAAAGGCGCGTAAACCGGTCGTCCTCTGAACCAGGGAGATTCAAGTGGCACGTTATACCGGAGCTGTATGTCGCCTTTGTCGTCGTGAAGGCATGAAGTTATTTCTGAAGGGCACACGCTGCTTCTCTGACAAGTGCGCCATTGAAAAGCGCAACTTTGCTCCCGGCCAGCATGGGCGGGATCGTAAAGCCAAGATTGTCGGTTACGGTCTGCAGCTGCGTGAAAAGCAGAAAGCCAAACGCATTTACTTTGCGCTTGAAGGTCAGTTTCGTTCCTACTATGAGAAGGCTACCAACTCGCAAGGCAATACCGGTGCGATCTTGCTCCAGCAATTGGAGCGACGTCTGGATAATGTTGCTTTTCGTCTGGGCTATGCCAGCTCACGTCGGCAGGCGCGGCAAATTGTGCGCCATGGCCATCTTGAAGTGAATGGCCGCAAAGTCAATATCCCTTCGTTCCAGGTGTCCGTAGGCGACGAAATCAAAATCCGTCCGAGCGCGTCTAAATTTCAGATTATTGAAACGGCACGTGAGTTTGCCTCGCACCAACCCACCCCCGTTTGGCTGCAGATTAATGCTGCTGAGCTGTCGGGTAAGATCATGGCGCTGCCGCGTCGTGAGGATATTCAATTGCCTGTCAATGAGCAGCTGATTGTGGAACTTTATTCCAAGTAATTCTGCAAGCGGTAGCGGCTGTTTTGTGGCATGTTTCTAAAAGGAACACGCTATAAAGTAGCTGCAAGCCGCGCAGGCGGTTTTAAGTTTTGTATGACCGTGTAGAACCAAGCAGAATGCTTCGCGAGGCTACACCAGGAGAGCAACATGTTGTGGAGAGGTTTTCAACGTCCCAAGCGGCTTCAAGTCGATACTGAAACACTTACCGATCGTTACGGCAAGTTCAGCGCCCAGCCCTTTGAGCGCGGTTTCGGCACAACCATCGGGAACTCGCTACGCCGCACGCTACTCAGCTCCATTGAAGGCGCGGCAGTTACAGCAGTCAAGATTGAAGGTGTACTGCACGAGTTCCAATCTATTACCGGCGTGGTTGAGGACGCAACGGACATCATCCTGAACTTGAAGCAGGTACCGTTCAAGCTGAATGGTGACGGACCAAAAGCTCTATATCTGCGCGTGGAAGAGCCCGGCGTCGTGACCTCCGGCATGATCGAGGCTGACGGCGATGTTGAAATCCTTGATCGTGACGTATATATCGCAACTGTCAGCGAAGGCGGCAAGCTCGATATGGAAATGCGCCTCAAGCGTGGGCGCGGCTACATCTCGGCGGATCGAAACTTTGATCAGGACCTTGGTATCGGCTTTATGCCAATCGATTCCGTTCACTCGCCGGTGCGCAAAGTTAACTATGCGGTCGAAGCAGCACGTCTTGGTCAGATTACTGATTACGACAAGCTGACGCTTGAAGTATGGACCAATGGATCGGTAGTTCCGGCGGACGCGGTAGGACTAGCAGCGAAATTGCTCAAAGACCACATGAGCATCTTCATCAATTTCGAGGAAGAAATTGAGCTTGAAGGCCATATGGATGATCGCAATGGCTTACTGCGCAATGACAACCTGAACCGCTCTGTGGAAGAGCTTGAGCTTAGTGTTCGTTCCTACAACTGCCTGAAGAACGCAAATATTCAGTCCATCGGCGAGCTGGTGCAGAAGACCGAAGCCGAGATGTTAAAGACCAAAAATTTCGGACGTAAGTCGCTGAACGAGATTAAGGAAATCCTTGCTCAGATGGGCTTGTCCCTAGGCATGAAGATCGACGATCAGGGCAATGCCGTACCGGGCCCGACCAGTATCTTGCCTTCACAGCAATTGGCTGCAGCGCAGTACAGTCGCTTTGACGATGAGGAAGATGAAATCCTCGACGATGAAGGCGATATGACGCTACAGAATGAGCCGGAAAATTTCTAAACGGGCACTTTAGTCCTTCGCTTTGCCGATGACATCTTGGGCAAAGCGAAGGACCTGTTTTCTACGCTTACACCAAGCAGCACCAAGTTCGTACCATAAGAGAGACAGCCATGCGCCATCGCAAAGCAGGATTCAAACTCGGACGCAAGACGCCGCACCGCAGGGCACTTCTCCGTAATCTGACCACGTCCATTGTTATGGAAGATCGTGTTGAGACCACAGTTACCAAGGCAAAAGCTGTGCGTCCGCTCGTTGAAAAAATGATCACCTTGGGTAAAAAGGGTGACCTGCACTCACGCCGCCAGGCCTTGGCCTTTCTAATGACGCGCGAGTCTGTTACACGGTTGTTTGACACAGTGGCACCACGCTACGGCGACCGTCAAGGTGGTTATCTACGTATTGTGCGCACCGGTTTCCGAAAGGGTGACGGCGGAGAGACCGCACTGATCGAACTACTGGGTGCCGAGCAGGTGCTTGATGAAAAGCGACAGAAGCGTGCAGAAGCCCGCGAGAAGCGCCGCGCAGAGATGCAGGCCGCATTGGCTGCGCAGGGCCCTACACCGGGTACGGAAGGTGAAGAGCCGCAGCAATAAGCGGCTCTAACGGGCTTGAACGGGCAAATCCTGGGGCAAAGCAATGCTGCCAGCATCCGGAACTTTTACCGTGATTGCGGCGTCATTTAGATAGTGGGTCATAATTTCGGGTCGCTTCCATGCTAAGTCCCAGCCTTCGTAAATGGCTACAACCTTGTATTCCCCTGCTGCCAGTCCCGCAATGCTCCAGGTGCCATCAGAGTCACTTTCGTCCTGCCCGTAAAGAATCTCTGCTTTCAAGTCATGTGGCACAAGGATAACCATCACACCGGCTTCCGGTATGCCATGGCTATCAACAACGCGACCTGACACTGTGCTGCTGAAGTGAGCGATAGTCGCAGCCAAAATCACCGGGTCCACGCCTACCTGCACAGCCAAGCCTTTGGTTACCGAAGCCCCGCTTGCGGCTATTCCTGTCACTTTTAGAGTGCCACCCAGGTTAAGCTGGTATTTGCCCGCAGGCACGGCTTTAGCATGAAAGCTTCCGTCACTTGCCAGGGAGACCTCAATTGCCTGCGATGGCCGACCTCCAAACCTGCCGCGTCCTCCCGCAAAACCTGTCGGGATAAAACCTGCTTCCCCGGGTGGAATCATGTGTAGGCGCAAGCTTGTTGGCAAGGCGCTGCCGTCGGCCATCGCCAGTTTTCCGGTTACCTCTACCGGCGCCGCAGGTTGGGGCAATGCGGGTAGGCTTTTGCTCTGCGTTAGATCTACCGTTGTACCTGGCTGGCTGCCAAGCTCATATATCCCCGGTGCAACGGCAATGTCCGCTGTACCGCCTCCACTTACGCGATCCAAGAACGAAACGCCTGGAAAAGTAGGAAGTGTACCGTCGAAAGCGGGCTTGTTAAGCGTAGTGTTCACCGCGTTGCCCCTTGGCGCCGGGATTTGCACATGAACCGCGTGCACGGCTCCCACCGTTACATTTACCTGGGCAGTATCGCCGTAATGAAGCTGGATCGGCTCGGCTGTGGCGGAGGAGTCACTGTTTTCAAAAAAGGTGATGGGATAGGCTACATCCAAGGGGCCGTTTTCCCCGGTTTGGCCTGCGCCTTCGGCGATCCAAGGCCGCGCGCTTACTGCGACATAGTATGTTCCGGGTGCAAGCGAGTCGAACTCATAAGTTGGATCGCCCTCACGCAAAAATGTTGTTCGCGCCATGTGGACAGTGCCTGTACCATCCAGCCCGTGCACAAATAAGCTGACATTGGCGGACTGCACCGGGTCCCCGGAGCTGTCGAGCACGCGGCCTGTAATCGTGGCATACGGCAGCATCGTAAAACGGATGCTCGTGGCAGAAGGCCCACCTGCGCCCAAAACAATGGCAGCAAAGAAATTGCCGTGCTGGTCAAAGTTGCCGGTAAGATACCCGCGCCGTGCGGCACTCAATCGATATTTGCCTGCGCGTAATCCGGTGAAGTGGAAACTACCGTCCTGACCGGTTGTGATATTGGCCGTAGAAGCACCGGGCTGTGTGCCTTCCACCGGCTCAAGGCTTACTGTAGCGCGTGCCAGCGGGTTCCCGCTATGGGCATCGACGATATGGCCGCTTGCAGAAAATGTCTGCCCCAACATGACGCCCGGCAGCAGGAGCCATACCAATGCCAGTCGCCACATTACCGACCACCCTCAGCATCAGTTGGCAGGTTCGAAAACCTTGAGATTGCTGCCTGGGTCGTCCCATTTGCAGTGACAGTGACGCGTACTCCTGTGAGCTGCGGTAAAACACTTGTCTCGCGGAAAGCAAGGGGGTGCCGTGAAGTGGTTGCCACCACCAGGTAATCCCCCGGAGGCAGGTTGCCGAAGCCTGCTGAGCCGGTCACAGTACCCGTGCGTCCCACGCCGTCCGGGCTTAGGGGTACCAGTTGCACCGTGCAGGAGCGCCCGGTAAGCTCACCTTCCAGCACGACATTGATGGTACCGGCATCCTGCCCAAAGCTGGCCGTGAAGGTTGGCAGCGTGCCCGGCACCACCGTAAGGGAATTCGTAAATAAGTCCACGCCGCCGCTCCCAAGCGCCGCAAGATAGCCTCCGCTTACAGAGGGTGCTGACACCCAGTACTGACCCGGCGGCACTGCCGTACGCAGGGTGGCGACTCCGCTAGAGGAATCAAACAGCACAGGCTGTTGTTGAACAGGCTGCTCCGGCGCATCGGCAGGGATCAGAGTGAGTGAGTTCAGCTGCGGCGTATTCCCTTGGGAACCATCAGAACTCTGGCCGGGACCATTGCCGACAGTGCTTTCTTGCACAGCGATGGATAGCCCGGAGACCGGCGCTCCCTCTACATGGAACGGCAGCTCACTCGAGATGGCCTGCCGACTCGTAGTACTCAGCATGTAGCTGCCGTTGGGTAGTTCCGTGACGAGCGTTTCGTTGTTCCGGTCGAACCTCGGTGTCCAGTTTACAAAGCCGTTGCCGGTAATTACAAAAGAGCGCGGGCGCGCATCACCTGATACTCGTACAGTAACCGGGTAAAACGGTACACGGGCCAACCGCAGTCGCGCCTCAACCGTTTGCCCCGGCGCTACAGATAGCACGCTTGCCGAGCGGATGTCTCCAACGTCAGGTGCCCAAACAGGCGCATAGCCCAGGCGGATTTCGGTTGCAGCGTTGCCGCTGGGCATAGGGTCCATGGAGGCGTCCGCATGGAGTAGAAAACTGCCTGCTGTCAGATCTCCAAAGAGGAAGCTGCCGTCGCTGCGTACGGCTGTATTCTGCAACATCTGCCAATGGCGGTGACCATCCATCACCTGTTCGCCGTAAAGCGAGACGTGCATGTCTACGGGAGAGTCACCATCGGGCAGCAGCAGCTGCCCATGAATGGTTGCTGCGGGCTCCAGGAGCAGCGTTTGCAAAGGGGTATCAGCAGCAAGGTTGACTACGCCGGTTGCAAATTGTTGACCGGTCAAAGGATCAAAGTAGCCGGGCCGGCGATAGCTGAGGCTTGCCGTACCGATTGGAACAGCAGGAAACTGGAAGCGGCCGGTATTATCTGTCAGCACGCCCGAGCCGCCAAGGGGCCATTGCACCAGGACGCGTGCGATGGGGCGGTGCGTTACGCTATCAAGCACCTCGCCGCGCAGGGCTACAGTTTGTTGAGCCTGCGCTCCTGCGGCAACCATCATTGTGCAAAGCGTAATCCATTGAGGCAAGAACCCAGGCACACATATACCCCCTGCCACCAGGGAACAAGTGGAATGCTAATTTGGACGTCCAAACAGGGGCAAACGTCGTTTTCGCTATTCCACGTGGTAGTTCGGTGCCTCACGGGTGATGATGACGTCATGCACATGGCTTTCACGTAGCCCGGCATTTGAGATGCGTACGAAACGCGCATTTTGTTTCAGCTCCGCGACAGTGCTGCATCCTAGGTAGCCCATACCGGAGCGCAAGCCCCCCACCAGCTGGTGCACCATGGCTTCCAGCGGTCCACGGTGGGGCACCCGGCCTTCAATGCCTTCCGGTACGAACTTTGCCAGGCGGTTTCCGCTACTTTGCTCGCGGTCTACATCGACCACGCCTTCAGCACGGGTAGGCACAGTCTCCAAGTCGCGCGAGCTTTGGAAATAGCGCTCGCCTGAGCCTTGCGCCATGGCTGATAGCGACCCCATGCCGCGGTAGGATTTGAAGGTTCGACCCTGGTACAGAATCACTTCGCCGGGGCTCTCATCGACCCCGGCAAACAGCGAGCCGATCATGATCGAATCCGCCCCGGCGGCAATCGCCTTCGTCAAGTCGCCGGAGTACTTGATACCGCCATCGGCGATGATGGGGATGTCACGCTCGCGCCCTGCGCGATAGGCCTCGGAGATGGCGGTAATCTGTGGCATGCCCGCGCCGGTCACCATGCGCGTGGTGCAGATGGAACCCGGTCCAATGCCGACCTTAACCGCGTCTGCCCCGGCGTCTATTAGCGCCAGCGCACCCTCATAGGTTGCGACATTGCCGGCCAGCAGGTCTACATCCGGGAAGTGCTTCTTGATCTGTCGCACGGCTTCAAGCACACGCGAGGAGTGCCCGTGCGCGGAGTCGATCGAAAGCGTGTCACATAGCTCCTTGATCAGTTCCCCGGCGCGTTCCAGGTAGTCGCCGGTGGCACCGATAGCGGCGCCTACACGCAGGCGGCCCTGGTCGTCCTTGGAAGCGTTCGGGTATTTCAGCTTCTTCTGGATGTCCTTGACGGTGATGAGGCCCTTTAGCTCATAAGCATCGTTGACCACCAGCAGCTTTTCCACGCGGTGGTCGTGCAGAATGGCTTCTGCATCCTCAAGCGTGGTGCCGACCGGGACAGTAATCAAATCTTTCTTCGTCATCACCTGCGACACAGGAATGTCCGTCCGGGTCTCAAAGCGCAGATCGCGATTGGTCAGAATGCCGACCAGGCGCTTGCCCTGCGTTACCGGGACACCTGAAATCTTGTAGCGCCGCATCACTTCAAGCGCATCGGCAATCAGCTGATCCGGTGAAATTGTCACCGGGTCCACGATCATGCCGCTCTCCGAACGCTTGACCTTGTCGACCTCAGCGGCTTGCTGTGCGATGGACAAGTTGCGATGGATGATGCCGAGACCGCCCTGCTGTGCCATGGCAATAGCGAGCCGCGATTCCGTCACCGTGTCCATGGCGGCAGATAGCAGCGGCGTATTCAAAGTGATTTTGCGGGTGAGGCGGGTCTCAGTCGAAACCTGGTTTGGGACAACTTCAGAAAATGCAGGAACGAGAAGCACATCGTCAAAGGTGAGTGCTTCCGGAATTATGTGCTCAATCATGGGTGAAGATACCGCGCGCGCCGGGGAGTGCTCAGGCTGCGCAACCTTCGCCTTAGTGTAGCAAGCGCTTGCTATCCGGCTTTAGAGACATTGACTAACGTATGGATAACGTATACACATTGTCATGTATGAATGTTGTGTACTTCTACCGCGATCAACGCTTTACTTGGAACTGGGAAAAGGCATTGAGCAACATCGCCAAGCACGATGTTCATTCTGAGCAGGCTTGCCAAGTCTTTTTCGATCCGCTCGCGCAAATACTCGATGCGAGTGCATCGAGCGAACAGAGGGAAGCAGCCATCGGAACCACCACTGAGAGAACCATACTGTACGTGGTTCATGTCCATCGGAACGAAGAAGAAATACGAATCATCTCAGCGCGGGAAGCGACCTCGACCGAAAGGAAAAACTATGAAGACAATGAGTGAAAAGTTGAAGAAGCGGCTTGTCAAAGACCGTCCCATGACCACCATCAGCATCCGGATTCCCGAAGATTTGATTGAAGACCTGAAAGACCTTGCGCCGGTGCTCGGGTTTTCAGGCTACCAGCCGCTGGTCCGGTTCTACATTGGTCAGGGACTCCGCAAAGATGAGGAGCGGCTTGGAAACTCGCATGTTCAGGCCATTACAGACAGCTTGCGCAAACAGGGCGTCGCGGACGAAGTGATTGCCGAGGCGTTTGCCGATGCAAACCGCAGAACCATGTAGACATTTCCAAGGTCAACTCTATTTAAATGATGATAATAGGTCTCGAAAATGCGCTATATTGATAATTGCGAATATCGCAATCAGCTCAATCGTGTTTCCCTTGAGAATGTCTGCACCTGCTTGAAACCGTTTACGCTTGCTTTGCCAATGGCTTTCTTCAAGAGATGTCCGTCGTGTTTCCTGTCCAAGCCTGCATTCCTCAAGAGACAAGCTCATTTGTTGAAAAATCTTTGCATTTTTGTTGAGGGTATCTGAAACACGGAATTTGTTTACGTAGAGGAAAGCAAGAGAACTGATTGCCAAGTCTGAAATCCTGAAGCGCAAGCCTTAAGCATGCATAAGAAGATAACAATTTTAAAAATAGAAATAATTGTAATCCGGACATATGCAAAGGGACTGGTGTATGTGTATGTGTCGTGGATTTCGTTCTTTCTGTGTTTATAGCCATATATCGCCTTGTCCCAACCATAAGCTTGAAGATCAGCAAGAAACAATCTAAAGTCATAGCTCCTATTCTCGTGTGCAGTCGAAGACCGATTGTCTTTATTGCTTCTTTTTTGTAGCTTCGATCTTCCGGTAAACAAGTTTTAGCAAATTTTCTATGTATGAGTCGCATACAGAATTGCACAGGTATGTAGCTCCGAGTTTTTTGTCGCTTAAAGCGTGGCAGCTTCGTACTTCAGCAAGAATCTCATCAACATTGTCTTCATCAATCCCGTGACGTAGGGGACTTACCAATAGGAGGTCGGCTCGTGTCGGTCTCAGCCGATATGCTCGATCAAACGCTTCCATCATATTTTCAACATCTTTAGAAATTACTGGAGCCTCTGGAATATCAATCATGCCGAGCATAAAGATGCTGATGCCCTTAAAGACAAGATCACGATGGTACTATTCCACCCGCACGAGCTTACTGTAATAACTGGAACTACTTCGGCCGTTCCAGCGCAAACCGGTCCCTGGTCCGTACGTAATCTGCACCGGCCATGCGCCCTACCGCCTGCAATTTGTCAGGCGCGATGTGCAGCCCGGGCTCCAGTACTTCATCTGCGATGTGGAAGCGCAGTACCTCGCCAAGTACCAGCGACCCACCCATGGGCAATGTGCTTACACCGACGATTTCCCTAAGACGGCACTCCATTTGCACTCGCGCTTCCGCTACACGCGGGGCGCGTACCAGTTCGCCGGGCAATGCGGTCAGCCCGGCTAGGGTGAACTCATCCCCATCCGCTGGTAGCTGAGCGGCGGTCCCGTTCATGGCTTCCGCCAGCGGCTCTGAGACGATGTTCACCACAAACTCGCCGGTGGCGCGGATATTCTCAAGAGTGTCCTTGGTGGCGCGCAAACCGTCTTTAGCCTCGCGGACGCCGGGGCAAAAGCACACCATGGGAGGATTGGCGCAGACAGCGGTGAAGAATGAGTATGGGGCCAGATTGCGTGCGCCGTCCGCATCGACTGTTGAAACCCAGGCTATCGGTCGCGGCACTATGGAGCCGGATAGCAGCTTGTAATTGTCGGCAGGGCTCAGGGAAGCGGTATCGAAAGTTTGCATGTGCATCCCTCTGACCCTATCAGCCTGAACTGCCTTTATTGTTCGCGCTATCACGGGGTTTTACCTGTTGCTTGTCTCTACGAAAATCAAACTCATTATGAGTAGAGTGACCAGGCCTTGCACGAGACTTGCCGTCTGAAAGCGCACTTGATCCAGAAAGGATGCGCCCTCACCGCCTTCCGCAATCTTTGCGCTCAAGCACTTCCAGAGTGTCCGGTAGCTCCAGACCACGGTAAGGCCGACGAAATCCAAAAGACAAAGCTCCCATAGCGATACTGACAACAGACGATGACTGTGACGGCGATGCAAAGCGTCCAGCAATGCCACCAGCCAGGGAAAGATGAACAGCATCAATGCTTGTGCTGCCGCAAGCCATACCTGAATGACCGCATGGCTTTCGTAATTGCCGTGAAACGGACCCAAATCAGCAGAGGAATCATGATACAAACTCACGTTCGCCATTGCGAGACCTGCCTTCACGGTGTGGATAGCCTGGGATCAACCTGATGCACTCTACGCCCCATTGCATCTACCCTATATCGTAGAGTGGAACTTTATTTCATCCACACACGGATACGAACCCGGCCGCCCGCCGCAGGAGAAACCCGCTGCACATGTTTGAATTTCACATCTCACGCGCTGCCCGCGACCGCTACGGCGTTGCGGAGGTTCTGTTTTCGTTTTCCGGCAATGCCGTGTTTGCCAACCCGGCGGCCAGTCGTGCCCTGGCACATCGCATGAACCAGGTGCGCAACGCCGGTGATGACCTGGCCAGGCAGGTGCAGCCTGCCGCCTTGTATGCCATGGGCTTGATCCATGAGGCAAGCCATGCGCTGCTGGAGCATTACCGTAAAACGGTGGCACCGCGCATGATGGCCGAGGCACTGGAACACTTCAGCGAGCAGGTAGGTCCCGAGGCGCTTGAGAAATTGCTGCTCTCTTTTGTGGAAGAGTTCCCCGGTACGTCCGTCTACGCGGGTGAGCAAACGCCTGCTGAGTGGCTGAACGGTTCCACAAACGGCATGTCGCACCGTGAAGCTGCGTTTGAAGAGCTGATGCTGCTGTGGATTGAAAACCGCAACGCATCCTTCACACAATTCCGCGAGTTGTTTGACGACACGCAGCTAGCTAAAACTACTGTGTACGCAGATGTTACGGAAAGCCTGCCGGAATTTTTTGCTATGCAGCCGGAGCTTGAAGACGAGCTCGGCGGCATATTTCCCTTGCTGCTGTCCGTGCTGGACACCGGTGCTTCACTGAGCGACCAGCTTGCTTTGGTACGCGGCAAGTGGGGCTTTGCGGTGGGTAACGCACTTGGCGGTACGGACGAACTGCTGCGCAAGCTACTGCTGGCCGGTGATGTTCTAAAGGAAGAAGAAGTGGCGCAGTGGCTGCGCTTCAACCCTCCAAGCGCCGACGCGGATACGCGACGCAATCGTTTCGGCGGCGGCAGCGAAGGTCATGGTGAGGTGCCCACCTTTACCACCGCGCCCAACGAGTATGAGCACTTCTCGCCCGATCAGGACTGGATGCCGCGCACTGTCATGATTGCAAAAAGCACTTACGTGTGGCTACATCAGCTCTCGCGCTTCTACGGTCATACCATTGAGCGGCTTGACCAGATACCCGACGCCGAGCTTGAAGCGCTTGCAGGCCGAGGCATGAATGCCCTTTGGCTGATCGGCGTGTGGGAGCGCTCGCGCGCGTCCAAGACCATCAAAAATCTTTGCGGCAACCCCGATGCAGTCGCCAGCGCCTACTCGCTCTACGACTACAGCATTGCACATAATCTGGGCGGCGAGCCTGCGTACCGCGACCTGCGCGACCGCTGCTCCCGGTACGGCATCCGGCTTGCAAGCGACATGGTACCGAACCACATGGGTATTGATTCCACCTGGGTTGTGGAGCATCCGGAGTGGTTTCTCTCGCGCCGCGATTCACCCTATCCGGCCTACAGCTTCAATGGACCGGATCTTTCAGGCGACGACCGCATTGAGATCAAGATCGAAGACCACTACTACCAGCAAACCGACGCCGCTGTCGTCTTTCAGCGTCGCGACAAGTGGACCGGCGACACTGAGCTCATTTATCACGGCAACGACGGCACCAGCTTTCCATGGAACGACACTGCGCAGCTTAACTACCTGAGCGCGCAAGTACGTGAGCAGGTCATCCAGACCATTCTCCAGGTCGCACGGCAGTTCCCCATCATTCGCTTTGACGCCGCCATGACACTGGCCAAGCGGCACATTCAGCGGCTCTGGTTCCCGGTACCGGGTGCGGGCGGGTCGATTCCGTCGCGCGCTGAGTCGGCTATGACGACAGAAGAGTTCGACCGCGCTATTCCAGAAGAGTTCTGGCGCGAGGTCGTCGATCGCGTGGCCCGCGAAGTGCCCGGTACGCTGTTGCTGGCTGAGGCTTTCTGGTTGATGGAAGGTTACTTCGTCCGCACGCTCGGCATGCACCGCGTGTACAACTCGGCATTCATGGTCATGTTGCGCGATGAAGACAACGCGAACTATCGAAAGGTGCTCAAAAACACGCTTGAGTTCGACCCCGGCATTATGAAGCGTTACGTCAACTTCATGTCAAACCCGGACGAGCGTACAGCGATCGACCAGTTCGGCAACGGCGATAAGTTTTTCGGTGTCGCGACGATGATGGCGACCCTGCCCGGTCTGCCCATGTTCGGCCACGGCCAGGTGGAAGGCTTTACCGAAAAGTACGGCATGGAGTACTACAAGCCCCGCTACGACGAGTGGGGCGATGACGACCTGGTGGCGCGTCATAATCGCGAAATCGCCCCGCTGCTGCACAACCGGCAGCTGTTTGCTGAGAGTGACAACTTTCTGCTCTATGACTGCTGGGATGGCCACGGCGGCGTGGAAGAGAATGTATTCGCCTACTCCAACCGGCGCGACGGCAGCCGGGCCCTCATTGTGTACAACAATAGCTACTCAAGTGCGCATGGCACGCTGCACCAGTCAGCCGCATATATGGACAAAGGGTCGGGCCAGTTGCGTCAGCGTGCAATTACTGATGCGCTCGCGCTGCCTACCGATAGCGAAGCGATCCTTGCCTACCGCGACAACGCTACCGGCCTGCACCACCTACGGCGTGCTAACGAGTTCAATGAGCAAGGCTTGCAAGTCAATCTGCGCGGCTACGGCTACACCGTGCTGCTGGACTGGCGCGAGCTGCGGGCGGACGCGACCCATGCATGGGATCGCCTGTGCGACCTGCTGAACGGGCGTGGCGTGGAGGATCTCGACAAAGCATTGATGGCATTGGAGCTTGAGCATGTGCATCATGCTCTTCGACTAGCCTTGCAGCCGCGCTTTGTCCACGAGTTTGCCTCACTCGCTGCGAAAACCCCGGCTACCGTGCAGGAAGATGCAGCCCTGACGCCGCATAGTGAGGTGCTGGAAGAGTGGATGGAGCATGCATCGACATTCATTCGGCAAGCACGCGAAGAGTACTTGAAGCGCGTTCAGCCCCCGCCGCCGACAGAACCGAAAACGCCTGCCGAGAACGCGCCGGAGCTCGCGGAAGCCACAAAGCAGAATGAGAATTCGCTAACGGAAACGCGCCTGCGGGAGCGTGTACAAGCCCTGCTGTGCCTGCCGTTGGCCGAGGCCCAGTTTGCCCAAGCCTGGTCGCCGGAAGCACGCACAGTATTGCCCAGCACCAGCCCCATGACAGGAGCGGGCTGGATATGGACGCCCGCGCTGGCGTACACGCTGTTTGCCGCTCTTGGCGAGTCGCTGGACATGGGAGAGCCCGGTGCACCTGCGCTGCTTGCCCTGGATCGGTTCGGCTTGCGCAGTGTACTTGCCGACGCATTTACGGCAGCGGAGTGCACAGGGCAGGATGCATGGCGAGCCGCCGCGCGAGTACGTATTGTGCTTGCTGCCGGTGTGCTGCCGCCCGAGCCTGAGCCGATAGGCAAGCATGCGGAAGAAATGGCCGCAGCCGAGAAAACCTATCGGCACGGCCTTCCCGCTGCTGCCTGGGAGGATGGAGATACCCGCTGGCTGCTTGGCGTGAATGAGCACGATGGCAAAACATACTTCAACAAGGAATTGCACGAGCAGATGGTGTGGTGGTACTCGCTGCCCCAGTTGCTGCAGATCACTACCGGAACTGCAATTGATCCGATGGAGGTAGAAGCATTCGCTAGCAGGATCGGTACTGCATTAGCTAGTGCAGGCGAGGATGGATATGAGCTCCGCAAGAAAGAGCCTGCTATTGCACCGGAAAAGACAGCTTCCCAGCTGCTCGATGTGACAGGTATTGACTACTTTGAATTGACGGAGAAGCATCGACGCGAGCCGACAGAGCTGCCGCTTACGGCAGCGGTGACGCCCATTGATGAACAGCGCAAGGCTGTGCTGGCACCGGGCGAGCCTGAGCCGGAGATTGCGCGCAAACTAGCGGCTCTAAAAGAAGAAAAGCATGAGGAACCTGCGATTGCCATTGCAAAGTCGCATGCGGCAGGGAAACGCAAAAGTGTGAAAGCGCCAGCCAAGCGATCGACGAGCAAGCCGAAGAAGTAATTGAGTTAAAAAGCGGAGCAGGCTGCTCCGCTTTAACTGATCTCTTCCAGCGGCTTGCGCTCGGCGGCTACGCCCCAGATGGCTTGCGCAATACCAGCCAGCACCATAATGCAGGCACTTGCCATAAAGCCGTAGAAGATCGGCTGCCGCGCACCGCGATTTAGCAGGTTGCCGAATACGACCGGACCCAGAACCCCGCCCAGCAGGGTGCCTGCCGCGTAAAAAATAGCGATAGCCGAAGCGCGAATCGGTTGGGGGAACAGCTCACTGGTAGTGAGATACGCTGAACCGGCAGCCGAAGCGGCGAAAAAGAACGAAGCCGCCCACCAGGCGACCTGTGCCACGGTACTGAGATGACCGCCTAAAAACAGCGCACTTGATATGGCAAACACAATACCCGTTAGGCAGAAGTTGATTGAGATCATGGTGCGACGTCCTACCGTATCGAATAATCGGCTGAGCAGCACAGGTCCACCAAAATTCGTGATGGCTATAGGTAAAAATAATACTCCGGCATGCGCGGCAGATACGCCATAGAACCGCAGCAGCACCAGCGTGCTTGAAAAGAATACTGAGTTGTAAAAAAAAGACTGGGCCATGGTGAGCCCAAGACATAGTAGTGCACGTCCTCGGTGTCGTTTGGTAAACAGTAGACCGACTTTACTCAGGGTGTTTGCCGGCCCTCCTTGCAATGTCACTGTATTTGTCACAACCGGCAAGGCTCCGTACCGTGTAGAGACATCCTTTTCAATTCCGTCGATGATCTCGCCTGCCTCGCTGAAGCGGCTGTGCGTCAGCAACCAGCGCGGGCTCTCCGGAATAAACCGGCGCAGGAACAGCACCACGATCGCAATAGGAACGCCCGAAAGCATAGCCAGCCGCCAGCCGAGGCGCAGACCGAACATGCTCTCGGAGAGAAACCCTACCGCCACCAGCGATCCCAGGATGACCCCGACCCAGAACGTAGACCCAATCACAAGATTCGCCGTGCCGCGCACCCGTGCCGGAATAAGCTCGTCAATGGCGGAGGTGATTGCCGTGTACTCCCCACCGATGCCTGCGCCGGTAAGCACGCGGCACAGGGTAAACGTCGCCAGGTTCCAGGAGAGCGCCGTAGCGGCTGTGGAGCAGACATACAGCGACAGCGTCCAGAAGAAGAGCCTTTTGCGCCCGTAAACGTCGGCCAGGTAGCCGAAGATGAGCGCTCCCAGCACCGTTCCGGCAAGGTAACCTGTGGAGCTGATCCCCAATTGACTGTCACTGAAGTGCAGCGTGGTTGCCGACTTGAGCGCACCCGACAGCGAACCGCCGATGCCTCCTTCAAGCCCGTCAAGCAGAAACGTGACACCAAGAGCGGTGGCCATCCGCAGGTGCCAGCGGCTCCAGGGCAGACGATCCAGCCGTAAGGGTATATCTGTTTCAAACGTGGCTGCCGGAGCTGTAACGAGTGCGCCTTGCACAGAACTATCTCTCTTATCAATCGTTGCTTTAGACATGCTTTTTAGCCCACCCACCCCGGAGAAAAAGAAAGCCGCTTACCAGCAGTGCCAGCACTTGAGCCAGCAGCACAGCCAGGAACACGCCGCGAATACCGAGAGATGTGTGCTTGCTTAAGCCCCAGGCAAGTGGCAGCTCCACGATCCAGAAGCCGAACAGGTTGATGTAAGTGGGCGTCAGTGTGTCGCCGGCACCGTTGAATGCTTGCATAAAAACCGCGCTGAAGGCGAAGAAAAGATTGCTGACGCTGAATATCTGAAGACACTCGACAGCAATCGGCTCTGCCTGCTTCTCATGCGAGAAGATGCTGACAATGGGATGGGCGAAGAATAGAAACAGCAGACATGCCGCACTGAGCAGGCACAGGTTCAAAATGCCGGTACGCCATACTGAGGAGCGGGCACGGTCGACGGTACCGGCTCCCAGGCTTTGCCCTACGAGCGTGCCCGCCGCGTTGCTGAGACCCAGCGAAGGCAGAATGACAAAGTTGATAATGCGGATAGCAATGGTGTACCCGGCAATGGAAGTGGCTCCGAACAGGCTAACGATTCGTACCAGCCCGAGCCAGCTGCCCTGCTGCAGCAGAAACTGCACCATGCCGGTACTGGAAATACGCAGGAAGCGGAGCATCTCGCCGACATTGAGTTTGAGGTGCTGTGCAGTGATGCGAAAGTGCTCGCTGCCTTTTTTGAGCAGGTATACCTGATAAAGAAGACCGGTGCCGCGCCCGATGAGCGTGGCCACAGCAGGCCCGGCAACGCCCAGCTTGGGAAAGGGACCAATTCCGAAGATGAATAAGGGGTCAAGAATGATGTTGATGGCGTTGGCCACCCATAGCAGTCGCATCGCTATCGCAGCATCGCCGGCACCGCGAAAAATAGCATTGTTAAGCGAAAGCATGATGAGCACGCCCGAAAAACCCAAAGTAATGCGTGCGTATACCGTCCCTGCCTGAATGACCGGAGCCGTGGCTCCCAGCAGTGCCAGCAGTTTGGGAGCGAGAAAGTAAAGCGGTACGCCGATCATGACAGAGATCAATATGCCGATGTAGATGGCCTGCATTGCGTCGATGGAGGCCCGGTCTTTATCTCCTTCGCCGACGCGGCGGGCCACCAGGGCGGTGATGGAAGTGCTCAGCCCGGCAGCAACGGCAAAGGCGAGTGTCATAAGCGACTCCGTCAGGCCGACAGAAGCCACAGCATTCGCGCCAAGCACGCTGACCCAAAGGATATCGACCAGTGAAAACACGGACTCAAGGCCCAATTCAAGCATCATGGGCACAGCCAATAGAATGACTGCGCTGTTCAGGTTGCCGTCAGTCAGATCGCGGGATGTGCCTTTTACAGCTTCTTTTAGCAGCCCGGTCCAACCCTGTTTCTCCTTGTTTACAACTTGGCTCAATCCAGCCTTCCTTAACATAAAGACGTTCTCATGAAGTCAGCTTGGGAGTGAGATGTACGCTAAGGCAGAACTGAGTAAAATTCATGGTGCTCTCACGCAGCAGCTTAGTCCATGAGCGTAGACCGCAGCTCAGATCGAATGCTGAGGAACGGCTTGGAGGCTGGGCCAGCCATAGGCAAGCACCGGCAGCATGACGCCGCCGATTTCTACTTCTCTTGAACTTATAGGAAGCGCCCTTGATTTTTGATAAAAGCGGGTGGAGGCATTGCCTTCGAGCACCCATGCAGCCATGCTTCTAAAGCCGCTGGTGTGCAGCGATTTGGCTAAAACCTGCAGCAGGGCACGGCCGATACCACGCTTTGCGAATGTTGGAGCAGATAGATTGCACACAGCTCGGCATCGTAGCCGCTTAGAGGTTCGCGTATAGGGCCACCGCCAATAAATCCGACGACTTTACCCTCGAGCTCGGCAACGAATACGAAGGCATCCAGCGTCAGCCACTCCCGCCATGAAAGCACACGTTCCGCTTCGTTTAGAGTTGTCAGATAATTTTCAGGAACGATGCCTGCATAGGTTGTGCGCTTGCAATGTGTACATGGGCGATCGCTTCTGCGTCGCGCACCGTCGCTGCTCGAATCGAGGACATGCAGTGACAATAGCCTGTCTGCGAATACAGGCAAGAAGAATCAAATTAAATTGAAGGCTTCTAGTCGATCCAGCGCTTAAATACCAGCGAAGCGTTCGTCCCGCCGAACCCGAAAGAGTTGGACAGCGCATAGTCAATCGGCAGTTTCTCTGCGCCTTGGCTCACGTAATTCAGCGTACAGCCTTCCCCCGGCTCGCACAGGTTGATCGTGGGCGGTGCGGTCTGGTGCATGAGCGCATAAACTGTAATACCTGCTTCAAGTCCGCCCGCACCGCCCAATAAGTGGCCGGTCATGGACTTGGTCGAACTTACGCGTAGGGTGTGGTTGCGCGCATGATCGCCGAACAAGTTGCCGATAGCAGTACTTTCATTCGCATCGCCTAACGGTGTTCCGGTAGCGTGGGCGTTCAGATAGCCGATTTTTTCAGGCGTGATGCCGGCGACTCGAAGCGAGGCGCGCATGGCGCGTAGGCAACCATCACCTTCCGGTGCCATGCCGGTGATATGATAGGCATCGCCGCTCATGCCGTAACCGATGATCTCGGCCAGGATGTTCGCGCCGCGTCTCTTTGCCATTTCAAGCTCTTCAAGCACCAGGACACCCGCCCCTTCGCCCACGACAAAACCGTCACGATCCTTGTCCCAAGGGCGGCAAGCATGTGCAGGATCATCGTTGCGGGTGGAGAGCGCGCGCATGGCCGCGAAGCCGCCGACGGACATGGGCGTAATAGCTGCTTCAGCACCGCCCGCGATCATTACGTCAGCATCGCCGCGTTCAATAATGCGGAACGAGTCGCCGATGGAGTGCGCACCTGAGCTGCAAGCAGTAGAGGCAGCCTGATTAGGACCCTTGGCATTGTGCCGGATAGAAATATGACCGGCTGCCAGGTTTGCAATGGTTGCCGGTATGAAAAAAGGAGAAATCTTGCGCTGACCACCGGCTAGAAAAGCAGAATGTTCCCGCTCAATGATGTCGAAGCCACCGATGCCTGAACCAATGTGAACACCCACTTGCTCAGAAAGCTCATCAGTAACTTGGAGATCTGAACTAGCAACAGCTTCGGCTGCGGCGGCTATACCAAGATGAATGAAGCGCGACATCTTACGCGCTTCCTTCTTCTCGATAAATTGTAAAGGATCGAATCCTTTGACCTCAGCGGCAAAGTTTACGGAAAAACCGGTTGTGTCAAACGCAGTGATCGGGCTAACACCACTATGGCCCGCTTCCAGATTTCTCCAAATTTCCGGTGCGGTATTACCAAGTGCGCAGATCAGGCCGACGCCTGTAACAACAACTCTTCGCCGCTCGGCTAATCTTTGCTGCTCAGCTTGCAAATCTACTTGCCACCCTTCGCGTGCTTTTCGATGTACTCGGTTGCGTCCTTAACAGTCTTGATCTTTTCTGCATCTTCATCGGGAATTTCAAGGTCAAAAGCTTCCTCGAACTGCATGACGAGCTCAACCACGTCAAGCGAATCGGCACCCAGGTCTTCCTGGAACGACGCGTTGGGCGTCACTTCCGCCTCATCTACCTGTAGCTGCTCAACTATGATTTGCTTAACTTTTTCTTCAACCGCCGCCATGCCGCTCTCCTCGTTTAGATCGTTTCCCACCCAGTCGCTGCTGCTCTAGAACAGTGTACGGCAGGCGTCTACTCCGAAACTCCAAGTCTACTGGGGGTACTGTGGAGTGTAAAGAGCGACAACCCACCACCCGAGCTGCCGGCAGTCCGATTTCAGTCTCACTTTGGGAAAGCCCGTATATATAAAGGTGCCTAAATGCGTTTCGCCGCTCGCCTTTTGTTCGCCCCGATGGCACACTCTTTCTATGACTTGGCTCTGGCTGCTCCTTGCTGTCGCGCTTTTCATCCTTGGGGTAGTCGCTGCTTTTCTGACTGGGCGTAATGCCGGGCTACGCGGTGCGGAAACTGCGCGCAATGCGACGAGCCTTCAGTTTGAGCGGAGGCTTGCAGGCGAAACGCAGGCACTTTCTCTTTTGCAAGAAAAATCTTCTGCCGCCGAGCGCGACCGGGACCGGGCGGAGCGGGAGCTGGTGCTTGCTCGTACCGAGCTTGGTGCTGCTATGAAAGATGGTGCAGCCATCCAGGCCACCCTTGCTGCTGCGCAAGCGGAAGGACGTGTGCGCTCTGAGTACCTGCTCGACATGGAAGACCGGCTGGGCGCCGCTGATATCCTGGCGAATACCTTGCGGCGAGAGCTGGCGGCCAGCTCCTCTGCGCTGGAAGGCGCACGCAAGCAGATCGAGCTTGAGGCAGGCGAGACGGAGAAAAAGCTCAAGCTGCTTGTCGACGCCGAAGAAAAGCTCGGCAACCAATTCAAGGTACTGGCCGCGGATATTTTTCGGGAAAAGTCGCAGCGTTTCCGTGAGGAGAACGAAGCCAGCATGGGTGTTCTTCTGAACCCGCTCAAGGAGCGCCTGGGAGACTTCCAGCAGCGGGTAGAGGCCCTGCGCGATGACGGCATCAAGGGCCGGGAGGAGCTGAAGCAGCAGATCGGCGACTTGAAAGACCTGAATCAGCAGCTTTCGTCCGAAGCCGGCAACCTGGTGCGTGCGCTCAAGGGGTCATCGAAGACGCAGGGCGATTGGGGCGAGTTTGTACTGGAGCAGATGCTGGAGAAGTCAGGCTTGCGGCGCGACCATGAATATCGGGCGCAGACCAGTATGGCCGGTGCGGAGAGCGCGCGGGCGCGGCCGGATGTAGTGCTTAACCTGCCCGGCGCCCGCCATCTGGTGATCGATGCCAAGGTTTCGCTTATTGATTACAGCACCTATTGCGACTGCGCCGATGAGAACTCACGCGCGGTGTCCTTGGGAAAGCACGTAGGCTCAGTACGATCGCACATTAAGGAGCTTTCCGGTCGGAACTATCCCGGCCTATATCAGCTGGAAAGCATGGACTTCGTTGTGATGTTCGTGCCCATCGAGCCGGCGTTTCTACTAGCTATCACCCGTGACGGGGCTCTGTGGCAAGAAGCCTGGGATAAGAACGTCCTGCTGGTCAGTCCCAGCACACTGCTGTTTGTAATCCGCACGGTTGCACATCTATGGCGGCAGGAAAAGCAACGAAGCAATGTGCAGGATATTGTGGACCGGGCGGGCCTGCTTCACGACAAGTTCGTCGCCTTTGCTAAGGATCTTGTCGAGGTCGGCAGTAAACTGGGCGACGCCCATAAGGCCTACGACAATGCTTACAGTAAGCTGGCGCGCGGCAGCGGCAATGCGATTCGGCAGGTAGAAATGCTGCGGACCCTCGGCGCGAAAGCTAGCAAACAGCTTCCCCGAGAGCTGGTTGATAGCGCCGACGAAGAGGAAGTGGAGTTACCCGGAATCGGGCAGCCTGCGTTGGGAGAAACAAAGTCGATGTTCCAATAGAAACCCGCAGTGCAGGCACAACCGGAATCTATTTCTGACCGCCTGAAGAGCCGGTAAAGCTGCCGGTAGAGTGGTAGCCGGCAGAGCCGCCGGGCATCTCTTCTGCGAGGTCCTGAGCTTTTTCGGCATTGCCCTTCTGCTCAGATCCACTGACATTGCTATGCAGCTGCTTATGCTGCTCAGCGGTGGCCGCTCCGGCTGCCTGGGTATTCTGCGGTGCCACCGGCTCGACACTGGTAGGCGCGGCTTGGGAGGTGGCAGTTGCTTGCTCGTTTGCGTCCCCCTTATCCATTGAGTGATGACTGCCTTCTTGCGGATGAATCTCGCTCATACTGTCTCCTGATATTTACTAGCTGGGATGCCACTATAAATGGTTGAGGCAGGGAACATGCTTAGCGAAACTTGTCATATCGAGCATAGGTTTCGCTCATGTCCAAATAAATCGAGCTAGCAGCCACTTGGAACCGTTGCGTCTCGGTTAACACCGCTCCGGCACTTACCCAGGCACGCCGGGTCTGCGGGTCGATGACCCAGATGTTTGGAATGCCCATGCCATCGTAATCACGTAGCTTTTCCAGAAGTTCTGTAAAGCTGTCGGATGGTGACAAAATTTCAATTGCCATTAACGGCGGATCGACAAGCGTTTCCGGCCAAGGTCCGGCAGGGGCAATTACTACATCCGGCAGACGCACCCGTGATGGTGCTACCTGTACCCGCAACTCGGGACCGGATAATACCATCCAGTCTTCCGCATGATTCTCAAACCATGCGCACAGGATGGATTGGAGCCGTGAATGAATTGTCATTACCATAGCTCGCTCCCTTAACTCGCCATCAACAAACTCAACATCAGGGTTAGGGATCGGACCACTCAGGTACTGCTCAATGGTCAGCGTCGGGGTAGCAGGTGCCGTAATCGTCGCCATGATTAACTCCGGGTACTCAAAACATAATTATAGTTTCGAATCCGCAAACGCCTCTCGCAGCCGCTGCCAGGTAACACTCAGTGCCTCCGGCAGCGTCCGCGTCTCGCCCAGCGTTGATAGAAAGCTGGTATCTCCAACCCAGCGGGGTACCGCGTGCAGGTGCAGGTGCCCCGCAACTCCGGCCCCGGCAGCAGCACCCAGATTCAGCCCCATGTTGTAGCCATCCGGTTGGTAGGTTGCACCAAGGGCGCGCTCCGCACGTTGGCCCCAGTGGATCAGCTCAGCCGCTGTCTCCTGGGGCAGCTCAGCAAGTGAAGCGCCATGCGCATTCGGCACCACCATGACATGGCCGGAGTTGTACGGGAAGCGGTTAAGGCATACAAACACGCGCTCACCGCGGCACACCAGCAGCGAAGCCTGCTCCGCTGCGTCTGCAGGCATGCCGTGCGCGATGGCGTAGTTCGTTGCCGCAAGCAGGTTACAGAAGACGCACTCGCTGTCTCCCGGCCAGGCGCGCAGCTCGGGTGGTACCCCTTTACGATGTTCCTGCCCAGGCGCAGCCTGCCCGGTGATATAGGAGTAGCGCCAGGGGGTCCATAGGTGTTCCATGGGCCGAGTATAAGGCCGTGCGCGTCTTATACTTTCGATATGTCTTCCCCCGCAAAATCCGGCCCTGCACGCGCGTCTTCGCTTCGTACAATCCTGGAGAAGCGATTTGGCTTCCGCGCCTTTCGTGCGAACCAGGAAGCCGTATGCCGCGCCGCAGTCGATGGCCGTGATGTGCTTCTGGTGATGCCGACCGGCGCCGGCAAGTCGCTCTGCTACCAGCTGCCGGCACTGGCTCGCGGCGGCACGGCACTGGTTATCTCACCCCTGATCGCACTGATGGACGATCAGGCCGCCAAGCTCGACGCGCTCAATCTGCGCGTGGCACGCATCCACTCCGGCTTGCCGCGCGATGCCGCGCGCGATGCTTGCCGTGCTTACCTGAACGGCACTCTCGACTTCCTGTTCATTGCACCCGAGCGGCTGCGCGTACCCGGCTTTCCGGAGATGCTGGCTAAGCGCAAGCCGGGCCTCATTGCAATCGACGAGGCGCATTGCATCTCGCAGTGGGGCCACGACTTCCGTCCGGACTACCGCATGCTTGGCGCGAACCTTGAAAAGCTGCGCCCCTCGCCGGTTATCGCGCTCACCGCAACCGCAACCACTCAGGTTCAGGGCGATATTGTCGCGCAGCTTGGACTGGGCCAGGGCGGGCAGGAGCCAGCGGTGTTCATCCATGGCTTTCGCCGCGATAACCTTGCCATTGAAGTGGTTGAAGTCCCTAAACCCAAGCGTTCGGCCTTTGCTGCGGAACTGCTGGCTGACCCCGCCGCCCGGCCTGCGATCGTATACGCACCCACGCGCAAGGAAGCAGAAATGCTGGCGGGCGAGCTTGGCCGCGCCTTCCGCGCCGCGCCGTACCATGCCGGGCTTGAACCGGACCATCGCGAGCGGGTGCAACGGGCATTCCTTGCCGGCGAACTTGAAGTCGTTGTCGCGACCATCGCGTTCGGCATGGGAATTGACAAAGCGGACGTGCGCACTGTGATCCATGCTTCACTGCCGGCCACGCTTGAGGGCTACTACCAGGAGATCGGCCGCGCCGGCCGAGATGGAGAACCCTCTCGTACCGTGCTGATGCACTCGTTTGCCGACCGCAAACAACACGACTTCTTCTTTGAGCGCGACTACCCTCCGGTGGAGCGGCTGGATGCGATCTTTCGCGTTCTCGATGAAAATCCGGTCCACCGGGAAGAGCTGCCGGAACTGCTCAAGAAGCAGAAAATGCGCCTGGAGCAGGAGGAACTGGACAAGGCACTTGAAAAGCTGCTGATTCATGGGGGAGCGGTGCTCGACTATGAAGGCTTTGTGACACGCGGCCATGACAGCTGGCGTAAGCCCTACCTGGCCCAGAGCACACATCGGGGTGGCCAGATGGAGCGCGTGGTGCGCTTTGCCGAGTCCGGTGAGTGTCGCATGGCTCAGCTGGTGCGGCACTTCGGCGACACCGAGGACGGGCAAGCAGAGTGCGGCATTTGTGACGTTTGCGCACCCGGCTCAAGCCGCACGCAGACATCGCGTCCGCTCGACGATACCGAGCGCAGACTGGCACATGGAATCGTTGCCGCTCTGGGCGGTTCCGGCTATGGCGGCAGTTCAAAATCAACCGGCAAGCTGCACAGTGAGTTGTGCGCGAAAAACGGGATGACCCGCGATGCGTTTGAAGACCTGCTGACAGCGCTTGCCTCCGCCGGATTCGTCCGGCTTGACGAGGCGAGTTTTGAAAAGGATGGTCGCACCATCCCCTACCGTAAAGCCGGTCTTACGCATGAAGGTGCCACATTCCAGGACCGTGATGCAGATACTGTGACTATGCGAGAGCTGAACGGCAGTGTCGCAGCAACCAGTGCTCCCACTGGGAAGCGTGCGCGCAAGACAGGAGCCGGTAGCAGCCAAAAAGCTGAAGTTCGGCCACTCACAGGCCAGGCAGCAGAGCTGGAAGAGCGGCTTCGCATCTGGCGCAAGGCGGAAGCACAAACGCTGGGACAGCCGGCTTTTTGCGTCTTTGCCGACCGCACCCTGCGGGCGATCGCAGAGGAGAGGCCTGCATCTGAAGAGGATTTGCTGGCAATTGCAGGGCTTGGGCCGGTAAAGGTGAGCAAGTTCGGCGAGGGTATTCTGCGCGTTTGCGCCGGAGCGTAATGCAGCTTGCGCATCGCCGGCAAAGCTTCAATATGGCAAAGCATGCCAAGGTTAAGGCACGCAGCCAGTGATAAGGTTGCCCTCATCACCAGGCAGCGCCACGAAATGTCTGCCGATAATAGCTTCGCGCCGGAAGAAACGCTTGCTGCCGGTGACCTTCGTTGTCTCTTCTTTAAAGAGTGACGTCGCGAGCCCGAAATCGGCGTTGCTCCTCTTATGAGCACTACCACTCACTTCTTTAAGGCGTCCCCCAGCATCCCAGCCAGCTCCACCGTCGCCTCCATGCAGCGTTTAGAGTGCGCGGTCATCTGGATAAACCCGTGCGGCAGCTCAGGATGGTGGACGTAGGTGAGGTCATTCCCATCCTTGGCCAGCTTTTGGGCGTAGGCGTGGCCCACATCGCGCAGCATGTCGAAGCCGCAGGTAACCAGAATTGCCTTGGGCAGATCCGCGTGGCTTGGGGCGTTCAATGGCGTAATATACGGCTGCGCGTAGTCCGTGCCTTGCGGCAGCAGGCTCCAAACAAAGAGCAGTACGCCGGCCGTGTCCACGTAGCCTCCTGAAACATTTTCAACGCCGGCACGCGTGTTGAACGGCATCGCCGCTTCCGGGTACAGCGGCATCTGGAGTGCCAACTTGGGGCCGCCCTTATCCCTGAGCTTCAGGCAAATGGTGCAGGTCTGATTGCCTCCCGCGGAGTCTCCGCTCAGTGCAATCCGGCCCGAATCCACGCCTCGTTCTACTGCGTTCTCAAACAACCAGCGTACGACAAATTCCCCTTCTTCAATCTGCACGGGCCATTGATACTCGGGGGCAAGCTTATAGTCCACGCAGTACACCTGGGCTCCGCTGCCCTCCGCGAGCAGGCGCATCGCCGACTCGAACTGATCGAGCGACCCGACGACAAAGCCGCCGCCGTGCAGATAGATCATGGCCGCGCCTTCGGCGATGCCCGGCTTTGACGGATGATAAACCCGGACCGGGATTGTCCCGTGCGGTCCGCGAAGTCCCAGGTGCTCAATCTTCCCGATTGGCGGTTTATTCTCGTCGATGAACGCATCGTGCTCCCGCCTTTGCACATGAATGGGCAAATGCGCGCCTAGAACCGGAGCTTTCGGCAGCCATGCCGCAATCTCCGGCTCGAGCGTGGTGCGGTCTACCTGCTCGGGTATGTCCTTGCTTGAGTAAGTAGGCACATTCATTTCCTTCTGAATCCAAGCCTGCGAGCACGTGAACTCGTCCGATGAGATGCTGCAAAAATCTGCACTAGATTACTCAAAGGTTAAAATCGCCGCCGCCAGCTACGCTGTGTACTCGTCCACCTGCTCTTCCGTCTTGTCCGAAAAGCGGTGCTCGCTCAGGTAGCCGTATGTATTGCGGTCGGTAGGGAACACCGAGGTAAAAACTATGCCAAATGGCTGATGCAGAGTGTTCTGGAGGAGTGCATGCAGCGCAAGGTGCACACAGCCGTACTGCACGCCCCTCCGTTCGGACGGACCGTTTACAAAACGTAAGTTCAAAGCGGTAAATGAAATGATGCTGCGGCTCAATGTTTTACTGAGACGAATGCTCAATGATCTGTCGCGCATAGGCAGAGCACAAGCTATGTTCATGTTGGTGCTGTGGAAGGATATGTGGAAGTTGGGTTAAACAAATGTGGCGCACATTGACACCCCTTGACGGCAGCCATATAGTTTGAATAGTGGGCGCGCAGCGAGGGTGCTGTACGCTTGCCATCACGGGCCCCTTGCGAGTGCTCACCTCTCTCCAAATTCCGGCATGACCCTGAGCGAGAACCGTACCATTCGGTTTCTCCTCTTGCTTGCTTCGGAGCCTGGTTGACTTGGCAGCAGTTTCGGCATCCGGCTGGTACCCGGCTGTATCTAATAAGAACAGCCTGACGTGGTGCGCTGTACCCGCCCGGTACTGCAACTGTTTTATCCAAATGTCATGGCCGACGCCCAATCCACTTACTCCGAGAGCACTCCTCTGAACACCGAACTCGAAACCCCTACGTTTGACGAAGCCGCGATGGAGCAGGAAGCTCCCTCGCAAGAATCCACCCATAACCCGGCTGCTGCCGCTCCTTCAACTACTGCACAAACCACCCATGATGCCCCTCATGAGATAGGGGAAGGTGACGACTTCAGCGATTTCGCTGCTGCTCTTGAGAGCTTTGATCGTGAGCAGGCTGCGGAAGCCGCATCGCTCCAGTTCGATGACAATATAGTCACCGGCACTGTGGTCAAACTCACTGACAAGGAAGTTGTTGTTGATGTCGGCTTAAAGAGTGAAGGGCGTATACCGCTTGAGCAGGTTCTTGATGCCAATGGTGTGTCCAAGCTCAATCCGGGTGACACGGTTGATGTAGTTGTCGAGCGTGAGGAAGCTGAGGGTGGCTTCCTGCTCAGTTATGAGAAAGCCCAACGGCACAAAGTTTGGGATGCGATTGAAAAAGCTGCTACTGACAAGACACCCGTTATGGGAACGATTGTGGGTCGCGTCAAAGGCGGCGTCACGGTGGATGTCGGTATTAAGGCATTTCTACCGGGTTCGCAGCTTGAAATTCGTCCTGTTCGCAATCTTGATGCTTATATTGGTACACAGATTCAGGTTCGTATCATCAAGCTGAACAAGAAGCGCGGCAACGTAGTTGTCTCCCGGAAAGAAATACTTGAGGAAGAGCAGAACTCCAAGCGCGGTGAAACATTGGAGCACCTCGAAGAAGGTTCCATCCTGACCGGTGTGGTTAAAAATCTGACTGACTACGGCGCGTTTGTCGATTTAGGTGGTCTGGATGGTTTGCTGCATATTACAGACATGAGCTGGGGACGCTTGACGCATCCGCGTGACCTGGTCAATGTAGCTGATGAAATCCAGGTCAAGGTGCTGAAGTTTGACAAAGACAAGCAGCGCGTTTCGCTTGGCTTCAAACAGTTGACACCTGATCCGTGGCTTGATGCGGTGGAGCGCTACCCGGTTGGTGCCCGTGTGGGTGGGCGTGTGCTCTCAGTTACTGACTATGGTGCGTTTGTCGAGCTGGAGCAAGGCATTGAAGGCTTGGTTCATGTCTCGGAAATGACCTGGTCCAAGCGCATGAAGCATCCCTCAAAGATGCTGAAGCCCGGCGACGAAGTGGAAACGCTCGTTATCAGCGTAAACCCGAATGACCGTCGTATTTCACTCGGCATGAAGCAACTGCTTGAAAATCCATGGGAAAATTTGTCGGACCGTTACCCCACTGGCGCTATTGTCGAAGGGCGTGTACGCAACCTGACCGATTTTGGTGCTTTTATCGAGATTGAAGATGGTATTGATGGTCTTGTCCATGTCTCAAACCTGAGCTGGACTAAACGCATCAAGCATCCGTCAGAAGTTTTGAAGAAGGGCGAAAAGTTGCGCGCTGTTGTACTAGGCGTGGAACCAGAAAATCGTCGTCTCTCCCTCGGTATCAAACAGCTGGAGCCCGATGTGTGGGAGACCTTCTTCACGCAGCATCGCGCAGGCGATGTGGTGCATGGCAAGGTACTTCGCACAGCGCAGTTCGGTGCCTTTGTTGAAATTGCAGAAGGTGTTGAAGGCTTGTGTCATGTCTCTGAGGCAACTGATGGCTCCGGTAGCCCAGTGGCGCTTGAAGCCGGTCAGGAGCACGAGTTCAAGATCATCAAGATGAACGCGGAAGAAAAGAAGGTCGGTCTCTCCCTACGCGCTATCGGGGATGAAGGTAGCCGCGCGGATGTAGAGGCTTACAAAGCCCCTGTATCCAGCTCAACAACTACCTTGGGAGACTTGATGAACTGGAAGCGCGACAAGTAAGTTCAATCACTGAACGGAAAGGGTGCCGGGTGTATGCCGGCACCCTTTTTCATTGGAACGAAAAGTAAAACGCTACTTCATAGCTCTTGAAATTTGTTTCTGTTTCATACGAGAACTCGCTGAGCTTTACTTGCCCACATGCAAATCAAGATCAAGCTTCAGCTTGGTATCAAAGGAGCTGATTAAGCGAATCTTGCTTTTCACTCCCGCATTTTCCGCCCAAATTTTGTAATCAGTGTCTGCGGGCAGCTGTCCAAACCGGTAGCTTCCATCCCCGGTAGCGATGAATGTTTTGACCACGCTTGTTTTCTGGTCCTGCAGGTACACGATACTGCCGGGCAGTGGCGTGGAACCGCTGTCCAGCACTTTGCCTTCAATCGTTTTGGCAGCGGTTTGTGCTTCAGCACTTGACACAGCAAGCGTAGATAAAAGAGTGCCGGCGGGCATGCTAAGTAAGCCCGCTGTCAGTGTTGAAATGACGAGCCGTGTTTTCAGGAAGCGCATGGCTTCTCCCCTCAATCCTCTTCGTGTCCGGCAACTTCCGGTTCATCTTCATCAATTTCTTCATCGGCACGTGCCAGCTCAAGCGGGTCCGTAGCTACGATTTCAAATTCAGTGCCGCACTCATCGCAAGTTACGGCATCACCTTCTTCTATGTCGTCTGCGTCGATGTCGAGAGCGGTGTCACATTCGGGGCAAAGCATGGCAGTTCCTCCAAAATCCAAATTGGGGTGTAAGGTTGTGAGCAACAGCGACGTGGTTCCTTGCTGCCTGTTAGCACTTTGTACGGTAGGCATATCTGTGCACAGACATACCTACCATCAGCCTAGAGATGCACAAAACGTTCCCGAAGGAGAATTTTTTCACAATGCTGGGAAAGAGACGCTTCAAGAGCCGTTCATTTGGAATTACGTTGTTTACTGTAGCGGCTGTCTACGCCACTTTTACCTATGCCCTCTCTGACGGTGGAAGCCGCGATCTGGATGCCAGCGGAATGCGTTTGACTGCACTGCCGGTAGATTCGCAAGTACAGGCAGCCCTCCGAGGTGTGTCGCCGGAGAAGATCCAGGACGACATCACTACGCTGGTTGCTTTCAAAAACCGCTCTACCCTCTCCAGCATGACGCCGAACCTGCCACCCGGTACCGGTGCCACTGCCGCTGCCGACTGGCTCTTCGCGCAGTACAACGCTATTAGCCAAGGCTGTGGAGGCTGCCTGGAGGTCAAGCGGGATACATATACCGAGCTGCCCGGCACCGGCAACTATGGAAGTCGCATCCCGATACCCACAACGATCACGAACGTGTATGCCGTGTTGAAGGGTACCGATGCTTCGCAGGGCACGCGCGCGGTACTGGTGACCGGCCACTACGATTCACGCAATTCGAGCAACGAGAACGCCACGGACCCTGCGCCCGGGGCCAATGACGATGCATCCGGTGTCGCGGTTTCACTGGAGTCGGCGCGTGCACTGGTAACGCTGCACTTTCCCGCAACGATTATCTTCGCCGCCGTAGCCGGTGAGGAGCAAGGGCTGTTTGGAAGCCGCCATCTGGCACAGACGCTGAAGGCGCAGCACATTGACCTCGAAGCCGTGTTGAACAACGACATTGTGGGGGGCAACACGACGCCTGGCGACACATTGCAGGATAAAACCGCTGTTCGCGTCTTTTCTGAAGGCGTTCCTGCCACGGCAACGCCCGACCAGGTGAAGCAGATTGAGCTGCTGGGCTATGAGAGCGATTCGCCCTCGCGTGAGCTGGCCCGTGCCATCACCGATGTAAGCGCAACCTACTTCGGCCCTGCGGCACTGCCCGCGAAAGGTGCCGCGAACTCGACGTTTCACCCGGTGCTGGAATTGCGACGCGACCGTTTTCTACGTGGCGGTGATCACAGCTCGTTCAATGCGGAGGGCTTCACCGCGGTTCGCTTTACAGAGTGGCGAGAGGATTTCAACCACCAGCACCAGAACGTCCGGATAGAGAATGGGGTGCAGTTTGGCGACCTGCTTCAGTATGTCGACTTCAAGTACGTTGCCGAGGTCACAAAGCTGAACATGGCTACCCTGGCTACGTTGGCCCTGGCTCCGCCGCCGCCGGTTGAAGTCAAGGTTGTAACGACCAATCTCGACAACAATACAACGCTGAACTGGCAGCCCGGCATGGGCGCGCCCGCAAGCACCCGCTACCAGATTGTATGGCGCGAGCTTGCTGCTACGGACTGGCAGTACGGTGCGGATGCAAGCAGGTTCGGCCAGGCGGGCTCGGCAACCTTGCCGGTGTCGAAAGACAATGTCATATTCGGCATCCGTGCGATTGATGCCGCAGGGCATGCCAGTGTGGCCGTGGTGCCATACCCGGCGGCGAGGAAGACCGGCTCATAAACAGGATGGAACCGATAGGCAGCAGTCTGCGTATCGTTCCCTAATCACGAAATGCCCGCGAGGTGCGTATGCAGTGGAATGGAAAGCGTACTCTGTCAGCCTTGTTTCTTACCGGTGCTCTGCTGTGTGCCGCGCGCGTGTCCCGCGCAGACGATTGCGGGACCGAGACCCGGCCCTCCCGCTATCAGCCGCAGCCCGGCGATAGCGCGAACAGTACTCGCCTGAGCGCCAGCCGAAAGATGCCCGGTGCGGAGGCTATCCAGATCAATGTGTGCAGTGGTGAGCTGCGCCTGGATCGCTCCACGCAGTCTGATGTGCTCCGGGTTGAAGTCAGTTCACCCGGTGCGGACCAGTCCCTGGCTCATTACCTGCAGGATTTTGAAATCTCCGGTAACAATGCAGTCGTGAGTGTGCGCCTTCCATCGAAGTACCATGCCGTCGTTACGGTATACATACCCCGCGCGTCTGCGATGCAAAGCGAAGTGAACCTGGGTGCGGGTACCCTGCTGCTGCATGCGGGTGTGTTGCAAGGTAACCGGAAACTAAATATCGGCGCGGGGAAAGCCGTGCTCTACCTGGATGGCGACCGCGATTATAGCGACTTGCAGGCTAACGTAGGTATGGGCAAGATGACCGATAACCGACCCGGCGGTCATAACGCATACACGGTCATATCCCGCAATCTCACCGGTCACGGGCAGGGTTCGCTGCAAGTGAATGTGGGTGCGGGAGAGCTTGACCTGGAACCTGCGGAGAACTAGAAAAGCTAAACTCCTAGCCTCCTGCGGAACCTGCGACAATACTTTTATATGCCGCCCTTTCGTTCCGCCGGGATGCTTGCGTTTCCAGACTTTCGCGGCTTTACACGTTTGCTTGTGTTGTGGAACGTCGGCATCTACTTTGCATTCTTGTTGTTGGGACTGGCTGTGCCGGAGCTTGCAGCGCACCTGCTGGGAATCTTCGCGCTTACACCGGCACTGGTTTCCCATGGCTATTTTTGGCAGCTTATTACGTACAGCTTCCTGCATGCCGGTTTACTGGGAACTGCCCTGGAGCTGCTTTCGCTTTGGTTCCTGGGCTCTTTTCTTGAGGCAAACCACGGCAGCCGCTGGGTAGGCGAGCTGTTCTTCTTCTCGGTTCTCGGTGCCGGGCTTACAACGGTCGTCTTGGCGTATGCCACAGCGGGTGGCCTTTCTACAAGGCTGCTGACAGGGGCATTCGGCGGCATCTTCGGACTGCTTATTGCTTTTGCCGTACTTTACGGCGACTTGCAGTTCACCATGTTTCCGCTGCCTATCACCATGAAGGCAAAGTACCTGGTCGCCATCTACATGCTGTTCGCGCTGGCGCAGCTGTTCGGACAGAACCGGGTGTATGCACTGGCCCAGCTGGGCGGTGCGTTTTTCGGCTTTGTGTACATCAGGAGCGCACCCCGGCGCGGTGTGACCGCGGCTACCGGGCAGCGCTACATGACTTTACGCAATGATTACTATCGATGGAAACGCCGTAATGCCGCCAAGAAGTTCGAAGTGTACATGCGCAAGCAGAACCGCGATGTGCGCTTTGACAGTGACGGCCGCTACGTGGACCCCGATACCGGTCGGCCCATGCCCGACAATGACGCCAAGAAGGACCCGAACGACCGCCGCTGGATGAACTAGAGCCGGGCTGTATCCTAGAAGCGGCGCCGGCGGTGCTGTACTACCCAGGAGATACTCGTTGACGTTTCAGAACCTCTTTGTACGCATGGCTGCTTTGGCATGCACCCTGCTTGGCTCTTCGCTCTATGCCCAGATCACCGCGACGGCTCCTGCCGCACCGGTAAGTGAAACGGAAAACCAGCGTTTTGACATCCTGGGCGGGGCTGCCTACTCGCACTTCAACCCGGGCTTTGCGCATCAGGTGCAGGCTACCAATCTGCTCGGTTGGCAAGGTTCGGCAACTGCGTGGGTATCGAACCCGATCGGTATTGAGGCCACTGCACGCGGTGTCTACGGCAACTACAATTTGCCGATCAACAGCTTCAATCTGCCGGCCGCCTCAAACCTGTCAGAGCACCTGTTCCTGTTCGGTCCCTCAGCCCGACTGTACCAATCGGCCAAGTACACTGCCGGTGTGCACGCGCTGATCGGCGGGGCTTACGGCTCATTTGCACAAGGCTTGAACGGCAGCGGTATTCAGCCGTTTCAAATCGGTGTCTACAATACACAGCTGGCATTTGCCTATGCGATCGGCGGCTGGGCCGACTACAAGATCTACCCACGCTTCGCCGTTCGCTTCACAGCCGACTACCAGCCGACCAGCTACAGCCCCGGCCCGAGCCAGAATGAGTTCTTCGGCGCAGTCGGCATCGTGTACAAGATTGGGCGGCGCAAGTAGGTCAGCCTTGGCGAAAGAAAGAAGTGCAATGCGCGGCAATCGTGTGCTGGTCCTGCTCCGCGGCGTAAATGTTGGTGGCAAGCACCCGCTGCCCATGCCGGAACTGCGTGCCTTGTTTGCGGAATTAGGCTGCGACAACATTGATACTTACCTGCAAAGCGGCAATCTCGTCTGTACCGCTCACCCGTCGCTCACAGCGGACACTATGGCCGAGGCGCTTGCCGAGCGGTTCGGCTTCCCGGTGCCGGTAGTGCTGCGTACAGCTGCGGAGCTGACAAATTGTGTCCGCGACAACCCGTTTTCTGCTGCCGGGGTCGATTCGCTCCACGTTGTTTTCTTCGTAGAGCCGCCCAATGCCGCTACTGTGCAGGTGCTTGAGAGAAAATGCATCGGCAAGGAGCAGCTTGCGGTCCATGGCCGGGAACTGTTTCTCTACCTGCCGCACGGCTTCGGCCGCTCGAAGTTGGGGCTGGCCTGTACTGCCCCAACCCTCCTCGGCACCCCCACCGTGCGCAACTGGAAGACCGTGCTGCAAGTACAGCAGATGTTTTAAGTCTTGAGCGTCGTGCGGATGTGCAGCTCTCGCAATTGCTGATCTGTAGCGGGCGTCGGGGCTTCGACCATCAGATCGATCGCCTTGGCTGTCTTTGGGAACGCGATAACTTCACGCAGGCTGCTCGCACCGGCCAGGATCATCACAATCCGGTCAAGCCCCAACGCAATGCCGCCGTGGGGTGGTGTGCCGTATTCGAGCGCTTCGAGAAAGAAGCCGAAGCGGGCTTTTGCTTCCGCCTCATCCATGCCCAGCGCCTCAAAGATTTTGCGCTGTACGTCCTGCCGATGAATACGGATAGAGCCCGAGCCAAGTTCAAGGCCGTTCATTGCAAGATCGTAGTAGCGTGCCCGCACGGATGCCGGGTCACTGGTGAGCCGGTCCATATCTGCCTCATGCGGCGAGGTAAACGGGTGATGCGAGGGTAGCCAGCGCCCGGTGTCAGCGTCCTGCTCAAACATGGGGAAATCTGTAACCCAGATGGGCTGAAACGCCCCGTCGCCTGGGATGGGCGGCATCCCGGCTGTACCGCCGTCAAGTGTCTGCCGCATGGCCCCGGCTGCTGCCGCGACTACGCGATCTGTCTCCGAGAAAGCCCCATGGCGCTCCGCGTACTTGCGCGCGAGCTCCACACGCAGGCTGCCTGCCGTGGAAAGCACGCCGATTTCACGCTCGGAGAGCCTGCCCGAGGACTTGGTATCGGACCCGCGAGCAGGTGCCGCGGCATCGCCTGCGACCAGCAGCAGCAGGTCATCCGCACCAGCTTCAGCCCGCTCACGAATAGCCGCGACGGCAGCAGGGAAGCTCTTTTCAAGGCGCTTGAGATCGTCGATGAGCTTGGCGCCCTTTTTCGCGTCGAACAGCGGGCGGTTTTCGTCGCGCTCCTTGCGCGACAGCTCGCCCACATGCGGCACACGCACTACAACCACCGGCAGCTCCGGGTCGATGCCGAGCGTATGGAGGTCCTCAGCCGCAAACGCATCGCGCACATCGGCGAGGCCGGGCAGGCGCAAGTCGGGCTTATCGATGCCGAATCGTCGCATGGCCTCGTCATAGGTGATGTGCGGGAACGGCGCAGGCAGTGCGATGCCGACCGCCGCAAATGCCGCCGCCATGAAGCCCTCCACCACGCGGAAGATCGTCTCCTGCTGCGGAAAGGTCATCTCAAGGTCGATCTGTGTAAACTCCGGCTGCCGGTCGGCGCGCAGATCTTCATCGCGGAAACAGCGTGCGATCTGGAAATAGCGATCGAAGCCTGAGAGCATCAGGATTTGTTTGAACAGCTGCGGCGATTGCGGCAGCGCGTAGAACTCGCCCGCATGCACGCGGCTCGGCACCAAGTAGTCGCGCGCGCCCTCGGGTGTGGACCGCGTCATCATGGGCGTTTCGACTTCCAGAAAACCCTGCGCTGCGAGGTTCGCGCGGACCGCCAGCGCAACCTTATGCCGGACGAGGAAGTTGCGCTGCATCTCGGCACGGCGCAGGTCGATATAGCGGTACTTGAGCCGCACCTCCTCATTTGCAATCGCTTCTTCAGCAGGAGAAAACGGGGCGAGCTTCGCGTCGTTGAGCACCAGCAGCTCACGCGCCACTACTTCAATCTCGCCGGTCGGCATGTTCGGGTTGGTCGCCCCGGCACCGCGCAGCCGTACGGTACCGATCACTGCTACCACATACTCAGGCCGCACATGCTCAGCCTTTGCGTGACCCTCGGGCGCAAGGTCGCGGTCCAGTACGATCTGCGTAATGCCGTAGCGGTCGCGCAGATCGAGGAAGATGAGGTTGCCATGATCGCGTCGGCGGTTCACCCAACCGAGTAATGTGATTTGTGCATCAGCATCGGCTGCGCGTAGATCGCCGCAGGTGTCGGTACGTTTCAGTGTTCCCAGATGGTCGAGCATGTGTGTCTAGGGTACCGCTTACGGGCTGGTTTCTGAAATTGCAATTTCCATCACTGCAGAGTTGAAATAAGCTGAGTAGGTGGGTTCTCGCCGGATACATGGAGTCTGGTTTCAGGTATTTGCAAACGACCATTTGCCGCCGCATGTACATGCTAGATACGGACGTTTGCGAGTTATTATCGAGCTGCTGCCGAACGGTGATGTCATAAAGGCAAATCGTCCCGACTCGATCCGGCCTGCAAATGGAAGCCGTATAGCTATCAGACACACATTGCGTGTAGCGGCGGCAAATTACAACACGCTTATGGCACTTTGGGAGGCGCTACATGGCTGACATAACAACTGAGGAGCAGATCGACCAAGCTCTTGGACTAGCGCGCATTGCGCCTGAAGAAATCGTAGCGGACCATATCCAATTTGATTTCTCCCAGCGATTGCTGCTGATTTATCTTTCCAATGGACGCCGGCTCGTACTTCCGCTTGAAGACGTTCAAAAACTTGGCGAAGCTACGCACGATCAGCTTGAAGATTATGACCTTCTTGGTGAGGGGTATGCAATTGAATGGCCGCAACTGGATATTGCGTTCCGCATTGAAGGACTGGTTAAAGGCCTGTACGGGAATGAAGCATGGATGCAACAGATGCACCAAAACAGTGCTGCGCGATCTGGCATGAAAACCGTTTCACAATCAGGAACCAGGAGGGCAAGGTCCAGAAAACGAAAGACAGCAGCGGCTTGAAGCATTGAATAGAAGGTGTCAATTTCGATTACTGTCTATACGTCTACTACGGACCATTGATGCGTTTGGCTGAACGAAGCTATATGGTGAGGCTTTCTAGCAATGTAACTTCTAATTTCGCTTGAGACGTTTTTGTCTGTTCCCCGCTCCCAAAATCCTTCACCGTCAGCATGCCGCTCGCCCTTTCATCCTCGCCCAACAACACGATTCTGCGCGCCAGCTTGTCCGCAATCTCAAAAGACTTTTTCACACGAAAGCTCCCATCCCCAAGCTCCACCCGCAGCCCTTGTGCGCGTAACTCGCGAGCCAACTGTAGGGCAGCCGGGTTTTGTGCTTCGCCGACCGGCGCGATGAATACATCTGCTTTTATGCCCGCCTCAGCCTGAGCCGCTTGCGCTTGCAGCGTTAGCACCAGTCTGTCTGCGCCGATGGCAAAGCCGATGCCCGGCGCGCGCGGGCCGCCCAGCATTTCCGAAAGCCCGTCATATCTGCCGCCGCCCAGCAGCGCGTTCTGGGTACCCAGCCCGGCATCGTGCGTAAACTCAAACGTTGTGCGCGTGTAATAATCCAGTCCGCGCACCAGCCGCGGGTCCACCGTATAGGCGACCTTGCAGGTGTCAAGCGCCGCTCGCACCGCGGCAAAGTGCTCCGTTGAGGCATCATCGAGAAAGTCGGCGATTTTCGGCAGCCCATTGATTGTTGCCTGGTCCTCGGGCACCTTGCAATCCAGCACCCGCAGCGGGTTGGTTTCCGCACGACGTCGGCAGTTCTCGCACATGCCCGGTGCTATGGGAACAAGTGCCTTGCGTAGCGCTGCGACATACCTCGGCCTGTCAGCAGCAGACCCAACCGAGTTAATCGCCAAGTGCCAGCCGGTCAGCCCAAGCGCGTCCAGCAGCGAAGCCAGCATCTCCAACACTTCGGCATCACGCAATGGACTTTCCGAACCGGCTGACGCCGGCCCAATCACCTCCGCGCCGATCTGGAAAAATTGCCGGTAGCGGCCTTTCTGTGGGCGCTCCCGGCGAAACTGCGGTCCGATGTAGTACAGCTTTTGCAGCATCCCGGTCTCGCCCAGCTTGTGCTCAATGTAGGCTCGCACCACTCCGGCCGTGTTTTCGGGCCGCAGCGTCAGCGACTGTGCTTTTTCACTTGCCGCGCGGGCCCGGTCTTCCCACGTGTACATCTCTTTCGAGACAACATCGGTTTCCTCGCCGATACCGCGCGCGAACAGCTGGGTATCTTCAAAAATGGGTGTCCGGATTTCACCGAAGTTGTAGCGCGTGAAGATACGCCGCGCTGTCGCTTCCATGTGGTTCCACAACTCAGTTTCTGGCGGCAGCAGATCGCGCGTGCCGCGTACGGCTTTCAGGGTGCTCATGGGTTAGAGCGTCAGTTTACCAGTGCGGCAACCTGCGCGTGTCCGTTGTCATCCTGAGAGGGAGACACGTAGAGGAGCATCCACAATGCCGCAGCGCAAAAGTACCATTCTGGCACTCGTTCTCTGTATTTTCTTTGGGCCGTTCGGCATGTTGTATAGCACAATCATCGGTGCCGTTGTGATGCTTGCCTTATACATTGGTGTCGGCTTGTTAACAGCCGGAATTGGCATTGCCGTGTTGCACCCTATAGCTGTCGTCTGGGGCGTGTGGGCTGCACACCGAGCCAATGTCGGTTAGGGCATTTCGCACAAATATTGCGCCGTGTAGTCCAGGTAATTCTGTGCGTACATCTGGATCAATGCATAATCCTCTGTCGTGATCGCACGGCGAATGCGCCCCGGCACCCCAGCCACCATAGAACGTGGCGGAACCACCATGCCTTCCGGAATCACTGCACCTGCTGCGATGATCGACCCCTCGCCGATGCGTGCATTGTTAAGCACAATGGCCCCGATGCCGATCAGGCAATGATCTTCAACAACGCAACCATGCACAGTTGCATTATGCCCGATGGAAACTCCTTCGCCCACATGCACCGGGTACAGGTGCCGCATACCGTGCAGCACAGCACAGTCCTGTACATTTGACCGTGCACCGATGCGGATGGAATGTACATCACCGCGTACAACCGCATTCATCCATATGCTCGCCTGATCACCCAGCACTACGTCGCCGATAACCTGTGCGGAAGGATCGATATAGCAGCTCGCAGGAATAACCGGCACCATACTTTTGTAAGAACGAATCACAAAACATTGCCTTTCCTTGCGGTACAGAGTGCGGGCACAAAAAAGCGCGCTTACCAGCGCGCTTTTTTACGAGATTGTAAAGCTATGCAGCTGTCTGACTGAAACCTTCAATTGTGGCATGTGCCTGCATAACATGCTGTGACTGCTTGGAAATGACAGCGCGAATTGTATCGGAAATAGTATTATCCTCCAGAGCTTCCTGGTAAGCCTTTTTGGCTGCTTCTTCGCCTCCAACAGCCGTCTTCAACAAGGATTTATCTCCACCGCCTAGTTTGCCCATTAAATCGCCAAATACACGATGTACAGCTCCTAGAGTGGTACCTGTCTCATGGACGTCAGCATCAGTAGCGCGATTGACAACTGACTCAAGCTCAGTAGCATAGCTGCCGCGCACTTTTGATTCTTCCATAAAGAACGTCTTCTGCTGAGGGTTGTCGATGTGTTGACCGATATCGGCGTAACCTTTTTCACCATCGCGCAGTACCGATATTAGAGTCTTGATCGTACGATCGTCGTTTGCCATAAATGCTAGCTCCTTCCTGTATGGAGATGACGCAGAGCTTCGCAGCGTTGCCGCCACCCGCGTGTCTAGCGTGGCGGCAATATTGGCGCACGCAAACTCGCCTCCCTTAACAGCTGGGAGGCGAGTTGGACTTGGTAAATGGAATAGTAATCAGGCTGCTGCAGGTATGGAACTTAGGGCAGTCTTGGCCTGCGCGACCAGTGCCGCAAACCCTTGCTCATCCCGTACGGCCATGTCAGCTAGAATCTTGCGATCGAGTCCAATGCCGGCCACTTTAAGTCCATGCATGAACTGCGAGTAGGACATGCCTTGAATTTTTGCAGCTGCATTAATGCGTACAATCCAGAGTGAACGATACTGACGCTTCTTCTGCTTGCGGCCGCTGTATGCAAACTTCAGGCCGCGTTCAACAGCTTCCTGCGCTGCCTGGTAAAGCTTTGATTTGGTAAGAAAATATCCGCTCGCGCGCTTCAGTATCTTTTTGCGGCGATCATTGCGTTTAGTTCCACGTTTTACACGCGGCATGGGCCTACTCCTTTTTGCGTCTTGCTGGTTTTGCGGCTGGAGGCAGGTAATACCTCTTCACACGCTTCGTACCGTAAGTCTCTCAAGCTTTTCCAAGTAAATTGGGCTTGGGGTCGGCGCGCACGCTGCTGCACCTCCCGCATGAAAGTCCTACCTAAACAGGCAGGACTTTCATGGACTCAGGCGTAAGGGATCATGCGGGCTACCTTCTTGTAATCGGCATCTGAAACCAGTGTGCTATGTGCCAACTTGCGCTTGGTTTTAGTCTGCTTCGATGTGAGAATGTGCCGCATCTTCGACTGGCCGCGCTTGATCTTGCCGGTTCCAGTCTTCTTAAAGCGCTTGGCAGCGCCCTTATGCGTTTTTAATTTCGGCATGGATGTCCTGCTGACTTTTCTGCTGAAGACACGAAGTGCCTGCAACACTCACTAATATACACGGGTAGCAGACACTTTAATTCTCGAGAGAGGCACCAAAGTTCTTTGCCAACAGCTGTAAAAGGGCTGCAGGCTGGTGACTTGGCACTACATAGGTTGCGCCTGGATAATCTTGCGCATAGGTAGGACTCGCCACAATGACCGGTACAGAGGGCGCGCTTTGCAGCACCGTGGCGATAATAGATTCACAATCCTGGAGCAAGCCATGTATCAGGACCGCATCTACAGCAGGAAAGCGTCGCACCAGAGCCAATCCATCCTCACTGTTGTATGCGGTCAATACGTTGTGCTTCGCCGTTTCTACTACCAGCTTACGCGCGGATAAACCTTCCGGCTGCTCCGTTTCAATCATGATAATAACTAGGGATCTCAAACAGGAGACCTCCTCAATAAACTTGAATCGATGTACCTTCCCAAATTTATAGTGTTGGAGACATAGCGAATGAGCTTAATGAGGAATGAAATCAGTATTGACATTACCAGCGTGACATAGCTGAGACATGGCTGGAGAATTTTACCCAGCCATGTACATCGTTACTGTACAACAGGAGAAGCCGGCTCCTGTTGCTTAGGCGGCGCAGCTGCCTTTTTCACCGCTGCTTCTTTCTCTGCAACAATCTTTTTACCCGGCGCGAGAATAGCGTGGAGCGTTGTACCTTCCATGCGCGGCATGAATTCAACTGCGCCCGTATCTCCGATATCAGTGATTAACCGGTGGATGATGTTGTAACCGAGATCACGATGCGCCATTTGCCGACCGCGAAAACGCAGGCTTGCCTTAACTTTGTCACCCTCACCAAGAAACCGCATGGCTTGGTTCTTTTTGGTTTGGTAATCATGCTCGTCCACGGTGACTGAAAATTTCACCTCTTTGATTACGATAATCTTCTGTTTTTTGCGAGCAGCACGATCACTCTTATCTTTTTCATACAGAAACTTGCCATAGTCTTGAATACGGCAAACGGGCGGAATGGCAGTAGGCGATACTTCTACCAGGTCAAATCCACGCTCACGGGCGAGTTTAAGCGCTTCAAAAGGAACCAAGATTCCGAGCTGCTCGCCATTTTCGTCAATGACCCGTACTTCGCGTGCGCGGATCTTATCGTTGATCCGAATAAACTGCTTGGCCGAACGTTTATCGATGACTTCCTCCGGTAGGATGCTCAGGGCATCTGCCCCAGTACTCCTAGAGTATCATTGGGATGCAAGTACCGGTGTTTAGGCATTGTTCGGGCAACATAGTTCTGCTTTCAGTAAGCCATCATTACCCGCAAGCAGCTTTACGGTTACCATCGTATCCGGCAGGATCGGGGAGCAATATGAAGAACTCTCCAATGCCACACGCAGGAAATTCGCTGTCATCGCCGTGCCATCGCGTAGTGTCACCGCTGATAAGTTTCTGCCGGCACACTTCTGTTCAAAGGCTTGCTGCTTTCGTTCTGCAAGTTGGGTCAGCAGGCCCATTCGCTCCCCTATGGCCTTACCCGGCACGGGAGTCTGTCGATGCATCGGCTCCGCCGCGGTACCCGGCCGGGCAGAAAAGGGAAACAGGTGCAAGTACGTTAGCGGCAGCGTCTCGATAAACTCGTAACTCTCGCGAAACAGCGCGTCCGTCTCCCCGGGGAAGCCGACCATCACGTCGGCTCCTATGGCTCCCTCGGGCAGCAATTTACGAATCGCCAGCACTTTCTCTGCATAGTGCCATGGCCGATAGCGCCTATGCATATGCCGCAAAATCGCATCTGAACCGGATTGCAGAGGCAGGTGCGCATGCGGTGCCAACCTGGGGTGCGCACCTTGCGCGTACTCCACAAATAGCGCCAGCAATTCGTCATTCCAGTCCATAGGTTCGATGGATGACAGGCGGAGCCGGGGCAACGTGGTTTGCTCCAGAAGCGCGCGTACCAGCTCCGACAGGGAAGTCTGTTGGGCTTGGTCGTGTCCCCAGCGCCCCAGGTTGATGCCGGAAAGCACCATCTCCTGGCCGCCGCCTTCAGCGAAGCTGCGCGCTGCTGCCAGTACCTGCTTAAGTGAAACCGACCGGCTGGGCCCGCGCGTCTCCGGAATCACGCAAAACGAGCAGCGATTTCCGCAGCCATCCTGGACCTTCAATACGGGTCGCGTGCGTAGAGCGGCACCCAGGGTCGGCAGGGCGATCGGCAGCGTGGCGGCTTCTTCATGCTCCGCGGCAATCCAGCGGCTCGCAAATGGCGTGTGCATCACCCGTGCGGGTGCCTCACCAAGCATGGCAACGGGCACAAACCCCGAAGCTACCTGCGCCGCGCTTGCCTTATGGCTGTTGCCCACCACGGCCGCCACACCCGGCAGCACCGCCAGCTCACCCGGTGCACGCTGCGCATAGCAACCGGTGACCACAACTCGGGCTTTGGGGTTGGTGCGTCGCACTCGGCGGAGAAAGGCGCGGGCGCTCCGCTCCGCTTGTGCGGTAACCGCGCAGGTGTTCACGACAACCACTTCGGCGGTTGCGTATGGCTCCTGCGCAAGGCCGTTTTCTTCAAGCTGGGCGGCGATGGCGTCCCCATCCGCCGTGCTCGCACGGCACCCAAAATTCTGTATTGCGTAACCGGTCACACTTTATAGTGTACGTTCGTGCAAATATCAGCTTGAGGAGCACGCCGCACGGGTCCATATGCCTGCTAAACTCAGGTTCGGCAGCAGAGGGGATGAAAGGGATGAAACCATGGCAAAACGACGAATCCTGCTGGTAGACGACGAACTCACCATTCTGTTGACGCTCAAAGCCGTCCTTGAAATCAGCGGTTTTGAGGTGGAAACCGCCGCCTCCGCGCGCGAAGGCCGCACCAAAATACGCACCCACACGTATGACATGGTCATCACAGACATGCGCATGGAAAGCGAAAGCGCTGGTCTTGAAGTAGTACAGGCCGCGAAAAAAGTTTCTTACCAGCCCGCCGTAGCCATGCTGACTGCTTTCCCCATGCCAAGTTCGGACTGGAACGACGACGGCGCTGAAAGCGCCGACACCATGCTGGTAAAACCCATGAACACCCACGACCTGCTGACCCAGCTCGAAGCCCTGCTCGCCGGCCATGAGGCGAAGAAGCGCAAGGCTGTAGTGAGTTCGTAGGCGGCAAGCATCCTTGTAAATGAATTTGAATGCAAGTCCATTAAAATGAAGCAGTTGTTGAAATGCGTGAAACTACCTTACTGAACTGACGATACCATTAAGCTGCTGTTCCTTGAATGGCGAGTACTTGCTCACTCGGGAAAACTATTCTTGCGCATGGTGTAGCGTAGAAGGGTTTGTACTTTCTACGTACAGGTTTAAGTATTAAAATACTAAAAGTTAATAGCTAAAAATCTGTTATTCACTCCTTCTATGAAGAAAAAGATTGTGCATCTACAACTTTAGTTTTACGGATTGTATACCAAAATTAATATTTAAAAATATGATCTTCCTCCTTCAAACTTCAAGAAACTGTGTGAACCTGCATGTTTCGAGAGTGGCCCTATTCTTGCTAGGTGTCTAATCAAGCCGTCTTGCTGAGAGTTTCTCTGAGCACATCACGGCAGTCATTTTAGGAGCCTACATGATTCGCAAGGGTTTTCAGGTTGGCATGGCAGTGTCCGCGCTGCTTCTCACGAGCGCCTACTATTCAGAGGCTCAGAACACGTACGCTGCTGTTCATGGCACTGCCAGTGATAGTTCCGGAGCAGTCCTGCCGGACGCTGCAGTCACAATCCTGAACACTAGTACAGGTATTCAGGCAAGTACTACTACTGATGGCAAGGGGTACTACATCTTTCCGCAGCTGGCGATTGGCGGTCCTTATACCGTCAGTGTATCCAAAGCAAACTTCAGCATTTTCAAGTCTGAAGGCTTAATGTTGAATCTGAATGATAATCGCGAGATTGATGCCGCACTGAAAGCCGGTAGCGAATCGCAAAGTGTTGATGTGCAAGCCTCTGCCATCCAGGTAGAAACTTCTGATACCGAACTCAAGCAGACCATCTCCTCTAAGGAAATTCTCGATCTTCCGCTGCTTGGCCGTGACGCGGTTTCTCTGCAGAAACTGTCACCCGGAGTTGTAGAGGCCTCTGACACTCGCGGCGGCTACGCAACCAATGGCAACCAGAGTTTTAACAATAGCTACTTGTTGGACGGTAATGACGTTGATGATGGACCTCTAAACACCCTGGGAATTGTCCTCAATCCAGATGCCATGGCTCAGGAAGACATCATCACCGGAACTGCGGGGCCTCAATACGCCCGTAATTCAGGCGCAACCATCGATCAGACGGTAAAGGCCGGTACGAACAGCTTTCATGGTGACGCCTTCGAATTTTATCGCGATACCTTTTTGAACGATGAAGGCTATGCGTTCGGCTCAACAACGCCGCGACCGCCTTTCCACCAAAATGTTTATGGCGGTACGATCGGTGGACCTGTTTTCAAGAACCGCGTCTTTTTCTTTCTAGCCTATCAAGGTATCCGTAGTGCTACCGGTACGAACTATGAAACGCCCGTCTTTAGTTCTGCTCAGCGCGGTGGTGACTTCTCAGGCGATCTAGCCGGGACTGGTGCTACTCTCTCGAAAAATCCGGTCCCGTTCTCCGTAGGTACCTGCGCTGTAGGGCCTGGCGGTGGTAATGCTACGCAGACCTGGGCAAATTGTCTGCCGACTGCGACCGTCAATCCGACAAGCTTCAATACAGTTTCTGCTAACCTGCTCAATAAATATGTTCCTGCCGGTAATACTGTCATCGGCGGCAGCCCCTACTACTCCTTCAGCAACAGCAGCAGTGAAGGCTACGACCAGGGCACCATCCGCATCGACACCCAGTTGACCAGCAAAGATAAACTCTGGGCATCCAGCATCTTTCAGTCAAGTCCAACTACCAACACTCTGCCGTTTCTCGGCTCTACCCTTCCCGGTTTTGGTGAAGTTGACTCTCAGCACTTCAAGCTCTTCTCCGCATCAGAAACTCACATTTTTAGCCCGACAACACTTAACGAAGTTCGGGTGAACTACTTTCGCTTTATCTACGCGGCAGTTAGCCCGCAAACGCCGGCACTTCCCAGCACTGCAGGTTTCCAGAACATCACTCCGCAGAATACGACAGCACCCGGGCTGCCCTATGTCGGCGTGAATGGTTACTTCAGCCTTGGTTTCAGTCAGGATGGGCCACAGCCTCGCAATGACCAGAACCTGCGATTCGCCGACACATTTACGAAAGTCATCGGCAACCACAACCTGTCCATGGGTGCCTTTGCCGAACGTTTTACTGTCAACAACCCCTTCTACTTCGATAACAATGGCGCATTTCAATTCAATGGTGCCGGTTCTTTTACTTCAGGTGATCCGGCGCTTGACTTCGTTCTGGGTGTGCCGGACTCTTACGCGCAGAACTCAGGTGGCCTTATCAATGCAAGGGCCTGGGAAGGCTATGCATTTTTTGGCGATAACTGGAAGGTAAGCAAATCGTTTACCGCTAACCTTGCTCTCGGTTACGACATTGAAACACCCTACGAGAGTCTCCAGTACGGCGGTGAGGCGATTACCTGCTGGCAGAATAGCAATGCAGAATCAAAAATATTTCCGACCGCGCCTCCGGGACTGCTATATCCCGGTGATCCCGGTTGTACCAACACAGGTTTAGCCACAATTCAGTACAACCACTTCTCGCCGCGTGTAGGCTTCGCATGGGCACCGAGTACGGGACCTACTTTCCTGACCGGTGAGCAGGGATCTAACAGCTTCTCCGTACGCGGCGGCTTCGGTATTTACTTTAATCGCGACATTGAAGAGGAGGCACTTCAAAACCTTGCTGCTCCACCGTTTGGATTGGCAAGTCAAGGCGTAGCAAGTGCTCATGCATCCAGCCCTTCCTTTACCAATCCCTATGCCGCTGTAACAAATGATTTTTCAGCACCTACGCCGTTCCCTTTTGTACCGCCGGCTGTTGGTTCCACTGTAAATTTTAGCCAGTTTGGACCGCTCTTTCTTAATAACGTTGCTAAGAACTATGATGTGCCTTATGTTTACAGTTTTAACTTAAATGTAGAGCGCTCCTTACCTAGCAACATTGTGCTTTTCCTTGGTTACTCAGGCTCATTGGGCCGTAAACTTGCACTCACTGCGGAAGCGAATCCGATCACAGCAGCCGGACAAGCGGCCTGTGCAGCCAGCACTGCCTGCATTCAGCATCGTTCACTACAAAGTTTTTACTTCCCCTCACACAAGGCTCAGCCTGCTGTTGATCCTTCCACTGGACTGCCATACTTCGCTTCTGTAGGTCAGGAATACACTGATGGCTCTTCTAACTACAACGGCTTACTCGTAAGCGTTGAGAAAGCACCGACACACGGTTTATTTCTCCAGCTCTCCTACACGTACTCGCACAGCCTCGACGATTCTTCCGGCTATGAAAGTTCGTCCGGTTCCGCAGGTCGGTCGTACAACTACATTCCTGGGTTTCAGTATTTGAATTATGGCGATTCGGATTTCGATGCTCGGCATCGTTTTACGGCAGCATACGTGTATAGTCTTCCGCTGCCCAACTCGCTCAAGAACAACTTCATTTCACGCGAGGCTCTTGGCGGTTGGGGATTTTCTGGAATCACCACCTTACAAACCGGCTTCCCGATCGATGTGTACCAGACAGGTAGTAATTCGCTATATTGCGAAAGCTCACTATCCTTCTACGGCTGTCCGGATGCACCGAACACAAACGTCAAGAGCATTACCGGCCAAAGTATTCGGAGCACAGGTAGGTATTTCCCTGTAAGCGATTTCTCATCCGAGGCCATTGGTACTTTTGGAAATGCAAAACGTAACTTCTTTCACGGCCCCGGCTTTAATTACTCCAACCTGAACGTCACAAAAGATTTCAAGATTGATCCAGAAGGTACACGCTATGTTCAGCTTCGGCTTGAGGCTTATAACGCCTTTAACCACGCCAACTTCGCAAACCCCGGTGCCACTGGTAGCGCGGGCGGCAACAACTTTTCCTCTAGCAGCTTTGGAAAAGTCACCTCGCTTCGATTGCCCTCGCCGAACAGTGCTTCCGGCGATCCTCAACCTGGCCGCGCTGTCCAGCTGGGAGCAAAGTTTTACTTCTAATTCGTTTCAGTAACAAAGAAAGGCCCGGCTCACGCCGGGCCCTTCTATTCTAATCAACTAATCCGCTTCTTTCCTAGCCTTCTTACGATTCCGCTTGCGCGCCAACGCTTCTTTCACGCGGCGTTTCTCCCCGGGCTTCAAGTAGAAGCTGTGACGCTTCACTTCCTTGATGATGTCCTCGGTCTGCACCTTGCGCTTGAAGCGCCGCAGTGCATTTTCAAGCGGCTCGCCTTCCTGCACGCGAACCTCTGCCAAATTGATACACCCCAATCCTTGCCAGACAGGCTCCCGGGTACACTCACCGGTTCCTATAGCTTAACGCATGCTGTATAGCCTTGCGAAACCATGCGCTATCCTCTCCTATATGCCCCAGCAGGAACAGCCCGCGGCTGAAACTTTTACGAGCCTCCTTTCCTACGATTCCGCGGAGCTCGAACGAGCTTTCATCGAATTTCGGCGGCAGGTACAGGTAGAAGCCGCCTCGCTCTCCGGCACCGACGCTGCCGAGCAGTTCCGCCTTGCGTGGCTCGGTCGCAAACAGGGTCGCTTAAAGTCGCTCTCGGATGCTTGGCTCAAAGCCGCCGCTCCCGACCGGAAACGCGAAGTCGGTCAGCGCTTCAATGAACTGAAAGCCGTTATTGAAGAAACACTCGCAGACCTCGAATCCAGTGGCGCATCCTCAATTCTTCTGTCGGAATCCGTTGATATTACCCTGCCCGGAACCCTGCCAAAGCTCGGTGCCGAGCACCCGCTCATCAAGACCATGCACGAGATGATCGCCGTCTTTGAGCGCATGGGCTACTCGGTTGCTACTGGCCCCGAGGTGGAAACGGACTTCTACAACTTCGAGGCGCTTAACTTTCCGCCCGGCCATCCGGCGCGCGATACTCAGGACACGCTTGTCGTCGCCGGCCAGGGGCGCAAGCCGGGCCGCGAGCGCCTGCTGATGCGCACCCACACCTCGCCCGTGCAAATCCGGTCGATGGAGGCGCAACCGCCGCCGATACGGCTCGTGATCCCCGGCAAGGTGCACCGCAACGACGCGGCGGACGCGACCCACTCGCCGGTCTTCCACCAGATTGAGGGCCTGTGCGTGGATACAAACATCACCTTCGCCGACCTGAAGGGCACGCTCGACCATGCCATGCGCGAGTTCTTCGGGCCTAGCGTGCGCACGCGATTCTTCCCATCGTTCTTTCCGTTTACTGAGCCGAGCGCCGACGTGCAAATCTCCTGCCCATTCTGCGGCGGCAAGGGCTGCCGCAAGTGCAAGCACTCCGGCTGGATCGAGCTGCTGGGCTGCGGCATGGTGCATCCGCAGGTCTTTCGGGCAGTCCAGGGCAAACAGCCTGCGTATGACCCGGCAAAAATTTCCGGCTTCGCTTTCGGCATGGGCGTGGACCGGATTGCGATGATGAAGTACGGGATTAGTGACATTGGATTGCTATACGGTGGGGATGCGAGATTCTTAGAGCAATTTTTGTAGCATGATGCGACTTTGCATCATTCGCAAATATTTAGCCCAGAGAAGCTACTAGCCATTTCTTATTTCAGGTGGAACAAAAGTGTCTGTCAACTTCTTGTACCAGTCGTACAAGACTCCGCAGATAAGGGAAAATACTAATAATCCAAACAGTACAGTTAAACCGATCGCAAGGTACTTCGAAGATGTTGGTAGAAATCTCGTGATTAGGGAGATTAAACCAATGAAAAGAAGTAAGGCTAGGCTCACGCTGAAGAGAGCTTTGAAGTAGGTAGATGTCTCCTCGAAGCGCTTGCGACGCCCGGCAAAATAGATCCAGCTAGGAGGTAAAACTCTGACTTTAGGGCTGCCAATGCAACTCCCTTCAAAAGTAAGCTCAGTGTTGGATGGACCGTCGATAATGATCTGTAGTTTGAAGCCGTCTCCTGGCTCTAAAACCATGAAATTGAATGTTACAAAGTTGCTGTCTGTGTTTGAACTAACCTGTGCATCAATGCCCAAAATTGGGCGAGTAGTTTTTGCTACTACAATGCCAAGTACCTTTACACCAATGGGGACACAGACTCTGTAGGGCGCGATGACATCAGCTTGATGTATTGGAAGCTGGCCATCGTTCTAAAAGTATATAAAGAACGCAGTAATCCCATGTTTACCAACATTCTGATCCTGATAAAAAACATCAAAAGCACCCAGCTTGCTCAGTTCAGGTTGCACGAGGGGTTTCGGGCTTGGCGATGTGACAATCGTTGGAATTCGGCGCTTTTCACTGCGCTTGTATGCCCAAATGCCGAATAGTCCTGCTCCGATAGCGACTACAAGGCTTATAACAGCGATCCATCTGTCCACACTCATGTAGAGCATGATAGTTGAGACAGACTATGAAAACTGCATCTACTATCAGCCAGTAGAATCACCGCATAATGTACAGAGTGGAGCAAAGAACATCTAAATGAAAGTCCTAACCCAGTGGCTCCGCTCCTACCTCCCCACCCTCCACGCCACTGATCGTGAGCTCGCCGAAGCGCTCACCTTACATGGCATTGCGGTCGAAGGTATCTTCGACCTCATCCCGCAGCATGGCCTCGATGCAGGCTCGCTCTTCGAGATGGACATCACTACCAACCGCGTCGACGCCATGAACCACTACGGTATCGCCCGCGAAGCGGCTGTCATCTTCAGCACGCCATTGCTTTCCCTCGACCTGACCCTGCCTGAGCCCGAGCCAGATGAAGCTTTTCCGGTACGGGTTGAAGCCATCGATTTGTGCGGACGCTTCACCTCGCGCATCCTCCGCAACATCACCATCGCACCAAACGAGAACATAAGCGAAGTTGCCCACCGCTTCCGCCTCCTCGACCAAAAGCAAATTTCAAATGCGGTCGATGCCACCAACTACGTCACACAAGCCATCGGCCAGCCCACTCACGCCTTCGATCTCGACAAGGTACAAGGCGCGCTCATCATCCGCCGCGCCCGAGCCGGTGAGCCTCTAAAAACTCTGGACGGCATAGACCGCGAGCTCCACCCGGATGACCTCGTCATCGCCGATGAGACCCGCGTCCTCTCCTTGGCCGGTGTCATGGGCGGCTGGGACTCGATGATCACGCCACAAACCCGCAACATCCTCGTCGAAGCCGCCTGGTTCGACCCCACCGCCATCCGTCGCACCTCCAAGCGCCATGGCCTGCACACCGATGCCTCGCACCGCTTCGAACGCGGTGCCGACTTCAACGCCGCACCGCAAGCCTCCGCACTCGTCAGCCGCCTTATTCTCGCCCACGGCGGCCAAGTCAGCGGGCCGTTCGTTGACATACAAAGTCTCGCAGCTCAAAAGCGCACCGTCAGCCGCCCCTCGGTACGCCTTCACATGCGCGAAGTCCACCGCATCTTGGGATCAACTTGGGGCCCCACCGATTATCCAAACGGCATCTCCGGCTCTGAGGCAACCACAATCCTGCTGGGCCTCGGCTGCACCATGGCCACCGACGAGCCCATCCCCACGCACGATCTCGCCCATGGCACGGTGATCCAGATCACCTCACCCGTCCCATCCTTTCCCGCCGTCAGCGAGGAAATTCCCGCCCCACCCACCACTACGTCCGGCATTTTTGAGCCCGCAGGCACCAACCCCGCCCGCGCCCACGAAGCCGTCCCGGACGCCAGCCCCGACCACCCGCACTTTGACATCAGTCTCCCCTCATGGCGGCTCGACTTGGAGCGCGAGATCGACCTGCTGGAAGAAATAGCCCGCGTGTACGGCTACAACCGCTTCCGCAACACGCTGCCGACCTTTACCGGCTCCGTGCGCGAAGCACAAAATGCCCAGCCCGGCGCACCTGCCTTGCGCATCGTCCGCCGCACACTTCTGGGCGCAGGCTTGTCCGAAGCCATCTCCAGCACCTTCGTTTCGGCGGCAGACGCAACCGCCTTCGCGCCGCAGCCGGGCACCGCCGTACCCATGGAAAACCCGCTCAGCGAAGAAGCCGGCATGTTGCGCCCGTCGCTCGCCCCCGGCATGCTCACCATGCTGGCGCACAACCTGCACCGGGGCATAGAAGACGCGGCACTATTTGAACTCGGCACCGTATTCACCGGCGCTGGTCCTACGGCTACCGACCGGGTCGACGAGCGGCCCTCGCTTGCCTTTGGTGCCACGGGCACGCTGCACGGCAAGCCGGTCGACTTCTTCGCAGCCAAGGGGATTGCGGAAGCACTTGCCGCGCAGTTCAACAGCCGCATGCTGTATTTCGATCGCTTCCCACCGGAAGCAGGCTTGATGCCAAGCTGGCTCCATCCAGGCCGCTCGGCGCGCCTCGTCATGGACGGCGCAACCATCGGCTTCTTCGGCCAGCTGCACCCGGATGAAGCCGCGCGCCGCAAAATCAAGCAGGCCGTCATCCTGGGCGAGCTGCGCATGGACCGCCTGTTGCTGCTTGGTCTACGCCACCCCGTACCGCACGAGCTTTCACGCTTCCAGCCGGTGCGCCGCGATTTTTCCTTCCTGCTGCCTGAGCACGTTCCATACGGTGCTGTGAAAGAGGCTTTGCAGAGCCTTCAAATCGCCGAGCTGCAACAGTTTGAACCGGCTGAGATACGACGCGATCTCGCGGGTGAATATGCTCCCCCAGGGCAGTACTCCCTGCTACTGCGCACTATATTCCAGTCGCCTGACAGCACCCTGCGCGATGACGACCTGCAAGGCTGGGCACAAGCGGTGCAGGCCGCTGTAGGTATGCTGGGCGGTCGGCTACGCAGCTAACAGAGTTTTCCTGTAAGTCTTGAAGAGCGACGTGCCTCTACCGCGCAGGAAAGTGCTTCGCATGCCAAGCAAGCTCAGTCCGATTTCCCTTGCTGATGAGGGCACGTTTTGTAAGCAGCCCAGCCCGCGCATGCCGCCCCGGCTCATCGCCGGGGTTCTGCTTGCGTGGCTTGCGCTGCGATTTACCGTGGAGATTATCAAGCTTGGACGGGGCAGCGCTCCGGGGTTGCTCGCTACTGCCTTGGCTGGCCTGGTTCTGGGAGCCAGCCTGTGGTGGGTGGCGCACCGGCAGATCGGCACAGCGGGCGCTGTTATTGCGCTCGGCTTTCTCGTAACGTCGCCGCTCATACTGCACGCGGGTTCAGCCGCCTTTGCCTCGCTCGGTTTGTTTGCCATGCTGTTTACCGCGGTAGGGGTGGCGCATGCGTTGCAGGGGCCTCGCCGCAAGTGGCCGCCGCGCATCCTGCTTATGTCGGCGCTGGTTGCCTTTACCTCGGTGGTGCAGCCCCTGGCCTGCCTGGCCGGGCTGCTGCTTGCGGCCCTGGCTATGCTCTACCTGGCTGAGGCCAAGCGGTTGCTACTTCCGTACCTTTTCATCCTCTGGATTTTCGTCGCAATCGGTGCTTTGTCTTTGCGAACAGTGCTACTGGGTTTGTTCTCGCGGCATGCCGCCTATCGCAGCGGCTTACATGAAAGCTCCACGCCTATGTCGGGCCATATATCATTCTCTTGGCAGTATGCAGGTCTCGCATTGGCTTTGATCGTTGCGCTAGGCTTGTGGCTCGGGTCCACCCGTTCACGCTACTTCGGCAACTCAGCACCACTCCTGGCTGCCCTTGCTTTACTGGCGCTTACGCCCATCATCGGCTTTGTGTCTCTGGTATGGAGCCTACCGTTTCTGCTGCTCTTCATTGCAGGCGTTGCTGCGGACGGGTTGCAATCGCGCCATTCTCGGCTTGTCTCCATATTGTTCGGTGCGGCTCTCGTTCTCCAGGCCATCTTTTTCTAAGGGGCAAGCCGCAGTTACACTTGGGTTCAATGATCACATACGGCGACAACCCGGACCGCCTGGTTTCTGCGGCGCGCGCCGACGAGGAAAACTCGTTTGAGCTCAAGCTGCGCCCCCGCCTGTTACGGGAGTTTATCGGCCAGTCCAAAGCCAAACAGCAGCTGGCCATTGCGCTTGAAGCCGCCAAGGCTCGCGGCGAGGCGTTGGACCATGTGCTGCTCTTCGGGCCGCCGGGACTCGGCAAAACCACGCTCGCGTCGATTTTGGCGAATGAGCTTGATGTCGGCTTTCAGCAAACCTCCGGCCCCGCCCTCCAGATTCAAGGCGACCTTACCGCCATTCTCACCAACGTACGCGAGCGGCAGGTGCTCTTCCTCGATGAAATCCATCGTCTACAGCCGGTGCTTGAAGAAAAGCTGTACACCGCGCTTGAGGATTACAAACTCGACATCATCATCGGGCAGGGCCCGGGCGCACGCACGCACGTCATGGATATCAAGCCGTTCACCTTCGTCGCCGCCACCACCCGCCCCGGTCTGTTGACCTCGCCTCTGCGATCGCGCTTCGGCATCCTGCTGCGGCTGGAGTATTACACCGACGAGGAGCTGCGCTTCGTGGTCGAGCGCTCCTCTGAAGTGCTTGGCGTAGCCATTGACGCGGACGGCGCGGCAGAGATCGCAATGCGTTCGCGCGGCACCCCGCGCATCGCTAACCGGCTGTTGCGCCGCGTGCGCGACTTTGCCCAGGTGCGTGGGTCGGGTTCCATCGACCGCAAGACGGCCATGGGCGCCCTGGAGTTGCTGGAGGTAGACGCGCACGGCTTTGACGAGCTGGACCGCCGCCTGCTGCTCACCATCATCGAAAAGTACGACGGCGGCCCGGTCGGGCTCAACACGCTGGCTGCCACACTGTCTGAAGAGCAGGACGCGCTTGAAGAAATCTACGAGCCCTTTCTGATCCAGATCGGTTTCCTGGACCGCACCCCGCGCGGTCGCGTGGCGACGCGGCTGGCGTACGAGCACTTCGGCCTGATGCAGCCGCGCAAGCAGGCGGGGCTTTTCTAGGGTGCCTAAGATGGCGTATTTGCGGGCAACTGGTAAATGTATTCTAATTATGCTTTGTCTTTTTATTCTTGGGACGGTGTTGCCAGTTCTTTCCATGATTGGAGCTGCAGTGATTAACCAATGGGATGATGACGCGCCCGGAGGTGGATTTATTCTGATTGCAGTCTGGCTTCTAAGTGAGATTAGTACTTTGATCTGCGGCGTGATTCTTTGTTCGGACATTTGGAGGTGTAGAGATAGCATCAATCATGGCAATGTGAAAGGAATGATGCTGCGCTGCTTGTGTTTCATTAGTGCAATTTCGTTTGGTGCGGGTGCTTTTGTACTGCTTTTGTCAGGCCCAAGCGGTTTTAGGAGTAAGCTGCTGTCGATTTCTACAGCTGTCCTATATGCATCTTTGAGCCTTTTCTTGCTTTGGATTGCAGCCAAGCAAACCCATTCGAAAAGAGCTGAACTTCCTTAGTGCGGTTGATTACTGAAGCAAACCTACTTGAAACATGAGTACGTCGCGAGAATAATGATGCTAATAGTTACAGAAACTAAACCAAACGAGCCATTAGCCATTCCATTTGGCATGGCTGCCACAGCGTATAGAAGCAAAGGGAAGGGCGAGCATATCGGTTATGCCGTAGGCAAAGCCCCGCAGGCGGAACTAGGTTTGGTGCTTGTAGCAACGACAGAGCGCGGCCTCTGTGCGGTGCTGCTAGGCGACTCACCCGAGGAGCTTGTGGCAGAGCTATGGCGTCGCTTCCCGGCTGCTTCCATTTCTGAGAACAGAAACTTGCAGCCGAAACTTGCGACAATTTTCAGTGTATGCAACGAGAACACTGAAGCCCATATGCTCCCGCTTGACCTGCGTGGAACAGCTTTTCAGGCGCGTGTCTGGGCAGCACTCCAAACCATTTCACCCGGTGAAACCCGCACGTACGCCCAGATAGCCCAAACTATCGGTCAGCCGAAGGCAGTACGTGCCGTGGCAGCTGCCTGCGGAGCCAACCCCATTGCCGTGCTGGTGCCATGCCACCGGGTTATCGGCAGCGACGGCGCACTGACCGGCTATCGCTGGGGCACGGCTCGCAAACGCGCTCTGCTGGATCGGGAACAACGCCGGGATCAAAGCTGAAACTTTCCCTCGCTTGCCGCATTCCACAAGTGACCCTTCTTGCGGCAAAAGCATGACCTGGTCTGCGTGATAGCGTTAAGAATTGCCCCAATTTCTTCAGAGATAACTATGAGCACAGAAAAGCAGAAGTACACCCGCAACAGCCCGTACCAGTCCCGCATGCTCGTTAATGAGCGCATGACCGACATCCTGTCGGAAAAAGAAACGCGGCATATCGAGCTTGCACTGGAAGAGGGCATGGAATACACGCCCGGTGATGCAGTCGGCATCGTGCCTGAAAACCGTGCTTCTGAAGTGGCGGACGTGCTTGCAGCGCTGAAGATGCGCGGTGACGAGCGAGTGCTGGACCATTACAAAGTTGAAATTTCGCTCGAAGAAGCGTTACGCACACGTTTAGCACTCGGCAAGCTCACCCGCTCGTCTGTGATTCAGTACGCCAAGCTGCAGCCGGATGCGCAATTACAAATGCTTGCACAGCCTGAGAATCGCGCCAAGGCTGAGGAGTACATCTATGGCCGCGAGTTCATTGACCTAATTCGTGAGTTCCCTGGTGGCTGTGCTGACCCGCAAAAGTTATTCACCGTTTTGGGCCGTCTGACCCCCCGCATGTACTCGATTGCCTCATCACAGGCCATGGTGCAGGACGCTGTACACACCATCGTTCGCGTTATTCGTTACCACACGCACGACCGCGACCGTCAAGGATTGGCCTCCGGCCATCTTGGTGAGCGGGCACCGGTAGATTCAACCATGCCGATCTTCCTTCATGCGAACAACAACTTTCGCTTGCCTGAGGACTCGACGACTCCAGTCATCATGGTAGGTCCGGGTACCGGCATTGCACCCTTCCGCGCATTTCTACAGCATCGAAAGGTTCACGGCCACACCGGGCAAAACTGGCTCTTCTTCGGCGACCAGCGCCGCGAGTCAGACTTTTTGTATCGTGAAGACCTTGAAGGCATGCACCGGGACGGCACCCTGACCCGGCTCGATCTTGCCTTCTCTCGGGATCAAGCTAAAAAGATTTACGTGCAAGACCGCATGCGGGAAAACGCCGACGAACTCTACCGTTGGCTCGAGCGCGGCGCTTATTTTTACGTATGCGGCGATGCGAATCGCATGGCCAAGGATGTGGATGTCGCCCTGCTGGACGCAATTGCCAAAGGACATAATGCAACCCCTGATGAAGCGCAGGCGTATTTGGCAGAGATGAAGAAGGCCAAGCGGTACCAGCTGGATGTGTACTGAGCGGCTTGGCATCAATGGCATTTGGCAATCAGGCGCATTGGACAAGGCTGCTTAATGACTGATGTCACTTCGGAGAAACATTCAGCATTAGCAGCTTGTGCCAACATCGCATAGTAGATTATTATCCGTTTATACTCCCTCGATCTTCGAAGAAAGGGTGCGAGCCGCCGAAAGGCGGCTTTGCCTTTTAGAGGTCACAACCATTCGTACCAACGTGTATGTCGATGGCTTCAACCTCTACTACGGAGCCGCGAAGGGTACTCCGTATAAATGGGTAAACCTGGCTACACTCTGCCAACGCGTTCTGCCAAACATCCATATTCACCGAATCCGCTACTTCACAGCACTTGTGAAAGCCTTACCTTCAGATCAGCAAACGAGAATGCGGCAAGACTTCTATCTGCGCGCACTACAGACGGTTCCGAACCTGACGATTCATCTCGGACACTACTTGCAAAGTACGGTTCGCATGTCGCTGGCGAAACCTCAAGCTGATGGTTCGCGTTTAGCAGAAGTCTTGAAGATGGAAGAGAAGGCTCTGATGTGAATATCGCCACATACATGCTTGTGGATGCATTTCGGAAGGATTGCGAGCAAATTGTTGTGATCACGAATGACTCTGACCTTGCCGAACCGATACGTATTCTCAACAAAGAAATGAGTATCCCTGTCGGGGTGTTCAATCCCCATACCTCTGATACTGCATTGAGACGCAGCCGAAAGACGGGTAAACCACCTGAACAAGCCAGCCCAAGCGTAACTCTCCGGAAAGCGGCAAGGTTTACTCGTAATATCACCTCAGGAGACGCAAGCTCGCATATGGCATTGAGCCAGTTTCCTAGTGAATTGCTTGATGCCGAAGGTCGTAAGCTGATCAAGCCTTCTGGCTGGTGAAACACTAGCAATAAGCTTGCGAAGCCCGGTGCTATGCTTTGTAGTAGAGGAGATACCGGCTGAGCCCGGCTACGCGCGCGTGCGTCCGCCTGTCTCTCGCCCCTACAATTATGGCTACAATCACTGCACCATCCCCGGTGGAAGCACCTAAGAGCGCCCCTTTAAGCCACAATGTGAAGTACGACGTCAAAGATCTTTCACTCGCAGCCGAAGGCCGCAAGCGCATTGAGTGGGCCGGTGCTTCCATGCCGGTGCTTGCGCAAATCCGCGAGGAGTTTTCAAAGTCGCAGCCTCTCAAGGGTGTGCGCATAGCAGCCTGCCTCCATGTCACGACTGAAACCGCAAACCTGATGCTGGCCCTCAAAGACGGCGGTGCCGACATCGCGCTTTGCGCCTCCAACCCGCTCTCGACCCAGGATGAAACCGCGGCGGCGCTAGTCGCCGAATACGGCATTTCAACCTTTGCCATCAACGGCGTCGATAATGCCGGCTACTACAAGCATCTTCAGGCTGCCATCGACCATAAGCCGCACTTCACCATGGATGACGGTTGTGATCTGGTCACCCTGCTGCACACCAAGCGTCAGGATGCACTGGCTGACGTCATCGCCGGCACCGAAGAGACCACGACCGGTGTGGTCCGCCTGCGCGCCATGGCCAAGGAAGGCGTGTTGCGCTACCCCGTGGTTGCCGTCAACGACGCGCTCACTAAGCACATGTTCGATAACCGCTACGGCACAGGCCAGTCCACCATGGACGGCATTATCCGCTGCACCAATGCGCTGATTGCAGGCTCCACGTTCGTGGTAGCAGGCTATGGCTGGTGCGGGCGCGGCTTGGCGCAGCGTGCATCAGGCATGGGTGCTCACGTTATCGTCACCGAGATCGACCCCACTAAGGCACTTGAAGCCGTAATGGACGGCTACCGTGTAATGCCGATGGAAGAAGCCGCCAAAGTCGGTGACATCTTTGTCACACTGACCGGCAATAAAGACATTCTCCGCAAGGAGCATTTCGAAGTGATGAAGCATGGCGCAATGGTCGCCAACTCCGGTCACTTCAATGTCGAGATTGACATTCCCGCGCTCGAAGCTTTGTCGACAGAACGCCGCACAGCTCGCAAGTTCGTCGAAGAGTTCACCATGCAGGATGGCCGCACACTCCGCCTGCTTGGTGAAGGCCGCCTCATCAACCTGACCGCTGCTGAAGGCCACCCGGCCAGCGTAATGGATATGAGCTTTGCCAACCAGGCGCTTGCAGCTGAGTATCTTATGGCTGAGTATAAAAACTTGCCAAAGGATGTGTTTCCGGTACCCGAAGTGCTTGACAAGCGCGTTGCCAAGCTCAAGCTGGCGGCAATGGGTGTCGATATTGATGTATTAACAGCCGATCAGGAAGCATACTTGTCAGGCTGGTCAGAAGGTACCTAAGTTGTAGGCGTTTTTGCGCAAGGCCCGGGTTAACCGGGCTTTGTGCTTTGCGACTCGCATTTTATACAAGGCTGATCTCAGCCAGCCAATGTATTTGTCTTTTTCAACATCTCATCATCATGCGTTTGACTTCTTGCCATATCGCCTTAGCTCTACTCGCTATCGGTTCGGCTAGGATGTGGGCTCAGGCTCCTTCTGCATCCAGCTCCACCTTGGTGCAGCCCATTTCCCTTGCTGCTCCGGCGGCTAAGTCGCTCATAGCGCGCAAAGGGAGCTACACCATCACCGTGCCGGGTACCGGCGCCTGGACCGATACCGGCATCGCAGTAACTCCCGCAGACCACATCGAGTTCACAGCCACCGGCCAGGTGACGCTTGCTGATGGCCGTGTAAGCGGGCCTGAAGGTGTAGCACGCGGCTGGAAAGATCTTCTGCGTACCGCCTCACTTGAAAGTACAAATCCCGGTGCCCTGATCGCTCGTATCGGCAACTCGGATGCGGCTCAGCCCTTTGCGCTGGGTGCTACTGCGAGCCGTGACATCCCCGCATCGGGTGAGCTGTTCCTCGCGGCGAATACAGGCCAACAAACTGATGCGACCGGGTCCTACAAAGCTACGCTTAAGCTTACTTCGGCTGCTGTCGCGACGACCCCGGCTATTCCATCGATCAACCTGCAAACAGCAATTACCCCGGAGCTTATCGCCGGGCTACCCCGCCGCGTCACGGACCAGCAGGGTGACCCGGGCGACGTCGTCAATTTTTCCCTTCTAGGGACTGAGGCGCAGGTTCGCAAAGCCTATACTGCTGCCGGATGGGTGCAGGTCGACACAAGCAACAATGCCGCCGTGCTCCATGGCCTGCTCTCCACCTTATCGAAGCAGTCCTATACTGAGCTGCCCATGAGCACGCTGTACCTGTTCGGGCGGCCGCAGGATTTAAGTTATGCCCGCGCCGAACCGCTGGCAGTGGCACTGGTACGGCACCACCTACGTGTGTGGAACTCCGGCAAAGTGGTTGACGGGCGCATGCTTTGGGTGGGCTCAGCTACGCATGACGACGGTCTGGAGCGCGACCAGCGCAATAACGGTGTAACCCATCACATTGACCCGAATATCGATGTGGAGCGTGATTTCATCGAAGCGAGCTTCGCTTCCGCCGGAGCTCTTGATTCTGCTGCTTATGTCATGCCTGCTAATGCTGTACATGCGGAAAAGACCGCGACCGGCGGCGCTTTCAGTACCGATGGTCGCCTGCTGATGATGGTATTGCGATAGAAGTCATAGCCCCCAAAGCTCAACGCAGCCCGTGGTATCTGCTGGATACCTCGGCAAGCACCCTGCGATGGAATACAGCTGAAACAGCAGTGTTGCTGCTCTGGTTCGCTGTAACCGCTTTCGCGGTCACTCAGCATACACCCTGGGCAGACGAAATGCAGGCCTGGTTACTGGCCGGCGATGTAAGCTGGCGAACGTTGTTTACGCATAGCCTGCACTACGAAGGTACCGGCGGCCTGTGGCACGCCCTGCTCAAGCTGCTACAAGCGTGCGGCGTCTCTTTTACCGGGATGCGTTGGCTGGTGGCCGGCATGGAAGGCACATCCATGGCGGTTCTGCTTCGCTACGCGCCTTTGCCCCCGCTGGTTCGCTACCTGCTGCCATTTACGTTTTTCCTGCTCTACCAGGACGGGGTAGTAGCGCGTTCCTACTGTCTGTTCGCCATTCTTGTTTTCCCTGCTGCCGCGCTGCTTCGCAGCGGCAGGCCAAGGCCATTGATCTTGGCGCTCCTGCTTGGCCTGCTTGCAAACGTGTCCGTGCATGGGGTGATCGCGGCAGCGGGCCTCGCCATTGCCGCAGCCGCAGCTTGGCGCGGGCAATGGTTAAAAAACGCTCCCGCTCTTGCCGTGCTGCTGATGCTGTTCGCAGTTGCGGCAGCTACCATGTCACCGGCCCGCGACATCGACTATGCCGCAGGCAACAACCTGCAGCGATCCCTCGCAAAGATCGAAAAATCGCTGGGGCTGCCTGTCTCCGTACCACCGCCTCCTATCACCGCCATGTCCATGGCCGGATTGCAGCCTGCATCCCCGGCTGTACACATACGGCATGGAGCAGCGGGCGTGTGGAACCGCCTGGCGCGCGTACTCGGCGTCATCACCTACCCGCTTTCCAATGTGCGAACGCTGGCACTCCTGTCGGCGGCTCTGGTAGTAGTGCAAGGCACCATCCGACGCAAATCGACTCGTAAAGAAGGGCAAGCAGGTGCGTGGGGGCTGGCCCCATGGCTGTTGATGGTAGTGGTGTTCAGCTCGCTGTACCTTGCTCCACGGCATGTGGGTACGCTGTTTACTGCTTTCATCGCGGCTGCTTGGCTTACCTGGCCGACCGGCTCGCATAACCGCCTCCTTGCACGCGCCACAGCCGGGGCACTGGCGGCTACCTGCCTGGTACAGATTGGCTGGACCGCGCATGCCATCGCCGCTGAGCGCCGTTTGCCGTATGCGCCGGGCCGCATGACAGCCGTGTTTCTGCACTCGCACGGTATCGGCACAGGCACCAGTCCGTCTCCAAGTCCATCTATAGCCGGGTATTACTACCTCAGCATCGACCCGCTGCTCGGCTTCAATCGAAATATCTACTTCAACCAGCCGCAGCACCGTTACTGGTACTGGAGTACGGAGATGCGCAATTTCAGCACCGTGCAGCAGGTGCTGGCGCGGCATCCCCGCTTCATCGTGGTAGGCGGTTTCGATAGCGGTCCCGACGCTGACATCACGCGCGACTGGACGCCGATTGAACCCGGCTACCCCGGCGTGGTACGCAACGACGTATTTTCCGTTATGCCCTTTTTCACAAGTCATGGCTACCGGGTCACGCACGTTTTTTGTGGGCACAGCTGGATGCGCTTCAGCTACTCGGAACGGCTGTGCGATACCGTGCTGGAGCCCGCGAGTGATGTATCGGAACAAGAAAATCACAAGAATCCGTATAAATCTTTGTAAAGAAACGCCATACGACACTAAGCAGTGGCACTCCCCCACGAAAAAAGATGCTTGAAGGCCGTAAGCTTTAGCAGACGTATTGAAGGAGTCCACACCCCCGCCATGGCCTTACTCGACTTTCTCATCGGCAAGCCGCTGCCGACTTCAGATGAACGCGCGGAGCGTATCGGGCCCTCGTCAGGCATTTCTATTTTCGGCCTTGACGCGCTCTCCTCTGCCGCATACGGACCGGAAGCCGCGCTTACGCTGCTTCTGCCCCTGGGCATGGCCGGAGTTCACAATATCGTCGGGATCAGCGCAGCCATTATTTTGCTGCTGCTCATTGTGTTCTTTTCTTACCGTCAGACCATCGAAGCCTATCCCAACGGCGGCGGCTCCTACACTGTGGCGAGCGAAAACCTGGGAGCGGGTGCAGGCTTGCTCGCCGCCTCGGCGCTCATGATCGACTACGTGCTGACCGCGGCGGTCGGCATCTCTGCCGGAGTCGGCGCACTGATTTCCGCTGTACCATCGCTGCATAACCACACGCTGCCTCTGTGCCTGGCTATCCTGGCTGTGCTCACACTGGTCAACCTGCGCGGCGTGCGAGATACAGGGCTTATCATTCTCGCGCCGACATACCTGTTTCTGATCATGCTGTTCGGCATGATCGCGCTCGGCGTATACCAGACGATTGTCACCGGCGGCCATCCGCATCCCATCATCGCACCGGCACGATTGCCCAAGGCTACTGAGGCGCTCTCTTTCTGGCTGCTGCTCAAGGTGTTTTCCAGCGGCTGCACTGCCATGACCGGCGTTGAAGCCGTCAGTAACGGAGCCATGGCGTTCCGTGAGCCGCGCCCGGTCAACGGCAGGCGAACACTTTCCATCATCATCGCGGCGCTGGTCGTGCTGCTTGCCGGTATCGCATTTCTATGCCGGTCCTACGGCATCGGCGCCACTGACCCCAGCAGCTCTCAGTATCAGAGTGTCCTGTCGCAAATGCTGGGTGCCATTGAAGGGCGTGGATTCTTCTACTACGTCAGCATGGCGTCTATCCTGCTGGTGCTGGCACTTTCAGCCAATACCGCGTTTGCCGACTTTCCCCGGCTCACCCGTTCCATCGCGGTCAACAGCTACCTGCCCCGCGTGTTTACGCTGCGCGGCCGGCGACTGCTCTACTCCTGGGGTGTGTATGTGCTGGTGGCGCTCACCGGCACGCTGTTAACCATATTCGGCGGGGTCACCGATCGCCTCATCCCGCTCTACGCCATCGGTGCGTTTCTTGCCTTTACCTTGTCGCAATCAGGCATGGTGATGCACTGGCGCACTCATGGCGGTCCCGGCGCGGGCTTCAAGATGACCGTCAACGGTATCGGTGCCGTGGCTACCGGTATTACTACGCTGGTGGTGCTGGTCACCAAGTTCACAACAGGCGCATGGATTACGGCGCTGCTCATCCCTACCATGATCCTGCTCATGGCGCTGGTACATCGTCATTACAGCCGCGTCACCCGGGAGATCGCCAGCGACACTCCGCTGAGTCTCCAAGGCGTGCAGATACCTCGTGTCATCCTGCCCATTGATCGCTGGAGCCGTATCTCGGAGAAGGGCCTGCGCTTCGCCCTTGCCATTTCCAATGAAATTCAGGCCGTACACATCCGTGTTGAGGGTGATGAGAAGGTGACGATCTGCGATGAATGGGAAGGCATGATCGCGGCACCTCTGCGTGCGGCCGGAAAACCCATACCGGAGCTGGTCATTCTGGATTCGCCGTATCGCTTCGTTCTGCTACCTATGATTCAGTACATCCTGGAGCAGGAAAAACAATTCAATGACCGTTACATCGCCGTACTGGTACCCGAGCTGGTGGTCAAGCACTGGTACGAAAATATCCTGCACAACCAGCGAGCCAACCTGCTGCGGTTCATGCTGATGCTTCGCGGCAACCAGAGGATTTATGTCGTTACGATCCCCTGGTACCTGTAAGCAGCCGAGCTGTTTTCCTGCATAACCCTGCGACATTCTGAGCAAGTATGCAATGTCTGTTTCTCTTCAAGCTTCTCAAAAATCATGTCATTCTGAGCGAATTCGAAGGACCTGCTGTCTTTCAGCCATCGCACAAATTTCCAAGGCAAAACAGGTCCTTCGACTACGCTGCGCTCCATTCAGGATGACACGTAGTTGACTAAACCTTTTAACTACACCCTTGCGTACTCTCTTAAGCCAATACAATTCCACAAACTTACTATGGGCTTGGAATCTGCGACGGACTCCACCCGCCTCCAAGTGCTGAAACCAACTGAACGCTGGCTACGAAGCGGCGTGTGGTAATGCCCTCTACCGTGAGCTGGCTGGCCAGCTGCGCTTCCTGGGCCGTCAGCACCTCCAGGTACGTTGTTACCCCGCCCTTGTAGCGGGTGGTACTGAGCCGCACTGAGCGCGTTGCCGAAGAGGCGGCGGCAGCAGCGGAGGTTTCTTCATTGGACAGCACGTTCAGTGCGGCCAGGTTATCTTCTACTTCTTGAAATGAAGTCAGGACAGTAAGCCGGTAATTGTCTACGGTGGACCGGTAATTAGCCCGCGCCTCATCGGTAATAGCCCGTCGCCGCCCGCCGTCGAATATGGTTTCAATCGCCGAGGCACCGATAGACCACAGCTCGCTCGGCCCCTGAACCCAGTTACCGGGTTGCCCGCTCTCAAACCCGCCTGTACCGCTTAGCGAGATATTGGGATAGAAGGCGGCGATAGCCACGCCGATCTGCGCATTGGCGGCATCGGCACGACGTTCCGCAGCCGCGATATCAGGACGGCGTTCCAGCAGCTCTGAGGGCACACCCGTCGGGATGGAAGGAATATTGGTATTTTGCGGAATGGGTCCTAACGCGAAGGACGAGGCGGACACACCCAGAAGGGTCGCAATAGCATGCTCGAACTGGGTGCGCGCAACAGCAATATCTGTGTCCTGGGTCAGGGTCGTTGAAAGCTGCGTTTGCGCCAGCAGGACATCGGCCTGGGTGGAAACGCCCCCGCGTGCGCGGGCAATTGTCAGGTTCAGGAAAGCCCGGTAAGCACCCAGCGTGGAGTTCAGCAGCTCCTGTTGCGCATCCAAACCGCGCAGCTGGAAGTAGTCCACTGCAAGTTCCGTGCGTACCGCAAGCTCGACATTGGCCGCATCGGAAGCAAGTGCCTGCGCATTCGCTTTTGAATTTTCCACTTCACGACGAACGCGGCCCCAGAAATCAGGCTGCCAGCTAGCCTGACCGGATAGGGAGAAGTCGTTGTACTGGGAAACCGAGATCCCCCTGAGACTGGGCGTAAGGGTCGGTCGATTTAAGGAAAGCCGCTGACGCGAAATATCCGGACCGACCGACACAGTCGGGTAGTAATCAGCGCGTGCCTGCCGCACTGCTGCGGCAGCAGAGTTGTAGTTTTCAAGTGCTGCCTGGATTTGCAGGTTGCCCGAGGTGAGGCGGTTTTCGAGGTCAGTCAGGCCTGGGTCGCCGAACTGTAGCCACCATTCGCCGCGAGCCAGTGCGTCCGCGGGTACCGCGGGTTTCCAGTTACCGGGTGGCGGAGGCAGCGTGCGATATGTCGGAGGCGTTGGAGCCGAAACGGGCAAATGGTAGTTGGGACCTACAGTGCAGCCCGTGAGTGTAAGAGCAGCCGCGACAAGCGCCGTTGTACGAAGAGAGCGCAAGCCCATGCCTACTTGCCTCCCCCGCCGCTGCTCTGCTGTCCCTGCGCTGTATTAGCTTGCTGTCCGGTCTGCTGCGAACCGGTTTGCCTCTGTGACCCTCCACCGACACTGCTGTTGCTGGCGGAGGCGGTACCCTTTTGATCCGTCTGCTTCGGCTGAATAACATGTACAGCCTCACCGTCAAGGATGGAATCAGGCGGGTTCTGGATGATTTGCGCGTCCGGCGTCAAGCCGGTGACGATTTGTACCACTCGGCCATCATCCTGGCCGACCGTGACCGGCACCAGCTTGGCATGACCGTTGACGACAACAGCCACTTGCAAGCCCTGTGCGCGAAACAGCATGGCAGGCACCGGGATCACCAGCGAAGGTACCCCGGTGTTGAGGTGCAACGTGACCTGCCCGTACGAGCCGGGCATCAACTCGCCTTTCTGGTTGTCCACGTCGATCTCAACCAGCAGGGTACGTGTGTTCGGGTCAATGGAGCTGGCTGTGCGCATGATGTGGCCTGTAAACATCCTGCCGGGATACTCAGCTACCGAGATTTGCGCGACTGTGCCGCGTTTGGCACCGCGCGAATCCACCTGTGGGATGGAAACATACACGCGCAGCGTCTGAATCTGCCCTTCTTCAAATAATTGGGAATTAGCAGTGGCACCGGCGTTGATAAGCTGCCCGTTGTCAACATTGCGCGCGGTGATGATGCCATCGAAAGGCGCGTACACACGCTCAAAACCTACCAGTTCCTCAAGCCGCTGCACATTGGCACGTGCGCTTTGCACCTGGGTATTGGTTGAAATCTGCGCCGTAGTAAAGGTGTCAGTATCCTGCTGCGACACGGCATCCTGGCCCAGCAAGTCCTGATAGCGTTTGGCTTGTACGGTTGCGTTGCGCGCGTTAGCTTCGGCGGTTCCGAGATCAGCTCGCGCCTGGGTCAGCTGCTCATCAATCTCAGGGCTCTGAATCACAGCCAGGAGGGTACCTTTGCGCACGTGCGCCCCGATGTCGGCATACCAGTGTGTCAGGTAGCCGGACGTACGGGCATAGATGGGTGAGTCTACATACGCCTGGAGGGCACCCGGCAGCAGCAGCGTGTCATCGGGCTTGCCCCGCGTAGGTTGGGCCACAAGCACATCGGGCGCGGCATTCGCATCGGTTTGCTGCGTCAGGTGCTTGCTGGCGCGCAGGCGCGGCACAATGCCGAGCACCGCGACTACCACAGCCACAATGAGGCCGATGAGAATGAACAGTATGGCTTTGCGGCCTGCGAGCGCCTTGTGGCGCTTAAAGCTGCCTTCCTCTTGGCCGGACTGGGATGGATTTCCCGAAGGCGGATTTGTCTGGGATGACGGTGCGGACTGGCGCTGTTGGCTGCTCATGCGGCGATGCTCTCCTGATTCAGCCGGCCGTTCTCGGCGGTTTCGCGCAGCTTTGTTTGCCGCTCCACCCGTTTGCGTTCCAGACGGCTATGCACGACCGAGAAAAAAGTCGGGACAAAAAACAGGGTTGAAACCGTGGCAAACAGCAAACCGCCGATCACGGCACGGCCCAGAGGTGCGTTCTCCTCACCGCCGTCGCCGAGTCCAAGTGCCATGGGCAACATGCCGATAATCATGGCAAGCGCGGTCATGATTACAGGGCGAAAGCGTGTAAAGCCTGCAGCCAGGGCCGATTCGATAGCTTCACCCGGGTGCTGCTCCAGGTGCTCTCGCGCGAACGAGACTACAAGAATGGAGTTGGAGGTAGCCACGCCCATGCACATGATAGCCCCGGTAAGCGCCGGGACACTGATGTGCGTGCCGGTTATGAAGAGAAACCACACAATGCCCGACAGCGCCGCGGGCAGCCCGGAGATGATGATGAATGGGTCCAGCCAGCTTTGAAAGTTAACCACGATGAGCAGGTAGACAAGCACGATCGAGAATGCAAGCCCGAAATACAACCCCTGGAACGAAGAGTGCATGGTCTGCACCTGCCCGCGAATCGTAAGCTGGGAACCGTGAGGCAGCTGGTTCTTCATCCCGGCAATTACTTTTTCAAGACGGGTGTTGACCCCGGCAAGGTCGCTATTCACAACGTTGCCGTAGATGTCGATAGCAGGAGAGATATTGTAGTGAGTCACCGTAGCCATCTCTTCGCCCTGGGTAAAGGAAGCCAGATTGCCGAGAATCTGTGATGGCCGTGAGCCTGTAATCGAGCTTTGCGGCATGATGGCTGCAAGCGATGTAGGGGCCGACGGCAGGTTGCCCCCCGTGGGACCGTAGCTGGTCCCTGCACCCGCCCCGGCATTCGCGCTTCCATTGCTGGAGCCGCCCGCGCCGGCCACATTAATAGGTATGTTGGCCAGGTCGTTCAACGTGTCGAGGTTGTATTGCGGCGACTGCACGGCAATGTTGTACGAAACATTGTTTTTAGGGTCAAGAAAAAAGGTAGGTGAAGTCTGAAACGAGCCGCTGGTAGCCGACAGCAGGCTTTGCGCCACATCGTTCTGCTTCAAACCAAGCTGTGCGCTTTTGGACCGGTCCACATCGACAAACAACCGTGGCTGGTTGAAAGGCTGCTGGATGCGGAGATCGGCGGTGCCGGGTACGTAGCGCATCTTGTCAAGCAGCTTGACCGCAAAAGCGCGGTTGCCCTCAAGGTTGGGCCCCACAATCTGAACATCCAGCGGAGAAGGCAGACCGAAGTTCAAAATCTGCGTGATGATGTCCGAAGGCAGCTCATAAAACGTAGCACCGGGAAAACGCCGGGCCAGCTCCGTGCGCAGTCTTTGCACGTAGATGTCTGTGGGGTGATGCTTCTCATTGAGTGAGACCTGGATGTCTGCGTCCGCGGGACCGACCGGGGCGGAATTGGAATATGTCAGGTTAATGCCGGAGAAAGGCAAGCCGATATTGTCAATGATCGTGGTGAGCTCAGCCGCCGGAATGATCTCGCGGATGGTATGGTCCACCTGGTCGCAGAGCCGCGCCGTCTCTTCAATGCGAGTTCCGGTACGGGCGCGCACGTGCATGGTAAAACGTCCGGCATCCGTAGAAGGAAAGAAGTCCTGCCCTAAAAATTGGAACAGAAAGACAGCCGAAGTAATCGTAAAGCCGAAGAACAGCAGCATGAAGAGGCCGGTACGCGCAATGCAAAGCTCAAGCACGGACTGGTAGCCTAGCCGGAGCTTTTCAAACAAACGTTCAAAGCCGAGCTGGAAGCGCACCAGCGGGTTGCGGCTTTGCCCCCGGCCTGCGGCCTCGTCCTCATCGTGCTCCTTGAGCAGGTACATGGCCATGGTAGGCACAATGGTCCGCGACAGGATGTAAGAGGCAAGCATCGCGAACACCACAGCCTCAGCCAGCGGCACAAACAGGTATTTAGCCACGCCGCTCAGGAAGAACATCGGTACAAAGACGATGCAGATGGAAATGGTTGCAACCAGGGCAGGCACGGCAATCTGCGCGGCACCGTCCAGGATCGCCTGCTCGACAGCTTTGCCTTCTTCAAGGTTGCGGTTAATGTTCTCAACCTCGACAGTCGCATCGTCAACCAGGATGCCGACCGCGAGCGCAAGGCCGCCGAGCGTCATAATATTGATCGTCTCACCCAGGGCCGCAAGCACCAGCAGGGACGAAATGATCGAAAGCGGAATGGAAACGGCGACAATGATCGTGGACCGCAGCGAACCCAAAAACAGCAGGATCATCACCGCGGTCAGCAGAGCCGCAATCAACGCCTCACGGGCCACGCCGTTGATGGAAGCACGGACAAAAAGCGATTGATCGCCGAGCGGGGTGATGCGCAGTTCCGGAGGCAGCTGCGCCAACAGCCCGGGCAACTTGCCGCGAACGCCTGCGACAATGTCAAGCGTTGAAGCATCGCCGGTCTTGATTACCGACAGCAGGGAAGAGCGCTGGCCATTCACGCGCACGATATTGGTCTGCGGCGGAAAACCGTCACGAACGTGCGCCACATCGTGCAGGTAAACCATGTTGCCGCCTACCGAGCGGATCGGCAGATCGTTGAGACCTTGAATGGTAGAAGGTGCGGAATTGGTTTCAACCTCATATTCAAGTTCGTTCACCTTCATAGTGCCGGAGGGCAGGATGAGATTCTGCGAACCCACGGTGGCAACAACGTCTGTCGGTGCCAGGCCTTTTGACTGTAGTGCTTGAAGGTTGAGGTCAACCTGAACTTGCCGTTGCTTGCCACCGTACGGGTATGGGATACCGGCACCGGGTACGGTGACAAGCTGCGTACGTATGAAGTTGAGGCCGAAGTCATTAAGCTGCTGTTCACTGAGTCCCTGACCGGAAAGGCCAAGCTGAACGATAGGCACGCTTGAGGCGGAATATTGAAGGATAAGCGGCGGCGTGGTGCCCGGCGGCAGCTGGCGCAACTGGGTCTGCGCGATTGCGGCAACCTGGGCATTGGCATCGGCGATATTGACGTTCGGCTGAAAGAAAATCTTGATGATGCCGATGCCGTTGAGCGATTGCGACTCAATGTGCTCGATGTTATTGACAGTCGTGGTGAGGGTGCGTTCCGATAGCAGGATGATGCGGTTCGCCATCTGCTCCGGCGATAAGCCGGAGTACTGCCAGATCATCGCTACAACAGGTATGTTGATGTTGGGGAAGATGTCGGTCGGAGTTTCTACAATCGCAATCGGACCCAGGATGAGCAGCAGCAGGGCAAGTACGGCAAAGGTATAGGGCCGTCGCAGTGCGAGGCGGACAATCCACATAGCTGATCAGGTTCTCCCGGGTTCACCGCGGCATTGCACTATTTCAATGGATGCGTATTCCAATGGAAGTACACAAATCCCAAATTTGTGAAGGTTGGCAGGGAAGCTTGCTAAATGATGAGACTTAAAATCTGGAAGGCACACTGCTGTCTCAATTCAGCGAGAACATGTTGGGCCCATTGCATGTAGACGCGTCAGGGTTGGCTAAGGACGCGAAAATGCAGCAAGTGCTTGGCCCGAAGTCTTGCCCGGCATGTCTACATATTCATGTTTTTAAAAACACGCGCCGGAATCAAGTGCACAACAAACATGATGAACCGCCAAAAGCCCGGCAGGTATACCGTGTCCCTGCGCGACGCAATAGCTTCTAAAATGCCCCGTCCGATCGTTCGAGGCTCGGCAAACAACGGGCTGCGCCGCAGATGCGCTGTCATAGGTGTAGCTACAAAGCCGGGCTTAATGGTAAGTACATGCACCCCGGCGCGATCTACCCGGTTTCGGACGCCGTCAAGCAGAATCGTAAGCGCGCCCTTGGACGCACCGTACACGTAGTTGCTCTTGCGCCCGCGGTCCCCGGCTACCGATGAGATTACAGCCAGGCAGCCTGCGCCGTGCCCCTCAAAGTAGTTGGCCAGCAGGGTGATGAGCGAGGCCGGGGACAGAAAGTTAGTGCGCAGGATGGCTTCTGTCACATAAGGATCAGCCTGCGCGGCTTTCTGGTCACCCAGCACACCATGAGCCAGCAGGGCCATGTCGATGGTGCCCAATGACTGCACGGCTGAAGCCACCAGGTCCTTGTGCGCGTCCATTGCATCCAGGTCCATGGCATGTGAGGAGACAAAACGTGCCCCGCGCGTTTGTAAATCGCTGGCTACGGCCTGCAGCTTGAGCGGGTCGCGTGCGACCAAAAAGAAGGAGGCACCGCGATCCGCCAGTAGCCGGGCTGTTGCTTGTGCAATCGCTGAAGTGGCACCGAGAACCAGAATTTTCTGGGGCAGCACAGGGCTGCGTCTAGCCACGGCCTGTTACCCTCCGCCAGAAGGTTGAGTCAAACGCCGGGTCCACATAGGCGGCGAACTTCTGCCATTCCGGATAGAAAGCCTGATATTGCTCAGCCGTCATCAGTGCGTCCTTTGCCGGGTAGAGGCGACCGCCGTGATCAAGTGTGATAGAAGCCAGCCGGTTGAACAGGTCAAAGGAGCGCTCCTGCCGAATGGGAAAATCGAGTGCCAGTGTCAGTCCCGGTTTGGGGAAGCTCATGATGCCTGGCGACGGCACGTCGCCGAACACCTTGAGAACAGCCAGGAAGGAAGCCAGCCCGGAAGCGGTGATCGCCTTCATCATCTGCGTAATGCCATGATTATCATCATCCCAGGGCAGCACGCATTGAAACTGCAGCAAGCCGCTCTTGCCGTACATGCGGTTCCACTTGAGCACGGAATCCAATGGGTAGAAGAACGGCTCGTAGTCGACCATCGAAGTCACAGTTTTCTTGGTCTGCTTGTTGTAATAGGCAAAGTTGAACAGACCTACGGTGTACTTGTTCAGTGCGAACTCCGGCAGGTCAATGGGAAAGACTAGCTTGGGTTCTTTGGACCGCTTGAGCGGTGCGGGTGTTTCCGCATGGGTACCCTGCATAAAGATGCCGCGGGCAAAGTTCTTGCCGGTTGAGGCACAGTCAAGCCATGCCACGGTGTACTCGACATCTGCGGCGGAGCGGGAAATATCGAGAAACTCTGAAAAACCGACAAACTTGTCGCCCCGGTAGTTGATGCTGCGCGACACAATGGGACGTAGACGGACTTCAGCCCAGGAGATAAGGCCGGTCAGGCCCATGCCGCCGATGGTCATGGCAAACCAGTCACGGTTCTCACGGTTGGAGCACAAAATGCGGGAGCCGTCGGATCGAACCAGCTCAAATCGCAGCACATGGCAACCGAAGGTACCGGCGAGGTGGTGGTTTTTGCCGTGAATATCATTGGCGATGGCGCCGCCTACGGTGACGTACTTCGTACCCGGTGTAACAGGCAAAAAGAAGCCCAGCGGCACGGCAAAATCAAGTATTTCAGCCAGGGTAACGCCGGCCTCGCAGCGCAGGATGCCCGTGGAAGGGTCGAACTGCAACATGCGGTCCAGGCCGCGTGTTTGCAGCAGCGTTCCATGTTCCAGCAGGCACACGTCCCCATAAGAGCGTCCTGCCCCGACGGGGAGCATGCGGCCGGGGGGAACTTCACGGGGTGGAAAATCCGAGGTCCAGCTCATGGGGTACAGAGCGGCGTCAAGTTTAGGAAAGCGGCCCCAGGACTCGAACGCGGGAGGCGGTCGCTTGACTGGCCTGGAACCGGGATTCGTGCCGGGCGTTGATCCGGAGTGGGCGCTAGGGGTAGTGCCCGGTGTGACTTGCGGGGTAGTCTCCAGCATGGTTTCAGCCATGGATCGCGCCTCCTTATACATACGATAGTGCAGTAGTACGTTATGGTGCAGGGCGCGGCTGTGTCACACGGTAGCCAGAAGTACAACACAGGCCGCCGCAAAGCCGAGCAGTAGGCTCATACGGTCAGTGACCGCGAAAATTACGGGATCTTCATCCAGTTCACCACGACTTGCCAGCAACCACACACGGCTGATCCACAAAATCATAATCGGTGTGACAAGCCACAAGCGCTCAGGATGCGCGTAGAGCCCCGTTACGTCGCGGCCGTTGATGTACAGCGACAACACCACCACGGAGGCATAGGCACTGGCAGTGCCGAAAGAGCGCATCTGTTCGGTGTCGCTGATCAGGTAGCCGCGGCCGTTGGATGGCACCTGACCGGCCGCCCGGATGTTCTGTAGCTCGGCAAAACGCTTGACAAAGGCCAAGCTGAGAAATAGAAAGATGGAAAAGCTGGCTAACCAGGGAGAGATGGGAATGAACGTCGCTGCGGCACCGGCAAGCAGCCGCAACGTGTACAACCCTGAGAGCAGTACCACATCGACCAGCACCACCCGCTTGAGATAGAGCGAGTAGGAAAGCGTACTGACCAGGTACAGCAGCAGATAAGCCAGGAACTTACCGGAAAGCGTAGCCGCCCCGGCAAAAGACAGCAGCAGAAGGCCGGCGCTCAGCAGCACGCCTGTTTTGCCCTGCAAATCGCCTGCGGCAAAGGGACGTCGCCGCTTGCGCGGGTGCCGGCGATCGGCTTCAATGTCCAGCAGATCGTTCACTATATAGGTGGCTGAAGCGCACAGCGAAAAGCAGAAGAACGCGACCAGTGCCTTCAAAAAGGTATGTACCTGAAGTGCGTGCGCCAGCACCATGGGGACAAAGATCAGGACGTTTTTAGCCCACTGGTGGACGCGCAGGGCGCGCCGAAGCGCCTGTGCTACCGATGCTTTGTCCACAAACCGTTGCGCCGGGATAAAGCGGCGCGCGCGGATAGCACGTCTCAGAGCGCCGTCCGGGTTTGCGACCATCGGCGAGCCGGACTCCATCAGCAATGGAACATCTACTTCAGCATTGCCGATATAGTCGAAACCAGTCGCTTTGAAACGCTGCTGGAAGGAAGCGAGTTTGTTGCTGCCGGTCAGGTTGATCTTGCCATCGCTAGCCAGCACATCCTCAAACAAACCTAGGTGCTGGGCTACCCGGTCTGCGAGGGCTCGATCCGCGCCCGTAGCAAGATAGATTTCGCGGCCTAGCCCGCGCTGCTGCTCCAGGTAGGTCATCAGTGGCTTGTTATAGGGCAGGTGTGCCACATCAAGCTGCACGCGCTCTGTCACTTCGCGTTTCAGCGAGGCTTTTCCTTTGAGTATCCAGCCGGGTACCTGCACCAGCGCATGGCTGTGGGTGCGCACCATCACCAGCAGAGCATCAACCAGGGTGTCACTTTTTACGAGTGTTCCGTCAAGATCAACACAAAGAGGCCGCGCGAGAGCCGGTGAAGCGCTACGCTCCTGAACATCAACGGGAGTGGGGGCGAAGCTGGTGCCGTCTGTCATAAGCAGCCAGATTGTAGCACCCTGCACTTCAAGGCTCAATAACAACTAGCAACCATTCAGACGGATGTCGCCTCCCATGTAACGTACCGCACAGTCAAGCTGCAGGTATCGACCCGAACGCTGACTTCTACTTCAACCTGCATTTTCCTGAAATGAGCTGAACGTAAGTGCCGGGCATTACTTTGCGAATTTTAGAAAAATATCTTAGGCTGTGACAGCCGGTCACCTTCAGGCGTTACCTCCGCTAAATCTATTACTATTATGCGCATAGTTACTCCCTACCTCATCGCATCTAAGAATTCAGCATGGATCTGTGATTCTACTAAAGACCTGTACATGGCTGGTAGCGCAGCAAATTCACGTAACTTATGTATCAAATATGCAGGCTTCATAATTCAGCTATGATCCTGCCCGACCTGAAACCCTACCGGCGCCTTGAAAGGTTTTACATGACAGAAGACCGTACAACACTTGTATGTTTATTTCACCATCGGGATCAGGCGCAAGCCGCGATTCGCAACCTGCTTGACTCAGGTGTTCCGCAAGCCTCTATTTCCTTGATTGATGAATCGGGAACAGCTTCAACTGATTACTCAAGCACCTCCTTAAGAGAGCTTGGAGTACCGGATCGTGACCAGAACCGCTTGATGGAAGGCGTGAACAAGGGCGGCATGATTGTTGCCGTTGCCGCTATCGCGGATCATGTACAGCAAGTGGAAACCATTTTTGAGAATCACAAGGCCACCAAGTTTGATGAGGCTGTGATCACCCCGACAGCACCGGTAGTCGCAGCAGCACCGCCGGTGACTGCACCCGCAACTGTAGTCGCCGGAGAGATGGCGATTCCGATCGTGGAAGAAGAGCTTCAAGTCGGCAAGCGCAACGTAGATCGCGGTGGAGTACGCCTATATCGGCGCGTTGTTGAGATTCCTGTCGAAGAGTCTGTCACTCTCCATGAAGAGCATATTAATGTGGAGCGCCGCCCAGTCGATCGTGCAGTAAGCCAAGGCGATCTCGCTTCCCAGGGAGAGCGGACCATTGAGCTGAAGGAAACCGCCGAAGAGGCAGTTGTCGGCAAGACAGCACGTGTTACCGAGGAAGTGCTGCTCAACAAGGAATCCTTTGAGCGCACGGATCAGATCCATGACACAGTACGGAAAACGGAGGTTGAAGTAGAGCAGATTCCAGCAACTGCTGCCACTTCCATTACAGAATCACTTCCCTCGCGCGACCGCTAAATCGCATAAGCACTTCACGTCCCAAGGTTCAGGAGAAATATAGTGGCAGATCGTGTAAAGATTTATGAAGAAAAGAAAAAAGGCCTGCCTATCTGGGCATGGCTCTTGCCCCTGCTATTGCTGCTTGCATTGCTGGCATACTTCCTCACCCGTAAGCCTGCGGCACCTGTAGCCACGGCTGCACCGGTCGCGGCGGCTCCAGCCCAGCCTGCTGCTTTTCCGGATCTCGGTACAGTTCACTTCGATACCAATAAGGCAACCCTGACAGCAGATGGTCAAGCTACATTGACCCGTGCCGCAGACGCCATGAAGTCAAACCCGAACATCCATTTGCGCCTGGAAGGGTACACTGACAGCACGGGGTCACTGCCACGCAATGCAACTCTTTCCCAGCAGCGCGCCATCACAGTTGCAGAGTTTCTTAAGGGGCAGGGCATCGCCGGTGATCGTCTGACCGGTGCCGGTTTCGGCCCTGCTAACCCGGCCGATACCAATGCAACGAACACAGGTAAGGCTGACAACCGCCGTGTTGAGCTTTTCTCACAGCAGCAGTAGCTGCTTAACTGGTGAGCCGCGAGTCTCACCGCACTTTCTGAAGGAGATTTATGAAGACAGTTGTCGGACTTTTCAGCACCTACGCGCAGGCGCAGCAAGTAAAGCAGACCCTTGTTGCCAATGGATATGAATCACAAAATGTCACGGTTGTCGCCAATGACGATAACGAGATGGGTTCTTCTAACGCTTCCACAACCTCGTCGGCTTCAACCGGCGGCAGTGCTTACGGCACAGGCCAGGGCCTGGGAGAGAAGATCAGCAGCTTCTTTCGCAACCTGTCCGGCGGCGACGAGGATGCGCATGGTCATTATGCAACCGGTGTCAATAGCGGTGGAGCCCTTGTTGCCGTAACCGTAGCCGATGAAAAAGCAACTGCAACCGCGGCCTTGTTGACACAGCATGGTGCACGTGAAATTGAAGGCACCTATAACAGCGCGTCAAGCACTGCCGGTACATCTTCCAAGGGAAATATAGGTACATCTTCACTGGGAACTGCTGCGACACCTCTGGCCGGTGAAATGGCGATTCCAATCATTGAAGAGCAGCTGGTAGTTGGAAAGCGTGAAGTAGACCGTGGCGGTGTTCGTGTGTACTCGCATGTAACCGAGCGTCCTGCCGATGCCCAAGTTTCCTTACACGAAGAGCGTATTAACGTGGAGCGTCGTCCAGTAAATCGTGCTGCTACCGCAGCGGATTTCAAGGCCGGCAGCGGCGAGGCAATTGAACTTCGTGCCATGGGCGAAGAAGCCGTAGTGGGCAAGACAAGCCGAGTTGTAGAAGAAGTGCTGGTCGGCAAACAGGGTAGTGATCGCGTTGAAGAAATTCATGACTCGGTACGCAAGACCGAAGTGGAAGTGGAAAAGTTTGCGGGTACAACCGCAGGCACAACCACCAATCCAACCAAGACCGGCTACTAGCTTTTACCTGAAGCGTAAAAGAGAGGCAGGACTACTAAGTCCTGCCTCCTTTTTTGCAGAAAAGATATATTTCTATGAATAGCGTCGATACTCCGCAAAATTTATCTGCGTCCACCGGCAATGTTCTCGTTGTCGGTTCAGGTGAGCTCAATCTCCAACATCCCTACACGGAATTGTGGATGCCGGATGGTCAGGTCGTACGGATCGCAACAGCTATGCTTGCACCTTCTGCCGGCACAGCAACAGCTCCCGAGTCATATTCCACCGGTAAAAATGATGCTGTCATTCCCATTATCGAGGAGCAGCTTTCCATCAGTAAGCGGGTGGTTACTACAGGTATTGTAAGACTGCAAAAAACAGTGCATGAATATCAGGAGGCACTTAATGAGCCTCTGCTATCCACTGCATATGAAGTAGAGCGTGTCATAAAAAATACGCCTGTAGAAGTTGCTCCAGACGTGCGTCATGAAGGCAATGTCACCATCTACCCTGTTGTGGAAGAGCAGTTGATCCTTACCAAGCAGTTAATCCTTAAAGAAGAAGTTCGTGTGACACAGCGTGACACTGAGCATCGTGATACGCAGATAGTTACTCTGCGAAGAGAAAAAATAGTAATCGAACGAGAGCCGGGCGAAAATGTTGGACAAGAAGGGAAGTTATGAAAAAGTTATTATTTTGGGGAACAGCACTTTCAGGGTTAACAGCTGCATATCTTATGTATCGTCGCGGCGAGTCGCTCCCGACTATCGCACGAAAGGCAGGGCTCCATCCCATTAGCAGTCTGGTAAATGAGTTAAGATAAGCCGGCTAACAGGATCTGCCATTCAGGTGAAAACAAACCGGCATCCTGATGCTAGAGCAAGGGAATGCAAGGAGAGTGGATGGCAGACACAAAGAAAAAAGGAACGATTGTACTGGTACACGGAGCATGGAGTGACGGTACGATCTGGAGAGAAATCCTACTGCCCTTGGCGCATGAGGGATATTCCGTACAGGCTGCCCAGATTCCTTTGAAGTCGTTCGAGTCAGATGTGGCTGCAGTAGAGTTAGCGCTGGACCATGTGGAAGGTCCGGTATTATTGGTGGGACACTCCTATGCCGGTGCCGTTACCAGCGCAGCTGGCGATCATCCGAAGGTCAAAGAACTAGCCTTTATAGCAGCTTTTGCGCCGGAAGCCGGTGAAGTTTTTGGATCTTTATTGGCTATGCATCCAGCTGAAGCGAAGATGACCATCGGTCCGGATGCTAGCGGCTTTTTATGGATGGACGCAGAGTTTGGTGCAAATGCGCTGGGGCATGATCTGCACCGAGGCATTATCCACTTGGCGGTAGCTGTACAAAAACCGGCCAGTTACAAGATTTTTGAAAGTAAGCTGAGCGATCCGGCATGGAAGCGCAAGCCAAGCTCATATCTCATCGCTACGGAAGATCGTATCCTGGCACCGGAAACACAGCGGGTACTTGCAAAGCGGATCAACGCACGCACAGAAGAAGTTGCTGCAAGTCATTTAGTAGTATTGTCACAACCTGAAGCTGTAACGCAATTTGTACGCAATAGTGCTGTTTCACTTGCTTCGTAAATTTCAGAGTGAGCAGAAGTTAATTGCTTCTGCTCACCCTGTTACTACTATGCAGGGACTGCGGTGAGCTCCTCTTCTGCAGCGTGAGAATCGAGTGGGCGTGGATAGTATGCATTCAATGCGTACTGCTCCACCATACGTTGGGTATTGAAAAACGAGCCGTTCAATGCAATGGCTGAGCGCATTACCTGCCGCCATTGTTCCGGCTGTTTATGGAACAGCGGCAGAATGACGTTTTCCAGCTGATTATAGAGGGAGATAGCTTCTTCCTGTTCGTTCTCCAGATCTTCAATGGCCCAGCCGGTTACGCCCTCAATCCAGCCTTCAATCCACCAGCCGTCAAGGATCGACAGCGAAGGTACGCCATTGAGCGCGGCTTTCATGCCGCTGGTGCCTGATGCCTCGTATGGACGTTTAGGCGTATTGAGCCATAGATCCACGCCGCTGGTAAGCAGCTTGCCCAGGTTCCACTCATAATTTTCTAGGTAAATGATCCGCAGCAATCCATCTGACAATTCATGCGCTAACTCAATAACACGCTTGATCTTGGCTTTACCCGGCTCATCCGCAGGATGCGCTTTGCCGGCATAAACTACTTGCAGGCCACCGAACTTTTTAGCAATCGCAACCAACCGTTCCGAATCGGTAAACAACAGGTCCATGCGCTTATAGGTAGCCGCGCGGCGCGCAAAGCCGATAGTGAAAACGTCAGGCGAAAAAGTCACACCGGCGCGCTCGGTCATTGCATCAATCAGCAACAGCTTGGCCGCACGATGGGCTTCGATAATTTCAATTTCAGGAATGTCGATGGCGTAGCGCAGCGTTACATTGTCACGACGCCAGCGAGGCACATGCTGGTCAAACACCTTCAAGAACGGCTCGGAAGTCCAAGTAGCCGCATGTACGCCGTTGGTGATGGCGTCAATTGCATAATTGGGGAACATCTCCCGCGACACGATACCGTGCTGCATGGCAACACCATTGACAAAGCGCGAAAAGCGCAACGCCACGTAAGTCATATTCAGCAGGCCTTCATGCATACCACCGGCGCGGCCCAGCATGTCTACTGTTTCTCCGCCGAGTATGCGTCGGGCCTGATCAAGCCCGAAGCGGTCATGCCCGGCAGGTACCGGTGTATGCGTGGTAAATACGCACTGCTCGCGGACGCGGGCAAATTCTGCTTCTCCAGCCTGGGCCAGCGCACGGCCTGCGAGTGCCCGGCCGACAAGCGCCACAGTCAATAAGGCCGCATGACCCTCATTCATGTGGTACACTGCGGGCTCAAGGCCAAGTGCCAGCAGAATGCGCGCACCGCCCAGGCCCAGAATCGCCTCCTGCTGCAATCGATAATCGTTATCGCCGCCGTACAGCCGATCGGTCAACTTGCGGTCGGCAGCGCTGTTCTCATCAAGATCGGCGTCAAGCAGGTATACAGGCACCACATGGCCGGTAATACCGCGAATAGGATGGCACAATGCCCGGATGTGCACTGTACGGCCTTCAATCTCTACAACGACGCGCGGCGCTTCTTCTTCGGTATAGGCTGCAACCGGCCATGGCTGCTCTACTTCGGTCTGTTGACCGTCGGCATCCAGCATCTGCCGAAAGTAGCCTCGGCGGTGGGCCAGAGTCACAGCTACCAGTGGCACGCCGAGGTCGGCGGCAGCGCGTAGCGTGTCGCCGGCAAGGACGCCGAGACCTCCGGAGTAGGTGTTCATCTCGGGATCAATAGCGATTTCCATGGAGAAGTAAGCAATAGGGGTGCGACTGTCATTGGTGGCATGGGGGTACAGTGTGCGGGTCGATTTCTGCATGGGTTCCTGACGCTTGGCAAGCTTTCGTGGTTTGAGGTCAATTCGAAGTTTACCAAGTGAATGTTGTAGAGGAAGCCTTCTTACGCTGAGGATGAGCATTTACGTTCCAATTCCGTGCAGAAGCGCCATTTGGTACAAAGCAATTACAAAAGAATGTATGAAAACATTTTCATTTAACCCGAAAGACAGCTGTGCCGGTATTTAGGTATCGCAAGCAGCCTTGCAGCAGGGTACACTTCGGCGCATGACAGCTCTAACCCGCCGTTCACTCCTTCACCTCAGCGCCTTGTGCGCGGCTGCCTTGTACACCAAGACACTGACAGCGCAAGACTGGGCCAAAACAAGGCTGGAAGGCTCGCCGCGTCACCATGAGTATGTCAGCGTGAAGAGCGGTGCGCGCACCGTGCAGGTCTTCATGGTCTACCCGGAACGCAAGGGCAAGGCACCGGTCGTGCTGCTCATACACGAAATCTTCGGCCTGACGGACTGGGCCAAGGAAATGGCCGACGAGCTTGCCGCCAAAGGCTACATTGTTGCCGCGCCTGACCTGCTTAGCGGCATGGGTCCAGGCGGAGCCGGTACTTCGGCTTTTTCCGGGCAGGATGCAGCCGTACAGGCAGTCTCCGCGCTTGACCCTGCACAGGTAAACGCCGACCTGAACGCGGCCGCGGACTACGCTCTGAAACTACCCGCGGCTGAAAGCAAGCTGGCTGTAACAGGTTTCTGTTGGGGCGGCGGCAAAAGCTTCCAATTTGCGACACAGCGGCCTGACCTTAAGGCAGCATTCGTCTTCTACGGACCGCCCCCGCCCGATGAGGCGTTACGCATCATTCACGCGCCGGTGTACGGCTTCTACGCAGGCAACGACGCCCGTATCAGCTCAACGGTACCCGCAACAATCACAGCTATGAAAGCAGACGGCAAGACCTACGATCCAGTGGTATATGACGGTGCGGGCCACGGCTTCATGCGTGCCGGGGAAGCGCCCGATGCATCAGCGGCGAATCAAAAGGCGCGCGAGGAGGGCTTTGCAAAGATGCTGGCGGAGCTGGGCAAAATACATTAGAAAAGAGTGATGTGTACCTTGCGGTGTGGCTGCTTGTAACAAGATGCCGCTGCGAAATTCGGCACGCTGCAACACATATCCATGCGGCTCGCACGGCATCGAAGATTGAAGACAATGGAAGCCTCAATCCTTCAAACTTCAAAAACTCTTATCGAGTACCTGGCGCACTATGTAGAGTTTGCGGCTGCTCTCATCATCGGCCTCGCCGCAGCCGAAGCAACTCTAAAGTCACTATTACTGTTCTTCAAACGCAATGCGCTGCCGCAACAGAAAAATGAAGTGCGCATGACGTTAGGGCGATGGCTGGCTGTGGGGCTAGAATTTGAGCTCGCTGCCGACATTCTGAACACGGCAGTTACACCCTCCTGGAGCGACATTGAAAAATTGGCCGCTATTGCCACGCTGCGAACAGCCTTGAACTACTTCCTTGAAAAAGAAATTCAGCAGGAGTCGAAACCTGCGCAAATTGAGGCGGAGCACAAGGTGACCGGTGCTCAGGCCAACGTTCTGTCACAAAAATGAATGTGCTTGCCGCGGAACAAGCATGGATTGCTGCCGGTGGTTCCATCATTGAAGCCATGGCAGCAGTTGTTATTGCCTACCATGTGCTTTGGGCTCTCAGTGCTGCTCTTAAGCGCGACAGTGATGCCGCCCGGTTGTACATCGCTCGGGGAGTTCTTACAGCTTTAGGGTTCAGCCTGGCAGGCACACTTCTTAAAACAATCGCTTTACAAACGTGGCCGCAAATCCGGATTTTTGCTTTTGTATTTGTGCTGCGCACCTCTTTGAAACGAGTGTTTCTCTGGGAAGAGCAGGCAATTCGCCGACGAAATGTGTAGGGCCGTTTGCATTATCTGATCTTTCAAATCACCTGCCGCGCTCCATCCGCGGCGTGGCACTTGAACACATCAGGATGTATCCCGGTTTGTTTCTCGTACGCCGCTCCAACTGCCTCGACAAATGCTGCCGCGCGCCCTTCTTCGACAAGGTTTACCGTACACCCGCCGAACCCGCCCCCGGTGAGCCGCGCGCCCACCAGCCCGGGCTGCCGGTTCGCCAGCTCGACCATCAAGTCCGCCTCCGGGCAGCTTGCCTCAAAATCATCGCGGTAGCTGGCATGGGCAGCAGCCATCAGCCGTCCAAGCTCAGGCAAGTCGCCCTGCTCTAAAGCCGCAGCCGCTGCCTGCGCCCGCAGACTGTCAGTAATGATGTGCCGCGCACGCTTCAGCACATTCGGCGGCATCTCATGGCCCCACTGCTCCAAGTCCGCAGGCGTCGCGTCACGCAGCAGCGCAACTTCCGGACGATGCAAACGCAGGATCTCCGTCGCCTGCTCCACCTCAGCCCGGCGCGTGTTGTACTCACCCCCTGCGTGCGAGTGCTTCACCATGGTGTTGCAAATCACCAGCGTCAGGTTTGAGGGGATGGGTGCCAGCCTGGACTCAAGCGAGCGACAATCCAGCAGCAGCGCGTGGTCACGCGCACCGCAGCAGGCGATAAACTGATCCATAATGCCGCAATTCGCACCCACAAAGCTGTTTTCCGCGCGCTGTGCTAGTAGCGCCATCCGCGGTCGCGGCAGCGTGGTGCCTGCCGCAGCCAGCATCGCCAGCATCGTCGCAACTTCAATCGAAGCAGACGAACTCAATCCCGCACCCAGCGGCACATCGCCGAACAGTGACAGGGAAACGCCCGGCACCGCGATACCCTCAGCGCGGAGCACATGCAGCACGCCCATCGGGTAGTCGCTCCAGCGGTGCTTGCCATGCTTGGGCAGCGCATCCGGGGCGTACTCAATGCGTTCATCAAAATTCGCGCTGTAAATGGACACGCTACCGTCAGTACGCGGCGAAACCGCCGCAAGCGTCGCAAAATCAATGGCGGCAGGCATTACGAACCCGCCTGCATAATCGGTGTGCTCACCGATCAGGTTCACACGGCCCGGCGCTCCGTACACACCTGTCGGTTCCTGCTCAAACACGCGGCGGTGCGTAGCGGCGAGCTCCCGCGCAGCTGCTTCTATATCAACCATGATTACCTTTCTTCCGCATTGCTGATTTCAAGCCGCAAGCTCCAACGGGCAGTTTCACCCGGCTGCAGGTGCGCACCCGCTCCCTGCGCAAGCGAGTCCACCAGGGAGTCTACGGGCAGGTTGCAGGGTTCCAGGGCAACCGTGTAGCCGCGCTTGCCCTTGGGCTTGCCGGGCCAGCCGCCGTAGCAAATCCAGGCCCCAAGCCAGGGTGCAGTCTTCGGGTCAAAGCGCAGTGTCACCATCGTGCGCAGCGTTTTACGTTCCAGCGCGCACCAGCCCTCGGCAGGCGAAGGAAGTACCAGCTTGTCGCCTACGCCGTCGTCTATGGACCCGGCAAGTGACAGGTCAAGCGGCTCGCCGTCATTGGCGTTCACCGTCATAGGCCATGCGTGCGAGCTGCCCGCAGCGCCCAGCCGCCCGTCTGCGGAGGCTTGCGCAACCACACTCTGCACAGAGTCGGGCAGGTGGATGCGGTCATACGGTTCCACGGCAAACAGCGGGTGCACAGACCAACCGTAGGGAACCACGGCATCACTCCCGTTGCTCAGCGAATAGTCAAAGTGCAGGGTCTGCCCATCAAGCCGCAGCGTACGCTCAAAGCGCAGCGGCAGCGAGGTACCTTCCGCATGCATCCGCAGCGTGGTTGCTGTGGCTTCATCCACGGTAAAGCCGACGCGCCAAAAATCGCCGTGGTCTTCAATCTTCGCACTCGCCCCATCGCCGTAGCTCACGGTGCATGGGCCGATAGAAGGCAGACACTCATCCCAGCCGCTGCCGTCGGCTTCGTCAAAAGGCATGGTAGCCGTGCGCGCCGCATATGGCAGCAGTGGTGCCTGTAGCAGCTCGCCGCCGCTTTGCTGCAGTGCAATCGAGCTCAGCTTACCGCCGAGTTCGGGCAGCACTTGCACTTTGAGGTGCTCATTGCTGAGCACATGCAAGCCCCAATCCTGTTCACTCTTGTCACCCTGCTTTGCATCTTCAGGCATCTGCGCTCTCCCTGCGTCGGTCTACAGGATAGTCTAGCTGTCGAGCCTGCCCGGTCAGAAAGCCTGAACCTGCACGTACGAGTGAAAGTGAATACCTGTTCTATGACCGGAGAGACCAGAGAGACCAAAGGCAGCAAAGCCGCTCCTCCAGTCACCCCCGACCGGCGCTATTTCGTAGTGCGAGGCCGCTTGTGGCGCTGCTCCAATCCCGGCCTTTCTGAAGCAGCACGCGAACAACTTGTAAGCGAGCTGATGACGGCAAGACGCGCCAAAGGCCTCGCCATCCGCACCGGTGACCCGGCAGCCCGCGAAGCGGCACGCCGGGCTGTGGACGATGCCAAGCACAAACTGGGCGAGCGGGGTGACGTCTGGTGGACCGACGGCACGCCGGACTGGAACCGGCATCTGGTTAATAACACTCCTTATGCCGAGTGGTTCGTCGCGTACACCGGTGGGGCTTAGAGAATACAAATGTAAGTCGATCCCCTAAAAGCTGCTCTCAAAAGCTTTGAACCGCCGCTCCAGCTCCCACTGCTGCCCAGCCTTTTCACTCGCCTGCACCAGCGCCGCGCAAGCTCCTGCGGGCGCGTCATTGCCCAACTGTCCTCGACACGCAGCTACAGGCGAGTCCAGGCTTTCAGGCGTCCTAGATTGCCACAAACTCCCACCCGGCAAAAAGCTGTGCTCCAGTGAAGTCCGCACCATTTGCTTCAACTGAGCATAACTAAGCCTGTAAGTAACCGCCGCACGCACAAACTCGTGCGTCAGGTCGATGCGCGACACGCCTTCATCATCGGTTGAAAGCGCCACCGGCACCCCTGCCGCCAGGTACTCCGGCAGCGAGTGATCCTGCCCGGCAATGCCGAGGATAACGGCATTGCTGGTGAGGTTGATCTCCACCATGACGTGCCCGGTCGCCATCTCCTTCAGCAACATTTGCGGCCGGTCTTCGTAGATCACGTCCACACCGTGCCCGATACGCTCGGCATGGCCCTGCTCAACGGCGGATCGAATATGAAAGCTAAGCCCCGCGGGCGGCACCATGCCCGGCGCCAGCTCACCCGCGTGCAGCGCGATGTGTACGGCAGGGTAGAGCCCGTGCAGCGCGTCCAGCATGCTCATTTGCAGGGTGTAGTCGCGCATAGAAATGTAGCCGTCCTCGGGCTGCACCAGGTTCAAGCCCACGATGCGCCCGTCAGCCTTCGCCAGTTCAAACGCAAACACAAATTGCGCGAACACATCCGCCGGCGGCTGCTCGCGCAGAGCTTGAAATAGAAATCGCACCTGCACCGCACACGCGGGCAGCGCACCCGGTTCACCGCAATGCTCCAGCGCCTTGCGTTTGTTCTCAGCCTCCGTCAGTGCAGCCCGCGCGGTTACAACGCTCGCGTCCAGCCCGCCCGCCAGCAACGCCTCACGATACGCGCGGAAGTCCGGGGTATACCCCAGCTTTTCCGCCAAGGCCTCGGCAGCTTTGGAGTCAGGCGTGTCCATCACTTCCAGGTACTGCTCGTTCTGCCGTGCGGCCCGCGTAGCCACCTCGTCCAGCCAGTCCCCGGTGTGCTGCTTGCCCAGGCCGCCGAAGCGTGCAAACGTTGCAAAAAACTGGTCATGCCCGGTAATCCCGGCTGAAGGCACAAAGCCGCGCATGGAAAAATTATCAATCAGCGCATCGCGCAAGTGGTTGTCGCCTTCAATGGCAGCGGCCCCGCTCAGCTCACCGGATTTGCAGGCACCGGGCGTGGCGGTGCGGTCCAGGGCAAGCGAAGACGGGTCCACGCACACGCCGTCTCGCGCAGCTTCATCCAGCAGCGTTTCCGCGTAAATGGCACCGGCAAGATGCATGTGCAGGTCCGCGCCTTTGGGCATGGCTTGTAGAAACGCATGCAGCGGCAGCGGTCCTTCCTGTGCGGCTCGCGCGTAAGCCTGTGCGGCTCGTGCTTCGGCATCCGGCTTGGGTGCCGAGGCTTGCGCACTCAGCGGCAACGCATAGCAGCAAGCCAGTGTCGCCATCTGCGCGAGCGCGCGTAGCATCGATCCTAAAATAGGTGCTGAGTTCGGCAAGAGAGCAGAGGCAGGCATGATTGCAGCAAGTGTATGGCATGGGCGGCTCGGGTCACGCTCCTTGAACCTGCGAGTATTCATCGCTGCGACATTTTTCGTGACCGCCCCCTGTGCGCTCGCTCAGTGGCTTCAGCCCATCCCGGCCTTCCCCCTGGCAAGCCCCGCCGACGTAGGCGGCCTCGTCATCCACCAGCGCTCCAGCTCGCTCCAGCCGTTCACGGTCGCAGGCGAATGCGGCGCATTTGTAGGGCAGGGCGACGGCAGCTTTGAAGCGTGGAACTGGCCGGTCAAGCTGCTAAGCCACATGCGCATCACCGCTCGGGTCAAGAACTACACAGTGCCTATCGACGTCAACGACCAGTCCGCTGAAATCACCGTGCAGCCTGACCGCACTACCGTCACGTTTGCGCACGCGGCGTTTACCGTGCGTGAAGTCCTGTTTGCCGCGCCATGCACGCATGAGGGCGACCCGGGCGTGATCGCCATGTTCCAGATTTCATCGATCCAACCGGTAGAGCTGACCTTCTCCTTCACGCCTGAAGTGAAGCGCATGTGGCCCGCGCCGAACTACGGTGCGCCGAGCCCGGAGTGGGTACCGCTTGCGCCTGATAGCGGCTACTACCTGCTGCACACCGACTCCGACGATCTTGCCGGTGCCGTGGCCATGCCGGGTACTCAACCCGGCATTCTCGCGCCTTATCAAGAGCGACCGAAAGACTTCCCGCTTCAGCTCGTGCTCAACTACAACCCCGCCCGCGACGGCGATAAGTACTTCCCCCTACTGATGGCGCAAGGTGGCACCAAGCAAACCGCGTCGAAAATGAGTCTGGAGGCCCGCCTGAGCACACAAGCCACGCATGTGCGCGAGCTCTACGAAGGCACCGCTGCCTACTACGCGCACTTCTTCGACACGCGGGTGGTTGCCGAAACCCCGGACCCGCGTCTCGATCAGGCGCTCCGCTGGGCCGAAATCTCCATCGACCAGTTGCGTATACGCCACAGCAGCGAGCCCTATGGCGACGAAACCGGCCTCGTCGCGGGGCTTTACAGCTCAGGGGACTCCAACCGTCCCGGCTTCGGCTGGTTCTTCGGGCGCGACTCGCTCTACACGCTCTACGCGGTCAACAGCTATGGCGACTTCGCCCTCACGCGGCAGGAGCTCGACTTCTTGCTGAAGCGCCAACGCTCCGACGGCAAAATCATGCACGAGTATTCGCAAACAGCCGAGCTGGTCGACTGGCCGCACTTGCCATACGAGTACGCGGCAGCCGACGCCACCCCGCTGCTGCTGATGCTGCTGCGCGACTACGCCCGGCAATCCGGCGACATTGCCTATGTGCAACAGCACTGGTCGCAGATTGCGAAAGCCTGGGAGTTCGAGCGCACACATGATTCGGACGGCGACGGCATCTACGACAATTCGCAAGGCACCGGCTGGGTAGAAAGCTGGCCGCCCGGCATGCCGCACCAGGAGGTCTACCTGGCCGCGCTTGACGTGCAGGCAAGCCGGGCCTACGCACAACTGGCGGCGCTCGCAGGCAAGTCGGAAGATGGTGCCGCGGCACGCGCCCAAGCCGTAGCCGCAACGCTGGAGCGTGAGTACAAACCCGCCGGGGCTGACGGCATGTACGCCTTCAGCTACAACGGACCCCAAGGTGCACCCGCCAAACTCGACACAACGGCAACCATCTACCCCGCCGTTGCCTGGTGGGACGGCGGCTACACGCTGCCGGCAAGCAGCGTGATGTTCCGCCGCTGGGCCTCGCACGAGTTTTCAACCGACTGGGGTACGCGCGACCTGGGCGAGCACGAGGTTCTATACGATCCCATCAGCTACCACCAGGGCTCTGTATGGCCCCTGTTTACCGGCTGGGCCTCACTCGCGGAGTACCGCACCGGTCGCCCGCTTTCGGGCTACGCGCACCTGATGCAAAACGCCGACATGACCTGGTCGCAAGACCTGGGCGCGGTTACGGAGCTGCTGTCCGGCCAATACTTCGAACCGCTCGGTCGCTCGACCACGCACCAGCTATGGTCTTCGGCAATGGTACTTTCGCCGGCCCTGCGCGGCTTGTTCGGCATCAGCTTTGATTTCCCAACGAACACGCTTACAGTAGCGCCCCAGCTCCCGGCCACCTGGCCCGGTGCCGTGCTACGCCACGTGCCGGTGGGTAACGGCAAACGCATCACACTTGTCTTTACGCGGGACGGTGCCGCGCTGCAGGTACGCGCGCAACCGGAAAACGGCGCACTGCCCAAACTCGCAGCTCCAGGAAGCACAACACAGGGCGACGGGTCGCTCCGCATTCCACTCGCAGGCGCTGAAGTTGAGCTGCCCGCCGAACTGCCCCTGCCGGGCGCGTCTACAGCCCAGCTCAAAGTCTTATCGCAAACGGCTGATGCCCACAGCGCAACCTGGGTGCTGGAGGCAAAAGGCGGCTCAGTCTATGCTCTGCCTCTGCGCCTGAACGGCATCGGCATCCAGGCCGCGAAAGCGGAAGGCGCAACCATCCTTGCGCAAGCGTCCATGCCCAAGCACACACCGCTCGCCGGCACTGCGCTGGTCGCACCCACAAATGAAGTAGGGCACGAATTAGGACAAGAAACAGGGTACAAAACCTCGAAAGTCCTTGCCTCCGACGGCTCGCTGCAAACGCTTACCGTGCATTTCCCACCGGGTGCGGACTATGTGCAGCAAACCGTCACGGTCCATTGGTAGGGCGCTTCCCAAGAAAGCCACTTCCATTTCACCGCGCAAAGCTTTGCTATACTACGTTTGTCCGGTATGTCGAGTATCAGCAGCATCCGTCGACACCTCGCAAACCGCCTGGAAAACGGTAGGCAAGCGTTCTTGGGTCACCCCGAGGCCAGATAGCTCAGTGGTAGAGCGCGGCCCTGAAAAGGCCGGCGTCGGCGGTTCAATCCCGTCTCTGGCCACCACCTTTGTATCTCTGTTACAACACAGGCATGCGCCTGCCCGTCTTCTTTCTGCTCTCCCTGATACTCGGCAGCTTCTTCCCACATGCATCGCATGATCACGCCAAGCTCGGCATAGAGGCTCTGCAACGCTCTTACGTGGAGCGCACCGGCCTGTATCAGACCACCGGATGGTGGAATGCTGCCAATGCCATTACCGTGCTCGTGGACTACTCGCGCGCTACCGGTTCTCGCCAGTACCTACCTGTGCTCGCAAACACCTTTGAGCACGCGCAGGTCATCATCCCGAAAACCGAACAAGTCGGCGACCTCGAAAAAATGACCGGCGCGCCCGGTTTCCTCAATACCTATTACGACGACGAAGGCTGGTGGGCTCTGGCCTGGATTGACGCCTACGACTTGACCGGTGAGGCCCGCTACCTAACCATGGGTCGCTCTATCTTTGCCGACATGGCCGGCGGATGGGACACAACCTGCGGCGGCGGCATTTGGTGGAGCAAGGATCGCACCTATAAAAATGCCATCGCTAACGAGTTGTTCTTCTCAGTCGCAGCCCACCTTGCAACCCGCACGGAAGCTCCCGAGTACGCCAACTGGGCACACCAAGAATGGCAATGGTTTCAAAGCTCCGGCATGATGAACAGCGACGGCTTGGTAAATGATGGTCTGACCATTGACAGAACAGACAAGGCCGCAGGCACATGCCGCAACAACGGAAAAACTGTGTGGACGTATAACCAGGGCGTCCTGCTTGGCGCATTGGCGGAGTGGTCCAAGGTAAGCCATACGCCCGCAACACTTGAAAGCGCTCAGCACCTTGCTGTCGTCTCCCTGGCTAAACTAGCCGACGCCAAGGGCATCCTGCACGATCCCTGCGAGCCGAAATGCGGCGGCGACGGCATCCAGTTCAAAGGCATTTTTATGCGCAATCTGGGTGCGCTCAACACAGTAGCGCCGGACAAGCACTGGAAGCACTTCCTCCAGGCAAACGCAGCCAGCATCTGGAAAACAGACCGCGCGCCCGACAACCAGTTCGGAGTGGTCTGGTCCGGCCCGGTAACGGAAACCAACGCGGGCTCGCAAACCTCTGCTCTGGACGCGCTGGTAGCTGCGGAGTCTATCGGCAGGAAGTAACGTTCGGTTGTTAAAACCTACTTAACCGGCCACCATGAGTGGATGTGCGAGCAGTATGTACTCCTGCAAACCAGCAAAACGGTGTCATCCTGAGCGAAGTCGAAGGGCCTGCTTTTTTGCGCAGTGGCGAAATTCAAAGACAAAATATGCTTTATCACTTCGCTCAGGATGAGCACGGATCGGCAGCCAAAAGCAGGGGCCGCTTTGGCGGCCCTTGCTTCATTTCACTCCAACAACTTCCTTGCTCGCTGCCGCTTGTAACAGCAAAGCCTTGTCCGTCCGCTCCCAGCCGAAATCGCCATCCGTTCGACCAAAGTGCCCGTACGCCGCCGTCTTCCGGTAGATCGGTTTGCGCAGATCCAGCGATTCCATAATGCCTTTCGGCGTCAGCTTGAAGTTCTCGCGCACCAGGTTAGTCAGCTCCGCCGCCGGCAGTTTGCCGGTGCCGAACGTATCGACCAGCACAGAAACCGGCTCCGCCACGCCGATTGCATACGCCAGCTGCACCTCGCACCTGTCCGCCAGCCCCGCCGCCACAATGTTTTTAGCGATATACCGCGCCATGTACGCCGCAGACCGGTCTACTTTTGTCGGGTCCTTGCCGGAGAACGCCCCGCCGCCGTGCCGCCCCATGCCGCCGTACGTATCCACAATGATCTTGCGACCGGTCAGCCCGGTATCGCCCATCGGACCGCCGATCACAAAGCGCCCCGTCGGATTGATGTGGTACTTCGTGTCCGCATCCAGCAGCTCTGCCGGGATCACAACCTGGATCACTTCTTTCAATACATCCGCACGCAGCGTGTCGGTTGCAATCGAATCCGCATGCTGTGTCGAAATCACCACCGCATCCACACGTACCGGCTTACCGGCTGCGTCATATTCCACTGTCACCTGGCTCTTGCCGTCAGGCCGCAGGTACGGCAGCTGCCCGCTTTTGCGAACCTCCGTCAGTCGCCGCGCCAGCTTGTGCGCCAGCGAAACGGGCATCGGCATCAGCTCGTCCGTTTCATTGGTCGCGTAGCCGAACATCATGCCCTGGTCACCCGCGCCGCCCGTGTCCACGCCCATGGCAATGTCGCCCGACTGCTTGTTGATCGACGAAATCACCGCGCACGTGTTGCAGTCAAACCCGTAGCTCGCATCGTTGTAGCCGATGTCGTTGATCACGCCGCGAACCAGTGTCTGAAAATCGACATACGCCTTGGTTGTAATCTCGCCGGCAATCACCACCAGGCCGGTAGCCGTCAGCGTTTCACACGCCACACGCGAGTAGGGGTCCTGCTCCAGGCAGGCGTCTAAAATCGCATCGGAAATCTGGTCGGCGATCTTGTCGGGATGGCCCTCGGTGACCGACTCCGAGGTAAAAAGAAATTTATCGCGTACTGGCAATGGGTGCTTCCTCCGGGATGGCAAGCGGGACCGGCCCGCGCACGGCTGCTCTTGTAAGATGCGGCACAGGACGGAGCTCGGCGGGCCGGCGGCATCGGTGCAGGAAGCCAGCCCAGACGCTGCCGATTACGATGGTACCTGAGCGCGCTAGGCAGAGTAAAACCGGCTCTATTTAGCAGGATTCGCAAACACCCCACATACAGAACCCCAGAGTAGGATGCCCACATCCAGGGTTTGAGATACAGGCTCTCCAGCAAACCCTGAACCCTGAACCCTGAACCCTGAACCCCTGAAAACTAAACTCCTAAGCCCCTAAGCCCCTAAGCCCCTAAGCCCCTAAGCCCCTAAGCCCCAAAATCGGGTCATCCTGAGCGAAGCGAAGGATCTGCTTTTGCCTCTCTACCGCCCAAACTGCTTCCCGCGAGCCCTACGCGGCCGCAATCGCAGCTCCCACACAAACAGCGTCAGCAGCAAACATTGCAACCCGCCAAACCCCAGCACAAACCGCGCATAATTCAGCAGCAGGTCATAGACCGTTGAGAAACCGGCCATGGTCATGTTCCACATCACCATCATGTTCCAGGGAAACGTCAGCAGCACCAGCGTCGCATACCCCGACTCAAAGTACCGGCTGCTCAGCAACCCCGCGATCCATACTCCATGCAGCAACACCATATACCCCGCGCAGGTATACAGCAGGGCAGGGTAGCGCGAACGCCGCGCCCGCAGCAGCGCCACTGCCACCAGTAGCAAGCCGACGCCGAGCGCGACAGCAACAGCCACCCCGCGCGGTTGGAGGGAAGAGAGCATCCCCTTCAGCCTAACCGGGTTCATCGTTTGCGGAAAGGCAAACGGCGGTATTGCCGTTCTGAAGTACTGTGCAACTGTCCGGAACCGGACAGTTGCGTCCGGTTTTGGACAATTTAGCAAATGCCTATCAGCGCGAAATACAGAAAAAGCAGCATTTTCGATAAAAGAGGAATGGCCCATTACATGCAGGTATTACGGGCAATTTAGGAAGGTGAACTATGCTCTCAGCATCCGCTCTCAGCCCCTTGTTCGCAACCTTGCGCCAAGCTGCCCGCCGCCTGCGCCGCGCACCCGGTTACACCGCAATCATCGTGCTCACGCTTGCTCTCGGCATCGGCGCGGTCACGGCCATCTTCAGCATGGTGTATGGGGTTCTGCTCAAGCCCTATGGCTTTGAGGGCAAAGGGCAGCTGGTTGTATGGCACGAAACAGTTGCGGAATGGCGTGCAACCATCCCGCTGGCCCCCGCAAACTACCGACATTTCCTCAACCTGCAAGCACGGTCGCATACCTTGCAAGCCTCGGCCCTTCTTCAACCGGGTCACCAAGCCGTGACCCTAGGCGATGCCCACCCGGAGATCGTGCCCAGCCTGGACGTAACCCAGGACTTCTTCACGGTCATGCAGGTTAGGCCGCTGCTGGGCCGCACACTGCTCCCCGCGGACTTCCAAAACGGATCAGGAACTGCGGTCGTGCTGAGCTGGCAAGCTTGGCAACACTTCTTCGCGCGCGACCCCGGTGCCATTGGCAAAACTTTGCGTATCGGCGGCAAGCCGCACATCGTTGTAGGTGTCCTGCTGACGGTTTTCAATTTCCGCCGGTTTCCTTGATGGCCGGTGCGCCCGCAACCGGCACCAGCCCCTATAAATTATTTCTGCCCCACGTAGCCTCAGAAAATGATCTGACAGACAATACAAGCGACTTCGATTACTTCGCGCTTGGCCGCCTCAAATCCGGCATCCCGGTAGCCGCCGCGCAAAGTGAACTCGACGGCATTGAGAAAGCAACGGCACACGCCGACCATCTCCCCATCCATATTGGCGTGGTCCTGGAGCCGTTCACGCAAGAGGTAACAGGCGCGGTCCAGAAGCCGCAATGGCTGCTGCTTGCCGCCATTGCCGGTGTGCTGCTGATCGGCTGTGTAAACCTGGCAAATCTTCAGCTGGCTCGCTCTATTGAGCAAGGCGGCGACCGAGCCCTGCGAGCGGCACTCGGTGCCTCGCGCACGCAGCTGCTGGGCGAGGTGCTGGCAGAAAACCTGCTGCTGGCATGCGCCGGTGCAGTTGCGGCACTGTTCGTAGCCGACGGCGGCTTGCGCTTGCTGGTGGCGCTTGCCCCGGCTCAGCTGCCTCGCTTGAGCGAAGCTCGCCTTAGCCTGCCGGTACTCGGCCTGGCGGCACTGCTTTCCATTGTTACCTCTCTCGGATTCGGCTTGCTGCCTGCTATACGAGCCCTTCAGGTTGATCCGATGCGCGCACTGGGCGGCGCAAGCACCCGAACCGCCGGCGGCTCCCGCAGTGAAGGCCGGGCCCGCCGCCTTCTTCTAATAACGGAGATTGCTCTCTCCCTTGCACTGCTCTGCATCACCGGGCTCGTGACCCGGTCCTTTGCGCACCTGCTGGCAGATGCGCGCTCGCTTGGCAACGAGCCCGTTACGCTGGCTCAAGCCGATCTACAAGGGCCCGCTTACCCCGATGACACGGGCAGCCTTCATCGCTATGCCGTGATCGACCGGACCATCGCAAAGCTGCAGGCGCTGCCGGGTGTCACTGCTGTAGGAATCACGAGTAGTCTGCCGCTCACCGGCGACATATCCGTCGACTCCATTGACAGGCCCGACCATCCCTTGCCGGCGGGCCAGGAAACGCTGGCGAATCTCCGCATGGTCTCGCCCAGTTATTTCGCGACGCTGGGGATCTCAATTGTCTCGGGACGGGAATTTACGGCAGACGATCGTAATCACGCGCATGTAGCTATCGTGTCTGCGTCAGCAGCCCGTACCGCTTGGGGTACGGAAAACCCGGTCGGCCACGCACTTACCCGGAATGACGCTATATATACAGTTGTCGGTGTCACAGCTGACACCCGTATCAATGATCCACGGCGCGATGTATCCGTGCTCTACCTGCCATATTGGGAGGCCCCGCCGCGCAGCCCGGTATTCCTTGTACGCAGCAATACGATCTCCGATCCGGAAATCCGCAAGGCCATCTGGGCGGTGGACCCGGAGGCTGCGATACCCGCCCTGATTCCGCTGCGCGTTCAAACCGCACAGACGCTCGCGTTGGAACGCTTTCAAACGTTGCTGCTCGGCGGTTTCGGTTTTACAGCACTTTTGCTCGTCGCGCTCGGCGTCTACGGCGTCCTCAGCTATGAAATTAACCTGTGTACACGGGAGTGGGGTATCCGCATGGCGCTGGGCTCAAGTCGCGGACGGCTGTTCCGCTTGGTGCTGCTGAGCGCGGGCAAGCCTGCGATCACGGGTGCGGTGCTGGGTGCCTGCGGCGCGGTGGCAGCGGCAAAGTGGCTGCAAAGCCTGCTCTACGGCGCACCGCGGCTGGATGCCCCGGTGTTGATCGGTGCGGCGTCGCTGCTAGCATGTGCCGTGTTACTGGCCGCCCTGCCTTCGGCACACCGCGCCGCATCGGCTGAGCCTGCCGCCGTTCTGCGAGGCGAATAGATGCCGATCCAAGATCAAAAAATGCACCATGTACCCGGCATGGCTGGGTACATGCACTGCGGACCTGGCCGGGATTACTTGTTAACCCTATGCAAAGCTTCAGCACCAAGAAGATGGAGGGCAAACCTACACAATATGCAAGTAACGACGACCAGCCGATACCGCCATATCTGGAAGTTTGGCTGGACACGCTGACCGGAGAGCGGGCGCACCGCACCCAAGTGCCACGCTCTTCTCACCCACAAACCGCACCACATACCATGCGAAAAACCCGAGCACCACCAGCATTACCGCCACCCCAGCCCAGCGGATGCGAGTATCCGCCGTAGTCCCTTCACCTTGGCGAGCCTTGCCTACGTTTTCAGCAAACTCCATCCAGGCCTGATCGTCATCCTTGATCTGCCCACTACCGTGGTATGCCTGGAGGTAGCGTTGCACCCAAACGTCTTCATCCATGCCGCAAGCCCGCGCATACCCTCGCACAATACCTTTATTCAGGACGCCGCCCGGCAGGTCACTGAAGTGTTCCCTCTCGAGTGCCTGCAGGTGCCGCATGCTGATCTTGGTGACGCTCATGACATTTTCAAGTGCCACGCCGCGCAACTCCCGCTCCCTACGCAGATCCTGTCCAAACCGTCCCATGCCTGCAAACCTCGCCCATTTGGACGCTCTACCTTACTGTAGTGCCGTTTCCCATATGTCACAACTTCATTCACTGTAGTGCCTACACTGCGAAGAAGAGCTATTACTCCCGCATTGGAACCCTTTGCTACACTCTGGGTGGCACAGTACGTATCGCTCACCCATGAACAAGCTAGTCATAGGCAACCTGCTGTATCGGCCCGTTCGAACCTTCATTACCATGATGGCCGTTGCCATTGAGGTGGTGATGATCCTGTCGATTGTCGGCATCATGGTTGGGATGCTGGCAAATTCGCGCTCAGAGGTCAGCGGCATCGGTGCTGACACAATTGTGCAGCCGGCCAACTCAAGCTTCATTTCGGCTATCGGGGGTGCGCCCGTACCCGCTTCCATCGCTGGCGTTCTCGCAAAGCTGCCGCACGTCGCAGTCGCTGCTCCGGTCATTACCGACCTTAGTACCGTCGGCTCGGTCGAAACCATCTGGGGCATTGATTACACAAGCTACAACGCATTGAAGCCATTTGTGTTTCTCGCAGGCAGCCCGTTTCAGGGCCCAAATGATGTATTGATCGATGACCTGGAAGCGAATAAAGGCCCCGGCCACCGCATAGGCGACACCATCCAGGTGAAAGCTCACCCCTTCCGCATCGTGGGCATCGTCGAGCAAGGTAAAGGGGGGCGCAAATATGTGCCGATCCAGACTTTGGGCGCGCTTATCGGAAGCCCGACCAACGCCTCGCTTTTCTATCTCCGGTCTGACAGTCCCGCGAACCAGAAGCTGGTCGAACAGGAAATCCACGCAGTACAGGGCCTGAGCCAATACAAGGTGCAATCGCTCCAGGCATTGCTTTCTCAACTCACAGCATCGAACCTGCCGGCGTTTACCCCGGCGCTTAACTCCGTAATCGGCATTGCTGTCATCATCGGCTTTCTGGTTATATTTCAATCCATGTACACCGCTGTTATGGAGCGCACACGCGAGATCGGCATCCTCAAGTCTCTCGGTGCCTCTCGCACAATGATTCTCAGTTCCGTGCTTCGTGAGGCAGCACTGGTTACAGTTGTGGGTATTGCACTTGGCGTTGCGTTGACCATGGGGATCAAGACGCTTCTGCACTACCGTTTCCCTACACTCTCCTTTATGGTTCCGCCTGAGTGGTGGGTGCGCTCCCTTCTCATCGCATTTGTCGGTGCCATTCTGGGCTCAGCGTATCCGGCATTGAAAGCTGCCGGCAAGGACCCGATCGACGCACTTGCCTACGAATAGCTCCACCGGAAGAAGCCGGTTACTGGCCGCGCTATGTGCCGCGGGTGTACTGGTATTGTGGGCGCTGCACTGGCCCCATCTCATTGCCGACTTCCCGAACTTTTCCCCCTGGGAAGACTACGCCAAGTACACCGATGAGGGCTGGTACGGCAGCGCCGCCATATGGGCTACCCTGTTCGGCCGTTGGCGCATGCCGGGCGCTTTCAACCCGGCCGTAGCACTGCCGGTGTGGCCTACGCTTGAGTGGCTGCTCTTCCAATTCACAGGCGTCACAGTAGGAGCCGCACGCGGTCTTGCACTGTGTGTCTTCGGCGGCAATCTCCTGTTGAGCTACGCCGTGCTGCGAGCCGCCGGGGCGCGTCACATTACGGCTTACGGTGCAGTACTGCTGCTCTCCGGCAGCATGTACTTCTGGGCGTTCAGCCGGTTGGCTATTTTGGAACCTCTACTCTCCTTCTGGATTCTTGGGGGATGGCTGCTGGCTCTTCGGCTGCGGCTTCTCCAGGGTGCATCCCGCACGCTGGCCCTGCTGGGTCTCGGCTTTCTCTCATGTTTGGCCGTTCTCACCAAAACGACCGCCGTTTTTCTGCTGCCGGGCACGGCACTCCTGCTGGGCTGGGCCACCGGTTGGCAGCGCAAGCGCGTTGTGCACGACATATCGATTACCTTTCTGGGCGGTACCCTCCCGTGGCTTGCTTACTACCTCTTGTTCGCGCGCCGCTACGCGCTCGACTTCCATTACCTGTTCACCGTCAACTACACGGTCACGCCCAAGGGCCTGCACGACCACCTGCTGGCGTACTGGTACGCCGCGCACGGGTTGCTTTGGGTAGGCCCATGGCTGGTCTGCACCGTTCTCGCCCTCCTGGCTGCCGCCGGGGCTCTCTCATCTAACTTCCGCCGTTCTCCGCTCATCCATGCATCGCTTCTATCGGCAGTCGGCTACATTTTGTTCATAGGCTGGCACAACAATCCTCAGCCTCGCTATTACATGGTGCTGGCTTACCCGGTTGTCTTTGTGGCGGTGCTGGGTGTTCAGTCGCTCTTTTTGCTTCCAAAAGCAGGCCGCATATTGGCAGGAGCGGCAGTCGCCATGCTGGCCGTCATCTTTGTGCGAGACGTCAAAAACAGCATCTGGTACGTGCGCCACCCGCAATACACACTACTAAACGCGGCCACCGGGCTCACCGCCTACATCGACGCGCACCCCGACGGAGCCAAGCGCCTCCTGCTGTCCATCTCCGGCGATGAGATCACGCTATTCACGCACCTACCGGCCATCTGCGACGACTTCGGCACCGGCGGCCTGGACGAGCGCATCCTCCGCTACCGTCCCGGCTGGTACGCGCAGTGGAACGAGCTTGACCCGGGCACGCTTGAAGACATCCACGACGCCGGATACAGCCTGCGCGCAGTGGCGCACTGGCATGCGTTTGACGATGAAGACCGCGATGATCTAATCCTGTACCGCATGGTGCGTACAGAGCCTGCGGATACGGAGCAGAATTCACCTGCGGCCATTAAATAGCTACTACGGCCGCGGTGCAAAGTACCCGGTCCTCGACCGTACCTGGTACTTCCTATCCAGACAAAATAAATAAATCGTCCGAAACGCCCCATTCGCCTGAAAATCCGCCGGTTTATAACTCAACGCATACTGCGAGCGAAGCTCCTGCTGAATCTTGCCGAAGCTTTCCGGCATGTCTTCAATCTTGGTCGGGTAAAAAGCCCGCCCCCCTGTTGCATCCGCTATTTTCTGTAACGTGTCATCACCCCGGTCACGACTCGGGCTCACATTCGTGCTGATGGCGTACACGCTGGTCTCGGCGCGCTGGCACTCCTTGATCGCGTCTTCTACAAAGGCGTGGCTCTGGTTATCATCACCGTCCGAGATCACAACCATGGCCTTACGCGCCGGTTCATGGTGCTCCGTCGCGTCGAGCATCTTGTCGTGGCAGCCGCTGTAAAGCGCGTCAAACAGCGCCGTGCCGCCGCCCGAGTGCAGGCCATTGATGCCGGTGTTCAGCAAGTCCAGGTTGTTGGTCCAGTTCTGCTTAAAGTTCGGTGTAATGTCAAAGCCTTCCACAAACGCCTTATCGCTTTGCGGACGCAAAATCTGCAGCAGGAACTCGGTAGCCGCCTGCTGCTCAAAGGAGAAGCGTTGGCGTATGGAGGTACTGGTATCGATGACCAGGCCGACGCGCAGGGGCAGGTTCGTGTCCTGCTCGAAACGGTAGATTTGCGCAGGTGCCCGGCCATCATCCAGCAACGCAAAGTCACTCTGCTTCAAGTCGTCGATGTAATGACCGCGCCGGTCGACCACGGTAAAGGTGAGATAGACCTCAGTGACCTGGGCCTTGATGGTAATGGGCGGCGGCTCTGTGCCTTGCGCGGCTACTGCCGATCCTTGCGCTGCAGGTACGGTCTGTGATGCGGGTGCGCTTTGCGCGACAGGGGCAGGCGATGGCGACGCGGGAACAGCCTGTGCAAAGCCGGTCGATACGGCAAGGCACGGCAAAGCAAGTATCAAGGGGGTAAGAGACATCAGAAACTTCATCGGCGTGTTTGCATTCTACATTTCAGCCGCGAGGGCTTGTCTGCCCCCCGCTCCCTTACAAAACAGTGTCATCCTGAGCGAAGCCGAAGGACCTGCTTTTGCCTTGTCTAGCCTTTACCCTCAACCGTCTCTCCAGACTCACTCTCCGGCTCTTCAAGCGATGCAAGAAACGCGGTCAACTCCACCGGCAGCGGAGCCGCAAGGCGCAGCGGTTCACCCGTGCGCGGGTGCGCAAGCTCAAGCTCCGCAGCATGAAGGAAATTACGCGGCAACTCTACCGTATCGAGCGCCCGGCGTCGACTTTTCTTCATGACCGCCTTGCCTTCTTCCGCGCGGATAATGTGCGGCGCACCGTAGAGCGCGTCACCTACCACCGGGTGACCGATGGAACTCAGGTGCACGCGAATCTGGTGAGTGCGCCCCGTCTCAATCCGTACGCGCAGCAAAGTAAACAGCCCGAAGCGGGTGGTAAGCCGCCGCTCCACCATGTAGTGTGAGATCGCAGAGCGGGCCCCATGCACACGCCGCGTAGTCATGCGGGTACGTCGCACACTGTCGCGCCCGATCGTTGCATTCACGGTACCGCGGTCGGTAGAGAGGTGCCCGTGTACCAGGGTCAAATAGGTTTTACGCAGCGCGCGCTCGGCAAACATGGCGCTCAACTTGGCATGGGTCGCGTCATTGCGCGCTACCAGGATCAAACCGCTGGTCTGCCGGTCCAGCCGATGCACAATGCCGGGTCGCAGCGGGTCGCCGCCGCCAGAGCTCAGCTCGCTGTAATGGTGCAGCAGCGCATTGACCAACGTACCCCGATCCCGAGAAACATCGCCCGGCACCTCGTCATCCTCATCGCCCGGGGGCGCATCCTCGCTGCGCGCCCCCGCCCCCGCATGCACCAGCATGCCTGCAGGCTTGTTAATGACAGACAGGTCATTATCTTCGTAAATAATATCGAGCGGAATCGCCTCCGGCGTAGCCTTGAGCGGTGGCAGCACCGGTTCGCGCAGTACATCCACTTGCTCGCCACCCTCAAGCCGCAGCGAAGGCTTGGCGGTCGCACCGTCCACCAACACACTTTCCTGCTCCAGCAGCAGTTGCACCCGCGACCGGCTTACACCCTCAAGCTGCGCCGTCAGCCAGCTGTCCAGCCGTGTACCCGCTGCTTCAGCGGGCACCATATGTTGCGATACTGCCATGCCTTGAGCCTAGCAGGGTGTACACCCTTACCCCCGTAGCCGCTCGTCCGATGATTGTCTAATTACTGCGTATGCCCCGGCCCGTCGATGCCGGAAGGCCAATCCTGCATATTGGCAGCCGGTGGAGGCGCAGGAGGAGCATTGGGGGCTATCAGGTGGTGCTCCATGAGCCAGGCGCGCAGCAGGGCGGGCCAGCCCGCCAGCTCCGGGATATCGCCGCACAGCCCGCAGCCGTGATTTACAAAGTCGTACAGGTGCGTCTCGACCGGCACGCCCTTGGCCTGCAAGGCGCTGTACATGGCCACGCTATTGCCTACCGGCACAACCGGGTCTCCCGTAGTAGCGAACAAAAATGTGGGCGGTGTAGCCGAGGTCACGCTGAACTGGGGCGAGAGCCGATGAGCCAAGGCAGGATCGGGGTTGGGTCCCAGCAGGTGGTGAACGGAAGCATCATGGGCAATCGCGCCCTCCATGCTGATGACCGGGTACGCCAGGATGGCAAAGTTAGGCTGGCACTCCAGTCCGCTCAGCCCGGTACCGGGCCGGTCACTGAGCCGACAATCGGTGGCTAGAACTGCGGCCAGATGCCCACCGGCTGAGGAGCCCCACACGCCGATGCGATCCGGGTCGATACCGTAGTCCGACGCATGCCCGCGAATCATCCGCATCGCCTGCACGCCGTCTTCAATCTCCGCAGGGTACGTATAAGGTGCCACCCGGTAGTCCAGCACAAAGGCGGTGATACCTTGCGCATTGAGCCACTCCGCATATTGAAAACCTTCATGCCCCAGCGCAATGGCCGAGTAGCCGCCGCCGGGCAAGATGAGCACTGCGGCCCGTGATGAATTCGACGAGTGAACCAGGGGCAAAAACGGGTAGAGCCGAGGCTTGTCCGCCTCCCCATGGCCCAATGCTCCGGGTGCGCCTTGCGGATATAAAAACACCGGCTTCGGGATAGGTCCGTTCGGTGCCGGAGCGATCGGCGGCGGGGCTTGGGCACGACCGCATACAGAAAACAGCATCACGCACATCAGCAAACCGACAACCGGCAGGTACATGGAGGTAAAGCCGCGTACAGGCACATCCCGTTTCATGGTGATACAGATGCGCCTCATGCCCCGGTGGAAGCTGTATTTTGTCCCCGAAGTAACGAGCGCCCACAACGCGCATACACTTGGCAGACAAGAGTTTTGGCGCTTGCTGAGAAGGTGTGCACAGTTTCCCTCTCGTGACCCTTCAAACCCGTGTCATCCTGAGCGAAGCCGAAGGACCTGCTTTAGCTTCTAACCCTTGCACCCGCACCCAAAACAAGGATGACACCAGGTACCGGCTTTGCAACTTCACACACCCTCTAAGCGTCTCCATCACATATCGCATATTCCACATCACGCTGACAGTGATGCTGGTTCTCAGCGCCGCCGCTTTTATTGTCGTCTCCTGGCGCTGGCCGCTGGTGGGCGATGCCCCGCTGCTGCACTATGTCATTTTCCTTATGCAACATGGGCTTACCCCCTATCGCAACATCATCGACCTCAACCTGCCTGGAACCCTTGCCGTTGAAGCAACTGTCATGGCCCTGTTCGGCAAAGGCGCTCTAGCCTGGCGGCTCTTCGATCTCACTCTGCTCGGCGTCATCGGTGTGGCGATGGCTGCCATTTGCCGCAACCGGTTCGCAGCCCTGCTTGCCGCCATCACTTTTGCCCAGATCCATGGGCGCGACGGCCTCATCCATCTGGGCCAGCGCGACCTGCTGATGGCCGCACTTCTGGTTTGTGCGTATGCGCTGCTGTTTCACAGCGCACGCATGGGTAACATACTCGCAAGCTGCGCAGCCGGCCTGTGCCTGGGTGCGGCCTCTACGGTCAAGCCGGATGCTCTTGCCCTCATTCCCCTAGTGCTGGCCCTCATGGCGCGCGAGCTTTGGCGCAATGACCGAAACTGGAAGACGCACCTCGCCGCAAGCTGCGCCGGAGTGCTTCTTCCGTTGGGAGGCTCCTTGGGATTCCTGCTGCATGAGCGCGCAATAGGGCTTTTTCAGACCTGATGCTGCACTTGGCGCCCTACCATGCTTCCCTGTGGCGTCTATCTGCGAATCAGCTTCTGGCCGGTGCGGTTTCCTCTGTGATGTTGCCTTTTTTCTGCTTGTGGATACTTGTGTTTGTCATGGGCAAACGATGGAGATTGTTTGGAGATCAGGCACTGCTACTCGGCTTTCTCTTTGGAGTATTTTCCTTCTGTGTGCAGGGAAGAGGATATCCATACCACCGTTATCCCTCTGAGGTGTTCCTGCTGTTGCTGGGAGCCGTCGCGTTTACAGATGCACTGCGCCATGCAAAGTCCCAAAACTCTTGGACGCTGCCGCAGCTATGCTCCGCAACCGGAATCCTGTTTGCAGCACTTATCATCGTGCCGCGTTCACTTATGGAGATTGTGCATTTCGATGGGAGTACCGACACATTCGACCGGAACCTTCAGCACGATCTAACAGCTTTAGGCGGTGCGTCACTAAATGAGCAGGTGCAATGCCTGGACATGGCCGGTGGTTGTACAGCAGTGCTATACAGAATGCAGTTAGTGGAGCGTAGCGGCTTTCTATATGACTGCTATCTGTACCCGAAAAGCGGGAAGGCGGACGAGCATGCCATGGATGAGGATGAATACTGTAGCTTCTTCAAGCAGGCGTTTTTGGCACATAATCCCAGCGTACTAATCGTAAGCAGCGATGAATGCGGACCGTCGGATTTCAAATACAACAAACTCACTCGCTGGTCGTGGCTAAATAACCGCATCGTAAGCCAATACACACTCATTCGGCAGTGGACACCGCAAACTCTTCAGCAATGGGGAGGCAAATCAGTGCTTCCATACGGCTATCGCATCTACATACTGCGTTCCGGCTGCCCAAGCTACATTACAAGCGCCACACGCTCCAGCTCAGCCTGCATGCAAGCCGGGTCGCACTCGCCTTCGTCCATGCGCAACACTGCTTCCTGTACCAGGTGCCCGTTAACGCCGTAGCCGCGACCATTCAGGAAAGTGGCAAGAACCTCTGAGGCTTGCGAAGAATCAAGCTCATCCTGCATCAGCATGATGCTCAAGGCGCCTAAATCGTGATGATCGAACTTCTCCACTCGTTGTTCACTTTTCATGGCATCCTCTTTCCCGGCCTTTTCTGACCTGAAACTTTCTGCTGTCAGCTCATTCCCTCGTTATGAGCTGAAAACAAGGCACCGTGTTGCCGGAAGAATAATATTTCCTTTGCTTCTCAGTACCAAAGTGGGAACCTGCGTACGACCGGACATCTTTGTTGCTCCCCTCAAGTGCTTTCAACTGCGATCAGCACCGGGATGTCGTCACGAACCGGGTAGACCCGCCCGCATACCGCGCAAACGACGGCATTTGTACCCCTCCCATGCAGTATGCCATGGCATACCGGGCAGGCCAGCAGCGCAAGCGCGGCGGTCGGGAGCGGGGGCAAAGGCCTGGGTCGCATAGCCTTATTCTAAAGTCTGTAGCATCGAGCCGTGCATACAGAAATGACAAATACAAAAACATGCTGAGGGTAGGGCTCACCGGCGGCCTGGGCAGCGGTAAAAGCGCCGTTGCAATGGTGTGGACCTCGGCGGGCATACCTGTTCTACAAGCCGATGCGCTGGGCCGCGAGCTGATGCAGCCCGATCAAGCCGTCTACGCCGCCATTGTCGAGGCTTTCGGGCCGCAGGTCGTCGGCAGCGACGGTCAACTCGACCGTGCCGCGCTGGCCCGCGAGGCGTTTGAAGGTGGGGGTCTGCAGCGCCTGAACGCCATCGTGCACCCGGCGGTACTTGAGGCGCAGGAAGCCGAACTGGGCAAGCTCGCCGCGGAAGGGAACCCGATTGCGGTAGTTGAATCGGCACTGATCTTTGAGGCGTCGGGCGAGGCTCAGCAGCTGGACACCGCACTTACGACTCCCGGATGGCGCAAGCGCTTCGATTCGCTCGTACTGGTAGCCGCCCCTGATACCGTCCGCATCGAACGCTTCATCGCGCGAGTCGGCGGTCCCGACGCAAGCCCGGAGCAAAAGGCAAAACTGCAGGACGATGCTAAACGACGCATGGCCGCACAACTGCCGGAGGAATGGAAGCGCAAGCGTTGTGACTACATTATCGAAAATGACCGCACGCTGGTGCTGCTGCGTCGGGAGGCGCTTCGGGTACTTGCGGCACTCCGCCGACGCGCCGGGGAGCCGTAAACCCGGCAGGTCCGCGTCTAAAATAAGGAATCATGCTGCCGGACACTCAAAGGCAGCCAAGGCACCCTGAATGATAGCTCGCCGTTTGCTGATCACCGCTTTGCTTGTCTACGGCGTCTGGTACGTCGCGGCAGGGCACAGTATTCCCGGCTTTTCGCCGGCCCGGGTACCGGATAGTGTTACCGTCAGCCGCTCAACCGGGCCGCTGGTGCTCGAAGAAGTCAAAGCCGCCCCGGAGTACGACGCAGAAGAACTGACCAATATCTCGGTCTACAAGCGTCTGCTGCCGTCCGTCGTCAATGTGACTTCAACCTCCGTTCAGGTTGACTTCTTCTATGGTTCGGTGCCGAGCCAGGGCCAGGGTTCCGGCTTTATCCTCGACCGCCAGGGCCACATCGCCACCAACTACCACGTCATTGAAGACGCGCAAAATATCGAGGTGCAAACCTGGGACAAGCACCGCTACAAAGCCCGCATCGTCGGCAAAGATAAACAGCACGATTTGGCCCTGCTGCAGATCGACGCGCCCAACCTGCAGCCGGTGCTGCTCGCCCAGTCGCATGACCTGGTCCCGGGGCAAAAGGTCTACGCCATCGGCAACCCCTTCGGCCTCAACGGAACCATGACCACCGGCATCATCTCGGCCATCCGCTCCATCCGCGACCCGCTCGGCGGCCAGATTGAAAACGCAATCCAGACCGATGCAGCCATCAACCCCGGCAACTCCGGCGGCCCCCTGCTCAACTCGCACGGCGAGGTCATCGGCATCAACACGGTCATCGCCACCAACCCCAGCGGCCAGGCCGACCAGAGCGCGGGCATCGGCTTCGCCATCCCTATCGACAGCGCCAAGGCCGTGCTCAGCGACTTTGAAAACTTCGGCCACTCGCGCCGTCCCTCGCTCGGCGTGTTGCCCCTGCCCATCGGCCCCGAACTGGCCCAACAAATGGGCCTGGCCGCAAGCTCCGGCCTGCTGATCGAGCAGGTAGTGCCCGGCGGCGCGGCCCAGCAGGCAGGCCTGCGCGGAGGCTCCGAGCAGGCACTATTAGGCAACATGCAGATTGTGCTGGGCGGCGACCTGATGGTAGCCATCGGCGGCGAGTCGGTAAGCTCCCAGCAAGACATAGCCGACATCATGGACAAACACCATATCGGGGACGTAGTAACAGTAACGTTCTACCGGGGCCAAAAAAGAATGACAGTCCGGCTCACACTGGGTGAATCGGGCCAACAGCAGACCTGAGTAGCTCGCCCAGCCCGCGCTGTTTCGAACTACCATGAGTTAGGAGAATGCCGATGGCAACAACTTTGATCTCCGTAGAAGAATACCTTCATACCGCGTACGAGCCCGACGCAGAGTATGTAGACGGCGTGATCGAGGAGCGCAATGTGGGAGAAGATCAGCACTCAGAGTGGCAGGCAGCACTAACTTATTTCTTCATGGCGCACCGCCGAGAGTGGAGCATCCGAGTCCGCCCTGAACTGAGAACCAAAACAAGCGAGCGCCGCTACCGGGTACCCGATGTCGCCATACTCGACGCCGCTCTTGCCCGGGAGCCGATTGCGACAACGCCGCCGTTGATCGCTTTTGAAATCCTCAGCCCGGAGGACCGCCTTTCCCGCCTGATCATTCGTCTCAGTGAATTTGAAAGCATGGGAGTGCCGGCAATCTATGTCATCGATCCTGTCGATAACAGCCTTCTCCGCTTCTCTCAAGGCAAGCTGCAAAATGTGGACACTGTATCGCTTCGTGAGACAGTAATCCGATACGAAGACATTCTGTCTGAGCTGGACTGATCAATAACCTTCAACAAACAAATCAACAACTTGTCATCCTGAGCGAAGCCGAAGGACCTGCTTCCCCCGCACCTGCCCCTCAACAAACAAACTGTCATCCTGAGCGAAGCCGAAGGATCTGCTCCCCCAGCCCTACCGCCGCAACCGTCTTACCACCTGCCCCGGCAACACCGATCCGCTAACCCGCAGTACCCCGTAACAAACCCCACCCCACACAACCAAACTCCCCGCCAGCAACCCAAACTCCTGCAACCTTGTGAGCACCGCAGGCAGCGCATGCCGCAGCGCAAACAGCGCACCCGCACTTACCCCCGCCGCCATCAGCGACCGCAGCAGCTCCCCCCAGTCCAGAGAATCAGCCCCGCCGGTTCTACTCCAAAGCGGCACCATACCCCTCCGGTGCAGCATCACCGCGAAAACAATCGCCTGCCCCGCAATCCCAATATCCGACGCATACGCAAGCCCCCTCACCCCAAAGCCATGAAACAGCGCCGCATACATAGGTAAAGAAGCCAGCACAATAGCCGATGAAGCCAGCATGGGCGTAAGCGTATTACCGGCAGCATAAAACGCGCGCGCATACAAAGCCTGTGCCGACCAGAAGGGAAGCGACAGCGAGAAGATGCTGAAGTAGAGCGCGGTCGTACGGGCATCGCTTCGCACAAACAGGCCGCCGCGAAGAAAGAAGTCAATAGCCGTCCCGGCGAGCGGAATCATCCACGCCGCCAGCAGCAGAGATACAGCCGCAATGCGTGAAACAGACTCATTCACCGACCGCCCGAACGGCCCGTTACCCTCCTTGCCGAACAGCGCAGCCAGAAACGGCAGCGATGCCGCCCCCGCCGCCTGCCCCAGCGCCTGCGGCACCCCGAATAACTGCTTGGCATAGTTTGTAAGGGCAACCGCGCCCGGCACCTTGGACGCGAAATAAGAAATGATCCACAAATCCACCGTGACCAGCGAAAAGCCGACAATAAGCGGCAGCGCCGAGCGCACCCAGGCATGCAGCCCCCGGTTGCGGAAGTCCAGCCGAAGCCGCACCCGCATCCCTGTCGCGCGCGCCCCCAGCGCATTCACCGCGAACGGCCCCAACACAACCCCCGCCAAGCCACCCCAGGCAATCGACGACACCCCCAGCCTCCGGAACAGCAACACCCCGCCCACAATCATGCCGATGTTATAGATCAGCGGAGCAAATGCCTGCAGCGTAAACTGCTTGCGCGCCACCAGCACCGCACCGAAGATGCCGCCCATGAAGAAGAACAGCTGCCCCGGCAGAATAATGCGTGTGAGATGAACGCATAGCGCAAAGGTGGCCGGGTTGCCGGTAAAGCCCGGAAAAAACGTCCGGATGTACAAAGGTGCCAGCAGTTCGGCCACAATCACCGCAATCCCCAGTACCAGCAGCATGGTAGTTAATATGACCGACAGCGCTTCCTCGCCCTCCGCCACGCGCCCGCTTTCACGGTAGCGTGTCAGCATAGTGACAAACGTGATGGATGTCGCACCGCCGATCAGGAAGTACGAGATCGTGTCAGGCAGCTGAAACATGGCGCTGAAAGCATCCGCGGCAGGCGTCTTACCCAGCAGGTGCGTAATGTACTTTACCCGGACCAGCGAGATGACTTTCGACCCAAGCGCCGCCGCCGTCAGCAGCAGCGTCGCGGTAAAGGCGGTATGCGCATGCGAGGGTCGCAGCGTTCGCAGCACGTTGCCGAGCGCCGTCGGTCTCGCTGCCGGGTTTGGAGGAAGAGTCATCGCGCTCGATTCTAACCGCGTCCGCACGGAAACCGGCGCAGCCTGAACGGGCTGGGGCCAAAGCAGAATTGCTTAAATGTACAAAACCCTTCAAAAACCGCGTCATCCTGAGCGGAGCGCAGCGGAACCGGCGCAGCCTGAACGGGCTGGAAGCCAAAACGGAATTGCTTAAATGTACAAAACCCTTCAAAAACCGTGTCATCCTGAGCGAAGCGCAGCGTAGTCGAAGGACCTGCTTTCGCCTCGCTCCTTACCCCATCCCGCTTTATCTCTGCAATCCGTACCGTAATTTCGGCAACCCAAAGCGAGCAACGTACTCTAATGGTGACAGGTAGCGCCGGGCGCACCTGAGTTTTCGATTGAAGGAGTCAGCTGCGGATGGGAGAGGAAATATGGGGCGCGGCTCCGTTTCGCATGGCAGCGCGGGCTATATCAAGAGTGGCGATTCTCCTGCTGGGTGCATCCATGGCCGACGCCCAGGCTACTTCAACCTTGCCCTCGGCACCCACCGCAAGCAACGGTGCCACAACTTCGCAAGGCAGCACGGGCGGCGGGTTCCCGGTGCAGGTCTCCACGCAAAGCTCGCTGTTCAACCCCTACCTGGGCAGTGTGCAGACAGCTCCCGCTGTGCCCCGAGTCCTCTCGCTTACCTTTGATGACGCGCTGCGAATGGGCATTGAAAACAATCTCGGTCTTGTATATGCCAGGCAGACTGAGCTCGGCGACCAGGCCCAGAGGCTGAACGCCTACGGCGTCATACTTCCCATCCTCGACATACAGGGCTCAACCGCATTCCACCAGTACAACCTTGCCGCCTCGGGCTTTCGCGCCGATGTCATTCCGCAGTTCGCGGCAGCGCTCGGGGGCGGTGCCGACTTGCAGGGCTTCAAATCCATTGTCAAGGTCGGCGTCACGCAGGGTAATTTCGTGCTCTCGCAAAACCTGCTGAATCTTTCCGACTTCGATCTTCTCAAGGCTGTAGGCCATTTGTTGAAGGGAGCCTCTGCCAACTCCGCTTCTTCGCGTGGGCAGGTGGTGCAGAATGTCGGTATCGCCTACCTGCGGGTGATCGCGGCGCAGTCACAGGTAGCCTTTGATCAAGCTCTGTTGACAACGGACGAAGGCGTTCTCTACCAAAGCCGGCAGCGCCATCAGGCCGGCATCACTGCCAACCTCGACGAGTTGCGCTCGCGTGTGCAGTACCAAACGCAACAGCAGGCACTCATCGGTGACATCGGCGAGTTGAGCAAGGCAAAGATTGCGCTGAACCGCTCCATCGGCTTGGCCCCTGAGCAGGAGATTGCCGTAGCCGATGCGACCCCCTTTGCAGATCTGAATACCATGACCCCTGAAGCCGCGGAGCGGCAGGCGCTTGCCGGACGACAGGACTATCGGAGCAGCCTGGAGCAACTGCGGGCTGCCGAGTTTGAGCGTCGGGCTGCCACCCGCGAACGCTACCCGACATTGGTCTTCAACAGTATGTATGGAGTAACCGGTGTGACCGGCGGCATCTATCACGACACCTGGAATGCCACGGGTACTCTCAACATTCCGGTATTTCAGGAAGCCAGGTTCCGCGCCGACCGCGACACAGCCGAGTTCATGCTGGACAATGCCCGCGCCCAGGTGGGCAATGTGCGCCAGCAGATCGCGCAGCAGGTACGCGGCAGCTTGATTGATCTGAAAAGCGCAACGGCAACTATAACAGCGGCCAAAAGCAATGCTGAGCTGGGGCAGGTCGCTCTCCAGCAATCCATTGAGCGATTCCAAGCAGGCATCGAAGATAACCTCCCCGCGATTGAAGCCGAGTCCACCTTGGCGCAGGCGCAGGTTCAGTTCGTCAATGCTTCTTTCCAGTACAACCAGGCCAAGCTGAACTTCGCGCGTAACCTTGGAATCATTGATGTGGCATTTCATCCGGAGTGGCAGGGCAGGCAGCCTGCGGTGCCGCTGCGTGGCGGAGCGACAGGACACTGAAGCCGATGATGCGGAAACCTATAAAAGCAAGCATGTTGTTGCTGCTGAGCCTGCTCACCGCTTGCGGCAGCTCCGGCGGAAGCGGTAAGTCCACTTCGTCAAGCTCCTCCAAGTCCAAGAGTGCCTCATCTGCAAGCCCGACTAAATCTACAAAAAATACAGGCAAAACCTATACATCGGATAGTAAAAGTCCACCTGCAAGCAGCGGAGGAGCCAACACACCGCTGCCTATCCCGGCAAACACTACCGATGGCCTGCCCTCCCCCGCCTCCGACGCGGGTAGCGCAAACGCCACCGATGGGCAGGCTGTGATGAACCCCGGCGCTCCCCCTGCCCCGCAAACTCCTGCCAAGCCGCACTAACCCACAGCATCCCCCTCTCAGACAGGAGCGCCACTTGCGATCGACACAACGCTCAGCCGCGATGCACACTCGGGCTCAAACCCTGCTGCCCGGCGGGGTCAACTCACCGGTACGGGCATTCCTGGCCGTAGGCGGCGCGCCTCCGTTTGTGGAGCGCGGCGAAGGCGCCTACTTGTGGGACGCGGATGGTAACCGCTACATCGACTACTTCGGGTCCTGGGGACCCATGATCCTGGGCCACGCGTTTCCTCCGGTAGTCGAGGCGATTCAGCGTGCGGCCACCCGCAGCTCCAGTTTTGGAGCGTCCACAGCCGCTGAAGCTGAGCTTGCCGCGCTGGTTATGGAGGCTTGCCCCTCGATTGAAATGCTGCGCTTTGTTTCCTCCGGCACCGAAGCCACAATGTCGGCGGTGCGCGTAGCCCGCGCATTCACCGGGCGCAAGTACATCATCAAGTTTGAAGGTTGCTACCACGGCCATGCCGACGGCTTTCTGGTCAAAGCCGGTTCCGGCGTGGCGACATTGGGCATTGCCGGTTCCGCCGGTGTGCCCGATGAAGTCGCTGCCTTGACCCTGGCCCTGCCCTTCAATGACCTCCAAGCTGTTGAGCAGGCTTTTGCAGCCTACCCGGGCCAGATTGCCGCGATCATTGTGGAGCCTGTCGTAGGTAACATGGGCTGCGTGCCGCCCGCAACAGGCTACCTTGAAGGGCTGAGAGCCGTCACTCTCCGCGAATCTTCCCTACTCATCTTTGACGAGGTAATGACCGGCTTCCGTCTGGCTTTCGGCGGTGCGCAGGAGCGCTGCGGCATCACGCCCGATATGACCACGCTGGGCAAGATCGTAGGCGGCGGCCTGCCCTGCGGCGTGTTCGGCGGCCGCGCCGAAATCATGCGCATGCTGGCCCCGCTAGGCCCCGTGTACCAGGCCGGAACCCTCAGCGGCAACCCGCTCGCCATGGCCGCCGGACTGGCAACCGTCGGGTACCTGCGCGACCACAAGGCAGAGGTATACCCGCGCCTTGAAGCAGTAAGCGCGGCAGTCGCCAACGGCGTGGCCGCAGAAGCCGCCTACGCCGGAGTATTGATGACGCTCAACCGCGTCGGCGCCATGTTTACCTGGTTCTTCACGCAGCAGCCGGTCACCGACTTCACCACCGCCCTGACCAGCGATACAGCCGCATTCGGTCGCTTCCACCGTGCAATGCTCGACGCAGGCGTGTGGCTGCCGCCGTCCCAATATGAGGCCGCCTTCCTAGGCACCGCCCACTCCGACGCCGACGTGGAGCAAACCATCGCCGCCGCCCGCAAAGCCTTCGCCGCCGCTGCCGTTTAACCTGCTTGCCTGGTTGCCATAACCCTCTCCGCAGCCATGACGGCAACTCCATCCAAGGGTTTCCTCAGATAAACTAGGCTTACCCGACAGCAGCGCTATGGCCGTCACGCAGGCGCAGAGATGCACAGGCGCCACGACGCGGGTCGCGTTCCAACGTGACTAGCCAGGCCGGATGTGAGATTCCGGCCTGCTGAAGGGTGGTGATGGTAAATGAAGCTGAAGGTAGGCTTCCAGATGAGTGACAGGTCGCTTTTGCGCCTGATTGCTCTCCTGGCTGTGCTGCTCGCAGGTGCTATCCATTCCTGCAAGTAGCGGTTTACAACCTGTCAGCGGCTCCGTTAGCGCGGGGCTGCTGACACTTAAGATTCTAGCACCGGCTTCACGGTCTTCCATGGTACTCGCCCGCACCTTTCACCAGCTCCTTCAACTTGAGGATATGGATGTGAGGTGTCAATGCCTCGGCTGAAATTAACTGGAAAATTCGGCAATGATTCTACTCCCGGCATCTACAAGCGATAGGGCATAGGAACATCGCTCGATGGAGTCACAAAGGAGAACCACCATGCCAGACACATCCGTTACAAAAGTGGAAGCAGCCGTCGCGCCGAAAGGCTTCCAAGGCCAGCGCTATCTCGCAAGCGGACGCAGCCTCTCCATGCGGCTCTGGGAAAATGAAGCGCCCGACACTCCGTCCACGCCGGTGCGCCGCGCCTACGAGACAGTCGGCTACGTCCTCTCAGGCCGCGCCGAGCTGACGCTGGAGGGCCAGACAGTCAAGCTCGAACCGGGCAGCTCATGGATCGTGCCCAAGGACGCCGAGCACAGCTACCGCTTCCTCGAAACCTTCACCGCCATCGAAGCCACCCACCCCCCGGCCGAGGTGCACGACCGCGATTCCGCCCCGACAAAATAAAGCGGTTCCAGCAGAACGGAACACGCAAGCAGAGCTATAGATTTGAAAAAATAGCGATTCACCGGCACCATTTTGATGTCATAAGTACCTCACCTAATCATCCTGCCGGTCTCGAAACACAATCACCTGGTCAGTAGCATCGCTCGCCCGCAAATCGGCCAGGATTCTGGTATGCACTTTCCGCGTCGCCATAACAGAGAATGAAATCCTTTCCACGCCTGCCATGTTGTCACGGTCCAGGATCTGAAGGTGCTGTGAGGCAGCATCAAGCACTTTCAAAATAGCGGTCAGCATTCGGTGTAGAGCCGCATCACGCTGTTTCCCATCCACATCTACTGCCGGGAGACCGATCTCCGCCCGTACTTCGTACAACATGGGAAAGCGCTTGCGGCCGAGCTTGGTTTCCACTGTACCCACCGCCTGCAAAGCCACCAGCAGCAGCACCGTGGCAAACAAGGCCTCAAGATACAAGCCTGCCCCGCAGGTCATACCGACCGCAGCCACAACAAACACTGTTGCCGCGCTTGTCAGCCCCATAATGCGGTTTTTTGTATGCAGGATGAGCCCGGCACCCAGAAACCCGATCCCCTGCACAATGTTTGAAGCCACGCGGCTCTTGTCAGGCGTAAGGGGCCCCGCAAGCTCGGCACTCATAATCGTGAACAGGGCTGAACCCATGCAGATCAGCATGTTGGTCCTAAGCCCGGAGTCCTTATGCCGCCACTCCCGCTCAAAACCGACGGCACCGCCCAATGCACAAGCCATCAACAAGCGTTCCACCGTATAAGCAGATCGCATGAAATGCTCGAAAAAAGAGATGTGGATAGGGGCGTCCATCGGCTGAGGATACTACCCGCTGAGAATAGTGCTTGCCGAGAATAATGCTCGCCGAGAATATCACCGCAAAACCGGTGTCATCCTGAGCGAAGCCGAAGGACCTGCTTTTCCTTTGACCCAGGTGTCATCCTGAGCGAAGCCGAAGGACCTGCTTTTGCCTTCCTTCCTCGACCCTTACTGGTTCGCTTCCACAACCCGCGCGGCGTGGTGCTCCTGCGCCGCACGCTGCTCCTTCTCAAGCTCCTGAAAGCGCGCATTCGCAGCCCCGGCGCGTGCGCTGTCTCCAAGCGCGCGGTAAGCCTGCGCGAACAGACGCTGCACAGACGCTTCATCGGGAGCCGCTTTCTGCGCCAGCTCAAGATCCGGCAGCGCATCCGCCGGTTTGCCCAAACGCAGCAGTAGTCGAGCGCGTTCCGCATGCGCCTGCACCAGGGCAGGGCACTCCTCCAACGCGGTATTGATCTCCTTCAAGCCCGCCGCAGGCGGCTCGGCAAGCTCATCGAGCGAGTCCGCCAGCTTCCAGTGCGCCGCGCAATTCCCAGGCTGTTTCGCCAGTAAACTTGTGTACGCATCCCGCGCATGCGCCCAGTCGCCCGTGCTCCAGTACAGGTTAGCCAAGTGCCCCAGCGGGCCCGCATCGCTGTCCGACCCCGCAGGCGCCGCCGCAATCGCCTGCTTGTACGCATCCACCGCGCCGGGGGTGTTCTGCATACTCTCCATGATCTCGCCTGAAAGCTCATGGGCCAGCGGCGCGGCCGGATCAATCGTCTGCACCTGCTCAAACGCTTCCTGCGACAGTTGCAGGTGGAGCCTGCCCAGCAGGTACCATGCCTTTTGATCTTTAGGGTTTGCCTGAAGCACGGCTTCAAGCTGCGGCACCGCTTCCTGGTTGCGATTCAGCCCGATCAAGGTGCGCGCCAGGCTCAGGCGCGCAAAGCGGTCCTCCGGCATGGCCTGCACACCGGCTTCAAGCGGCGGCAACGCCTCATTCAGCTGCCCCAGCTCCAGGTGAGAAGCCCCAAGCATCACCTGCGCCGGATGCATATTCGGCGCAAGCGACAGCCCCTTGTCGAGCGTCGTAACAGCCTCCGGAAAGCGGCCCAGGTTATACAGCAGGCGGCCCAGGTTGTTATAAGCCGGAGCCAGATCCGGTGCGAGCTTCAGTATTTTCTGATAGTCGGCAACAGCCGCTTCATCCCGATGAGCAGCCTGCGCCCCCTGCGCCTGCGCGTAAAGGGCCTGCACTTCCGGCGAGACATCCTGCGCAAGCGCCGCCGCAGCGAAAAGCACCAAAACACCGATGCCGAACTTCAATTGCCCTGTGGAAGTCATGTGAGGCCCAGTATAAAAGTGTAAGGAACGAAAAAGAAACCGGGCCGCGTAAGCGGCCCGGCGGTTGTGCTGGGATATTTAACTTTGTTAAAAGGTAAGTCGCCCGCTTACCTGTCCTTGCCGCGGATTGTTTTGCTGACCGGAGTTCACAAATCCGAAGTTACTGGTATCGTCAATGTTCTGGTTCGGTCCATTGAAACGAACCCGATTCAGGATGTTGAAGTAATTCATCTCAAGCAGGAAGCTGGCACGTTCTCCAAGGGCAAACTTCTTGGAAACCTTGACATCCTCGTCGTAATTGCCGGGCCCACGCAGGGTGGCGTAGTTGCGCACTGCATTGCCGAGTGTAAAGCTCCCCGTCGTACTTGCAAATGCATTAGTAGAGAAAATCTGACGGGTACTTTGACCGCTTGTTTGATCAAAGGTCAAGCCTTTATAGTTACCGGAGCCGATGGGTTTACCCGGCACTACATTCGGACGGTTAAAGCAACCGGGGCAGGCAAGCGGATTGTCATTTTCATTAATTCCGAACGGCGTACCCGTGTAGTAAGACGTAATCCAACCGATCTGAAGACCTCCGACGACCTGCCCTACTAGGCCTTTGCTGTTGACGAACTGATGGCCCGGACCGATAGGCAGCTCATACGTACCGCTCACCTTGATGTTATTCAAGATGTCATTGCCACCCACTGTGTACTCGGCCTTCTGGTTGTACTTATTCTCCGGCAGCGAGGCAAAGGTTGTAAAACCGCTGTCAACGTTGGAAACACTTCTGGAAAGCGTATAGGAAGAAAGAAAGGAAAGGCCGTTTGAGAAGCGCTTCTCAAGACTCATCTGTAACCCGTTATACTTAGCCGCGCCGCTCAAATCGAAGTTGTTGTAAACATTCGAATACTGCGGAAAAGGTTGTAGAGACTGTGCCAGGGTAGCTCCCGATCCGAAATCATTGACAAAGTTTGCATATGGAACGCGGAAACCGGCTTTGGCAAGTGCTGCCGCCTGTGTGGGGTTATTAAAGCTGTAACTGAGCAGGGGGCCATTGCTCAGGATCGCCGGGTTCTGCTGGCTGATGGGGTTAAGCTGGCCGTCAAGATGTACGGCACGATTACCGATATACGCTACCTGAAGAAACGTGTTCCACGGCAGCTGGTGCTGGACGTTGAAGTTCCACTGCTGCAGGTACGGGGCTCGGCCCGATTCTGCCACGTCAAAGGCACGAATAGTAGTACCGATGCCGAGGCTTGGATTGACCACACTGCGAGCCGGTGAGGGCAGTGGGTTCGTATCCCACGACCCATAGGCAGCCGTGGTGTTGCCGCTGCTGTTGCGGTTGAACGAGCCTTGCAGCAGGTTGCCGTAACTGGTAGCCACCTTGCTGGTACCGAATTCGTAAGCGCCGCCGTTCAAGTAGGAGATGTTATAGCCTGCCTGCAACACGGTTTTGCTGCTCAGCGCATATGCAAAACCGAGACGCGGTCCAAAATTGCGGAAGTGGATATCACCCCGTGTAATGCCTGAGTTCGGCCCGAACTGCGCGGCCACGCCGGGTAAGCCGCCCGCTGCCGGGTTAGTACCGGTTTGGTTCAGGAAAACAATTTGGTTGTTCTTCTCCACAAAGGGAAGCATGATGTCCCAGCGGAGACCGAGGTTGACAGTCAGCTTTGGAGACACCTTGATATCGTCCTGGATATAGGGCGCGATCAGTAGGTTACGCAGGCTTAACTCATTGGCAAAAATTCTGTCTGCGCTATCTACCTGGCCCAGCAGGAAGCTGGCAAAAGAGCTGCCTGTAGTTCCCAGGTTGGCCGGGTCCGCCGTAGTGTGCTGGCTGAAGTTGAACTGCCCACCGCAAGCTTGGCACTCATTGTCATCCTGGTAGGCGCGCCGGAACTCGCCGCCTATATTGAAAGTGTTACGTCCGCTGGTGTACAGCCAATTGTTGACAGCGGCAATGCCGAGCTTGCGATTGATGGATTGAGTCCAGCCCCCTTGGGTTCCAAACTGTGTGGTCGCGTTCTGCCCGTCAAAAGTTACATTCGGGAAGATATTGCTGATCGGGTTCGGCGCTACACCTGCGAAGTTGACGTTTTGCTGCAGGTTAAATTCATTATTGATTTCACCGATCCAGGAAAAACCTGCGGTAGCGACAAGTTTGGACGTGACCGCGTTGACATAGTTCAGCAGGAAGACGGTACCCAATGCAGGGTTGCTTTTCGCGCTTTGCAGGATATTGTCTGTCGATACAATCGGTGCATTGTCAAAGCCGATTGAGGTAAATGAGTTGCGCCACTCCGCGTAGTGCAGAGACTGCTTCGCCGTCAGGTTATGATCCACGCTGAAGCCGATATTGTGGTCCACATTCGGGAAGGCATTCGGCGCAAAGTTTTTGTTGGAGTTAAGGCCCGGACGGTCGGGATTGGGGAGAGAAGGCAGAATACTCCGAGAAATGGCACTGATGCGCGCAGGGTCGATAACATTCGGCCTACCTTGATATTGGAACTGCTGACCCGTCTGCGGATCGTAAATTTTGACAAGATTGCCGCTGCCATCTACAAAATCCGAGAAGTCGCCTGTCTTTTCCAGCGCGGTCGGTACCGTGCCGATGCCGGTGTTCGTGTTGTTCTGCTTTCCAAAATCCAATGTCAGTAGAAAGAAGGTACGGTCTTTGGCGTTATACAGATGGGGAATGCTCAGCGGGCCGCCGATGGTGAAGCCGTAGTTGTTTTCGCGGTCGATCGGTGTTGTTGTATTGAAGTAGCCGCGTGCATCGTAAAACTCATTACGATTGATATAGAAGGCATCGCCATGATATGTATTGCCGCCTGACGCCGTCTGGTACGTTACCGCGCCCTGCGCCAGGCCGTACTGTGCGGAGAAGGTCGACCGTTCCACCCGGAACTGATTGACAAGCTCGAACGGCGGGTTGAAATTGCCCGTATTGCCTGCGGTCTCTGCCTGTGGTGCCGGAATGCCGTTATACAGAACTTCCTGCTCGAAATCGACGCCGCCGTTTACCTGGTGCGAGAAGGTCGAGCCTTGAATACCCGGAGCAAGAAGCTGAAGGCCATCGATCTGCCGCCCGCGACCTCCGCCGATGGCTACCGGGAGCGCCGCTACTACTGTCGGCTCAATCGTTGTTCCCAGCTCCGGCTGCGTTGTATTGAGCGCGATTAAGGGGCTGGTGATCTGGATTGAAGTCTCGCTGCTGCCTGCTGTCAGCGAGAAGTTGATCGTGGACTGGATGGTGACTTCGACATTGATATCGTTTTTAATGACCTTGTCGAACCCAGTCGCAACCACCGTAGCTGTATAACGCCCCGGCGGCATGCCGGTGATCGTGTACTCGCCCGCTGAACTCGTTACAGTATTGAAAGTCGATTGCGTATCAACATTGACGACAGTCAGGGCCGCACCGGGAACAATCGCCCCGGATGAATCTGTAACAGTCCCGGTAATGCCGCTTGAAGCCTGCGCCAGAAGCTGGGGCGCACCGGCAAGCAGCAGCATCGCGGCACACGGCAGCCATGCTTTGCGCCTCGCAAGTTGAGGCGTAGTGGCAATGACCAAACTTTGGAAGAAACGAATACCTCTCATACAGCCTCCTAAATAGTGACAGTCAATACAGCATGATCTTGTGGAAACGTTTCTATAGAGGCAAGTTTTATGGGCATATCACAAAAGTGTCAACTGTTTTTTCAGAAGCTGCATAAATACAGTAAATTTCCCCTCCATCTTGCGATGAAGCCTCCGTTGCACCGCCGGGACGAAACGCAAATGCATGCTGACCGGGCCGGGACTGACTGAGGCTGGAAGGGCTAAAGCAAGGCAGGGTATGATGTCATGCAAGAAAACACTGTCATCCTAGGCAGAGTGCGCACCTAAGAAAACACCGTCATCCTGAGCAGAGCGCGCACATAAAACAGTGTCATCCTGAGCGAAGCCGAAGGACCTGCTTCTACCCTCAACCTTCGCGCAACGCCCCGGAAGCAAGCAGGTCATACCTTGTATCCACTCCAACTTACCGAATCGCCTCCAGCGTCTCCCAGCCGCCGCCGAGCGCGCGATACAGCGTTACCAGGTCCGTGTTGAGCTGCGTATCCGCATCTACCAGCGCATTCTGGCTCTGGAGCAGGGAAGCCTCGGCTGTCACAATACTCAGCGCATCCACCGCGCCCTCGGCATAGGCTTGCCGCGTTGAGGCCAGGGCGATCTGGTTTTGCTGGAAAGCTGTAAACACCTCCGCATGCTGCCGCTGTGCCTGCGCGTAGGCGGTCATGGCATCATCAGCCTCGCGCCATGCAACCAGCACCGTACGCTGAAACGAGAGAGCAGCATCACGCTGCTCAGACTTCCGCAATGCAACGGTTCCTCGAAGGCGACCTCCCTCAAACAACGGAAGATTGAGGACGGGTCCGACGTTGTAATAGCGCGACGGTGAACTAATGAGATTCTGCGGCTGCAAACCTTGAAACCCGGCTTCGCCTGAAAGCGTAATGTCCGGGTACAAGCTGGCGATGGCGACCCCGATCTCCGCAGTGGCGGCATGGAGGTTTGCCTCTGCCTCGCGTACATCCGGGCGTCGCCGCACCAGCTCGCTCGGCAGGCCCACAGGCACAGAGGGCGGCAAGGGCGGTTGCGGAGCCGCGGTACGCAGCTCCCCTTCAAGCGCGCGCGGCTGCTCCGCCAGCAGCAGGCCCATGGCATTGATCAGGCTTGCCTTCTCAATTTCTACCGCCGGTAGCAGGGACGCGGCGATGGCGCGGCGCGCCTGTGCACCGGCAACATCCTGGTTGGTAGCAGTGCCGTTGTTGAACTGGTCGTGCGTCAGGGCAAGGCTCCTGTCGGCGAGCGCGAGGCCGCCGCGAAGAATGGCTTCACGCGCCTGGACGCCGCGAAGTTGTATGTAGTCCTGGGCAAGGTCGGCGACCGCGGCAATGGCAAGCCCACGCTGTACTTCAATCGACACTTGCGTATTGGCTTCCGCTGCCTCCACTTCACGCCGCACACGGCCGAATAAATCAAGGTCCCAGGAAGCGGTAAGGCTATCCGCGAAAAAGTTATAGACAAGCGGCGCCCCGGGAGCCGGTGTAATCAGCTCAAGGAAGCCGTTGGGGCTCTGCTTGGTGCGCGTGTAGCTGGCGTTTGCGCCCACCTGCGGCAGCCCGGCCGAGCGCACCACACGCTTCTCGTCTCGGGCCTGCTCCACCCGCTCGGCAGCACGTTTCAGGTCGAGGTTCTGCCGCGCAAGCCGCGTTACCAGCGAGGAAAGCTCCGGGTCGCGGAAGCTGTTCCACCAGGCAGGGTCCACCGCGCCGCCGAATGTAGGGCTCGTCACATCCTTGGGCTGCGGCGCAAAGGCGGGCGCGCTCGCCACCTTGGGCGGCGTGTACTTCGGGCCTACGGTACAGCCGGTAATCCCAACCCCCAGCACAATGCAAAACGCAAATCGGCCATTCATCGTGTGGTCACTGACGGCGTCAGGAGGCTGCGTCGGCTTTGAATGCCGACTACATTCGCAAGCCCTGTATCAATGTAGGTTTCCACATTGAAGCCCACGCGCAGCAACCCGGCAAGCGGCTGGCCCGGCGTAACCAGGATCTTGACGGTAAGCCGCTGCACGATCTTGGTAAAGTTGCCCGTTGCATTCTCCGGCGGGATCGCCGAAAACGTAGCCCCGGACGCAGGCGAGATGCTGTCAACCATGCCGTTCAGGTCGATATTATAGGCATCGACATGGATGCGGACATGCTGGCCCGGCAGTACATGCCGCAGCGCAACTTCACGGTAATTTGCATCGATATAAACATGCGCCAGCGGCACTACGCTCATCACCGGGCTGCCGGGCGAAACGTAGTCGCCCACCTGTACATTACGCTGGCCCACCGTGCCGTCAAGCGCAGCCGGTATGCGCGTATAGCTCAGGTTCAGCCGGGCCTGATCCAGGCCGGCGCGGTCGCTGCGCACCTGCGCCGCCGCCGAGGCCTGGTCAGCCTTGAAGATCTGGACCTGCTGCTGCGATGCGTTCAAGGCAGCTACCGCGCTTTGCAAATCGGCTTGCGCCTCCTGGAGCGTAGCTTCCGCCTGCTGGCGACTTTGCACCGTACCGGCCCCGGTAGCAGCCAGGTTGCGGTAGCGGGTAGCATTCAGCTCAGCCAGCGTAAGCCGCGCCTGTGCCGCGGGCACCGCCGCCTGGCTTTGCCCCACCACGGAAGGCTGCCGCGCGATAGACACCGTTGCGCTGATCACCCGCGCCTGGTCGCGCTGCAAGGCTGCCTCGGCGGTTGCAACAGCGGTTTCAAAGTCGCGCGGGTCCAGCGTCATCAACGTTTGCCCGGCCTGCACGGTCTGGTTATCGTCTACCGGCACAGAAAGTACCTGGCCCGTAACTCGCGGAGCCACGGTAGTGTAGTGGGCCGCCACGCGGGCATCATCGGTCTCCACAATCGCTGTCGGCGCAAAAATGCGCCACAGTACCAGCGCCGCAAAGCCCAGAATAATTGCGCCGGCCAGGAACCACGGCCACACCGGCTTACGCTTCTCTTTCGGCGGCAGCTTGGGTGGCGGCTTCGGCGGTTCCGCTAGTTTGGTGTCAGGTGTTTGTTCGGCCACAGCGTTCCCTTAATGTTTAGCCAGTTCGATGCGCGGTGGGTACGAACGTACCGGCAGCAGTACGACTATAACCATCAAGATGGCAACAACACCGGCAATGACCAGGAACAGATCGCTTATCGTAAGGGCTGTGACCTGCTGCGTCACCAGCCCGTTAAGGCTGCGCAAACTACCGGGAAACCGCTGGGTGCCGCCCGGCAGTAGCGGAGCCCGATACATCAGTGAGCTCCCCTGGCCCTGGATCAGCCGGAACCGCTCCAATCCCAGTTGATCCGTCACCCGATCCGAGTGCAGGTTGCCGCGCATGCGCGTCACCAGCTGGATCAGCCATACACTCACCGCCTCGGCCACGGCCCGCGGCGTATTGACCGCGGCTCCTGCAAACGGGCCTTCCTCAGGCTTTACGGCATTGGTTGAGAACATCAGCAGCGGCATCACCACCATGGCCGCGCCTATGCCCTGCAACATCTGCCACAGGTAGAACTGCGCACGGTTCCAGTCAGTGTCAAGGTAAGAGTCGCCGATGCAGGCGGCCAGGATGCAGCCCAGACCCACGAAGCTCACAATGCGTCCGTCTACCCATTTGATATTCAGCAGGAGCGCCATGCCCGGCAGCAGCAGCAATTGCAGCGCCGCTACCTCAAGCGTAATAAACTGTGCCTGCTCCGGACGGTATCCCTGTACCTGCTCTAAAAACATGGTAGGGATGGTCGAAGACGATGCGGAAATGATGATGAAGATAAACAGCGCCAGGCAGCCGTAAGCCAGGTTGCGCCTACTGAATAATTGCAGTTTTATCAGCGGTAGTTTATGGAACCATTCATTGACCAGCAGCAGCGGAACCGCAATCACACTGATCAGGGCAAGCACACAGATAAGCTGCGAGTGAAACCAGTCAAGCCGGTCGCCCTGCTGCAGCAACGTGGTAAACGATCCAAACCCGATAGCCACCAGCGAAGCGCCTCGCCAGTCAAATATCTTCAAACGCTCATACTTCGGCGCCTCTGTCGGAATGCCGTACCACACCAGCAGCGCGGCCAGCGTACCCAGGGGCACAGACTGGTAAAACACAAAATGCCAGTCCAGATGGTCGGTCCACAAGCCGGCAGCGGCGGCGCTGAGATTTGGAAAAAAGGTCGCGGTCAGCGCGTATGCCGCTAGGCCGTACAGCCGCACAGGCGGCGCAAGAACCCGAAGCGCAATCGTAATGAGCAGCGGTATGGTAAACCCGCCGGAAAGCCCCTGCAGCACACGCAGCGTGTACAGATAGGTAAGATTGCCGCTGAGCGGGATCAGAACTGTGCTGACGCATGCAAGCGCAATGGCGAACAAGGCAAAGCGCCGCAATGACACCGTAACTGCCAACCAGGCCGCCACAGACATGCCGACAACCTGGGCCGATGTGTAAAGGCTGGTAAACCAGGTGCTTGCATCATGCGACAAGCCCAGGTTGCCGCTGATGTCAGGCAGCGCCAGGCCGGAAACAGCCTGATTCAATTCAACATTCAGCGCGGCAACAATAACACCGGCCAAGCCGATCAGCGGACCGATCTTCAAAGCATTCCTTTCCCGCTCCCGCGTCCTGCGAAGTCCGTCAGTTCTTCATGCTTATGGATGCACAGCTTGATGCGGAGACACGCTGGATGAGCATAAATGTGAACGGCAGTGCAACGGGCAACCGGTACCTGTTGCGCTCACGCACTATAGGTAGCGAGCATATAAGCACTTGTGAAGCGATAGTTAAGAATTCAAAAAACTTTGGATCTTGTCCGAGACTGCCGATAAATTTTTGAGCTCACATTGCCAAACTACTAATGATTGCCAGAGATCCGCTGTAAGTGATTCCAGATTCCTTTGATCTCGTATTTTGTTCTGCTCCAGCTTGTGCGCCCAAAAATCATGGTTCGTTTTCGGGATAAGCCCCGGTTTACAGTTGTGCGAATGCCAGAAACACCCATGTACGAAAATGACTTTTCTGCGCGCCGGAAACACAAGATCGGGCGTGCCCGGTAGGTCTTTTCGATGCAGACGAAAGCGGTAGCCGAGCCGATGAACGAGGCTTCGCACCGTGATCTCTGTTGAAGTGTTCTTGTTGCGGATCGCCCGCATGTTTTCGCTGCGGTCCATAGACGGTTTATACAGGCTTAGGAATCAAATTTCTTGCGAAGCCAGTTCAAGACGGTAAGCTGTTCTTCCTGTCCCGCCCGTCTTACCTGGGACAAAAGCCAGATCTGCGAGGGCTTTTCTGAAGTAATGTTCTTCGCGCCTTGATTGCAGGTCGAGCATAGAGCGCGCAGGTTGGAAAGTTCGTCACGTCCGCCCAAGCTTTTATCCTTGATGTGCCCAAGATGCAGCCGGACCTTGCGGTCGGTAGACGGATCGATGTCCCCCGGCGTCAATCCGCACATCTGGCAGGTGAAGCCGTTTCGATCCAGAACTTCAGCTCGTAGCTTGGCGGAAATACTGCGAGAAAATTTTATCGCTGAGGTCTTCGGTTCTTCCGTAAGCAAGTACTGACCGGGCTTGAGCTCCGCACTGTCGTTGTGCGTCAAGATCGGCCAGTTCTCGTCTTCGCGCAACTCCCGGACTCGGCGGCCCCATTCACTCGCTCCGGCCGCATCACGTATCTCATTGGACTCAATGACTCGTCCGACATTGGCAAGCAAAAACTCCCGAATCTTCAACTTGGAGCCTTGCTTACGCATGTTGTCTAAGTTCGACTGCCTGCGTATTATTCAGTTGCAGATGTAGCATCAGCTGCTTGCCGATAAAGCGCGTATATGCGGGCGGAATAGCCTCGTTCAGCTCATTCTTCGTCATCCAGTCAATACCCATGGCATCGCGTGCTGCGGCTATCGTGCAGTTACCGCCGCCTGTGACTTGTACAAAGTCGAGCATGTCATCTGTCTTGCCGTAGTGCGACTTCCGCTTGTCAAATGTATGAACTTTAGGATGTAACCCGTGTTTTGGCGTGAGAATCGGAAAGTTCGCTTCGAAGAGTCTATGTCTGAGAACGCGAAGACCCTTGAACATTGTTCCGCAAAGCACAACCGGGCTGTGCAACGGGGCTCCCTCAACATTCTCAATTACATATGGCAGCCCGGAATCGATAAGCATCTCCCGTACCGGCTCAACAAGCCGAGGCCATGCATCTGCGTTGCCGTTTCGTTTAGCCAAGTCGGAGTAAGACTGACATGGAGGCGAGGCATGAATTGCATCGAAGGTAGCAATAAACTTGGGGTCCAGTTTCAGTACATCGCTCTGAAGGAAGGGCAAGGGATAGTTCGGTTGCGGTTTAATGTCGATACCGACGACCTCAAAACCGGCCCTACTATATCCCACGCCTGCTCCGCCCGCACAGCAAAACAGGTCCAGCAATCTTGGTACTCGATGCAGCGGCATACCAATTGCATTGCACTCTCTCATAAGTGCCGATTCTAGCCGAAACGATTGTGGGAACCCTGTCCCAAGAGGAGGCAATCTCTACCCGATCCCCGCCACACCCGCCTCAGCCACCTGCTGATCCTGCTTACCCGAGCCGCCGCTCACCCCGATAGCCCCAACGACACGCCCACCCTGCTTCAGCGGAATGCCGCCCGCAAAAATCATCACCCGTCCGCCGTTCGACGCATGAATACCGAAGAACTGCTGGCCCGGCTGTGAGTTATCCCCCAGGTCGCTTGTCGCGATATCAAACGCCCGCGAGGTAAACGCCTTATTCATCGCAATATCAATCGAACCGAGCCACGCCCCGGCCATACGCGCAAATGCCAGCAGGTTGCCGCCCTCATCCACCACAGCCACGTTCATGGGCTGTCCAATTTCAGTCGCCTTCTTTTCCGCCGCGGCAATCACCTGCCGTGCCTGCTCAAGCGTAAGTTCCTGTGCCATGTTCGTTTTCCTCTACTGCTGGGATGCGCCTTTGCCCACCAAAACCACCCGTAAATTACTCGAAGCTACTTCACCAGCGCATCCAGCGAATTTCTGTAAATAAACTGCGCACCGATCACCAATAACCACACCCACAACGCCATGCGCAGCGGGCGGCGCGGAATCCAGCGGGAAGACCACGTCCCAAATGCAACGCCGAGCAGCCCGCCCAGTACCAGGTGTTTCAGCAGTCCGGCCTGTACCGCGCTGCCGGGCGCACCCGTAAACAGGTGCGCTCCGCTGCCGAACAGCGACAGCAAAAAACCGAACAGGATATCGGTACCCACAACCTGCGCCGGTACCAGAGCGGTAAGCGACAGCAGCGCCGCTGTACCCAGGGCCCCGGCACCGGCTGAAGAAAAACCGACCTCAGCCCCCACCGGGAACATGAGCCAACCCAGCCAGCGCGCCCGGTCGCGTCGCGTCGCGTCCTCTTTTGGGGCGCGGAATGAGAATGCGATCTGGTACAGCGCCGTAACCACCAGTACCAGTCCCAGCAAGCCGTTCATCAGCAGTTTGGAGCCGCTGGTAGCCAGGTGGTTCAGCACCAGCGACCCCAGCAGAACCCCCGGCAGTCCCCCCGCCAGCATGTAGCCCAGTACTCGCCAGTCCACCTGCTTGCGCGCGATCTGCGTCGGCACCAGCGCCAGTTTGACAGCAGCCGAAAACACCAGCCCGGTAGAAACGGCAACCGCGGTCGGCACCCCGAGAAACAACACCAGCAGCGGCGTCGTAATCGTGCCCGCCCCTACGCCTGTAAGCGCGATGAACATGGCAATAACAAACCCGATCGCGTACTCCAGGCCGCTGTTCACTATGCTCTACCCATTGCCGATCACCGAGGTCCAGCCTCGGAAACAGACTCAGGCGCCGACCCGGAAACAGCTCCAGGAGCAGCCTGAATATGAATACCGCACTCCACCTTCTTACCGGCCCACCGCCCCGAGCGCGGGTCATTCGGATCGCTCGGCAAACTCGTGCAAGGCTCGCAACCGATAGAGGTATACCCGCGCTCATACAACGGCAGCAGCGGAATACCCAGGTGCGCGCAAAGCTGCCACACATCCCGCGTCGACCAATCCGCGAACGGGCTCAGCTTGCGCACCGTCACACCGCTCGGCAGGGTAAAGTTCGCAGCCTCCTCAAGCGCCGTTCGACTGCGCGCCTGCTCCCGCCGCAGCCCCGTAAGCCACACTTTGTAGTCGGCAACGGCAGTAAACAGCGGCTCCACCTTGCGCATCCCGCAGCAGCGGTCCGGTGCGGTCTGGTACAGCAGCCCATGCTCGGCCTCCTGCTCCGCCACGGTAGCGCGCGGCAGCAGGTTCTGAAGGTTCAAATCCCACTCCGCGGCCATGCGGTCGCGGTACGCATACACCTCGGCAAAATGGTAGCCGGTATCGAGAAACAGCACAGGGATACGAGGGCGCAGCCGCTGCACCAAGCGGAGCAGCAGCACGTCCTCCGCCTGAAAGCTGCACGTCAGGCATGCATTCTCTACCCCGTCCAGCTCGCGGCGCAGCAGCTCCTCCACACGGGCAAGCTGCCCCGCCAGCTCCGCCCGCAGCGGCATCACGCCCGGCGTTGTCTGTAGATCGTTCATAGGCCATCCTTTTTGTAGGTCAAAGCAAAAGCAGCATCAATGCCATGTAAACCGTTTTTGAAAACCGTGTCACCCTGGAAACCGCCTCACCCCCGAAAACCGCTTCACCCCAGAAAACCTTGTCATCCTGAGCGAAGTCGAAGGACCTGCTTCTGCCTTCCTCCCGCCGCACCACCCCAGAAAACCATGTCATCCTGAGCGAAGTCGAAGGACCTGCTTCTGCCTTCCTCCCGCCCACCCGGAAAACCGTGTCACCCCAGAAACCGCCTCACTCCAGAAAACCGTGTCACCCAGAAAACCGTGTCATCCTGAGCGAAGTCGAAGGACCTGCTTCTGCCTTCCTCCTCATCCCGTCCCTGTTTTAGCTCGAATCAACACCCCCATAGCCCGCAACAACACAAGTGCCTGCGCCACAGCATCAGGTACATCCCGCGACAACACCTCAGTACGAGTCTGGCCGCCCGCATCGACGGTAAGCGATGCACTCTCCCCTCCGCCCCTTTGCGACACGGCAAGCACACCCTGCGAGGCAATGCCGCCATCCTCCGAGCGCACCACGAACGCACCGCTTGCAAATAGCGCGCGCTCAATCGCATCGGCAAACGCCGGGTCTCCCGCAACGGTAAGCAAAGCTCCTCCATGCCCCCATGCTGCTACGCGCTCCGCAATGGAAACCGCCGAAATCGAAGAAACAGGTATGGCAACTTTGCCCACGCTCCCCTCCCCACTCTCCCCAACCGACCGAATCATCCCCGCAGCCACGGTCGCATTCGTTTCAGCATCGATCAAGATGAAGCTGCCGGTATGCCGATTCGCTTCATACAAGTCCACGCTCAGGGGCAGCAGCGTTTCCATCGCCACCATTCCGATATCGTTCAACGCAAGCGTAGCCGGGGAGACCGCACCCGTCGCATCTCCGCTAAAATCCAGGCTCCGGTGCAGCACGCGCACATGCGCCTGCACGGTACGGCTGGCCTGCTTCAGCAGGTAGCGCCGCTTAAAATCGAGCGGCACCGCACTCATCCACACCAGCGAGGCGTCAAAGCGTGTCGCCACCTGCGCCGCTTGCAAGGGAGCAACCAGCACATCCCCTCGGCTGATGTCGATTTCATCGGCAAGCGTCAGCGTGACAGAAAGCGGCGCGGTAGCCGCCTCCAAATCGCCGTCAAACGTCACGATACGAGCCACCCGGCTCCGCAGCCCCGACGGCATCACCAGCACTTCATCCCCGGGCCGCACCGTGCCCGCCGCAATCTGCCCCGCAAACCCGCGAAAGTCAAGGTTGGGCCGCGCCACCCTCTGCACCGCAAACCGGAACGGCGCGGCAATGTCGCGGTACGCCGACGAGGGCAGCTCCTCCAGCAACTCCAGCAGCGTAGGTCCGCCGTACCACGGCATCGCCCCCGAACCGCGCACCACGTTATCCCCAGCCAGCGCACTTACCGGCACAAAGTGCAGCGCCGTCGCATCCCCGGCAAAATCAAGCCCACGAAAAAACCGCGTGAACTCCTCGCAAATGCCGGTAAAGACTCCCTCACTCCAGTCCACCAGGTCCATCTTGTTCACTGCCACTACAATCTGCGGCACCCCCAGCAGCGCCGTAATCGAAGCATGCCTGCGCGACTGCTTCAGCACGCCCTTGCGCGCATCCACCAGCACCACGGCCACGTCTGCTGTACTAGCCCCGGTAGCCATGTTGCGCGTGTACTGCTCATGCCCCGGCGTGTCGGCAATGATGAACTTGCGCCGCGCCGTCGCAAAGTACCGGTACGCCACATCAATCGTGATGCCCTGCTCACGCTCCGCCCGCAGCCCGTCGGTCAGCAGTGCCAGGTCCAGCACGCCGGGCGCTGTGGTCCCCTTGCCCTCAATCGACTTCACCTGGTCGTCATAGATACTCTGCGTGTCATACAGCAGTCGCCCGATTAGCGTGCTCTTGCCGTCATCCACCGACCCGGCGGTAGAAAACCGCAGCAGGTCTTTAGAGCGTTCCTGCGCCAGGTAGTCCGCGACATCGAAAGTAGGAGACACCGTCACGGGTTCGGGTTTAGGCTCATGCCCAAAGCGCGGGTTGAACTCCCGCACAGCCTCATCCCAAACCTCGGGCTCACCGGCAGGTGCGCCGTTGGCAGCTTGTTCAAGGTGGTCAAGATCGCCGAGATTGTGTCCGCGCATCACCTTAGAAATACCCCTCACGCTTCTTCAACTCCATAGACCCTTCCTGGTCATGGTCGATCGCGCGGTTCGCCCGCTCCGACGAGCGAAAGCCCAAAATCTCTTCAATAATTTTAGGAATCGTGTCCGCCTCAGAACGAATCGCCCCCGTGCAAGGGCTGCAACCCAGCGACCGCAGCCGCGACTTTACAAGCATCGCCCGCTCCCCCGGCAGCGCCACAAAACTCTGCTCGGTAGGCAGCAGCGCATCGCCCCGCAGGTACATCCATCGCTCCCGCGCAAAGTACAAATCCACCACCGGGATTCGCTCTTCGTAGATGTACTGCCACACATCCATCTCGGTCCAGTTCGACAGCGGAAACACCCGGATGGACTCGCCCGGATGCACACGCGCGTTATAAAGGTTCCACAACTCGGGCCGCTGGTTCTTCGGGTCCCACTGCCCGGCCCGGTCACGGAACGAGTAGATCCGCTCTTTAGCCCGCGATTTTTCCTCATCGCGCCGCGCCCCGCCGAACGCCGCCGTAAACCCGTAGTGGTTCAGCCCATCCAGCAGCGCCTGCGTCTTCAACAATCCGCAGCAGCGCTTCGTATCGAGCGCAATCGGGTTTGTCCCATTGCGCAGCGCCTCTTCATTGCGCCACACCAGCAGCTTCGCACCCACCGACCGCGCCATGGCATCCCGAAACTCCAGCATCTCTCGAAACTTGTAACCGGTATCGATATGCAGCAGCGGGAAGGGAATCGGCCCCGGGTAGAACGCCTTCTGCGCCAGTCGCAGCATCACGGCGGAATCCTTGCCGATGGAATACAGCATCACCGGCTTCTCAAACTCGGCAGCCACCTCACGCAGAATATGGATACTCTCAGCTTCAAGCAGCCGCAAGTGGCTCAAGCTGTGCGACGGAGCTACGAGCGGAGAAGAGGGGACCGGCGCGGTAGTCATATATCTCCCAGGCTGCTTCAATCGGATAAAAGTGTGGCAATGGGACGGATGGGCGACTAACAGTTACAGCCCGCCGGGCGACGGGGACAGCAACAGCGCATGTGACAACATCTCAGCATCCTTCCAATAAGACGTAAAGTCGGCAGTCACCGATTCAACAATTGCAGACTACCCAAACACCGTGTCACCGACCCCAACACCCGTGTCACCGACCTAAACACCGTGTCACCGACCCCAACACCCGTGTCACCGACCTAAACACCGTGTCACCGACCCCGACACCCGTGTCACCGACCTCGACACCCGTGTCACCAACCTCGACACCCGTGTCACCAACCTCGACACCCGTGTCACCAACCTAAACACCGTGTCACCGACCCCGACACCGTGTCATCCTGAGCGGAAGTCGGCGCGCAAGCGCCGACTGTAGTCGAAGGACCTGCTTTTCACGGGCAGTCGCACAAAACTCAAAATCAACTCCCCTGCACCTCGCTCAAAATCAAACACCAGCAATCCGAGCACCGCTCAGCAACCCGCAAACCGGTTCACCTCTTCCTGTAAATTCCAAGAGAGGAATATGGCAAACGCACTGAATCAATCCGGCAGAAAGCGCCTGCTCCAGTCCATTGAAGGAAACTGGCAGACAGAAATGACGGGCTTCAACACCTATTCAGCGCTCGCGGAGCGTGAAGGAGACGCACGCCGCCGCAGCGCCCTGCGCGGGCTGGCTCGCGCGGAAAAGCACCACGCGGAGCTGTGGGCCAGGCGTATTGAAGAGCTGGGCGGTCCCGCGCCCGTATACCGCGGAGCGCCTGAAGGCGCGGCAAACACGCTTGCCAACCGGGTAGGCGGCGACGCGCTGGCCCTGCGCAAGCTGGAACTCGATGAAAGCCGCGACGTCGCCAACTACAGCCGGCAAATCCGCGAGCTTGGCGATGAAGCAACAGTCGCCGTGCTCAAGGAGGTCATTGAAGACGAGCAGGAGCACTACAAAATCCTGGGCACTCTCATCCGCAATCGCGGCCCGCTGCCGCAGCCCGGGCAGCAGGACACGCTTGAAGATGCACTGGAAGGTGCCCCGCAGCACACAACCTCATCTACAGACGCGCAGCAGGCACTCGATGAGCTTATCGCCGCCCGTGAAAAAGGCCGCCCCCGCACAGCGAGCTGGATCGGCGACGCCATTTACGGCGTCAACGATGGGCTGGGCTCCATCTTCGGCATCGTCTCCGGCGTCTCCGGTGCCACCCTGGGCAACAGTCATTTCGTTCTCATCGCCGGGCTCGCCGGCATGGTAGCCAGCGCGCTTTCCATGGGCTCTGGTGCCTACCTTGCCGCCAAAAGCGAGCGCGAAATTTACGAGGCCGAGTACGCGCGCGAGGAAGAAGCCGTTGCCCTCAACGAGCCTGAAGCCCGCGAACTGCTCTCGCTTACCTACCAGGTGCGCGGTCTAACCGCCGAGGATGCCGACCGCTTTGTCGAGCACATGGCAAAGGATAAAAAGCGCCTGGTGCAAGCCCTGGCACGCGAGCGGCTTGACACTACAGAGGAAGGCCTGAGCCGTCCCTGGACTTCGGCTATCTCCGGCGCTCTCTCAACCGCAATCGGTGCATTTGTACCTATCATCCCGTTTTTCTTTGTGTCCGGCTTGCCTGCGGTAGTTATCGCGGCTATTGTTTCGCTCGTCGCGCACTTTGCCGTAGGTGCCGCCAAATCGCTCATCACCATCCGTTCCTGGTGGAGCAGCGGTCTTGAAATGACCTTTGTCGGTGCGCTTGAAGGCGTAGTCACCTACGCTATCGGGCTGGCCCTTGGGCACATCGGCAATTAGATAGTATTTCTATACATGTTTCCGGTCATGAAGCTAGTACACTTGAGCACACATGCCGTACGTACACGTGCTTCGCCTCATTGATACTGAAATTGCTCGACTGCAACAAGTTCGAGAATTGCTCTTACCGTCCTTACCCACCAAGCTCACTAAGGTACTGCCAAGTCTCAGTCACCTGCAAACCCTGCAGCCCGCAGAGATTGCTGTACTTGCTCAACAGGCAGGTACCGCACCTGCGGACCCGGTGAAGGCGCAAGCTCCCGTCACCATCAAATACGTCCCGGCTAAGCGGGAGCGTGCTTCTAAAGGTAGGAGAGGAACTAGAAACAAAACTGCTCTTGTAGTCGGCAACACAGCATTTCAAGGTCCTGTGCCGAATGGCCCCGTGTATGTTCCTGCGGATAAACTCCGCGCCCTGCAGCAAAAACATGAAGCGGAACTGCGAAAAGAAGCTCCGGGCGACGTATTTACAGCAGAACAGTTATCGCGGCTCTGGCTTCGCTCAACGGCAGACTAAAATCATTTTCCTGCAAGCTTAAGACCGGTATGTACGGTGTATAACCTTTCACGCGCGTAAGGCTTTGTAGGATTCAGCGGCTTGCGCTTCAAATAGTTTGAAGCGCAAGCCAAATTGCCGTGCTTCAGGCGAGTATCTACTTCAACATGTTCAGACGACCAAGCTCTATTTCAGGACCTATAGATTCCCATGTACATCGAAACAGACCGCTCACTCGGGACTGTCTAAGTCACTCACGAGAAATCTGAGCTACAGCTGGGAGCAAGGGACCTGCAAGCCCCGCACCATGAAGTTAGCCTAGCAACCGGCTCGACTAGGCTCCTCAATACTCTTTGTATCTATTGGTCAGCTTTTTGTGCTGCCCAGCGCTTCTTCTGGGCATCGGCGATCCGCTTGCGTGCTTCCGCGCTCAGTACACGCTTCACTCCGGCAGGCCTGCCGACACGCTTTTTTGCGACTTGCGGTGCCGCCTGCTTATTCAGCGGAGGGCGTCCACGGCGTACAGCCGGTGGTTGTTCTTCCGTCCCCGCAAGAATGTTTCTTGCTTGTTGAAGCCGGCCAATTTCTACATCGATAGCTGCCAAGACGTCTTGATTTACCATTTCCATAGATTAGCGCAATATGCACATCTGCGCGTACAACTTGTAAGGTGAATTACTTTTATTTTCACTTTTAAGTATCAAAAACCTTAACAGGCAGAGCAGGAATGCTCCCTGCATGGAACCTTGCAGCGTACAAACTGTCCTATATTGAGATAGCGACCGAACAGAAAAGAGGCTCGGCGGCTGTTGAAAACCAGGCTGAAACTTTTAAGCCGTCGGCAGCCTGCAACTCTTTCTCCCGTTTATCCCACAGATATCATTGTGCTTGGCAGTGCTTTGCCGTGAAGCCGCAGCGCCCTTGTACAACATTGAGGAGCTTGGCGTATCATGGCCGCGTCATGGTTTTACCGCAAAATGAAGTATATAAGGTGTATTCCGGTTGTCGTTCGCATGCGTTTGCTTGGCTGCCGCATCGGCAAGTTACCTGTGCGCCTACCTCACCCGGATTTATAAGGCAGCATTTGTAAAGGCGTCTGCAGGCCTCGCATCGCATAGCGTTCTACCCGAGATGAGCAATAAACTCGGCAGGCACTTCCACCCGTCGAGTCGCCACCTTTATCTATATACGGAGAAGCCAACCATGAAGAGAACAGCAATTGTGTACTTCGGACGTGCTTTGCGCACCGCTGCTTCCATCCTGTTTTTTGCTGCGCCGTATGCTTCCGCGCAATTCAATGCCAGGCTCTCCGGCACTGTAACTGATACCACCGGCGCAGTCGTAAGTTCGGCGGCAGTCAAGCTTACCGAGCAAAGCAGCCGCGCAGTCAAAACGTTCAACACCAATGCTTCCGGCTTCTACAATTTCAGCGAGCTTGCCCCGGGTATCTACTCACTCGAAGCATCCGCGAAAGGCTTCAAAGCAGCTTCTTTTCCGAATATCACCATCGTTGCGGAAGCCGCGCGCGACCTCGATGTCCAACTTGCAACAGGTGGCGCGTCGGAAACAGTAACTGTCAACGCCGACGATGTACCGCTGCTCAATACCTCGGACGCTACCGTGGGCACCAGTTTTTCCGCAGCCGATGTTACCCGCCTGCCCGAATTCGGACGCGACCCGTATGAACTTCTCCGGCTTACCCCAGGCGTTATTTCAGACGCGGCCCGCAGCGGTGCCGGCTCCAGTGTCTCGCTGCCGAATAACCAAAGCGGCAACCAATCCAATTCCGGTATCTTCCAAACAGAAAACCAGGTACAAGCCTCCGCCGCGGGTCAGCGCGTTACTTCCAATACCTATCTAATCGATGGTGTCAGCGTTGACAGCCTTTCCCACGGCGGCTCGGCGGTAGTAACTCCTAACCCGGAGTCGGTCGCGCAAATCACTGCCGCCTCCGGCAATTTTGACGCAAGCGAGGGCCGCAACGTCGGCCTCCACACCCGCGTAGTCACCAAGGCCGGTTCCAATACCGTCCACGGCAGCCTCTTCTTCCAGTACGACGAGCCCGGTCTCAACGCCTTTCCCTCTTACGGCGCACCCGCAGGCGGCCTGCCCGTGCGCGACCAGAACAAGCAGCGCGAGTATGCCGCAAGCATCGGCTTCCCCCTCCTCAAAGACAAGCTTTTCTTCTTCGGCTCCTATGAGGGCATCACCAACATCAACTCCGGCACCTCGGAGCAGTACGTGCCCACCCCGCAGTTCTTTAGCGCCCTCGCTGCCCAGCGCCCCGGCGGCATCGTCTCGGGCGTCCTCACCGGCCCCGGCGGCGTCCCGCAGGTAGTCCGCGCACTGCCCACCTTCTGCGCCAACCTGCAAGCCGCGCCTGCCGGCCTTCCCACCCCCGCCTGCGCGCAGCTACCTGGCGGGGTCGATATCGGCTCCTTCGCAGGCGGTCTGGGCACCTTGCTGCCCGCCTTCTCCGCCGCTGCACCCGCCGCGCCCAACGCCCTGGTAGGCGGCGGCCTCGACGGTGTTCCCGATGTCCAGTTCGCGCAAGTCATCGCCACCTCGCACTACCGGGGCAACCAGTTCAACGCCCGCGTGGACTATAACTTCACCCCGCGCGACCAATTTGCCGTAAGCGGCTTTATCGTCAAACTCGACCAGGCCAGCCCCGACGCCGGTACAGGTGCGGAGCCGCTTTCCAACCTGCCCTTCAAACCGTTCAACTCCTCGGCCACCGTGGTCTACATCCACACCTTCACCCCCTCGCTCATCAATGAAGCGCGTGCCAACTCCACCCGGTTTGCCGATAACCAGATCAACGATGCCGGTACCACGGTCGACTTCGGCGTACCGCGTTTTGAAGTGCAGAACTACGTCTTCGGACGGCTCTACGACGGCCCCATCCAGGGCTCAACCACACCCGGCATCCTGGCCCAGAACACCTACGAAGTCCAGGACACGCTCATCCAGACATTCGGCGCGCACACCATCCGCTACGGCGGCTCCTACCGCTGGGAGCAGGACAACGACAACCTGAGCGGCAACTCGCGCCCCGATTACGTTTTCGGCGGTATTTGGAACTACGCCAACGATGCGCCTTTATTCGAAAGCGTCGCAGCCAATCCGCTCAACGGCGGTGCTGCCAATGGCCAACGCTACTTCCGCGACGCCGACATTAGCGCCTTCATCCAGCATGACTGGAAAGCCCTGCCCAACCTCACCCTCAACACCGGTCTGCGCTGGGAGTACTTCGAGCCCCTCCGCAACAAGGGCTTCCTCATCAACGAGCCCGTCTTCGGCCCGGATACAAACACCTTCTTGACCGACGCCGTGCTCAAGCCGGTCAATCACATCATCAATTCCAATTACAACAACTGGTCGCCGCGCGTGGGCTTTAACTACGTGCCGCCCATTCAAAACAACAAGTTGGTAGTAAGCGGCGGCTTCGGCATAGCCTATGACCGCATTGACGACCAGCTCTACCTGCCGGGTTTTGAGAACGGCCCCAATTACGCCCAATTCGGTCTGTTCCGCCCGGACACCCAAACCGCGCAACAAGCCCACATCCTCTTCGAGCGCGGAGCCAACCGCTCGGCATTCAGCTACGCCCCCAACCCGTTTCTAGCCGTCAACACAGACCCAATCACCGGCTTGCCGGTCGGCGCAGGCGAAATCGAAATCTACGGCACCACCCAGCACACAGCCCAACCCATGCTCGAAAGTTTCTCTCTGCAATTGCAGCGCCAGCTACCCTATGGAATCGTTGCCGGGGCAGCCTACCAGGGCTCCGTAGGCCACCATTTCATTCGCCTCGTCGACCAGAACTTCCTTCACCAGACAACAAACGGCACCACCACCGGCGGCAGCACCGGCACCGGCACTACGCCGTTCGTAAATGCCTACGTCCCCACCACCGACGTAGCCACTAACTACAACGGCGTCAACCTCACCATGAACAAGCGCTTCGCCCACGGCTACAACATCAGCGCGGTCTACACCTTCGCTAAAAGCCTCGACCAGGGCTCCAACGAAGGTCCCGGCGCACTCTCCAACCAGACCGACCCCGCCAACCCCATCACCGAGTACGGCCCGTCCGACTTCGACGTGCGCCACAGCGTGCGCGTCTCCGGCAACTGGGACCTGCCGAAATATCACAATGGTCGCGGCCTTATCGGCGAAGCAATCAGCGGCTGGCAGGTCAACGGCATCTTCCAGTACCGCACCGGCTTCCCGTGGACCCCGGTTACCGGCCAGCCCACGGTAGCCCTCGTCCAAAGCGCCGCCACCCTCTCGCCCACCCGCCCCATCGGCTACTTCGGCGGTGCCCATAACTCCTGCGGCAACAGCAACTTCATCACCGGCGGCAACTTCCCCGGCGGCGGCAAGCAGTTCTTCGACATCAGCCACCCCGGCCCTCCCGGCATCGGACGCAACTCCTTCACCGGCCCCTGCTACCTCGACACCGACCTCACCGCCGCCAAGGAGCAACCCATCACCATCCTCGGCCACGAAGCCCAACTACGCTTCCAGGCCAACTTCTACAACGCCTTCAACAAACTCAACCTCGCTCCCATCTCCTTCGGCACCCAAGAGGCCACAGTCGAAAACTCCCTCTTCGGCCTCTCCCCCGGCGCCGACGAAGGCCGCGTCATCGAATTCTTCGGGCGCTTCCAGTTCTGACCTATCGAATCAGTGGGGGCAAAGCATCCAAGTGCAAACACTTTTTAAACTCACAAAATAAGGGGTCATCCTGAGCACAGCGAAGGATCTGCTTTTCCTTCGCATCCGTGCGAAAAGCAGATCCTTTATCGCTTCACTCCTCAGGATGACCCTTTTTCTGAACGCGAAACCGGAGAACAAGCGACTTCCTACACCCTTTGCGTGGAACCCGGTGTGCAAGCGTCGGTTAAGTTGAAGAACAAGCCTTTTCTCGCCTGGCAAAACTCAAGTTCGACAGCAAATCTTTCGAAGGATGCTCGGAATGCCTTGAAACGAATGCAATCCTACCGCCCAGCCTCCCCCAACTCCACCGTCTTCCCAGTCTTCGCCGACTCCCGCGCCGCATCCAGAATCCGCATCACCGTCACATTCGTATCCAGCGCGCTCAAATCCCCCTTCGCCTGCACCTTCCCGCTCAGCACCGCATTCAGGTAATTCACCGACCCATCCTCAGTCGCAGGCAAGGGCGGTGCAGTTTGCAAAGCCTCCTCCACCTTCTCCCCCGGCAGCCGAACCCGCAGCCCCGTCAGCGCCACCGTATCCACATACCCGGTAGCCCCGTACACCTCCATATCCTTGCGCTCAAACGGCCAGTTCCACGAGCCCTGGATAATCGCCTGCGCATGCGGATACTTCAGAATAATCGTCGCCTCATCCTCCACCTTCGGGTACATCTTCGGCTTGATCTGCTGCGTCACCGCGGTCACACTTATGGGTGCCTCGCCGTGCATCAGCCACGTCGCCAGGTCCACCCCGTAGCAGCCGAAGTCAAACAGCGCCCCGGCCCCATTCTCCACCGGGTCCGTCAACCACTTCCCAAACTGCGGCGACACCCCGATCTCCAGCGGCCCTTTGTGCCCGTCATGCACCACCAGCTTGCGCAGGTCGCCGATCTGCCCGCTCCACAGCAGCTTGGCCGCCGCCGTATTCGACGCGTACCAGGTCGTTTCATAGTTCACCAGCACCGGCACGTTGTACTGCTTTGAGACCTGCTCGATCGCCCGCGCATCCGCCAGCGTGGTGCTCAGCGGCTTTTCGACCATCGACGCAATGTGGTGCTTGGCAGCCTCTTCAATCGCCGCCCTGTGCCCGGCAATGGACGTATACACCAGCACCGCCCGCGGATGCGTGTGCGCCAGCATGTCGCTCTCAGACGCGAAGAACAGCCCGGGCGCCAGGTGGTACCGCGCCGCGAACTGCGTCCGCAGTGCCTCGCTAGGCTCCGCGATCCCCACAATCTCAAGCTCGGGATGCGACCCAAGCTGGCTGAACCAGCCATTGATGTGGTCATGCACCAGCCCTACAATGGCAACCTGGAGCTTTGCGGGCTGCTGCGCATGGGCACCTGCTGCCCCACCGCCGAGCAGGGAGCCGAGCAGTGCAAGAGAAGTACCGAGCCGCGGCATGGTGCGGCGTAAAAGATTGCGTGAAGTGAATATTGCCATGGCAGCAATCCTAGAACAAAATCAGAGTGAGTGCGCTGTAAACTGTGTCATCCCAAGAGGGTGTGTGCAAAGTATTTACCTCCTCTAACTCCTTCAAAAACTGTGTCATCCCGGAGAGGGCGTATGCAAACTATTTACCTCTTCTAACTCCTTCAAAAACCGTGTTATCTCGAGGGTGTGTGCAAGTATTTACCTCTTCTAGCTCCCCCAAAACCGTGTCATCCTGAGGGTGTGTGCAA
>CAXSBB010000009.1:0-144674 GCA_964235655.1 uncultured Acidobacteriaceae bacterium
ATGCCTCCTGCTCATCCCTTGAACAGTATGCACCACCAAATGCCGGGACCTTACATAGTTTCCGCAACGATAGACTGTAAGTCAAGTTACGCAAAATCATGTCGTCCTTCGTGAACTCATGCCGTCATATCCTAAGTTTGAGCTTGACCGGCAGGTACAGGTGCAAGCTTTTGCAGTCAAGCATCATCTTGCGATCGTAATCGGTCAAAAGCGCAGAAGGTGATTCAGACTTTAAGGTTGCACAAGCCTACTTTGAACATTGCAGGGCGGCAGCTGGCAGTGCAGAGCGAGTCGATCACGAGAAGGGTACAGAACACCGATCACCATGATCGACAATGGCGTAGAGGAAATTACCAAGAGCAAGAGTACTTTAGACACTACAAATGAATCCATTTCATTAAACATACCGTATTTGCAGACACAGTATTACCGCAGTTAGCAATGGTTCATTTTGGACCGTCGACATTACTAACGTGTGAAACATGGCACCATTTATGAAGTAACTACGTTAATCTGCAAAAGCGCAGCTGCGCTAAGAGAGATTCATATGAAAAAGTCTGCCCTATCACTTGCTGCTTTCGTTCTCATTTCCGTTTCCAACCTAACTGTGTCAGCTCAGGTGTCCCAAGCCGGTTCAAACGCGGTGAGCGGTACCAACCCACGTCCCCAGGCTGTTAGCGGCACCAACCCGCGTCCGCAGGCAGTCAGCGGCACAAACCCGCGTCCACAGGGAGTTTTTGCTGACCTATACACGGCGTTTTTATCGCTGTTTGGCTTTTAGGGTTCATCGGCGACAATGGTTGAGACCCGTTGGCTGAGGTGTGCCGATGAACCTGTCTCTGACAGCAACCATTCTCTGGGCGGCTGGCTTTGCACTGAACGCCGCCCTGCTCGCCGTGTTGCTCTATAAGCGCCGGTATGGAACTGTGCCCTGGTTTACTACCTGGATCGCCTACGGCAGCATGTACACAGTTGCTTTGTTCTTCAGTTTTCGATTTGGATCGCGACAACTTTACAAAGATGTTTACTGGTCTGGAGCTTTTCTTGATCTTCTGCTACAAATCGCTGTTGTACTAGAGATAGCGGCTTGTGTGCTGCGGCGAAGCGGACGCTGGGTAGAAGGTGCGCGCATCCGATTGATAGTGACAGGTATGATCGCACCGGAGATTGCATTTGCGATGGCCTGGTTCATGACGCCGGCCGCAGAATCGAAGATTGATGCATGGGCAGCCCGGACGAGCTTGTTCACCACACTTCTGATCTGCCTTTTGTTTACGTCCATCATGGCAGCATCGCAGCAGTTGGGCTTGGCGTGGCGCAGCCATGTGATGCGAGAGGGGTATGGGCTGACCATATGGGTTCTGGTCGCCTTCCTTACCGACACTTTACATGCTTACTGGCGTACGGCGGAAAACTTCACCGCGCTCGAGTACGTGCGTATGGTTTTTTATCTCGGGTCGCTTCTGTATTGGATTGGTGCTTTTTGGATTCCCGAAAAGGTGCCTTTAGTACTCCCCCAAGACATAATAGATCGAATGAAAGCGCTTGGAGTGCCGTTAGAATACGACATGTCACAGACGGATGGGATCGGTCCAAAATGATAGTTCTACTATTGACTTTGCTCCTTGGCGGAATAACCATCTACCAGTTTCGCTTCGCAACAATTAGGCGCAGGCCGGTAATTCGAGCGTGGCAGCAAGTGCTGAGCAAGCTTGAAAAAGTAAACGTGGATGGGTTACAGCTGATTGCCGGGTGCTACTTACAACCCGATCAGAACCAGCTACAAATGGAACCTCCAGACATGTGGGAGATTGTCGGCGGCTTGGACGGTATAGCCCAGCTGAATACAAATGCCACACTGATGCTGGAGTTGGCAAGAGTAGCAGAGCAGTGGAATAGGGAAGAAGGGTTGATCATTGCGGAAATGCTGCGGCGTGATGCGGCACGCATAAGGAAATCGACGATGCGACTTCGATTCATTCTACTGTGGAGTAGTGATTCCGCACGTGCACCTTTCCACTTGCAAGAAGCAGTATCGTCCTACTGCTTGATGCGAAGTCGGCTATTCGGACTTTACCACAATGCCCATATTGCACTTTTGCCACAACTCTCAGCAGCACTTTAGACGAAAGCTGCTATCTATTTTCTTCAGAACCTATTCAGGATTCGTGGTTGGTTCGCGCTGATATAAGAACAAATTCGCTTTTTAGCTTTGCTGCGTAACAGATTTTGAGATTTACATAGTGGTATTCTCGGTGTTCATCTACATAACAAATGGATGAACGGATCATGACAGTGGGATAAGCTTTTCCCTTAGTGGCCTCCGTGCTCAAACTCGCGGTGAGATGCGATAGTATTTAACAGAAGGTACAGGGTTTGCGACAAGCCGGACTGGCGATCTTTGTTGCAGGTTGCTATGAATCGTTCTCAAGGGATTACTTGTAGCAGCGCACATACCGTATTACTGAGCTTTTTAACTTTAGGGTTACATGAGTTAATCAGCTTGCTCCATGCCGATGTTTCATGGATAGAAACACGCTTTGGGTGAGGAGTAAAAGGGTTTGATAAGGTTTTCGCCAAGTTGATTGCGAGGCATACACCAAGTGATGCGCTACAAGCTATAGTTTGGCATACGTGAGTTATGGAACGCCGATGTTAAACTTCATCAGCTGGTATTTGCATTGCACTTGGTTCTGAGAGCTAATTGAGAAGCTCACTCGTAACAACGACCGATGATACCTTTGTTCGCCTGCGCTGTGTAGTATTAGACGATTTCGCGGACGGAGATTATCGGGAAGGCTGCCTCATTCACTTGGGCGCAAATTTATGGTTTTGTGATGTTGAAGGCTTTAGTGACCGTTCCCGCAGTGAATTTTTGAGTCTTTAGCTCCATTTTAATGTCTTCGTGGATTGAAAAATCATCTGAATGAAATACTAAGGTCCCAATTTGCGACTTTTTAGTGGATTGAAGCTGCGTTGCTGCTGCCATATAAATTTGAGGAAAACGAGTAGGGAGTACTTCTATCGGTAAGCGATGTAAACGCTTGACGACAGGTATTCAGCTTGGAGGCTCCTACTCTGCTTGCTTGCAGCCGGCATATATTTCTTTGTGCAAGGCCTGCTGTATTGGTCCTTGCCGTAGAAGCTTAGCAGTAGAGCTTATAAAACTTAATCTGTTATGTAATAGTGAGCGCAAGCCACGAAGCGACCCTTTCTGCTCAAGCGGTTGCACCTTGAATAACCCTAAACGCCTAGGATGCAAATTTACTCAGTTGTAAGCCGATCCATTAGTTGGTCAAATGCTTCCAGATTGGCATACTCAATTACTACTCGTCCGCGTCCGTTCTTGTCCTCAATCAATACCTTCATTCCTAAAGCTCGGCGAAGAGTGTTCTGCGCTTCTCGTACATTGGGATCAACCGGTTCGCTAGTGTTCTCGGCTGCCCTACGACGCTCCGGATCGAGAATGCCTTTCACGAATGTTTCCGCCTGCCGGACGCTCATGGCCAAGGCCTGCATCTTTTGCGCGGCGCGCATCATCTGCGCCGGATCGTTCAATGCTAATAAAGCTCGCGCATGACCGAACGTCAGTGAGCCTGCTTCGACCAGGCCTTGCAGCTCCACTGGTAACCGCAGCAAACGTAGGAAATTTGAAATTGACGCGCGATCCTTCCCGGTCCGTACCGCCATCTGTTCCTGTGTCAAGCGGAATTCTCGCCCTAGCCGATCGAATGCCCGCGCCTGTTCCATTGGATTTAAATCGGCACGCTGCAGATTTTCGACAATGGTCGCTTCCATCGCCTGTTCATCATTCATCGCTGCTACTACTGCTGGAATGGTTATCTTTCCGGCCTTTTGGGAGGCTAGCCATCGTCTCTCGCCCGCAATCAGTTGATAGCGGCCTCCTTCCAGTACTCTCACGAGAACAGGCTGGATCACGCCAACTGCTTTGATAGAATCAGCAAGTTCATTCAATAAAGCTTCATCAAAGCGCATGCGCGTTTGAAAAGGGTTCCTATCAATACTTTCAACAGAAATTTCGAATGCCTGGCCCTCATTATTTGAATGCTTATCCGACTCGGTTGGAGACACCCCCTCCGCAATGCGCGGTGCAGCTTTTGGCAATAAAGACTCAAGCCCCTTGCCTAATGCCCTGCGCTTTCCTCCAACTTCCTTCTCTGTAGGCATAACAATCGCCATGATTTCTCCTTTGGGTTTCAGCTCATATTCGTGTCTCGGGATGGTTCAGCGCGATTCCAACTGTTTTGATGTTTAAGAGTATGGCCAAAAACGGACTTCCCTGCCTTGCTTCTTGATTTCAGCGTGTTTTTTACTTTTGACTTTGTTACGCTTCATAAGCTCGCGAGCCAACTCTTGATATGCCTCAGCTCCTCGTGAACGCGGGTCGTACAGCAACACTGGTTGTCCATAGCTAGGTGCTTCCGCTAGACGAATATTTCTCGGAATCGTAGTCTTTAATAGCTTATCTCCAAAATGTGCGCGTAGGTTGGCAGTTACCTGCTGCGCTAAATTGGTTCGATCGTCGTACATAGTTAGCAGCACGCCTTCGATCTCAAGCTGAGGATTGAGCTCTGCTTGCACTCTTTCGAGGGTGTGCAGCAGCTCGGAAATTCCCTCAAGCGCAAAATACTCTGCTTGCATGGGAACTAATAGTGCGTCAGCCGCAACCAGGGCATTCAATGTGAGCAGGTCAAGTGCGGGAGGGCAATCCATTAGTATGAAGTCGTGAGCTTCCCGCGCTTCCACCAGTGCCGCTTTCAGCTTCTGCGCTCTGTTTTCCTGCTCCATGAGCTCTACGGTTGCGCCGATTAAGTCCTTACTTGCAGGAATCAGCTTCAGAGAGGGTATTTCTGTTTGCAAAGCCGCTTCAGCCAGCGGCGTCCCATACACAAGTACGTCATAGCTTGAAAGCCGATCTTCGTCGCGTGGAATGCCGTAGCCGCTAGTGCTGTTTGCTTGCGGATCAATGTCAACCAACAAGCAAGTTAACTCTTCCAGTGCAAAAGCAGCCGCAAGGTTGATTGCAGTAGTTGTTTTGCCCACTCCACCTTTTTGGTTCACAATCGCTAACACTTTTCCCATAGCAGTCTCCAATGTAGGTGCTAAAAGGCAAGGAAGCAAGTGTTCCACGTGGAACACTGTACATAGTCTGTTTAGATAGCGAGCATGTGTGCTAACAAAATAACACTCTTCTCTGTACCTCGAAGGTAGATAGAAGGCCGACATTCCATGGGCTTTATTCTTTGTGCCAGCATCGCTGCATCTTCTGTCGTTGTCATTATTACTAGCCACCCATCTGGCCTAACCCGCTTACATGCCGACATGCACGCAAGTTCCATGCGGTCCACTGCGCGCAGTGTTACCACGTCAAACAGACGGCTCGTGGGCAACGATTCTACTCGCCCCACATGCACCTTGGCAGATAGAGGTACATGCCTACAAAGCTCAAACAAAAAAGCTGCTTTTTTGTTTTGTGATTCGGCGAGTGTTACATGCAGGCTGGGCTTTGCTAAAGCACAGATCGCTCCTGGGAATCCTGCACCTGAGCCATAATCAAGCAATGTAACAGTCTCAGGAGGCAACGCTCTCGCACATTGCAGAGATTCACCAAAATGCCTTAGCACAATAGCTTCCGGGTCTCGAATTGCAGATAGATTGGTGCGTGTATTCCATAGCATTAGTAGCTGAAGATAGCGAGCCAGCTTGCCGGCAAGCGCCGAGTCTACCTCCACCGACATACGCTTCTGTAACAGGGCTGCGATGGCTTCAGGTGTCACGCGTGCGGCAAGTGCCAGCGATGAGCGGCGGCAATGAAAGCAGTAAAAATCGATAGAGAAGATTCATTCTGCTGATAGGAACGCTCCGGATGCCACTGCACACCCAATACGAATTGGTCAACGTGTGTTGTGCCTTCTAAAGCTTCAATTACATGGTCATCGGCGGAACGTGCAGCCACAAGCAAACCATCACCGGGCCGTGCTACTGCTTGATGGTGGCTACTGTTGATCATGGGGCTGGTTGCGCCTATAAAGAAGCTGCGCAGCAAAGCCGCTTCCGATTGCACCTTAATTGCATGTTGCAAGGCTTGTCCATCCTGTGCCGGTGCGTGCGGCTGCCCTGTTGCGAGATGCTGCACCAGTGTGCCGCCACGCCATACATTCATCATCTGCAATCCAAAGCAGATACCAAGTAGAGGTTTGCGTAAATTGAATGCATCCTGGAGCAGCAGCTCGTCAGTTGCTTCGCGTGCACTGTCAGATGCCGCTGTATGTGGCATCGACTTCTCACCATACTTCTGCGGGTGTACGTCGGCTGGACTACCCGGCAGCAGGATTCCTGAACAGGAGGATACTAGGCGTGCGGTCTCAGCAGGATCAAGGCCAAGTGCGATGCGTAGTGGCTCTCCGCCTACAGCTTCAACAGCTGCAGCGTACTGCACCCAACATCGATCGTTATAGCCGGTGTCGGCGGCTGTCGGAATGGGAATCGCAATCTGAGGTTTATGATTCGTTTGCCTGGTCACAATACTTCTATGATAAACAAGTCAAACTGATAAAGGTTTTCTCAAAGAATGAGAAAAATAGAGCGCAGAGATTGCGCGGTGGAGTGCGGTTGTAAGTGGTTCCACGTCACGCGGCGTCATACCGCTGGTGAGGATTGGTTCTCCTACTACCAGCAAAACGGGCACAGGGTAGAAGGTTTTGGTGTGGATGGGAAGTAGTTCGTGCGTACCAACCAAAGCCATAGGCACAATCGGCACTTGAGCACGAATAGCCATGTAGGCTGACCCGTTCAAGAAAGGTCCGGGCAGGCCTGTTTGCGTGCGGCCACCTTCCGGGAAGAGAAATAACGACATTCCTGCGCGTAAGGTTTTGACCCCGCCTGAAAGGCTTGCAACGGATGCTCGCGGATTACTGACGTTGACGGGGATCTGCCCAGAGCGATTGAGATGCCATCCGATAAAAGGAACACCCCAAAGCTCATGGCGTGCAACGATGCGGAATTGAAATGGAAGTGCCGCAAAGATCGCCGGAGTGTCCATATAAGAAAGGTGGTTGGAAGTGTAAACTGCGACCGCATGCTTTTGGAGGTTCTCAGCGCCAAGAATGTGTAAGGGAGCACCGGCAAAGCGCAGAGATGCTCGTGCCCAGACACGCGCGATTTGATGTTGACGGCTACCATTAGCTTCAGTGAGCGAAGCTAATAACGAGGCAGTTCCGCATAACACAGTACCAGCTACAAAAAGCGGCAGCCGTACAATACTTGAAAATGCGTGAATGGCGAATGATATTGAGACAGGACGTGGTGTGAGTAGGGGCGGCATGAAAGTACAGAGTAACTTGCGGGACAAAGGTTTGGAACTACTACGATTTGAGATGAATGACAAATAGATGTTCCACGTGGAACATCTATTTCCATCCGCGCAGGCCAGGCAGTATCTCGCCCAACAAGGCGATAGAACCCGCAACGACCACCAACCCTTGCTTGGGTGTAGAAACCTGAGCAGCGGTAAAGGCGCTAAGGGGGTCGGCAAAGCTGCGGTACTCCGCTCCGGTTAATTCAGCCGAACTCACAAGATCTGCAATGGTGGCAGCGCGGGAAACGTGAGCCTGAGTCAATAGCACTTCATCAAAAACCGGAAAAAGTATCTGGGCTATTTCAGATATAGCTTTGTCTGCCATGCAGCCGAAAATTAAAGTTCGGCGGCCCGAGATGGGGAGAGGCGACAATGCGGCGCGAAGCGCCCATGCTCCAGCTGGATTGTGTGCTGCATCGAGTAACACGGGTGCCAAATGCAAGGAAGTAGCAGGAGGCTGCAGCAGCTGAAGTCGGCCTAACCACGTAGTGCTGAGGATACCTTGCTCAAGAGCTAGTGGGGTAAGCCGCAAACTATGATGTCGGTGCAGAGTGACTGCGGTCGCAAGCGCCAAGGCGATGTTGCGTTGCTGATGGGCACCGCCTAATGGCGAATCGATTGATAAACTAGCTTCGGAGAAGGCATCTTTGCTAGCATCCGCAGGCAAAGTAAGGTTGTAAGAGTTCCTGAGCAACTCAGAGACCAGCGTCGGTTCGGAACCAAAGCTTCGGGTCGGCAGGTAATCTGCTGCGTTGACAGCTTGAATCCCAAAAGGAACGGCTACTTCACCAATGATTTGGTTGGCTTCAGGATGCTGCGGTAGTGTGACAAGGATGCCATTTCGACGCAGGATACCGGCTTTCTCCCGAGTGATTTCAGTAATAGTAGAACCTAGCCAGCTAGTGTGATCGAGCGAGATATCTGTGATTACAGCAATAAGCGGATCGACAACATTGGTAGCATCCAGGCGACCACCCAGGCCGACTTCCAGAACAGCGATGTCAACAGGTTGATTCTCATCGGCAAAATAGAGGAAGGCTATAGCCGTCATAACCTCAAAGAATGACGGAGCATATGGCAATTCTCCTAATGCCACCAGTCGTGTGCCTGCTGCTTCTACCTGAAGGAAGAAAGCTGCAAGAGCATCATTACTAAGGGGGATACCTTGTACGCGGATGCGCTCGTTTGGTTGTTCAAGATGAGGCGAGGTGTAAAGCCCTACTTTATGTCCTGCCGCCTGCAGAATAGATGCCAGCATGGCCGCTGTAGAGCCTTTACCGTTTGTACCTGCGATAAGCACAGAAGGAAAGCGCAGTTGTGGATTGCCCAGTGCCTCGAGCAATACACGCATGTGAGCAAGGTCATACTTTCGCCTTAGTGAAAGCGGCTGGCCAAAGGCAGGCGGCGCAAGCTCACCCCCCAGGGCAAGCAGCCGGAAAATGGCAGGGTTAGGATAAAATTGCATGGCTTGCTTAGTGTAAGACCTGAAGGTGCATGCGTGTCGTACACACGGCTTAATGATTTGAAGCTGTTTTAGCAATAGTGAAGCCTCATGTTGCTATCGAGATGCATAGCTGGGCTGAGCTCTCATGTGTTATTGCGCATGCCTTCCGTGCGCCAGTCGATTCCTATTTGCACTGTGTAAGTAGTCAGTAGCTTCTCCCCTTCTGCCGGTGAGTACGGAGCATGGAATAAAAAATAAAAAGCAATGTAAGAAGCAATTCTTTTAGATCCATCATATGCACAGCTAATCTTTGAACCGCTTTTTCGGATCGTCTAGGGCTTCGCTTCGCCACCAAGACCGGCATTGATCATAGGCAGTCCCGTGACGGGCCAGTGGGTTACTTCCGCGTCTGTATTTTGCATCAGGGTACTATCCGGGTTTTCAATTGTGTCGATATATAGATTCCAGCCATCAAGGGTGACCATGGGCCGGTCGCCCTGCAGATCGGCTTGTGCGGCGTCGATGGTGATGGTGCGGGATTCACCGGGAGTGAGCGAAACATAATTAGCCGAGTAGAAAACAGGGAGGACGCGCTCACCTGTGGCTTTGCGGCGGAGCTGGAGGTGAGCCATGAGGGCGACTGTAGTGCCTGGGTTGGTGAGGGTGATATCAAGAGCGACGCGACTGTCGGCATCGTGCCGAGTTAGCGTCGCTGTTAGGTGAGCCGTAGGTAGCGTATCGAGGGGAGTGAGGTCCTCGCCATGAGTGGCATTTGCCTTCCAGTAGAGGTTGCGGGAAAGAATTTTGCCATCAGAGCCGTTAAGCTGGAGGCGGACAAAGTAGACAGAGGAAAGTTTGTACTCGAGCGTTTGCTCAGGAATACTTTGAGGATGGGCTTGCGGGTCACCCTTGAAGGGGATGATACCAAGGTTGATGGCAGTAGCGGGTGCACCTGCGACCGGGTAGTCGCGCTCCAAGGCGGAAGTGCCATTGAGGTTGAGTATGGACAGGTGGGCGGTCGCCCCGCTGAGCGGTACAGGCAGATTATTGATGACCTGGATCTGTCCGTAGGCTTCAGCTGACTCGTTCATCTGGATGTGAATGGGCTCTGCGGCGGACTGGACGGCGAATAGAGAACTATTGGGCTCGAGGTCATAGTGATAGAGCTGCCAGACGAAGGAGGGCTGGGCAGGGTGGCTCATCCAAGTAATTATGCCGGTGTAGGGTGCGAACAACTTGGCGTTGCGACCCTCGTACATGGCACGGAAAGCCTCGTAGTTCATGAGCTGCGCCTTGCGGACAAAGTCAGCAAGATTGCTGATGCGGCCATAACGACCGGCAAGGATGTAGGGATAGGTGTCGCCATGTTGGGCACCTTTGGCCAGATCGTGCTCGGCCCAGTCATCGTTGATGGTTTCCCAGTCACGTTGGGGCATCATTCCGTGAATGGAGTCGAGAGTAGGAATGGAGACGCTGCCGATTTCAGTTTTGAAGGGAGCGTCGTAGACGTAGAAGGCGCCAGGCTCGCGCCAATAGTAAGGACCGCTAGAAACGACACCGCGGCCGGCAGTGGAGCTTGGCTGGTACAGGCGAAGCGGGTCAAGCTGCGGGATCATTATACGAAGAGCAGTGTCAATTTTAGGAGGTGGATAGCCTTCATTGCGGGCGCACCATAAGGCGATGGAAGGATGGTTGCGATAGCGCAAGATTTTATCGTGAACGTTAGCCAGATAGGTAGGCAGGTCGTCAGGATCAGGGCCATCGCTGGGATTGGGCTGAAAGAACTCGTCCCACAGGAGGATGCCGTATTTATCACAGAGTTCGTAAAAATCCTCGCTGGTGCTTTGGCCGACCCAATTCCGAATCATGTTGAGATTTGCGAGCGCATGCATGTGGATCTCCGCGTCAATGCGCTCGCGGGGGATGCGTTTGAGCGCTTCGTCCAGACCCCAGTCGCCACCGCGGATGAAAATTTTGACACCGTTCACGGAAATGGTAAGAGCATTGTCGCTTGAAAGTGGGAGTCCGGAAGCTTCATAGGTGATCTTGCGGATACCGAACGTAGTGTCTCTAACGTCGGAGTCACGACCGTGCTGTACAAAATGGAGGCGCAAAGTATTAAGATTTTGCGGGCCGTAGCCATTTGGCCACCACAGCTTAGGATTGGCTATGTGGAGGACCGTGGTTGTTTTAGGGTCAAAACTGACAAGCTGTTTGCTGTTAGGAGCGAGAACTAATAATTGAGAAAAGCGGACGTTTCCAAAGTCACCTTCAAGCATGCCCTTTTGTTGTTTTGAGGTCAGGTTTTCTACTGTTGCTTTCACGGCGACATCGGCGGAACTGGTACTGGGTAACGGGAGATCTGTGGTGATAAGAGGATCTTCCACCAGGACGGGACCGGAGGCGGAGAGCGAAACCTTTTGCCACAAGCCTGTATCGCGGTCGCGGATGGCCGGCAGCCAATCCCATCCGATAGTGGAAAGAAATGTGGGCCCATCAGTGGCAGTGACCCCGCCGTTCAGGCCAAGACCATCGGCGATGGTGTGTTCGTGGGGAACGCCAGGGTGCGGCTGCGGAGTCACACGGACGGCGAGTATTGCGGTTTCGCCGGGTTTGACAAGGCGAGTGATGTCAAACCGGCCACGTAGAAATGCTCCGCGGATGGTGCCTAGCTCTGTGCCGTTGAGCCAGACCTCAGAGGCGTAATTCGCACCCTCAAAGTTAAGGGAGATCTGATGATGTGCATAGTCGGTGGGAATGGAAAAGGTAGTTCGATACCACCAGGGGGATTTATTGAGTGTTTCAGGAATTCTGATTGCACGATTGTTTTCGCCGTAAAGCGGCTCGGGGTAGATGCCGTCATGGACGAGGCTGGTGAGGATGGTACCGGGAACAATGGCTGCGAGCCAGCCCTGGGGCCGATACGTGCTAGTAGAAAGGACTGCGCCAGCCTCAGGAACCGTGGTGGAGTCCTGAACCTGCCAGTTGGCGGTGAGCTCGACGGGTGCGGGCAGGAGCTTTTGCGCTGAAGCGAAAGGCATTGTAAGAAGGAATAGAAAGGTAAGAAGGGTAAAGCGGTCACGGCATATGGGCACGATCGATGTCTCCTGCTGCGCTGTGAGCTGCACGGACGTGCCTGCGGCTTTCTGCCAGTCCGGTCTAGCATAGTCATGGCTGCGCAATGGTGCAATGAAGGAGTTGAATGAAGAGACGGAACGCTCTTCTACTGGCTTGAACTTGAACGGGTTCTGCAGGGTAAGGAGAAGTATGTAATTCCTTATGATATTAGCATCGACCCTGAAGGGTATATATGGATGGCAGATGCAGCTTCATCGACTGTCATTAAGTATTCTCCAGCAGGGCGCCAGCTTATGACGATTCACGTAGGCGAGCAGCCTGATAATGGCAGCCTTTTCAACGGAACTACTGACATTGGCCGGACCCCATGAACGTATTTTTACCGTAGATGGTTATGGCAACTCTCGTATTATTGAATACACTGCCCACGGTAAGAAGGTAAGACAATGGGGTCGCTTTGGCTCTCTTCTAGGTGAATTCAATTTGCCGCATTTCCTGCAAATCGAGAAAGGAACGATTTACATAGCTGACCGGGAAAATGGGCGTATTCAAGTATTTGACCTGGCTGGCCATTATTATGATGAGATCTTTCGTCTCGGGAAGATCTGTGCATTCAAGCTAGCCGGTGGAGTAATTTGGACATTCATGGGACTACTCGATGAGCTACTTGGGGCAGCAGGCTGGTGGGTGGTAAAGCTCGATAGACGCACAGATAAAGTTCTGGGGCACCTTGGCATAATCGAACCTTCTGGAGACCACGCATTGTAGGTGCTGCCATTTGGAGAACTGATAATTACGCAAGGCTCGGGTCTGCTTTGGTTGAAAGCTAACCCGGGTTGTTTTCTGTTGCAACGGCAGCATAGAAGCTATGTCGAGGCTGCTACTTCTATCTGGCTTGAAAATTAAAGCCAGATACGGCCATTTGAAGTCAGCAAAGCATTGCTGCGATGTGTGTCAGGCAAGGCAGCTAAGTGCAGCGTAAGGGGTGGAAAGCTCCTGAGTGTCAGAGGAGATTGTTGTTCGCAGGTCTACCTCCTGCCAAGTGCTTCGTATATCAAGAAGAAGCTTGGTGGCTTGCTCCAGCAGGTCTGGATTTTGCGTAAACTGCGCACTCATGATTTCGTTGCGTAAATGCCTATAAAACTTACGGAGATTGATTGCTGCCTGGCCTCCGTGATCCATATCGATCAGAATTTCAAGTTGTGTCAGCACAGAAAAGCCATGCCGCAATTGTTCACAGCGATCTTCAATGTCGTTGCGCTGCATTGCAGCAATAGCCCTTTGCATGTCTCCGGCAAGTGTGTCGTACAAGGCGATGACTAGACCAACAACAGAGGCTTGCTGTGTGGCGGCGCGACGATAGGCGAGTGCCGGCGGTGTCGGAATCATGGGAGTGCTTTCCTCAGTGATTTATTTGGATTGTGCCGCGCTATCAGCTGCTAGCAGTGTTATAGCCGAGAAGCGTTTGGATCTGTTTGATAGTTTGGGGCAGCTGTTGCAGAGCGATGTCCGCCTTGCTGTATTCGGCTGTGAGCAGGGTTTGTTGTGTAGCAAGGTAGCGTTCAAGCGTTGCATTTTGGTCTGACAGTGCGCTGTTTTCGCTGCTGATGCTACTCAGGTCAACGGTGAACGCACCTTGGACCGGATCTGTAAAGCTGCTAAGCGTGTTGTTCAAGTTCGATGCAAAACCATCTGCGTTCTGCCCCTGAAAGAAGCTTGCGACTGCGGTGAAGTTACTGGCAATAGAACTAGAAAGTGCAGTGCTATTGACGCTTAGCGTACCGTCCTGGTTTGTCGTCACACCGATTGCGTTGAGGCTAGAGGCGACGCTTGCACCGGAGGAGTAGTTGCTTGAAGCGAGAAGCTGTTCCTGTAGTGAGCGAACCGTGGAATCGGCTGAGAGTGTACCGGAGGTGCCAGTGGCGGCGTTATAGGTGAATTGCGATTTCAGGTCGCTTGACAGAGTGTTGTAGGCGGTGACAAAGCTGGTGATGGCTTGCGTGATGAGGGTCGCGTTTGGCGCGAGAGCCACAGTGATTGGGGTAGTACCTGTTGTGGTGCCTGTTAGATTGAGGGTCAGTCCGGCGATTGCGCCGGTAATAGTATTGGAAGAACTTGTAATGGGAGCGCCGTCCACTTTAAGAGAGGCGTCCGCACCTACAACACCTTGCGTAAAAGTCAGGCCGCTTTGAGTGGTTATGGAAAAGTCAGCAGCTTTACCTGAAGCCGCGGCAACCAAAGCCAGTCTGGAGCCGGTCGAATCGGTGATGACGCTTGCATTGACACCCAGGCTCTGGCTATTGATGGAGCGGGCTAATTGATCCAGAGTGTTGACACCGCTGCCAGTGGTGATGTTGGTGCCCGTACCATTTACTGTAATGGTGAAGTTGCCACTTCCCAGTTGCGTGGAGCTGCTTGCTACTGTGCTTGAGTAGGAAGAGCCTGTTGCTGCGAGGTGATCTACCTCAACTGTATGGTTGCCGGTGGCCGTACCAGGTGCAGCGGTCGCAGTCAAAACCGTCGCATCCGAAGGGGTGGCGCTGACGTAGGTTAGCGCGCCGAGTGGGTCCTGCAAGGCATTGAGCTGGTCTGAGAGGGATGAGGCTTCTGACTGGAGTTGGTTAATAGCGGTTGTTTGTGCCGCCAAGGTCGTTTGCTGTGCCTGCCTGGCAACTTCGGGCGCACGGTCCGCAGTCAGAATGGCATTGACGGTAGCGGTCACGTCGAAGCCGCTGTTCGAAGAACCCAGGGAGGAGAGTGCGGCATTCAGGACACTTGGCGTGGTGCTCATCGTCAGTACACTCCGGTTTTGCTTCCGCGAAGCTGGTGTTTGCAAGGAACTGATTACAGCGAATTGATAAAGTTATAAGCAGGTTGAAAACTGCCGGACTGGTTGGTGCGCGGCAGTCTTCAAGCCAGGGTCAAAGCCGCCCGCTACTGCAGCAGCTTGAGGACGTTCTGAGCCTGCTGGTTAGACTGCTGCAAGGCCGAGATGCCGGTCTGCTGCAGAATGCTGTATTTAGTGTCATCCGCAACCACTGTGCTGATGTCAGCGGAGGTAATGTTGCTCGACGCACTAGTCAGGTTTTGCGACTCATTGGTGTCGACGGTTGATGCAGCCTGAAGCTGTTCGACGGTAGCGCCGAGTGTTCCGCGATCCGCCGAGATGGCCGAGATGGCTGCCTTGATATTGGTTAGAGCTAATGCCGAAGCCGTGCTGTTGGTCAAGGCCGAAGCGCTGAGAGTCAAAGCCGCGACACTTGCAGTCGGAATCAAGGCACCGATCGTTACAGTGTTCGTGCCATCGCTTGTGAAGGCGCTAACAGTCGTACCGAAGAGCGTTGCTCCATTAAAGGCAGTATTGGTATTGATATTTCCGATCTGAGTAAGTAGCGATTGGTACTCGTTGTCGATAGCTGTCGATTGGCTAGCACTGAGACCGCTATTGGCACCTTCTGTTGCAAGAGTTACGGAACGGTTGAGCAGCGATGTGATTTGCGCAAGCGCGCCATCCGCGGTCTGGAAAGCACCAACGGCGTTCGTCGCATTCAGCGAGGATTGATTGAGGGCGGCGACATTGGCATTCAGACCGTCCGAGATGGCAAGGCCGGCGGCGTCGTCTGCGCCGGAGTTGATGCGCGATCCGGAAGAAAGCTCCTGAAGCGACTTGGCGGATGCGGCGCTGGTGATTTGAAGCTGGTTCTCAGCCTGCAGGGCCGAAATATTGTTGAGAATGCTAAGCGACATGGTTGACTGCTCCTTGGATAGTTGTTTGAAGTTGGTTGGTTCGCCTGCACAACCAGCTTCGCTTTGCGCGATCGCCTTGTGCTCCGGCTGTCTTGTCCTGCAACCCTTCTATCGGCGCTCAAAAGAATTTGTTCAGCCTTAAATAGAACTTTCGTGACTTTTTTAAAGTTATTTTTCTCATCAAGCTTTAATCCTGAAATAATTCCCGGCACATGCAAAATGGCCTTTAACGTGCATAGACAATTCCCCATGGAACGTCTTCGCCGCATATGAGAAAACATGCACCTACGCTTGGCCTCTCTGTCATAGCCAAAGATGCTGCCGGGACCTTGCACGCTTGTCTCAAGAGTGTTGAGGGGTTGGTAGATGCCATGGTAGTGGTTGACACGGGGTCAACAGACAGGACAGCCGAGATTGCGCGAGATTGCGGGGCCACTGTCGTGCTGTTCCCATGGACGAACGATTTTTCAGCCGCCCGTAACGCAACGCTGGCTGCTCTTAAAACAGACTGGGTGCTGGTCCTCGATGCCGACGAAGAACTGGACGAGAAAGCGCACGCATGGATACGCAGTGAGTTGCAAGCACCTTCCGCAGAGGGCTATGTCGTACCGGTTCGCAACTACCTGCAGCCATGGGACCAGCCGCTCACCAGTCAGTTTCCCGTTCCCCTCGGAGAGCGCCATCCCGGTGCGCCGCATGCGGAGTCCTATCTGCATAGTCAGGTGTGCCGGCTCTTCCGGCGTGACCCGGATGTCTACTATATAGGGCATCTGCATGAGCAGGTGGAGTACCGGCTCATGGAGTTGGGACGGCCAATTGCACTGGCCGGTTTCTTTATCCACCACTTTGGGTGGTACCTGATTGACGATGCAAGCCGCTTGCGCAAACTCCAGATGTACTGCGAATTGATTGCAGAAAAGATACGGCAACGGCCGGACGACCCACAGGTACTGCTGCAATACGGTGACGCATTACGTAGTGTGCGCGGCCAGCCCGAGCAGGGAATTGCCTGCTTTATGAAAGCAGCTGCCTTGAAAGATGACGACCATACAATCTGGATGAACATGGCTGCCGCACTGCTGCAGACGGGACAGTTTGAAGCTGCTTTAATTGCCATCACCAGAGTTCCGGTCGATGTCGATTATGCGGCAGGGCGGTTTCAGCTTGAGGCAAAGGTGCTGGAAGGGCTGGAACGTAACGAAGAGGCGCTTGCAGCGTATCGCATTGCGACAGAACTTGCGCCCGGCCAGCTTGATATTCAGACCAAACTGGCGCTGCTGGAAATCAAGCTTGGGCATGAGGAGTGCGGCATGCTGCGTATGCAGAATGCGATTGCCATCGCGGAGGCTCAAGCCTGGACGCAATCTCATGTGCAGCCGTTTTTGCGTCTGGCCGAGATGCACGCTCAAATCAAGCAATGGCACGATGTTTTGCGATGCACACATGCCGGTCTGGGTTTGCGGCCGGAGCTTGTGCCGTTGCATCAATTGCGCCTCCATGCAGCGATTGCGACACAATGCTCTGTGGAAGCGATAGAGGCTGCTGCCGCAATTGCAGGGATTAACTCCGAGCCGCGTTCCATTATGAGACACGCTGTCGTTTTGAACCATTTCGGGAATGGGAAAGAAGCGCACGCTGTGATTACGCGCGGGTTAGAGCTGTTTCCGATGTCCAATGAGTTGCAGCAGGCTGAGCGCGAGCTGAAAGCCATGCTGCCGGTTGTGACGGTACCACCAGGAACGCCGGATAGGTACGGCATGCAGGTATCCAGTCTCTGCAGCCAACAGGGATAGCAGAGAAATTACAGGGAGTGAAGGAGAACCATGAGAAAGCTGGAAGCAGGTACTATCGGCGGACTTATCGTAGCTGCTACGGCGATCACGCTTGGGCTGTTCCTGGAAGGCGGGCGGTTGGCTCAGGTGATGCAGCCTACGGCTGCGATCATTGTGCTCGGCGGCACGCTAGGAGCGGTGCTAGTTCAGTTTCCATTTGCGCTTGTGCTGCAAGCACTTGCAGCTGTGCGGGCAGCATTTGCTGTAAACCAAACACCCGTGCGACCGCGCATGGAGGAAATTTTGCGGCTTGCCATGCAGGCTCGCAAGCAGGGTTTAGTCTCGCTAGACCCCGAATTAAAGAAAATTACCGACCCGTTCTTTCGCAAAACATTGATGCTGGCTATTGATGGCATAGCTGCGCGCGAGTTGCGCGAAATCATGGAGCTGGAGCTATTACGCCTTGAAGAAGAGGACGAGCGCGCTGCACGTGTATGGGAGGCCGCAGGAGGCTTTTCTCCGACAATCGGTATTCTGGGTGCGGTACTCGGGCTGATCCAGGTCATGCAGCAGCTGGACAATATTGCCGAGGTTGGACGCGGCATCGCGGTTGCGTTTGTTGCCACTCTATATGGAGTGGGTTTGGCGAATCTGCTGTTCCTTCCCTTAGCCGGTAAGCTGCGCCTGCTGGCACGTGACACGACGATGCTCCGAGAGATCACACTCGAAGGTGTGATCTCCATGGTGGAGGGAGCGAGTCCACGGGCGCTGCGCGAGCGGTTGGGAGCACGCGCCGGAGAACAGGCGCCGGTGCCGGTGGCTCGCATGGTGGCACGATGAGAGTTGGACGAAGGCTGCGTGGCCGCCAAGAGGCACTGGTTTCGCACGAGCGCTGGCTGGTCTCCTATGCGGACTTTATGACGCTGCTGTTTGCGTTCTTTGTAGTTCTGTTCGCCACAGCGCGTCATAATCCCGGGATATTGGGTCAACTGTCGGGTGCAATCCACTCCGGCTTCAGCGGCCACCCGACACCTCCAGCTTCAACGGCTACGACTTCAGTGCAAAATGCGCCGGTTTTTGACCGAAATCCTGATCTGAATCAGCTTGCAGGTGAGTTGCGTACGGTGCTCGGCGACTCTATTAAGAAGCACGAGGTTTCACTCCAGCAAACCCCAGACGGGCTTGTTATTTCATTTCAAGAACTGGGATTTTTTCACTCCGGCGAGGCAGCCTTGCTGCCTGGGCAGGCGGCAAAGATTGTGCAGGCGGGTTTAATTCTAAAAAAACATGATGTGCCGCTGCGAGTGGAAGGCCACTCGGATGACCAGCCGATACATAATGAGATCTTTGCCTCAAATTGGGAGCTTTCTGCCGCGCGCGCCATGACGGTGCTGCTATTGCTGGTAGATCAAACCCACTACGACCCCACGCGGCTTTCTATGGCAGGGTATGGGTCGTACAGGCCGGTTGCTGAGAATGCCTCCCCAGAAGGGCGGCAGAAGAACCGCCGAGTGGACCTGGTGATCTTAAGCCATCCATCCGGCACGGCTGTTACGGGACAAACTGATGGGCAGCACTAAACGCTTTCTTATCATGATCGTTCGGAGAGTGCGTGGGGACGCATTTGATTTCCAGAAGCTCATAGATCAAAAGCAGATTTCCCGCTCCATTTGGAGGCGTATGCCAAAACCATTTCGATCGTTTTGAAGTAGAGGCTTGACACAAACCGCTCCTTCGCTGCGCTTAGGATAATGCTTTGTTTGTGATCTTATTTCGAGGTTTTATAAACTTTACATTGCATGTCATAAGTCCTAATGATCAGAAGCATGACATCTTGGGTGTAGTACAGGCTTTCTGAAGATGACTTCTTAAGGCTTTGGTGAAGATGCTCATTGCTGCAAACATGAGCGTGATGGTTTGAGCTTCTCACAACAAGGTGTGACTGCATCTAGTTAGCAAAGAACTCCCGCAAATCCGCATCTGACGTTGCATGGCCGATTACCCATTACCAAAGCTTGCGATGCCACCCTCCTGGGCCGCGAGCGCAGAAGCTAGAAGCTCATTTTTTAAGTTTGTGAGCACGTCCTCAAACCCAATGCTGATTTGCGATTATGACGGTACACTCGCCCCGTTTCATGAAGACAAGATGCAAGCTGTGCCATACTCCGGCGTGACAGAGAAGCTTCAACAGATTGCGGCCGGACGGACAAAGCTTGCCTTTATCTCAGGCAGACCGGTGCAGGAGCTGATTGCGCTTCTGCCGCTGGCAGCGAAAGCTGAAGTGTGGGGCATGCACGGGCGGGAGCATCGTACTCCAGACGTAAGCGCCGACACAAAGGGCGAGTACACGCTGCTAAAGCCGACTGCGGCGCAACGTGTGGCGTTAAACGACGCACAGGCAGCACTTGAAGCGCAGGGACTTGGCGGTATGCTGGAGCGCAAAGCCGGTAGCGTGGCTGTACACTGGCGAACGCTGACCGGTAAGAATCAGGCAGATCGCCTTAAAGAAGTGGAAGCTGTAGCCAAGAAATCCTTTGCACCACATGCAGGCAAGCATTCACTGGCGATTTTGCATTTTGACGGCGGCCTGGAACTGCGAGCAGAAGACCAGACCAAGGCGCATGCAGCAGAAGCACTGCTGCGTGCTGCGGATGCGCGAAGCGCGGCTTTCCTTGGGGATGACACAACGGATGAAGATGCTTTTCAGGTTCTGCGTCGGCAGAGCGGTCTCGCCCTGCTGGTTCGCGAGCCGCCGCGACCTTCGCATGCAGCATTCACTATCCAGCCGCCGGGGGAGTTATTGAGTTTTCTGGAAGATTGGTTAAAAGCAGTCAAAACATAACCGACACATCTTGGCCACCTTCGTACACTGAAGGTGGTTTTACATTGCATCCGGTATCCACAGCTTCCGCAAGGCGATAGAGCCTACCCGGCAAACAAATGAACGAGTCCGAACCGAAATACATGTAAGGACAAAGACAGGAACCAAAATGAACCGAGATCTCGTTATTGTTTCCAACCGGCTGCCGCTATCTTTTGAAAAGGATAAGGCAGGTAGTCTTCATGCCAAGCAGAGCAGCGGCGGCCTGGTAACTGCACTGGAGCCTTTGCTGCGCGAGCATGGAGGCATTTGGGTAGGCAGCGCCGGAACTGAGGAGGACCCGCGCATTCACCAGGAGCTGGCTGTACTCGCCCGGCAGCACCATTATCGCTATGAGCCGATCACGGTCAGCATCGAGGAAAACGCCAAGTTCTATGAGGGTTTTTCTAACGAGATCATCTGGCCGTTGTTCCATGATCTGCAATCTCGCTGTAACTTCGATCCTACCTACTGGGAGTTTTATCTACGGGTCAACACCCGTTTTGCTGAAGCTGCCGAGAAGGTAGCCAAGAAGAATTCGTTGATCTGGATCAACGATTATCAGCTTATGCAGGTCGCACCAGTTCTGCGGCAAAAATCACCCAACGCGCGCCTCGTCTTTTTCCTGCACATTCCATTTCCACCGCCTGACATCTTCGAAAAACTGCCCTGGCGCAGACAGGTGCTTGAGGGGTTGCTGGCGCATAGTCTTGTAGGCTTGCAAACGGCACGCGATCTGCGCAATTTTCTGGCATGCCTGCGTGCGTTTTTGCCTGAATTCAGCATCATGAAGCATACGGCAAGCGACGTTCGCACTGTGCGGCACGAGGGGCAGTTAACGCATGTCGGGGCTTTTCCCATCTCAATTGACTTCAAAGATTTTGCACATGACTCAGACGCGGACGACGTGCGGCGGCGCTCGAGTGAGTTGCGAGCGCATGCGGGCCGCGATATGGTGACTGTGCTCGGCATTGATCGGCTCGATTACACCAAGGGCATTTCAGAGCGGCTAAAAGCTTTCGGGCTATTCCTGCGGGAGCATCCGGAGCTTCACCGGCGGACTTCATTGATCCAGATTGTGGTGCCGAGCCGCGAAACTATTCCGGGTTACCAGATATTGCGGTCAGAGATTGAGCGGTTGGTCGCGCAGGTAAACGGTGAGTTTGCCGAACCCGGCTGGGTACCCATCAACTATATTCATCGCTCGCTGCCGCGAACCGAGTTGCTGGCGCTTTATCGTACCTCGCGCGTTGCCTTCATCACACCGCTTAAGGACGGCATGAACCTGGTAGCCAAGGAGTATTGCGCTTGCCGCCACGAGAACGATGGCGTGCTGATCCTGAGCGAGTTTGCCGGAGCCGCTACAGAGCTGAAAGGGGGTGCGCTGCTGGTAAATCCTTATGACCAAAGCGCCGTTGCTAATGCCCTGGCCGAGGCCGTTACCATGGATGAGGCCGAACAGCGCCGCCGCATGACGCGCATGCGCAACCAGGTGCGTAAAGCTGATTTGGCCGCGTGGCTGCATAGCTTCATGGCGCACACAGAGTCAGATATGGAGGTTACAGCCACTGCCTAGTACCGGCCCAGCTACGGTTGTTCCTGCCCCCAAACCGCCTTTCGCCTACCTGGCTGACAGCTACGTATTTCACTGGAATCTGGCTTCATTTCGTACGGATTGGTTTTTCGTACTCGCTGTTGCTGTCTGCCTTGCGGTAGGTATTGCCTGTGACCATCCAGGTGCCGGACTCATAGCCGCCGGCGGGGCTATGCTAGCCGGCTTCGGCGCTAAGCATACCATCCATGGAACGCCGCTACTGCCTATCCTCTTTGTGTCACTCGGTATGGCATTTTCTACTTTTATCGGCATGGTCGCCGGGCATAGGGGTTGGACCCTCACCGCACTTGCCACGATCTTCGGATTTGGCTACGGCATGCTGTCCAATCGGGAGGCAGGTTACAGCTGGGTAGGGCAGCAATGCGTGGTCACACTGCTGGTGGCTTCAGCTTTTCCCTCCACGGTAAAGGGTGCTGCTATACGAGCGCTGCTGATCTTTGCGGGTGGAGCTATGCAGTTGTTGCTGTCAACGCTGCTGCTGCAAGCCTTTCGGCAGTTGGCCGGTCACATCCGGGAGCTGGCTCATCATGTTCGTATGGAGGAGCAGGCGCTACGCCGCAGCTACCTAATGGCAGTGCTGTCGCTCAGGCACCGGCAGATGCGCGGTTCGGCCCTGCCCTATGCCTGTCGGTTGGCCGTGGTGTTGCTGATCAGTACAGAACTGTACAGGCACCTCCACTTCGATAGCGGCTACTGGATACCAATGACAGCCTTGCTGGTTCTTCGCCCCGGCATTGCCGACACCGCGAGCCGCGCCATTGCGCGCACGGCCGGTACATTGGCCGGTGCTGTACTCTCCAGTGTTTTTCTGGTGTACATACATCCTGCGCCGTGGGGTTTAGCTGGGCTGGTTTGTTTCTTTACATGGCTTTCCTTCAGTTTGATCAATGTCAATTACGCACTCTACTCTGTGTGCCTCACGTCTTACATCGTGTTTCTGCTTTCGCTTGACGGTATCCCCGGGCCGGAGATCGCACACCGTCGTTTTATCTGCACATTGATCGGCGGAGTCATTGCACTATCTGTGCGGCTTACAGTGATTCGCCTGCGGCAGAATCAGGATCGTGATTCGGTGCAAGTTCTGGTGCACCGGTCTGAACTGATGCCGCAGCGCGACCCCGAGATTGATGCTGCCTTGAAGTAGCGCAGCGTATTCCCTGAACTGCTTTCCTAAGCTGCGCAGGCTGCATCCCAATTGGGAATAGGAGACTGCATGGCTGAGCCAGATGAAGAAACGCGCGGAGAGGCACCCCGCGACCCGATGCAAGAAACCCTGCTGATCGCGCACGTGACCGCCCACCTGCTCGATAACACCAGCTTTGAGTTGTACCCGTTTGTCGATGAGAAAGATGTGAAGGCGAAGATCTCCGAGCTGACGGGGGGCTGGGCCAGCTCGGGCTTCCTGCTGCGCGGCGCGCACCTGATTCCCTGGCACCGGGTGAACCATCTTGAAACTACATCTGTAGAAGAGATTACCAGGCAGGAGGCGCAGCAGCGCCTGACACGCTGGCATACTGATGACCAGCTCAAAGCGGTGCAAAACTTTTGGAAGACGAAAGAGGATAAGAAGGAAGACGGGGAGAAGAAGGACGATAAGGAAGGGTAAAGCGAGTAGCGAATTATTATTGTTAAACAAGAAGGCCGCCTATTCAGGCGGCCTTCTTGGTAATTTCGAATAAATCTTTTTAGTAGTTAAACTTCAATGCGAGCTGCATGGTTCGACCATTGCTCTTAAAGAGTAGCTGCGGTTGGTTGAAGGCAGGATTGGTAACGTTCTGGAACTGCGTCGACGTGGTATACCCATTGCTCATGACATTGTTAATCAGACTTGGAGTGTATTGAGGATGGTTTAACACGTTAAAGGCGTTTGCCTGGAACTGTACCGCGTAGCGCTCTGTTATGTTAATGCGCTTGCTTGCTGTTAAATCGATATCGTCGGTTGGTCGTGTAGGAATCGTATTACGTCCGGCAGTAGGCAACGTACCTGCCGCTGCCTGAACATAGTAGGCATTAGGATTCTTTGCTACATAGCCAACAAGATTGCCGGCGCATTGAGTGACTCCAGGGCCACAATTTATAGCAAGTGTTGAGCTATATACGGCATTAACGCCGGAACCGGTTCCCGGCACTCCCCGACCATTCACTATTGGCCTATCGATGATAGTCGAGTCACCGTTCAAATTTGAATTCACGCCTGAAAGAGCTGTTGCGTATTCAGGGGATTCATAGGTGTAAATGGGCGAGAACTCCCAGTTTCCTAAGCCGTTTTTCAAAAAGTAATTTGAATGCTGGAAGTAGGGCACATCGTATACAGCAGCAACTGTAATCCGATTTGTACGGTCAAGTGCAGAGCGGCTGTAGTCAGCTTTTACATTCTGTGAATCTTGCGGCCTGCGTGGTGTGAGCACCGTAGAGAAAACCTCTGCTGTAGCATCATCCATCGCTTTGCTCCAAGTGTAAGCAAGGTTCAGTAGGAAGCCATTTTGAAAACGCCGTTGTAAGCTTGTTTGAAGCGCGTGGTAATTTGATGACGAGTAAGGCTGATAAGAAGTAACTTTACTTGTAAAGCCAGCTGCTGCATATTGTGGAAGGATGTTTGAGAGGTTCTGAATTGATGCTAAAGTATTTGCCGTTGTAGAAGTCTCGATAGTAGTTGGCCCGCTCAACTCCGTGAACAGCTGATTTGCTTCCGTGACCCGAGGAGTAATATTGTGCTGGGTCTGTGTAGCAAGATGGATGCCTCGGTCACCCAAATACCGCACCTCAAAGGTGTAGTTCGAGCCAAATGCCTGTTGGACACCCAATGACCATGTTTCCGCATAGGGGAGTTGCTGATTTGGCAAATATGCAGCGGTAGCGGCGCGCTGTGCCATTATGGACGGGAATGTCGCAAGGCTGCCGCTGCCTGGGCGCAATCCACCGTTTGTCAAGAAGTTTGCGTCCCCATTGTTAGGCTGACCTGCTGTGCCTACATCTTCGGTTGAAGAATATTGCGGTGGAAACGAAAGCGTTCCCAAATTATCGAAGAGGACGTCGTATGCCATTCCGAATCCGGCACGGACGTTAGTTTTAGAATTCGGCGAGTAGCTGATACCGATACGCGGTGCAAAGTTTGTGTACTGTGGTTGCGGTGCGCTAAAGGTGATCAATCCGGGAACGCTTGCTCCACTGTTAAGCTGTTGTGCCCGCTCGCCGACCGGTACCGAGGTGAATTCATACCGCAACCCATAATTTAGAGTAAGGGTGGGCCGCACACGCCACGTGTCGTTTGCATATCCGTAGAGTGCTGTCTGATCGCCATAGTAAGTGAAGTTACCCGTGGAGCGCTCACCAAAGCTTGTGGGAGCCAAATCATGAAGGTACTCTGTTAAATAGTCATACTCATAGTCTCCGCGCGAGCGCTGCGTAAAAGTTTGCGGTGAGATATATTTACGTCCGTCAAAGCCTACAGTAAAGGTGTGATTGCCCCTTGTCCAATTGACATTATCCAGGAACTCATAAAGGTTTTGGATGGTGCTTTGTGGAGCATTAGGGTCGGGGCCATAGTTCACGCCGCCCAGGCCCTGATCTGCAAAGGTGAAATTAGGAAACTGGTCGAGACCGGGAAAATTGAAATTGCCGGAAGGTGTCACATTGGCATACCTGTTAAAACCGACACGCACTTCATTGACTAGATGAGGCGTGAACGTATGATATTCGCTTAGCGCAACTAGATGATATTTGGAAGGAGATGCTTGGTAAAAAGCAGGGAGAGTAGCTGCAATATCCTGTGCTGCATTATTGTTGTATATGTAACGAAGACGAAAACTGTCACTTGGTGAGACAGTCCAATCGCCGCTGGTTGTCAGCACATCCTCATTGATAAAGTTTGGTGCGTTGATAACGTAATTGCCTAGAGCAACAGGCGTAGGTGTACCGGACCCAAAAACAGGGCCGGCATCGTTGCCGCTATATGGGGATGTCGTACTGCCCATTCCACTCGGATATACATTTAAATACTGCAGTCCGGCGGTTTCGTTGAAGCATGCTACATCATTCCCTCCTAGGCCCCCTGTTACTTGGCTTGGCGCAACCGGCGTGTACTTCACGTATTGGGCAACGTTGTTCGCATTAAGTCCTAGCCCTGGTGCTTGAAGTGCAGCAAGCCCTGCTGCTGTCGGTGCGCAGATTTGAGTTTGTGTGCTTTGTCCAGTCGTTTGGCGCTCGTAACCCCCGAAGAAGAAGAGCTTGTTCCTCAGGATAGGGCCGCCAAGCTCGCCACCGTAACGGTTGAAGTCAAAGCGAGGATTTATGAGATGTTGGCCCGCAGGAACGTTCTCTGCATTTAAATTGCGGTTCTGAAAATACTCGTACAACACACCATGGAAATTGTTTGTACCACTTATAACATTGGTATTGAACTGGCCGCCTGAAGAGTGCCCAAACTCCGGTGAGAACTGGTTAGTAATTAAAGAGAACTGGCCGACGGCATCATTGGGGATGTACACCAAAGGACCAGTTACGCTTTTATTATTGTTGTCAACACCTTCGATGGTGAAGTTATTATTCTGCGGCCGTTGTCCGCCGACTGATGGTCCCGTGCCTGCTCCAACGCCGCCTCCGGAAGCAACACCGGGACTGAGAAGCGAAAGGTTCAGCACACCCAATCCGACAGTCGCGCTTGGTAGCACCTGGATCTCTGCTGCCTGAAAGCTTTGCGTAAGATTCGTCGAGGTTGTATCTAGCTCGGCTCCTGCGTTTGCAGAAACTGCCACATTCTGTACATCATTGGCCGCGGGCAAGGTTAGAACGCCCGTCGATACCTTGTTCAAATCAATTGCTACGCCATTTAGAGTAAACGGGCTAAATCCTTGGGCGGTAGCTGTTACGTTGTAGTTGCCGGGCGGCAGGTTGAGGATGCGAACCTCACCTGAACCTGAAGTCACGCCCTTTGAAGCTACTGACGTAGCTGTATTAGTTATAGTCACTTGAGCGTTTGGAACTAACGCACCGGATGTATCCCTAACGGTTCCGGCGAAGTCGCCACTCGTTTGCTGGCTAAATCCAATTCCTGTTGCAAGAATGCTTAAGGCAAAAACTGGAGCCACGGAACGGGAGAAGTATGTAGAACGCATGAAGCCTCCTAAATGTTTGTTGCGGGTCATTGCGCGGGCTTGCTCTGGCTGCGCTTCAGGTCTTGATCGAAGTTTGTCGGTTCGGGTGGAATGTTGCAGGGTAATGGACATTCCGGTTCGGACTCACGGATGAAATGAGCATTGCGGCAAGCGTACCATGCGAATACTGATTTACGGAGGCCTACGCTAAAACCTGATAGGCGACATAAGTTTCCTTTATGGCATCCCAATCTTTATCTCTTTCGCAAGTGACTAAAGCTCGATGTTGACTAGCCCCTCGGCAGAGCCGGGCGCAACGCGGCCGGTTTGCGGGGCGCGCCAGTGGTCAATGTACGAAATCTGGTGGACGCAGGAGACCGTGCAGTGCGGTGCGCAGCTTTTGGCGTGGGTGAACTCGCGGCGCAGGTCAGCCTTGCCGTATTGCGCGACAGGCACACCGGGGTTACCACGCTTCTGCGAACAGTAGTGCACCAAGCCTTCTTCACACACGTATAAGTAACGAGCACCTGCGCGGCAGCGCCAGTCGTTGGGCTCGGCGTTGGCGATGGCTTCCTGAAACTTGTTGAACTTTGAATAATTGGTCTTATGCCAGCCGCGCATTTCGGCCCACACGCGCCGCTCTTCGCCACCGAGCGGTTTGAGTTGGCCGCCGCCGTCATGGATGATGCCGATGGTTGAGGTAAAGCCGAGCTCAATAGCACGACGACCTACGGTAATCGCATCTTGCGGGTTGGCGATGCCGCCGCCGACCACGGAGTTGATATTGACGTGGAAATCAGCATACTCGCGCAGCATTTCAAGTTTGCGGTCAAGCACTTTGAGGCTCTTTTTGCTGGTTTCGTCGGGCATGACATTGTCAATCGAAATCTGCATGTGGTCGAGCCCGGCGCGATTGAGCCGCTCAATCCGGTCAGGCATCAGCAGATAGCCGTTAGTAATAATGCCGGCAATACGGCCATGGTGACGGATGCGGGCGATGACCTGGTCGAGGTCAGGATGGGTAAGCGGTTCGCCGCCTGAAATAGTAATGATGGAAGTGCCGAGGCGGGCAAGTGAGTCGATGCGGCGCAGCATTTCCGTGACCGGCACCGGCTCGGAAACCTTGTCATACTCGTTGCAATAGGTGCAGCTCAGATTGCAGAAGCGCGCGGGCACAATTTGCGCCATGACCGGGTGGCTGGTCGAGAGCAGGGCGTAGCCGACGGTCCAGAGCTCGCGCATGCGGCGGGTGATGAGCTTCCAGCGGCGGCGCAATGGGTGGCGCGGGTGTGGAATGCCGCCTGTGCGAAAGCCCGTGCCGGGTTCAATTGCTGCCTGTGTAGCCATCTTTTCTATTTCAACACAGACCGCTCCCGCGCTGGTTTCACCCTGAGGTTTTCTCGCACCCGATGCTCGACCCCCACAACTGAAATTTGCCGGGCAGCGTTGAAGGTTTGCTCCATCGGCCATGCCACGCCTTTGCCTTCGGCAAAGACGACTCTATACTTTCTAAGCGAATCTTCGGGGCGCGTGCCAGCTCCTCGCGCAAATGGGCGACCGTCCATACCTCCCTGTGCACCTGCTGCCGGAGAACCCGATCCAGGATGTCGGCTACTTCCGCGTAAGTTACGGTATCTCCGGCCATGTAGACCACCCGATTTACAATTTTGGGTTGGGTGACAACAATCTCCGCTGTCAGCATTCCGACGCCTTCGGGCGTCGTCACGGTGACAGCGTTTCCCAGCTTCCCAGAGCGTGCACCGTATTTTGCTCCAGGTACATGACGCCGAACGACAGCTCAAGCAGGAAGCTCGTAAATATCCCGGTGGAGATAATGACCCACTCGGTCCGCTCCTGCAAGCGCAAAAATCACCCACATCCAGCTGCTCGTCAAACAGGTCCTGTGCATTGCCCCAGCCGATCACGTCATAGTCGACACCGAACTGCCGCGGAAAGTACCGCTCGACTCCGGCAGCAAGTACGGTGCGGGCGAGCTTGCGCTGGATGCTGCTACCTGCAACGAAGCCTGTGCAGCCGATCGTTTGTTGCTTTTCCGGGTTCAGGCTGCCTTCCATTTAGGGCGAAGAAGAACGGAGAGTATCAAATGGAGCAGCGGGGCAGACTGCCCGGCAAGGCTGCGTAGAACGGCTATGTTTAGCTCGCCTGCGTCTAGGACGAGGATAGAAGTTTGTCGGGGAACGGACCGATCAGTGTTCATAAACCCTCCAAACGCGTAGTCCGCAAGCCGCAGTTAGGATGTCTGCCTGAACAAATCTTCAAACCGACTCAGAACCGATTCAAAAAAGTGTTGTAGCAGTTTGTCGCTTGCTTTTTCAATGTCGCCGTGTGCCGCTTCAAAAAATTCCGAGAAATTCAAAAAATCCGCCTAACAAATTTTGGTAGTGACTTTCTACAGCAATGCTTTTGCTGCGGAAGAGAGCTGCAAACGAGATTGCATCAAATTCCATGCATCCTGACTACATGACACGCTGCACCGGTATGACAGGCGCTGCGGCGACTAACATCAGGAGTCTTGGACTCGCTCTTCTATGCTTCTCGGATCATTCCATGGATTGAACAGGAGAACGCCAGTTTGCACAAAATCAGCCATGTTTCGTGTCACTACGGTCATGCCATGGACAAGCGCAGTGGCTGCGATCAGGGCATCTCGTTCGGAGCGAAGACCCGGAACATGTAAACGGGCGCAGCGCAGCGCAACCATCTTATCTACCGGCAAAATACGTCCACTAAATTCCGGTACAATATGTTTGTTCATCCACGCCCGTAGCATTGCGCCTTACGTGGGATCGCAACGCTCCATTTGTAAAATGCCGGTTTCCAGTTCCAGAATCGTAATTGCCGATATGTATAAACTGTTTGCGTTGACACTATCGGGTCCATTGCGCGACTTGGGCAGCGGCTTTGTCGAAGCACCCTTTGCGCAGTTCAGACACTACATTTGTATTGAAGAAAAATATCAGGGAAAATTAGCTTCACCGGTAACAATTATAATGTTAGGCGGATCAAATTCAATTGCCGCGATCGGTGATGAAAACTGGACTATGACCGACTTTCTTTTTAGAGCGCGTTAACAATTAATTGCCTCTACTACGAGTGAAAAGAAAGAAAGCCGAGGAAGAGCACGTCGAGCTTGTCAAAGCGGGTGAAGATACGCCGGTAGCATTTTAGGCGCCGGAAGAGGCGCCCAATTTCATTGCGCTTTTTGTAGAGCGCCCGGTCGTAACGCTAAGCATCGAGCCGGTTGCGTTTGGGCGGCACCACCGGGATCATGCTTAGGGCAAGCAACAGCCGGCGGGTCTCATCGCCTTCATACGCTCGATACATAAGCAGCGGCAGCGAGCCCGGCATGGGTCCAAGCGCACGCAGTAGGTCGCGGCCTTCGGGCGCGTCATGGGCTTCACGGGGCGAGAGCGAGAACGCTACTGCGGTTCGAGCATCCGCGGCAACCAGATGAATCTCGGTGTTCCAGCCTCTGCGAGACTTGCCGATGGACTGCGGGCCGTTTTTTTGAGCGCGCCGGTGCCGTCCGGGTGCACCTTGACCGAGGTGGAATCCAGCGAAGGCCTTGATGCGCACGATCTGCTCGGTTTGCAGCTTTTCAAAATGCGGTCGAACACGCCCGCCTTTGACCAGCGGTTCATGCGCGTGTAGACCATGTGCGGGTTGCCGAACTGCTTCAGCAACCCGCGCCACTTGCACCCGTGCTCCAGCACATACAGCCCTGCTCAACAGCTGCAGGTTCGACAGGCTCACGTTGCCCTGCTATACCGGCAGGCTGTCCTTGATCCGCCCATACTGCTCTTCTGTAATCTCCAGCTGTGAACTCTAACTGAAATTTACATGGTTTAGTATTAACGAACCCTAATTTGTGCGAATTAGGATTATATGGGTCTGGCAGCAGCTAAAATCGTCTGGCAGCAAAGCATCTAATTTCAAATGGTAAAGTACTCTCTGGCTAGCGCAACCCCGTACTCTTGTCCTGCCATTTGGGTGTGAAGCGCTCCTTTGTCTGAGCCGAGCGCTTCCGCAAACTGGCTCGCGACTAGGAACGGGTTGCCGCAAGCCTCAAAGAACTCGCGTACATCACTCTTTTATAATGAGACTCACCAAGCTACTCCATCCGCTGTAGTTAAGTTTGTAGTGAATTTTAGAGTGGACAGATGTTAGATTTATAGCGGAACGTTTATAAATACTGCTGCCGAAAAAAGAGAGTAGTTTGGGGGTACACAGGCATCATAAGTTCTTATATAGAATCGCTCGATGGCAGCTACTCGGGAAATGCTGATATTAGATGTTGTGCTCCTGAGAACCAAATCGGAATCTCCAGTTGGCCCAAAAGTATCATCTCTTCTACGCACCTCAAAACCCCCATTAAGGGGAGCTTGCTCTCCTGTATTCAGGATAATCGATGTTCCCGTTACGCTGATTACTTCAAGTTTGATAAGGCTGGATAGTGCCTTATCTAAGATTGTGGGCTGTTGGGAAATCACAACATCTTCAGGAACAACATTCGAAAAATGAAGGCTGAGGTCCTGTGTCTGTTCATTGGCAAATCCAATTTTGTATGTATTGCTATCAGGTGAACCTGAGTTGAGAACTATTGAAACATCTCTGACAATTGCTTCCCGATACGTGTTATCTGAGTATGGACCTATAGATAAGGTGTCACCAGGCCAAATATCGTTTTGCATATTTTGACAACTAGATTTTAGAAAACCCTTTAAGCCTGTTGACAAGCTTGTTTGAGTATTCAATAAAGCTAAAGCAGCATTGCTACAATCCTGACTACTCCAGGCACTAGGACTAATTATGGAACCTATCCATACCCCAGTTAGTGATTCGTTAGATTCTTCAGTCATAGAACTTTGTATACGACGAGCGATAGCTCTCGCTTTAGCCCTGTAGGTTGCATAAATAAAAGAACCAGCATCTGGTATACTCTGTGGGTAAAATTCAAGAGTTCCTGTATCCTTGATTGTGCAATCTGAACCTTCAGCTATACTCCCGATCGTAAGATTTACCGGTGCGCTTGAGCCGTTACCGACGCCCACACGGAGCGGTGCGGCCTGTAAGAGTTGCAATGATTTTAAACTACATATGAGATTACCACTGTTTAAAATACCTAGTCTGCAGGTTGGAGGAATAGAATCTACTGGAGCAGAATAAATTACTACTGGAGCTCCTAAAATCCCGCTAACTACGCTTTGTATGCTAAATTCGATCTGACCGCCATTTTTTATTACACCTCCACCATTTGATGCAAATCCCGCTAAACCTGAGTAGAAGTAGGATTGTTCCACCCTTTCCATTTCAGGGCTAAAGATTTTTAGCCCCAATGTATAAATTTGACTCGTACTCAGTACAAAGGCTTCACCTGCTATTACTCCATTAACTTGTGCAGCCAAACTTATCACGTTACTTGCACTACTTACCACAAAGCCAGCAAAGCATGTACTTACCGATATTGCATCAATATAAAAGCCTAAAACTGTACCATCACTGCCGTCAGAAAATTGTACGCCGGTACCTTCTAAAGTGATTGTTCCACCTAATTCTATTAACTGTGTAGAAGCTATGGTTGTCTCACCATCTTTTCCGCTTCCCCCTTCGCAAGAAAGTCCATCTGCTGTCAACGCAAGATGGGCTGCTGGATCATTAACTATCCATATACGAGAATTTAATGTGTTTCCTTGAAAAGAATCTTGGATTGACGTTTTCTGCTTGTTTGTTGCAATAAAGGGCTTTGTAGAAAGTTCAAAAAACTTTGTTGCCCCATCTCCCTGAAAAATTTCTGTGATATATGCAGTTGGTTCTTCATTGCCGCAAACTGTAACATCATTTGCCAACCACTGTAAACCGCTTACAGAAGCAGAAGTAAACGTAAGGCCTGGATCATCAAGTGATATTACATGTGATGTTTCCCCAAGCGGTACTACAGTAAGACCAGTATCATTAACGCGGTATACGGTTCTGGTGCTTTCAGTAAGAGCTGTTGCTGCTTCAGTCCAATGCATACCATTAGAAATGTTTATCTTTCCGGCAGTTAACAGCATTGTTGGTAAATTCGTCATTACAGGTGATCCTATAATCAAAGAATTTAGGATGCTCCAATCCTGTTGTAAGGATTGCCCAATTAGCAGGGCCTGGCTTGTAGAGGACTCGAGATCGAATGCTGCATCTCTACTTACCGCGCTTACGCTAAGCTGGTATGCTGAACCGCCAAAACCAGTACCTATGTTTGTCGAGTTTAAATATTCATTGATATATCCTGTAAATAACATGGTATTATCGCTTGATACGATTTGTATATGACTTAAACGGGTAGGAGCGCATATTTTAAAAGATTCAATAAAAAGGTTGAAAGTGCAAGATGTTACTTTATTTAAGTGTCTAAATATTTTGCTTTCAGTATCAAAACGAACAAAAGATGTATAGTCAAGAAATCCTAAACCATCAAGATTATCAATTAAGATTTTCATAGTAGTATGCTTATCCTAGGCATAGGTTGAGGTAGCTGGATAAAAATATCGGTAACAAAGCACCGTTTGCCCGTCTAGGCTGTCGATTATGGGTAGAGCTCGAAAACTACCATGTAGCTGAATCGTTTCAAGTGAAGTTGCTAAAGGCATCTTTACCTCTTTAGCTATTTCACATGCTTGAAGCCGAGGATAGTAATAAAACAAGGTTTCTCCTTGAACTCCCTCAATTAAAAACAGGCCCGACCATTCTTGGAAAAAGGAACCACCTTCGCGATCTATAAAACCTAAGGTGCATTGCATCTTCATGGTGGTGGTGGGGTTTCCTGCAATCAATGGCTGGTCTAAACAGAGGCCGCCATCATTTGCAACTGACACTATCCGCGCAACATTAAGAGACACGCGTCGTATGTAATCTACATCAAAACCCGCATAAGGCGGGCTTTTTACATATGTTGCACTTACACCAGCTCCTATAAATCCAACTTCACTGCTATAATCATCATCTACAACAACAAGACTTCCGGGCTCAATAGCCAACATAGCTGTTGAGGTCGGATATAAAATGTTAGCAGTGGAATTTAGCTGAAGCGTTAAAGCTGGAGCAGCTGCTTGGGCGGTTTGATTTGTTAGGCTTGACAACATTAATATATTTAGCTGTTCTGAGCCTGATGTTAATGCCATTGTGAGTTTCATCCAGCTTGCGAAAGAGCAAGAAATCGTGGCACCCAGATCTGTACGTACCTGCATTCTAGTAACTGACGGAGAACCTGTATCTATGGCAGAGATCTTGCTAGTTGAGGTACGCACTAAATCATAAATCCATCCTAAGTCTATCCAGGGAGCGGGCGGCGCTTTGCTTTGCCATGTGTTGCTGATCTCTGAATTAAAGGAGGTAGGTTGGCCAGTTAACCTGTTTACTGGTGCAAAGTATGCACGAGTCCGTCGTGTAATAAAAGGCATTTGGAGGGGCACAACTGATGCAGCGGTACTCATAACTCACCCTCCTCAATAGAAAAAATGGTAATCTTTGCTATCCTAGTAAGTTGATCTCGCACAATCTGCACTGGTTCTAAAATAACATCTGTCCAGAATATGCTGGTTTGTAAGGCTTTAGCTGGTGTAGAGGTATAAGCGTATTTTAAAGTAGCTGGAGGTTGCAAAATGGCAAGTACTTCTCGATCTAATTCGCTAAGTTCTCTGCCTCTGTCTAGACCTGCATTTGTTTGACTCCCGCTACTTGCATAATGGAGTTCACAGCCAAGACCTACTAGCGATCCAGGCTGATTCGCAATGTTCGCTATTGTTGTCCAACGAACTATAAAAACGTTATTTAAAAGTTCTATCATTGGAGCTTCAGCTTCTTCCATTAGGAGGGAAGGACGCTGCACCGCGCGGATCGTAAGTGTTCGCATCGGATTGATAACAGCTAAACGATCCCGCATAGCGATGTAGAAGCTATCTTTCGCGTTTTGCATGGTTACTCCTTATACTTTATCAACTATGGATTGCGTCTCGTTTGGACGCAAAAGTAGACGATACAAAATCGCTTCACCAAGTGAAACAGAACAACTCCACTCCTCTATGACAAATGAAAGCCCGGATACTGTTACGCTTGCTACCAATGAAAGCAACGACTCGACCGAGCTAAGCTGCAGCAAGCTAACTTCTTGAGCTATAGCAGCGCCGGATACGAGGAGCTCATAACGTGCCGATTTACCTTCTTGCATCACAGGGCGCGTCCTTCTAAAGACGACTGGAGCAATCAAAAGAGGCTGAAAGTTCGGCGGGTTTAATCCCAATTGCGCTGCATCTGTCATATCACCTTGTACTGGCGGCAGCATAAAGGTTGCGACATATCCTCCGGTAGTTCGTAGTAATGCATCAGCAATCTGTTGTACACCTGAATTCGCGTTTCTTACACTCCAATCTCCCACAGCTCACCCCAATCGGTTCGCGACCCAAGGCCGCAGCAACGTTTTTACTGTGTTATCAACAAGTTGATCCGAAAAATATTGTACCTGAAGTAAATCTATGCGACTGGACTTGATGTTTAATCCTGAAGTACTCTGTGCGTTCTTTACAATTAGTGCGCACGCACTCTTCACAGCATCTGGAATCATATTAAGTTCCGCTGTGTACATCACAGTTACTTCATTAAACGGTAACCCATATATGGTGAGCGGGAATGTCAATCCACCGTTCGGCGTCCAGTCTACTTCATTAGGATCAAGGGTGATCCAGCTACCGGGTAGGGAAAACGTTTTCCATAAATCTTCAAACTCATACATCCGCTCTCCGCGGCGTGGCATCGCGTATCGAGCCTGTACGGTAATTAGCGGCAGAGCTGCAGGTGGTAACGTCACTAATGGTAGATATGTTAACTGCACACTTTGCGAACCCGCACTTACACGTAACCGCTCTGTGTATTGCGTTATCGCTAGGCTTGCTCTTCTGCAATAATTCTCCATCAGCGCTGAGGCCATACTGATCCAGTCTCCTGGTGTATCCGGAGATAATCCATAGCCTTGATACTCTATCGGTTGCAAATATCCCATTGCTTTCTCCCAATTTTCTGCAACCTAAAAGGGATACCCAGGTTCGAGCAGCCCTTCTCAGTAGTTGCGTTGGCAGTGTTACCGAAATACTTTGCCGCTATTGTCGCTTTCAGTCCATTGAGTCACAAACCAGCTAGCGTTTAGCGATCTACTAGAACCTGAGCGTGCGCGTAACCCGCACCCTTTACCACCATGCCCCCGAACTTCGCTATAACATACTGCGAAGCTAGCGAGCCCGGTAATCCTAACTGGAAGATACGCGCGCTAGGATCACCCAGCCAGTGATATTCCACCATGTCTTCAGTTACGATATACGCAGGCAGCACCGCCGAACCTGAACCGGGTGTTCCTGTGTAACTCAGTGTCCAATCGGGGATTAGCGGTAATTCGCCAGCCTGTGTCGACAATGTTTTTACTGTAAAACCTGCTGACACTTCTTTCGTACTCAGTACCACGTTAAATTCGGTCTTCAGCTCACGATCAAGTAGATCCAGTAGTACCGGATTTGCGTAGATTGCAGTAGGCCGCACCTCGAAACCCGAGTTTGCAACCATCTGCGCGATAGTCGTTTTCAAGCCATCAGTAATAGAAGCATTTGTTCCAATTGTCACAGAATTACCACCTGCGGCAATCTGGGCGGCTGCACCATAGTACTGCGCGGTAGTCGGCGCAGATAGCGATGTATCTGAGCCGTTCCATAACGCCACATCGTGTGAGCGCAATACGCCATCTACCGAATCCAGCAAGTCCTTAGCCTGCAGGTATGCAAATTGTTTTTGCTGCACACCTAGCTCTACATCAAACAGATTGTATGAAAGTTGCGCCACAATCGCTTTTAGTGGTACCGAGCGCTCTACTCGTGTCGGCGTCACCATCGGTGCTGCAATGTTGCGCGGGTCCACAAAGCCTGCCGTGCCGGGTGAGGGAATCGCAGTTTCTTCAAAAAATCGTGATGGATGCCCAGTTGCTGGCACCTGCCGGATGCGCTGCCCAAATGCACCGCGCCGCCGCACAATATCCGTGATCTCGCTCTGGTACATCGGCACTTCTACCGCACCAGGTCCGATATAGTCAGCTGCCGAGTGGATCTCCAGAAAATTAGCTTTCATTGTCTTCTCCATGCCTCTCATACGAGGTACTTGTCTTGCATTTTGTTTAGCCGTCTGAACATTACCTATTCAGGCCCACTTAAATCCCGCTAACGCGTCAGCGTCCCGGTTCGCAGCATCTGCGACTTGACAGCGATCCGCTGCTCTACGCTAAATCCGGCAAGTGCAGCATCCAGCGACTGCACATCCATCGTGTCCCCGGCATCGATACCTTGTTTCGCCAGCAGCTGTACAGTGGCAGCTGGTAGTGTTTTCCGTGTTGCTGCCTTCGGCTCTGCTCGCTCTACCTGGGCCTGCAAAGCAGTCAATCGGCCCTCCGCCTCTACCAACCGGCGTTCCAGCTCCATCTCGCGCCGCGAGATCTCCAGGTTTACCTCAACAGCCGCCGTAATCTTCGCCACCTCGCCACGCTGCGCATCGCCGTACTGCTCCATGCGCATCGCCGAGCTCTCCAGCGCCACCGTCATCGCCACCAATCGCTCCAGATTTGCGCTCAACGTCTCAAATACCTTATTCATTGCTAGCTCCATATCGCTCCATACCCTTTCTGTCCTAAAGCTGTCGGCAATATGCCGTCTCGCCGAACTTCATCTATTGCCGCTGACAAACTGCCCGTCCTGCACCGGTTCCGTTGTAGCCGAAACGCTGTGCCCCGGTATGCTGCCTTGTCCCGCAGCAGCACCGCCGCCCCGGTAAACATCGCCCGCGTCACTGTCCACACATCCGCCAGCATGTCTTCCACCTGCGCATCCGCTAGCTCGTAGCTCATCCCCATGCTTCCCGGCGCGCTGGTCTCCACCTGTTTCACTACTTCCGGAAAGTCGCGCCCATATACATACCCAGCTACCCGCAGCTCGTGCCCAATTACATCCGCCTCCGTGATCAGCCCGCACTTCCTGCGCACATCATGCCCATCCCAGCCCGGGGTACACCCGATCGCCATACCCAGCAATGAAGGCAACGCTTCCCGCGCCGCTTTCGCTGTCAGTACTACCCGGTGCCCCTTCGCGCCTGAAGGCGGCCGTGTACTCGGCTCATCCACCGTCGTCAGCACTCCTTCAAACGGAATCCTGTTCGGATGACCTATCACATCTGGAAACTGCATCGCCATTGCTTCCAATCGCATCCCGCATCCCCCCTGTACTTCCATGGCTCTCTAATGGCAGCCTTTGTTCGCAACTAAAAAGGCCGTTCTGGATAAAACAAGTCCCGATTAGGAGAGACATGTGTAGTCCAGACTGCGCCCTATCCATCTTTGTTCTGCACTCCACTTATGCCGTGGTTTGTACACTGCCGTTTCCTCCTAAGGGACCTAGCCCGCGCAACGCACGCACCTCATCTACCGTCAGCACCCCTGCTGCCAGCAGCTGCGTTTGTATTGCCACCTGCTCCATCTCGTCTGGTGCCTCCAGGTCGTTGAATATAAATTCAAACTCTCGCCATCCCAGCCGCTTCGCAAACAGATCTCGCGTGATGTGTTCCATCACCAAACGCGCCAGCGGCAACACCGCCGACCGAAATAGCTCGTTCGACTGTGCATCTGCCGTAGATTGGTTCACATCCCGCTCAAGACCAAGCACCATCGGCGGCAGCCCAAACGCATTCGCCACCATCCGGATCAGGAACTCCTGCCACTGCAGCCGTAAATCCGCATCCGTGCCCGCGGCAAACCGCAGCACCTCCGGCTTCTGCTCCGTGCTCAGGATTGGCACCCGTCCCGTGCCTTCCATCTCGTCCTGCCACCAGCGCAACAGCCGGTCGTGCTGCTCGGGTGTCGTTTGGTTCATCCAGATCGCATACTGGCTTACCGCATTGCTCGCCAGTCGACCTGCAAACCGTTGCGCCGCCAGCAAGCTGTTGATTGTTTCGAACGCCACCTCCAGCGGACCCAACCCGAACGGCGTATGCGTCCGCGGATTCATCCGCAGGTACATCAATTCGTCGTCATTCAGCAAAATCTGTCCGCCCGATCCAGCCAAACCAATCAGCTGCGCAAACCGCGGCGATCCCGGCTGCCCATCCCACTTCGGGTTCATCTGGATCGTTGCTCCGTCTACAGGCCAAAGATTGAACGGCCGCATGGAATCACCGGTCAGCTCCATCTCAATCGCGCCAAACCCCCCAACCAGCGTGTCTTCAATCACCTGCTCCAGCAGCGTCCGAAAGGAATCGCTCGCATTCGGCTCTTCCAGAGCATTCCGTAGCGCCTGCATCTTCGCGTCCAGATCCTCCACAGTGTCTGCTCGCACCTGCCGCTTCAATCGCACTTGCCAGTCCAGGCTGGCCACCCGGTCCTTGATCACGTTGATCGCCCGTCGCGCCACCGGTGTTTCCGCAAATCGCCGCAGGTTTGCCGGCGTAATCTTCGGTAGCGCTCGTTGCGCGCCGCTGTACGGCTGTAGCAGCAGAGGAAGCGCCGCGGACTTTCGGTGCGCCACCGCCTCGCTCCCGTTTCCCGCTGACTGCATCTCGCCACCGGCCCACAACCGTCGCACCGCTTCCGTCACCTTCATTACGCTGCCTCCCGTTTCCTCGCACCAACGCAAAAGCGGTATGGCTCATAAGCCATACCGCCTCCATTCCCTTAAATGATCACAATAGATAATTACCTATCGAGCTATATTGATTTCCGATAAATCGTCATTCTGAGAGTGTGTATACAAAGTGTTTTCTCTCCGGACTTCTCGAGATGTAGTGTCATCCTGAGTGAAGCATAGCGGAATTGAAGGATTTGCTTTTGTCTTTAACCTTTACTCTGCAACCGCGATAAACAATTCCTTCAAGTCCGCTCGGAATAGCATCAGATATCAGTTTTGCAATGTTACACACACCCTCTGGGCAGCGCGCAGCAGAATCGAACGCCCTGCTTCCCCCTGGCACATACCCATTACAATCCTGACCGTTACAAGACCATTCCATAAGTGCCTTAGTCAGCGTCGTAAATAGAAAGCGGCGCAGCCTCTTCGCTGCGCCGCTTCTTCATCCCTAAGTTCAGACTACCGCACTCATCTAAAACTCTACGCCACGCAAGCTATTAAAAAATCAAACCCGCAGCAGCTCCCGTCGCGCCGTCTCAGCCATGCGCCCCATATCAGCCGTGGTCATCACCCGGATCGCTTCAGCCTCCATGGTTTCCACCGCAAACCGGTAGTACGCAGTCACATCATCCTCCGCATCTTCACTCCCGCGTACATCCTTCAGCGGCTCCACTACCGCTGTCATCTCCAGCGTCGCGCCCTCTACCCGTGCCACTCCCTCGCGGATCGCCGGCATAGAGAACGCCAGCACCTTGGCCAGCTCCGTCTCACTTTCAAGCGACACCGCATGAAACATTCGAATCACCCCATTCGGCCGGTACGCGCAATCGATCCGCAGCGGATCTCCCGGTTTCGTATACGTCGCTGCCGCAACGCGCTTGCGCATCAGCTGCCACACCCCCGCCTTCTCAAAACCAGTCCGCATCGCCGTCTGAATCTTCGCCCGCCCGCTTTGCCGTCGCACGCTCTCGCGCTTGCGCGGCTCTACGTACACACCCATCAAACTCTCCACTCCCGCGATCATCGACTCCGCCAGGTACCCCTTAGCCTCTGTTACCTGCAGCAGGTTTGAAAACGAATCCTCAATCACCTCCAGCACCGGCTTGGTATCCCCCTGCGGTCCCTCCAGCAGGCGCTCTCGCAGCTCACCTTCCAACGCTTCCAGCATCGCCGTATCGGCTTCCGGATCTACACACCGCACCCGCGCCCAGTCCCGCGTAAACCGCAGCAAGGGCTCGTTCGTCGCTCCTGCCGCTTCTGATCCCGCTGTCTCGCGCAACAGCACTCCAATATTCACAAACTCGTTCCTCACTGTATCCGCCACATACCGGATCAGAAAGAACTCGCACTGCCGACGTCCATTTACCATCGTCTACTGCACTCCACCCACTTCATCGTCCCATGCCTGTTCAATCTTCAGTCGTCTCGCCACCTCTGCCTCTCCCCGCATCCATTTTGGGAAAGGCTTCCGACTCGACTCCCGAAATGACCCAATCAACTCCGGCACCCGCGCCCGACGCCGCAGCAGCCGCTCTACCAGTTGTTCCATCTCGCTCATCGCACCGCCGTACCACTCCGGCGGCACCCCTTCAGCCAGCTCCCACACTGCCTGCGGGTCCAGCGTCTCCAGCCGGGCCAGCCACGGCTCAAAGCTCCCCCACCCCATCACGTCCCCGTACACCGTGTTCCGCGCATACACTCCGCGCAGCGGCGCGTCTTTCAGGTCCCAGTCCCCCGCATGAAAGCAGTAGCCTTGGTCGATAAACGTCGCCTCATATCGCTTCTGCCGTGGCCGTTTATGAAACACCGCCTGCCGCCCATTCGCATTACAGGTCCACTTGTCCAGCACCAGCATCCCGGCAAACTCGGCCATATTCTTCACCTCACCCAGCTGCTGCTCCGGCAGGTAGTCCACTGTCTGTCCGGGCATCAGTCCGCCGACAAGCCGAGACCCAAACTGCAACCCCGCCCGGCACAGTTCGTTTACTTCAGCCCGCAGCTCCAGCGTCAGTTCGCGCGTCTGCGCAATCAACCACTCTGACACTTCAACCACATCGCAGTGCGGCACTGTCAATCCCAGCGCCCCGGCCAGCTTTGTCCCCAGCATCTCTCCCACCAGCACCCGGGGATGCTGCGGGTTGTTTTGAAACTTCACCACATACGCATGCCCATCCGAGCCCAGCATCAAATGACTCTGCGCCCCGCCCCGCATCTTCCGTATCTGCTGCAACGCCGTTACCGCCAAACCCACCTCAATCCCTGTTCCCATCCTAAGCGGGTGCCGACCCGGGTCGTCCCAACAAAACAAGTGTCATCCTGAGCGAAGCCGAAGGACCTGCTTTTGCCTCCCCCAACCCACCCGCACCGCAAAGCCCCCAACAAAACAAGTGTCATCCTGAGCGAAGCCGAAGGACCTGCTTTTGCCTCCCCCAACCCACCCCGCACAGCAAAGCCCCATGAACAAGGTGTCATCCTGAGCGAAGCCGAAGGACCTGCTTTTGCCTTCCCCTTTCTCAGTCACTCCGCCGACCCAAGCCACAGCAACCACCAACAAACACCCGCCACAAAGCAGCGCCTTCCCCCAAACAGGCAGGGAGCCCGGTCCTCTCCTTCAAACCCGCGCTCCCTGTCTCTAAATCTCCCCCCGAACCGCATGCGCGATCGCCATTGCCATTACGCAGTCATCATGCGCCCCACTCTGCGCCCCGCTCCGCCCATCCGCCAATCGCACAAAGCTCCGGCACTCCCGCAGCAACCGCTCGCTCATAAACAACTCCGGCGTCTGCACCAACATCGCCCCCAGCGTCCCCAGCATCCCCGGCCGCGACGAAAGAGAAGTCAGCCACCCCTGTGGCCCCTCACCCATCTTGCCCGACCGCCAGATCAGCTTCTCCGGCATAGAGCCCCACAAGTGCGCCAGCACTCCCGACCCATGATTGTTCCGCTCCACTGCCACATACGCCAGGTTGTACTCCCGGTGCAGCAGTATCACCTGTGCGGCAAGCTCGCCCACCGGCAGCTTCGCCCGCAGTTCTGCACATTGTAGCCCGCTCCGCAGCTCCACCACTTGCGCTACAGAATAGTCCCCATTCGCCCCGCCGCCCGCCGTATCCACCGCCACCAGATATTTCCGACCCGCCGCCGGCGGCAACCACTGCAGCAGCGCCCCGTTCTGCCGCACCGCTACCGGCTTCGGCAGCTCCAGCAGTCGAGCATCAATCGCCGCCGTATCGAAAATGCAATGCCCGCTCGCCTTAAAGCAGCTCTCCGCATCCTCCGCAAACTCCTGCCCCGCCAACTCCCGAAATCCCGCCCGCAGCTCCCGCCGATACCCGATCTGCCCCAGCGTTAACCCGTGCACCTCTCGCAGTTCATCTTCCTCCTCGGTCACACTCGCTTCCGCAACCGGTTCCGTGACATACGAAGCCTCCCACCACCACGGAAAGAAGTGCCGCACCGTCCTCGTCTCCTCCGCGCGCCGCCACTCATCAAAAAAGCACCCCTCAGCCCCCATCGGCGTCGATTCCAGGTGCAGCTCTCCCTTGGGCACCAGCGCCGCCCGCAACCCTTGCAGCACAGCGCTCGCATCCCCAGGCCACCGCGCCACCTCGCTGCAATGCAGGTTCGTGATCGTCAGGCCGCGCCCCGCATTCGGGTCTCCCGCGCTCTCCACCCGAAAGCCTGAATCTAGCCGCGGAAAGTGAATCTCCCGTGTGTTTGCCTTCGACGTCGCAAGCGCTCCCTCGCGCAAAAACTCCGGCAACAACGCCAGAAACCGGTGCGCCATCCCAAAGATCGCTTCCGCCGCCTCCTGTGTATGCGCCACCTGTACACTCAGCGTCCCCGGCACCGTGATCGTCTTCAAAAACAGCCGTGCCGAGATCCACGTGCTGATCCCCATCTGCCGCGCTTTTAGCACTACGTTCCTCTGCCCGCGCCGCTGTTCAAACTCCCTCTGCGCCCGGTTCGGTAGCAGCGGCACCACCCGTCCATCCCGGCTCCGCACCTTCAGCAGCGACTCTGCCAAAAACGCAGCCACCGTCCGCCCACCCAGCGCCCGTGGATGCGCATCCAGCATCCCCCCATACCGCACCAGCTCGTCTACATCCTCCTGCACACCCATCGCCGCCCCCGCCACCGCTAACTACTTCCGTACTCCACACAAAACCGTAATCATCTTCGTACTCCACACAAATCCCATGACCATTCCCGTACCACACACAAAACCCGCTTCATCCTGGGCGAAGCCGAAGGACCTGCTTTCCCCGCGCCGCCCCACCCCACAGCCTCCACCCCAACAAAACCCGTGTCATCCTGAGCGAAGCCGAAGGACCCGCTTTCCCCGCCCCGCAGACCCTCTCTAAGACCCGACCACCACACCGCTTCCCACTAGCGTCTTCTCCACTGCCTCCGCCCTCTCCAAATCCCCGGCCGCGGCCTTCGCTCCATGATTCGCCTGAAATAAATCAAGTATCCGGCTCACCATCGACCCAAGAAACTCATGCTTCTTCGCCATCAGCGCCGTATCAGCTGAAATCGTTTCATCCTCCGCGCCGCCCAGTGCCACATTCGCCGCCATGTCCAGCGCGATCAGCACCCGTATTACATACGAATCGCTTTTCGCCTGCGCCCCTTCACTCGCCGTCTGCTCCGCGTTCAGCGGCGTCACACTTTCCATCGACGTCATCCTCCACTTACAAAAGCACCTATCGCAGCCGCTTTAACCTTCAAGAATCAAAGCCGCCACACTGCCGGCATCCGGTTCATCCTGAGCGGCTGCATAAATCGGGTACCCACGTCTCGCCTTGAGACGTGGTACACCCAACATAAAAAGCTCCTGAACTCCAAACAAGTTGTCATCCTGAGCGAAGCGAGGGATCTGCTTTTGCCGCACCCGCTCATCAAGCTACATGCGCAGGGAAATTCATAGCCGGCGATCCGACCGGCGCCGGAATCGCTTTCAAAAACGCCACGGAAGCATTCACCAGCGCTTCAATATTCGCGTTCTCAAGCGTAATTCCGTTCTGCTTGGCATACGCCGTGGCAATCGGGTTCAACGCCTCCACCACGCTTGCCAGCTTCTGTTCGCCCGTAGCCGCGTTCTGCGCAGCCGCCAATCCCGTTGCCTGCGCATTGGCCACCATCGCTACCGTTGAATCGAACAGCGCCGACACCGACGGCAGCGCAAACGCGATAATCGGTTCAGCCGCCGTAGCAATGCCCAGAATCACCGGGGCTTCCTTTGTAAAAAAGTTCCGGATCACCGCGCCCGCGTGATCAAGAAGACTGATAAAACCCGAACCTGCCGCTGCAATATTCGCCATAGGAAATCTCCTGAAATTAGAAAAATGTATATCCGGCTATAAATCAAAGCCGCTTTTAAGTTGCTTGAATCTGCGCCGCTACTACCCCATTTACATCCAGTGCCAGATACACATGCGTATCCGGGCTCTGATTCACATGCGTTCCCAATCGCGGCGCACTCAATATCGCCGCCCCCGCCGCGCTTCTAGCCGCCGTCAGCCACGTCGTAAGCTGCGCGGTGCTCAACGCCTTCGCGTCATCACACACCAGGCACGCACCCACACCGGGAACCACCACAATCTCCCCACGCGATTTCGAATCGCCCGCCTGCAACACTTTCACAATCATTGCTTTCTTCCTCCTTCAAACTATGTAGAAAAATCCGTCTACTCCGGGCAGGTGTTTACAACCTGTTCCCCCCATCCGAAACCCCACAACACCCCGTGTCATCCTAAGCGAAGCCGAAGGACCCGCTTTCACCCTCCGCGCTCAAAGCAAACCCGAAGCCAACCCAGAGCCAACCCTATAAAACCCGTGTCATCCTGAGCGAAGCCGAAGGACCCGCTTTTGCTCTTGACCTTCACCCGCCGCTTCGCCCCACCTCAGAATGCGTACCAGTTGCTATCCGGCCCACACACCAGCGACCGCTTCCCGGCGGCACTCAACACCAGCGTTCCCGCACTCACCCCGCCATAATTGATAGTCTGCCCGCTCATCGTATTCAGCGTCACCGCGTTCGACGACCCATCCGCCTTCACCACCGTCAACTCCAACCCGGTCGGCGTGGCTTTATCAGGCATCACCGTAAAGCAGCTCGGCAACGTAATCGTTTGCGCTCCTGAAGAAGCATTCGCAATCACGTTCTTATTCGCCGTAGTCAACTGCAGTGTCGAGCTCGTATTAATCACCGTTGACAGCGCGATCCCCCCAGCCGACTTGATCGTCCCCTGGTATGTAATGTTGAAGAACGGCATCTGCCCCGCGATATGCCCGTCAAACAAGTCCCCCAGGTACCCCGTGTACTCCTGCGCGCTATATGCTGAGTACGTCGAAGCCCCGGCCTTCGGCGCAGCCCACACCGCCGCCACCGCCCCATTCCCCGGCGCATTATTACTAGCCCCGCCCCCGGAGAACCCGGTAGTAGTAGCTGGCTCCAGTGCCTGGTAGTAGTTCCCGCATCCGGTCAGGTGATGCACCGAAGCAAACGTAGGCGGCACCCCCGACGTGCTTCCATAGTTGATCCAGTTCACACTCCCCGACATCCCCAGGCATCCCACATCCGCGATCTCCAGCCCGTTCGTCACCCCGCTGGTCACCGTGGCAAAGTTAGCCGAAGGAAACGAAGTGAAGTCCGGCCACTGCACATGCCCGCCATGAATCTCCGTCCCGTTCGCGGCAATATAAAATGCCGAAACCGAAGGCGAATCCGCATACGTATCCGTCCAAACCGTTCCCGCCCCGCCCGTGTCATACACCACGTAGCTCGAAGCATACGAAGCATTACTCGCACTCGAAGACGCCGCCGAGTTCGAGCAAGGCGCAGTGGCACACGTGTACGGATACCCAAACCCATGCACCCCATACCCGATATTCCCCGTCCCCTCGTTCCATACCGCCGCCGTCAGCGCATTACGCACCAGGATCGTGTGCATCACGCTGTCGATCGCCGTCTTCTGCAAATGCACCCCCCACGCAGGCCGCGCCCCCGGCGCAAACGCCCCGGCCGAGTAACTCACCGTCACATTCCGCAGCAGCAGCGACCCGGCCTGATGCGGTCCCGCGCTTTCCCCCAGCAGCACCCCCTCAGCCGTCGTATCATTCACGCTCACCGTATCCAGCAGCAACCCGCGTGCCCACTGCATCTCAAACCCGTGCGTCGCGTTCTTCCCGGCCAGGATGTTCAAATCCTTGAACGCACACCCTTCCGTCAAGGTCGTATTTCCCAAAAAGAACACATCCCCGTTCAGCGCCGTCGGCACCGTAAGCGTCGTAGCCACCACCCCGATATTCGCCCCGACTGTAGTTCCGCCCGACCCGACCACGCTCACGCAAGCCCCGTTCGTCGGCTCCGTCAGCGTCGCCGTTACCGGGTAGCTTCCCGGCCCCAGCCACACCGTCTGGTTCCGCCCGCTCGCAGCCGCCGCCGCCGCCGCTGCGCTCCAGGCCTGGTTCAGCGTCGTGTACTTCAGCCCGTCCACCGTGACAGCCCCATTCACACTGCTCGCCGTAAGCGCCCCGCTCACCTGCGCCCCGCCGTTCGCCGTCAACGTCCCGCCCACCGTAGCCCCGCCGCTCGCCGTCAGCAGCCCGCTGATCTGCGCCGCGCCGTTCGTTGTCAACATTCCTCCGACCGTGGCAGCCCCTGCAATCGCAGCCCCGGCATCTACCTGCAAGCTGTTCCCTAGGTGCGTCGGTACCGTCGTATAGATAAATCCCGACCCGTTCTGCCCCCATACCTTGAACATGTCTACCCAGTTCGACCCGTTCCACGAGTCATACTCCATCCCGCCGCCGCTGCCCGTCGCCGGGCTCGTCGTATTACTCGGTCCGCCGCCGTTGCAAATCCGGTTCAAAATATGCCCGCCGTCCGTCGCCGGCGTGTCGAACATGCAGTACAAGTTCTGGTACTGCAGCCCGTTCATATACACCCCGTACTGCTGGTTCGGGCTGTACTGCGACGTATGCTTGTGGAACACCCCCCGCAGCGAATCCCACAGCACCTCGCCGCCCGGCATCGTCAGGTTCACCCCCGCCACGCTGCCGCTGCTGTACATCGGTGCAAATACCTTGCTCCCGCCCGTGGCACCGCCAATGTCCACCTGCGCTCCCGCCTGCTGGTTCACCGTAGCGTTCGTACTCTCCACGTGCTCCGGATCAATCGATCCATCGATCGTGATATCTGCCCTGTGCTCCGCCACCACCATCCCTGTGGCCGGATTGCCGCTGTTGTTGAACATGTCCATGTGCCGCAGCTTCAGATACGCTATGGCTCCATTGAGCGGATCGTTCGGGTCCCCCAGCGGCGCATAAAACCCCACCTGGTTTGTTGCCGGCGTACTCGTCGGCAGCTGCACATCCGGCGCAAACCCCACCAGGATTTCCCCGCAGGCATTCGTACTCGTCTGGTCGCACCCGGCCTTCCAGCCGCCCGCCGTCGTCGGTCCCTGCACCTGGTTAATGTGGACCCCGTCCAACTCCAGCGACGCCGGGTTCCCGTAGTACTCCTCCACCACCGACCCCGCTGGCCATTGCGTATTTGCCGGCGCAGTGCCGTTCTCGTTGCGGCCGCCCGGTTGGATGTGCAGCACCCCGTCCGGCGTAAAACCCTCCGCATTCACAATCTCGTACTGGTTCTGCTTCAACCCGCTCACATAGGCTGAAGGCGCCGAGCTCGCCCGGTTGTAGTCCTGCGGCAGTATCAGGTACGGGTAATAGTTGGTGTCGTTCAGCGTCGTATCGCTCGCCTGCCCAAACATCTGCGGCATCCATGAAGCATCGTTCACCGTTACCTGCAACGCTCCGCCGTTCAGCGCCCCCGTCAGGTACGTCTGCTCCCCTTTACCCCCCACCATGTACGCCCGGTTCGTCGCCAGCACATTGCCGTTCCCGAAGTATGGGCTTTCATGGTAAAAATTCTGGAACCGGATCACCGTTCCAGCCCACACCTTCACCCCCGACTGCATGTACGTTGACTTGATCGATCCGCCGATAAAGCTCACATTCACCGATTTGTCGATTGTGATCGACCCGTGCGGGTCCGGGTAGATCGTCGCCGGCGCCGCCGTCGTACCCTGCGCCTCGTACTGCCCGTTTACACAATTCACGCTGTAGCACCACTGGCTTGCCACGCCCCGGTTCGCCCCGAAGTCGTTCGTCTGCCCGGCCTCTATGATGTGTGTGTTGTAGAAGTAATCCTCATTCGAGTCACCCGCCAGGATCAGCGGCCAGCGTATCCGGTAGAACGACAGGTCATAGCTCACAATGCGCTCTGAACCCGCATTCATCTGCATCCCGCGACCGCCGTTGTTGAAGAAATGTAGATTCCGCAGCGTCATATACCCTGCATCGATCTCCACCAACGTTCCCGCCGTCGCCTTGCCCGTTCCCTCCAGCGTCAGGTTTTCAAGCCCCCCGTAGCACACATACGTTGAGCAGTTCGTCGCCGCGTACACCGTCAGCAGGTTCGCCGTGGCGTTTGTCTCCTGCAAAATCGTTCCGCCCCGACTGTCTCCGCCCATCTGCAGCGTATTCGGCACGCGCAGCGTTCCATTCACCTTGTAATGCCCCGCCGGCAGGTACACCGCCGGCAGCGTCGCATCCCCCTGCGACGGCGAGCTGGCTACAGCAAACGCAATCGCCGCTTGTAGCGCCGCTGTGGAATCCCGTACTCCCGCGGGGTCCGCGCCTCCGGCAAAATCCGTATTCCGTGCATCGACCCGGGGCAGCTTCGCCACAGAATTTCCTATCGCCAGGGTTCCCGATACAGTCCCGCCCGTCAGCGGCAGCGTCGTCGCCACCTGGCTGTCCACATAGTGCTTTGTCGTCGCTTGCGACGACGAAGCCGGATCGCCGCTCAATGCCAGCGGCCCCTGCAGCGCTCCACCTACCAGCGGCAGGTAATTCCCCGCGGTCGGCGTAATTGTTGCGATCTGCTGGTCCACGTAACTCTTGCTCACACTCTGCACCGCCACCATCGCAGGTTCCAGCTGCGTCCGCACCTGGGCAATCGTCGCCGTCGGCGTTGCCGGTACCGTCCAAAACTCGCGGCTTACCGTGCCGTCGCTCAGGTGGTACACCACCGTGTAGTAGCTCCCCGCCGGGCTCGCTCCCGCATCCGGTGCCAGGCCCAGCGAAGCAAACCCGTCCGCGCCCATAGTCGCGGTCGTACTGCCTGCCGCCACTGCCTGCCCATTCGCCGTCACAAACGCCGTCCAGCTCACCAGTAGCGTTCCCTGCGCCGGCGTTCCATCAGCCCGGTACACCGTGCCTTGCACCGTTGTCGTCGCTACCTGCGCCTGTGCCTGCGTTCCAGCCGGCAGCAATCCAATGGCGACCGTCAGCTTCCACCAGACATTTCCCAGGCTCTTCATGCGCTCTCCCCACCGCTGCTGCCCTGCTGCCATGCCACTTACCTCCAACAAGCAAAAGGGAGAAGCATGATCGCTTCTCCCTCCTGGGTTCACCTGCGTTTATTGTTTGAGTCCCACCAAAGAAGCGCACCCACGAAAGAAGCACACCCACCAAAGAAGCACACCCACTAAAGAAGCGCACCCACTAAAGAAGCGCACCCACCAAAGAAGCGCCCCCACCAAAGAGGTGCCACCCCTCTCAAAGAGGTGTCATCCTGAGCGAAGCCGAAGGACCTGCTTGCCCCACCCGAGTCACCCCACCAAGGAAGCGCCCCCACCAAAGAGGTGCCACCCCTCTCAAAGAGGTGTCATCCTGAGCGAAGCCGAAGGACCTGCTTCTCCCCCCCGGCATCCCCCACCCTCTACAGTGCTTCCCCTAGCTGCGTCATCAACAGCGCCGCCAGGCTCCGCTTCGCCTCCATCGCGTCTTCATCCCGCTTCGGCAGCCTCTCCACCAGACCCAGTAGGAACTTCGTGTGCATCAGGCTTCCCGCTTTCGCCTTCTGTACATTCGCCTTCACAATCTGGGGCATGGCTGCCTCCACCTGCTCCCGCACTTCCTCTGCCGGTGTCCACGTGCCGCTGCACCGAGTCCGAATCGCAGTCTCCCGCATCCGACCCACTCCCGCTGCACCCGCTCGCTTCCCCCGTACAGCCTCTACCGCCTGCCGTTGTTGTTTCAATCGCACCGTCCAGAGAAACAAAAAGGGAAAGGACGCCACCGGCGTCCTTTCCCTCGTCTGTGTTTCTAAATCCAGACTACCAACTCAAGCAATTTATTATGACATTAAAAACGAAAATATTTCACTACAGCGTAATAAATACACTATAAGCCGTAAGCTCCTAAAAAACCGTGTCATCCTGAGCAAAGCCGAAGGACCTGCTTTCCCACATATCGCACGCTCACAACCCGTGCCATCCCGAGCAAACCGAAGAACCTGCTCCTCTACCTAACGCCCACAACCCGTGCCAACCCAAGCGAAGTCGAAAGACCTGCTCCTCTACCTAACACCCCATACCCGTGTCATCCTGAGCGAAGTCGAAGGACCTGCTTTCCCCACGCATCAGCACAAACTTCAAGGCAAAAAGCCCTCAACATCATCACCTCAGCTGCAACTCAAATCCTCCCACCCGGGATTACCGCTCGCAATAAGCCGAACCTTCTTCTCCCGCCGCCAACCCTTCAGCTGCTTTTCATGCAAGATAGCGGATCCAACCAGGCTGTACCGCTCAAACCACACAAGACGGTGACACCTGTAGTCAGAAGAAAACCCATCAAAACTACCGGAGCGATGCCGGTAAACCCGCTGGGTAAGATCGCCGGTTACCCCGATATACAAAACCCGGCTGCGACTTGCCACCATATAGCAGTAGTACCAACGATCCCCAGCTAACTTCATGACGTAACACTATCGAAACTACACAGCGCGCTATTCCCTGAAAACGCACTTTCCCATCGAAAGTAATACTGCATCGCAAGCGCATAACCAAAGCACTCCCCACTACCAACCACCAAACCGGTGTCATCCTGAGCGAAGTCGAAGGACCTGCTTTCCCTCCTCGCACCCCGTCACCAACCAAAACCCGTGTCATCCTGAGCGAAGCCGAAGGACCTGCTTTCCCTCCTCGCACCCCGTCACCCACCATCGCCGCTCCGAGGCCTCATCCTGAGCCAAGCGAAGAATCCACGATTCTCCGCTCCCTCACAAATCCACGATCCTGATGCAAGCCTACCAATTACCCCGCAAACCATATGCAACTCACTGCCCCTGAAACAGCGGCCCCACCTCCAGCAGTTCCTTGTCCAGAAAAATCCTGGTCAATGTGTCGATCGCCTCACCATACTTCCGCACCACCGTCCGCAAGCTCTGCTTTGTCAGTTGTGCCGCCTCGGCCTGCGTATACTCCTGGAGCGCGATCCTGGCAATCAGCTCCATGTCCTCAGAGCAAAGCTGTTTCAGGCAACGCTCCACATCATTCACAAAAATTACTGCATCCTCAAAGGAGCGCATCTCCCGGCTCGACACCCGCCTGCGGAACATGCAGCTGCCCAGCACGGAAGGCACCTTGCCCATCCGCATACTTACCTGCATGTACCGGCGCAAAAATAATTCTGTATATCGCCGGTAAAATGCCAGCGAGCTGAGAGGTACCTGTACTGTATTCTTCCCCATGCTGCTCCGCGTCCACGCTATCTGCTGCAACCGCGCTGCCCCCGCCGCGCTCACAGGGCCCCTCCGGTTGCCTGCGTCGCCGCTTGCATTGCCGGTGCCATACCGGGCAGCATCTCCCCGGCAAACTCATCTCCACTCTGCTTCTTGGGCCGTCCCGGTCGCAGCCGCGTCTTCGGATCTGGAAAATGCTGCAGAATGTCGGTGCATGGCGCGCAGTACACGCCTGCGGTTGCCTGTTTGCGGACCCACAACGTTCCGCATCCTTCACATACCTTCAAGGTCACACATTGATACGTCATTTGAGTCTCCAGAGTGCTTCTCGAATTGGTTACCGCTTTGCTTGTTTCCCCGCATTGCCTCGTCACGCCCGATCGGTCCTGACCCGTACAGCCCGGTCATCCGGAGACCCTCAGGTCCTTGCCGCTCCAATGCTCCACCTGCGACTCCGATCCGCACAGCCGCCCATGCCGCGTGGCGTCCTCGCTCCTTCCACGCAAACGCGGCTTCGCTCCACGGCCGGAAGGCCGCTTCGTATCAAGCCGCTCCTGCGGGGAGCGTCGTCTCAAAACAGGTGAAAGTAACCCAACCCTATGCCTTCAAATTTCGCCGCGCAATCCATCGCGCTCTCCCAACGGTTACAGCCTTCGTTCCTCCAATCGCACGCACTTGCAGCCATGAGCTAAATCCGTAGGCGACACTTGCCATTGGGCAATACCCTCGGATCGGAGCCCATAGCTCTTTGGCATATGCAGCTACATGAACTTTTCCCAACTGCATGAACGGCTGCGACTGGAACTGCTCCGCAGAATCGAGCGGGAGGTGCTCACTGCTTCACTGCTCGCAAGCAAAACCGGCTTGCGGCAGCCGCACATCTCAAACTTCCTTCGCAACAAACGCCGCCTCAGCATCCCCGCTCTCGACCGCGTCCTTGCCGCGCTTGAGATCAGTGTTGCTGACCTCGTTCCCTCGCGTTCACGCGCCGTTCGCCCAATAACGACGGGCATTCCGCTCGTTTCACAAGCAGTAGCGATCCATGACGACCGCATCAGCCCAGCCTCAATCATCGAGAACATCCCCCTCCCGAAAAGCATCGACAACAACCTCCGCGCGGACCACGGCGCGCGCCGCCCCACGCGCGAACGCTTCGTTGCCGTCACCATTTCCCCCGCGCAAGCCCGCCCCATGGACCCGGTTCTCCGCGCTAATTCCATCCTCGTTCTCGACCGCCACTCCACCATCCCCGACAGTCCACGCAGTCCAACCCGTTCTATCTACGCCGTACGCCTTCACGGTGAACTCCACTTCTTCTATCTCGCCTATGAGCGTAACTTCCTCATCCTTCGCCCATATTCCATTGACTATCCCGTACAGCTACTCGCCATACCTCCTCGTAGCTCCCCATCTGACTTCATTACTGGACGTATATGCGCGGTAATTATTCTCTTTTAGTTGCTATAAAAATACCTCTCTTTTAGGCAGCAAGATAAAGCAGTCATTTGGGATAAAGCGCAGCCGCGCAATCAATAGCTAAAAGCAGCAACTTAAATTGCATTGCGTTAGCGACCTGAACTTAGGCTTGAAATAGATTTTTTTGAGAAAGCATGGTTGCTTGTAGTAATCGCTCGCATACTTACATGGAACGACTAAGCATAGGAACTCAAGCCCGGCCTGATCGTGCAAGCCTGGTAAAGGCCGCATTCTCACATGCATCTCGCAGGCAAACTTTGCTAGCATCGCTACGGAGGCTTTTCATGCCACAAGACCCAGCGCCATCGCCCACCGGCAACAGCCACGCGCGCCGCGACCAGGACATCGCCTTGGACCTGCTCAAGTTCGTCGCCGGCAGCACCAACATTTTGCGCGCTGCTTCACCCGCTACCGGCTTCACCGCGACCGGCACAGCCAAACCCGAAGACCAGGTCACCCAGCTGCTCGAACTCTACAGCCGCTGTCTCACCACCGTCCAAGGCAACTAAGGCCACACCGTTTTCCACCTCAACACGCACACGAGGGCTCTACTCCGTGACCACATACATCGCCGTCTGCGGTGCCGGAGCCTTCGGCCGCAACCACATCCGCATCTACCGGGAACTCGCTGCTTCCGGCATCCATCTAGCCGCTATCGTAGACCCAAACCCAGCCGGCCTGGCCGACTACACCACTCCCACTCTCAGCCCCACCGATCACACCACCCCGAGCCATAAGGCCCCCACCCACAACACTCCAAGTCACAACACCCCAAGCCCCAATACCTCAAGCCCCAATGTCTCGAGTCACGCCACCCCTGCCTCCCAGGAAGGGGTCATCCTGAGCGAAGCGAAGGATCTGCTTTTCCCTCCGGTTCCACCGCCCACTGCCACAGAATCACCCGCGGTCTTCCACACGGTAGAAGCAATGCTGGCCGCCATCGCAGCGGGCCGACTCCATATCGACGCAGCCAGCGTCTGCGTCCCTACTTCCGCTCATTACGCGGTAGCCGCGCAGCTTCTCCAGGCCGGCATTCACGTACTTGTAGAAAAACCCATAGCCGCAACACTCGATGAAGCCGACGCACTAATAGCTCTAGCCGAAACAGAAAAGCGCATCCTCATGGTCGGCCATCTTGAGCGGTTCAATCCAGCCGTACAAGCCCTCGCCCCGCTCCTGCAAGGCCCCATGTTCTTCGAGGCACACCGCCTTAGTATTTTCTCTCCGCGCTCCCTCGACACCGACGTAGTCCTCGATCTCATGATTCACGACCTCGACATCGTCCTCCATCTGGCACAATCCCCGGTCACGCAAGTCCACGCTGTAGGCCTGCCCATCCTGTCCCAAAAAACTGACATCGCCAACGTCCGCATCGAGTTCGCCTCCGGCTGTGTCGCCAACTTCACCGCCTCCCGCGTCTCCACCGAACGCATCCGCAAACTCCGTTTCTTCCAGCCTCACCAATACATCTCCGTTGACTACGCCCGCCAGGATCTGCTGGTCATAGAAGTCCAACCGCCATCCGGTATCGTGACGGCCGTAAACCCACCCTTAACCGCAAGCCTCCGAACCGTCACAGAAAAGGGCACCCCACCCCTCACTTCTCAGGAAAATAGCGGCATGCCCGAGCCGCACCAGCCGGCATCCGCACCTTCCGCCCTCCCTACGCTGGGTATGCACAAACCCCAGGTCACCCCAGGCGAGCCCCTCCGCCTCGAAATCGAAGCCTTCCTCCAAGCCATCCAAACCAGCTCCCCACCACAAGTCACAGCCCACCAAGCCCGCAACGCCTTGGCTTTAGCCCTCCGGATCCAGCAAACCATCAACACCCATGCTCAATACGCCGGCCTTCAAGCGTTCTCAAACCAGTCGCCTGGCTAGCTTCACAGCAGGTGCTGTGCTAAAGCTGAATGTGTATCTATTTGCGCGGTTTCCACAGCGTAGCAAGTTTACCCAACCTGCTACTGAACAGCTTCATCGTGAAATGCCACTGAAGAAGTTAGGTCTAAACAGTTAGAATAAAGTCTGAGATTTTACTCGAGCTAATTCAATAACAAGATTTGAATAAATTTGTAGGTAGAAGAAAGATACATTCAGAAGATTACGCTCGAAATTAGGAGAAAATATTAGTGAATTCAGAAAGTCTGAAGAGTAATTATTAATTGAGTCAGCAGAAATTTATGAGCGATTTCCCCCTTAAAGAGATGAACAATACTAACCACCTCTTCTGAATTTCACCGGATTGGGTGAACATTTCTAAACTTCCGTCGTTTCCAATACTGGTTCCACTAACACCTCGGCTCGTCGCTTTCCATACAAGGGGAAGGCCTCTGCTAACTCCAGCACCTGCCCTTTCACCCGCTGCAAAACCGCAGTATCCCCACGAGCTCCCAGCGCCTCCGCAATCCATCCCGCCACCACTTGCATCTCCGCCTCACCCATCCCGCGCGTGGTCAGTGCAGGCGTTCCAATCCGAATCCCTGAGGGCTTCATCGGCGGGTTCGTATCAAACGGAATTGCGTTCTTGTTCACCGTAATCCCTGCCTCTCCCAACGCCGTTTCTGCCTCCGAACCCAGCATCCCCTTCTCAAACACATCTACCAGCACAAGGTGCGTATCTGTCCCGCCGCTAATCAACCGGAACCCGCGCCCTATCAGCTCCTCACCCAGCACCCGCGCATTCCGCACTACCTGCGCCGCATACTCACGGAACTCCGGCTGCAGCGCCTCGCCGAACGCTACTGCTTTAGCAGCAACAATGTGCATCAACGGCCCACCCTGCTGGCCCGGGAACACACACCGGTCAACCTTCTTGCCTAGCTCCGTAACTTGCTCCGCATTTGCCGATGAAGCCCCACTCAAAGCAGGCGCAGCAAACCCATGCTCGCCAATCCGCTTCTCACATGTACCGCGCTCGCCGATTAAAACTAGCCCCGACCGAGGCCCCCGCAGCGTCTTGTGCGTCGTCGTGGTCACTACATCCGCATGCGACACCGGTGAGGGGTGCGCCCCGCCAGCCACCAGCCCCGCAAAGTGCGCCATGTCAATCAGCAACTTCGCGCCAACGTTGTCCGCGATCACCCGCATCCGCGCAAAGTCCCATGTCCGCGGATACGCGCTCCCGCCGCCGATCAGCAGCTTGGGCCGCTCCCGCTCCGCCGTACGCTGCAGCTCGTCATAGTCAATCGTCTCGGTCTCCCGAGAGACCCCGTAGCTCGCCACCCGGTACAACTTGCCTGAAAAGCTCAGCTTATGCCCATGCGTCAGGTGTCCACCATGCGCCAGGTCCAGGCCCAAGATACCGTCCCCCGGCTCCAGCAACGCCATCATCACGGCCGCATTCGCCTGCGATCCTGAGTGCGGCTGCACATTTACATACGTCGCACCAAATAGCTGCTTTGCACGCTCGCGCGCCAGCTCCTCCACCACATCCACCACTTCGCAGCCGCCGTAGTACCGCTTGCCGGGGTACCCTTCGGCATACTTGTTGGTCAGCACAGACCCTGCTGCTTCCAGCACCGCCTCCGAAGTAAAATTCTCTGAAGCAATCATTTCCAAGCCCTCATGCTGCCGCGCGCCCTCATGGGCAATCGCCTCTGCAATCTCCGGGTCCTGCTGTGCCAATGTGCGTGGTATCTGGTTGAAGCTCATCCATAAATTGTACCGGTACGCTCAGCGTCTTCCCGGTTGTAGCGCGGCATACCCCGCTGAAAGCGCTTTCGAACGTTGCGTAAAAGGGCTTCTTTGCTTTGGCATGATACTTTGCCGATATCCCCTTTAAGTCGAGGTGTTATGACAGGTATATCGCGAGTGGCTATCGGTCTGGCTTTGTGGAGTGTAGGCATGGCGGCAGTTGCAGGGGCGCAGCAAGCGCCGTTATACCCAAATTATCCAAGTGAGACACCGCAAACATTTCAGCAGCCCACAGCGGGGATGAATTACGAGCGGCGTGATGTGATGATCCCCATGCGTGATGGGGTAAAGCTGCATACGGTGATCCTGGTGCCGAAGGGTGCCGAACATGCAGGCATCCTGATGACGCGAACGCCCTATAGCGCGACATTGCTAACGGCAAATACGCCGAGCGTGCACCTGGGCGTAAGTTTGTGGGGCTATGACAATGCGGTAGAGCCGATCCTCAGCGGCGGCTACATCCGGGTGGTTCAGGATATCCGCGGCAAGTATGGGAGCGAGGGCGATTATGTGATGAACCGGCCCTTTCACGGCCCGCTGAACCCGACGCCGGTCGATGAATCGACCGATACATACGACTCACTAGACTGGCTGGTAAAGCATGTGCCGGAGACGAACGGCAAAGTAGGAATTCTGGGGATCAGCTATGACGGCTTCCTTGCGCTGACACCGCTCGTACATCCGCATCCGGCGCTGAAGTGCGTAGTCCCCATGAACCCGATGGTGGACGGTTGGATGGGCGACGACTGGTTCCATAACGGTGCCTTCCGCGAGCAGAACTTGCCGTATATCTATGAGCAGACGGCGACGCGGTCGAACGAGGCGCGGTGGTTATCGTCGAACTTTGACGACTACGACATGTACATGAACGCCGGATCAGCGGGCGCGCTGGGTAAGCAGCGCAACATGGACCAGATCGGGTTCTGGCAGAAGATTACCGCACACCCAGCTTATGACAGCTTCTGGAGCGGGCAGGCGATGGACAAGCTGCTGGCGGCGCAGCCGTTGACAGTGCCGACCATGTTGGTCGACAGTCTTTGGGACCAGGAAGACATTTACGGCGCAATGGCGGTGTACAAGGCGCTCGAAGCGAAGCCGGAGGACAGAAAGAACCTGTACCTGGTCATGGGCCCGTGGCACCACGGGCAGGAGATCGAGAACGCAGAGTCGCTGGGACCGATCAAATTCCGTAGCGACACGGGACTGTACTTCCGGGAGCAAATCCTCGCGCCGTTTCTGGCGCACTATCTGCAAGACGGCGCACCCGCGATGGATGTGGCGCGTGTAACGGCGTTTGAAACAGGCGCAAATACGTGGGAGCGGTTAGGGACATGGCCTTCATCGGCGAATGGCGCGGCACCTGCCGCGAAGCCGCTGTACCTGCATGCAGGGGGAAAGCTGGGGTTCAAGCAGCCTGCCGCAGATGAAGGTACGGACGCATATGTGGCCGACCCGGCCAAGCCTGTGCCGTACCGGTCGCGGCCGAGCCAGCCTGTTGGATACACAGAAAACTTGTCGTGGGTACGCTGGCTGGTAGATGATCAGCGGGAGTTTTCAGGGCGTCCGGACGTGCTGACGTTTACGAGCGAGGTGCTGACTGAGCCGTTAAAGATCAGCGGCGCGCCGATTGCAAACCTGATTGCCGCCACAACGGGGACAGATGCAGACTGGGTCGTAAAGCTGATTGACGTATACCCGGACGAGGTGGCGGGTCAGCCGGAGCTCGGGGGCTACCAGCTGCCGGTCACGATGGACATCTTCCGCGGGCGCTACCGCGAGAGCCTGACGGAGCCGAAGGCGCTTGCGGCAGGGAAGCCGCTCCTGTTCAAATTCGCCTTACCGAATGCGAATCACGTGTTTCTACCCGGGCACAAGGTGATGGTGCAGGTGCAGTCAAGCTGGTTTCCTCTATACGACCGCAATCCGCAGACGTTTGTACCGAACATCTTTTTTGCGCAGCCTGCGGATTATCAAAAAGCGACAGACACGGTGTTCCACGCGGCAGGGCAGGCAAGCTTTGTTGAGTTACCGGTGGTGCCGTAGAAAGTTTAGATATCACCACATGACCGGTTGGGGTATACGTAGCATCGCTTTGCTAAGTGCCTAAACAGCGGCTTGCCTCCACCGGGCCACAAGATTCTTCGCTGCATCCGGCCAGACAGGGAAGTTAAATGTAAATCCAGCACCAAGAAGGCAGCCTGGAATAACCTGCCGGCTCTTGAGCACAAGTTCCGACTCCGTCCGCATCAGGAAGGTGCCTGCTTCCAACATCCAGTGAGCTGTTGGCAACCCAATGCGAGCACCCCAGGTATCTCGGAGAATGCGGAGGAACTCCCTGTTAGGCAGTGGATGAGGCGATGCCAGGTTTACGGCTCCTTGCATGTCTTGGTTGGCGATGAGAAAGTCAACGGAACGAGCAAAATCATCCTCGTGAATCCATGAGACGAACTGATTTCCCGGTAAATTGGTGCCTCCTAAGCCGTAACGAACAAGGCGAAGAAAAACATCAAATACACCTCCGGCATCGGCGCTGAAGGTCATTGCACTTCGAAGTGCAACCTGCCTTGTACCGGGCGTGGCCACAGCGAAAAAGGCGTCTTCCCAGGCTTTTGCAACCTGGATCGAAAACCTCCAGGTATCCGGGGCACCGACTTCCTGCCCTCCGATTTCCCCTGTTGCTTCATCCATAGGGCGATCCAGCGCATGACGATAGATGGTTGCCGTACTTGCGTTCAGCCACACTGCCGGCGGCCGCTTGATTGCAGCAATAGCTTGATGAAGAACTTTGGTGGACAAGACGCGGGAATTAAGAATCGCAGCCCGATTTGCCTCGTTATAGCGGCAGTTGACACTTCTGCCTGTCAAGTTGATAAGAACATCGCTGCCGTCCAACTCGCTTAGCCACGGACCAGGGGTAGAGCTATCCCACATTACGGTTCGCCAGGGAGATACACCCTGATTACGACTCAGGATGACAACTTCCTTACCTTGTCGATGAAAATGCCGCGCAAGAATAGTTCCGACCTGTCCACTGCCACCTGCGATGACAATCTTCATAGACGCACCTGGCCCGGCTGAACCTCAGAGACAGGCAGGTACTGCTTCCACGCATCGGATTCTGCAACACGCTTGATGACTGCATTGCGCTCCCGCAAGAGAAAAAGCATGTACCGGCGAAGAAAAAGAGCTTCAGCAAGCGGGCCGAGCAACGGAAGAGGGGCAGCTATAAAAAATAGGTCTTTCATCTCTGTTGCCCCGGATGGAAGTGACCGAAAGAGATGATCCGCCTGCATCGACCTAAAAATTCCTTCGACCATTGTGACCTGTAAAAACGTGGGCGCGTCGAGAGCGGTAGTCCTGCTTGTCAATGCCTGCCAGAACCCGAAGTGCTTGGCACGCCAGGTAACCTCTTCGTTCAGGCCGACAAGCCCGGTAGTCACGCCGCCGTGCGCCAGCGCCTGCTCGCCTGAATGAACATTTGAAAGTAAATGGACTTCGACACTTCGGGATAAATGAAAGCATCGCTGAATAGGAGCATCAATCACAGTAACTTCTTCAATTTGAATCATCGTGCCCTCCAGGCAAGAGTTCTGCTTCACGTAAAAGCTTAAGAAGTCTGGTACGAACAGGCTTGAGGACTGCAAGCTTGGCAAGCCCCAGCAGCTTCAAACTCAAATCCAGTGCGCCGTCAGCCAAGGTCCTGGTTCGCCTCTGGTTTTCAGAATTGTCATAGAGGAACAGGATCAGCATTCCCATCTGGAGCCCCCAGAGCGCAAGAGGTAACAGTTCGCGAAGGTCTTCCGGGATCTTTTCTTTGGAAAGAGCATCCCGAAAAACCTGGATACTGCGTTGCCGAATGTCCTTGGTTCCTTCTCCCAGGCATGAAAGCGGATGCAGAGGCTCCCCTGTGTACCGGAAGACCACACCCAGCAAATTGCGATCGTTCCGGACCAAATCAAACTTCGAGTGCAGAGCTAGTCGCAGACGTTTTTTGAGATCTTTGCTCTCGGCAAATCCCATTTCACACAAACGTTCTTGCTCTGCCTGAACAATCTCGTAATACGCCTGAACAATAGCCTCTTTACTGGGAAAGTAGTAATAAGCAGCACTCTTGACTACACCCGCGTGTGTTGCAATTTCTTGCATCGTTGTGACGTCAAAGCCCTGACCTCGGAAGAGCTGTAGTGCGCTATCGAAGATCAGCTTTCGTGTCTGCTCCCCTTTGCCTGTAGGCGACTCGTTTTTGACCATGGTCAAATCTTGAGCTACTAAGTATTGTTGTGTCAATGTTTATTTGACCCTGGTCAATTATTGGGGGATTAAGGTAGCCGAAGACATGGGCATTAGCCAGGTCGCGCTCTACATGTACTTCGCGAATAAGACCGCTTTGTTGGGGCTTGAGTTCACCGGGATTGAAGGGCCAACTTTTAACGCATTCAACGGGCAGCAATGTGCCTGAGAGCAACTAGATTGGGGTCAAAGCAGGTATCACAAACAAGTACGTTGATGTATACATAATCATGTTTCAAGCCCCACTCTGCATCAAAAGCCATGCAGGCTGGCAGGTTCCTTCTTTTGAACAACGCAACAAGTCATTCAGGTAGTCGCAAGCAGGAGGATCACAGTGTCTCTCCACCCGCTCGAACCGCTTAGCGCAGTTGAAGTTGAGCGCGCCGTCCAGATCCTGAAGGCACATCCTTCCTTCACGCGCACGACGCGGATCATTAGCATCGCGCTGGAAGAACCGCCGAAGCGGCAGGTGTATGCATGGCAGCAAGGAGACATTTCAGCGCGCAAGGCAGAAGTTGTGCTCTTCGACAATGAGAAGAACCGCGGCAGCCACGCTTCTCTGGACTTAACAACAGCTACCACGATGAGCATGCGGCCCATGCCTGCCGGCGCGCAACCCACTCTTTCACTCGATGAGCAGGCTGAGTGTGAAGCTGCCGTAATCGCCAGCCCTGCTTTTCACGATGCGCTTAAGCGGCACTACGGCCCCTGTGATCCGTCGCTTGTTATGGTCGATATCTGGAGCGCAGGCAACTACGGCCATGACGAGGATCAGACACGCCGTCTGGCGCGGCCTCTCTGCTTTCTTCGCAGCGATCCCGGCGAAAACGGCTATGCACATCCGATTGAAGGCATTCGGCCGGTAGTAGACCTCAATACCATGCAAGTTATTCGTATCGAAGAATATGGGCAATGGCCCTTGCCGCTCCTGCCGGCGCACTACGCGACAGACAGGGTTACTACGTTTCGCAACGACGTCAAGCCGCTTACGATTACTCAGCTCGAAGGCCCCGGCTTTCAGCTTGAGGGCCATCAAATGAGCTGGCAGAACTGGCAATTCATCATCGGTTTCAACGCGCGTGAAGGCCTCACAATCCATCATCTGCGATATCTCGATCAGGGACGTATCCGGCCTGTACTCTACCGGGCTTCACTTACAGAAATGGTTGTGCCTTATGGCGATCCGCACCCGACACAGGCACGCAAAAATGCCTTTGATGTAGGCGAGTACGGCATGGGCATGTGCGCAAACAGCCTGCGGCTTGGCTGTGACTGCCTGGGCTACATCGAGTATCTTGACGCTCACCTTTGTGATAGCCGCGGCCGCGCACTGACTATCCCGAATGCAATCTGCATCCACGAGGAAGATTACGGAATTCTGTGGAAACATACTGACCGGCGCCTGCCGGATGCACCGGAAACCCGCCGTTCCAGACGGCTTGTTGTCTCTTCCGTGTCCACAGTCGAGAACTATGAATATGGTTTCTTCTGGTATTTCTACCAGGACGGCAACGTTCAGTTCGAAGTCAAACTTACCGGCATCCTCTCACTCGGTGCAGTGCACGATGGCGAAAAGCCGGTACACGGAACTATGATCGCACCTCTGCTCTACGCTCCCAACCATCAACACTTCTTCAATGTCCGGCTTGACGTCAGTATTGACGGGCAAAACAACACGGTGCAGCAACTTGACATAGTTGCCGATCCGCCGGGTGATAAAAACCCTTACAGAAATGCATTCCATGTAGAAGCGACGAATTTGCAAACCGAACGCCAGGCATTGGCCAACCTATCGCTTAAGACAGGTAGAACCTGGAAGTTTATAAATCCTTCTGTAAGAAATCGCATGGGAGATCCGGTCGGATACAAATTTCTCCCCGGCGACAACGCGCTGCCTTTTGCCGCGCCGGATGCTTGGTGGCGTAAGAGAGCGGGCTTCGTTGACCATCACGTTTGGGTTACACCGTTTGAGCCGGACGAACGGTACGCAGCCGGCGATTATCCAAACCAAAGCAATGCCGGAGCGGGCTTGATCGCCTGGACCGCCGCTGATCGACCAATCGAAAATACAGATATCGTCTTCTGGTATACCTTCGGTCACACCCACATTCCTCGTATAGAAGACGCGCCCGTTATGCCGGCTGCCTACATAGGTTTTCTTCTTAAGCCGAACGGTTTCTTTGATCAAAATCCTGCCAATGACCTGCCGCCGTCGAAGCCTGCCGCAAAAGGGAAAACCGGCTGCCGCTGCTAACCGGATGCGTTCTAAAAATAAAGTTAACACCAGATCGTACCGGGATTTCGAAAGCAACTTGGAAACCATGAAAACATAGGCAGGCAATGAAAGTTTCACGCAAGTAGCGAATCTTTCGTTCACAACTTTGTCGGCCCGCATGACGCTTTTCGAATTTGTAACGTGGATAAAAGGAAGTTTGGATGGCCATTTACCGTTTCTTAGTTGGGTCGATTGCAACTCTTCTCATAGCCGCAACTGCTTTTCAAGCTACGGCGCAAGCCGGGCTGCCTTTGCCGGATGCACGAACCGCCGCGGAACTTCACCCGCTGAGAAAACAACTCGCTGAAGTCGTGCGCAACGTTTCTGCGATCAAGGCAATCCCCGAGGCACTTATAAGTCCGGACGGCACGCAGATTGTGTATACGGTAGCCGATGAGGAGCTTGGCACCGAGCAGCTTTTTATTGCTTCGCTGGTCGGATCTTCCGGTTCAAGGCAGGCTCAGCCTGTGTTGATGCGCGGCGGTCCAGCTAGCGCCCAGGCAGAGTGCCGCACGGGGGAACCTGCTTGGTCGCACAACAGCAGAGAACTGGCGTTTCTTTCCGATTGCATGAGCAATGGTGCTGACAAGGGGCAGATGCAGCTCTTTGTGTTCGACACGGCGCAACCGGGGGCCCTGCCACAGCAACGAAGCACGCTTGTAGGCCATTTGGGCTCGCCGAAGTGGTCACCGGATGGAGCAGAAATTGCGCTTCTTTTTGTAGACCATGCGACGCGGGCACCGAATCCTATGGCGGCGGGCGACTCACTGACGGGAGTTATTGATGATCTGCAGCAGCAGGAGGCGCAGAGGCTGGCTTTCATTGCACCTGATACCGGCAAGATGCGCATGTTTTCTCCGTCCGGCCTTAATGTCTTTGAATACGACTGGTCTCCGGATAGCCGAACCTTGGCCTACACAGCGGCACCTCCGCCGGGGGATGATAACTGGTACATTGCGCAGCTGTACACGCAGGGTCTGGAACAAGCGGAGGGCCGTTCAATTTTCAAGCCGCTGTTGCAGATCGCGGTACCCCGATGGTCTCCGGATGGAAAGCAGCTTGCATTCATCGCAGGGCTGATGAGCGATGAAGGGGCAACGGGCGGCGAGATTTATATGGTGCCGAGCGATGGCGGCCTGCCGCGCAACCTGACTCCGGGGCGCCTTTCATCTCCGGCATGGTTTCGGTGGCTGTCTCCCGAACGCCTTTTGTTCACCGAGTTCAAGGGCGGCTCCAATGCGATTAACACGCTGGATGTTCATGATGGCAGTACAGCCACGCTCTGGGAGGCAGGGGAGACGATCCACGCCGCTGCGGAGGAATCGAGTGTATCGGTGGCAGGCTTTCCTACGTCGGCTCAATCCACTCAACTGACGAGCGCAGTGGTGCGGCAGTCCTGGACCATGGCTCCGGAAGTGTGGGCAGGGTCCTTGGGCAAATGGGTGCAGCTGACGCACGTGAACGAAGGTACAAAGGCAGGCGCAGGCCGGGCGGAAAGTGTGACCTGGCAGAGCGACGGCTTTCACGTTCAAGGATGGCTCTTGTTTCCTCGTCATTATGACGCGAGTAAGCGGTATCCGATGTTGGTCTCAGTGCATGGCGGCCCCGCCTGGATACAAACTCCTGCGGTAACTGGAGTGGACTTTGAAGCGAATTCATTTGTGGATCTTGGTTACTTCATTTTTTTGCCGAATCCACGAGGTAGCTTTGGAGAAGGCGAGAAATTTACAGAAGCGAATAAGAGGGACTGGGGCTTTGGCGACCTACGCGATACTCTCGCCGGGGTAGACGCGGTGATAGCGCAATACCCGGTAGACACAGCGCGAATCGGCATGCTGGGCTGGAGTTACGGCGGGTCTACAGCCATGATGGCGGCTGGGCGCACAAGCCGCTTTAGAGCAGTGGTTGCCGGTGCGGGAGCAAGTAACCTCGAGAGCTACTATGGGCAAAACCAGATTGATAAGTGGATGCTGCCCTACTTTGGAGCTTCGGTATATGACGATCCGGCGGCATACATGCGCAGCTCAGCACTGAGTTATGTAAAACAGGTCAAGACGCCCACTCTTCTACTCGTCGGAGAACGAGATGAGGAGGCACCACCCCCACAATCCTTTGAGTTCTGGCATGCCTTAAAGGAGCTGGGCGTCCCCACACAGCTGGTCGTGTATCCCGGTGAAGGACACTCCTTCCATAGCTACGACGATCGGGTCAACCTCCTCGAACGCGCGGCAGAGTGGTTTGCAAAGTACATGCCGGCGTCCCCGGCGGCGAGCGCAGGCAAGTGAAGGCTCCCGGCTCCCAGGGGAGCGCACAGGAGGAACCCACAAAGGTCCGTTGGTGGATTCTGGCCATGCTCACGGCTTTTGCTTTTGTGAGCTACATGCAACGTATCAACATCTCCGTTGCCGCGGTGCTCATGGCCCCGGAATTGCATATCTCTAAAATTCAGATGGGGCAGATCTTCAGCAGCTTTCTTATCGGTTACGCCATTTTTCAAATACCGGGAGGGCTGTTCGCGGATCGCTATGGAACGCGGCTCGTGCTTGCGGCTTCGGCTGCGCTGTGGGGTGTTTGCACGGTGTTCACGGGTATCGTCCCCTCCCCGGCGTATGCCGCAGTGGGCGCAAGCTTTTTCCTATTGTGGCTGGCGCGGTTTCTTTTGGGGAGCGCCGAGGCCACTACATATCCGGTAGGCGCACTGACGGTACATAACTGGATAAGGCCTCCGCAGCGGGGTTTCGCAAATTCACTAATGTTTGCCGGCACTTCCTTTGCCGCAGCTTTCTCAACGCCTTTCGTTTCCTGGCTCATGCTGCGTGTGGGATGGCGTCGGACATTTTTCCTTACATCGCTGCCGGCATTTGCAATCGCTCTGGCCTGGTGGTTGTTCAGTGCGAACAAACCATGGCAGCATCGACACATCAACGCGGCTGAGCTTGCACTCACAAACGGGGAAGACGAGCCTGCGAACACGACCGACTTCGGCAGCTTGCTGAGAAACCGTAAGATTCTCTTGCTTTGTGCCAGTTATATAGCGGAAGGCTATCTGCTATTTATTTATGTCTTCTGGCTCTACACCTACCTTGTCGAAGTACGCGGCTTCAGCATGATGAACGGCGGTCTGGTGGCAGCGCTGCCGTGGCTTACCGGCCTTTGCCTCACTCCGTTAGGGGGCTTGGCTGCGGACCGGATTGCCGCTTCTCGCGGCCGTCTCGTTGCTGCAAAGTACATCATTTCAGTAGGGTATACGACTGCGGGCGTGCTGCTGTTTGTCGCGGCCTATGCACCGGCCCGTGGTCTATGTGTAGCCGCGCTTTGCCTCAGCGTGGGCTTTCTAATGGCAGCTGAAGCCTCGTTCTGGGTCTCCGCGACTTACCTTGCCGGCGCAAACGCGGGTGCCGCTTCAGGTTTGATGAACACAGCCGGCATTGTAGGGGGAATCGCGTCCACTTCCCTGGTTCCGGTGCTGGCGGCGCGGTTCAGCTGGCTGGTGGCGTTTGGTTCCGCAACCGTGGTTGCATTGTCTTGCGTGTTGTTATGGTTTTTGATCGCGAAGGAACCGGCAGACCGGCACTTCGCCGACCCCATGCCGCACCTATCCAATCCACATGAGGAAACATTGTGAATCACTCTCGAAACATCTCTGCGGAAATCGACCGTCTTCGCGAGCCGATGACCGACTTCCTGCAAGCCCTTGTCCGGATTCCGAGCCTTCCAGGCGAGGAGCAGGCGGCACAACGCTTCTTCGCGAGCAAGCTTCAGGCCATCGGCTGCGAAGTGGAGATACTTACGTCTCAGTTTGCCGAGCTGGAACACCACCCGGCCTTTTCCGATGACGGTGTCTCCTTCGCGGAACGGCTAAACGTAGTAGGCCGGTGGAAGGGGACGGACAAAGCGGGACGGGACGAAACTGGACGATCGTTGATCTTGAACGGTCACATGGACGTGGTGCCGATCGGTAATCCGAAACTCTGGAGCTTTGCGCCGTGGAGCGGCACAGTTGAAAACGGAAAGCTGCACGGGCGCGGCGCCTGCGATATGAAGGCAGGGCTTGCGGCAGCAGTGTTTGCGATAGAGGCGCTCCGCAACCTGCACTTCAAACCATACGGTACGGTGCTTCTTCAGAGTGTGATTGGGGAAGAGAGCGGCGGCATCGGCACGCTCACCACGCTTGTGCGGGGTATTCGAGCCGATGCCGCGATTCTTATGGAGCCGACACGCCTCCGCTCCTGCCCGGTGCATGCGGGCGCGTTGAGCTTTCGTATCAAGCTCACCGGCCGCGCTATCCACGCCAGCATGAAGCGCTTCGGCGTGAGCGCGGTTGAAAAATTTCAGCAGGTGTTTGCTGCCGTACAAGAGCTTGACCGCACTCGCCACCTCCACTACGAAAATGAGATTTTTGAATTTGAAGACAACATCGCGCCTATCTCCGTAGGGACAGTGACTGCCGGAGACTGGCTCTCAACCGTGCCTGAAACCTTAATCGCAGAGGGCCGCTTTGGCGTTTTTCCTGGGGAAGCCATTGACGATGCGCGGGCCGCGCTCGCTGCGTGCCTTGCAAAGGTTACTGTGAACGACCCATGGCTTAAGGAGCATCCACCGGCGCTCACATGGATTGAAGGGCAGTTCGAGCCTGGACAAACATCATTGGCGGAGCCGATTCTCGTCGCTTTGAGTGATGCGCATGCGCAGGTGCTCGGCACGCAGCCGCAGGTTCAAGGGGTACCGTACGGGTCCGATCTTCGCCTGTTTACCGAGCACGGCAGATTCCCCGCTGTACTGTACGGGCCGGGTGATGTAGCGTTCGCGCATACAGTAGAGGAGCACGTGGAGCTCGAAGAGGTATTTGCCTGCGCAAAGGTGTTGGCCCTGCTGATTACAGACTGGTGCGGCGGCACTTTCGAAGTTTGATGGTTTGCAACCGTCAAGCTGATGAGAGTGAGGGCTGCGGTTTTGCTTGCTCGCTCCTACATGAAGTGTTACAAACGGCGAAAGCAGGCTTGGCCTCCCCCACTATGCCTCCTTATTTTCACCATAACCATCGCGCTGCAGTCGACAAATGCTCATCTTCGGCAATAGCGGTTCGTGCTCACGCATCAAGTCTGTTCTAGCAAGTTCCCTTTATGTTGCTCATGCTTTCCCTGGTTTGTAAGAGGACACAAATGACCAAGCAGAAATTCAGCATGAAGCAGGGGCTAAGCCTCTGGCCGAAGACAGCCGGAGTCTTAGCCACAGCACTTTTGTCTATAGCTCCCATTCACGCGCAAAAGACAACCGGCGGCATAGAAGGCACAGTTACCGACTCATCCGGAGCGGTGGTGCCGAACGCCCGAATATCAGCCGTGGATGAGACATCCGGTGAGAAGATTCAGGCTGTATCGGATCAGCAGGGATTCTACCGGCTGCTTGAAGTACACCCGGACCCTTATCTGGTCACCGTGGAAGCCGAGGGTTTTAAGCAGTCGTCGATCCCGCATGTACTGGTCCTGATAGCGCGAGTAAGTTCACTCAATCCGGCCCTGAGCGCCGGCAGCACCGCAGAGCACGTCACAGTCTCTTCAGGAAGTGCAACCGATCTCGACACCGTTTCGACCGAATCCGGTGAAGTCATCACGCAGAAGCAGATTGAAGACCTGCCCATTGTGGGCCGTAATGCAATGGATCTTGCCCAGCTTGCGCCCGGCGTGCAGTTACGTGACGGCAATGACATCGATCCGACGAAGAATAATTTCACCATTGCGGCGTTTCAGGGCCGCTCGGGACGCGAGACGCAAGTGCAATTGGATGGTCTTTCGCTGCAGGACCACACAGTGGGCGGCCCGGTGCAGAACACCGGACTCGACGCGGTACAGGAGTTCCAGGTAGCAGAATCGACGCTTAACCCGGCACAAAGTGTAGCTTCGGGGGGCGCTGTAAATATCCTGACGCGATCCGGCAGCAACGACCTGCATGGTTCGGCTTTTGAGTTCTTTCGCGATTCACGCCTGGGGGCAAAAATCGGCCCCGTGCTCTCTCCATATGATCGTAACCAGCCGGGCGGCCATATTGGAGGTGCGTTCATGCGAGACCGCCTTTTCTACTTTGCTGATTATGAGCTGACAGATTCTCGCGATTCTTTTTACGCGAACACGATTTTTCCAGGTTTGAACGGTTTTTACGGCAAGCCGTTCCGGGAGAATTACACTCTTGGCCGCTTGGATGGGATTATTTCCGAGCGTTGGAAAGCGTTTGCCCGCTACAGCTATTCGACCAACAGGGGTGTAGTCGGTTATCCCCAACTCGGCAGCACCTATCTCGATTCACTCAACAATAAGACCCAGGCAATCGTCTTCGGCAGCGGCGTATCTTATGCCGGCAACCGGGTAAGCCACTCCATCGCCTATGGTTTTAGCTCGTACTCAGAAAGGTTGCAGCCGAACCCCCAGGCACCGGCACCCGAGGATACACTCGGCCGCAAGTACCTCCTCCAGATTGATGGAGGCTCCACGCTGGCTTACGGCGTGAACTACCTTTCAAGCCAGTATGAAAAGCAGCACAACTACGACACGAAATATGACGGAGTCATTCAGCTCGGTCAGCATACGCTGTCGTTCGGCGCGGACCTGACCCACTGGCTGCTCGGCACGGATTACCCTTTGCGCTCGAACGGTCCGGAGCTTGATACCAACAGCTATCTCGGCGTAGGGCTTACAGATCCGACGCAGTTCCCGCTGACATCGATCAGCCTGGGTAACGGGCTTGGTTTCTACACGGTCCCGGGCGCTTTAGGCTTTGCTCACGGTGCATTTCCAGAGTGGCGACCGGCTGCCTACATCCACGATGCGTGGAAGGTGTCGCGCGAGGTAACAGTAAATGCGGGTGTGCGTTATGTATTTTTCTCCGGACAGTTCGATGCGGGTGTGGACCATGGCACCGCGATCAACGCTTTCAAGCCCGGCTACGGGGGGTACCGGCACAATCCCAAGCTGGATTTCGGTCCGCAGATTGGAGTCGCCTGGGACGTGCGCGGTGATGGCAAAACAGTAATCCGCTCCGCTGCGGGGCTCTACTATGAAGAGCTCACACTAGACGGTTTTTACGGCGACCCGAGCAACTTCATTCCCGCCGGTATCTCCTCACAGATGCAGACCGTGACGGCAGGCAGCGCCTTGATAGACCCCCGAAGCGGCGTAGCCTTCAAGGCCGGGGACCCGCTCGCGGCACAGTATGGTTTCACCAATGGAACTTCGGGTGCGGCGCTGGCTCAATTGTTCGGCCAGACAATCGGCCAGTCTGCCACGGCAGTCAATAACCTCAACCAGCTCTACGTGGCTGCTTCTGCCCTGAATACTTCCCCTGTCTCAACTTTCGCACTGAACCAAGCTCTCTACGCCCCGGCCTGGACACCCGGGACGAAGAACCCGCGCGTTGTGCAGGCAAACATTGCCTATCAGCGTCAGCTTCGAAAAGGGTTGGTATTCACGGGCGAGTACGTCTATGTGCATGGGTACGAATTTCCTTTAGTCGTGGATGAAAACCACATCGGCGCAGCCAATGCAGCCAGTTTTGACCCGGTGCTTGCAACCGCCGCCATCGCAGCCGCAAATGCCTCGCTCGGCTGCCCTGCGTCCCTCACAGGTACAACGTGTGCAATCTCTAAGGGAGCCACGATCGCTACCTATGGGGCATTTGGACTGGGTGCGGGTACAGCAGACAACGGCTATGCTTTCCGCGGAATGAACCCTAACTTCGGCCCGATGAACTTCTACGAGCATCACGCTTTGAACAGTTACAACGGTTTGAATCTGCGCCTGGATGGGAGATTCGGCGCTCCTGAGAGTCAGATATTCCGATGGATGAATGACAACACGCTTACATTTGCGTATACGCTCTCCCGCAATGTAGGCAACCTGCGGACATCGGGAACAGGCGCAGCTGATGTGTCCTCTTCGCCATACTCGTGGGACAATGTCAATCCAAATCATTTTGTCGGCCCGGACGGTCTGGACCGCACCTCCATACTGAACCTGGGAACCATTACCGACATTAAGCGCGGATTTACCTTTAGCCAGATCACACACTGGTTTTCACCGTTGTCGAACAATGCGCTGCTTCCGGTTGCGTTTGGGGGCGGCTGCGGTGGAGGACCCGAGGAGATCTTCTGCACTGACGTGACAGGAGATGGAACTACAAACGATCTGCTCCCCGGGTATGGCCCAGGTGCTTTTGGACGCAGCCTGAAGGCAGGGAAGAATCTCAACACGGCAATCGCAAACTACAACTCGACAATGGCAGGACAACAGACGCCCGCAGGCAATCTCCTGGTCTCGCAAGGTTTACTGACGTCAACCCAGCTGCAGCAGCTTAAAGCCGGTATGCCGACCCTTCCGCTTGCGCCTGCGAACCAGGTAGGTCTCGATCTGCTGCTTCTTACCGATGTGCGTTTGGAGTATAGCCACAAGGTCATCGGAGACAAGGTAACGGTAGAACCATCATGGGACGTGTTCAATATATTCAATCGCAGCTCCTACGACGCTCCTGAAGATTTACTGAACGGCAACTTATCAGGTACAGCCGAATCGATCAGCGGCACCACGCCTGCGAACCGCACGAACATACGCCAGCGCGGCTCCGGCACCTTTGAGCAAGGCTCACGACGCCAGATGCAGGCCGGTTTGCGACTGACATTTTGATCTTTACTTTGGTACGTTTCATCATGAGTCCATAAGCTGAAATAGCACGATTCACAAAAACGAAAGAAGGACTTTTGGAAGTCATCGTAATCGGACTAGGTGCCATGGGCAGCGCAGCCGCGCAGCACCTCGCTGAGCGCGGCCACCATGTTCGCGGTTTCGACCGGTACGCTCCGCCCCACGCTCACGGCTCCTCACACGGGCTCACGCGCATCTTTCGGCAGGCATACTTTGAGGATCATCGCTATGTTCCCTTGCTCATTCGTTCCTTCGAGTTATGGAAGAAACTGGAGCAGGACACAGGCACGCATCTGCTCCATTTACCCGGAGCTTTAATACTAGGTCCTCGAGATGGGCAACTGGTACAACGCAGCGCCGAAAGCGCGGGCCGGTTCAATCTTCCTTACGAACTGCTGAACGCCGCGGAACTGAAGCAGCGCTATCCGAGCTTCAGTGTCAGACCGGACACCTGCGGACTGCTGGAAGCAAATGCAGGCTATCTTCGCCCTGAAGCTTGCGTTGAGCAGCAGCTTCAGCAGGCTGTGCGTGCGGGCGCTCAGTTGCACACAAACGAAGCTGTTCTTGATTGGCATGCCGGGCAGGGGGGCTCAGGCGCTACGGTGCGGACGCCAAAAGGCACGTACACCGCAGACCACCTTGTTTTGACAGTGGGCCCATGGGCACCGCAGCTGCTCGCCGAGCTCGGCCTGCCGATGCGGGTTACCCGACAAGTGCTCTATTGGTTTGAGCCGAAAGAAAGCATCGAGCACTTCCGCGAAGAGCGATTTCCCGTCTACGTAATTGAGGAAGAAGGAAGCCGCAAGCCTATCTACGGCTTCCCGCTGACCGGACCTGTTTCTGAAGGAGTCAAGGTTGCGCTACACGGCAGCGATGAAGTGTGTACGCCCGACTCGATCTGCCGCGACATTCGCGCTGCGGACGAGCGCTCGATTCGTGACCGGCTCGCCGAGACATTACCCGGACTCGCAGGCCGCTTGCTGCATGCTGAGACGTGTCTTTACACGATGACTCCTGATGAGCATTTCCTGCTGGGCGCTCACCCGCACCATCCCGCTGTCACAGTGGCAGCAGGCTTTTCAGGGCATGGTTTCAAATTCGCTCCTGTCATCGGTGAGGTGATCGCCGAGATGATTTCACAAGGAAGCGCCGCTTTGGAGTTAGACCTGTTTTCGTTGGACCGTTTCAAACCTGTTTTGCCGGAAACAACGATAAGTGGAACAAGATCCGGTTTGTAACTGCAACGATAAACAGCAGGACCAAATCGCGGCGGTTGAGCCTCCGTTCATTTATGAGTGATATGCGCTTCAAGCCAGTGCAATATCGGCTGTAATGCCATATCCGAATTCTTTTCATAAATCAGCCCATGCCCATTGCCGAAAATCCCATGATCCGGAAGGTGGAGCAGGTCAGCTTTCGCTCCTGCGTTGACCAGGAACTCCCTCATCTTTGGTGCATACCCGGCTTGCGGAGACACTTCTCCACTGACTACAACAACCGGTAAATCCTTTAATGCCGGAATACGAAGCGAGGCAGGGTCAGCATCACGGACCTGGTCGGCGCTTGCGAGCGGTGGATCATAAGCAATCGGTGAGGCAGTCAAGCCCCATGCCAGCGCCCCGATGTTCGGTACGTCCGCAAAGGGAGGACCCATGGGCTCGATAGTCACGATGGCCACCACCTTGCCCGGGCGTCGCTCGGCCACAAGCCATCCGTCGGAACCCGAAGCCGAGTGGGTCATGATGATGGCAGGACCTATGCGGTCAAGCAGATGTGCAAGCCGATCGGCATCCATCTCCTGCCACGCGGCGATGTCGGACGGCAAGGGACCAAACGGCGCGATGTAGGCGTCGAGCGCAGCAGCATCCTGCGGATCAAAAGGCCACTGTGTGTGCTTATCACGAGCTTCTTTGGGAAAAAACACCATCTCTCCCTCCTCGTACGCAAACTGTGGCGTCATCGGCCCCAGCATGTCCGGATTGTAGGGAGACCTGCCATGGCCGGGGCGGTCAACCACAAAGATGGCATAACCTGCTTCGACAAGTCTCTGTGCCCAGCCGGGCCGCCCATCCGGTGTGTCCATCCACTCCGTAGCCTGAAGCGCACCTCCATGAACCAGGACGATAGGATATGGCTGCGTAACCTGCTCCGCCGCTTCCCAGGCAACGAACATCGGTCCGCGCTGGTAAGAGTGGCCGCCGTGCTCAACTCGCTCGCCGGGTATCCAGAACTCTCCTCTGCGCGACGCTCTGAGCGGCGCTGTCAACCAGAAGGGAGCAGGAGGCGAGACTTGCATTTCGCCGTCAGGTGACTTGTAGTCTTGGGTTGTCAATTCGATGGGTGTCATGTGCAGTGTCATAACTTTACTCCGCTGGTTTGTTTGTACCGTAAGGCCGGTTTAACAGCAAAAATTATTGACTGCCTACCTAATAAGGGCAATTACATACTTGACGCACAAGCTACGTCGGGTCTATTGTGGGATTAGCCGTGACAGGGTAGCAGTTCTATCTAACTGTTTGCTGAAGGTTTGTTTGATTCTCGCAGTCTTGCCAATCGGGGGCACTGGTGTACGGGCTGACTGTCAGCCCGTAACAAAAGGTGTTCTTGATTTGTTCCATCCCATTCCAGTAATCAAGCTCACCGTTGACTCGGAAGTGTTGAGCGGCGAGTGCCTTCATGTCCAGAGGACTGTTGCCCAGCCCTACAGTGCGCGTGATGAATCCGCTGGGGTATTCTGGCGACGCGGAATGAGTGGTGATCGTGATATCGGAAAGGTGCAGAGGGATATGCCGTGGAACGGCTATGAATCCATGCACATGGGTAGCGGCAATATGGCCACTGTTGAGGATATCAATTTGAACAAAGGGGCTATTGCCAATGTTACGGATGGAAACGTTAGGTTGCAGCACGGCGGCTTCGGAGGATGCAAACTGCTCTCTGCTAATCTTCAGAGAATCACTAGCCGTTGTTGCGGCACTGGTAGCAGCATTAGCAGCATCCTGAGTAGCTTTAGTTTGTTTAGCCGCATAGTATGTGTACGCGCTGGTTATCAGCACCAAGAGTATGGCGCAAGCGGCTTCAACATAACGCGTCCAATGCGGTGGGTCATCCTCATTTTTTGCTACCTGATTGCAGCCGCCTTGACTGTGACCGCCTTCTACATTTTCATCTCTTTTGATCGCGGAAAGAGGGGGTGGGGGTGGGGTATGGCGCGCGTTGCTAGTATCTGCTGCTGCCTCTTCTGTGCCAGGTATCTTATCGTCCATGGCATGTCCCTCGTAGGAGCATAATCGACAAATGAAACACGAGTATATTGAAGGTCCGGAAGCGTTGAAAAAGTTTGAGGACGGGATGAAGAAGCTGTTTCAGACACCCAAGCCCGAAAGCCCATTCAAACCGCCCCCAGCCAAACCGAAAGATGAACCCAGCAAGGACTAGCGTTTGCGCTTGCCCCGTCCTTGCCGTGCCTTAGTGTGACGTCGCGGCTCCCGTCAGCGCGGAGTAGGTGAGGCGATGGCCGAACACGTTGGACATAGCGGCTTCGAAACGTCCCTGATCGTCAAGGCTCTTACGGTTGTTGTAGCGAAATGACTGCTCATCGAGGTAACGGAAGAGATGGAACGGCTCAACACTAACGTAGGTTCCGCTGATACCGCGCTTGAGAAGCGACCAGAAGTTCTCAAGGCCGTTGGTGTGGACGCGACCGTTGACGTACTCAACAGCATGGTCCACAACCTTGTGAGCATACTGTCCGGCAAGCCCGTCGTACGACAGGAGAGCATCCGTATAGAGAGCCGCACCAGCTTCAACATGCTTCTTTACTTCCGACTGAAGAGCGGTCTTCTTGCGGTTTGCAACCACGACGGTTTTGACCTTGCCGCCACGCTCAAGGATGCCCATAACAGCGGTCTTATCCTTGGTCCCGGTGCCAGTGATGCGGCGGGCCTTGACGCTAAGGTGCATGTTGCGGGCCTTGCCACCGATGAACGTTTCATCGGCTTCGACTTCACCGGAGAGCATGACGGTGGAATCGTCGTGCATGGTCATACGGATGCGGTGGAGCATGAACCATGCGGACTTTTGTGTGACGCCCAATGTGCGTGCCATTTCGCACGAGCTAACACCGTTCTTGCTATTGCAGATAATCCAGAAAGCGCACATCCACTTATCGAGTCCAAGGGGGGAATCTTCGAAGATCGTTCCTACCTTGAGGCTGAACTGCTTCTTGCATCCCGAGCAAAACCAAACCTTACGGGTTTTGATGAACGAATGCTTTTCGGAGCCGCAACGCGGGCAGCTAACAACACCATTCGGGAAGCGCAGGTTGAGCGCGTACTGGAAAGCACGGTCAGCGTCCGAGAAGTAAATGATGGCTTCTTGCAGTGTGTGAGGGGCTTCCATTCATCAAATCTACGCTCAATTGTGTTGTGTGTCAAGTATGTAATTGCCCTAATAAGACGTCTAGGCAGAGACCGGCACAGATTTGCTTTGCGACGGGGGTTATGTCGGTAAAGTGCCTCACATCCGCCATGACTTGCGCCGCCTCGGGCGAGCTGAACGAGGCTGTCACCGCGCTGTCGTCTCGAAACTCGCACAGGCAGAGGGCAACCACTCCGGAATCTTTTCCATCCGGATAGAAAGCCGTAAGATTTTGCAGCCCATATTGGCTCCAGCACCGTGTGACGAGCGGAAGGTGCTGCGTCCGGTAGTAATCTCGGTCAAAACGATCCGCCGCGTCGCCTGAATAGGTAATGTAAACAGTTGTCATGCAGCTCCCACTCGATTACGAACATGCTGAAACTTGAAAGAGATGTACCTGTTTGCAATATTTAACTAGGTACCACGTATAGTGTGTGCGTAGCAACGACTCGCTGCGAGTGCAACTCTTTGCACTGCATATGGGATGTAGCTGCGAACGCACACCGAATCCAAAAAGTGCGCAATCATTATCTAAGAATTGCTAAAATATGAAATTAAGCGTTTTGCATTATTCGGAAATCGCTAGGATTGCAACAGAACTCTCTTGTAAATGAGGCGGCAAAGTGGCTCTGGTTGATGTAGCCGCAGCTGACAGCGACCTCACCGATCGACAGGTCCGTCTCCCGCAAAAGAGTTCTTGCATGCTGCATTCGCAATTGAACAATGTAGCGATGCGGCGTAACACCCAGCTTTGCTTTGAACAAACGCGAAAAATGAAATCGGCTGATTGCTGCTTCGCCGGCAAGTTGGTCCAGCGTCAACGCACTTGCGGAGTGCTCCTGCATGAACTCGATAACTCGCATAAGACGGCGATCCGTCAGCTCCAGGCCGACCCGCCTTGACAACTTCTTTTCAGACCATTGCTCCCCCCGCGAAAGCAGGTGCGTCGCCAAAAAGCGAACAGCGGCGTCAGCATACAGGTCAGGAGCACCACGCGAAACTGCCTGTCCTAGCGACGTCAGCACGGAACACACTACGGGGTCGGAGAAGGAGAGCCGATCAAGCGCGCCAACGCTCCACTGTTCGCCGGCGCGCCGATACTCTTCACCGGCTTCAGAAAAGTATTCCTGTGGAATGTAGAGACGCAGAACGATTGCGTTGGCAGCAATTTTTGAATGCCAACGAAGACGGTTGGTCGTGAGAGGTGCTGTTACCCCTCCGACGCCGGGCTTATAAAACGCGCTCTTCCAAGCTCCTGCCGATAAACTTTCCATTTGGTAGGAACCGCTAAGAACGGCTACGACGAGACAATCGGGTGATGGAGTCGGTTCGTACTGTTCGACGCATCCAGGCTGCTCATATGTCTGGAGAAGTGCGGACGTCCAACCGGCCGAAACGCTGCAGAGCAGTTTTCGCCCTGGCCGCAGCGTACCTGCCAGTTCACTCATTCGTGAAAATTTGTTGTGTCTGCTACGGCTTCCAGTCATAGCCCTCCGCGCTCCAGATACAGTGCTAACACTTCTCGTCTCTGAAGGAATGATGCATGTGACAGTTGCCACTTAGATGATCGTCAAACCGTAAAGGATGTGAATGATTGTGCCGGCGGAAGTGCCCAATGCCATACTTGGTTCTTTCTTATTCAATGCGATCGTTACATCTAAGATTTGGATAATTGCAGCGGTGAAGAGAACCCGTGCGGTAGCGATCCCCTGCACGAAATAGCAATATTCTCGACAACAGGCCAACAGGAATTGCGCGTGCAGCATACATCCGCCCGTAGAACACTTCACCGGGGCTCGAGGTGACCGTCTTTGACAGAATGGCGGGACGGATGAGGCTAGCTACCGGGGTTCTGTTCATCGAGTTTCATTGCAATGCTAGATAATTTATAAAGAAGTGGCAAAAGGCTCTAACCCTCGCCGCTTCCCCCGTAGTAAGTATCAAGAACGCCTGCCTCTTCAGCCAACCAGGCAGAGGCCATTTCAAAATGAAAATCCGCCCATTTAGATCTGTTATCAAGCTCGCACATTCAATTTTTGCCTGCTCTTGCCTATTCCGCAATTGCATAAATAAAAGAAATTTATACCGCCGCTGCTGAGCTGTTCATAGGTTATGGTGATCTGCACCCGGAAGTATTTGCGAATCTATCGTTCAAAAATCATGCTTCGCTTCGCAACCTGTTCCAGAGCATCTCTCCCTTGGCTGTACCTGAACACTTTACGGACGGCTTTGACCTGTAAAAGCCGTGTCCGGTGACGCTATTTCGCTTCCATTTGAGGGACAAACTCTTTAGCTGCTGACATCCGCATTCACCCCCAGGAGCCGCCATGGTCTTACGCAGCAGCATGTATCCCGCACTCGCAGCCCTGCCGCTTTTTGCAGTATCTGCTCTCTCGCAAACGCAGACAACCGGCGCGGTCACCGGCAGGATTACAGACACCAGCGGAGCCGTCATGCCGCAGGCCATTGTCTCCCTTACATCGAAAAGCAGCGGTGTGCAAAGCACGATCAAGACGGATGCCGGTGGAAACTATCGTCTTGGGCTTCTACCGCCCGGCAGCTATGACATGCGGGTCTCTGCCGCAGGCTTCAAAACTGAAATCCCGTCGTCCGTAACAGTCACCGTTACAGAAACAAGCGCCGTCAACCTCGTCATGTCGCCGGGTGCCCAGCAAGAGACTGTGGAGGTCACCTCCGGCGCAGAGCTCCTTCAAACCGACAATGCAACTCTCGGTACAACCGTGCAGGGCCGCACCATCCAGGCCCTGCCGCTAACCGAGCGCAACTACACGCAGGTCTTGACCACATCGGCGGGGGTCGCAGGCGACGTCAACAATGCCGCGCAGCTTGGCCGGGGCACCATCGACGTCTATGTCAACGGTGCCAGCAATATCAGTAACAACTTTGTCATGGATGGGGCCGACATCAATAACTTCGGCAGCGGTCGCGGAGGCGACTTCGTGCAGCAAGGTGGAATTCCCATCCCAAATCCAGATGCGATTGAAGAGTTCAAGATACAAACCACGCTCTACGACGCAGGCTTCGGCCGCGATGCGGGCGCCAATGTAGAAGTGGTCACCAAGTCGGGCGGGAATACATTCCACGGCTCGGCATTCGAGTTCTTCCGCAATAACAAGCTCAATGCAAATGACACGTTCCTAAATGCTGAAGGCCAGCCGCGGCCCGATATGAAGCAAAACCAGTTCGGCGGCGCAATCGGCGGACCCGTACTGCGCGACCGCGCGTTCTTTTTCGGCTCCTATCAGGGCACACGCCAGGTAAACGGCCTCAGCCCCAGCTCGCTTTCAAGCAATACCCTGCCCGCGCTCACCGGCGACCGATCGGCAGCCGCCATCGGTGCGCTTTTTTGCACGCAGCCTACACAGTTCGGTGGCACGCAGGTAGCTTGCAACGGCTCCAACATCAACCCTGTGTCGCTAGCGCTGCTCAACCAGAAGATCGCCGACGGTAGTTATCTCGTGCCTTCGCCACGCACGCTTACTCCAGGCACCCCGTTCGGCTTTTCGTCTTACAGTCTGCCCGGCAGGTTCACTGAGGACCAGGTGCTGGTCAATACCGACTACCAGCTCTCGCAAAAGCACCGCCTCAGCCAGCGCTACTTTTACTCACGCGACCCGCAGGAGAACCCTTTTAGCAGTTGCAGCCCCGGCTGCCCGCCCGGTTTTGCGCTTAACACCCAGTTCACCAACGATATCGGCCTGCTCAAGCTCACCTCGACGCTCTCTCCCAACTTCCTGAACGAGGCTTTCGTAGCCTTTATCCGCAACACCGGCGTGCTCAACAGCCAGACCGCAATCACCGATGCCTCGCTCGGCATCACTCCCGGCGATCCCGGCTTTCCCTATCTTCCTGTCACCTCCATCGCCGGCCTGTTCAGCCTTAGCGGAGGCTTCAACGATTTCTCAAATTCAGCTGTCAATACCTATGAGGCCTCCGATCAAGCATCATGGACACGCGGGCGGCACAGCCTTCGCTTCGGGTACGAGTTTGAGCGTCAGCAATTCAACTTTACCGACCCCGGTCCACGGCGCGGCTTTCTCGATTTCCTTACATTTTCTGATTTTCTCCTTGGCCAGAGCGGCACGCAGAACGGCAGCGGCCAAAGCAATGTCTTTCTCAGTGAAGGCATCGGCGGCAACATCAACAAGGATTTCCGCGCCATCGACATGGCGAGTTTCATTCAGGACGACTTCAAAGTCAGCCCTAACCTGACGCTCAACTACGGGCTGCGCTGGGAGATCAATGGAAACATCGGCGAGGCGCACGGCGATATCAGCAGTGTCTTTCCCAACCTGATCAGCAGCAGCGCTCCAGCTACCGCGGACGGCACCTACACCGGCTATGTTGTGCCTTCTAACTTCCCAGGCACTGTTCCATCCGGCGTTACCCGTCTTTCCGGCAAGTCGCTCACCACGCAAGACCTGCCCCTGCACAATGTCGGCCCCCGCATCGGTGTGGCGTGGCTACCGTTCGGTTCCGGCAAAACTTCTGTGCGCAGCGGCTATGGCGTCTACTACACACGGCCCAACGGCAATGCCACGCTGCAGGTCCTGACCAGTCCGCCGTTTGTATCCATCCATGTGCTCAGCGGTGCGGGCAACAATGCCGCTACCTTCCAGAACCCCTTCAATCCCGCACCCACTCCCGGTGCATTCCTGGCCCGCACCCCGACCTCGCAACTTGGCGCCAGTATCATCGCGCCCAACTACGACTCACCCCTTACGCAGCAATATAACCTCGACATCCAGCAGCAGCTTTCAGGCTCTACCGTTTTCGACATTGCCTATGTCGGCACCCGTGCCACGCGCCTGCTTGAGTCGCGCGATATCAACGAGTCATTACTCGCAAGCCCAGGCGCTCCCATCAACGGGATCACCACTAACACCCAGGCCAACGCCTACCTTCGCGTCCCCTACGCAGGCTTTTCTCCATCCGGTCTGTCGCGCATTGAGTCCTACGGCACGTCCCGCTACAACAGCCTGCAAGCCACTCTGCGCCGCCAGCTCAGCCACGGCGTGCTGTTTCAGGCCGCATATACCTGGAGCCGCGCGCTTACCGACGTGCAAGGTCTCGGCACTAACGCGGTTTTTACCGGCGGCAGCGGTGACAGCAACGATCCCAACAACCGGCTCGATCGTTTCGGACCCGCCGCCTTCGACCGCACTAACCGCTTCGTCTTCTTCTACCGCTGGGAGCTGCCGAAGCTGCATGGCGGCAACAGCCTGGTACGCACGGCAGCTAATGGCTGGGCCGTTTCAGGCGTCACCATTATTCAGGACGGTGACCGGCTCACCATCACCGACGCATCCGGCGGCTCCATCTACGGCTTTGCCAGCACCTCTCGCGCGCAGCTGCGCCCCGGCACCACCAACGCGCAAATTGAAAGCACAGGCAGCGTCCACAGCCGCCTCGGTAATTACTTCAATACATCTGCCTTCTGCTCCTTCAGCACAACCCCCGGCACGGCAGCCTACGCGGCCTGCCCCTATCCGGTAATCGGCGACGGCACCGGCTACGGCAACAGCAGCACCGGCGTGGTTCGCGGCCCCAGCCAGGACAACTCGGATATCACCGTCTCCCGCGACTTCCGCGGCTTGCGTGAAGGCCACTCGATCGACTTTCGGGGCGAGTTCTTCAATGCCTTCAACCATGCCCAGTATGCTGACCCATCGACCGGCTTCGACTCTGCCGGCTTCGGCGTCATCCTCAGTAGCGCAGTCGCACCGCGCATCATCCAGTTCGCGCTCAAGTATGAGTTTTAGGGGGCACTCTGATGAAGTTCCGGCATGTGCGCTTTCAGCAGTAAGCCGGCGAAGTTGGAGTGCGGGGAATAGTGACACACAATTGCTCAAAGAAAACGAGCAAATTATTTAAAATGTGTCAGATAAGATGGTCGGGGAGAGAGGATTTGAACCTCCGGCCCCCTGGTCCCGAACCAGGTGCGCTACCAGGCTGCGCTACTCCCCGACGGGTTCGCGTGGGTTGCGCTCCCTGGCAGGGCGCTGCGAACAGCCTTGAGTGTAGCAGAGGGCTTCGCTCCGCCACAAAGCCCGGCCTTGTCTCGAACAGGCTAAAGGGGGCAGATCAAGCCTTGCCTTACGCGGCTGCTTCAAAACCGTCGCAGCCGCTCACCGGTGTTACCCGCAGGTGCATGCCTTGTAGCTTTTCATTGCCGCAGCTTGCAATCAGGGTTTCCGAAGCCTGCTGGGTAGCCAAAATCTCAAGCAGGCGCGCATCTCGACCTTCATCGCCGTGTTGGCCGAAGTGCGAGCACAGTCCGCATTGCCCTTCCCGTACAACAATCATGATTTCATCTCCATTGCGCTTGGTAAGACTAGGCTAGAACAAGTTGCCCTTTTCGGGGGAAATGGCGCATTGGAGGACCATGCAAGACCGGGACCATGTGCGACTGAGCAGGGTGCGTGTGCTTGACGGCGGCCTGGCGACAGAGCTGGAGCGGCGAGGTGTTTCGATTGCGGGACCGCTTTGGTCGGCGCGTGCCCTGCTTGTATCGCCGAAAGCCATCCTGGCGGTGCACCGCAGCTATCTGGAAGCCGGCGCAGATGTGCTGCTGACGGCAAGCTATCAAATTTCGAGCTTGGGGTTTGCGGCATTGGGGCTGCCGGTCGCTGAAGCGGAACAGGCTATGGCAGAGACGTTGCGGCAGGCTGTAGCTCTAGCCGTACAGGCGCGCGCAGAGCATGGGCGTGAGGGTGTGCTGATCGCGGCCTCGCTAGGGCCATATGGGGCAGCGCTTGCCAATGGGGCGGAGTTCCATGGGCAGTACGGGTTTGCGTCCGAGGCGGAAGAGCATGCGGCCCTGGTGCGCTTTCATGCACTGCGGATTGAGATTCTGGCAGAGACAGATGCCGACTTGCTCGCGTTTGAGACGCTGCCCTCACTGGGGGAGGCGCGGGCGATCGTCGAGGCGCTTGCGGCGGAGCCGGATCGCTCAAGACTCGGCGCGTGGCTTTCATTTACATGCCGCGATAAGGAGCATGTAGCTCATGGCGAGTTGCTGCGTGACTGCGCGACATTTCTGGACGGGGTGCCGCAGGTGCTGGCCGTGGGCGTGAACTGTGTAGCGCCCGCGTTGGTACTGCCATTACTGGGCGAGCTGCGCGCCGTGACGAGCAAGCCGCTGGTGGTGTACCCAAACTCCGGCGAAGGCTGGGATGCAGACCGGCGCTGCTGGGTGCCCGCTGCCGGTGCCACCGAAAGCTTTGGAGCAATGGCTTACGAATGGTTTGCGGCTGGCGCGCAGCTGGTGGGCGGCTGCTGCCGGACTGAACCCATCGAGATTCAAGCTATCCGCAAGATTGTGGATACGTCCACATAATTTCGAATGAAACCCGTTTATGCTGTAAACTGGTTTGCAATAGCGGTACCGCTTTGTATACAGTGGAGGTGACCAGTGATTTTTGATGCGGTGCCGACTGAGGCACAAATGCTTGAGGGAATGAGCACGCGCGAGCAGGAAATGCGGTACGTCACGCAGCATTTCAAAGACTTGCAAGGATTGAAAGCATCCCCGATCGTAGCCGGTTTGTTGCTGTTCCTGCATTTGGCTCCGCGAGGACCGAAGCATTGGGAGCTTAACTTGTTGATCGCCGGCGGTTTGCTGTTGTTCGCAATTTTATGGAGTCGGAAGGTTTCTCGCTGGTATAGGGAACGTTACGGGCTTGTCGTGACAGCGACTAAAAACCCGCCGGAGATGCTGCCGGGTTACTTAGGTGCGGCATGGCTGATTTACGCGATAACTATATGTTGCATAATTTCTTTGCGGGTCTCATTTATTCCTATTAATGTGTTGTATATAACTAAAACCTTTTTTTTGCCGAACTGTTTCTTTGCTGCCCCAACCGGTTTTGCAATTCAACTGCGCCGCATGCTGTACGTAGCCGGTGTGATCGCTGTACTGGGATTAGTGCTGTACCTGACTTTTACCCATGTGCAAAGTTTTATCGCAGTGTATACCTCACTTTGGGCATTTCTGCTGCTGAGTCTCTTGGATCATTGGCTGCTTACTTACTTGTTGCGCCCAAGCGGCATGGATGGCAGTGGGGCACTTCATGACTGACTTACGGGAGCGCACTGCTGAGGCAATCCTTGATATTGACCGGTTGGTGCATGAGCCGGCAAGGCTGGCCATTTTGACGGTGCTGGCTGCCTGCGAGCGGGCTGACTTTTTGTTTCTGGAGCGAGCTACCGGGTTGAGCCGGGGCAATCTCTCGGTGCAGCTGTCTCGGCTGGAGGAAGCCGGGCTGGTTGAGATTGAGAAAACAATTGAGCGCAAGCGCACACTGACCACCGCCGCGCTGACACGACCAGGACGCGCCGTACTGGAAGCGTACTGGCGGACAATGGAGAAGCTGCGGGCGCGCTCGCAGGAGCCTGCTGAGGTGAGACCGGGGAAAGCCGCCAAAGACAAGAAGAGACCCGGCATACTGAAACCCGCGCCGGGCTAGCGCAAAGCAGAGAAGGGCAAGGCAAGGGCAAGGCAAGGGCAAGGCAAGGGCAAGGCAAGGGCAAGTCCTTCAATTCAGTTGCCAGCCTCCGGATTGTAATTCTCTCCACAAAGACATGAATTTGTATATGTCATGCCGATGCCGTTTTTGCTCCTGCTTTGGCTTCAGGTGGCGGCCTGCGTCTGTCAAAGGCTGTTCACATGGCATCAACATGCGACAATACGGGCAGCTCCATGGCTGAGATCACATCGCTCGACGCACACGCCCCGACACCTCCCGGGGTTCCGACGCCCACAACCATCACGCCTGCGCTGCTGAAGCAGCACTCCATCACGCCCGACGAGTATACGCGGATTGAAGCGGCGCTGGGTCGGGTTCCTTCGCTTACCGAGCTCGGCATTTACAGCGTGATGTGGAGCGAGCATTGCTCGTACAAGAGCTCGCGCGTACACCTGAAACGCCTGCCCACCAAAAGCGAGCGCGTAGTGCAGGGGCCGGGCGAGAATGCCGGGATCATCGACGTGGGCGACGGCTGGGCCTGCGCGTTCAAGATCGAGTCGCACAACCACCCTTCGTATATTGAGCCGTTTCAAGGCGCGGCTACCGGCGTTGGCGGCATACTACGCGATATTTTCACCATGAATGCGCGGCCATTGGCGGTTATGGATTCATTACGGTTTGGACCTTTAACCGCTGAGCCGGGAGTGCCGGAAGAACTGGTGCGGCGCAACCATGCGGTGATGGAAGGCGTGGTCGCTGGAGTGTCGCACTACGGCAACTGCTTCGGGGTGCCGAACCTGGGCGGGGAAACGCGGTTTGAGGCTTGCTACTCCGGCAACCCGCTGCTGAATGCGTTTGCGCTGGGTTTAGTCCGGCGCGACGAGATTTTCTATGCCAAGGCGACCGGGGTGGGCAACCCGGTGATTTATGTCGGGGCAAAGACGGGGCGCGACGGTATCCACGGCGCAACGATGGCGAGTGAAGAGTTTACTTCCGGTTCGGAGCAGAAAAGACCGAATGTGCAGGTAGGCGACCCCTTCATGGAAAAGTTGCTGCTTGAGGGGTGTCTGGAGGCGATGGCGACCGGGGCGGTGCTGGGGATTCAGGACATGGGCGCGGCGGGGCTGACCTGTTCGACATGCGAGATGGGGGCGCGGGGCGGGGTCGGAGTTGAGATAGAACTGGATCGAATCCCGCAGCGTGAAACGGGGATGAACTCGTACGAGATCATGTTGTCGGAGTCGCAGGAGCGCATGCTGCTTGTTGCTGACAAGGGCAGGGAGCAGGAAGTGCTGGACGTATTTACAAAGTGGGGGCTGGATGCGGTAGTGGCCGGTGAAGTGATTGCCGAGAACCGCATGCGGGTGCGGCATGGCGGGGTGCTGGTGGCCGATATTAGTAATGAGTCATTGACGGATGATGCGCCGTTGTATCACCGGCCTGTGGGCGAGTGGAAAGCGCCTGTTCCGCTGGAGCCGCCTGCGTGGGTGCTGGAGGAATTGCGAAAGCCGCGCGATTACACGGCGGACCTGAAAAAGCTGCTGGCGAGCGCGAATATCTGCTCGAAGCGCTGGGTGTTTGAACAGTACGACTCGATGGTGCAGACCAATACGGTGCAGGGGCCGGGCGGGGAAGCCGGGGTGATGCGGATCAAGGATTCGGGCACTCCTGGCCATGAGCGCGGGCTGGCGATGGCGCTTGCGGGGAATGGGCGCTGGTGCTACTTGGACCCCAAGCTGGGCGCGATGCATGCTGTGGCTGAGGCAGCGCGCAAGGTGGCTTGCACGGGAGCTACGCCGGTGGCGGCTACAAATTGTTTGAACTTCGGGAACCCGGAGAAACCGGAGATTATGCGGCAGTTGTCGGACGCGATTGACGGGATCGCGGAGGCTTGTACCGCGCTGGGGACGCCGATTACCGGAGGGAATGTTTCGTTGTATAACGAGACGCGCGGGGAAGGGATTTATCCCACGCCGGTGGTGGGGGTTGTTGGGGTGATTGATGATGTAACAAAAGAGATTACCGCGAGCTTTGTAAATCCGGGCGATTGGCTCTTACTCGTAAATACAGCTCTAGCAAGCGACACAACAACCTTTACAGAAACAAGTCACGATAAGTCAGGGGATTTAGGCTTTGGCTCTTCTGAATATGCGCGCGTTTTCTTAGAGTATCTCTGGGGCGAGCCACCCACATTAGATATCCAGATGGAACGAGCTTTGCAGCAGGAACTTGCAAAGGCAGCAAGTTTGGGGTTACTGCATTCAGCATGCGACATCTCGGACGGTGGAATTGCGAGCACTTTAGCAGAGGCATGTTTTACGAACAATGTCGGTGTCGATGTCAGGATTAGTGGCGGACTTGGTCGGTCTGAGACGTTCAGCTTATTTTCCGAAGGCGGTTCGCAGGTCATCGTAAGCTGCGCTCGTGAAAACGTCTCGCGCGTCGATGAGCTATTTTCGGGTGCAGGTTTGAAGGTGTGGCGATTGGGTCTTGTGACTACAGGTGACTTCATAATTCGTTATCAAGCGTATGAGGAACGATCAGTAGGGATATACATAGAGTCTGAAGTCCAAACTCTAATTCATACCAATGTTTCAGAGCTCTATACCGCTTGGTCAAGCGCGCTTGAAGATACGCTTACTCCGACGCCTGTACTTACCGAGGTGCTGGCGTGAGGCCTTTGCTGATCGAAGGCGTGCCCGGCGCGACTACACCGCAAGAGAAAGTGCAACTCGCAACCATCACGGGTACAGATAGCGCGAGCCGCTACTCTGTCCGCGAACCCGGCGACGGATTCCGTGACGAGTGTGGGGTGGCGGCTGTCTTCGGCCACCCTGAGGCGGCACGGCAGGTGTTTCTGGCACTGTATGCGTTGCAGCATCGCGGGCAAGAGTCCGCGGGGATCGCTACCGCCGACGGCAACAGCCTGGCCAACATCAAGGGCATGGGGCTGGTGTCAGAGATTTTCACCGAAGATGTACTACAAAAGCTGCACGGCGAGATGGCGATCGGCCACACACGCTACTCGACAACCGGCGACTCTGCGCTGCTCAACGCGCAGCCCATCCGGGTGGATTCAACGCGCGGACTGATTGCAATTGCACACAACGGCAACCTGGTGAACCTGGGCAACCTGCGCGCGCGGCTGGAGCGGGATGGCGCATTTTTTCAGACCACAAGCGACTCCGAAATTATCGTGCAGCTCATCGCGCACTCCGAAGAGACCACGCTGGTGGATGCGATCGCCGACTCGCTGCGGCAGGTGGACGGCGCATTTTCAATTGTGATGATGATGCGCGACCGCATCTTTGCCGCACGTGATCCGCGCGGGTTTCGACCGCTATCCATGGGACGAATCTCGAACCCGGATGGCCCTGACACCATCCTGTTTGCGTCGGAAAGCTGCGCATTCGACCTGCTGCATGCCAAGTATGAGCGCGACGTCGCGCCCGGCGAGCTCATCATGGTTTCAAAAGACGGCGTGACCTCACGGCAGTACGCAAGCGGCTTCCGCCAGGCTTCCTGCATTTTTGAGCATGTGTACTTCGCGCGGCCCGACAGCAAGATTTTCGGCAGATGGGTGCAGGATTCCCGTGAAGCGATGGGGCGGCAGCTGGCGCGCGAGTCTCACGTTGAAGCCGACCTGGTAGTACCCGTACCGGACTCAGGCGTGACCGCAGCGCTCGGCTATGCGGAGGAGGCCGGGCTGCCGTTCCGCTTCGGGCTGATCCGGAACCACTACGTGGGGCGGACGTTCATTGAGCCGGAGCAAAAGGTGCGTGATTTTGGGGTGCGTTTGAAGCTGAACCCGGTGCGAAATCTGCTCGAAGGCAAACGCATCATTTTGATCGATGATTCCATCATTCGTGGGACGACTTCGCGGAAGATTGTCAGGATGGTGCGGGCTGCGGGGGCGAAGGAAGTGCATCTGCGTATCTCGTGTCCGCCGACAATTTCACCGTGTTTCTACGGCGTGGACACGCCAAGCAAGAAAGATCTGATCGGGGCGAATAAGACGGTCGAGGAAATACGGCAGTTTATTGAGGCGGACTCGCTGGCTTATATCTCTCTGGACGGTCTGGAACACGCGGTAGACGGCGGCGAGGGGAATACATTTTGTGTAGCTTGCTACACCGGGGTGTACCCCACGGCATGGGTCGATGTAGACCAGATACTGCCTGCGCCTGCGCTGCGCGCATAGGCTGAACTCGCAAACAACCGCGCGTGGTGTCGCGGCTTCTATGTGCCTGGAGGTGCCGAGATGGCAAAGTATGGACCGAAGGCGCAGGCGCTGGTTGCGCAGGAAATGAAAGAGATGAAGGAAGGCAAGCTGCGCTCGGGTAGCGGTGCCAAAGTGACGAACCCGAAACAGGCTATTGCCATTGCCCTATCTGAGGCGCGTCGTGCCGGGGCTAAAATGCCGCCGCCTCCTGAAGGTACGGCTGCCGCAGAAAAGGAAGTTAGCCGCCCTGAAAAGGCATCCGCGAAGCACACCGGCACCAAAAGCACAGGCACGGTTACGAAAAAAGCATCGACAAAGAAGGCACCGGCCAAACCGAAAGCACCAGTCGCGAAGAAGACCACAAAGGCTGCCGGCTAAACTGCTACTGTAACTTTTGGAAGGCAAAACAATTCCAACTGCAATTGATCTCCGTTTTCTCAAGCTTCAGCACCACGCTTTCACCTCCACAAGGGTCCTCACTCTATGAACATCAAGCTCTGTAACATACCGCTGCTGGCTGCTGCCTTTGCGTTGTTCGTCGGCGGTATCGAAAACTCGCCGCAAGCCGTTGCTCAAGCGAACTTCAAGGTCAATAAAACTCTTTATTCCGAGAGTGCCAATGCCTCAGCCGACATTGCTGCGGCACAAACAACTGCGCGCCGCGAGCATAAGCGCATCCTGCTTGACTTCGGCGGAAACTGGTGCGGCGACTGTCAATTACTGGACTACTATTACCACCAGGCACCGAATGCCGAGCTGTTGGCCAAGTACTACGTGGTAGTTCACATCGACATCGGACACATCGACAAAAACCTTGATGTGGCGGAGAAGTACCACGTGCCGATTGCACATGGCGTGCCGTCACTCGGCATTATTGATGCTCAGGGCAAGGTGCTGTATGCCGAGCGTGCCAAGGAGTTTGAGCACACTAGCCCGGAAGCGATTACCGTATTTCTCAACCGCTGGAAGGCTTGAGAGATCGCCCTGAGATAGAGTTAGTTGTTGCTTGAAGAGCCGCCGGTGCCTGTTGATGAGCCGGAGGAGCGGGACGAGCCGGAAGACCCGCCTGAGTTGCCGGAGCCGCTTGAGCTGGAGGAGCCGGACGCACCGCTTGCCGGCGTCGACGGCGATGCAGCAGGTGTGCTTTTCGAGGAGCCGCTGCCTTCGCCTGAACTGGACCCGGTACCCGTTTTAGACTCTGAACTGCCGCCACCCTCGCCTGAAGAGCCGCCCTTGTTCGCAGAGGAGCCGGCCTTACCGTAATCCGTCAGGTAAAAGCCCGAGCCTTTGAACTGGATCGCGGGCGCGGAGATCAGCCGCTCCACGGGGCTGCCGCACTTGGGGCACTCTTTCCAGTCGGGTGCCGTAAAGCTTTGGATCTTCTCGAAAATGTGGCCGCACGCGGTGCAGCGGTATTCATACAACGGCACGGGTAAGCTCCCTTGGGTGACTCGTTCCTGATTGTAGCGGGTTACCCCAGCAGCTCCACTACCCGCACCTGGTGCACAGCCTTAACCGCGCGCAGCTGCCCCAGCAGAGGCACGCCGGCCTGCCCATCAATCTGGATGACAGCGAGGGCGGTACCGTGCGCAGGGCCGCCTGCGCGACCCAGGGCGAAGTTAGCAATGTTGATGTTGTGTTCGCCGATGACCGTGCCCAGCCTGCCGATGACGCCCGGCACGTCGCTGTTGTGGACCACCAGCAGCGTCCCGCGCAGTGGTGCTTCAATGGCGATGCCTTCAAGTTCGAGCAGGCGTGCCTCCCCGCTGCCCGGTGCAGCGCCCGCACGCGCAGCCAGTGCATGGCCTCGGCGGGTGTGCAGCGCCAGGCCGACCGTGCTGTCGCCTTCAGGTGCCGCTTCGCTGCGCACGCGGATGCCGCGCTCACCGGCTACCTGTGCGGCGTTGATGCGATTGGCACCTTCGCTTTGCCCCAGCACGCCTGCCAGCGCAGCATTGCGTACCATCTCCGTATTGCCACCGGCCAGCATGCCTGCGCAGTGGATCGTAATGCTCTCCAGTCCACCGCTATCCTCCGGTAGCAGCTGCGCCAGTGTGCTGCCGAGCCGCTCTGCCGCATCGGCAAATGGAGCCATGACAAGGTATTGCTCGCGCGACAACGAGGGGCTGTTGACGGCGTTCTGAATGACGCCCAACTGTAGATAGGCGCGCACCTGCTCCGCGATCTGGATGCCGACAGCTTCCTGCGCCTCGGCTGTGGAGCCGGCGATATGCGGGGTCAGCAGTACGCGATCCATGCCGAATAGGGGCGAGGCCGTGAGGGGTTCCTGCTCGAAAACGTCGAGTGCCGCGCCCGCGAGTTGGCCCGTTTCAAGGGCTTCAGCCAGTGCCTGCGTGTCCACAAGTTCGCCTCGGGCGCAGTTGACGATGCGCGCTGACGGCTTCATCAGCGCGAGCGACTGGGCGTTAACAATACCGTGTGTTTGCGGTGTGAGGCCGACGTGGAGCGAGAGGTAATCGCTTTGCCGGAAGAGTTCTTCGGGGTAGACGAGGCGCACCTCGTGCTCGCGCGCGACAGCGGGGGCGACAAACGGATCATGCCCGATGAGCGCCATGCCGAAAGCACGCGCGCGTTTGGCGACCTCAAGCCCGATGCGGCCCAGGCCGAGGATGCCGAGCGTTTTGCCGCGCAGCTCCGTGCCTGCGAGCGACTTCTTTTCCCACCTGCTGGCATGCAGCGCTGCATTAGCGCGGGGCAGCTCGCGGGCAAGGGTGAGCATAAGACCCAGTGTGAGCTCAGCGACGGCAACCGCATTGGCGCCGGGTGTATTCATCACCACGATGCCGCGCCGTGTAGCTGCTTCAGCATCGATATTGTCTACCCCCACACCGGCGCGACCGATGACACGCAGTTGCGGTGCCCATGCCATCAAGGTGTCATTTACCTGCACGGCAGAGCGCACGATGAGCGCATCGGCATCGGCAAGTGCTTTCGGCAGGTCCGGGATTTGATCGTGGGTCAGCACCTGCCAGCCGGGCTGTTCGCGGAGCACGGCTACGGTTGCGGAGGAGACTTTTTCAGCAATGACAATTTTCATGCTTCGGCTCCGGCGGGTTTGTGGGCGCAGTCTTCAAGTGCTCGGCCGCAGGGGCACGCAGCGCGGTTGAGCAGCTCCATGTTGCGCGTAGCGTACACACGCTGCGCGGCTGTCAGGGCCATGCCGAGCTCCACGCCGGGCAGCCGCAGCACTTGGACGGCGACCTGTTCAAGCGCGCCGATAAGCGCGATGGCGTCCATGTAGTCAAAGAAGCCGAGATGCGCGATGCGGAACAACTGGCCCTTCATCTCGCCCTGGCCATTGGTGATGGTTACCCCGAAGCGCTGCTTTAATTCCTTGACGATGATGCCCGAGTCGATGCCCGGGGGAGGGAGAACGGCGGTGACAGCAGCTGCGGGTGCGAACGGCGCAAACAGCTTCAGCCCAAGTGCTTCCACTGCCGCGCGGGTCATAGCGGCGCAGGTTTCTGCGTTATTAACCAGCGCGACGCGGCCTGCGGCGAGGTCGCGGTCAGGCGTATCAGAGCCTTGGGCCGCGATGAAGTCGAGCGCGGCTGCGAGCCCGGCAATCAGCGAGACCGCAGGCGTGTACGCCGACTCGGCCTTATGCGCGTTTTTGCGCTCCTTACGCAGGTCAAAGTAATAGCGCGGGTTGAGCGAGATGTCCATAGAGCTCCAGGCGCGCTCGCTTACCGAAAGATAGGCAAGGCCGGGGGGGATCATCACTGCCTTTTGCGAGCCGCCGATTATGATGTCTACGCCTGCGTTTGTCTCGGAGGCGTCCACGTTAAAGTGAGTGGTGCCGAGACCGGTGATCGCGTCCACCACCAGCAGCGCGTCACTTCGCTTGCTGCGCAGCAGTTCTGCCACCGCAGGCACGCAGTGGCGCGCGCCGGTTGAGGTTTCAGTAGCCTGCATGAAGACGGCGCGATGTTCAATGCGCAGCGCCTTCGCAACTGCATCCATGGAAAACGTCTCGCCATAAGGTGCGGAGACTACATCCACATCGCAGGAAAACGCACGTCCCAGTGCTGTCCATCGCTCACCGAACTTGCCGGCCGAGAGCACCAGGATGCGGTCGCCGGGCGAGGTGATGTTGCTGACCGCCGCCTCCATCGCTCCTGTGCCTGACGACGCGAGCAGCAGCACGTCGTTCTGTGTGCCGATAAAGATTTTCAGGTCTGCGAGCACGCGCTCAAACAGTTTGCAGAATTCGGGGGTGCGGTGGTGCATGTCGGCGGCAGCCATGGCAAACTGTGCGGCAGGTAGCAGCGGCGTGGGGCCGGGGGTAAACAGGCGCGTCTTGCGGATCATAGCGAGGCCTTTCAGGGCTGTGAGGCAGTGCGGCGATTTTAACGCGCGCGTAGGCCGCAAGGTACGTCCTACAATGACCTGTTGATACAAGGAGTATGCGATGAGCGGTGAAGAAGTAGTGACCAACGAGGTTGTGAGCGGGGAAGCGCTCGACAAGCAAGCAGCGAGCGCGGGGCTGGTCAAGCGGATCAACACAGACATTATCGCGGCCATGAAGGCGCGCGACAGCTTGCGTGTGGAGACAATGCGCATGGTGAAGGCTGCGCTCAAGAATCGCGAGATTGACAAGCGTGAGCCGCTTACTGAAGCCGAAGCGCAGGCCACGCTGACCACGCTGATCAAACAGCGGCGCGAGTCTGTCGAGCAGTTTACGAAAGGCAACCGTCCGGAGCTGGCCGCGAAGGAGTCCGCGGAGATCGTGATGATCGAGGCATACCTGCCGCAGTCAGTGGGCGCGGCAGAGCTGCAGCCGCTCATCGCGGGCGTGTTGGCGGAGCTTGGGGCGAGCGGCATGGAGCTGGGAGCAAAGGCAATGGGACCGGCGATGAAGGCGGTGAACGAGCGGATCAAGGAGCTAGGATTACGGGCAGATGGGAAGCAGGTAAGTGAATTGGTGAAGGCGGCGCTGGCGAGTTAGGTGAACTAACAGCAAGACTGAACGTGCAAAGCTGCTTGACATACAGGTATGTACCTATTTCCTAAAAATTTGCTCAATCACATCAGCGGCGATGTCGAGACCCTTAGTGTGTTCAACTACCTTTTGAAAGGAACGCGCCCTCTCGTGATACATTACATCGTTCATAACTTTTTGAATCAATTGTAGGAGACGCTCTGCATTGAGAGATTCTGCTTCTATAAACTCGCCAACGCCATGATAGGCGATCCTTGCAGCAACCCCGGGCTGGTCAAAGCCTATTGGAATTGCAATCAAGGGGACGCCCTGTGCAAGAGTTTCAAGTGTTGTATTGAGACCTGCGTGTGTAATACATAGCGCTGCACGCTTCAATAATTCAAGCTGGGGAGCTCTGCCGACGACGATCGCGTTGGGCGGTATTGGTTGTAAATCCTGGAGATTTAAGTTATCCCCCGCCGCGATAACCATCTGAATCTCGGGGAGGCTTGCGGCAGCTTCAAGAATGGTGCGGTACACCTGTTCCAGACCATTTACCAGCGTTCCCATGGAGGCATAAATCAGCGGCTTACTATTGAGGCTTTCCCATGGAAACGGTATCGCATACCGACCTTCTTCATCGTGGAATGGACCTGCATAATAAAAATTGCGAGCCCAGGGACAGTCTGGAAAATCAAATTCCTTGGGCGTTTGCGCGATGATTGCCAGCTTGGAGAAAGTCGCGGTCGGATTGCTCCAGTCGATTTTTAGGCCGTTCTTTTCAGCATATGGTTTTGCTATATCCCAAAGAGGAGGTAAAAAGGATTCGATGGTTTGCCACCCTTTTTTATTCCTTATGCGGGCTTCCGAGGTTGTCTCATGCGGCCAGCTGAAATAACAAGGGGGTGTTAGTCCTGAGGTATCAACAGGTAGGACGTTCCAGATATGTACATAAGGCATGCTCAGGCTCATCGGTACAAGTTCGATAAATGAGTGGATGGTATCAAGTACCAGTGCCTCAACTCCGGCTTCCGCCAGCTTCGCGGGTAAGTGTTCAAGACCGGCCTTGTTGAGGCCGGAAATCAACTCCCGATAGGCAAATTCATCCAGGGTCAGTCCACGCATTGTGGCTGCGGGACCTAGTATTTTAGTCATGGAGCCGATTGGGTATTCATCTTCGCAGTATGGCAGGAAGGTCAGACCAGCGGCTTGAACGGCAGGTTCAACATCAGGAATACCTATAAATACCACCTCATTTCCGCGCGATTGCAGCTTGCGTGCCAAGGTGGTCATGGGATTTAGGTGTCCGACCAGAGGCATGCTCACAAATCCAATTTTCACTATTCCGCTCCTCGTCTTATAAAACATAGATGCTTGCCACACTGAGGCAAGCCCATAGAGCTAGCATAGAAGCAGATTGAGGAACTTATGTCACAAGCCGCACCACCCCGCCAGCACGCCTACACTGGCCCCGCACTCCCGCAGCTACCGGAGCCTTCCTATGCCGAGCGGGTGCGGACATTGCTTTCACTCAATTCCGTAGCCATGCTTTCGACGCTCTCGCGGAAGCTGCCCGGCTTTCCATTCGGCTCGCTAATGCCGTATGCGCTGGATGCGGCGGGGCGACCGTTATTTCTCATCAGCAACATGGCCATGCACACGCAGAACCTGAAGGCGGATGGCCGCGCCAGCCTGTTTGTAAGCCAGGCTGCCGAGGATGGCGACCCGCTGGGCGCGGCACGGGCTACGCTGGTAGGCGATGTGGCGGCTATACCGGCTGCGGAGCTGGATGCGGCTCGTGAGCAGTACCTGGCGAAGCACCCGAACAGCCGCTACTGGGTGGAGTTCGCCGACTTCGGCTTCTTTCGCTTGCAGCCGCTGGATGTGTACTACGTGGGCGGTTTTGGGGTGATGGGCTGGGTGCAGGCAGGGGAGTACGCCCGGGCCGCTCCGGACCCGTTGGCCGACGCCGCGCCTCGTATTCTTACGCACATGAACGCCGACCATGCGGATGCGATGCTGCTGCTGGCACGAGCGCAGGCAGGGTTTGAAGCGACGGAGGCGACGATGACCCATGTAGACCGACTCGGTTTTTCCTTGCGTCTGAAGACCGCCGACAGCATGAAAGGAGTGCGCATCAACTTCCTGCGCGAAGTCACAGATGCGGAAGGTGCGCGCACGGTATTGATAGAGATGGTGAGGCAGGCACAGGCCATGCTCCCTATGCAAGACGTTCATAAGGAGACAAACCCATGAAGATCACAGCGAGCCATGCATTGCCATGCCGCAAGGGACCGCCGGCCTGGTTCACGGGCGAGGTCTGGCTTGATGAAGTTGCATCAGGTGAGTTACCCGCAAAGTTAAAGGCGACCCGCGTCAGCTTTGCGCCGGGTGCGCGCACGGCCTGGCATACGCACCCGCTGGGGCAGGCGCTGCACGTGCTCTCCGGTATGGGCTGGGTCCAGCTCAAAGGGCAGCAGGCACAGTGCATCATGCCAGGCGATTCAGTATGGATCGAGCCAGGCGAATTGCACTGGCACGGGGCTGCGTCAGGTCGTACGCTGGTGCATCTTGCGATGCAAAATGCCGATGAGCAGGGCGTCGATGCGGTATGGCTCGATCCGGTCACGGACGCCGAGTACGCGCAGGCTGGGACGTAAGGCAGACACCCTGCGGTACTCTGGATCGAGGAGCGGTCTCCCATGCCCGACACAACCCTTACGCTCCCGCAAGGCAATTTTCAAGCCTACCTTTTTGACCTGGACGGCACGGTTGCCGACTCCATGCCGCTGCACTTCCGCTCCTGGACCGAGGCTGTCGAGGAGCAGGGCTCTGCCTTCCCGGAAGAGTTGTTCTACGCCTGGGGCGGCATTCCCCTGCCGAAAACGGTCGAGATGCTGAATGAGCGTTTCGGCTACCGCATGGTGCCTGAAGAGGTAGCACGCCGCAAGGAAGAGCTGTACCTGGCAATGCTGCCCGGCATCCAGCCGATTGCATCGGTACTGGCGCACATTGAGGCCGATCATGGGCGCATCCCGTTCGCCATTGTGTCGGGCTCGCCGCGCGCATCTATTGAGAAGACGTTGGAGCTCCTGGGGCTACGCGACCGCTTCGACCTGCTGGTGGGCGCGGAGGATTACACCCGCGGCAAGCCCGACCCCCAGCCGTTTTTAACTGCTGCCGAGCGGCTAGGCGTAGCGGCCAAGGACTGCCTGGTGTTTGAGGATGCGGATGCAGGCATCGCCTCAGCAGAAGCGGCGGGTATGGCCTGGGTGCGAATACCGCATAGCCATGAACGCCGCGAGACAACTTAGACCTGGCGGGTCGGGAAGATGCGCACAAAGGTCCCCTCAGGCAGCTCGCCTTCGACCAGGTGCACTACGCCGTTTTTGACAAAGCCGGTAACCTCGCTCGGCAACTCCTTTTTAGGCCGCTCCTCTAACGATGCAGGGAACAATGCAGACTGCTGACGAACTGCCGGAGCCGCAGGAGTTACCGGACGAACCGGAGCTGCCGGTGCTTTCGCCGTTGCAGACGCAGGAGGCCGCCCTGCCGCTCCCTTGCCGGTGCCGCGATCCATGGCCTCGTTCGCCAGCCGATCGGCTTCCTTATTTTTGCCGCGCAACACATGCTGCATCTCAAATTTCACCAGTTTCGCCGCGCGGCGCTTGGCTTCTTCGTACAGTGGGCGCAGCTCAGGGCTGTTGACGCGGTACTGACCCTTCATCTGCTTCACCATCAGCTCAGAATCGGAAACTACCTTGAGCTCGCCTGCGCCATTGGCAACAGCCCACTCCAGCGCGGCCAGCAGGCCGGAATACTCAGCTACATTGTTGGTTTTAACGCCCAGAAAGTCGCTGAGCTCCGCCAGTGGAGCACCATCTTCACCTTGCACAAACACGCCGTACCCCGCAGGCCCGGGATTGCCGCGCGAGCCGCCGTCACAGAAAGCCGTGACACGGCCCCCACTCTTCCCATTTGGTTGTTTCGTCATTCGCCCAGTGTAAAGGGCTGCCTAGTCGAGCGGCGGCTTGTGGGGTAAAAGGGTCAACGCCGGACTTGCAAGATCGCCGGGGACACGCGGGCGATCCAGCAGCCGCAACAATTCATGCAATTCAGCGCGTACGTGCGCAAGCTGCGACTGGGCGCGCTCACCGCTTCCCGTAGATGAAGCAGGCGATTCCACCCATGGGCGCGGCGGTGCGGTGTTTTTAGCGGCAAGCACGCCCTTGGCCCCGGCAATGGTGTACCCCTCGCTGTGCAGCAGGTGCTTGATGCGCAGCGCCATTTCTACATCGCGTCTACGGTACAGGCGCTGGCCTGTACCGCTCTTGCCCGGGCGCAGCTGGGGGAACTCGGTCTGCCAAAAGCGCAGCACGTAGCCGGGTACGCGGCACAGGGCCGCTACCTCGCCGATGCGGAAGTACAGCTTGTCGGGGATGGGAGGCGCGCCGCCTTCGCTCGTCGGCGGGCGTGGATCGGGGTCAGTCATCTCCACCAGCCTTGAACACGCTCAACGAATGCCATTTACGAAGGCAGTATAGACGCCTGGAGGCTGCCCGGCACAAAAGCCTTTCAAGGGGAGGCGTTACTCCGAAGGCGCATGTGTCAGACTAGGGAGAGCCTGCATGACCGCCCTATGCCAAAATTGTCGCCACACCATGCCCCAAGGGGCTGCCTACTGCTCAGAATGCGGTGCGCCGCAGTTGCGCGTGGCAAGCCTTGAAGAGCGTGAGGCAGAGCAGACTGCCGCGGGACCGGTGCCGCTGCAGACCGGTGACATTGCATGGCCAGCAGCTGTGCAGTCCGCTGCCCTGTTTGCCGTACCTGCCGGTCTGGTGCTGCTGATCCCGCTGCCGCTGATCAGTATGCTCGGTGTGATCGCGGGCGCTGTGTGGACGTTGCGCCGCTATCATCGGCTTGCACCCGGTGCCCCTTTATTAACCCCCCGCCTCGGAGGCCGCATCGGGCTGGTACTCGGCCTGTTTGCCGCGCTGATCAGCACTGCCGCAGAAGCGGTTGTTTTCCTGACGGAGCGGTATACGCTGCACCAGGGCGGGAGCCTGATTGACAGCCCGTACCAAATCAAGCTGCGTCAAACGGTGGAGCAGGCAACACAGATGAATCCGGACGCGGCAGAGCAGTTGCGTCATATGCTGGCGTTTTTGCTGTCTCCGGAAGGCGTGGGCGCGGCAACACTGTTTTCGGTTGCGGTTTCGGCGCTTTCCGTACTTACATTTGCATGGCTGACCGGGCGATTCGCAGTGCGTTACAGTGCCGGGCGCAAGCGCAGCGAACCTTAGCGGCAGCGCGGTGCGATATGCTGAGTCCTTCTATGACGCCTGACCGAGACCTTGCCGACATCCTGAAACTGCGCGAAAAAAGCCGCATTCTTTCCCCCTCTGAAATTGAGCGCACCCTGGTGCGCCTGGCGCACCAGGTAGTCGAGAAGAACCATGGCGGTGCGAACCTCGGCCTGGTCGGCATCAAGCGCCGCGGCGTACCGTTAGCCGCTCGACTGGCTGCGCTGATTGAGCAGATCGACAAGCACCCGGTCGATGTGGGCGCGCTCGACATTGAGTTTTACCGTGACGACTCCACGCGCTCCGCGCGCCCCGTGGTGCATGGTGGTGAGATCGGCTTCGACGTCACGGGCCGTAACATCATTTTGGTAGACGATGTGCTGTACACAGGCCGCACGATCCGCGCCGCGATGGAAGCATTGTTTGACCATGGCCGCCCCAACCGCGTGCAGGTGCTGGTGCTGATCGATCGGGGCCATCGAGAGCTGCCTATTGAGGCGGGCTTTGTAGGCCGTACCGTGCAAACCTCTCGGCAGGAGATCATTGAAGTGAAGCTGCGCGAGATCGACGGCGAAGAGCAGGTGCTGATTATGGAACAAACCGGTGAGCGCGTTTCGGAACCTGCAAGTGATCTTGCAGCAGAAGGAAAGTAGCAGTTGGCCATCGCCGGATCGCTGCTTGGCATTGAAGATCTTTCGCTTGGGGAGGTAAGCGCGGTACTGGCGCTGGCTTCAGAGCTTGAAGCGGAAGACCCACTCAAGCGAGCACGACGGCTTGCCAAGCGGCGCGTGGCGCTGCTGTTCTACGAGTCGAGCACCCGTACACGCACCTCGTTTGAGCTGGCCGCCAAGGCGCTCGGCGCGGACACGACGCTGATCAGTTCAAAATCCTCAAGTATTGAAAAGGGCGAGTCGCTCAAGGACACGGGGCTGACGCTGCGCGCGCTGGGAGCTGAGGCAATCATTCTGCGCAGCTCGTTCTCAGGCGCGCCCTGGCTGCTGGAACAGGCGACAGGATTGCCGGTACTGAACGCGGGCGACGGCATGCACCAGCATCCCTCCCAGGCGCTGCTGGATTTACGAACCATGCTGCGGGTACTGCGTAAAGGTGTGACGGAGATAGACGCGCAGACGCTGAACGGTGTAACGGTCACGGTATGCGGCGACATCTTCCACAGCCGTGTGGCACGGTCGAATGCGCTGCTGCTGCCCCGTTTGGGCGCGCGCGTACTGCTGTGCGGGCCTGCGCCGCTGCTGCCGGAGCTTGCCGCTGCGATTGGACCCGGCTTGCATGTTGAACGCGATTTCGACCGTGCGCTGGCGCAATCTGATGTCGTGATGGTGCTGCGGATACAAACAGAGCGGTTGGCCGGGCTCAACCTGGACCTCGACTTGTATCGCGCACAATTCCAGTTGGACGAGGAGCGCATGCTGCAGCACCCGCAGTGGATCATGCACCCGGGGCCTATGATTCGCGGACAGGAAATCGTAGATGCAGTAGCAGATGGGCCGCGCTCGCTGATCGAAGAGCAGGTGCGGCACGGGATTGCGATTCGCATGGCGCTGGTAGCTCGTGCGCTGGGGACAGGGGGGCCGCAGTGAACATGCTGATCACAGGCGGACGGCTGATTGACCCGGCCGGCGGCACGGATGCACCGCGCGACCTGCTGTTTACAGATGGTAAGGTGGCGGAAATCGGTGAGCCCGGTTCGATTTCCGGTTCCATTGCGGGCAAAGACGCTCAGATTCTCGATGCCACCGGCTTAGTTGTTGCGCCCGGCCTCATCGACCTCCACGTACACCTGCGCGAGCCGGGACAAACCTGGAAGGAAACCATAGCAAACGGTACCCGAGCCGCTGCCGCAGGCGGCTTTACTACCGTGTGCGCCATGCCGAACACCGTGCCGGTAACCGACACCGCCGAATGGGTGCGCTGGTTGCAGGCGCCGGAACGCGGTGCGGCAATTCGTGTGCTGCCTGTAGCGGCTGCGACGGTAGGCAGCATGGGTGAGGCGTTGACCGATTACCTCGCGCTGCGCGATGCAGGGGCAGTCGGCGTGACCGACGATGGTAAGCCCATACTCGATGATGATATCATGCGGCAAGCGCTTGTCGCCGCTGCCGGCGTGGGGCTGTGCGTAGTGCAGCATGCCGAGGACACGCGCATGACACGCGGTGCGACCATGAACGCAGGCGCACTCGCCTTCCGCATGGGCCTGCGCGGCATGCCGGTCGAGGCGGAGTCAAGCATCGTGGAGCGCGACATTGCACTACTGCGAGAACTGCGCAAGGAAGGGCTGACACCGCGACTACACGTGCAGCACATCTCCACCAAAAAAGCTCTCGATGCGGTACGCGCGGCCAAGCGCGAAGGCTTCCGCGTGACCTGCGAGGTGATGCCGCACCACTTTGTTCTAAATGAGAACGCACTTGCGGGCTACAACACAAACGCCAAGATGAACCCGCCGCTGCGCTCGGAGGCGGACCGCGCGGCCATGCTGGAGGGCCTGCTCGACGGCTCCGTAGACTGCCTTGCAACCGACCACGCGCCACATGCGCGGTTTGAGAAAGAGCAGGAGTTTGAGCAGGCGCCGAACGGCATTACCGGACTGGAAACCGTGCTTGGCCTGGCACTGCGCGTGCTGCACGGGGAGCACGGTATGCCGCTCACACGCGTACTGGCGCTGCTTACCGCGGAGCCCGCTCGAGTGTTTTCTCTTGCGGGCCGTGGTTCCCTCGCAAAGGGAGCCTGGGCCGATGCCGTAATCTTCGACCCGGCGACGGCTTGGACGTTCCACGCAGCCGCATCCCAAAGCAAATCAAAGAACACGCCGTTTGACGGCTGGGCCATGCAGGGTGCTGTGCGCTGGACGATCAGTGAAGGCCGGATCGCTTACGCAGGGCGCCGGACCTAAACCTTGGGAGGCATGTCATCAAGAATCCGCTCGGCAAGTGTGCCGACCGAGGTCACCTGGCTCATCTCGGAGAGTTCGGAATCCTGCATGGGTGCGCCTATGTCGAGCTTGACGCATATCGCGCGCAGCAGCTGCAGCGCTTTGGTCAGTTCTTTTTCTGTCAGCAAGTCGATCTGCAGGTTCAACTGACTCAGATGGTCCTCGCGGTGCTGCATGTGGTTCTGCTTGAGCAGCACAAAAATGCTCAAAAAAATCGCCTCTGTCGAGAAGCAGAAGCCAAGCAGTGAAAAGGGAAGAGGATCGAAGGGACGAATGCTGTGTACATGCCCGGTGTTAATCAGCAGCCACACCCCAAGCACCAGCAAGTGCAGCGCAACCGAAAGCTTGCTGCCGGCAAGAGTGCCGATCGCGCTTACAAAGCGATCAATGCCGTGCTGCCCCTCCTCGCGGTCACGCTCCAGTTTGGATACGGCGCGTATGTTGCGCTCCACCGGACCGCTGACCTGCTCATTGCGTTCCTCTTCCATGGAGATGGGATGCGGCACCTCCGCGGAGGACGCGCGACAATAGAGAAGTATGTCTGACAGTATGGCGGCTTTCCGCTCGCGTGATTTTCTCCTCTACCAGCTGGCGCGCTGCGTAGTCGTCATCGGGGCAGAGGCGCAGGCACTTGCGGTGGCGTGGCAGGTGTACCAGATTACCCATCGAGCGCTTGACCTGGGCTACACCGGCTTGGCGCTGTTCCTGCCGGGCTTGCTGTTCCTGCTGCCGGCCGGGCACGTTGCCGACCGTTTCGACCGGCGGCAGGTGGTGCTGGTGTGCTACTCGTTGCAGGCGGTCTGCACGGTCATCCTGTTCGCGTTTGCATGGCACGGCATCCATCGCGTGCTGCCCATCTACTGCGTGCTGTTTTTCATTGGTTTCGGACGTGCGTTTTCCGGCCCTGCATCATCCGCGCTCATCCCGCACCTGGTTCCCAAAGAGCACTTTGTCAACGCGATTACCTGGGGCGCAACCATCTTCCAGATCGCCACCGTCACCGGGCCTACCATCGGCGGCATCCTGTATACGCTCCCGGCAGTGCGTGGCGGCATGGCGCATGCGGCGGGCAGCGGAATGGTGTACCTGTTCACATTGGCGACCCTGGTCTGGTATCTCGCGCTCATCGGCATGCTGCGCGTGCGGCTAGGCCGTATGGAGCACAAAGCCATTTCAACCGACGTGCTGCTTGCCGGGGTGCGTTACGTGTTCCGCACACAGGTGCTGCTCGGGTCCATTTCGTTGGACCTGTTCGCGGTTCTGCTGGGCGGTTCGGTGGCGCTGCTGCCTGTCTTTGCGGCTGACACTCTGCACGTAGGTCCGCGCGGACTGGGCATGCTGCGTGCCGCGCCCGGGGTGGGCGCGCTGGCGGTATCGCTGCTGCTTACATTCCGGCCCATCCGCAAGCAGGCCGGAGTGCGCATGCTGCTGTGCGTCGCGCTGTTCGGCTTAGCCACGGTTACATTCGGGCTTTCGCATCTGGTGTGGCTGTCAGTAGCGGCTTTGCTGGTCACGGGCTCAGCGGACATGGTCTCCGTCGTGATCCGTTCGTCCATTTTGCAGCTGGCGACGCCGCCGGAGATGCGCGGGCGCGTGTCGGCGGTCAACTCGCTGTTTCTCGGGGCTTCCAATGAGCTGGGAGAGTTTGAAAGCGGCTTGACCGCGCACTGGTTCGGCGCCGTGCGCGCAGTGGTGCTGGGCGGTATCGGATCGCTTGCGGTTACAGGAATTTGGGCAGCGCGGTTCCCGGCTTTGCGGCGGGTTACATCGCTCAGCCGGGAAGCGCTTTTACCGCCTGCTGCTAATGAAAACGCAGGCGTTTTAGCCGGTAGTTCGCAAGCCCGCGGAAATACCGTTGATGGTGCCTGAAATCGCCCGGTTGACTTCGGGGGTATCCTCACCGGCGCGCTTGCGACGCAGCAGGTCCACCTGGATCAGCGAGAGTGGATCGACGTAGGGGTTGCGCAGCTTGATGGAGCGCGCCAGCACCGCGTTCTTTTCAAGCAGCTCGCGCTGATTTGTCACCGCCAGTACGCCTTCCAGGGTGCGGGAGTATTCATCCTTGAATTTGCTGAACACCCGCTCGCGCGCCGCGGTATTAAGCATGAGCGAAGCGTAGAGCGATGCAATGCCCAGGTCAGCCTTGGCAAGCGCAACTTCGACGTTGCGGATCAAGTCGGTAAATAGCGGGAACTCGCGCATCATGGCGCGCAGCCGGTCGGCCCCGCCCGGTTGTTGCATGTAGCCGTGCAGCGCATGGCCCACGCCGAACCAGCCTGGGATCAGCAAGCGGCTCTGCGTCCAGCCGAAGACCCAGGGAATGGCACGCAGGCTCTCAAACGAGCGCTTGCCACCGCGCCGTGCCGGGCGTGAGCCGATCTTGGCATGCTCAAGCTCAGCCATCGGCGTTGCGGTTTCAAAGAAGTCAAAGACCTCCGGGTCGTCGAGAATGCCTTCACGGTAAAAGGTGAATGCCGCCGCAGAAAGCGTGTCAAAAGCCTCCTCCCACTCCGGCGGCAGCTCGCCGGTAAAGTGACCGCCCCCACGCAGGTTGGGCCGCGCCAGCGCATCAAGCGAGGCGGCAATCATCAGCTCCAGGTTGCGCTCGGCCAGCACCGTGTCGCCGTACTTCCAGTTCAATACCTCACCCTGCTCGGTGATGCGGATGCCGCCGTCGAAGGAGTCAAGCGGCTGCGCATAGATCGCCCGGTGCGTAGGACCGCCGCCGCGGCCTACCGTGCCGCCCCGACCGTGGAACAGCCGCAGCGTGATGCCTGCCTCATGCGCGACTCGGTGCAGTGCGCGATGCGCTCTGAAAATCTCCCAAGTGCTCGACAGCATCCCGCCGTCCTTGTTGGAATCGGAGTAGCCGAGCATGACCTCCTGCACGTTGCCCCAGCTCTCGATCAACTTGCGGTACTGGGGATCGGCCCACAGCTCGCGGCACGTATCCGGCGCATTGCGCAGGTCTTCGATGGATTCAAACAGCGGCACCGGCATCAGACCGGGGTCGCGGCCCACGCATGCCGGGTTTACACCGCCGAAGCGCGCCAGCCACAGCACGGCCAGCACATCCTCCTTGGTGGCCGCGCCTGAGATCACGTAGGTGCGGATCGCCTCGGGAACCGCGCTGCGCTTGACCTCCGCAATGGCACCGATTGTGTCAAGGATGTCGAGTGTTTGCGGGCTGAACGCAGCGGGTACAGTACCGCGCGCCCCCTCGCCGCAACCCGCGATCTCCTCAAGTGCCTGCGTGTGCAGCCGCGCATGCTGGCGCACGTCCAGTGTGTGCAGGTGCAGGCCGAAGGTGCGCGCCAGCAGCAGTAACGGATCGAGCAGGGTCGTCGCCAGGCGCTCTCCGCAGTTGGCCTGCAGGCTGCTCCGCATCAGTTGCAAATCGGTCAGCAGCTCATGCGCACCGGCATAAGGGGGCAGACCGATGAGCGCGGCTTCAAGCGTGCCGGGCTCGGCCCCGGTCTTATCTCCGGATGACCCGAGTGTTTTGGCCAGCCGCACACCCATGCAGGCGGCAAAGCGCCGGTACGTCTCAAACTCAAAGTGCGCGTCAAACCGTGCGGTATCACTACCGGCTTGCAGGTATTGCTCCAGCTTGCCGGTAAGCTCCACGCTCGCAGGGACCTGCTGCGATGAACTGGTAAGAAAGCTGATGAGCCGCTGTACCTCGGCCTGGTAGTGCGCCAGAAGGCGCAGCCGCGCCTGCGCGATCGCCGCAAGTGTAACCGCGGGCGTTACAAACGGATTGCCGTCGCGGTCGCCGCCGATCCATGACCCGAAGGACAGCAGCAGCGGCAGCTCTGCGGCTTGTATGCAGACGCCGTACTCGCTTGCCAGCGCGCCGGCTACCTCGGTGTAGAGCACCGGCAGCGTGGCAAAAAGGGAGACCTCGTAGTAGTCAAGCCCCATCTTGATCTCGTCAGAGACGCTGGGTTGGCGGTTGCGTATCTCATCGGACTGCCACAGTGCCGTAATTTCAGCGGTGAGCTCCGTCTGCAGCCGGTGCAGCTCGTCATCAGCCAGCGGAATACGGTCCAGCTGTTCCAGCAGCTCGCCCATGCGGCGACGCTTGAACAGGATCGACCGACGCGCGATCTCTGTAGGATGTGCGGTAAACACGGGCGTAATGTTGATCTTTTCAAGGAGCGCCAAGGCTTCCTCTACGGGAACACCGGCGTCGCGCATGGCCTTGAGCGTCCCCCGCAGCGAACCGCGCTGCGCCGCCGCGGCTCCGCTGATCTGCGCAGCCGTGCGGCGGCGCTTACGGTGGTTGGTCTCTGCCAGGTTGGTCAGCTCAAAGTAGAACGCAAAGGCACGCGACAGCAGGTACAATTCCGCAATCGGCAATCGGCTGATACGCAGCACGGTTTTTTGTAGACGTTGGTCGGCTGCATGGAAATCTCCGGCGGCCTGCTCCTCACGTCGCGGGATCGCGTCATGCCGAAGCTCTTCTACTTGTGCGAATAAAGCGTCACCTGCTTGCTCACGCAGCACCTCACCCAGCAGCATGCCCAGCGAGCGCACATCGCGCCGCAGGGGCGCTTCCTTTTCGTCAGGGGCATGCGCCAGCAGCTCCCCCAAACGCGCGGCCCAGCTTTCCGGTTTCCATAGCGGCAATGCAGCGGTGTCCATGCTCCTAGAGTAAGCCCTGCCTCGGCGGAACAAATCTTTTTAGCGCAAAGCGTGCGGCAACTGGGCCGCTCTCGGATCGAGCTTTCAAACAAGCTCCCGCTTCTGCATCGAACCGAAGGACACTTACAGCATATTTATGCACGCAGGAGACCTACACAATGACCATTCACACTTTCAATTTCCAATGGAAGCCTGAAGTGACGGATGCCCAGAAAGAGACAGTCGCCGGCTCGATCCGCGCCTTGCAAGGCAAGATTCCAGGGTTGCTAGCAATCTACGTCGGCACCAACTTCTCTCCGCGCTCAAAAGGCTATAACTTCGGTGGCACCATGCACTTCGCTGACCGATTAATGCTCGAAGCCTACAACACGCACCCTGTCCACCAAGCCCTGCTTCCTTCAATCCTGCCTCTGGTGGAAAGCGTCATCGAGGTTGATTTCGAGGCCTGATTTTCTCCCATCTTTCTCTGTTGTTTGCGGCAACTCTGCACTATGACCGCTTCACGTTATCAACATGCGATATAAAATTCATTCCATCTTCTTAAACAAGCAAGAGGTTGGAGTCATCGTAGTTGGAAACCAGAAAGGCTCTTTCCCAATGCATCTTCGCTTTTTCGCTCCCGCCCTCTGCCTTCTATCTGCGATCCCTGCCCTGGCCGCAGCAGCTCCCGCCGTCAACCCTCAAGCAAGTGCAGCACCGGCAGCGGCCGGCAGCCCTGCGCTCAGTCTCTCCAACTTTCATTTTGAAACGGCCCTTCCATGGATGAGCGCCGGTAACGGCCTGACCAACGATCATTGGGCTTCAAACGAGTTTATTCTAGGTTCTTACACGCTGCCCTATGTAAGCCAGCGCTGGGTCTTTACCGCGAACGATGAGGTGCAAGGCACCCCGACAGTTGAAGGCAACAATGTTTATGTAGCCGATAAGACAGGGATTGTGTTTCAGCTGGATGCAACAACAGGCAAGCCGACTTGGCAGGCCAGCCTGACGGCTATCTCCGGCGACCCGATGGCATACTCCCGCAACAGCCCCGCGATCGGCACGAACAACGTCATCGTCGGCGACCAGGATTCGGCTACCCTGTACGCGCTGTCGAAAACGGATGGAAGCCTGGCCTGGAAGACCGTGCTTGATCCCATAACAGCGGCGATCGTGACCTCTTCGCCGGTGGTGGTGAACGGTCGCATTTATGTAGGTGTTGCCTCTAACCAGGAAGAACTCGCCTCAAAGACCCCGCACTTCGTCCCCACGTTCCGCGGGTCTGTGGTCGCGCTCGATGAAAGCACCGGAAAGATTATCTGGCAAAGCTACACCGTACCCACCGGTTACACCGGTGGAAGCGTGTGGGAGAGTAATATCGCCGTCGACCCTGCTCGCGCCGCAGTGTATGTGACGACAGGGAACAACTATTCTGTACCGCCATCGGTCGCAGCCTGTCAGACAGCGGCGACAACTGCGACGCAGCTGGATGCATGCCTGTCGCCCAATGATCATGTAGATAGCGTGGTGGCAATGAACATGAACACCGGTGCGGTGAACTGGGCGCAGCGCTTTACGCATGCCGATACCTGGACGACTTCATGCGAGACATACCAACCGGCCCCGGCGACTCCATGCCCGGTACCCACCGGGCTTGACACCGATTTCGGCGCCGGTGCCAACCTGTTTACTGTCACAAGCAACGGCAAGCAGGTAGATGCGGTTGGAGCCGGGCAGAAAAGTGGAGCGTACTACACCATGAACCGCGATACGGGCACTATCCTATGGGGCACCCAGACCGGACCCGATGGCGTGGTCGGCGGCATCCAGTGGGGCGCGGCAACTGACAATCAGCGCATTTATGTACCGAACGGAAACTCCTACTACACCGAAACCACGCTGATTCCGTCCGGGCAGAAAACGAATGGGGGATTTTGGACCGCACTCGATAAAAACACGGGGCAGATTTTATGGCAGACGCCTACCCCGGCACCTGCGGTAAAGCCCGACTCGGCTTCCCTGCGCCTGCCGCCTATACCGGCGGGAGCGCGCGCGCTTGTTGAGGGATCACTGAGTGTCGCCAATGGGGTTGTATACGGGGAGGATGTCGCCGGCAACTTTGTAGCTCTAAATGCGGTGAATGGACAGGTACTGCGATCCTTCCAATCCGGCGGAGCATCGCTTGCCGGACCTGCGATTGTTGATGGGGTGCTGTACTGGGCTTCCGGCTCAGGCAGTTACGGAGCGACCAACAACAAGGTCTACGCATTCTGGGTAGGCATCCAGTAGCATTATGGATTGGGACAAGCTAAGCGGCGGCGGAAGAGTTTTTCTAGCCGCCGCTTAGCTTTGGTGCCCGTAGCCATCGTGTTTACAGAGCTGGAGCAGGTGCCTGAGCCTCCAAGCGGTCAGGCGACGGTCGCGCGGCAATCTGCTTCAGCATGCCTTCAACGCGAGCCTTTGCTTCAGGGGAGCGCTCCATCAACGTCTCGATCTTCACCATGTACGTTGGCATCTGCTCGCGCAGCTCCGGTAAAAAAGGCAGCATTTTTGCATAGATAAAAAATGGCTCCGCATTGCAGTCTACAAATAGCTCAAGCGACAGCGCACCGTGCAGTACAAACGAAATTGCCATGTCCCAGTAGCTGCTTACCTGGCGAATGGAATCGTTTTCCTGGCTTTGGCCGCCTCGGAATACCTTGAGCGCATCAGCCGCGCTTGCAGGCCAAAAGCTCTGCGTAACCCAGGCCCGTGCGGCACGGAGCGAAGGTGCGGTGCGCAGTTCATACAGCTTGAGAATGAGTTGCGCGTCATCTGTGGTTGCAAGCGATGTGGCCATAGTGTGATCTCCCTGGTGTCACCGCCGATTTTACAGGTCGCTAGGAGAGCGCGCCCTGCTCTTCAAGTTGCAGCATAAGCTCTTCCCACTCAGTATTGAGCGCGGTGTGCTCGCTACGCAGATCACCTAGTTGCGCAGCCAGGCGCTGGGTTTCTTCGGCACTGGTGTAATTTGCAAGCTGTCCCTCAGTGACGGCGATGGCAGCCTCGCAGCGGGGTACTTCTTCCTCGACAGTTTGCAGGCGCTCTTCCATCTGGCGCAGCTTGATCGGGTTGAGTTTCTTGGCGCGAGGAGTGCCGGTGCCATTTGTAGCGGCAGGTGTAGGAGTTGACGTCAGTAACGGCTTGACCAGGTCACTTGCCGGGCCTGCAAGCCTTGCATTAGTAGGTGCTGCCCCATGGCCGTTGACGCTAACGGCGCTCGCTGCCTGGACGGCTACACTTTTCCGGTAAAGGTAATCTTCATAATTGCCCGGATATACATGCACGTGCCCGTCCTCAACTTCAAAGACGCGTGTGGCTGTGCCGTCAATAAAGTAGCGATCATGGGACACAAAAATCACCGTGCCCTCAAAGTGTTTTACCGCATCGAGCAGCACATCTTTCGCGCGCATGTCCAGGTGGTTGGTCGGCTCATCCAGCAGCAGGAAATTCGCCGGGCTCACCAGGATTTTGGCCAACGCATAACGGTTACGCTCGCCGCCCGACAGCACACCGAGCGGCTTGAACACGTCATCGCCTGTAAACAGGAAGCAGCCCAGCAGGCCGCGCAGCTCGGAGTCCGGCACACGCGGCGCGATTGCGCTGATGTCATCGAGCATCTTCGCGGCGGGGTCAAGCACCTTGTACTGGTCCTGCGCAAAAAACTCCGGCAGCACGTTGTGGCCTAGCCGCAGTGCGCCTGCGGTCGGCGGCTCCTGCCCGCTCAGCAAGCGCACCAGCGTGGATTTGCCCGCGCCGTTTGCACCGACCAGCGCGATACGGTCGCCGCGTTCGATGGTGAAATCCACGCCGGCCAGTATGTGCTTCGGTCCATAATCCTTGGCAAGCCCCTGCACCTCAACCACGGTGCGACCGGAAGCCTGCGGCTGCGGGAATGAAAAATGGATCGCCGACTCTTCATCAGGAATCACGATGCGCTCGATTTTTTCAAGCTCCTTGATGCGGCTCTGCACCTGCTTGGCTTTGGTGGCCTGCGCGCGAAAGCGGTTGATAAATGCTTCGAGATCATCGATGCGTTCGCGCTGGTTCTTGTAGGCCGCCTCAAGGCGTGTGCGCCGTTCGATGCGCTGCTGCTCGTATTTGGCGTAGTTGCCGTGGTAGGTGTGCAGTGCCTTGTTCCACACCTCTACGATCTTCGTCACGGTCGTGTCAATGAAGTAGCGATCGTGCGAGATCAGGATGAAGCCATTGGGGTAGTTGCGCAGGTAGGTCTCAAGCCAGGTGCGCGTTTCAAGGTCGAGGTGATTGGTCGGCTCATCAAGCAGCAGCAGGTCGGGTTTGGCCAGCAGCAGCTTGGCGAGCGCGATGCGCATCTGCCACCCTCCGCTAAACTCCTCTGTCCGGCGCGTCCAGTCGGTTTTGGCAAAGCCCAGGCCGCCCAGCACCGCGCCTACCTGCGCGTCGAGTGCGTAGCCGTCAGCGGCGTGCAGACGCGTCTGCATGCGAGAGAACTGATCGGCGGCGGCGGTATACGCCTCGCTTGCGGGGTCAAGCTCGGAGAGTTTCGCAGACAGCTCTTCCGCGTCGCGCTCCATGGTGCGCAGCTCATCAAACACGCTCAGGCACTCGTCAAATACGGTACGGCCTGAGAGTGTAAGCCCATCCTGCGGCAGGTAGCCGATGCTGGTGCCGCGCACCCGCTGGTAGGTGCCGTAGTCGAGCGTGTCGAGCCCGGCAAGAATCTTCATCAGCGTGGATTTGCCGGTGCCGTTCGCACCGACGAGCGCGGTACGCTCCGCGCTCGTAATGAGCCAGTTGGCATGTTCAAACAAAAGTTTGTGGCCGAAGCGTTTGCCGGCGTCCGCCAGATGCAGCATGTCCCTAGTTTACTTGGGAACTTTATCTCCCTGCTGCCCTGCGAATTTCCTGTTCAATTTCTATGCGCATGCCTTCCGGCAGCTCAGGCATGGCACCGGTCCGGCCCGCGACCCAGGCACCCCACTGGTTCGCCGCCTCACTTTGCACCGCGAGTGACGCACCCAGCAGGCGATGCACGGCAAGCGCCGCAGTAAACGCATCGCCGGCACCCACGGTATCCACTACATCGGTTTCGATACCCTTGTGCCGTACCGCTTCATTGCGGGTCACCAGCAGGCTGCCGTGCGCACCCAGTGTGATCGCAACCAGCTGTAGATTTCTATGCGCCGCCAGTATCTGCCGGGCATCTGTGATGAGCGCATCGGCACGGGCAGTGTCGTTTGTCGGCGAGTACTCAGTTGCGATGCCGAGACTGGCCAGCAAGAGAAGTCGCGGCATCTCGCCGTCATTGAGCTTAAGCAGCGTGGCCTTCCGCAGCGAGCGCGAAACTGCTTCTTCGGTGTAAAAGGGCGCGCGCAGGTTTACATCAAAGATGCGCAGGCAGTCGAGCCGGGTAGCAGCTACGAACTCGTGGATGGTTTCCTCTGAGACCGCATTGCGCTGCGCCAGCGTGCCCCAGCACACCGCGTCGGCGCGCTCTGCCAGCTCCAGCCACTCGGGGGTCAGTTCCAGCCCATCCCACGCCGCGGGCGCATGGATGGTGTATTTCGGCTGGTCATCTTCAAACGCAACGGACACAGTGCCGGTACCGCGCTCCGCATCAGTTTGCAAAAAGCGCGAGTCCACCGGCAAGCCGTCCAGCAGCGCGCGCGCTGCCTCTCCGGACTCGTCCATGCCCAGGCGGCTTGCAAGGATGCCGTATACGCCGAGCCGCGCGGCCATAACGGCAAAGTTGGCGGGAGCACCGCCCAGCCGCCTGCCGCCGGGCAGCTCATCCCACAGCAGCTCGCCCAAGCCTACCACCGTCAAATCTTGCGGGGCAGTCTGCACAGGCGTCATCGGGGCACCCCCAGCGCATCTGCGGCCTGGCTTGCAGGTGCGGCAAGAAACTGCTGCAGCTTCAGGTACACCCCGTTTGTCCAACCGAAGCCGATCACGTTCTGCTTGTAGCCTGCGCTCACCTGTACATTGGCGTTGCCGGCCACCACGTTATATTTCTCTCGAATAGTGCCGTCATCACGGTAACCGTTCTCCACGCTTTTCATAAATCGTTGCGCCACCGTGCGGGCTTGCGCATCTGCGCCTGCGCGCTCCAGCCCCGCCACGGCAAAGTAGGTGGTCGGAGCCCATCCGTATGGCAGGTCCCATTGCACGCCGCTCTCAGTCGTGCTCATCGCAACACCTCCCGGTTTAAGAAACAACGGCAAGTTGGCGGCTACTGCTTTTGCCTGCGCCGGGTTAGCGGCACCCGCCCACAATGGATAAAAAGTGGTGATGTAGTTGTACGTCGATTGCGTATGCGTCGCGTAGTTGTAGTCGAAGTAAAGTCCGCGCTCGGCATTCCACAGATACTTGTCCATGGCTACGCGGCGGGCGGCGGCAGTCTGCTTCCACAGCGCTGCTTCGACCGGCTTGCCCAGGCGGTCGGCCATCCAGGCCAGGTCCAGCTCGTACTTGTAGAGCAGCGCGTTGAGGCATACCGGTGCAAACTGCTGCGTGCTGCCTGAAAATGGGCCGAAGCGAAACGTCGTGTCGAAGCCTGACTCGCGGTCCGCGCGATCGCTCTCGTAGAAAGCGCGCGAAAGCCAGTAGGGTCCGGCATGGGCATGCGCGCACACTTCAGATTTTTTGAAGTCGCAGCTTTGCGTACGCAACTTTTCCGCATCTTCAGTGGATGGCGGCGGACCTTCGAAGAGAAATAGTCCATTGCCCCGGTAAGTGTGTGTGTTGCTGCCAAATAGTACTAAATCATCGGTTTTCACGTCCGGGTGATCGAGTAGCCAGCGAACAATGTCAGGAAAATACGTGCTGGCATCGGCCATCTCCGGCACCGGTCCCTCTCCTAGATCGTGATATCGCGCCAGGCCTGTGTCGCCCGCAGCATGCTCGGGCGTCTGCCACAGCGCATGGTCCTTTACCGCATACCCGTAAGCATCTATCAGCCATGCATTTTTGCGCGCTGCAACCGGCTCGGCGTCGTACACCATGCGGATCATCGACGAGAGCAGCGGCGGTTGCGACCGTGTGAGAAAGTACGTGCGGTTGGCATTCAGCAGGTTGCCGTAGTGCTCAATCTCAAAAAAGAAGTTTTCAACCATGCCGCGTGCCAGCTCCGGATGGCGGTCGCGCTCCAGGCCCAGCAGAATGAAGTAGCTATCCCAGCCGTATTGCTCGTTGAAGCGGCCGCCGGGTACTAAATACGGGTGCGGCAAGTACAGTAGCCCCGGCGTAGGGATCTCTGCAGGCATCAGCGCGCCGGGGTGGTCAATGCGTTTCGACAATTGCTCTACATGTACGCCGCAGGCGCTCCGCAGCAGGTGCACTTCGGGCGGTTCGGTGAGGTCGTGGGGAAGGTATAGGACCGGCGCGGTTTTCGTTTTCGGGTCTACCAGCGACCCGCAATCGGTCATCGACCGCTGCAACTGCGTCCACGATGCATGAATGTAATCGCCGATAGGGAGCGCCGGTGTGCCCTGCGCGCGTACATCGAACACAGCACCGCAAAGCAGGCCGAGTAGGACACAGTACCAGCCTGTAGATAGCTTCTTCATGCAGTCAACCAGAGTAACCTCCATGTTTACCAACAGTAACCCAATCCAGACAAACCCAGACTAGCCTAGACGCACCCCGGCTCGCTCGTATACTGGCACTGCATGCACCTCGACCGCATTCTCGCCCGAACCCGCCAAACCGTGGCTGAGCGCAAACTCGTCACCGGCGTTGCAGAGCTCCAGGCCATGGCTGCCCTGCACGAGCCGCGCGGCTTTGCCCGCACCCTGCGCCGCAAGGCTCTTGACGGCCCTGCCATCCTGGCCGAGATCAAGAAAGCGTCACCATCCAAAGGCCTCATCCGGCCCGACTTTGATCCCTGGACCCTGGCCCGGCAGTTGCGCGGCGGCGGTGCGGCGGCTCTGTCCGTGCTGACCGACGAGCCATTCTTTGAGGGCAGCCTTGCCTACCTTGAGCAAGCCTCGGATGCGAGCCAGCTGCCTTGCCTTCGCAAGGACTTCATCGTGGATAGCTACCAGATCATGGAAGCGCGCGCCCATCGTGCCGATGCCATCCTGCTGATTGCCGCCGCGCTTACCGATGCGGAGCTGGAGCAGTTCACCGCGGAAGCCCACGCGCTGGAACTCGATGTACTATGCGAGGTCCACACGGCGGAAGAGCTTGAGCGCGTGCGCGATTTGGGCTGCGATGCGTACGGCGTGAACAACCGCGACCTGGTTACATTTGAAGTGGATCTCGATATCTCGATTGAACTCGCCCGCGACCTGCCCGCAGGCGCGGTACACATTGCCGAAAGCGGCATTCGTTCCCGGTCTGACATTGACTACCTGCGCGAGGCAGGCTTCCACGCCTTTCTCATTGGCGAGTCGCTGATGCGCCAGCCTGACCCCGGCGCGGCGCTTGCCGGGTGGCTGCAGCCTGCGTTTGCGGCCCCGCAAGCAATGCCGCAAGACGGATTCCGGTAGCCGCGCATGTGGGTCAAAATTTGCGGTAATACCAGCCTCCCGGATGCTCTGCTCGCCGTGGATGCCGGTGCCGATGCGCTCGGCTTTGTGTTTGCCCCAAGTCCGCGCCGGGTTACGCCCTTGCAGGCAGCTACCATTACCTCGCAACTACCGCAGAGGGTAGAACGGTACGGCGTGTTTGTGGATGCGACGTTTGATGAAATTACGGCAACGGTTCAGGAAGCGGGGCTGACCGGTGTGCAGCTGCACTCCTTCAAAGACGCCGAGCTGCCCACGCGCCTGCGCGCGCACTTCAACGCGATCCCTAACCGCAAGCGGCTCGGATTGCTGCAAGTGCTGCACTTTTCCGACAACGGCACCATCTTCGACACGCAATTGAAACAGTTACAGAAAGATCACTCCATCGATGCAGTGCTGGTTGACTCGCGTACAGCCGCCGCGCAGGGCGGCACCGGCTCGCGCTTCAACTGGGTGCGGGCTAGCGGGTCATTCCTGAAAGCGGCACCGCACCTGCGCATCATCGTCGCGGGTGGTCTGGCACCGTCTAATGTTGCCGAAGCCATTGCGACCATGCGTCCCTGGGGCGTAGACGTAGTGACCGGCGTAGAGGCCGCACCCGGCCGCAAGGACCCCGAGAAGGTGCGCGCCTTTGTAAGCCGCGCCCGTGCCACGGCGCGCGCGCTGGCTACAACGGCTGTTGCCCGCGCATAGACGTACCGTGCTATGCTCCGCGATATCCCGTCCTGAAGGTGCTCCCATGATTCGCGTCCTGCTCGCATGTGCCCTCAGCCTTTTGCCTGCCGCGCACGCCGCGCCGCCGGTTGCGCACAGCACCGGCACAGTGCATACCGAGCAGGTTGACCTCGGCTATGAGACCTTCGGCACCCGTGAGGCGGTCAGCACGGCGCTGCCTGTCATCGCGGTCAACGGCGGTCCCGGCTTGCCGCATACCTACATGCTGCAAAACGATATGTGGCAAAAAGTCGCCGCCGGGCGTTTCGTCGTCTTCTATGACCAGCGCGGCACCGGTGCTTCAAAGCGGGTCCAGCCCGGAGCGGCGCAAACTATGGATGCCCAGGTTGCCGACCTTGAAGCCGTTCGCGCCAAACTCGGCCTCGACAAAGCTGCCATTGTGGGTGACTCCTACGGCGGCCTGCTTGCCATGGCATATGCCGCCGCGCACCCCGAGCATGTGGCCAAACTGGTCTTGTCCGACTCTGCCGCACCTTCTTCAAAGAGCATGGTGCACCTGCTGCCGCAGACCTTTCCCGATATTGAAGAGGCGGATGCGGCGGAAGAGAAAAAGCTCGGCGAGACAACAGACGCCGCAGCCCAGGCCGGCCTGCGTAACCACTTCCGCATGATCTTTTACTCGCCCGCGAAACGCGATGCTTACATGGCGCATATGGGCAGCCTCGGCTATGAGCCGCAGGTAGCTGAAGCTGTATCGAAGGCCACGGAAACTCTTGACATGACGCCCCGGCTGGCAGGGTTCCACTTTCCCACCCTGGTAATTTCAGGACGCTATGACATGAACGTAGCGCCGCTGACCGCCTGGAACATGGCGCATGCGATTCCCGGTGCGAAGATAGTGTTCTTCGAGCAGAGCGGCCATTTGCCCTCCTATGAGGAGCCCGAGCGGTACCGTGATGTTCTGGAACGGTTTTTGAACCAGCCATGAAGCTTTGTATTTACCGGGGCTTCAAATCGGTTTGCTAGCCTAGCTGTATGGACTCGACACTGTTTGCAGCCTCTGTCTCACGCCGCCGCTTTCTTAGCCAAAGCTTTGCCTGGAGCGCCATGGCTGCCATGCCGGCCCTCCCCGGCCTGGCAGTGAAAGGCATCGACCCGCACGCCGCCCACGCGCTTGTGATCGGCGACTGGGGCTACGTCGACAAGCCGTCGCATGACGATCCAAACCCCGCAAACACCCACCAGGCGCAAAGCCAGGTAGCGCGCGGCATGCGGCAGTACGCGCAGGCTGCCGGTTTGAAGCCGGAGGCGCTGCTGATGCTGGGTGATAGTTGGTATGGCGACCTGCCCGGAGGCGTTGCGTCGCCACGCTGGATGGAAGGGTTCGAGCAGATGTACCCGGCAGACGCCTTTCCGGGCCCGGCGTACACCATGCTCGGCAACCATGATTACCAGACCATGCCGCCCGAGGTGAACAAGGTCGAGGCCGAGCTGGCCTATGCGAAGCAGGGTCGAGGCATGGACGGTAACCCGACCCGCTGGACATTGCCTGCGCGTTATTACACCTTCGACTTTCCCGCCCGGCAGCCGCTTATTCATTTCATCGTGCTTGACAGCAACATGGGCAAGGCGGACGGCAGCACGCCGCATAAGCCGGACTTCTGGATGACACCCGCGCAGCATGTGGAGCAACTGCATTGGTTTGAGGCGCAGCTGCAGAAACCTCGCACCGCTCCGTTTTTAGCCGTACTGGGCCACCACCCGGTCTACTCCAACGGCCCGCACGGCGACCATCCGGTACTGGTGCGCGACTGGGACCCGTTGTTCCGGAAATACAAGGTCGATCTCTACATGGCGGGCCACGACCACGATCTGCAACACCTGGAGTTTGCGGGGCACCCGACGACCCACTTTCTCTCGGGCGGCGGCGGTGCCGACCTGTATGTGCTCAAGATCGACGGGCTGGAGCGCGGTCCGTACGCGCAGGAGGTTCACGGCTTCAGCCATCTTGCCGTGACGCACAAAGCGCTGGAACTGCGCCACCTGGATGCAGATGGGCGATTGCTGTACGGCATCTCGAAAACGCCGGAGGGGAAGGTCTCACTGCTTGGTGCATGATTTCGGGTCAATTTAGCTCGCTACGCATCTCGGAATCGAGTTTTTATATACTCTAAAACGAGAGGTGACACCATGTCCGCGTTGTCTACCCCACCTGCGATTGCTGAAAGCTCCATAGCCGGGTACACCTTTGATTCCGCCCTTAATCTCGACAGCGCTACGGAACGGGAACGCCTGAGCGCGAGCGCACTACGCGGCTTCTTCAACATCACTGCAAAATGGAGCCTGACAGAAGCGCAAAAGCGCGACCTGCTGGGCGGTATGTCGACTTCCACCTTCCATGCCTGGCGCACCAAGCCGGGGGCGCAGCGGCTCAGCCAGGACGTGCTCACGCGTATCTCGCTCGTCATCGGTATTTACAAGGCGTTGCACATTTACTTCGGCGCGCAATGGGCTGACCGTTGGGTCACGCTCGGCAACCGGGGCTCACTGTTTATGGGGCAGGCACCGATTGCATACATGACCCGCCAAGGCCAACCCGGCATGCTTGACGTGCGCAGAATGCTTGATGCCGCGTGCGGCGGCCACTAACTATTTAACAAGGATCATCCTGAGCGGGTATGTGCAAAGTTACGAGACTCATACCTGGTGTCATCCTGAGCGGAGCGCAGCGGAGTCGAAGGACCTGCTCTCGCTCGCGCCCACTGATATATGCAACTGAACTCCCAAAACCTGCCGCCTCTCCGTTTCTTCTCGCGCGAAGGTTTGCACCGGCTTATCCCGTCGCTCTTTAGCGACCAAGGAAGCGTCCTGAGCGAGGTAGCCGATGACGAAGCGATGCTCGCCGACCTCATCCTGCTTGACGGCGCAACCAACGACCGCATACGCGGCGAGCACTCCGGCCTCGCCGGTATCAGCCCGTACGAGCTGGTCTACGGCATCCCGAATGCACATATTGTGAATGCGGCATTTACCCATGCAAGTCACCAAGGGTCACGGTTCAGCGATGGGACGCGGGGCGCCTGGTACTGTGCCGACACACTCGATACTTCTGTCGCCGAAGTCGCGTTTCACAAAGCCCGGCGGCTCGGGGAGATTATCGTACCCGGCCTGCCCGGTGAGCGCCCGGACCGGGACAGCTCGACGTACGATGACTGGCTGGCCGATCTGCGAACGGAGCTGCACGTGCTCGAACCGGCTTCGAAGTTCAGCGACTACCTGCGACCCGAACCGGTGCCTGCCTGCTACGCACCTTCGCAGCGGCTGGCGCGTGAGCTGCTGCTCGGGCGGTCAAATGGGGTGCTGTACCCAAGTGTGCGTCGTGCAGGGAGTGAGTGTGTGGCTTGCTTTCGGCCTGCGCTGGTGTATGGAGTGCGGCGGGGTGGGCGGCTGGAATTGGTGCTGACGGCTGTTGAGGATGGTTACGCGCATGAAGTGCGGCACACAGCACCATAGTCAAAGCTTCAGAAACACTGAATTAAGTACCCCGGTTAAACTTTCAAAGAACAATTTGCTTTTGAACGTCTTTTATGTTTTTCTAAGATAGTTCCTTATCCGATATGCTCGTAGGCGAGCTTTATACAGCCCCCTTCATCGGGGGCTTTCCTATTTCATGTTGAAAAAAATTGCAGTTCTTATCGATGGTGGCTTTCTGCGTGTAACCGCACGGAAAGCTAAGAAAAACTACAATCCGGACTTTATTGAACAGTTCGCGCATGCCTGTAAAGCTGACGATGAAGAGATATTTCGCATTCTTTATTATGATTGTGCCCCTTTTAGCGGTACTGTCACACTGCCAGTCTCGGGCTTGAGTCACACTTTTACTTCCAATGACGAGTGGCTCCATGCTCTGTCGCATCGGAATCTCTTTGCTGTTCGGCGGGGCGTCATCAAGTTTCGAGGATACATTCCAAGGAAGAAGGCAAGCCTGCTCGGAACAGTATCTGCCGCAACCAAGACAACGTTTACAGATAGCGACTTCAAGCCTGACTTTGAGCAAAAAGGCGTAGATATGCGCATCGGCTTGGATGTTGCGGCGTATTCTTCTAACCATTCTGTGGATCGCATCGTCCTGGTCAGCGCCGACACAGATTGCATTCCAGCTTTGAAATACGGACGCAAGGCTGGACTGCAAACCATCCTTATCGAGCCGGGCGGTAATAAGCTGACAAATGAATTGTTAGGCCATGCTGATTTCACGCGGGCTGTCGCGCTTCCTTAAGGTATTTCTGCGCACAGCTACAGCTAACCGGCATATTGAGCAAACCTCTCTCGCAGCGTACCCTAGATAGATGCGAGGGCACCGATGAGCACTGCTGTGGAAACCCCCATTCTGAACGAGAAGAAGACCGCTCCGGGCAACATCACCGCCGACATCCCCGGACGCTTCGGTGTATACGGTGGTCGCTACGTGCCGGAAACGCTGATGGCGGCGCTCGAAGAGCTTGAAGCCGCCTACGCCGTGGCCCAGGCGGACCCCACCTTCCACGCCGAACTGGATGAGCTGCTACAAAACTACGCCGGGCGCCCCACGCCGCTCTACTTCGCCAAGCGCATGACCGAGGAGCTCGGCGGCGCGCGCATCTACCTCAAGCGCGAAGACCTGCTCCATACCGGCGCGCACAAGATCAACAACTGCCTGGGCCAGGGCCTTCTCGCCCGGCGCATGGGCAAGCGGCGCATCATTGCCGAAACCGGCGCGGGCCAGCACGGGGTCGCCACGGCAACCGTTTGCGCGCTGTTCGGCATGGAGTGCGTGATCTACATGGGCGAGGAGGACATGCGGCGGCAGGAGCTGAATGTGTACCGCATGCGCCTGCTGGGTGCCGAGGTGCGCGCCGTAACAGCCGGGCAAAGAACCCTCAAGGATGCCATCAACGAGGCCATGCGCGACTGGGTCACCAACGTGCGCACTACGCACTACCTACTGGGTTCAGTGCTCGGCGCGCACCCCTACCCGACCATGGTGCGCGACTTCCACAAGGTAATCGGCAAAGAGGCGCGCCGCCAGATGCTGGAGCGTGAGGGTCGGCTGCCATCGGCGATCGTTGCCTGCGTCGGCGGTGGGTCAAATGCCATCGGCGCGTTCTATGAATTTATCGGAGATGAAAACGTCCAGCTTATCGGCGTGGAGGCCGGGGGGCGCGGCAATGGCTTGGGTGAGCATGCGGCTCGCTTTTTGCCGGGTGGGGGCGGCGGCAAGCCGGGTGTATTACAGGGCACTTACTCCTATGTATTGCAGGATGCAAATGGTCAGACCGTGCCTACGCACTCGGTCTCAGCCGGGCTTGACTATCCATCTATCGGTCCCGAGCACGCGATGCTGAACGACCAGGGCCGCGCGGAGTATGTGAGCTGTTCCGACGCCGATGCGCTCAAGGCTACAGTCGCTCTTTCGCGGACTGAAGGCATTATCCCGGCACTTGAAACAGCACATGCCGTGGCGGAAGCCATGCGCATCGCGCCCACCATGAGCCGCGAAGACATCCTGCTCATCAACCTCTCCGGGCGCGGCGACAAGGATCTCGGCATCCTGACGCGCGAGCTCAAGCTGCAGGGAGCCTAGCCGACCGATGCCGATACAGTTCAACAACAAACCGGGTATTGTCGCGTACCTCACTATCGGTGACCCCGACCTCACCACCAGCCGCGCCATTGCGCTAGCCGCGCTTGATGCCGGTGCCGATGTGCTGGAGCTGGGCGTCCCGTTCTCGGACCCCGTTGCCGATGGAGTGGTGATCCAGCGAGCCAGTGAGCGCGCGGTCGCCCGCGGTACCCGCCTGGCAGACGTGCTGGCACTGGCCCGCGAGTTACGAGCGGAGAGACCGCAAGCCGGCCTGATCGTCTTTTCCTACCTCAATCCGGTTCTGCAGTATGGCATGGAGCGTTTCTGTGCGGATGCAGCCGGGGCGGGTGTAGACGGCGTCTTGCTGACCGACATGATTGTCGAGGAAGCAGGCGAGTACCTGCGGCTGACGGATCAATATGGTCTCGCGCCAATTTTCCTTGCCGCGCCTACCAGCCCGGACGCCCGTTTGCAGCGGATTGCCGAGGTCTCGCGCGGCTTTATCTATGCTATTTCACGGGTAGGTATCACAGGCGCGCAGCAATCCATGACCGGTGATGGTGAACAGCTTACGGCACGGCTGCGACGCTATACCAGCTTGCCGATAGCGGTCGGCTTCGGCATCTCAAACGCTGAACAGGTGGAGCAGGTAGGCCGGTTTGCCGATGCCGCTGTGATCGGCTCGGCACTGGTTTCGCTCATTGAGGCCAGCAGCCGCGAGATCGCACCCCGGGCCATTGCGCGATTTATCGAGGGCCTGCGCCCCGCGCCGGTCCGCTCCTAAGGCCACCCCTTTGCGAAGCAGCACACCCTTCACAGCAATCACAATCATGTGAGGAACTGATGGATATTGAAACCATGCGCCTCAGGATCGATGAGCTCGACCGGCAGATTGTTGAGCTCATTTCAGAACGTGCGCGCGCCGCGCAAGTTATCGGCCGCTTGAAAAAATCAAGCACCCTGCCCGTGTATGAGCCCAACCGCGAAGCCATTATTTTTAAGAACGTGCGCGCCGCCAACAAGGGTCCGCTGCCCGACATGGAGCTGACCCATATCTATGAGCGGCTCATCGACGTAATGCGCGCTTTACAGCAGGACGAGCTTGCATCAGAGCGGGCAAAAGAGCGGGCCAAGTCCGCAGGCGAGCAAGAAGGGGAAGGCAAACAATGATTGTGGCCATGCAGGAAGGCGCAACCGCGCTTCAGGTTGAGCACGTTGTGGAACGGCTGGTGGAAGACGGCTTCAAGGTACATCGCACTACCGGCATCACGCAGACGATTCTCGCCGGGGTAGGTCGTCCCGATGCATTCGACGTGAAGGAGTATGAAGTGCTGGACGGTGTCGCCGAGGCGTACCGCATCTCGTCACCGTACAAGCTGGCGGGGCGCAGCTTCCGGCCTGAGGGCACCATCATCCGCTTTCCCAACGGCGTCACGGTCGGCGGGGAAGCGGTTGTCATCATGGCGGGGCCGTGCGCGGTCGAAAGCCGGGAGCAGCTGTTTACCGTTGCAGCGCAGGTCAAGCATGCCGGCGGCCAGTTTCTACGCGGCGGGGCGTTCAAGCCGCGCTCGTCGCCATATTCCTTTCAGGGCATGGGTCTTGAAGGCCTCAAGCTGTTGCGCGAGGCGGGCGACGCGACCGGGCTGCTCATCATTACCGAGGTAATGGAGATCTCGCAGATTGAGATGATGCTTCCCTACATAGATTGCTTCCAAGTAGGTGCGCGCAACATGCAGAACTTCAACCTGCTGCGTGAGCTGGGCCACACCCGCAAGCCGGTGCTGCTCAAGCGCGGACCTGCCGCATCGGTCGAGGAGCTGCTGTTGTCGAGTGAGTACATACTTTCGGGCGGCAACTACGACGTCATGCTGTGCGAGCGCGGCATCCGCACGTTTGAAACGTATACGCGCAACACCATGGACATTTCCGCCATCCCGGTAGTCAAAAAGCTGTCACACCTGCCCATCATTGCCGACCCTTCGCACGGCTGCGGGCGGCGCGAGCTGGTGCCAGCCATGGCGCGGGCCTCGCTTGCCGCCGGAGCCGACGGATTGATTATTGAAGTCCATCCAAATCCGGAGAAAGCAGTTTCCGACGGAGCGCAAACGCTCTATCCCGAACAGCTGGAAACGCTCATGGTGCAGCTTAAGGCCATCGCGCCTGCTTTGGGGCGCAGTATCGCAGACTAAAGCAAGCTAAGGAGTGCCATGCCAGAGGAACTCAACTCGCAAACCAAATCACAGCTCAACTCTCAGATAACCGGTCGGGAACAAGAGATTCGTCGTATTGCCATCTTCGGCACGGGGCTTATCGGAGCATCCATCGGCCTGGCACTGCGCAAGGCAGGTTTCACAGGCGCCATCCTGGGCTGGGACCCGGAATCGAGTATGCTGGCACAGGCCCGTGACATGGGCGCGGTAGACCCGGTAGTCGCGGGCGATGCCAATGACGATCCGTTCGTCTGTGCGCTGGCTGCGAACGTCATTGTGCTGGCCGGACCTGTGTTTACAGTGGCGCAATGGCTGGAGCAGCTGGCACCCGTGCTGTCGCCCGCGCAGTTGGTGACCGACGTGGGGAGTGTCAAAGGCTTCTTGGTAGAGCAGGCGGGCTCGCTCTACAACAGAGAAAACCAGCCCGGCTGGCTGCCCGGGCACCCCATGGCGGGGAAGGAGCATAGCGGCGCAGCCCATGCTGAAGCCGGTTTATTTCAGGGCACTACCTGGCTGTTCACCGGCGCATCCCCTGACGCAACTACGCTGCCGGCTCACCCGTATGTGGGAGAGTGGCAGCACTGGGTTCAGAGTTTCGGCGCGCGGGCGGTCACGCTCTCTCCGGAGCGCCATGACATGCTGTGCGCATCGGTAAGCCACCTGCCCCAGATGATGGCCTCGGCCTTTGCGGCCATGCTGCAAAACCAGTTCGGTGAAGACGCAGGGCAGGATGGTGAACTGCATGGCATCGGCGGCCGGGCTTTGCGAGAGATGACGCGGCTGGGTGCGAGCCCATACTCCATGTGGCGCGACATTGCCATGACGAACGAGCCTGCGGTGGCTGCGGCGTTGCTGCGCATGGAGCAGGAGCTGGCCTACCTGCGCGAAAACCTGCGCACGCCGGAGCTGCGCACGCTGTTTGAGCATGCCAATGCGTTCAGAAGCACGTTGACGGATGCTCGAGCCGGTACAGCGTAGCTGGTACAGGCAGCCGGTGTGGAGTTACCATGGGCCGCATGCGTTTGCTTCCCGCTTTGCTCCTTGTCTGCACAGCTTTGCTGCCTTTGGAGATCATCGCTCAAACTCCATCTGCGACAACCGTTCTCGGTTCAGTAAGCCGACGCCAGGCTGTTGATCTTGATGGACAGTGGCACTACATCGTCGACCCGTACCGCAACGGCTATGACGCATTTCAAAAAGAGCTTGACGCCCCAAACCCGAAAGGCTTTATCGCCAACCAGACGCCGAACCCGCGCGGCCCGGTGCAGGAGTATGACTGGCCCAAGGAACCCACGCTTGCCGTACCCGGCGACTGGAACTCGCAGCGCCCGCAGCTTTTCTACTACGAGGGCCTGCTCTGGTATCAACGGACATTTCCGTATCATCCGCATCCCGACATGCGGAGCTTTCTGCACTTCGGCGCGGCGGCGTACCGGGCTGATGTCACCGTGAATGGACATGATGTCTGCAAACACGAGGGGGCGTTTACCTCGTTCGACTGCGACGCCACATCGGCGCTCAAGGATGGTGACAACTTCATCGTGGTGGCCGTGGACAACACGCGCATGCGCGACCGTGTACCCACTATCAAAACCGACTGGTGGAACTATGGCGGGTTGACAGGGCAGGTGTCGCTTACGGAGGTGCCGCAAACATTTATCGATGATAATGCGCTAACGCTGGAGCGTAGCGCAGGCGATCATATAACCGGCTATGCGCATGTGATGAATGCTTTGCCGGGGACTATCGTTGCGCTGAATCTACCGGAGCTTAACATCCACATATCCGCTAAAGCGGATGCAAATGGACGTGCCGCCTTCTCTTTCACACCAAAAAATCTGGAGCGCTGGTCGCCCGAGCATCCCCGGCTCTACAAAGTGGAGTGGCAGGCAGGCACAGACCGGCTGAGCGATGAGATCGGCTTTCGGACGATTGAAGTACGCGGCACAGACATCCTGCTCAACGGCAAATCGATCTACCTGCGCGGCATCAGCATGCATGCCGAGGCGCCGCGCAGCTACCCTGAGTTCCCGGGAAGCGAGACAGGCCGTGCCTGGTCCGAGGCAGACGCGAAACTGATGATGGGTCGGGCCAAGGCACTGGGATACAACTTCGTCCGCATGGCACACTACCCGTACCCTGAAACCTACCTGCGCGAGGCAGACCGTGAAGGTTTACTGGTGTGGGAGGAGATCCCGGTGTACTGGGCCATTCATTGGACCAGCCCCGAGGCGCTTAAAAGCGCGCAGTCGCAGCTGCATGAAATGATCGCCCGCGACCGCAATCGTGCCTCGATTGTGTTCTGGTCGATGTCGAACGAGACGCCGATTTCGCCGGAGCGCACAGAGTTCATTCACAAGCTGGTGGACCAGGCGCGGGGCGAGGACCCTTCTTGATTGATCACCTCAGCCATGCTGACGCCGACGCACAAGGACGCTGACGGCCATGAGCTTGCCGTGCTTGACGATCCGCTGGGTCAGTATCTCGATGTGCTGGGCCAGAACGAGTACATCGGCTGGTATACCGGTAAGTCCGACGATGCATTGAGCTACCGCTGGGCTGATCCATCGGGTAAACCGGTCATCATCAGCGAGTTCGGCGGCGACGCGCGGGCAGGGCTGCACGGTGCGGTTGAGGACCGCTGGACCGAGGAGTTTCAGCGGCACCTGTTTAAAAAGCAGTACGAGATGATTGCGAAAATTCCCTTTGTGCGCGGAACCACGCCGTGGGTGCTCATGGACTTCCGCTCGCCCACGCGCCAGTTGCCGGGGGTGCAGGACCTCTATAACCGCAAGGGTTTGTTCAGCCCGAGCGGGGAGAAAAAAGAGGTGTACGCCACCGTGCAGAAGCAGTACGCGGGGCAGGGTGCGAAGTAGGGCGAAAGCAGATCCTACGGCTGAAGCCGGAATGGAAAGTCGAAAACAAGCAAGAGGTGTCATCCTGAGCGAAGCCGAAGGACCTGCTTTTGCCTTTGACTTTTGCAGCTGCCCAAGGGAAGCAGGTCCTTCGGCTTCGCTCAGGATGACACGGGGTTCAGGGGTCTGAAAGTAGAGCCTATTGGCATCCAAAGCAGACATGCCTGTCGATCTCCTCACATACATTCGCAGCCTGCCCAAGGCGGAACTGCACCTTCACCTTGAAGGCAGCGTTTCACCCGAGACGCTGGTGGAGCTGAGCAGCCGCCGCGAGACTTCGACTGGACCGGCTCTGACGCTTGACACCGCGCGTGCTCTCTACAGCTACACCGATTTCTCAGGCTTCCTGCTCGCCTTCAAAGCCATCACCGAGCAGCTGCAAACCGCCGACGATTACGAGCTCATCACGCAGCGCATGTTGGAGCGCCTGCACCGGCAGGGTGTTATGCATGCTGAGGTGTATGTCTCGGTAGGGGTGGTGTACTACTGGGGCCGCACGGAGTTTGAGCCCCTGTTTACCGGAATGGAGCGGGCGCGGGTTGCGGCTGAGGCGCGCTGGGGTATTACCTGCCTTTGGATTTTCGACGCTGTACGGCACTTCGGGCCGGAACCGGCTGCGCGTGTGTTCCGCAAGGCAGCCGAGATGCGCCGTGAGTTCGAGAGTATCGTCGGCATCGGCCTCGGCGGCGATGAGCGGCGAACCGGCTCGGAGCCGTTTCGTGAGCTTTATGCCGAGGCGCGCGAGGCGGGTTTGCGCCTGACCGCGCATGCCGGGGAAACTGTCGGTCCGGACGGTATCTGGGGAGCGCTGAACATCGGCGCAGAGCGCATCGGGCACGCGCTTTCCGCTATCGACGATCCCGAGCTGATGACAGTTTTAGCGGAAAGGCAGGTGCCGCTTGAAATCTGTATCAGTTCGAATCTCCGCACAGCCTCCTGCCCGTCGCTTGCGGAGCACCCGGTGCGCAACTACTTTGATGTAGGCCTGATGGTTACGCTGAACTCCGATGACCCGGCCCTGTTCGGCAGCGATCTCCAGGATGAGTACCGGCTCGCCGCGCGCGCTTTCGACTTTACGCGGGAGCAGTTACGCGAGCTTGCCGGCAATTCCATCGAGGCCAGCTTTGTCGCTCCGGAGCGCAAAGTGGCACTGCTGCGTATGCTGGAAGCTATCTCATGACTTGAGTACCCAAAGGCCTCTGCCATTGCAATGAGGCTGCGCTATTATTTGTGCATGAACCAGTTCAATCTTGCCATTTTGGAATCCGAGCCGGAGATGGACTTGAACGAAGAGTCATTCTCAGCCATGCAGGCGATTGGCCTAGTTACCGTTGCGTTGACTACAATTTCACTGGGACTGTATATCGGCCGCGAAATCCGGTTCCGATACAAGTTTCGCCGCCGCACGCCCTCGGACTTCTTTTCGTACGCCGGGGATTCTGTTGCCGCTGCCGAGTATGGCATGGGCGTGTAAGTGCAACGCAGGGACAGTGCAAGAAAACGATGCGAAAGCAGGTCCTTCGACTTCGCTCAGGATGACACGCTTTTTTGGTGGCACTGACTCTGCTTTTGCATTCGCCTCATCCTTCCAGCATCCCCTTCACCCGCCCGGCGCTTGCTCGTGCCCATTCTGTAGTTCCCAACCAGCCCAGCATTCCTACCGCGAAACCGCATACCGTCATACCCCACCATACCGGGTGCGTTGCCGCTGCAAAGCTGACACCACCCGCGCGTGCCGCGTGCACCACAGTTCCGGCAATCGCTACACCCATAGCTGCGCCTACCTGCCTGCTTGTTGAAGCAATGGCCGCCGCTACCCCGGCCTGTGCCCGGGGCATGCCGGACACCGCTGTAGTCGCAATTGCCGGGTTTACCATGCCCAGCCCGATGCCGAACAGTGTGTAGCACACCAGTAGGTACAGCATCGAGGTGCTCGTGCTCAACCCGGTCAGCATCAGCGTGCTTATTGCGATGCTCGCGCCTGCTGCCAGCAGCGAGGGCCGTGTGCCAAAACTCCCTACCATCCTGCCTGACAACGGTCCGCACACCATCATCATGGCGGCCAGCGGCAGCGTACACAGCCCGGTGTGGAGCGGTGAAAATCCGCGTGTTTGCTGCAGGTAGAGCGCATTCAGAAACAGGAATCCGCTGAACGAAGCAAACGTACACACCGCAATGATTGCCGCCCCGCTGAACGGCATGCTGCGGAAGAAGCGCAAATCCACCAGCGGCTCCACCCTTCGCGGCTCCCACGCTATGAACCCCGCTGCCGCAGCACATGCCCCGGCGAACAGCGCCAGGATCAGCCCCGAGCTCCACCCCGCGCGCGGCCCTTCAATCACGGCGGAAGTCAAACAAACGAATGTCAAAAAGATCAGCAGTTGGCCGCCCGGATCGAGAGCACGCGCGCGGCCTGCCTTCGACTCCGGGATGTACCGCGCCGTCAATGCCAGTGCCGCAAGCCCGATCGGCAAATTGACCCAAAACACCGAGCGCCACCCTATGCTCTGCGTCAAGGCTCCGCCTACGACAGGCCCAAGTGCCAGTGCCACACCTGCTACCGCGCCCCATACTCCGATGGCCCGGGCGCGTGCCTTGGGTTCAAGAAACGTGTTGGCGATGATCGACAACGCTACCGGGTTCAGCATCGACGCGCCCAGCCCCTGCACGGCACGAAACGCAGCCAACTGCGCAATGCCGTGCGCCAGGCTGCACAACACGGAGCCGCCTGTGAACATGACAAGCCCTATTTGAAATACCCGCCGCCGCCCAAACCGGTCTGCCATGGAACCGGCCAGCATCAGCAGGCTCGCTAATACCAACGTGTAAGCATCGACGACCCATTGCAGCCCGGAAAGCGTCCCATGGAGATCCCGCTGAATCGACGGAAGCGCCACGTTCACAATGGTGATGTCCATGCCGACCAGCAAAAGGCTCATGCAGCAGATGCCGAGTACCAGGTTGGGGTGTACGGTGGGCGCGGTAGTTTGTATAGCGTCAGCGGGCATAGGGTTCTGACTTGCAGGAGGTCCTGCTTGTGTACCAAGTCTCACATGCGCGGCGGTGTGGGGTAGATACGTGGAACTACCCCACACCGTGTCATCCTGAGCGGAGACTGACGCGTATGCGTCAGTTGGAGCCGAAGGACCTGCTTTCTCCGGACGCCGGCGCGAAAGTCATAAGCAGGTCCTTCGGCTTTGCCCAGGATGACACCTGGTTTGCAGGTTCGAGACGTGGGGTATCCAGTTAAATAGAGTAAGCGCGGGTTAGAAGGTTGTTCCCACAGTCAGGCGGAACGTCTTCGCAGGCTCCCGCAGTTGGTACAGCGAGCCGTACAACTGGCTGGCTTGCTGGTAAGTAAAGTCGCCTGCGCTGCCTTCCGGGAACAGCTGACGGGTGATCAGGCTGTTCGGTGGGACAGATTTGAAAAGCCGTAATGGGTTATAGGCGTAGTAAATGCGGAACGGCGCGTTGACGATCGGCAGCAGCACCGAAACCTGTGCGCCGAGCGAGTCGCGCGGGACCAGGTTGGTGCCGGAGATGATCTGAACATTGTTGTTAAAAATAATGGGGATGCCGCCTTGGCAGGAGCCGTTGACGTAGGATCGGCAGCCGTACAGCGGCGAGTCCAGGTTGGCGATGCCCTGCGGGCTTTGGCGCAGCTGGTTCTTATCAAGTGACAGGTCAATACCGAAGTCGTTGAACAACTCCAGGGCCGCCGTGCGACCGACAAGCGGTATACGATACTCAATGTTATTGACCAGCGAGGTATCGCCGCCCGCGGATACGATGCCGTACACCGGTAGCGGTACCTGCACAGCCTGCTGGGTCTGCGCCGCGCCCGGCTGGCGCGATACCGGTGTGCCATCCGGGTTGGTCAGGTTGAATAGCACCCGTGTCGGGATGAACGCATAAGGCGTGCCGGTACGAATGCCGAAGCCGCGAATGTCGCTTTCGCCGCCCGTGTAGAAGCGCTGGAACGGCGGTGCCACATCGCCCGAGATGCCCCGAATGTACGACACCTGCAAGCGGTAGCCGAGCGCGTTGCGACCGGTCGCGCTTGGATGGATGCCGTTGAACGGCCGCCACTGCTTGAACTCGATAGTAGGCGAGATGTAACGGACATTGCCGTAGAGCCCGGCAATACGGAACACCCCTTGCAGCTCCGAGCCGGAACGCGGCGCAAAGTTCGAGTCCAGGTGATTGTAGGAGTACGACAGCGAAGCCTCACTGGTCACAATGCCGGTGAGCGCGTTTTGCCCCTGGATACCCGAGCGGAAGGAGAGTGTCTGGAACAGGTTCTGCGAGGCACCGCTGAAGGCCGTAACCGCCGAACGGTTGAGCGAGTAAGTCAGACCCACGCGGCTGAAGCCTGAAAACTTGAAAAAGTGCCGCAGCGGGTAATTGGTCGATACGGAAAAGCCGGTTGAAGACTGGTTATAGTTCTGTGCCAGCGAGCTGTTGGCGGCATTCGCGTTCTGGCCTGCCGAGCTGGTTCCGCCGGTCAGCGCCTGGCTCTTGTTGGAGTTGTAGTCGGTCTTGTTCGAGAAAATCTGGAAGCCGACCGTAATGGGCTTGTTGCGGATGTACGGCTCGTTGAAGCCCAGGCTCAGATTGCGCGCCAGGTTGCCCTGGCTGGCCTGTACGGAGAGGGTTTCACCCAGACCGAGGAAGTTATTGGTCTGGTAATTGAGTCCGAGGAAAGCGCCGGAGACGCCGCTGGCACCGCCGTTGAGCCCGATGGAGTTCTTGCCCTTTTCGTGCACCTTCAGCAGCAGGTCCACCGTATTCGTCTCGTTGTTCTGGTGCGTTTCCGAGTCCTGATCTACCTTGAGCGGGTCGAAGTACTCCAGCTGGTTCAGCCGTTGCAGGCTGGCTTCCCACAGCTTGGCGTTGTAGACCTGGCCTTCCTCGACCAGCAGCTCACGACGGATCACGAAGTCGCGGGTGATCTTATTGCCTTGTACCTCAATGCGCGAAACTTTGAACTGCTTGCCTTTGTCAATGTTGATGTCGAAGCTGACTGTTTTGGCTGCGTCGTCAAACTTCGGTACCGGGTTGGGAACAAAGTTGATGTAGCCGAGCCCGCTGAACTGGGCAGCGAGACTCTTCAGGCCCTTGCCGAAGTCGGTAAAGTTGACGTAATCGCCGTCCTTGGCCGTGAATTGCGCGCGCAGCGCCTTGGGATTGATTCCCGCTACGTCGCCGCTGAAGGTAATGCTGCCCAGGCGGTAGCGCGCCCCTTCCTCGATCGGCAGGTGAATGTCCATGTCCTTGCCGTCTTTCGGCTTGAACGTCAGCAGGGACAAGCCGGTTTCACTACGGATATGTGTTTCCGGCTCGCCGACGTTGGCGCGGGCGTAACCCTTGTCGCGGTACGCCTGGCGCACGCGCTCCGAGTCCTCCTCAAGCTTGGTAGCGTCGAAGGTTTTGGCGAACAGGTTTTCGAGGAAGATTGAGTTTGGGATGCCGATGGGCTTCAGGTTCTTCATGGAAGCGCGCAGTACCCGCGAGCTGACGCTGCTGTTGCCGGTAAAGGTGATGTTGCCGACCTTGACCTTGGGGCCTTCCTTGATGGCGAAGTTAACCTGCACGCTTGAAGGCGGGATGGTCTTGACATCGGTCCGCACGGTGGCGAACTGATGGCCATGCGCGGCTTCAAGCTCCTTGATGACGTTAACAGCCTGGGCTACGTGGGTCGGGTCGTACTGCGACTCCTGCGCGAGCGAGACCTTGCTTTTCTTGAAAGCGTCCAGGATGTCGGACTGCGTAATGGAGTTGAGGCCCTTGTAGTTGATCTCGCGGATCGTCGGCTTCTCATGGACATAAATATCGAGGATCACGCCTTTGGGCGTGTCTTCCCGCTCGATACGTACATCTTCAAAGTAGCCGGTGTTCCAGAGCGAGTTGAAGTCCCGCTCTACGGTGGCGGCGTCGTAGGCTTCGTTTTCATGCGAGAAGATGCGGGCCAGCACCGTTTCCTTCGGAATACGGCGATTGCCGATCACCCGGATGCTGGTGATGGTGTTCTCTTGCGCCCATGCAATCGAGATAGCAGACAAGCAGAGAAGCGGAACAGCGAAGTATCGCAGGCGGCGCTTTTGAGGCACCTGCCGGCTAGTGGTGCTGGGGGAGTTGGAACCCCCACGGGTTTCGGCAAAGATAGGGACACCCTCGGCTACAGCAAAAATCGAAGTAATCTTACGCGATGCCCGATTATAGAAGACGCGGGGCATGGGGCCCAACTCCCTGTGAATGCAAACTGCCATGCTCTCTGCGGCTTCTCCTCTCCTTTACTGCTATGGAGGGCACCTTGACGATGGTTGAGGGCGGCATGAAAGATAAAGACATAGCTGTGAGGGAGCTTCAGGTTCGAGCGTTACTGTGATTTTCACGAATCCTTTTTCCCTGGGCGGCATTTCTTTAACAGGCAAATGCTTGTTATCACACGCATTCCGGCACCTCACCGCTACCAACCCAAGGAGAACCATGGCTACCCTTTTACAAATTGATGTCAGTCCACGCGGAGACTACTCGATCTCTCGCAAACTTACCGCCGCGTTTGTCGAGACATGGAAGAGCAAAAATCCCGGCGGCAAGGTCGTCTACCGCGATCTGACTACAACAGACCTTACATTTGTCGATATGAACTGGATCGGCGGAGCGTACTCTACGCCGGATCAGCACACGCCGGAACAAAAGCAGGCGCTCAAGCTTTCTGACGAGCTGATCGCGGAGCTGGCTGAGGCGGATGAGACTGTTATCGGCGCCCCAATGTATAACTTCGGCGTACCGGCCCGGCTCAAGGCGTGGGTTGATCACATCGTCCGTTTCGGCGTAACCTTCAACGTCGGTGCGAACGGGTATGAGGGACTTCTAGCGAACAAGAGCCGTAAAGCGACCTTCATCATCGCAAGCGGCGGCAACTACGCCCCCGGCGCGCCGGCTGAGAAGTACAACCAGGAAAGCCCATACTTGCAGAGCATTTTCGGCTTTATCGGGATTACAAACACAAAGGCGATCTTCGCCGGCAACACAACAGACATCATGCAGGGAAAGATTCAGGAGTCGGAGTACCTGCCGCCGCACGTTCAGGAAGTGCAGGCAGCGGTGTAACGTCCGCCGGTAGAACATGAGGCAGTTGCGGAAGACGCGGCTGCCTTTTGTTTTGCACGGAGGACGAGCCAATCTGCTCAGATTTCATCTAGGCTTGAGGCAGTGTTTCGCAGGCCGGGGGAGCCTGGAGCAGATGGAGATGCCGACGCGGCGCGCTTTTGCCAAGGGAATTGTCAAAGCAGGTGCTGTCGCCGCGCTTACCCGGCGTCGTGCAGCCTGGGCAGAGGCGAAGCCGGAGTTCACCGGCACGGGCTCGCTGAAAGCGCATGCACTATCGAAGGGCCGGTTTGCAGGCACCGCTGTCAACATGGGCCTGCTTACAACGAATGCACTGTATGCGCGGACGATTGCCGAGCAGTACAACGTCGTAACGGCTGAGAACGCGATGAAATGGGCACCCCTGCGACCCACGCCGGACACATTCCGCTTCGATGAGGCAGACAGGTTTATGGCATTCGCGGAAGTTCACAAAATGTCTGTACGTGGGCATAACCTTTGCTGGCATCGGCAGCTGCCTGCCTGGTTTGCGGCGACAGTAACCGGTGCCAATGCCGAACAGTACCTTACAAACCACATTGCCGCAGTTGCCGGGCGGTACCGTGAACGGATGCGCAGCTGGGACGTGGTGAATGAGGCGATCGACCCGAAAGACGGGCAGCCTCAAGGCTTGCGGAACAGCCCCTGGTACAAGCTGCTGGGGCCGGAGTACGTCGACATTGCCTTTCACGCCGCGCGCCAGGCTGACCCCCATGCGCTGCTGGCCTACAACGACTACGGCATCGAGACCGACTCGCCCGAGGATACGGCGAAGCGCGGTGCCGTGCTGGCATTGCTGAAGCGCATGCAGCATAACCGTGTACCGCTGGACGCGGTCGGCATCCAGTCGCACATCTCTGCCGGGTCGGCAAAGCAGATCGGCAAGGGGCTGTCAGCGTTTGTGCAGGAGTGCTCTGAGATGAACCTGAAGGTGTTTGTCACGGAGATGGATGTGAACGACGATAGTCTCACAACACCCGATGCAAAGGCGCGCAGCGCAGAGGTAGGGGCGATCTACGGCGACTACCTGAAGCTGTTGCTGGCAAACCCGGCTGTGACGGATGTGCTGACCTGGGGGGTAAACAGCGGTGCCTCGTGGCTGAACGGTAAGGACGATGAAGCAAAGTTCCGTCCGAAGCACCCGGACCGCGAGGAGCTTTGCCTGCCGTTTAATGACGGCTACCAGCCGAATGCGGCCTTCTATGCACTGCGGGATGCTCTGGATGTGGGGCGAAGCTAGGATGGTATCTTTTGTGGTACTGTGAAGCTAAGTAGTTGAGTTTAGAAGATATATCGACCGTAAGGGCCGCAATGCACTCGATCGCTGGTTTTTAAAGCTTGATGACACAATTCAGGCACGAATCAGTTTCAGTCTTGATTAATTGGATCGGGGCAGTCTCGTTGCGAAGGGAGTCGGAGCTGGGGTGCTGGAGTTACGAATGGATTTCGGACCAGGGTATCGGGTCCATTTTAGAAAAGATGGAGATACATTGGTAATTCTGCTTGGCGGGGGCACCAAGAAGCGTCAACACGCTGATATTGAAACTGTTCAGCAGCTTTGGCGAGAGTATAAGTACGTAAATAGGAGACATAGTGCCACTTACTGTAAGTTTTAATGAATTGATTAAGTCTCAACTCCAGGAGAGCCCTGGATTCCGCAAAGCTTGTCTTTGTGAGGCAGTTACTTGTTTGATCTCTGGCGATGTGGAAACGGGCAAATCTGTCCTTCGCAGGTACATCAATGGAACGGTCGGCTTTATCAAATTGGGGGCCGACCTCCAGCGGTCTCCGAAGACGCTGATGCGCATGTTCAGTCCATCCGGGAACCCGCAGGCTAGGAACCTGTTTAAGGTAATTACCTACCTTCAGAAGGCGGAAGGTACCGTGCTGGAAGTTGTGGACCGAGCCGCGGCTTGAGCAATGCCCCGCGTTACGCCACCCCTGCCAGTTGCCGTAGCACATACTGCAAAATGCCTCCGTGCCGGTAGTAGAGAATTTCACCCGGTGTGTCGATGCGAACGTGGACGTTGAAGTGCTTTTGGGAACCGTCCAGAGCGGTAGCACGTACGGTCAGGCTGCGAGCGGATGGCTGCTTCTCATCGAGCAGAGTTTTTAGACCGGGAATGTCGTAGACCTCTTCCCCTGTGAGGCCGAGCGAGGCCGCCGACTCGCCTGTTGCGAACTCAAGCGGCAGGATGCCCATACCCACCAGGTTGGAGCGATGGATGCGCTCGTAGCTCTCAGCAATCACGGCGCGAACGCCTAACAGCTTGGGGCCTTTGGCGGCCCAGTCGCGTGAGGAGCCGGAGCCGTACTCCTTGCCGGCGAGAATAATAAGCGGCACCGCGCGAGCGGCGTACGTCTCAGCCGCCTCAAAGATGCTCATCGGCGTACCCTCGGGCAGCAGCCGGGTTACGCCGCCTTCTGTGCCGGGTGCGAGCTTGTTCTTCAGGCGTACGTTGGCAAATGTGCCGCGCACCATGACTTCATGGTTGCCTCGGCGTGACCCGTAAGAATTGAAGTCAGCCGGGCTTACGCCATGTGCTTCCAGGTAGCGGCCTGCGGGTGAGGTCGTCTTAATGGCACCTGCGGGGGAAATATGATCAGTCGTTACCGAGTCGCCGAGCACGGCGAGTACCCGCGCGCCGTGGATATCGGTCACCGGTGCGGGTGTCTTCTGCATGCTGTCGAAGTACGGAGCTTTGCGGATATAGGTGGAGTCGGGCTCCCAATCGTAGACTTTGCCTTCGGGGAAGCGCAGGCGCTGCCAGTGCTCATCGCCCAGGCTCACGGTGGCATACTCCTTATGAAAGGATTCGCTGGTGAGCGAGGTACCGAGCACCTCGGCAATCTCAGCCTGCGTCGGCCAGATGTCACGCAGGTACACAGGCTGCCGGTCGCGGCCCAGGCCTATCGGCTCTGTTTCAAGATTGCGCCCGATGGTACCGGCAAGTGCGTAGGCAACCACCAAAGGCGGTGACATGAGGTAGTTGGCGCGCACGTCAGAGTTGATGCGGCCCTCAAAGTTGCGATTGCCGCTGAGCACGGAAACGGCAACCAGGCTGTGCTCCTCGATTGCTTCTGAAACGTCAGAAGGCAGCGGCCCAGAGTTGCCGATGCAGGTGGTGCAGCCGTAGCCGATGACGTGGAAGCGCAGCTTTTCAAGGTAGGGCAGCAGCCCGGCGCGTTTGTAGTAGTCCGTGACAACGCGAGAGCCGGGCGCGAGCGAGGTCTTAACCCATGGCGGGACGGAAAGGCCGCGCTCGACGGCTTTTTTGGCCAGCAGGCCGGCGGCGATCATGACAGAAGGATTACTGGTGTTGGTGCAAGAGGTGATGGCGGCGATGACGATGGAGCCATGGTCAAGATATGGGTCCGGGTCGACGCCGAATCGCTGCTTGACGGAGCGGGTATAGGCCGGGGCAGAAACCCCGAGAACGGCGCTGCCTGCGCCCACACCGACGAGTTCAGCCTCCAGCTCTCCAAGCGGCGCACCCGGCTCAATGGATGCGATCGTGCTCGCCGGGTTGCCGTCGGCGGAGGTATGGCCGCCTTCACCCTCCCAGCGCTGCCCTTGCCGCTCGCCGAACTTGCCGCTCTTGAGACTCACCAACGACGGTAGCTGTCGGGCGAAATCGGCGGCGACATCACCCAGTACGACGCGGTCCTGCGGGCGGCGCGGACCGGACACGCTCGGCTCCACGAGATCGAGATCGAGCTCAAGGGTCGACGTGTACTCGGCCTCGGGCATCTCGGGTGTGTGGAACAGACCCTGCTCCTTGTAGTAGGCCTGCACAAGCGCGACCTGGCTTTCCGGGCGGCCTGTAAGCCGCAGATAATGCAGTGTTTTTTCATCGACCGGGAAGATGCCGCAGGTAGCGCCGTACTCCGGGGCCATATTGGCAATGGTGGCGCGGTCGGCGAGCGAGAGCCCAGGCAAGCCGGGGCCGAAGAACTCCACAAACTTGCCGACAACGCCGTGTCTGCGCAGCTTTTCCGTAATTGTGAGCACAAGATCTGTTGCGGTCGCGCCCTCGCGCAATTTGCCTGTAATGCGGCAGCCGACCACCTGCGGTACGAGCATCGAAACCGGCTGGCCCAGCATTGCTGCCTCGGCCTCAATGCCGCCGACGCCCCAGCCCAGCACGCCCAAACCATTGATCATGGTGGTGTGAGAGTCGGTGCCTACCAGCGTGTCCGGGTAGGCATGCAACTCACCATTCACCTCCGTGGTAAAGACGCTGCGTGCAAGGTACTCCAGGTTGACCTGATGGCAGATACCCATGCCGGGCGGCACGGCGCTGAAGTTGCGGAAGGCATGCTGACCCCATTTGAGAAAAGCGTAGCGCTCGCGGTTGCGCTCGGTTTCAAGCAGCGCGTTAATGGTGTAGGCACCTACCGTGCCGAACTCGTCGACCTGTACAGAGTGGTCGATGACGAGCTCCACAGGCTGGAGCGGGTTGATCCTTTCAGGGTCGCCGCCCAGCAGCTTCATGGCATCGCGCATGGCGGCCAGGTCTACGATGGCGGGCACGCCGGTAAAGTCCTGCATCAGCACGCGGGCGGGCATGAAGGCGATTTCTCGGGAGGGTTCAGCGCCCGGCTGCCAGTCGGCCAGGAACTCGATGTCGGCGGCTGTAACTGTAATACCGTCTTCACGACGCAGCAGGTTTTCAAGCAGGATGCGAAGCGAAAACGGCAGGCGCGCGAGATTGAAGCCGCGATCGGCAAGGGCCTGTAGGCGGAAGATGGTGTAGGTGTTGCCGCTCGATTGGAGGGTGGCGCGGGCGTTGAAGCTGTTGCTGCTGCTCATGGTTCTGGTCCTTTTCTGAGCTTGTTTCGATCCTGTTCAAGCCTTGGCGTTGGAGGGCCAAGGCTGCAAGGATTGCGAGAAAAGGGCCGGGCGGCCACGATCAGGTCGGCCCCGACGGAAGCGTCTGAGCGGCATCAAGAGCGACCGGCATGAGGCGAAGCAGAACATCGTGGACTTATTTTAGAACGTGATGCGCGTCGGCAACAGGAGCTACCTTCCCAGGAGACGGTATCCCGGTAAGTCTCTGCATATAGGAGCGGGACGGCCTTTGCGGCGGCAAAGTGCTTGACTTTCTGCCGTGCCCGGCATCCAATTGATTGAGAGTTGGTAGTTCCCCGATGGTTGTCTCCCACCGGGGAAAGTTAGCTACCGCTTTCGTCGCAGTAGTCTGACTAAGGCACACCCAGCAACGAGAACACGCCAGTCAAGCGTAATTCTCACTACCAGATGTACCCAGGACATGTTGCTAGTGTCCATCGGCCACCTCCAGCATTGGAACCGGCGTTCACCGATTACTGGTCGGGAACGCCGGTCAGGCCGACAATTTTCCGCCGGCCCATCTCGTCCCCACCTGACACTTTGCTGTTGGCACTTCCATTCTAAACATGGTTTTTTAAGGCAGGAAGTTACACCGGTTTGCGGTACCTCCACGCCGATGCAGGGTTTCTTGTACCTATCTGAGCCTCCCTGCCGTCTTACTACTACATGCACCGCTTTTTACTACCCCTTCTTGGTTTGTTGGCTATACCGTTGCTCGCCCAAAAGCCCGTGCTGGTGGGCTACCTGCCGCAGTGGGGGCTTTACAGTTCACCGCTATGGTCGGCCAAGCAGCTTGTTACCAGCGGTTCTGCCGCCGTGCTCGACCAGATCAATTACGCGCAGGCATTCATTGTCGACGGCCGATGTGCCGTGGCGGACCCGCGTGCGGATATGCAGCAGCCGTACTGGCCTCAAAACAGCGTCAACGGTGTCGGCGACGCCGTTCCGCCGGGGCCTGACCCCGGCGGGGAGCCGCTTGCGCCGGGCGAGCCGCTGCGCGGCGAGTACCACCAGCTACAGCTGCTGAAGCAGAAATATCCGCACATTCGCATGATTATTTCCATTGAGGGCAAATCCAGTGCCTTTTCTGACACCGCAAAACCGGAAAAACGGGAGGCTTTTGTAGCTTCCTGCGTTGACAAGTTTCTACGCGGCAATCTTCAGCCGGGTGTCAGCGCGGCAGGGTTGTTTTCAGGCATCGATCTGGATTGGGAGTATCCGAACGGCGACAGCGATGGAGAGAACTTTAACGCCTTGATTCTGGAGTTTCGCAAGCAGCTGAATGCCTACGGTGCAGCCACCCATACGCAGCCGGTGCTTACCGTGGCGACTGCACCGGGGTTGGGTCGCTACCCCGGGGTGGATTGGTCCCTGGTGGCGGCAAACGTGGACAGGATCGGGCTGATGAATTACGACTACAACGGGCCATGGCAGAAGCAGACCGGGGTAGTGGCCCCGCTCTATGCGCTGCCTGGAGTGCCGCTTGAAAGCGGCAACGTGGACAGCACAGTCACAGAGTATGAGCAAGCCGGGGTACCCGCGGCCAAGCTGCTGATGGGGGTGCCGTTCTACGGCTATCACTGGTCAGGCGTTACAGATGCAGGCGGGGCGCATGGTTTGGGAATCAAGGGAAATCCCGAGCATGGCGACACACCGTACCGCGAGATTGCCGCGCTGCCGGGCGCGGGTACGCCGTTCCGCGATGCGCACTCGCAGGCACCCTGGCTTTACGACGGCGACAATTTCTGGACGTTTGAAGACCCTGCTTCTGTTGCGGCAAAAGCCGGCTACGTGCGGGCGCATGGCTTGGGCGGCATGATGGCCTGGGAACTGAGCGGAGATGGAGCAGATGGCGCGCTGCTGCAGTCCATGCATCACGGCTTGAGTTTGAAGAGCTCGGCAGCCGAGGAGAAGGCTGCACATTGAGAGGGTATGTACATACCGATACCAAGTGTCATCCTGAGCGGAGCGCAGCGGAGTCGAAGAACCTGCTTTTCTTGTGTGCAAGCGCCAAGGTTAAAGACAGAAGCAGGTCCTTCGACTACAACTGACGCTTGCGCGTCAGTTTCCGCTCAGGATGACACGGTATTTAAGGGGTTAGAAGAGGAAGCACTTTGTGCACACCTGCTCAGGATGACACTTTACATTCACCCCTGGCCTGACGCGATCTGCCACAGCAGCATGGCGTTGAGACCGATGATGATTGTGGCCACTGTCCAGCCTAGCCGCCGGGTGAGCGGCCGGTTGGCAAACCGGTTCATAACAGAGGTACGACCGGTGAGTAGCAGCAGGGGAATGAGCGCGAACGGCAGCGCAAACGACAGGATGACCTGCGACAGCAGGATGATTTTGAGCGCATCCAATCCGAGGCCGATGACGATAAGTGATGGGATGAGTGTGAGCAGGCGGCGCAGAAAGATGGGGAACTTGACGTCGAGAAAACCTTCAAGCACCACCTGGCCGGCCATGGTGCCCACTGTTGAGGATGACAGGCCCGAGCACAGCAGGGCTATGGCAAACAGGGTGGCTGAGGCCGGGCCGAGCAGGGGACCCAGGGTGCGGTGAGCGTCCTCGATAGAGAAGCCGTCGCTGCCGGTGTGCACACCGGTAAACGCGGCGGCGGCCACGATTACCATGGCGGAGTTGACCAGCCAGGCACCGTTCATGGCTGCCAGGATGTCAATTTTCTCAAAGAACAGCATGCGCGTGCGCGCCAGGTGGTCCGAGAGATGATTATGGCCTAACAGGGTGCTATGCCAAGCATGCTCGCGCACGCGAGGCTGCACCAGGGCAGAGTGCAGGTAAATGACGTGCGGCATGACGGTTGCACCCAGCATGGCTACCGCCGCGTAGATGGAAGAGCGCCCGACCTGCGGAACCAAGATGTGCAGGGCAACACTGCGCCAGACCGGATGTACCAGGGCCAGCTCCCCGGCATACGCTGCGCCGATAAGCGCGACAAAGCCGATGATGGCAAGCTCCAGCTTGCGGAACCCGCGCGCCTCAAGCGCCAGCAGTGCGAACACAAACACGGTAGCCAGCAGCGCCGCGAAAAACAGCGTACCGGTGCGCGACCAGCCATGTGCCAGGAACCATGGGCCGAACAGCAGGTAGAAGCCGAGCGCCGCGCCGAGGAACTCGGCAAGATCCGTGGCAATCGCCGCGACCTCTGCCGCGAGCCACAGCAAAATCGCGGTACGCCGCGAAAAATGGTCGCGGCAGCTTTGGGGCAGGGTCCGACCTGTGGCAATGCCGAGCTTTGCCGAAAGGTACTGGATGAGAATGGCCATCGCATTCGACCACAGCAGCACCCACAGCAACCGGTTGCCGAAGCGCGCACCCGCGTCGAAGTTGGTGGCGAAGTTGCCGGGGTCGATGTAGGCGATGCTGGCGACAAAGGCCGGGCCGAGATTGGGCAGCAGGCTTTTAAGGTGGCGCAGTCGAGGGCGCGACAGATGCATTATGGCAAGCGGCGCGGGTTGGGTCGCTTCAGCCACGTTGTTCAAGTATAGGGGCCAAGGTCAAAACCGCCTCCCGCGCAAGCAGGCTTACCGCTCGAGGCGATACCATGGCAGCTATGGCTGATACCGAACCGCTCGCAAGCCCCCTCGCCGATCCGGACGTGCTGGAGCGTGCCCGCAAAATCAAGGTGTTCCTGATGGATGTGGATGGCACCATCACCGATGGCGGCGTGTGCCTGATTGGGGCAACAGACGCCGACGGCAACAGCACCGTTTCTGAAATGAAGGTGTTCAACGCGCAGGATGGGCAGGGCCTGACGCTGGCGCGAACCATGGGGATTCGAACCGGGTTTATCACGGGGCGCAAGTCACCTGCCGTGGCAAAGCGCGCGCAGGAGAACAAGGTAGAGTTTGTGTACCTGGGGCAGCCTAAAAAAACGCAGGCATTTGAAGAAATCATGCAGCAGGCCGGCGTGACGGCGGACGAGGTGGCCTACATGGGCGATGACCTGCCCGACTTGCCGCTGCTGGCTCGTGTAGGGCTGGCGGTGGCTGTGGCTGACGGTGCGCCGGAGGTAAAGGCCGCAGCGCATTATGTGACAAAGCGGCCGGCAGGGCGTGGTACCGCGCGGGAAGTCGTTGAGTTGATTCTGAAGGCGCAAGGCCGGTGGGAAGAAGCGATTCCGAAGGCACTGGCGTAAAGACGGATGAACAAAGCCAAGGTACTGCTGATCGGCGGGGGCGGGCGCGAGCATGCGATTGCATGGGCGCTGCGGCGCTCGGCGCGTGTGGGCGAGCTGGTGTGCGCGCCGGGCAATGGCGGTATTGCAAGCCTGGCCCGCTGCGTGCCGGTCGATACGGGTGATCTCGATGCCATGGTGCAGATCGCGGTACGCGAGGCCCCGACGCTGACAGTGATCGGCCCGGAGATTCCTCTGGCGCTGGGCCTGGTAGACGCTTTGCGGGGGCGCGGCCTGCGCGTGTTCGGACCGACGCAGGCTGCCGCGCAGCTTGAGTCGAGCAAGGCGTTTGCCAAGCGCTTCATGCAGCGGCACACCATCCCTACGGCGCAGTATGCAGTATGCGAAACCATGGAGGAAGCGCAAGCCTCGCTTGCGCTGTTCAGCGGACCGGTAGTGGTGAAAGCGGATGGCTTGCATGCGGGCAAGGGTGTACTGATATGCGCGGACCGTGCCGAAGCCGAGGCTGCCGTTGCCGGGTTGTTCAGCGGGGGGCTGCTGGGCCGGGCAGAAACGAGCATTGTGCTGGAGGAGTTCCTCGAAGGCGAGGAGCTGTCGCTGCTCATTATGAGCGATGGCCGCCATGCAGCGCCGCTGCTGCCCGCGCGTGACCATAAGCGCATCGGAGAGGGTGACACCGGCCTCAATACCGGCGGCATGGGCGTGTATACAGACGATGCAATGCTGCCCGCGGAGATGGGGGAGTGGATTGCCCGGCATATTGTGCAGCCCACCATTGACGGCATGGCCGCCGAGGGTGTGCCGTTTACCGGCATCCTGTTCATAGGCTTGATGATGACCGCGCGCGGGCCGGTGGTGCTTGAGTACAACACGCGCTTCGGCGACCCGGA
>CAXSBB010000010.1:0-143238 GCA_964235655.1 uncultured Acidobacteriaceae bacterium
TCAGTGAGCTGATGGGGAAAACACGCGCCGAGGTCATGCCGCCGCTGTCGCAGAAAATGTGGTTCCAGGCGCGTGTCGACCAGGCCGCTTTTTTCCTGTTTTCGTCGCTCGCGCATACCGTCTTGTATGTGTTCGTGGTGGGCGACGTGCTGATGAGCGGACGGCTGATCATCATCGGTATCTGCGCGATTATCGACCGTTTCCGCAAGCGCAAGCTGCCGCCCGGCGAGTACCTGCCCGACATCGCAGTCCTGGTACCGGCCTACAACGAGGAAACAGTGATCGTCCGCACGGTGCGTTCCGTGCTGCGATCCGACTACCCGCACCTGCGTGTCATTGTGATCGACGATGGCTCGACTGATACCACTTTGAATGTGGTTTGCGAGGCGTATGCGGATGAAATCGCAAGCGGGCGCGTGACGGTGCTGACCAAGGGAAATGCGGGCAAGGCCGAGGCACTGAACTACGCCATCGAGCGGCTGCATGAAGAGATCTATGTCGGCATCGACGCCGATACGGTGATTGCGCAGGACGCGGTCTCAAAGCTGGTATGCCACTTTGCCGACGAGCGCGTGGGTGCTGTGGCGGGAAATGCGAAGGTCGGCAATCGCGTGAACCTGTGGACGCGCTGGCAGGCACTCGAATACATCACCAGCCAGAACTTTGAGCGGCGCGCTCTCGACCTGTTCGACGTGGTGGTGGTGGTGCCGGGGGCCATCGGCGCATGGCGCACCGCGGCAGTGCGCAAGGGCGGTTACTACCCGTTGAACACGGTAGCCGAGGATGCCGACCTCACCATGAACCTGCTGGAGCAAAACTATAAGGTCATCTACGAAGACCGCGCACTCGCATTTACTGAAGCACCGGTCACGGCAAGCGGCTTGATGCGGCAGCGATTCCGCTGGTCATTCGGCATCCTGCAGGCGGTGTTCAAGCACTGGCGCGCGGCGCGCACCAACCGCGCCATGGGCCTGTTCGCGCTCCCGAACATTTTTATTTTCCAGATCTTACTGCCGCTGGTTTCGCCCTTCATCGACCTGATGTTTGTGGCCGGGCTGGTGAGCTACCTATGGCAGCGCTACTTCCACCCCGAGGCTGCTAGCGCGGCCAATTTTGAAAAGCTGCTGGTGTACTTTGTCAGCTTCCTGTTGATTGACTTTGTCACTTCCGCACTCGCATTTTCGCTTGAGCGCAAGCACCCCAGCAGCAAGGGTGACGGGCTACTGCTATTCCACATCTGGCTGCAACGCTTCTCGTACCGGCAGCTATTTTCTATCGTGCTGTTCAAAACGCTCAAGCGTGCGATTGACGGTCGTCCCTTCAACTGGGACAAGCTGGAGCGTACCGCCAAGATGTCAAAGCAAACGGAAAGCATCACGGCGGGGGACTGAGCGTGAAGTTTTTGCTGCTCCTGCTTTGCATTCCTGTTTGTACGGCAGCACGCGCACAAACGCTACCGCCTTCCTCTGAGGCAGTCGCTAAGGCCATCGGAATCGAGGGCGACCTTCTTCAGCTTCGAGCGATGCAGCAGACCGCAGAAGGCGGCACCTCGGCAGCAGTCGCCCTGAGGCAAAACATTACCGAGCAAGTGCTACTCGCTTCCCTTGACGTGGATGAAATGTTGGGTCGCGTGGATGCTGAAGAGGCGCACGCCGAAGACAGCCGGTATGTGCAGGTGCAGCAGCAGGAGAGGCGCAGTGCGGCGCTTAATATCGCCACGTTTGCAGTCAGCGGAGCACTCGGCACGGTCGGTTCGGCGCTGCAACTCTCCAGCAGCCTGAACCGTGCGGGCAACGCGCTCAATGTGGCCGCAGGCGCTTCAGCCATCACGCTATCCGTAGCGCAGCTTAAAGTCGCACATGGCGACAAGCGCTCCTTCCGCTCGCCCTACAACATGCTGGCGCAAATCCTCGGCACCATGCCGAACGATGCCAGCAAGTACCCGGCAGTGGTGACTGCGTACCTGCATACGCCGACAGCAGGGGATGGACAGCTGCCTGACAATATCGCACCCGACCAGTCTCTTCCTGTGGCATGGCGCAGGCTGCATCGTCTACAACAGCCCGGCAGCAAGGATGGTGCAAGCCTTGCAAGCGTTACCAGTGACTTTCCTCAAGGAGAAAAGCTGAGCGCCGATGAGCTTGCGAACCGTGAAGCCATGCTGCGCGATCTGCACGGGGCAGTAGCTCTACTCAAGACGGAGCTGCGCACGATTCTGCTTTCAACCGGCAAGTCCTTCGCGGTGCCGGCGCATTAGACAAGGCTGCTTGAACAGGCGAGCTTTGCGGTAGGCTTGCGCCATGGTTGTTCGTTACTTTTTTCTTATTTGCCTGTTGTTGATTGCGAATGGCACATGGGCCCAAACGGCTGTGAAGCATCGGCTAGCGGTGCCACATGCCGCAGCAGCTATCGCTGAAGCAAGCCGCCTGCGCGGCACCTACGGACCCTACCGCGCCAATAACGACCTGCTCTCCTACAAGTTGCACGTGCGCGTGGACCCACAGGCCAAATCGATTCGCGGCGACAATCAGATTCGCTTCCGCATGCTGGTGCCGGGTCAGCGTATCCAGATCGACCTATACCCGGATTTGGCCGTCGACAAGATCACCATGGACGGCAATCCGCTCCAGTACACGCGCTCGTTGGGCGCGGTGTACATCGACTTTCCGCAGCCGCTTGCGACCGGGAACGAGTACATGATTGACTTTTTCTACTCCGGTCATCCGAAGCCGGTGGGTCGCTTCGGCGGCATCACCTTCGGGCAAGACCCGACCGGCAATCCATGGATCGTTACCTCATGCGAGGACGACGGGTCGAGCATCTGGTGGCCCAGCAAGGACCAATGGCGCGACGAAGCGCAGGAAGGTACCGACATTTCCGTCGAAGCGCCGACCGGTCTCACCGATGCGTCGAACGGCAAGTTTGTCGCAAGCACGGACCTCGGCGACGGCTACACGCGCTGGGACTGGCATGTGAGCTACCCGATCAACAGCTACGACGTATCGTTGAACATCGGCAAGTACGCGCACTGGAGCGACACCTACAGCGGCGTGCCGGTGGATTTTTACGCGCTGCCTGACGACCTTGAAAAAGCCAAGACACAGTTCGCGCAGTCCAAGGGCATGCTCGACGCCTTCCAGCACTACTTCGGCGAGTACCCTTTCATCCGCGACGGTTACAAGCTGATCGAGGTGCCCTACACAGGTATGGAGCACCAGAGCGCCGTGACGTACGGCAACCACTTCACCAATGGGTATTACGGACGCGACTGGACCGGCGTCGGTATCAGCATGAAATTCGACTTCATCATCATCCATGAGAGCGGGCACGAGTGGTTCGGCAATGCAATTACAGCGCGCGATACTTCCGATATGTGGATACATGAAGGCTGGGACACGTACGCCGAAACCTTGTACGTGGAGCACTTCTACGGCAAGGATGATGCGATCCGGTATGTGAACGGGCTCAAGCCGAAGGTAAAAAATCAGGCACCCATCATCACGGAGCATGATACCAATCAGCAGCCCGACCAGGATCAATACTTCAAGGGAGCGCTATTCCTGAACACGCTGCGCAGCGTGATCGATGATGACCCGAAATGGTTTGCACTTGTCCATGACTATTATCAGCAATTCAAGTACAAGACGATCCTGACTGAGGATGTGGTCGCGTTTTTCAACGAGCACACAGGCATGGACCTGACGCCCGAGTTCAACCAATACCTACGGCAGGCGGCATTGCCGGTGCTGGAATTGCGCCGTGACCCGGCGAGTGGCCGCGTGTCGTACCGATGGCAGGTGGATGAAGTGGAGTTCCGCATGCCGGTGCGGGTGGGTACACCCGGGCACTGGCAGGTAATTACGCCCACAGTGGACTGGCAGGTGATGCCGGACACCATGAGCCAGGAGAAATATGCACAGTTCGGGGCCGCGATGGATTTGTACTACATTGGTGTCAGCAAATCCTAAAAGCGCGTGTATGTAGGATTATGCTGTTTCAAACTCGTTCAATCGCTTGGTTATCGGGAAAGGACCTATGCAAATATGTACTGCTCCAAACTCATTCAAAGACCTTGTCACCGTGAGCGAAAACCGGTGCGCACGCATCAGTGGCAGTCAAAGGCACTGCTGTTTGCGAGCGTCAGCACAAAATTTGAGTTCTGTCTGGAAGCACGCCCGGTCCGCCTTCGCTACCTGTTTTTACAGATTTGCTTCGTCACCTGCCTTTGTTTCGTTTTCACTTTGAATGGAAGCATGGCGCGAGGGCAGGTCTTTGCAATCTCTTCGGAGACTCTTGTCAGTGACGAGCCGCCGAAGATTCGCGTTCTCGGCTTGACGCCTAAACAGGAAATTACCCTGCAGGCGGAGCTTGTCGATGGAGCGGGGCAGCGCTGGAGCTCGGCGGCGGAATTTCTTGCAAATGAGCAGGGCGTCATCGACCTCACCGCCCAAGCTCCTCTTGCCGGATCGTACCGGGGCCTATCCCCGGCAGGACTGCTCTGGTCTATGCTGCCTGAGGAGAAAGGCCCTCAGGCTTACCAAGCGCCTCACGATCTCGGTTCACAGCTGATTGAACTTCGTGTGCTTGCAGGTGGGAAACAGTTAGCGCATGGCCAGCTTGTACAAGACGCCTTGAGCCCCGGCATCAAGCAGGTGCGGCTCACCGGCCAGCTGCATGGGACACTTTTCCTTCCTCCCGGGAGGGAACGTCATCCCGCGGTATTGGTTTTAGGCGGCTCCGAGGGCGGCGCGCCGACGCGAAGAGCGGCTTGGCTTGCTTCCCATGGGTATGTCAGCCTGGCACTCGCCTACTTCCACTACGAAAACCTGCCGGAAAGCCTACAATCCATTCCTCTGGAGTATTTCGGCCAGGCAATCGGATTTCTCCTTCAGAGACAAGAGGTCCTGCCGGAACAACTTGCCGTGGTGGGCACATCAAGGGGAGGTGAGCTCGCGTTGCAGCTAGGGTCCATGTACCCGCAGCTGCACAGCATCGTTGCATACGTCCCCAGCAATGTGCGCGGCCAGGGCTGCTGCGGTCGCGGGGTGGGTCCGGCATGGACATGGAAGGGACAGCCGCTCTCCTATGTGCGGCAGGGCGAAGGTGAGATTAGGGCTTTTGATCAACACGCGTTGATCGAGGTAGAGCGCACGCACGGCAGCATCCTCCTGATTTCAGGGCAGGACGACGACATCTGGCCCTCCTACTCGATGGCGGATTCGGTCATGCACCGCCTGCGGCAAAGCCGGTTTTCTTATCGTTTTGAGCACTTCACGTATGCCCATGCGGGCCATCGCGCCGGAGCGCCCGCGCTTACGCCCACCTGGACCGGAGAGATTGAGCACCCAATCAGTGGACGGCGTACGCGGTATGGAGGAACGCCGGAAGGCAATGCCGCATCCACGCTTGATGCTGATCCAAAGGTCTTGGCATTTTTGCAGCAAAGCTTAGCTGCCGAGTAAGACGGTTCTGAGAGAGCACTCACGCACCTTCCGCCGAACTAGCCGACCTAGGTACTGAATTTTCTCCATACGCATTTTCTAAGCCTTACTCCAGCACCAGCTCCGCATCGGCGCGGCCTGTGCCGGTCAGCACAATCGCAGCCACCAAAATCAACCCGCCGCCGATCCAGGCCAACGGTCCGAGCGTATCGCCCAGCAGCCACACACCGAGTGCTGAGCCGAGCGCGGGCTCAATGTTAAGAAACACCGCCGCCCGCGAGGCGGGCACATGCCGCATGCCCCAGTTCCATAACAAGCTGGTGGCGGCGGTACACAGCACGCCGCTCGCGGCAAGCGACCACCAGGCGGCTGCGGGCACGCCGCGCACCGGCGGCAACCCGTCTTTCAGCAGCACCCACACGGCCAGCATTGCGGTGCCGGTCAGCAGCCCCCATGCGGTGACCTGCAATGCGGAGTGACGTCGTACCAGCGACTTATTCAGCAGCAGCCACGCAAGTGAGATCGTAAGCGAGAACACAATCAGCAAATCTCCCTTCATGGAAGGACCATGCCCGGTCACCTGGCGGCTTCCGCTCAGCGCAATCAGAGCCACCCCGGCGCTTGAGCCTGCAATAGCCAGCCAGCCGGGCAGCGGCAGCCTCTCTCCGGCGAACAGGGTGGCACCCAGCGCCAGGATGCCCGGCATGGTACCCACCATAAGCGCCGCGTGTGAAACCGTGGTGAGCGACAAACCGTAAAACTGCGTGAGGAACTGCACCGGGACGCCGAGCAGCGAGGCGATTAGCAGTTGCGTCCACTCGCGCCGCGATAGGTGCAGCGGGCGAATGACCGGCAACAACGCCAGGCAGCCGAACAGGAAGCGGTACAGCACCATATGGTCGCTGCCCATGGAGCGCAGCGCGATTTTGCCGAACAGGAAGCCGGTACTCCACAGCGCGCCTGCCAGCGCGCAGGCACCGTACCCCAGCGCGACATAGGACCGAACCGTTTGTGCCTTTTGTGCCGTCATAGACCTTCCCGTTCACGGAAGAACTCTAAAATCGGGCGATGCGTTCCTCTTCCGCCTCCCTGCGCACTCTCCGCTTCATTCACCTGTACCTGGGTGTTTTCGTCGCGCCGGCGTTGATTTTCTTCGCGTTTACCGGCGCGCTGCAAACCTTTGGCCTGCACGAGAGCAGCCGGGGCAGCACGTACACTCCGCCTCGCTGGGCTGTTGTTCTCGCTCAAATTCACAAAAAACAGATCGCGGTTATACCCGAGCGCAAACCGACTCCCAATCGTCCGGCCATAGGCAAAGTATTGCCCATGTCGGTAGAGGGTGCCGCCCCGGCGTACAGTGCAGGCAATGCCGCCGAGCGCCCTGTCTCCGCTTTCGCGGCTACGCCTTCCATTCCTGCTCCTCAGCTCAAACACCATCCGCTCCCGCTCAAAATCTTCTTTCTGCTGGTCTGCATCCTGCTGGTCACCTCTACCCTGACGGGCATTGCCATGGCCTACAAGTACAGACGCGGTTCCCTGGTAATCGCCGGTCTTCTGCTTGCGGGCATTGTGATCCCCCTGGTTCTTATTGTTGTCTAGCGCGCTCCCTCATTAGAATGCCCTCTTCAATGTCGCATAGGGTGAGTCGGCGCAGCCGTGATAGCTTGAGCGAGTGATTTGGAACCGGAGTAACGATGTCGAAGCGAGCCGCACTGAGTGAGAAGATACTGGAACGCAAGGCTGCTGAAGGTTTGACGTGGAAGGCGATTGCAGAAGGGGTAAGCGAAGGTTCGCCCGTGTATGTAACAGCGGCATTGCTGGGACAGATGACGCTGAACCGCGGAGAAGCTGAGAAAGCCGCCGCGATGCTGGGACTGTCGCCGGAAGAAACCATCCTGCTGACGGAGCCGCCTTTTCGCGGTTCGCTCGAAAGCCTGCCGCCCACCGACCCGCTGCTCTATCGCTTCTACGAACTGCTACAGGTGTACGGCACTACCTGGAAGGCGCTAATTCACGAAGAATTCGGCGACGGCATCATGTCGGCCATCGACTTTCACATGGACCTCGAACGCGAGCCGGACCCGAAAGGCGACCGGGTCAAGCTCACGCTGTCAGGCAAGTTTCTGCCGTACCGGCGGTATTAGAAATCACCAGACTGAGCAGCGCGTAGCCGGTGCCATCGCCTGACCGGTTTTACAGCTGAATGCCTTCTGGAACTCAGGCAGGTTCTGCACCACACCGTTCACACGGTAGTTTTCAGGCGAGTGCGGATCACTCTGCACCTGCGTTCGCAAAGCCTCTGGGCGGTGGCTTTCGCACCAGCCCTGGCCGTAGCTGGCGAAGAACTGCTGCGGAGGCGTCAGGCCGCCGTACTCGGCGGTGCCGGGGGCGGTGAGGTTTGTTTGATCTTTGGCCGCGCGATCCTCATAGGCTAGGTACGCCAGGCGCAAACCGCCCAGGTCCGCCAAGTTTTCTCCCAGTGTCAACTGACCGTTTACGTGTACATCATCTACCGCCACAAACTTGTTGTACTCATTGACCACGCAGGCTGAGCGCTCCGTAAACTCCTTCGCGTCTTCCTTGGTCCACCAGTTGCGAAAGTTACCACGCGCGTCAAACTGCCGGCCTTCGTCGTCAAAGCCATGCGTCAGCTCGTGTCCGATCACGCCGCCCGCGTCGCCGTAGTTGACCGCGTCATTCTGGCTGCCGTCAAAGTAGGGCGGCTGCAGGATACCGGCAGGAAAGTTCACGTCGTTGAGCTGCGGACTGTAATAGGCATTTACGGTGGGCGGGCTCATCTGCCACTCGCCGCGATCTACCGGCTTGCCGATTTTGGCGAGGTCGCGCCGCTCGTTAAAGGCTGCAGCGCGCATGGCATTGCCCAGAGCGTCATTGCGGGCAATCGTCAGGGAAGAGTAGTCGCGCCACATATCCGGGTAGCCGATTTTGTTAGCAACCGTGTGCAGCTTCACCTCGGCTTGGGCCTTGGTAGCCGGACTCATCCAGCTCAGCCGGTCAATGTCGCGGCCCATGGAAGCTTCAATGTCGCGTGCCAGGGTAAGTGTGCGCGCCTTATCTTCCGGGGTAAAACGCCGGGCCACAAACACGCGGCCAAGCGCCTCGCCCAGGTCGCCGTCCACGCGCGCCACGCAGCGTTTCCAGCGCGGCAGCTGCTCCGGCTGGCCGCGCAGCGCCTTGCCGTAAAAGGAAAAATCCTCGGCATCGAGCGCAGCCGGCACAGCAGTGGAAGGAGCGCGGCGCAGCACCGTCCAGCGCAGGTACGCCTTGATGTCGTCGAGCGAAGCCGTTTTGAGCAGATTGCTAAGTGAAAGGAAGTAAACCGGCTCGGCCACATTCAGGGAGTGGATAGCGGGCGAGTCAATGGCGCGCAGGTACGCCGGGAACTGGATGACCTGCGAGTTGGCAGCCAGCTGCGCCAGCGGGGTCGGGTGGTACAGCCGGGCGGGGTCGCGCATTTCCACAAGCGACAGCGACCCTGCCGCCATGGCTGTTTCCAGGCGCAGCGTCGCGGCAGCATCTTTCACGGCTTGCGGCTGTGTTTCCCCGGCTAATACAAAAACGCGCTCGATGTGCTGCCGGTACGTCTCACGCAGGGAGGCAGAAGCCGCATCGGTACGGTCATAGAAGCCTTTTTCAGGCAAGCCGAGCTGCGGTTGGGAGACAGCGGCAATCTGTTGGCCGGCATCGTGGAAGTCCTGCTCCGAGCCGTAATCGAACAGTGCCGGATTGCCATGCGCCTGCATCTGGGCAAGCAGTGCGGTAAGCCCGGCTTTGCCCGCAAGCGCATTAATAGGTGCGAGCTGCGCCAGCAGCGGAGCCATGCCTGCCGTATCAATAGCCTGCACATCACTGCAGGCGGCGTATTCATCACCGATTTTCTGCTCGTCCGGGATGCGGCTTGATCCTCCGGCGACGGCTTTCTCAAGGATTGCTTTTAGAATGAGGTCGTTCTGCTCGCTCAGCTCTGTATCCCGGCCCCAGCTGGCACGGTCATTGGGGATGGGGTTTGCTTTTGTCCAGCCGCCGCAGCTGTACCGGTAAAAGTCTTCGCAGGGGTCGGCCGTGGTATCAAGCAGCGCGGGATCGAAAGCGTGCAACACCTTGGCAGGCTGGTTGGCGACGGCTGACGAGGCTTGGGTCGGAGCCGGTTCTTGCGCCCACACTGCGGGAGCAGCGGCAAGCAGCGCCGCACCGGCTGAAACGAAGATGCGCAACGTGAAGTAACCGAGAGGTGCGGCTGAGAATCTCATAGTGTAAGCAACGGCTCCAATGATTTCTTGTTGCCAATGGTATGCGATGAAGCCTCAAGAGCAAACATCTGCCCGTAAGCCATTGCGCGGCCTGCTAAACCGGTTTGCCTCAGTTGATACTTGTACCTCCGCACTCTGTTGCACAATAGAGAGAATGATGCTAGATCTGCAATCGAAGTGCCGGTTGGTAGCCTGCGTACTTGGTGTCTCGGCTACAAGCCTGGCTGCCGGTCCCGGGACGTCGCCTGTGCCCGCTTCGCGCATCATGGTTGAGCCGTTGGGCTTTGTGCCGCCGGCTGCGTTCTTCACGCCGTACCGTATTCCTTCGACAACGCTTGACTTTCTTGATGACACGCACCTGCTCTTCACCTTCCACGTGGCCAAGCTGATGCGGCGTGAAAAGGATGAGCCGCCGGAGGATCAGGACCAATTGATCCGCGCCGTGGTGTTGAGCGTGCCCACAGGCAAGATTGAATCTGAAGGGACCTGGCGGATGCACGACCGAGATCGCTATCTGTGGATGCTGCGCGACGGGCACTTCCTGATGCGGCAGCGTAACACGTTGTATATCGGTGACAAGTCGCTGGTGATGACCACCTGGCTGCACCCGGAGGGCAAGCTGGCCACGGTGCAACTGTCACCGGACGCAAGCACGCTGGTGGCCGAGTTTGCCAAGGAAAAAAAGCTTTACGACGAGGATGGGAATCGCGTGGATGCAGGTCCAACCCTGGGTGATGACGCGCCCCGTTTTCCGGAGCATCCCAGCGAGTACAGCATGATTGTGGTGGACACGCATGAGCACTCTGCCAAGCGGGTCGGCACCCTGCGCCACCCGGTAGTGCTACCCATGGTTGAAGGCGGCTACCTGGGTGTGGAGCAGGGCAGCGGCAAGGAATGGCAGGTGTCAATCAACTCGTTCGGCGGTGAGCACCGCATAGTTACCAAGGTGGTAAGCCCTTGCCAACCGACCGTGGAGCCGGTAAGCCAGCATGCGTTTTTAGTACGGAGCTGCCTGCCGTTTTCCTCAGACCGACTGGTCGATGCGTTCGATATCAAGGGCAACAAATTATGGGAGCAGATATGGCAGTCGCGTTTTGCCTGGGGTAATTTCAGCTATAGTCTTTCTGAAAATCGTTTTGCGTATAGCTCCATTGAAGTCAATCACAGCCTGGCTCCACTGGACCCAATTGACCAGGCGTCCATTTTAGGGCAGCCGGTGGGCGTGTTCGATGTGCAAACCGGCAAGCCGGAGGTGGTCCTGGATGCCAGTCCCATTTTGACTGCCGGGAACAATTTCGCCCTTTCACCCGATGGAGAGACATTTGCCGTGCTGCGTGCCGGTGCCATCGAGGTTTACAGCCTGGGCGCAAAAGCACCGGTGAAGGTAGCGACGGCAAGTGCGGCATCAAGCGTGGCGAGCACCCCCGCGCAGCCCTGAAAGGGTATGTGCAAAGTCGAAAACAAAAAATCGTGTCATCCTGAGCGAAGTCGAAGGACCTGTTTTGCATTTGACTTTTGCGGCAGTGTCGGAGGAAAGCAGGTCCTTCGACTTCGCTCAGGATGACACAATTTGATGGTCGCTCAGGATGACACAATTTTGATGGTCGCTCAGAATGACATGGTGCTTATGGTTATGCTGATAGAAAGATCTTGCACACACCCTCTAAGAGGTTTGTCATGACCAGGCAATATGTCGCGCCGCTGTTGGCGCTTTCTTGCGTGACCGCCGCGTTTTTTCTGACGCGGCATCGTTCGTTGGGTACCCGGGCAGCCATGGGCCTGCGGCTTGCCGTAGCTGCGCCGCTGGTCGGCTCAGGACTGCTGCACCTGGCACAACCGGGCATGTTTGTGGCATTGCTGCCGCCGCCCTTCCCGCGGCAGGCCTGGCTTATCGTCGTAACCGGCATCCCTGAGCTCCTGGGTGCTGCTGGGATATTTGTGCCGCAAACTCGCAAGGCTGCCGCCGTGTGCCTGGCTGTGCTCATGATCGCCATCACCCCGGCAAACATCTACATCGCCGGGCAAACCGTCTCCGGCATTCCCATGCCGAGCATTCCTGTACGCACCACCATGCAGGCCATCTATATTCTGCTGCTGCTTGTCGCAGGCTGGGGCAGGCCGCAATTTGGGCGCGGTATGTGACCTTCGACAGGGCTAAAGTGAAATAGCAGTCTTGACCTTGGAGCTACATCGTTAGACAATCAGGCGCACATCGTACATTTTGGTCCTTCTATGTTGCCTCCATTGCGAATCAGCCCACGCGAACGTGTTGTTCTTCTGGCTATCATCGAGGCGTACATCGCTACCGGTGAGCCCGTGGCTTCGCAGACGCTCGCCCGCATCTGGGCGCATAAGGAAGGGATGAGCTCGGCCACTATTCGCAATGTCATGGCCACGCTTGGCGACTCGGGCCTGCTCGACCAGGCGCACTCCTCTGCCGGGCGCATCCCTACCCCGCTTGCCTTCCGCTTCTACGTGGAGCAGCTCGGCAATCGTGAAGTTGCCGAGATTTCGCGCGAACGCCGCGCAGAGATCGAAGACAGTTTTACCGGCGTTTCCTCTGCGCAGCAGTTTCTGGAGCGTACTTCACAGGTACTGGCTTCTATCTCCAGCGGCCTGGGTATTGCTTTATTGGCGGCAAGTGAGACGCACTCACTTGAACATATCCACTTTACGCGGCTGGCAGCCGGGCGGGTGCTGGCGGTGCTGGTGACTACCTCCGGAGTGGTGCTGGACCGGATATTGCAGCTGCCGCGCGACATGGGCTCGGGTGAGCTCGATGCCGGCGGACGGTACCTGAATGAAAATTTCCGTGGCCGGCAAATGGACCGCATTCGTACCGAGCTTGCCGCCCGCATGGCCGAGGAGCAAAGCGCCTGTGACCGCCTGCTGCGCACGGTGGAAGAGCTGTGCCATGGCGGCGCGCTGGAGCACTCTGCCGGGGAGACTACCGTCTTTATCGGCGGCGTGGGCAATTTACTCTCAAGTGAAATGGACCGCACCATGCTGCGGCAGATGCTGGCCGCGCTGGAAGAAAAACAGCGACTGGTAGCGCTTTTGAGCGCCTACGTGGACGCGCGGCAGCAAACGGTTCGCGTAGTGGTGGGCCTGGAGGCAGACCTGCCGGACCTGCCCGAGCTGCGCAATTTTGTCCTGATCGGCGCACCGGCCCGGCTGGGTCAGGACCACTCCGGTGCGCTCGCCGTTATCGCGCCCACCCGCGTCGAGTATGGCCGGACCATGGATGCCGTTGCATTTATCGCGCAGCTTTCTGACCGCATCCTGCAGCTGCCGCAGCCTTAATCCCAATCTTAGTACGCAAAACATGGGAAAATAGAATATGCGCCCTACCATCCAGGACCGTATCCGCGAACAGTTTGACCGGCTGCGCGGCACTCCCGGCGCAGCGGAGACCGAGGAAGACACGATGAGCCAGACCCGACCCGAAACATCAGAAGAACTGCTTGAAAGCATCCAGAACACCGACCCCATGAGCGACCCGGCAGATGCCGTAACCACCGGCGTGGAAGGCACAGAGCGCACTGCCGGACCGATAAGCCCGAGCGAAATGATCGACGAAGAAGCCGACCGCCTGCGCGCCGAGCGCGACGGCCTGGTAGATCGCCTGGCGCGCCTGCAAGCCGAGTTTGAGAACGCCCGCCGCCGTGCCGAGCGCGAACGCGGCGAGTTTCGTGAGTATGCGACAGGCAGTGCTGTGGAGCAGTTTCTGCCGGTGCTCGATAACTTCCAGCTTGCGCTGAAAAGCAACGGCACCCTGGAGCAGCTTCGCGGCGGCGTCGAGCTGATCGCCAAACAAATGGAAGAAGCATTGCGTTCATTGAACGTTGTGCCGGTTGAGACTGTGGGCACGCAGTTTGATCCGCGCTTTCATGAAGCATTGGGCAATGTGGAAAGCGCGGAGCTACCGGACGGGCAAGTGTTTGATGAAGTCCGGCGTGGGTACCGCATTCGGGAGCGGCTGCTGCGGCCGGCCCTGGTGCGCATTGTTTCAAACTCGCAGCAGAAGGGGGCATAGACCCTTTGCCCGCGACCAAACTCGACTACTACGAAACCCTCAGTGTGTCTCGCACCGCATCCGACGGCGAGCTGAAGACTGCGTATCGCAAATTAGCCATGCAGTACCACCCGGATCGCAACCCCGGCAATGCGGCTGCTGAAGAAAAGTTCAAGCAATGCTCTGAGGCATATGGGGTACTGAGCGATGCCGACAAACGCGCCGCTTACGACCGTTACGGCCATGCCGGAGTTAATGGTCCCGGCGCCGGTGCAGCAGGGAACCCGTTTGCAAATGCGCAGGACCTTGGCGACATCTTCGGGGATATCTTCGGTGAGATGTTCGGCGGACAGGCAGCACGGGGTGGGCGCGGTTCTCGCGCACAGCGCGGACGCGATCTACGCTATGACCAGACCATTGACTTTTCTGAAGCAGTGTTCGGCAAAGAAGTTGAAGTCACGGTCAAGCGCATGGAGCAATGCGAAGTTTGCATCGGTACCGGCACCCGCTCCAACAAAGGCCCGGCCACGTGCCAGCAATGCGGAGGCCGGGGCCAAGTGCGCTTTCAGCAAGGCTTTTTTGCCGTGGCACGCACCTGTGCCGCCTGCAGCGGTACAGGTCAGGTCATCACGGACCCATGCAACACTTGTCACGGTGATGGCCGGGTAGAGAAAAAGCACACGGTCCGCGTCAGCATCCCGGCGGGCGTGGAAGAAGGTACTCGCATCCGTTACGGCGGCGGGGGCGACGCGGGCCGGTTCGGCGGACCCGCGGGTGACCTCTACATTGTGCTCACGGTCAAACCGCATCCGTTCTTTGAGCGTGACGAGAATCACCTGCACTGCGTAGTGCCGATCTCCTTTACGCAGGCTGCGCTGGGCGATGAGATTACGATCCCAACACTTGAAGGCGAGACCCGGCTGAAGGTACCTGAAGGTACGCAGAGCGGCAAAGAGTTTCGGCTGCGCAGCAAGGGCGTTCCGTATTTGAACGAGCACGGTCGGGGCGATCTGATCGTTGAAATTCAGGTGCAGACGCCGCAAAAGCTGACCCGCGAGCAGAAGGAATTGCTGCGCCAGTTGGGTGAAGGCATGGTAATGGAGAATGCGCCGACTTCGCGGTCGCTATTGGCAAAGTTGAAAGAGATGTTGTCGTAGAAGCCTGTTCTTATGAGCCGGCTATGTCGTGGAGCGGCAAAGTTACTCTCGCATATATCGGGAGCCTGATTCTTTTTGGAATCGGCTCCGCTATTGCGTATTTTGCGCTGCTTGCTGTGACTAGCTGCTCCCATGAGGCTTCCGGGTTGTTTTCGCTTGTGTTGCCTTTCCTCTCTACACTGGTGTTGAGCATAGGTGGCTTTTATTACCGGCGTAAGTCGAACGCGCGAGATCCCATGAGCGGAGAATAAGAAGCGAATTGGGTATTTAGCTAAAGCAATCAGCCTAATACAATAGGGTTGCGAGCAGAGAGATCATCCCCACCTTACGCGAGGATGGATAAGTCGGAGTATTCTGCGTGTATGTCACTTGCCGATAGCTCTCCGATTGCATTCATACCCACCCGAAATCCTGAAGCTTCTCGTGCTTTTTATGAAGACACATTAGGTTTATCCTTCGTCACGGACAATGATTTTGCCATGGTTTTCCGAGTCGGACCAATGCCGCAAACCATGTTGCGTATCGTGCGCTCCCGCGACAGTGCTCCCGCATCTCACACAGCCTTCGGCTGGATGGTAAAGGACCTTGAGCAATCCATCGATCAACTCACTGAAAAAGGCGTTTCCTTCCTCAAGTACAGCTACTTTGACCAGGACTTACGAGGTATCTGGAACGCACCGGATGGGTCCCGCATTGCCTGGTTCAAGGACCCTGACGAAAACACTCTATCTATCTCACAGCATGAAGGAAATATTTAAGTGAGTACGAAATTACAGGCAAGCTACTGCGCCATGGATTTATTCTCCCAACAAAGCAGACGCGACAATTGCACTTCCGGCAATTGCCGCAGTTTCTGCCCGTAATATTCTCGGCCCCAGACTTGCTGCCTGCCAGCTATTTTCCTGGAACAGCTTCTCCTCGTCAGAGGTCCATCCACCTTCGGGTCCAATCGCCAGGGTGACACTTCCGCCGTGAATGCCGAGCAATGCATCCCGCAGAAGCATCACGCGCTCACTCTCGGCCAGCAGCAGTTTACTGCCCTCGCGGGGTTCCTCCACAGCCTCTTGCAGCAAAATCGGATCAGCTACTACCGGCACATCCGCACGGCGTGATTGCTTGGCTGCCTCTCCCGCAATGCGGCGCCATCGCTCTACACGTGCCGTTGCGGCTTGTGCAAGGTGCTTTTCCGTGCGCCGCGCAATCACCGGCACCATGCGGTTCACTCCCAACTCCGTGGCTTTTTCAATAGCCCACTCCAGCCGGTCGAACTTGAACACAGCCATCAGTAACGTAAGCGGCAGCGCCGCTTCCACAGGGAGCTCACTTTCAAGCAAGAAATCAACTCGCTCTTCAGTGACACGCGCAATCGTAGCGGTCCAGACACGCTCTCCGGCAACAACATCGCAGCGCATGCCGGGTACACCGCGCAGCACCCGCCCCAGATGCAGGGCTTGCGCTCCAAGCAGGGCTGCAGCGGTCCCGCTCCACTCGTCTGCGATCCAGCGCCGTCGTGCCATGGCTCCATTCTTTCGTGTGACTTGCGCGCAAGACAAAGGGGACACCGGTTGCATGTCCCCATTATCTTGACTGCTGCAGTTACTTCTTCTTAGGCGTTGCTTTCTCGGTCGCGGCCTTTTTCGCCGCGGGCTTCTTGGTCTCTGCCTTCTTTGATGTCGCTGCCATGGTTGCTGTTCTCCCTTGTTCCCGCAGCGCTGCACTGCAGTTACCGCAAGGTATAAAGTCGGGAAAAATACCTGTCAAGAGAAAAGAAGGGATTTCTATAACGTTCTGTGTAGAACACGTCCCAAAATCGAAATCAACATTCAATCGTATTCAATGCAAGCCCGGCAAGCGAAGTTTCCTTGTAGCGAGACTGCATATCAAGCCCGGTGAGGTACATGGTCCGGATCACCTGATCGAGCGAAACCTTGTGGCCGTCACCCTCGTGCATGGAGATGCGGCATGCCTGCACGGCTTTGACCGCGCCCATGGCATTGCGCTCGATACAGGGAATCTGCACAAGACCTCCGATAGGGTCGCAGGTCATGCCCAGATTGTGCTCCATGCCGATCTCGGCGGCGTGCTCAATCTGGTTGTTGGTGCCGCCGAGCGCAGCAGCGAGGCCCCCGGCAGCCATGGAACAGGCCACGCCCACTTCTCCCTGGCAGCCGACTTCCGCGCCGCTGATAGAGGCATTTTCCTTATACAACACCCCGATGGCGGCGGCAGTCAGCAGGTAGCGCAGCATGCCTGCTTCGTCCGCGCCCGCGATGAAATCGAGATAGTAGCGGCCTACCGCAGGCACCACACCGGCAGCGCCGTTGGTGGGCGCGGTGACCACGCGACCGCCTGCGGCATTCTCTTCATTCACTGCCATGGCAAACACCGTCACCCAGTCCAGTGGAGCCAGCGGGTCGCCCGGTGTGCCATCCGCCGCGCGTTCTCGCAGCCGCGTTGCCAGACGGGCCGCCCGCCGCCGCACGTTGAGGCCGCCCGGCAAGATGCCTCCGGTTACCATGCCGCGATCCATGCAGGCGCGCATTGTGGCCCATATTGCCATCACGCCTGCGCTCACCGCCTCTGGAGGTTGCACAGAGCATTCATTGGCAAACATGATTTCGGCAATCGTCATGCCTTGCGCCTCGGCCATGGTGAGCAGTTCTGCCGCGCTTGCAAATGGGAAGGGAAGAGCTGCGACAGCGGCACCGGCGGCTGTATCTTCGCCGTCCCTCACGATAAAGCCGCCGCCTATCGAGAAGTAGACAGATTGGAGCAGAGTCGTTCCATTGGTGTCACAAGCCAGAAAGCGCATGCCGTTCGGGTGCTCTGTGCGGGCACCTGGAGGCAGCATGGTTCCAAAATGAAATTGAAGATCCACCGCAGTTCGGAACGGCACGGCATGCTGCCCCAGCAACATCAAGGTTTGCGAACTTTCAATTGCTGTCAGCTTCGCATCCACAGTATCGGGGTCCGTAGTAGCAGCCTGTTCGCCCAGCAAGCCCAGCAGCACGGCGCGGTCTGTACCATGGCCTTTGCCGGTCAGCGCCAATGAGCCGTACAGCTCCGCTTGTACGCTACTTGTAGCCTGCAGCAAGCCAAGCTCCGCAAGCTGGAGCGCGAAAGCACGCGCGGCACGCATAGGACCCATGGTGTGCGAGCTTGAGGGGCCGATACCGGGCTTGAACAAATCAAAAAAACTGGTTTTCACTGCATTGATTTTATGCTGTCGTTTTCAGCTTTGTGCGCAGCTTAGGACGCCGCACATACCCAAGGTCACAAATGGCGTGCTTTCTCGCGGATATTCGTAGAGCCGATGCTAGACTCAGCCTCGCAAACCCACAACTTATATGCTTGCCAAAGCACTCAGCGCTGCCGTGTACGGCATTGACGCAAATCTTATCGACGTAGAAGTGGACTTCTCCGGTGTCAAGCTGATGGAGGACCGCTTTTACATGGTCGGGCTGCCCGACTCGGCTGTGCGCGAGTCGCGCGAGCGGGTGCGCGCGGCAATCAAGAACTCCGGCTTTCAGATTCCTCCCACTTCCATCACCATCAATCTTGCGCCGGCTGATCTTAAAAAGGAAGGTTCCGGCTTTGATCTTGCCATTGCCATCGGCATTCTGCACGCTTCGGGCGCGATGCAGGCCAAGAGCCTTCAAGAGATCCTGCTGATCGGCGAGCTCGGTCTTGACGGCTTGTTGCGCCCCGTTCCGGGCATGCTGCCCATTGCGATCCTGGCGCGTGACCGGGGCATCCGCACGCTGATCGTGCCCAAGGCGAACGCGCGCGAAGCCGCCGTGGTCGATGGCGTGGACGTGTACCTTGCGGAGTCGCTGAATTGTGTGCGGCAGCTGCTGAACGAGCATGCCGCAGGCGGCATCCAGGCGAAGCCCTTCAAGGTAGAGGCGCGCGAGCTGCTGTCAGAGGAGCAGCGCTTCCATGTGGATTTCGCCGACGTGCGTGGGCAAGGTTCGTCGAAGCGGGCGCTGGAAGTCGCGGCTGCGGGCGGGCACAACATCCTGATGATCGGGCCGCCGGGCTCCGGCAAAACCATGCTGGCCAAGCGACTTCCGACCATTCTTGCACCGTTGTCACTTGAAGAAGCACTGGAAACGACGAAGATTCACTCCGTTGCCAGTGTGCTGGATGCAGGTGCGGGGCTGGTCACGGAGCGGCCGTTCCGCGCGCCGCACCACACCATCTCGGACGCGGGACTGATCGGCGGCGGTGCCATTCCGCGGCCGGGTGAAGTTTCGCTCGCCCACAACGGCGTTCTTTTTCTGGATGAGCTGCCGGAATTTCCCCGCAACGTTCTTGAGGTAATGCGCCAGCCGCTCGAAGACGGCAATGTCGTGATCGCGCGCGCGGCCATGTCGCTGAGCTTTCCGGCCCGCTTCATGCTTGCTGCCGCAATGAACCCTTGCCCTTGCGGCTACTTCAACGACAAATCACGCGAGTGCCACTGCACTCCTCCGATCATCCAGCGCTACGTGGCTAAAGTCTCCGGCCCGCTGCTCGACCGCATCGACATCCACATCGAGGTGCCTGCCGTGCAGTACCGTGAGCTGCGTTCGGGCGCAGCCGCGGAGAGTTCCGTCGCCATTCGAGGGCGTGTGCTGGCCGCGCGCGAGCGACAGCGCTGCCGCTTTGTCGATGCCAAGCAGAAGACCTACTCAAACGCGCAGATGAGCACCCGGCAAATTCGAGCCTTCTGCGAGCTCTCGCCCGACTCAGAGCGGCTGCTGGAACGCGCCATGCAGCAGCAGGGCCTTACCGCGCGCGCGCACGACCGCATCCTCAAGGTTGCACGGACCATCGCTGACCTTGCCGGAGAAGACGCCGTTGCGGTACCGCATATCGCGGAGGCAATCCAGTACCGCACCCTGGACCGCAGCTACTGGCAGTAATCGCGCGTTAACGCTCCGCAATCTTCTTCAACAATGCAGTGGTAACTGGTTGGATCAGTTCCTGCGGCACCTGGGCCTGCGCCAATTCCGCAGTGCCGCCGCCGCGCAGCGCATAGGGTGCTATGGCATCTTTCAGCAGAGCATTGCAGCCGCGCGGTAGAGGGGTATTGCCGGCCAGGATCAGCGTAGCCGGCTCCTGCTCGCAGGAGATCAGCAGGACAACAGTACGGGGCACGGCTTGCAACAGGCGTGTGGCCAGCAGCTTCAGGTAGTCGGCATCACGATCGGCAAACGTACGATGGACAACGCGCAAGCCATTGACAATGCGTTCCTCTACCGCAAGCTGCACAGCATGACTTTCCGCGATCTCCTCGCGGAGGCGCAGCCGCTCCTTGGAGAGCGCCTTTGCTTCCGTCAGCAGGCGCTGCACACCGGCAAATACGTCTGCTTTGCCGACAGAAAGCGCACCGGCTGCTGCCGCAAGCTCGGTCCTGTCTTCGCGCGAGGCGTGCACCGCGCGTAGACCGCACACAAAGTGCAGCCGCAAAGCTTTCTTTGTGCGCTCTGTTTCGCGCAGCAGCACCGCGCCGACTTCACCAAGTGCCTGCACATGCGTCCCACCGCAGGCGTTCAGGTCCAAGCCCGCGATTTCCACCAGGCGCATCGGTCCCACGCGATCAGGCAGCTTACGCAGTGCGCCTTCTGCCAGCAGCGCCTGCGCTTGCTCGCCCGAGACTTCGCGGATTGTGACAGGCGCATTGCCTGCGATATGCCGGTTTACGCGAGTCTCCACGGTGTGCAAGTCCCCCAAAACCGCGTCCTGCGCAGCGCGGTCCTCCACTGCAAGGTCGATGGTTACGTCCCGCTCGCCCATGTGGAAGCCGACCGTGCGCAGCCCAAAGTCGTCAGCCAGCACGGCAGAGAGCAGGTGCTGCCCCGTGTGCTGCTGCATATGATCAAGGCGGCGCGCCGCATCCACGGTACCTTGCACCATGGTGCCGGTCAGCAACGGTTTCGTGGTCGTATGCCACACCGTGCCGGCCTCGTCCTCGGTTACATCCTCTACCGTTACGGTAAGCTCCGTGCCGGAGCGGGACTGGGCCCTCAATGTGCCAAGATCATGCGGCTGGCCGCCGCCGGTCGGATAGAAAGCTGTGCTATCCAGCGCCATCTGCCATACCTGCTGACCATTCTTGCGTGCGAACTCACGGATGTCAGTCACTGCCGCTCGAAAATGAAGCAGCTTGGAGTCTTCGAGGTAGAGGCGTGGCATAAGGGGAGTGTACCGAGGCTTGTGCGGTGCGTGCAGCATCGCAGGTAACGTGATGGTGACTGAGGTATCCTCAGCGGGACTACTGATTCTTTCGAGGAGTGGATGTGCCTGAAGAAATATCAAGCCCCGGCGAGCATGGAACCCGCGATGTTCCTCGCAATCTGAAGCCGTATTACCTGTGTTTTCTTGTCAAGGGCGAGCGATGGGATGATCCGGAAGGTGCCGAGTCCCTGATGCCGGCGCAGCTCGCCTTTCTACGGGAGCAGGTGGAGTGGCGCCGCTACAAGGTTGCCGGGCCGGTTACCGGGGGTGGTGAGATTGTTGGGTTTTCCATTGTGGAGGCTGCTGACGCGGATGCAGCTTTAGCCTTGGTGCAGCAGGACCCGGCTGTCGTTGCCGGACGGGTTTCCGCGCGGATATTGCCGGTGATTTTGCCTGCGCTGGATGGTTTGAAAGTGGAATTTCCAGGAAAATGAGCATGTAAGCAACCCGCCTCTCAAGCGAGAGGCGGGTTACGTACACCTGCATACTTTTGCAAGAATTTATAGCGAGCTCATATTATGCAAAAACTCCGCATTATTCCGGGTCTTGCCAAGCTTATCCACCAGCAATTCCATGGCCTCAGTCGGTGAGAGCGGGTTGAGCACCTTGCGCAATACCCACACGCGGCTTAGATCATCCTTGGTAATCAGCAGTTCTTCCTTGCGCGTGCCGGAGCGTTGGATATCGATGGCCGGGAACACGCGCTTGTCGATCAGTTTGCGATCCAGGATCACTTCCATGTTGCCGGTACCCTTGAACTCCTCGAAAATGACTTCGTCCATGCGTGAGCCGGTATCGACCAGGGCTGTCGCAATAATGGTCAGCGAGCCGCCTTCCTCAATGTTGCGGGCCGCGCCGAAAAAGCGTTTTGGGCGCTGCAGCGCATTTGAGTCCACGCCGCCTGAGAGCACCTTGCCGCTGGGCGGAACAATCGTATTGTAGGCGCGCGCCAGGCGTGTGATGGAGTCCAACAGGATTACCACGTCGCGCTTGTGCTCGACCAGCCGCTTGGCCTTTTCAATCACCATTTCGGCAACCTGCACGTGGCGTGCCGCAGGTTCGTCAAATGTGGAGCTTATGACTTCGCCCTTGACCGAGCGCTGCATGTCTGTCACTTCTTCAGGCCGTTCGTCGATCAGCAGCACAATCAGCGCGACTTCCGGGTGGTTTGCGGTCACCGAATTAGCAATGGCCTGCAGCAGCATGGTCTTGCCGGTGCGCGGCGGCGCCACAATCAGCCCGCGCTGGCCCTTGCCGATAGGCGTCAACATATCCATGACGCGGCCGGAAATAGACTCACGCATGGTTTCCATCTTGATGCGCTCTTGCGGGTACAGAGGCGTCAGATTATCGAAAAGGATCTTGTTGCGCGTCTCCTCGGGAGATTCGAAATTGATTGCCTCAATCTTGACCAGGGCGAAATATTTCTCTCCCTCGTGCGGTGGACGCACGTTACCGCTGACGGTATCGCCGGTTTTCAGGTCGAATTTACGAATCTGCGACGGCGACACGTAGATGTCATCCGGACCCGGCAGGTAGTTATAGTCCGGGGAGCGCAGGAAGCCGTAGCCGTCGGGGAGGATTTCAAGCACGCCCTCGGCAAAGATGTTGCCTTCTTTTTCGCTTTGCGCTTGCAGGATTTTGAAGATGAGGTCCTGCTTGCGCAGACCGCTCGCTCCAGGGATGTCGAGCGTACGAGCTATACGGCTCAGCTCAGTAATGTTTTTTTCTTTAAGTTCCAGAATAGTCATAAGTCACCTACGGATCGGAAGAAGCTAGGAGGGAGGGGAGGCGCGCCGGGTATACAGGCTTTCGCTATGGAGGGGCAATGCGAGGATTGAAGCAGGAAATGGGTTGGTAAGAGTGAAACAGGCCGCAGGCTAAGCCGCGCGGCGCTGTTCAGTAGTTGCTTGAGGGATAGAAGTAAGCTTTACTGACGCGGGGTTCTCATCATGAAAGCGTGCCAAAACTTCATTGGTCGTATCTTGCAGACGGGTATTCGGTTTGTGCAGTTTGCGAGTTGCTTTTGAGGCGAGCTGGCAAAGCTGGTAGCGGTTTTCTAAATGGGTCAATGCACCAAAGATAAGATCGGAACGTACGCTCAAAAGAAGCTCCTTAAGTATCCGTCCAAGTAAGAGAGGGCTCAATCTCAAACGGGAAAATGGCAGTGCCGGTGCTGTAGTTTTGTACCTGAAAACGTATGGAATAAAAACCGGCTCTTATTCTTAGACGCAAAGTAAAGCATCTGCGATTCGATCAGCTTCTGCTTTGTTGACGCTTTAGCAATTTTTCGCCTACTTGCCTCGAAAGAATGCTGTGCCGGCGTTACCATGTGCGCCCATACAGACATTTGTTCGGTAGGGAACACCATTTCCTGGTGACTGCTTGGCAAAGGTATCGCTCATGGATTTACAGGTCAACACTTTTTTTCATAGATTGTAAAAAAAGTTCTACGGAAAAGCAGAGAAGGACACTTCAAAGTCACCCTGATCTTCAGGCGCACCGTTTTTACCGGGGAATCGAACTCCTGCTAAAATATGGATCACTCCACAACGACTCGCTAGTGCGAGTTTGTTACTGGGGCTGTAGCTCAGTTGGGAGAGCGCCTCGTTCGCAACGAGGAGGTCAGCGGTTCGATCCCGCTCAGCTCCACCAATTCTTTCAGCAAGGCATACCTGCCATGGCGACTCGCCTTCAGGACGAAATCAAGCAGACCAAGCCGTTCCAGAGTCTTCGCCACGAGGTGATTCTGCAGGTGGCGCGCACGGCAGCAGTATTAAGCCATGCCGGAGACCAGGCATTGCGCGGCTACGGCATCACCCTGACCCAGTACAACGTGCTACGCATCCTGCGGGGAGCGGGCGAGGGCGGATTATGCCGCCACGAAGTGGCCGCCCGCCTGGTCACGCAGGTTCCCGATGTGTCCAGGCTGCTGGATCGCATGCTGGCAGCCGGTTTGATTACGCGCACCCGCGTCGCCGCTGACCGGCGCATGGTAAATGCCTGCATTACCGAGGACGGTTTGGCTATTCTGGACGCCCTCGACGCTCCAATGCTAGGTATGCTGGACCGGCAGCTTTCGCACCTGTCGGATGCTGAACTTGAAACCCTGGCGCGCCTGCTGGAAGCAGTAAGGACGCCGCCGCATACGGCATTGCATACCGATGCAAAGATTGATCCAGCCTGAAGGGAAGCCGGTACAAAGGCTTGCGGAAGAGGCATGGGTGAGGCAAGTGTCACGAACATGAGACATTTGCGCTGTCAACGGTGTGGCATCCTACAGGTACGCTCGCCGCAAATGTATAGCAGGCGCGGTCTGGGCTGGGAGGAAGCAACCATGGCAATAAATCGAGGAGCATGGCTCGTCGCGGCAGTATGTCTTGCCGGCAGCACCGCGTATGCGCAAGCGGGGCAGCAAGGGACACCGAAAGAGGTTTATATACGGCTGGAAACCTCGGACGGGCGCGACGGCGGCACTGCCACAATGACGAGCAATAAAAAGGGCGTAGAGATTTCAGTTCAGCTCAAAAACCTTGATCCCGGCACGCACGCGATCCATGTTCACCAGTTTCCCAAGTGCGACACACCCGACTTCAAAACAGCCGGAGGTCACTTCAACCCGGCCGGCAAGCAGCACGGCATTGACAATCCACAAGGGCACCATGCGGGCGACCTGCCGGTAAATCTTGTAGTGGGTGATGACGGTATGGTGAAGAAAACCTTTGAAAGCAAGGATTTAACGCTGGACCCCAAGGCACCCAATTCGGTGTTCGCCAATGGCGGCACATCGCTTATGGTGCATGCGATGGCCGATGATATGAAGAGCGATCCGTCGGGCAATGCGGGCGGTCGTGAGGCTTGCGGCATTATCGCCATTCAGAATACATCGACGAAAAAGTCAAAATCAGGGAATGTCGGTGGAGGCGAAGGGCCAAGCAACCACTAGCGCGCAAAGTTCTGGAACCCACATTTGAAGGCGAGATGTGGGTACCCGCACCGCATTCCGCTTGTGAGAATTAAGTGTGCAGGATACCCGTACATCGGTGGCGATTTGGTGCGAAAAAGCGGTGAAAACGAGCATTTCTTAAACAAGCAAATGTATAAATATGCATCGACTATGCATATTTATACAAAATAGCGACAAATTTACTTTGATTGCATCAAAATTTCCAAGTGGATGGATCATAGTTTACCGCGGCGACTTACCGCGATGGGGCCTGCAACGCAGGCGGTGAACCGGTTCCAAGCGGCTTTGACATGGTGATGAAAGCGCAGGGCGTACTGACAGGCATCTCGTCCATCGGAAAGGGTGCGCTGCCGGTGACGCGGTAGCCGAATCGTTCGTAGAGGGGCGGCAACTCCGTCCGCAGGTCCACTACGCTGATGTCAACGGTATGGCAGCCCATCTCCCGGCAAAACTCTTCTCCCGCAGCCATCAGGCGGCTGCCGATACCTTGCCGTTGTCGCTTAGGAGATACGGAAAGCATGCCGATGTAGCCCCGGTCCCTGCGCACTTCAATGTAGACGCAGCCGGTTATGTCGCCTCCGTCCTCAAGCACAAGAAAGCGCCCGAGTTCGAAATACTTTCGCACTTCTTTTTCATCCGTGCGCTCGCCTACCTTGAAAAACTTCTCAACCTGAAATGCCGCATTTATCAGTTCGATTAATGCGGAGATGTCGGCTTCTGTTGCAAAGCGCAGTTCCTTGTTCATTGCCATCCATCTCGCTTCCCGTATAGGCGAAGGCCGAGCCAGTAGGCCCGGCCTCCAGGCGCACCCGCAGTTACATGGTGCTCGGCAGGTTGTTGTGCGCGGCCTGCTTCGCGGCTTCTGCCTGCTCGGCTTTCTGCTCCAGCGCGGTGGCCTGACCCATCAATGTGAGCGCCTTTTTAATTTCCGGGTCCCAGCCTGCGCGTGCGCGTGCGCCGTCTTCCTCGGTATAAGCGGTGCTCAACAGTTCCGCCAGGATGTTCGCCTTGATCCAGTCCAGTACCGGGGCCATTTCCGCATCGGTGTAAGCGACGTTCTTTTCCTTCAAAAATGCCTTGAAGCTGTCCAGCATCTCCGGCGTAACAACCGCATCCTTGGCTACCTGATGATTGGCAAGGTAACGCTGCGCGAAGTCGAAAAACGTGTAGTGCGCAACAAGCACACGCTGGATGTGTACGGGCTTAGGCTCTTCAAACGGTACGTCCGGTGAAATGCCCTGTCCCCCGTACTCGGTGCGGCCTGAATCTGTCAGCTTGACCTCGCGGTCCTTGTCAGCCTGCGGCTTGCCGTGATTTGAGTAGTAGTCGTAAAGCGATACACCCTCATAGTTGCGCTGGATAAGCCGACCGCTGGGCGTGAAGTAGTGGTAGGTGGTCAGGGTGAGGCCAGTCGTATCGGAGAGTTGATAGACCGTCTGTACCAAGCCTTTGCCGAAGGTGGTTGTTCCTACGATCAGGGCGCGGTCATGGTCCTGCAGCGCTCCCGAGATAATCTCGGCGGCGGATGCCGTACCGTGATTGGTCAGGATGACGATGGGATAGTTGCGGCCGTCGCTGCCGTGGTTGGCGCGGTAGATCTGCTCGGGATAGGCGCGCCCGCGCTGCGACACGATGGTCTGCCCCCGCTTCAGAAACTGGTCGCACACCGCGACTGCCTGGTTCAGCAGGCCGCCGGGATTGTCGCGCAAGTCCAGTACCAGCCCCTGCAACTCGCCGAACCGGCCCAGCGCGTCGGCGACTTCCTTGCCGGTAGTCTCCTGCTCGCCCTTGATATGGATGTAGCCGATACCCGGCTGGATGAGGTAGGAAAGATCGACGGAATTGTTTGGAATTTCAGCGCGTACCAGGTCGAAACTCAGGCTTTGCGCGTTGCTGCCAGGCTCTGTGCCGGCACGCGCCACGGTCACCTTGACGTGGCTGCCTTTGTCACCCTTGAGCAGCGCCACGACGTCGTTTGAGTCGAGCCCGTCGGTGGATTTGCCGTCGACCGCGGTGATGATGTCGCCCGGGTGGATGCCCGCCTTGTAGGATGGGGTGCCGGCGAACGGCTTCAGTACAACCGTGCGCTGCTTGTCGCCGATCAGCTGCGGCTGGATCAGCATGCCGACGCCGTAGTAGTTGCCGTGCTGCTCTTCCAGCAGCTTGCCGTAGCTTTTGGGGTCAAAAAAGTTGGAGTGCGGGTCGAGCGTGCGAAGCATGGCCGGGATGGCGCCGTCGTAGATGGCGTCGCTCGGCCTGTCACCGGTAAACGGCTCGGCGTAGTTCTGCGACACCGTGCTGTACACGGAGGCGAACTGCTTCAATGAATTGTGGAAGTCGGTGTCGCTGTCTCCTCCACCCTGCGCGTGTACCCGCTGGCTTGCCACCATCCCGGCTAAACCACAAGCGGTGAAAAAAGCCACGAGAGAAAATGCGGTATGGCGGGTGAGGAAAGACATAGAGGGACCTCGGCTGCTGCCTATACCGAATATATCAAGCGGACGTCCTCATTCCCGGATCTCCGTAACCTCTCGACACAACTAAAGCGGATTGGAAGCTCCGCGAGCCGGGCAAGGGGCAGGCAGCCTACTCTGGAGGTATGAGTGACGCCTCTTTTAAGAATCCTCTCGGAAACTCTCCTGTAAAACCTGAGTCTGTGTGGGACTACCCACGACCGCCCCGGCTTGAACCGAGCACCCGCAGCCTGCGTATCGTGCATGGCGGTGCCGTCGTTGCCGAGACTGCGCGCTCCCTGCGCATCCTTGAAACCAGCCATCCGCCTGTGTACTACATTCCGCAGGCAGATATTGCCATGCGCTTGCTATGCCCCTCGGCACGGCGCGGCAGTTTTTGCGAGTTCAAGGGGGTAGCGGCGTATTGGTCGCTCGATGTCGATGGGGAGATTGTGACCGATGTTGCATGGAGCTATGGGAGTCCGTCACCCGGCTACGCCGCGCTCAAGGATTATCTGGCTTTTTACGCTACGCGCGTGGATGAGTGTTCGGTGGACGGTGAGCGTGTACAGCCGCAGCCGGGCGATTTTTACGGCGGCTGGATCACGTCACACGTTGCGGGACCGTTCAAGGGCGCGCCGGGTACGCTGGGCTGGTAGCAGGCCGTCAGCGTTCGTCAGAGGGTGTGAAGAATCTTGGATCTTCAATTCGCACCCATAAAACCATGTCATCCTGAGCGTCAGGTGGAGTCGAAGGACCTGTTTTTCCTCGGGCATGGCGCGAAGTTCCAAGGCGAAAGCAGGTCCTTCGGCTTCGCTCAGGATGACACCATTTTTTAACTTCTTATACCCTCTCGGCTCTCAACCATCTCAATGGGCGTGGCTTCGCACCCATAAAACCGTGTCATCCTGAGCATCAGGTGGAGTCGAAGGACCTGTTCTTCCTCGGGCATGGCGTGAAATTCCAAGGCGAAAGCAGGTCCTTCAGCTTCGCTCAGGATGACACCATTTTTTAACTTCTTATACCCTCTCGGCTTTCGACCAGCTCGATGGGCGTGGCGCTGGCAAAAACATTTTCGCTCAGCGGTACAAAGCGACCCGCCTGCGCGTCGTAGGTTTCCACGCCGCCTGAGCCGATGTCGTATACCCAGCCGTGGAGACGTAGCTGATTATTCGCAATCGCGTTTGCGACGGCGGGGTGGGTCAGCAGGTTGTCAAGCTGTGCCAGAACGTTTTCATGTATCAGGGCTTCCAGTTTTTGCTCTTCAGAGCCGCCCTCGCACATAGCCAGGGCCGCATCGCGTGCGGCATCGGCGTAGTGCAGCCAGCGCGCTACTGCCGGCAGCGCCTCAAGTTGCGGGCCGCCGCGCAGCGTTGCTGTCATGGCTCCGCAGCCGGAGTGGCCGCAGATGACGATATCCGGGATGCCCAGCACCGCAACCGCATACTCAATGCTGGCCGTGACGCCGCCCGGCACGGTGGAGTTGGGCGGCACGATGTTGCCTGCATTGCGCACGACAAACAGCGAGCCCGGGCCTTGCTGCGTCAGCATCTCCGGAACAATGCGCGAGTCGGCGCAGCCGATGAACATGGCAGTAGGGGATTGGCCGAGCGCCAGGTCCTGAAACAGAGACTCGCGTTTGGGGTGTACGTCGCGCTGAAAGCGCAGAACCCCGTCAATAATGTGTTCCATGCGCCTGCTCCCGGTTCCAAGGTTTGCGATGGGCCGCCCCATCGCAGGGACGCTTCCTGTGAGAAGTGTAGCGGGTGGGAACAAAGCGTTCCATGGGCGGTGTCTACAGCATCAGCCTGGGCAAGCCCGGGCGCGAGGTGCGCGATGTTTGAAGACGCAATGATGGAGTCCGGCGGTAGATTAACAACTCGCAGCAGGTACTACACAACTGTCGGTGCGCTGCTGAACGGCACGGTACTTGCAGTGCTGATCCTTGTGCCGCTGCTGTACCCGGAAGCGCTGCCGAAAAACTCGTTGTCGATGACGCTAGTTGCGCCGCCGCCGTTGCCGCCTCCGGTCCCGGTGGAACGTGTGCAGCGCGCGGTACGGACAATGCCGGAACCGATGTCGGATTTAGAGGTGCCGACGCGCATCCCGAAGCAGATTTCGCTGACGGAAAGCGCTCCGCCGTCGATGCCCGGTGCGGTGCCGGACGGTCTAGGCGCAAATGCGCCGGGTGCGCCCGGCGGTCTGTTCAGCGGTCTTGGGAGCGGTCAACCGGTTGTGGTGCATCCTGCCATGCCCCGGAAGATCGCGGTTTCGCAAGGCGTGCTGGCCGGCAACCTGCTGGTAAAACCTGAACCGGCGTACCCTGCTATTGCAAAGGCGGCGCGCGTCCAGGGTACGGTGACGCTTGCCGCTACTATCTCGAAAACCGGCACTATCGAAAACCTTACCGTAGTGAGCGGCCCGGCGATGCTGGCGCAGGCTGCGGTTGAGGCGGTTCGCCGGTGGCGCTACCGGCCTTACCTGCTGAACGGGGAGCCGGTGGAGGTGCAGACCGAAGTTACGGTCAGCTTTACGCTGGGGAACTGAGGGCTGCCTGAGAGTGATAGAGCGCGGGGGAGTTCGCTGACAGTTGGCGTGCCTGCCGCGTACAATTGGGCAGCGCCCGGCTCTGCGGCGGCCCCGTGCCGTCCCCATGTCGGGCTGCCTGAGACCCTTATTGATGACCCGTGCTGCCGCTTCGAAATACGCCCTGCTTGGAAATGCTCTACTTGGAAGTTTGACGCGATCTTCTCAGGCTGCCCTGCTCGCTGTGGCTACCCTTGCTCTTGCCGCTGTACCGGCTTTGTCGCAGACCGCGCCGTCGGCTCCGTCTTCCGTTCAGCCCGCCGCTCCATCGAGCAAGAACGCCGAGGCTGCCGCGCCGCAAAGTCCTTATCACGGTGACGTGGTGGAAGACATCATTGCGCGCGTGAACGACCAGGTCATCAGCTCGTCTGATTTTCTGCGGGCCTCGCAAGAGCTGGAGGCGCAGGGTAAGGAGCATAACCTTGCTCCCGCTGCCATTGACGAACAGAAAAAGCAGCTGCTGCGCGACCTGATCGACAACCAGCTACTGCTGTCGCGCGGCAAGCAGCTGGGCATTACGGGCGAGACGGAGACCATTCGCCAGCTGGATGAACTGCGTAAGCAGAACAATCTTGACTCGCTTGAAGCGCTGGAAAAGGCTGCCGAGCAGCAGGGTGTGTCGTTTGCCGACTTTAAGGCCAGTATTCAGAATCGTGTGATTACTTCGCAGGTCATCCGCGATGAAGTTGGCCGGCGCATCAGTATTACTACCGGGGAAGAGCAGCAGTTTTATAACGACCATAAAGACCAGTTCACAACGCCCGAGTCTGTGAAGTTGTCGGAGATCCTGGTGCCGACCGCCGACCCTGATAATGCGGGGCAGGTGGCCGAGGCACAGACCAAGGCCGACGCGCTGGAAGCGGAGTTGAAGGGCGGCAAGCCGTTTGCCGATGTTGCCAAGGCAAGCTCCGGCAACTCAACCGCGGCGCAGGGCGGGGTACTGGGCGACTACAAGCGGGGGCAGCTGGCTTCGGTGCTTGAGGATGCCGTGTTTCCGCTTCCGCAGGGGCAGTACACCGCGCCTATCCGTACCAAGCAGGGTTTTGTCATTTTGAAGGTAGACGGGCATACGGCGGCGGGGTTGCAGTCGTTTGACGAGGTGAAGCCGCAGGTTGAGGACGCGCTCGGCGGGCAGAAGATCAACCCGGCGCTGCGGGCTTACCTGGGCCGCCTGCGTGAAGAAGCGTTTATCTCGATCAAGCCGGGCTTTGTGGATACGGCTGCGACTTCGGATGAGTTCCGCCCGATCTTTAGTGCCTACACACCGCCGGCGCCCAAGAAAAAGAAGGCTGCTGTGGCACGGACACGCTTTAGCGGCAGCGCGCGCACTCGCAATACTCCCAGCCTGGCCGCAAAGGCGAGCAAGCCGGAACCGGCTGCACCTGCCCCGCCAACCGGTGTGCCGTCGCTGGCCGATGTACCGGGCGGTGGCGGTACAAACACGGCTGCGGTAGCACCGGCAACAACGCCGGTTGCCCCTGCTGCTCCTGCGCCAAAAACGATTGCCAAGGTGCAGAAGCCGGGCAAGCGCGAGAAGGTGCGCTTTGGGCAAGCACCGCGCCAGAGCCTGCCCTCGGCTGAGACGCAGACCCAGGATGCCGGGGCGACTGCTACCGGCGGGAATGCTTCAAATGTGGAAACCGCAGCGAATGTGCCGCAGACTGGACCGCAAACTATTCAGGGCGGCGGCGGTGCTGTGCCGGGTAACATTCACTTCTCGAACGGCGAGAGCGGGACGGATGAGCAGGTTGAGGCTAAGAAGGTCAAGACGCGCTACTCGCAGCAGGCCGCAAAGGTAAAAGCGGCAAAAATTGAGAAGAAGGCAAATGCAAAGGCCGAGCCTTTCCCGGTAGCCCCGGCAGATAGTCAGGAGGTTGCCGACAAGCAGACGCAGGCAGCCCCGCTTGGGCTGGCTGGAGACACGTCAAAGAAGGTACCGAAACCGAAGCCGTCTGAAAAGACGCGCTACTCTGACGAGGCGGGCAAGGACAAGACCGCGCAGCCTGCTGAGCCTACAGCCGACCCGAATGTGCCGCCGAGCCCGGCAGCGCCTGTGGCATCGCAGCCCTTTGGACAGCCTGCTCCGCAGGCCCCGGCTAACGACGCGCCCCCACCGCCGCAAAGTGCGCCTGCTCCCAGCGCCGACCCGCTGGTGGGTAACCCCCCGGCGGCGACGCAGCCTCAGTAGGTACCTTTGCGATGAAGAAACTTTTTGTGGAAGAGTTGGTGCGTTTTGAAAACCAGGGTATCGAGACGGCTTTTGTAGCCGCCAATCGCCAGGTTCGTACCAAGGCTGATGGTTCAATCTACATATCAATGGCCTTGGGGGATCGCACGGGACAGCTTGAAGCCCGCATGTGGGAGGCTCGTGACGCGGGCGAATTTCAGTCCGGTGACGTGGTGTGGATCAAGGGTACAGTCTGCCGCTACCAGGACAAGTTGCAGGTCAAGGTTGACCAGGTTCGCCGTGCCGCGCCCGGCGAGTACGACCTGGGCGATTGCGTGCCGAAAACAACATACGGCGTGGAGTATCTCTGGTCGCGCTTGCAAAGCTGTATTGCCGGTTTTACGGACCCGCACTTGCGTGCCTTGCTGGAGCTTTTTCTAGCTGATCCGGCGATTGCAGGGCCGCTGCGCGAAGCGCCAGCCGCGAAAACGCTGCACCACGCCTGGATCGGCGGCTTGCTGGAGCACATTGTGTCGCTGCTCGAACTATGCGAGCGCGTGGCCCGGCACTACCCTGAGGTACACCGCGACCTGCTCCTTGCCGGGGCCATGCTGCATGACATCGGCAAGCTGCACGAGCTGCGCTGGGGTACCAGCTTCTCCTACACAACGGAGGGGCAGCTGCTGGGTCATATTTCCATCGGCGCGAACATGGTGGATGAGAAGATTGCGCTTCTGCCGGAGTTCCCGCCGCGTTTGCGTGTTCTACTGCTGCACATTGTGCTGTCGCACCACGGACGGCTTGAGTTCGGCTCGCCCAAGCTGCCCATGACCGCCGAGGCTATCCTGTTTCACTATCTGGATGACATGGAGGCCAAGATGCAGATGCTGCGAAGCGAGTTTGCGCGGGCTGCGGCGAGCGGTGCCGCGCCCGATGCGCCGACCGATTGGATTCGGTCGATGGAGCGCCCGCTGCTGGATACGCGGGGGTACCTGGCAGGTGCCGGGGTGAAATCCAAGCTTGCCGAAGTTATGGGGGAGTCGTCTTGAGCAGGTATGTGAGAAGGCGGAAATAAGCAACAGGTGTCATCCTGAGCGAAGCCGAAGGACCTGCTGTTCCCTTGCCAGTTGCGCGGAATTCAAAGGCAAAAGCAGGTCCTTCGGCTTCGCTCAGGATGACACCGCATATTAATCTCGCAACTTTGCACACACCCTTTAAGCAGCACTCTGCTGCAGGGTCTCCTCAACATGGGGCAGGCGCAGCAGAAACGCGCGCGTCTGTTCAGCATTCATCGCCCCAGTATGTTGCAGCCTCCGCCGGCTTGCAACCGCACAGTTACAATCAAAATTGACATGTTACGTTTTGCAACAGCAGGGGAGTCGCACGGGGAAAGCCTGGTCGCGCTGGTATCGGGTATGCCGGCCGGGGTGCCGGTTGCCGCAGAGTTTATTAACCGCGAGCTGTGGCGTCGCCAGCAGGGCTACGGCCGCGGCGGACGCATGCGCATTGAGCAGGACACGGCGCACATCCTGTCCGGCATTCGGCACGGCTGCACTATCGGCTCGCCTATCTCCATGCTGGTTGCCAACCGTGATTGGGAAAACTGGCGCGACATTCTGCCGGTGGAAGCGGGCGACCCGGCCAAGCATAAGGCTGTAGCCTCGCCCCGGCCCGGGCATGCCGACCTAGCGGGCTCGCTCAAGTACGATTTCCCGGATGCGCGGTATGTGCTGGAGCGTGCCTCGGCGCGTGAGTCTACGGCGCGCGTGGCTGCCGGTGCGATTGCAAAAGCCTTGCTTATTGAATTGGGGATTCACGTCTTGTCTCATGTGGTGCGGGTAGGCCGTGCGGAGCTTGCGCGTGACGCGCAGTGGGCTGAGATCGCCGCGCTTGCCGGTAAAGAGGATGTTGTGCTGGGCTGTGTGGATGAAGAAGCGGAAGCGGCTATGAGGGCTGAAGTGGACTTGGCGCTGCGTACGGGCGACTCCATCGGCGGTGTGTTTGAGGTGGTGGTGCATGGAGCCCCGGCAGGCATCGGCACCTACGCCAACTGGGACGAGCGGCTTGACGGTTTGCTGGCGCAGGCTGTGATGAGTTTGCAGGCGGTGAAGGCGGTGGAGCTGGGCCGGGGGGTGACGGCGGCGGAGTCGCTCGGGTCGCAGGTGCATGATGCGATCGGCTATGCGGGCCCCGAGGCCGGGAAAGCAAAGCACACGCGCTTCACACGCGAGCGCAACAATGCCGGTGGGATTGAGGGCGGCATTTCAAACGGCGAAGACATCGTGGTGCGCGGCTATCTCAAACCCATTTCGACGCTGCGACGCCCGCTGCAATCGGTGACCTACGCGGGTCGTGAAGATACCAAGGCGGCCTATGAGCGGTCTGATGTGTGCGTGGTGCCCGCGGCGGGGGTAGCAGCCGAGGCCATGGTGGCGCTGGCCTTTGCGCGGCTGCTGCTGGAGAAGTTCGGCGGCGACAGCCTGCGCGAAACCAAACGAAACTATGACGGGTACATTCAGCAGATCGGTGCGTACTGATCCGCTTCGTTGAAGGATTTGAGCCGCTTACAACATGATTCGAGAAATTATCAAGTATCCCGACCCGGTACTGCAGCGTGTTGCCGAGCCTGTCACCGTCTTTGACCATGAGCTGCAAACCCTGGTTGCGGACATGTTCGAGTCGATGTACGCGGCCAAGGGCATCGGCCTGGCCGCGCCGCAGATCGGCGTGTCGAAGCAGATTACGACCATTGACTTGAGTTTTGAGAAGAACCCGGAAGAGAAGCTGGTGCTCATCAATCCTGAGATCACCTTCCGTGAAGGCAAGCAGTATGAGGATGAAGGCTGCCTGTCATTGCCGGAGATTCGGGAGAAAGTGTCGCGCTCGGCGCATGTCCGCATCCGCGCGCAGGATGCGAAGGGCGAGTGGTTTGAGATGGACGGTGAGGAGCTGCTGGCGCGGGCGTTTCAGCACGAGATCGACCACCTGCACGGCATCCTGTTTTTCGCGCGAGTTTCCATGCTGAAGCGCGACCTGATCCTGCGGAAGATTCGCAAGCTGCAGCGGGACGGCGAGTGGTAGAGCGCCCGTTGCGCCCGGAGTTGCGCCTGGTATTTTGCGGTACGCCGGAGTTTGCGGTACCCACGCTTGAGGCCGTGGTAAGTGCAGGTCACGAAGTCGCGCTGGTGTTGACGCAGCCGGACCGGCCTGTCGGACGCGGCATGCAGACGGCCATGTCGCCGGTGAAGCAGTGGGCGCTCGCGCATGGTCTTCCTGTCGATCAGCCTGAGAAGATTCGCAACAACGCAGCGTTGCGGGAGTGCCTGGAGGCGATCAGGCCCGATGCGATCCTGGTCGTTGCGTATGGCCGCATCATTCCCACCTGGATGCTGGCTTTGCCGCCCCTCGGCAACATCAACCTGCACGGCTCGCTGCTGCCGAAGTATCGCGGTGCCGCGCCGATCCAGTGGGCGGTTGCGCACGGGGAAGCTGTTACAGGGGTGGTGACCATGCTGCTGGAGGAAGGCCTCGATACCGGCCCTGTGCTTGAGCGGGCCGAGCTCGCTATCGCACCGGATGCGACTGCGGCGGAGCTTTTTCCGCAGCTGGCCGCGCTCGGCGCGCCGCTGATGCTTTCCACTCTGGACGGACTTGCGGCGGGTACGCTCAAGCCGCAGCCGCAGGATGCGTCCGCAGCCACGCAGGCGCAGATCCTGACACGCGAGGATGGCCATATCGACTTCCACCGCGATGCAAATGAAATCTATAACCGGTGGCGTGGCTTTCAGCCCTGGCCCGGTGCCTGGACCTTGCTGGGCGGAAAGAAGTTTACGGTCATACGCATGGCACTCGCTGCAACCACATTTGTTGTAAACGCGCTCGGCACCCTGGTTGTTGAAGGAGGGCATCTCTATGCCTGCTGCGGCGGGGGCACTGCCGTAGAGCTGCTTGAAGTGCAACTGGAAGGCAAACGCGCCATGCCTGCCGCCGATTTTCTGCGCGGGCATCCGCAGCTTGGAGGTACGCGCCTTGGCTGAGCTTACCGGCATCGCACCGGCGCGGATTGCCGCGGCGCACGTGCTGCTTGCGGTCGAGCGCGGCACCGCGCACTCTGACGATCAGCTGCGCTCGCCGCGCGTGGAGGCACTGTCGCGCCAGGACCGCGACCTGGCAACAGAGCTGGTACGCGGCACATTGCGGTGGCAGATCGCGTTGGACCGTGAGATTGCCGCGCGGCTCCGCTATCCCGAGTCCGACATGCACTTCGGCGTCATCATCGCCCTGCGCCTGGGGGCGTACCAGCTGCTGTTTCTGGACCGCATTCCGGCGCATGCGGCTATCAATGAAAGTGTGGAGCTGGCCAAGCAGTCGGACGGCATGCAGATGGCGGGCCTTACCAATGCCGTGCTGCGGCGCATCCTGCGCGAGCGCGACACGCTGCGCGGCTTACGCGACACCCCGGCTGCCGCCTACCCACAGTGGATGCTGACACGCTGGCGCGAGCGCTTCGGTGCTGCCGCCACCGACGCACTATGCGGTTACGGTCAGCAGCCCGCGCCGACCTACGTGCGTGTGACGGATACAGACGAGATAGGCAGTCTCGCGCTCGACCCGGGAGCGTTTCTTACCAATGCGCGCCGCATGCTCAAGGTAGAGCCGACCAACCTGCGCATCCAGGATGAAGCCTCGCAGCTTGTCGGCGAACTGGCGGCGCTGCATGCGGGCGCTTCCATTCTTGACGCATGCGCCGCGCCGGGCGGCAAAACGGCCATACTGGCCGAGCGCAACCCGCAGGCGAGTCTTACCGCCATGGACGTCAGCGCGCCGCGTTTGCGCATCATGCAGCGGCGGTTGCCCTGGGCAGAGACCGTGCGCTTTGTGCCCGGAGACGCGACTACGCTTGCGCCGGGTGCCGCGTATGACACGATCCTGTGCGACATGCCGTGCAGCGGCACCGGCACGCTGGGGCGCAATCCTGAGATTCGCCACCGGCTGAACGAGGCCGCGATTGCGCGGCAGGCGGAGCGGCAGCGTGCCATTCTTGTTTCGGCTCTTAAGGCGCTCAAGCCGGGCGGCAAACTGCTGTACTCCACCTGCTCGCTTGAAGCGGAGGAGAATGAGCAGGTTGTGGAAGCCATTGCGGCCATGCAGGCGGGCGTGGAGGTGCAGCCGGTCGGGCCTGCACTCGATGCGCTGCTGGCGCAGGGCGTCCTTACCGTGGAAGGGCACGGCACTTTGCGCGGTACCGCGCTGGCGGGGTCTTACTTGCGCACCATTCCCGGGGTGCATCCCTGCGACGGCTTTTTTGCCGCTTTGCTTAGCACTGCGGGGTAACAACGCGCAAGGAGATTTGCCTCCGTAAGTGCCTGAAACCATGAATATCGTGCAAGAACAGGGGCAATGAAAAAGCTGTTGAGCAGGTGAAGCACACCGCTCAAAAACCTCTATTGTCTTACCCTTTGCAGCGCATCCCAGCCCCTTGTAACAACCAAAAGTCATTACAAGATGTACCTGTGAGAGGAAAACACAATGCCGACTACACGTTTCGATACCACCATCAAGGCCCTGGAGGGCGGTGTCGAGAAGATGCCGATTGAAAAAGCAATTACCAACATCGAAGGCTGGGAAGAGCACCTCAGCAAGCATGACCATGCCGGTGTCAAGGCAGTGGTTACCGACCTGACCAAGCTGAAGAAGCATCTTCAGGCAAGCACGCCCGATGACAAGGCGATCAAGACCCTGCTGGAGAAGCTGGGTAAGGACACGACCAAGGTCGGCGATAGCGATTCTTCGCTTTCCGCGAAGATCAAGGAACTTGGCGCTGCACTTTCAAAGGGGTAAGACCTTTGCGAGGGAGTGCAAGCTGCATGCTATCTGAGGCGCAGCTTGCACCGTCTCGTTAGTAGCCGCAGTTAGGGCTGTATGTTCTCCGCCGAGGCAGGTACAGACAAAACAATCCGTGTTGCGGTGTCTATTTTGCTGCCTGCTGCCGGTGTTTGTGCCACTACAACCCCCGGTTGCGTTTGCACTGTGAGTTTCAGTTGAGAACCATCGGGTGCGCCGAGCGCGCTTTCGACATGCAGGCCGGCTTTCCCGAGTTCCTCCGCAGCTTCGCTGTACAGTCTTCCAGTTTCATCCGGCATGGCAAACGCCGGGCTTTTCGCGGGCTGAGGGTCCGCTACAAGCAGACTGACGCTGGGCCGCTCCGCCCCTTTTGCTTGCGGACCCGGGTCCTGTGCCAGCACGGTACCGGGAGGCAGTTGCGCATCCGGCATATGCGCTATGGCTCCCAGCTCCAGGCCTTTTTGCCGAATGGTAAAGATGGCGTCATGCTCGTTTTTGCCGACTATGTTTGGAATCGTAATCTGCCGGGTTCCGAGGCTTTCCGCCACGGCAAGGTTCCAGCCGCGGCGTACCTGCGCTCCCGGTTGCGAGGACTGCAGCAGCACGCGACCGGCGGGCAGGGCTGTCGAATAAAACTGCTGCCTGACGGACAAGTCAAGCCCCAGCGCGGCGGCCCGGCTTACTGCCTCATTCACGGGTTGTCCCTTGAAGTCAGGCACGGTGACGACAGCGCCATGGACGGCAAACTGCATGGTCACGATGGCTGAGACGCAGGCGATGCCCAACAGCAGCACGGCCACCAGCGCAAAGCGGAAGTACGCAGTCATTTAGTGACGGCTGTCCGTGACAGGTTCCGGGTGGATGAGCACGCGATCCACTTCGGGGCAGCCGCTTTTGAAACGGTCTTCAAGCAGCGTGATGACCTGATGGACGCGCTGCATCGCCAGATCGTCAGGCATGGTGCAGTGGCAGGAGAGCTGGAAACGGTCGCCCACGCGGCTCACCAGGACTTCATGCACATCAAGGATTTCAGGCAGCGGCGCGGCGGCCTGCCGCAGGTGTTCTTCCATGGTCCGGTTCTGCTGGCGTAGTTCAGGTTTTTCGATGGTGGCCGGTTCACTTTCAATGTGCGTCAGCACGCTTACGATCTGCGGCAACTCCCCACGTATCTGGTCTTCAATACGTCGCACAAAGTCATGAGCCTGTTTGAGCGGCAGTTTCTCATTGACTTCGATGTGTTGCTCGATGCGCAACCCGGTGCCATAAGCCTGTACGGAGACGTCGTGCAACACCACGTTGTTGCGCAGGGCTACGGCACGCACACGGTCAAAGACGCTCTCGGTTGCAAGCTCGCGGGCCACGGTGCGGATGACCACGTCGGCATCCGGCAGCACGCGACGTACCGCTTCCGTCGCCTCGGTTACCAGCTGCTCCGTGCGCTGAAAGGTAAGCTGGCGCGACATGGAAAGCGTAAGGTCGGCAAAGTGTGCCGCGCCTGCGCTGCGCATGCGCGCCTGGTCCACAGCCAGCACACCGTGTACGCGGCGCACCTCGTGCAGCACGCGGCTGCGGGTGTCGCGAGGGGTAGCATCGACCAGCGTGCCCACCGTGCGGCGGCCTATCTGCCAGGCAAACAGCAGGATCATAAGCGAGACCAGAAGGGCTGCGATCGAGTCAGCGTAGCGCAGCGCGGGCATGCCGAAGCGGGTACCTGCCCAGGACAGCACCAGGCCCAGGAAGACTGCCGCGCTGGCCCAGATGTCCGATGAAAAATGGGCGGCATCGGCGGCCAGAGCGGCACTTTGGGTGCGCATTGCAACCTGGCGTAGTTTGCGCGACCGCCATGTGTCGACAGCAATGGAAAGCACCAGAACCGCGAGCGGCCAGATTGAGTAGCGCAAGCCGATTTCGTGCCGTATCAGACGATGCACGGCCTCGGTGCCGATCCACAGCGAGGAGCCCAGCATGAGGAACATTTCAATGAAGGCTGAGACGTTTTCAACCTTGGCGTGTCCGTAGGGATGGTCATCGTCGGCGGGGCGGTCGGCAACCTGGACGGAGAAATAGGTCAACCCGGCCCCGGCGAGGTCAAGCGCGGAGTGGGCCGCGTCTGACAGCATGCCGAGCGAGCCGCTGGCGAGCCCTGTGATCAGTTTGAGCAGCGTGACGACAGCAGCGGCCAGCACAGAGCCGCGAGCCGCTGCAGCCTTCTCCTGACTCATACTCGGGCTCAGCGCCGGATGCAGCGTTGGGGGCGCGGCTGTGGCCTGCTCACTCATAGCTTCAGGGTATACCGGCAAGGGAAGTGCTGTGACTCAACTCGAACCTGCGTTCGGTCCATCCCAGATGATGTGCAGCCGCGGATTGCGTCGAAAAGCAAGTGTGCGACGCAAGCTTTCTTTTGTAAGTCTGCGGTTAAAGCGGGCTTGCCGCAAATAGGAATGCTTTGCGGTATGTCGTCTGCGGTGATGGGCTTGCCGCAGGGGAGCGCAAGGCGGGATCGCTGCCGGTACCTGCACCGGGGTCACAGTCTCCGGCGCCGCATCCTCGACATTGGCAATCCGGAGCAGCACCAGGTCATGCACGATGTCCTGGGCAATGGGGATGGAACGGCTTTCAATGAAGTTGTTGAACGGTCTCTGCGGGTATTTGACGCCAATCTCATCGGCGATCATCCGTTGCGGCGTCAGGACGGAATGGCGAGAGACCAGCACTTCTGATTGATTTGTAAGAAAGAACCCGTATGCGGTTCCATAGTGCGTGTGCACGATAGCAGCCGCGCCCTGGCCGGCATCTGCCTGCTCCGCAAGCAGACCGCGAACCGGCACCTGCTGAGCCAGGGCCGGAAACGAGACCAGCATGGCGAGAGGCACCAGGTGGCGTAGGAAAGTTAACGGCATGGACTTGCCCCTTATAAAATCAAAATCAGCTCCGGGGGAAGAGCCTCTTGTATCGGTAGCGGATGCGCACTGCAAAGTCAATCGAAACCAGCCTTACATCAAGCTGAGGGAGCCTTGCACGCCACGTACAGCCCGGCTATGCCGAAGCTGTAGCGGGTCCAGGAAACATCGGCGTAGCCGATGGAGCGCATGGTCTCCATCAGTTCGGGCGGGGCGGGGAAGCGCCCCACTGAAGACGGCAGATAGGCATATGCCGAGGACGCGCCACCGGAGAGCCGCGCACCGATCCGCGGCAGGATGTGCCGGAAGTAGAATGCGTAGAGTTTGCCCAGCAGGCCGGACGGCTCGGCAAAGTCGAGGATGCCGAGCATGCCGCCCGGTGCCAGCGCACGGTGGAACTCCACGAGGCCGCCGGCGTAGTTGCGCAGGTTGCGGAAGCCGAATGCCGTGGTGATGAGGTCGAGCGAGCCGTCAGCAATGGGCAACTGCATGGCATCGGCTTCAATAGCGATTGCACCGTGCCGGGTGAACTTGCGCGCGCCGCGCACAAGCATGCCGTGTGAGAAGTCTGCTGCCAGTACCGGCAAGCCCGCGCGAGGCCGGCGACGCAGCAGCGCCATTGTCATGTCGCCGGTGCCGCAACAAATGTCGAGTACCCGCGACCGGGGGTCTGCGAGTACCCTGCGGAAGCGTCGTGCAGTACGCCACCACCATAGCCGGTCGATGCCTGCGGACAGCACATGGTTCAGCAGGTCATAGCGAGGGGCAATCTCGTCAAACATGGCGCGCACACGGGCTGCGGCATCCGTCTCGTCGGCTGCGCCTTGAGGGGTCGCGCCTTTGGCTTTTTGGTCGAGTGCTTTTGGTTTAGGCATGCTGTGCCTCTCGTAAAACCGGCCCTATCGCCGCCAGCAGCTCGGTGTCTGTGACGTCTTCGACTACAACCGCAGCGCCGATGCCATGAGGCAGCACAAAGCGGCGGGTGCCCGCGCTGTTCTTCTTGTCGCGTCCGGCGGCAAGCAGCAGCGCCTGCGGTGCGGCATGAAACGGCGGCAGCACGCCGACCGCGCGGATGAGTGCCCCGGCACGGTCGCCCTGCTCCCCGGTCACCAGCCCGCGCCCGACCGCGATACGCAAAGCCACCAGCATGCCCCAGCCCACTGCTTCTCCGTGCAGCAACACGGTATACCCCGTTACGGCCTCAATAGCATGGCCGACAGTGTGGCCCAGGTTCAGAATCATGCGCAGGCCGAGTTCGCGCTCATCCTCCCCCACAACTTCGGCTTTCATGGCGACGGAGCGGGCCACGATCTCGGTCAAAAGCCCGGCATCGGGAGCGGCTTGCAGCAACTCCGCTAATCGCTCCTCCAGCAGGCAGAACAGCTCCGCGTCACGAATGATGCCGGCCTTGACACTTTCCATAAGCCCGGCGCGTAGCTCGCGGATGGGGAGCGTTTGCAGCAGGTCTACATCGGCAAATACAGCAGCAGGATGGTGGAACGCGCCGACCAGGTTTTTGCCTGCGGCGAGGTTTGCGCCGGTTTTGCCGCCGACGGAAGAGTCAACCTGCGCCAGCAGCGTGGTGGGCACCTGCACATAGGGGATGCCGCGCATGTAAATGGCCGCCAGGAACCCGCCGACATCGCCCACGATGCCGCCGCCGAAGGCGATCAGCAGGGAAGCGCGGTCCGCACCGGCTTCGGCAAGCTCCTCTGCCAATCGTTCCAGCGAGCGGAGACGCTTTGCGGCCTCGCCCGGCTCCAGGAACAGGATTGTCGGCCGCTCGGCGGGCTGCTTGGGAAACGATGCTAAAAAGCGCTCCCCCCACAGCTCCCAGACAGGCGGCGAGGTGAGCACAAACAGTCGGCCCTTACGAAAGGGCGCGATGCGAGCCGCGAGCGTCGCCAGAAGGCCCGCGCCCACATACACTTTGTAATTGGCAGTGGCGGTTTCAACCGCGATGGTTCGCACAGTTCTTATCGTACTGTGCAACCGCACGGAGAGCCGCGATGCACCTTCACAAGAGCCACAGGTGTCTAACACGTATGGAAGCACAAGGGAGTCCGGAGTTCATTGTCGTCGGTGCAGGTATTGCCGGTTTGCGGGCTGCCATCACGCTTGCGGCGTATGGCCGCGTGCTGGCTATTACCAAGGAACAGCTCGGCGAGTCGAACACCAGCTATGCGCAGGGCGGCATTGCGGTAGCTATGAGCGGTGCCGAGGATGTGGAAGAGCACTGGGCCGACACCCGTTCCGCAGGCGACGGACTGGTGGATCGTGAAGCCGCGCACCTGCTGGTAGCCGAAGGGCCCGCGCGTGTGGAAGAGCTGCTGCGCTGGGGCACCGGCTTTGACAAGCACCCCGCAACCGGTGTGCTGCTGCTGACGCGCGAGGGCGCGCACAGCCGCAACAGGATTCTGCATGCGAACGGTGACGCGACCGGGGCCGAGATTGGCCGCGCCCTGCTGGCGCATGCGCGCACCCACCCGAACATCGACTTGCTGGAGTGGACCACCTGCACGGACCTGTTGCTTGATGAGGACAACCGCGTAACCGGTGTGGCCCTTGTGGACCGGGACGGGAGGCAGACGGAAGTGCATGCGCGCGCTGTGCTGCTGGCAAGCGGCGGCGCGGGCCAGGTGTACTCCGACACAACCAACCCGGCGGTTGCGACCGGGGACGGCATCGCGGCGGCGTATCGCGCCGGGGCTGCCATTGTCGATATGGAGTTTTACCAGTTCCACCCGACGGCGCTTTCTTTGCCCGGGGTGCCGCGTTTTCTATTGTCGGAGGCGCTGCGCGGCGAGGGTGCCTGGTTGCGTAACGACCGCGGCGAGCGATTTATGGAGCACTACCATCCGCTGCTGGAGCTGGCACCGCGCGATGTAGTGGCTCGCGCGATTACGCGGGAGGGTATGGGGGGGCCTGTTCCGAATGCTTCTGAGCGCCCGGTCTATCTTGATATGCGTCACCTGGCCGAGCAAGAGCCCGGGCTTGATCTCGCGGCACGGTTCCCCGGCATTTCGGCTTTTCTTGCCAAGCATGGCCTGCTGCTGAGCCGCGACCTGATCCCGGTGCGTCCGGCTGCGCACTACCTCATGGGCGGCGTTGAAACCGATATGGACGGACGCACTTCGCTGGCCGGGCTGTTCGCTGCGGGAGAAGTCGCCTGCACGGGCGTTCACGGTGCTAACCGGCTGGCCAGTAACTCCCTGCTGGAAGGCCTGGTATTCGGCGCGCGCGCGGCAGAAGCCATGCTGGGCGAGACTGCGCAGTTCGCGGGGAAGTCGCATGCTTCGCGCGTACCGTACCCGGCGGCGGCATCCGCAGGTGCCTTGCGCCATACCTTGCAGGCAGAGATGTGGCGCGATGCCGGGCTGCTGCGCGACGGTGACGGCTTGCGCCGGGCCGAGGCCTGCCTTGGGGAGCTGCGTGCCCGCTCGTTAAGCCGCCTGGTAGAACCGCCGAGCCGCGCGACCGCTGAACTGCGCAATTTGTTCGATGTGAGCGAGCTGATTGTGCGCTCGGCGGCTGCCCGGCATGAGAGCCGCGGGGCGCATTACCGCAACGACTTTCCGCAACGGGACGATGCGCAGTTTGCGCGACACTCGCTGGCTGTAGGAGACAAGGCAATTGCTTTTGAGGAGCGCATACTCTGACAGTGCTTGTGATTGATCAAGTCCGGTGCGAAGTGTACGAAGGCTTGAAGCCGCGCTGGCAGGCTGCCGTCGCAGAGGAAGAGCGCCTGCGCGCGACAACAGTTGAGCTGCTTCGCAGCCTGGGGCGACGCAAGGTTATTGATATACGCATCGAGGCACGGCACACCCTGGCCGCGATTGAAGGTGAGATTAACGCGCACATCACAGGCTGCCCGCTATGCCGCGCCGCCAAGCGCCCCAAGTTGAACGTGGCAAAGATGCAGCCGTATTAGGGTGGAATGCGTATCTGTTTCTCTCCAAATTCCCGTAACAACGTGTCATCCTGAGCGGAGCGCAGCGGAGTCGAAGGACCTGCTGTCCTTCGGGCGGTGCACACAGTTTAAGGGCAAAAGCAGGTCCTTCGGCTTCGCTCAGGATGACACTGATTTTATTTTTTATGTCTCCCGCACTCTTCTGGGATGGCACTGATTTCTAAAGTCTCGCATCGCATACATTCCGTGGGGATGACACGGTTTTTGTATAGCCCTGACCCTGATTTTGCTTGGAGCGTGCGCTAGCCTGCCGCAGGCTCCGGCAACATGCGACCGGCTACGGCAAACCCTCCCAGAATGGCTACGATGATGGCAAGTGAAGCCCATGCGGGCACCTCGATCCATTGCGCCGCAAGCATTTTGGCAGCGACAAAGATCAGGATGACGGCGAGGCCGTAGTGCAGCAGGCGCAGTTTTTCAAGCACCCCGGCAAGCGCGAAGTAGAGCGACCGCAGGCCTAGAATCGCGAAGATGTTCGACGTGTAGACGATGAACGTATCGCGCGTAATGGCAAGTACAGCCGGGATGGAGTCGAGCGCGAACAGCAGGTCGGTGCCTTCTACTGCAAGTACAACCAGCAGAAACGCGCCTCCGCCCAGTGCCTCGCCGGGGCTGCCCGCCACACGTTTGCGCAGCCACCGCATGGGTCCGGGCTGCCCCTTGTTCTTTTCATCCGCCCGCAACAGGCGGACACCGGCAACCAGCAGGACTACACCGAAGATGTACTGCACCCAGGCAAAACGCTGCAGCAACGCGACCCCGGCAAAGATGCAGACGGCACGAAGCACGATTGCCCCCAGCACGCCCCACAGCAGCACGCGGCGCTGGCCGTCGGCGTTGAGGCCGAGTGAGCGGAACAGCAGCAGGAACACGAAAAGGTTATCGACTGACAGCGAGCCTTCAACCAGGTAGCCGGCAACGAACTCGATAGCATGGCCGTGGCCCTGTTGCTTCGAGACAAACAAAGCAAAGCAGAATGCGGCAGCAGCCAGTACCGCGGTCCATGCCCAGGCCTTGCGTACCTGTGCGCCTGCTGCGGCACCTTTTTGCGCCCCGAGTACCACTAAATCCACAAACAACAGTACGGCCACGATGCCGTGGAACAGCAGCCAGAAGCCGAGCGAGGCTCCCGCGAACTGGGTATTCAGCGGCGGCAAAGCGTTCATCGGTGCGCCGGCTTACTGCCCGGCTTTGAGCGCATTGCGCTTACGCCGGGCCGGGTGCACCATATACGAGACGCCGATGCTCAGCAGGTACAGGATCAGCAGCGGCGAGGCAAAGGCGCACATGATCAGGATGTCCGGGGTCGGCGTGATGATGGCGGCAATGACGAAGATGATGAGGATGGCGTAGCGTATGTTCTTCCACAGGAACCTGGGCCCGACAATGCCGAACAGCGACAGGAACATGATGACGATGGGCAGCTCAAATGAGATGCCGAGGCCGAGAATCACTGTCAGGAACAAGCCGGTGTACTCATTGATTTCGATCAGAGGCGTGAATTTATCGCTGTACGAGAGCAGAAAGCTTAGCGAGCCGGGAAACACAAACTTATAGCCGAAGAACGCGCCGCCGAAGAACAGCGCAATCGTTGTGAACATGAACGGCCACACGTAGCGCTTCTCATGCTTGTAGAGCCCCGGCGAGATGAACAGCCACAGCTGGTACAGCACATACGGCGCTGCCAGCAGCGCACCGGCCATGAAGGAGAGTTTGAGGTAGAGGTTAAAGCCGTCAACAGGGTTGTGGTAGACCAGCTTGGTAGGCAGGTGGTGCTGCTGGAGCGCGAAGGTGATCGGCGCCTGCATGAACGCGTAGATACGCTCATGGAAGCCGTAGGCCACGCCGAAGCCGACGATCAGCGCCACAATGACGTGCATGAAGCGCTTGCGCAGCTCTTCCAGGTGCTCCAGCAGGCTCATGCCCGGCAGGTCAGCCCGCTCGCTTACCGCGGACCGTACTGTATCGACGGTGTTAGGAGCCATGCGATACCGGAGCTTCGTTTACGACCGGCGGGGCTACGTCGGGTGTGCTTGTATGGTGGCCGTTTCCGGTTCCATTTGCCGGCGCAACCGTTTCGTTCATCGGCGGGATAACATCCACGCGCAGCAGCGGGTGATCTTCGATGGCTTGCTCTTCCCCTGTTGTGGCAGACACGGCGGAGATTGCGTATGGAACTGCTTCGCTTGGTGCTTCCACGGTCACGCTTTCTATTGCCGGGGGCATGATGGTGTTTTCACCAGTTGCTGACACAGGGGCAGGCAAGGCCGCACGCTCGGCTTCCTGTTTCTTTTGCTGTTCCTGCTGCTCGGATACACGCATTTCCTCGTTGAACTGGTACTTGAAGTCATTCGAGGCTTTGCGGAACTCGGACATCAGCTTCCCCAATTGCCCGGCCAGCTCTGAGGTCTTCTTGGGACCGAGCAGCACAAGAGCCAGGATGAGGATAAAGATCGAGTCGCCAAGGTGCATCGCCTTTGATGATACCCGTGTGCCCCCGCTCTGTCACAAAACGGGACGGCTTCCATTACACTAGCCGTAAAAGAAACAGCTTCCGGCGTCCTCCCCCTGCATCGTGACGCCCGGGATTGCATCTGTGTATGAAGGCGGCAACATCCCCGCGGCTTGAGACTTTGCGAAGCCGCTGCAGCCTGTACCCATGCTTTCAACATCCCCGTTCGTCCCCGCCAAGGGAGACGAACTGAAGGCGGAACACTGAATGAGCACACTGACTGTTGCAGTCACGGACGCGCTCGCCCTTGCCCCAGACCATCTGAATGATGCTGCCGCAGAGGCTTGCTCGCTTGAAAACTACCTCGTCCTGCCCGACCGTTCCATGGACGAACGCATTGCCCGAGCCCGCGCCAAATTAGGCGACACAGCCGTTCTGCTCGGCCACCACTACCAACGCGATGAAGTGATTCGCTTCGCCGACTTTACCGGTGACAGCTACAAACTTTCCCAGATCGCCGCCGAGACCGCCGCCAAGTATCTGGTGTTTTGCGGGGTGCACTTCATGGCGGAGTCCGCCGATGTGCTCGGTCGGCCTGACCAGAAGGTCATCCTGCCCGATCTGAATGCAGGCTGCTCCATGGCAGACATGGCGGAGATCGGCCAGGTGGAGGATTGCTGGGATGCGCTCATGGCTTCCGGGCTCACGCCGGACGACATTCTGCCGATTACATATATGAATTCAACGGCGGCCATTAAGGCGTTCTGCGGGGAGCGAGGCGGCCTGGTTTGTACTTCGTCGAACGCGCAGAAAGCTTTTGAGTGGGGCTTTGCCCGCGCGGGCAAGCTGCTCTTCTTGCCGGACCAGCACCTGGGCCGCAATACAGCTTTTGCCATGGGCATTCCATCGTCAGAGATGGTGGTGTTCGACCCGTACCAGATCAACGGCGGACTGACCCCGGCGCGGCTCAAGGCTGCCAAGGTCATCCTCTGGAAGGGCCACTGCTCGGTGCATCAGCGTTTTCTACCGGATCATGTGGACCAGGTACGCGCCAAGTACCCCGGCATCCAGGTCATCGTGCATCCGGAGTGTCGCTGGGAGGTTTGTCAGAAAGCCGATGCGCTTGGGTCCACCGAGCGAATCATTTCGCTGGTCAATGCCGCGCCTGAAGGTTCCATGTTCGCCATCGGCACGGAGATTCACCTGGTGAACCGGTTGGCGCGCCATGCGGCGACACAAGGCAAAAAGGTGATCACGCTCGATGACACGGGCTGCCTATGCACGACCATGTTCCGCATTACGCCGCAGCACTTGTGCTGGGTGCTTGAGAACCTGCTTGAAGGTCGCGTGGTAAACCAGATTTCAGTCCGCGCAGATACGAAGCACTGGGCCAAGGTTGCGCTTGATCGGATGCTTGAGGTTAGGGTGTAGGCAGTTGCCTGGAAAAAAGAAAGGCCGTCCGGAAATCCGAACGGCCTTTTGCTTTTTGCATGTTAGATAACGATTTTTGTGGGTTGCGCCTTGGCACCGGGGCTGTTGGCCGTGCTGCCCTGCATGCGTGAGTGCGTTCCGTCGTTCGGCTGCTTGGGCGAGATACCGGCTTTCTGCATGAGCTGCGCCGCGATCTCGTAGATCTCCTCCGGCGCGTAGTCCGGGGAGAACAGAGACTTCGACCCAGTGATCACAGCGCCCTCTTCCGCATAATCTGGGGCGCCCTTGATGACTTCGAGCTCTTCGCCATCGGCCCAGTCCGCGGGACCGGACCATACACCGGCTACATCGCCGTAGTCCTCGGGTGAGAACGTGTAGATCTTGCGGTGGCTGCCCATCTCCTGCCACTTGCGGGCTTCGGGAATCTTGGCATCGTCGATGTTCGGTGTGGGCAACATCTTGGTGATTTCAACGCCGGTGATCTTACGCAGCGCCAGCGCGTAGGAAGCCTGGTGAACACCGCCACGAACCATCAGGTAGCCGATCATATCGCGGGCCGTCTGGCTGGTGCACATCTGGTAGCAGCGATGCTTGTGCATACGTGCGCCGGTTTCCAGAAAGAAGTTGTGCAGCAAGTCTGTGACCAGGTTGCCGCTTGAGAACACATAATCGCCGGACCAGAAGTGGCCCATGGAGTCCATGACCTGGTGGCCGCCGCCGCCCACGATATTGTGGTGGGTATTGCGCAGATTCTTGGTCGGTGCCAGCGGGGCGTCGGTCGGCTCGCCTTCCGCCACGCTGCCTTCAAGCAGCAAGTTGATCGCGGAAGAGACCAGCTCGACGTGTCCGACTTCCTCAGCCGTGATGCAGGAAACAAGGTCATAGAACGGCTTGAGCTTCTTCTTTTCTTTGAAGCCGAACGATTGGTGCAGGTAGTTGTTCAGCGTTGACATTTCACCGAACTTGCCGCCCAGTAGTTCCTGCACTGCGGCTGCTTCGTTCGGGTCTGGACTCTTTGGCTTGGTCAATGGGATGAGCAGTTTATCAACGCGCAGAAACATGGGGCTCCTTTGGTGCGGTGCGGGTACAGCGAAAGTGGGCTTGTAGCGATATGAAGCAACTATTGCTTCTGCTTGAAAGGGATGCCTCCTTTGCTGGAACCAGACGCTTTCTCTTCCAAGACTGCTTTGCTGCCGTAACAGCGCATATCGGTGCCAGGGCAGTGTCTGGAGTTGCGGCTGAGCATCCCGGGTTTGACATCGCAGGCTTTCAGACCCTGATATCCTAGCGATTGACGTTCCCGACCGGGCACGGTATCTTTAAGGGTCATGCCAAATGAACCGACACAGTTCCGGAAGATGTGCGAAGAGGCCGGTTTGGCAGTCACACATCAGCGACAGATTATCTATGACGTGCTCTGCTCGGTAGAAGGCCACCCCAGCCCGGAAGAGGTGTATGCACGTGTCAAACGGCGTCTCCCTTCCATCTCACTGGCAACTGTCTATAAGAACCTGCACCTGTTTATCGACACAGGTATTTTTCAGCGGGTTTCGCAGCACCATGGGTCCATGCGTGTGGAGACAAACCATAGCCCGCACCATCACCTGCTTTGCACGGAGTGCCGCACTATCCATGACATTGAGCCTGAAGTGCTGGGCCTGGCAGAGACACCCCGCCAACTCCCCGGGGGGTTCCTGATGAAGCGGATCGCCGTGGATGTGCTGGGCATCTGCGCGGAGTGTCAGCAGGCCGGCTCGAACGGGGCAGAGACCTTGCAGTAGCTACCGAATCAATACCAGGTACATCCCCATGCCTACCCCGGCAACGGCAAGCACCAGCGCAAGAAGTACGCCGCCATAGGAAATCCTTGGTTTCCATGTGCCCGATTGAAGCTCTCGCGTGATCCTGACGTGATGCACCATGGCGCCGAGTTGCACTAGAACGCCCAACCCCACCAGGGCGGTGCCTGAGTAGACCGAAGCTCCTGAACTGTGCGTCGGAGTATGTACCTGGCCGCTCTGGACCTGCCGCAAAAACAGTCCGAAGCGCGCTACGGCAAAGCCGATCCCCATGAGCCCGAGCCCGGTACGAATCCATGCCAGGAAGGTTCGTTCCGCTGCAAAGTACATCCTCGGGTCTTTTTCGCCATCCGCCATCCGCACAGTGTAGCCGGTCACGTTCATCCGCCGGGCGGCGGAACTATTGCGGCGCACCTTGCGTACTACTTCCCATGACGGCGACAGCCATTACGATTGCACCCATGGGTATCTGGGAGGGCAGGCGCAAGACAGCCCTGCCCCCTGCCCGCAGGATGCCGCCTTCCCCACCGCCGGCCATGGCAAGCAAGATCGATGTTTCCAGTGCCGAAGCCAAGGAAGCGAAGGAAGCGATCCATCTTGCCGGGGCCGCACTGGTGCGCAGGTGCCTCGGCGGTGACCCCCCGGCATGGACCGAGCTGGTGCAGACGCACCATGGTCGCGTCTATACCCTGTGCTACCGGTTTACCGGCTCGCCGCACGATGCCGAGGATTTGACCCAGGACGTGTTTCTGAAGATCTACGGCAGCTTGAAAGCGTTTGATCCGGTGCGCGGCTCGCTTGCTGTATGGGTCACCACGCTGACGCGCAATCACCTGGTAGACCACTACCGGCGCTCGCGCCTGCAACGCGCCTCAGACTCGATTGACGTGGAACGGGAGGATGCGCCGAGCATCCACCTGGAGGACATGCGGCCCGGTCCGCACGCGCATGCCCTGCAGCGCGAGCTGGAACGGGAAGTACAGGCCGCGCTTGCGTCTGTGTCGCCGGAGCTGCGGGAAGCCGTGATTTTGAGGGATTTACAAGATATGGATTACAAGGAAATTGCCGCGGTGCTGCATGTGCCGGAGGGAACTGTAAAGTCGCGTATCAGCCGCGGCAGGGCTGAGCTGGGCCGGGTGTTAAGCCGCGGCAGAAAGCAGGTGAGCTGATGGTGCATGATAATTTTGACGATTTCGATACCGATACAAATGATAGTTGCGCCTACTGGGAAGAAGCCCTGGTGGACCTGCTGGACGGCACGCTCGCACCCGCGCAGCAGGGGGCGTTTACCCGGCATATGGAGAGCTGCGCGGCATGCCGGACCCTTCAGCAGGAGTGCCGGCAGGGCAGGGAATGGATTGGGCTGCTGCACGATGCGCCGCCTGCGATTCCTGCAAACCTGGCGAGTAAAATCCTGTCGCGTACCGGCATTGCGCCGGGGGCCGCGACGGGCTTGTATGCAGTCGAAGGCATGGCATCTGTGCTGCCGTTTCCTGTCTGGGCATCGCGCGGGCAGCGGCAGGCTCGCATCCTGATGACGGCGGCCATGGCGGTATTTTCCATCGGTCTTACGCTGTCCATTGCCGGAACGCGCCTGGCAGACGTCAGGGTTGCGGTAGAAAGCCCCGCAACCCTCCAGGTCTCGGCGTTTCACGAGTTTTTCGATACGAAAAAGCAGCTCGTGAGCTTCTACGACAATCTGCGGCTGGTGCGGGAGATGGAAGCTACCGTGCAGGATTTGCGCCAGTCGGCCAAGGTGACGCAGCAGCCCCGCAAGCCCGGGCGCCCCCAGCCCAGCGCGCGCGTACTGCCTGCTGAAGCTATGCCGCTGCAGGCTTCAGCGGAGAGAAACGTACGCGGGGAGGCTACTTTATGACATGTGCTAACCACCCGGACCGCGCCCCTACGGCTTTTTGCCAGAACTGCGGCAAGCCGTTGTGCGCGCAATGTACCCGCACCGTCGATGGGCTTGTGTTGTGCGAACCCTGTCTTTTGGCGCGGGTACCGGCTCCTTCTTCTCCCTCCGGGTCTTCCGGCTTCACACCGGTAGACGCAGCGGCTCCGGGGGCGCAGGCAGGGTATACGCCTGTCGCGGGTATACCGCCTCAGCCGTACCGGCCTGTACCCTCCGGCGCGCCGAGCCCTGTTCTGGCTGGATTTTTGGGTTGCATTCCCGGTGTCGGTGCCATGTACAACGGGCAGTTTGTTAAAGCGCTTCTGCATGTCGTCATCTTTGTTCTTCTCGTAGGTGTAGCCAATCGTTTTGACTTTGTCGGGATTCTGGTAGCTTTCTGGGTCTTCTACCAGGTATTTGACGCGGCCCAGACCGCGGCTGCCCGGCGTGACGGCAGACCGTTGCCGGACCCGTTCGGCATTCTCGACATGAGCCAGCGGATCGGTCCACAGTCGAGCACCTACGTGCCGCCTCCGTACACAGCTCCCATACCGCCGCCAGCGCAGGCAGCGCAGCCGACATGGATGCCCGGTACGGTTCCCCCTGTGGGCCAGCCTGAGAATCGGGCAGGCCGGATCGATCCACAGCAGGAAGCGCGTCGGCAGTCCCAGGCAGCTCCATACGTGTCTGTTCCCGCCTCACCGCCTGCGCTCCCCCGTCGAGGTGAACCGATCGGTGCCGTCGTGCTGATCGTGGTCGGGCTTTTGTTTCTCCTGAGCACGCTCGGCTTTCTTGATTTTGACTGGATCGGTCGGGGATGGCCCGTGCTCCTGATGCTGCTCGGGGTGTGGCTGCTTGTTCGCAGGGCACGCATGCCTGTGCAGCCTGTGCCAGGGAGTTTTCAAGGCTTCAACGCAGCAGCTCCGGCACCTTCAGTTTCTCCTGTCCCTCCTGTTACGGACGCGCCTTCCTCAATTTCCAGTGAGCCCGTCTCGCATAACCCGATTTCACACGATCACGATACGGAGCAGCGATGAACCCCTTTCTGTTCCAGCGCATTCGCGGACCGGTCTTCCTGCTCTGCTTCGCACTTACGGCACTGCTGGCGCAATGGAATGTACTCTCGTTCGCGCGTTCCTGGCCCCTCTACCTGCTGGCTGCCGGGCTGCTGCGGCTGCTCGACGCGCTCTTCTCAGGGCGTTTTTCGCGGACTGCTTACAACGCGCAAGTCCCTACCCGGCGAGGCTCGTTTTCCTTCGCAGTATTTGAACTGATTGCCGGTGTCGTCTTTTTGTTACTCACCACGGATCGGCTGTCGCTCGATTCCTTCTGGACTGTGTACGCGGTCTGGTGGCCGCTGTTGCTGGTCCTGCTGGGCGTGGGGCTGCTTGGAGAACGCCTGCTCGAATCTCGAACTGTCCAGGCTCCCGGATACCCTGCCCAGGTCGCGTACAAACGACGCCGGGGCGGCGGCGGTTTGACGGCCCTTGTCATTCTGCTGGTGCTGCTCGGCCTAGCCGGCCGGAACGGGCCGCACTTTCATAGCGGTGCGAACGGTGAATGGAACTACGGCTGGCTCAATCCTGACTTCAACTTTTCCCTGAACGGTGAAACTCACGAAAACGACATCACCCTTGAGCATCCGCTTGCCGGGGACGGCACCCTTACGGTCGAAAACGCACGGGGCGACATCGAGATCGCCCCTTCAGCAGATGGGAAAATCCATGTGGCCGCGCACCAGGTAGCGCATGTTGCCGACCGCGCCAAGGCAGGTGCATTTGCCGGGGCGCGACCGGTGCTTACAGTTCGTGGAGCCAACGGCTCCAATGCCACGGTCACCGTACCGGCTCATCGCGGGGTCGAAGTAAGCCTGGTGCTCTCCGTGCCGGAGGGCGTGCTGTGTACCGTTCGCAACCACCATGGTGATATTGCCATCTCCGGCCTGCGGCGCGCGCTTGAGCTCAACCAGGACCACGGCGATGTAACGCTTGATAGTCTCGGCGGCGCTGTCCACGTTGTGATGGACCATGGCGATCTCCATGCCCGTGCGCTTGGGGGCGACCTGTCGGTCAACGGCCACGCGGAGGACCTTACCATCTCGGACGTAAAGGGCAAGACCACGCTCGACGGTGATTTTCTGGGCAGCATTTCTGTCAGCGGTGTAGGCGGCCCGGTAGTTTTCCATTCAAACCGTACCCAGCTTGAAGCGCAGCGGCTTACCGGCTCCCTATCGCTCGACTCGGATGATTTGCGAGTTACAGGCGTGGGAGGTGGCTTGAAGATCGATACACGCTCCAAGGATGTCGAGGTCAGCGGCTTGAGTGGGGACGCACAGATTTCGGATAGCAATAGTGACATCCATGTCACAGCAAGCAAACCGCTGGGAGCGCTGTCGCTGCGCAACAACACCGGCAACATCACGCTGCATGTGCCGGTACAAGCCGGCTTCAGCCTGCACGGAGAGACCGGCAAGGATGAAGAAATTGATTCCGACCTCGCTTTGGCGCAAGGGGAGAGCGGCGGTATGAAGACGATCAGCGGGCAGGTAGGCCAGGGCGGCCCCACCATCGACCTCAAGACGGACCACGGCAGCTTAACCGTGCGGCACGGAGGGCTCAGCGACGCCCCAGATGTGCTACCGGTGCCTGCCTTGACAGCGAAGCCGCAGCATGAGCGCCGCTTACGTAGTACGGAGCCGCCGCCGGAGTCTACAGTGCAGTAGTTGGATAGCGCAACAGGCTGAGGAAACCTGACAGCGTTTTACAGGTGCCAGCGCTCGGCTACCAGCTGCGCGACTTGCTCGATTACCTGCTCCAGCGTCAGGTGGGTCGAGTCCAGCTGCACCGCATCATCCGCCGGGCGCAGAGGGCTTTCCGTGCGGGACCGGTCGCGCTCGTCCCGCTCGCGGAGCGCGGCAAAAACGGCTTGCGATTCTTTTGCATGCGAGCCGTCTTGCGCAAGGCGGCGGCCGGTTCGAGCCTCGGGAGAGGCAAACAGAAAAACCTTGATGCCGGCATCGGGAAAGATGACAGTACCCACGTCTCTGCCCTCCATCACCAGGCCTGCACCCGCAGATGACCCAAACCCCTGCTGCAGACGCACCATGGAGGCTCGCACCTGCGCGTGCACACTCACCCGTGAGGCAGCCTGCGTAATCTCAGGCGTTCGCAATTGATCGGTCACGTCCTTGGTGTCGAGCAAAACACGGTTACCTGCTGTACCGGGCACAAGCTCAATGCGGGTTGTCTCGGTAAGCTGGGCAAGTGTCCCTGCGTCGTCAAGCGCGGTGCCGGTTGCCAGGGCCTTGAGTGCGAAGGCACGGTACATGGCTCCCGTTTCGACATTTAACAAGCCGAAGCGACGAGCCATGTGCGCGGCAACCGTGCTTTTGCCGGACCCGGCAGGTCCGTCAATCGCAAGAATGCGATTGTGGCACGAGGCAGGGGGCGTACCGCTCACCCGTCACGCCTCGGACTGCCCTTGCCGCCCGGCTTGCCGGTCCTGGGACCCGCACCGGGCTTGCCGCCGGGCCGTGCAGCTCGCGGACCCGGTCGTCCGGTCGGTTTGCTCACCCCGGCGCGGGGCTTGCCGGAAGAAGTGAAGGGCGAAGTGCGGGGCCGCTTTCCGGGCTTGGCTCCGGAACTTCTCTCGGGTGCGCCACCTTCTGTTCGGGGAGTGTAGGGCCGTGGGGAAGCTCCCTCCGCACGCGGGGTGTAGGGACGCCGTTCGCCCTCGCCCCCACCTGAAAACGGCTTGCGCGCCGGACTGTCTGCGCCTCGCGGCGAGAACGGCCTGCGATCGCTACCGCCTGCGGGGCGGCCGCCCTCGCGCGGAGCAAACGGCTTACGCGGGGGACGCATACCGCCGTCCGCGTCCGGGCGCGGCGTGTAGGGCCGGTCGCCGCCTGGTGACGGGCGTGAAAACGGTTTGCGGTCGCCGTTGCCGCTGCCGTTAAAGGACGGGCGACCTTCGCGCGGTGTGTAGGGCCGATCACCCCCGGCAGCCGGGCGGGAAAAGGGTTTGCGATCGCCGCCCGGTGTGTAGGGGCGGCTGCCCTCACGCGGTGTATAGGGCCGGTCACTTCCACTGGACGCCGGGCGATCTTCACGCGGTGTGAAAGGCCGGTCGCCGCGGGGCGCAAACGGCTTGCGGTCGCCATTCGAGGATGGACGTCCACCTTCGCGCGGTGTGTAGGGCCGGTCGCCGCGGGGTGCAAACGGCTTGCGGTCGCCGTCGGCAGACGGGCGCGCGAACGGTTTGCGATCGCCGCCGAAAGAGGGACGGCCACCTTCACGCGGGGTGAAAGGCCGGTCGCCGGTAGAAGGACGAGTCGATGGGCGTGAAAACGGTTTGCGATCGCCGCTTGCAGCCGGACGATCTTCACGCGGCGTATAGGGCCGGTCGCCCCCGGCAGCGGGGCGCGTGAACGGCTTGCGATCCCCGCCCGGTGTGTAGGGGCGACGGTCTCCGGACGGTCTTCCTTCCGGAGATGAAGATGCGCCGCTGGGACGCCGGTCTTCCTTCCACGGTTCGCGGGCAAAGAAAGGCTTTGGAGGTGCGCTTTCGCCGCCCCCACTCTCACGCGGACCGCTGCTGAAGTTCTTGCGCTCGCCGCCCGCAGCTCCCCGGTCGCCGAACGGTTTCCGCGCGCCGAACGTCTTGCGCTCCCCGCCAAAGGTCTTGCGCTCTCCGCCGAAAGTTTTGCGCTCTGCGCCGGGCCGACCTCCATAGCTTTTACGGTCGCCTCCCGCACTTTCACGCCCTGCCACAAACCGCTTGCGGCCTTCACCCATCGAACGTTCCTTTTCCGTCTCAGACTCGGAAAGCGCCTCAATCCGGAAGCCGCCCATCATGATGTCTGCCGGTACGGGTACCTCGGGCAGCAGATCGGCAAGCGGGCTTGCCGGCTGCGTAGCTTCACTGCGCTTTTCAGAGAAGTTGGAAGTAGCGGAAATTTCCTCAAATTCAGGCAAGCTGCCCTCCACAAAAAAGTGTTCATGCGCCCCCAGGTTGCGGACCCCAAGCTGCCGGGTCGCCATCAAGCCGCGTACCGCATCGCGTACCCGCGAGCGCGAAGCCAGCGGGGAAAGAAATGCTTCGATCTCGTCGCCGGTGGCTGCGACCGCTGATTGCAGGTACAGCGAAACCAGCCCCGACAGTGCCATGCCCTGCGACATGGCGGCCCCGGCAGTCATTGCCTCTTCGTGGTTGGCTTCAAGCAACTGCCAGTGTGTGTCTTGATCCGTGCTGTTGCCCGCCGTGTATATCGGCTCAATGCGCAGGTTGGTCCACAGGTCGGTCAGCGCGCGCAGGGCGGCGGACTCTGTCAGGTGGCGGCCCAGCTTGTCCTTGAGCTCGTCCGCAGTCAGCGCGCCGTCACGGTCCAGCAGCTTCCATACCTCTACCACCAGCGGCGAGCTCTTGCCGCGCGGTCCCCGCTTCCACTCGCGGTCGCCGCGCAGGGCGTACAGGAACGGCAGCGTCTCCTCGGTCACTAGAAAATCGGGCTGGTCGCCGGGTACCCCCAACAGGTTCAGTGCCGCTATATCGCCTGACACCGTCAAGCGATGTAGAAGGGAGGTCGCATTCGCAATGGCTGCCGGTTTGGACGTCGCGTTCGACTCGCCGGTAGTAGCCTCGACAAAGGACGGCGCCGGGGCAGCGATCTGTGCTGTGCGGGGCAGGAAAAGGGTGATGCCGGTTTCGCGAAGCCAGGCGGCGGCATCATCTGCGGTCAGCAAAGGATTGCCTTGCTGGCACCATGCTGCGGCACGTGCGTGTTGGAGCTGTTCTGCTGTCAAAAGAGGGGTCCTTGCCGCAGCCTGGCCGCGAGCGTTTGCTACCTGCCTGGGCAGGTTTACAGATGGGAGACAAAAATTCTCCCGAAGATGGAGGCCGGAGACTTGTTCGTCTCGCGATCCGTTGCTGCACGTCTATTCCGTGCATGCTTGCGAGACACAGCTCTAAATTCGTCCGAATGCCCGCTGGATGTCCTTCCAAGAATACCGCAGTGCGATGGGGCGCCCATGGGGGCAGCTGGTAGGATGCTCGGTTTTACCTAATTCTGACAAAAGCCACTCCATACGCTCTCCATCGAGCGGCATGTTGACCTTGATGGCTGAGTGGCAGGCAATCGACGCCGCGATGCGGGTGCGCATGGTTTCTAAATTTTCTGAGGGTTCGCGCGCATCGCCGTCGCCTGATGCCAGCTCCAGCACTTCGGTGAGCATGCGTTGAAGCTCCCCGCCTTCAAGCCCGATCGGCGCTGCCTTGATAGCGAGCGTGCGCGGCCCGAACGGCTCGGCCTCAAAGCCGTTACGGTCGAGCTCGCGCGCGATGCGGGCAAACAGCACCATCTGGTGCGGCTGTAGGTCGATGAGCAGCGGCATCAGCAGGCGCTGCCGCTGTACGGTTTCAACTGCACGCTCGCGCAAGATTTTTTCAAACAGCACCCGCTCATGCGCGACGTGCTGGTCGATGATCCACAAGCCGTCATCACCCGTGGCCAGGATGAAGGACTCGCGCAGCTGTGCGAGGGGTTTGAGCGAGGCAAGCGCGTTGAGCGAGGACGTGGGTTCCCCAACCGGTTGGTTGGCTGCGCGATCCTGCGGGAGCACCGGCTGCGAAAGCGCCGTTTCCAGCGACGCAGCGACGGCGGCAAAGGGAAGGTTCGCCGGTACCGGCGGCAGGGCAGGCGAGGCCAGCGTGAAGGTCTCGGTCTGCTCACCTTCCGCCTGCACGCTCTCGGCTGCTTCGGAATCAAGCTCGGAATCAAGGTACTCCGCCGGGGGCGTTTTGCCCACCCACTCCTGCGAGTGCTCGCTTGCCCCGGGCACCAGCGCCGCGCTTCCGTTCGGGTTCGCGGCCAGCGCGGCCAAAAACGATGCCGCAGGCCGCGTCTTCATCAGGGTGTAGCGGACGGAGTCTCGTACAAAATCGTGGACCAGCGAAGGCTGCCGGAAACGAACTTCTGTTTTCGACGGGTGGACGTTGACATCGACCTCGGCAGGCGGCATTTCAAGAAACAGGAGCATCACCGGGTACGAGGTGGTGGGGAGGATGTTGCGGTAAGCCTCGGAGATGGCATGGAGGATGAGCCGGTCGCGGATGAGCCGCCGGTTGACGAAAATGTAGATGGAGTTGCGGTTCAGCTTTTGCAGCTCCGGCTTTGAAGCAAAGCCCGAGAGCCGCAGGTGCCCGGGGGCGGGTGCCTCCCAGTCCGCATCCCGCTTCCATGGCGGCGGCTCGGGCAGCCCGCCGTGGTCGAACGGTCGCTCGGCGGCCACCGGCAGCAACTGGTCGAGTGTGTCGCGGCCGAAAACCTGGTAGATGCGTTCTTCCGTATGGCTGACGGGCGGCGCACTGAGCAGGGTGTGCGTGGCACTGACAAGCTCAAAGTGCTTGGCCGGGTGTGCGAGCGCGTAGTGCGTCACAAGCGCGGTAATATGCGAGGTCTCTGTCGGCTCGGACTTCAGAAACTTGCGCCGGGCGGGGGTGTTGAAGAACAGGTCCTCGATTGTGAAGGTGGTGCCCGGCGGCAAGCCCGCATCCTCAACCCGCGCCAGCTTGCCGCCGTGGATCTCAATGCGGGTGCCATGCGCCTCATCGTCCATGCGTGTGGCAAGTTCTAACCGGGATATCGATGCGATCGAAGGCAGCGCCTCGCCGCGAAAACCCAATGTGGCAATGTGGAGAAGGTCGTCTGAGGACCGGATTTTCGAAGTCGCATGCCGCTCAAAGGCAAGCAGGGCGTCATCGCGGCCCATGCCGTGACCATTATCCGTCATGCGGATACGCTTGCGTCCGCCGCCGTCAATCTCAATGCGGATGCGCGTGGCCCCGGCATCGAGCGCGTTTTCAAGCAGCTCCTTGACCACCGACGCAGGCCGGTCGACCACCTCGCCCGCGGCGATCTGGTTGGCGACCTGGTCAGACAGAATGCGGATGCGGCCCATGGGGCGAGTGTAGCGGATAGGGCTTGGCGGCGGCTTGCGGAAACATGCTTTATGTCCCGCAACCGGGCAGACTACTGGGGCGAGCCCTTAGTTTCCGAGAGGCAGAAAGGTGATTTTGAGCAAGTGGGCCGGTTCGCCGGAGGCTGAGCGTACCGAAGCCGCTTGCTGCCCCTGCTCCCAGCGAACATCACCTGACGCAACAATTTCACTGCTCCCGGACAGCTTGATAGGTGAGAACGCGATGAGCAGCGAGGGCAATTCGGAATGGGGCAATCGGCAAGTGTCAGCCGCGTTGCAGACAATGCGCTCCACGGTAAACCGCGAGCTGCGGTACTCGGTTGAGCTGCCGCCGGAAGTCCGCTCCTCCGGCGGTTTGCCGCGAAACGGGGGAAGTCCGCTACCCAGCGGGATCTGCTTCAACTCGACACGGAGAAAATCGGAACTGGTATCGCTCAGGTTCTCTACGGTATGTCGCTCGGCGCGTCCGGGGCTTACGCGGAACGAACCCTTAATGATCGACGGACGGGTGAGTGCAAAGGGCGGGTTCTCGTCATGGGCGAACCGGACCGGGCCGGAGTCGCTGGGATACACGTAAATCGTCGGGAAGGAAGAGTGGTCGTGAACGCCGACGCGCTCGTGCGGTCCATAGTGTACGCGGATGACTTCCACTGTTGGATTGTCCAGGACAAGGTGATAGTTTTTTGGAAATGCTGTGAGCGGGTCCTGGCTTAGGGCAGGTAAAGCTGCTGACGCTGCTACAAGCAGGACAAGTGCGTACCGGGCAAATCGCATGCCTTACAGTGAGGGTGTCAGGGGAACCGCCGATAGTGAAAATCCTGTGTCTAGTTCTCTTTCAAAAAGCATGTGCCGTGTACCACGATCACCAGGGCGATACCCGCGCCAAGGCCGATCAACGGCCAGGCCCAGGGGGGTAGTCCAAAACCTTCAGGGATGTTGCTGGCTGCGGAAGAAGAGGTCATGCACCGGATCATACGTGGTGCGAAGCAAGCTTTGCCGAGCTCGTTTGCGATTGGCTGAAAACTCCCCTTTAGAATTTGATAGGGTACCGCACGTGCTATTGCATGCGTCTGCTCAAGCCCGATACACCGAAAACCTAACCCTGTCCCTCATCCCGCTTCGGGCTCGCCGATCCAGCCGATCCAATGGATGCGTCCACCAGGTCCCCAAGCACATGCATGCGCATGAAATTTGTAGACCCGGTGTTGGTCCGAGTCCCCGCGACAATGCCCACGATGTCCCCGCGTCGTGCGAATTGACTGCGCTCCAGCGCATCCTCGACCGTTTCAATCATGCGCTCTGTGGTAGCCGCCTTGCCGCAGGCGATCGGGTACACCCCGCGCAGCAGGCTCATGCGGCGCAGCACGGTGGTGGAAGACGAAAGCGCGCAGATAGGCGGCTTGGGGCTACGCTTCGATAGCAGACGCGCCGTGCTGCCGCTTTCTGTAAACACGGCAATGGCGCGGATATCGAGATCGTTCGAGGCATGCGCCATGGACTCGCAGATAGACTCGGCCACCGTGGTGGCGTGGCTGTGCATGCGGCTCGGATAGAGACCGGGCAGCTCGCGCATCTGCTCTTCTGTCTCAAGCACGATTTTCGCCATCATCTTGACCGCCTCGACCGGGTACTTGCCCGCCGCGGACTCAGCCGACAGCATGACCGCGTCTGTGCCGTCATATACCGCGTTTGCAACGTCGGACGCCTCGGCACGGGTGGGTCGCGGGTTGTCAATCATCGACTCCAGCATCTGCGTGGCGGTGATGACCGGCTTGCGGTACTCCGCGGCACGCCGGATGATGAGCTTCTGCATCGCAGGCACTTTTTCCGGCGGCACTTCCACACCCAGGTCGCCGCGCGCCACCATCACGCCGTCGGCGATCTCAAGAATTTCATCCACGTTGTCGATGGCCTGCGGCTTTTCAAGCTTGGCGATGATCCAGGTGTCGGCCCCGGCAGCCGTGATGCGGTCCTTCACCAGGCGCACATCTTCCGCATTGCGAACAAAGGAAAGCGCAATCGCATCGACGCCCGCGCCGATGACAAAGTCGAGATCGACCGCGTCCTTGTCCGTCAGCGAAGGTACCTTGGCCGCGATGCCCGGCAGGTTGATGCCCTTGTTCTCGCCCAACAGGCCGCCGTTGATCACGGCGCACTCAATGTCATCGCCGACGATGCGAATGACATGGAGCTCAATGAGGCCGTCCGAAAGCAGGATGCGGGAGCCGGACTCCAGGTTCTCCGCGAGTGTCACAAACGTAGTGGCAATCAGGTCCCTGGTGCCGAGAATGTCGCGCGGCGTGATGGTGAGCGTCTGCCCCGCTTCAAGCAGTACCGGCTTGCGGTCTACCAGCTTGCCGGTGCGGATCTTGGGTCCCTGGAGGTCGGCCAGGATGCAGATCGGCTTCTTTTCCTCATCCGACACCTTGCGAATCATGTCGATGAGCAGTTGCTTGTCGGCCTGGGTGCCATGCGAAAAGTTAAGCCGCGCCACGTCCAGCCCGGCGCGTACCAGCGCGCGAAAGGTCGTCTCGGTGTTTGAAGCGGGCCCAAGTGTCGCGACGATCTTGGCGCGGCGCAAGGTACCGTTCGCGGTAAAGGGGCTGTTGCCGGTGCCGCCGTCCATCTTGTTTCCCTTGCCTGCACCAGCTGCCATGTGTGTCACTTCCATCCCGTACCCTCCGAGCGATTCTAGAGCCGTTTGCCTATCCGTGGGAACCGGTACACTCACCTGTGTGGATTTTCACACGGCTTGCTTTGTCGATAGACGTTGCGGACCCGTTCTAGTCTCCGGCAGTGCCGGCCTGTGCATCTTCGCGACGGGCAAGCACCCGTCTACCGTCCGGGTACTCCAGCGTATCGTCTTCGGCCAGGGAGGACGCGCCCTGCTCATCCCATAGCGGGTATACCTGGGCGTTGAACTCTGCCCCGACAAGCGTGGCTACAGAAACAAAGTACAGCCACACCATGGTCACAATCCCGGCACCGAGCGAGCCGTAGACCCGCGAGTAGTCGGCAAAACGGGTGACGTACCAGCCGTAAGCGATGGTGGACCCGAACCATGTCGCTGTAGCCAGCACTGCGCCGGGTAGGGTGCGGTGCCACGGCGGCCGGATCGCCGTGCTGAAGTGAAAGATGACCTGGAGCACGGCAACGCCCGTAAACAGGGCAATGAGCCAGCGCACAGCGCGCCAGCCCACCAGCACGTAGGAACGCAGCTCGTGGTCCGCATTGGCGATCATCCATAACTCAATCTGGTGCCCGAAAACAACCAGCGCCGTGGCAAACAGCATGGGCAGCAGCGTCGAGGGGATGAGCAGCAGTGCTACCAGCCGCTCCTTCCAGAAGGGGAATTGGCCGCGCGGCAGCCGGTAGGCGCGGCGAAAGCCCTCCATGAACGACAGCATGACGCCCATGGCTGCCAGCAGGGCCACTACCCCGGCGAAGACAACCAGGCGATGCGAGCGGGTGGATGAAGGCGTAAAGTACGCCTGCGCCAAGCCCATGGTGTCGGGCGGCAGCAGGTCTGAGAGCAGGCCGCGAAACTCCACACGCAACGATTCGCTTGCGGGTGCCGCAGCCAGGATGCTGGCCGCAACCAGCAGGGCGGGGAACAGGCTGAGCAGCTCAGAGTACGCGGCAGCTTTGGCGATGGTAAAGGCGTTGTGGCCGAAGGCCTTCCACAGCGCGCGCCGAAGATGCTCAAAACCTGCGCCCAGCATATGCCCTTGAGCTTAAAGCATTTCATGCTCAAAGCTTCTCAAGCTTCAAGCACTTCGCCCTCTGCCGTGAACCGCAGGAGGTTAGAAAGCGGCTTTTATCGCCGGATAATGGCCTCGTCACGCTTGCGAACAGGGTGGAGACAATCCTAGTAACAACTCTTTGTATCTTGCAATACATAAGGCATATACCATGTTCATATGACCAAGCAAGAAAATGCAGTCCGGGAACCGAGTAACCGGCTGCTGGCGTGCCTGGACGAGGAAACCATGCGACGGTGGGAGCCCTTGCTGAAGCTTACCCGTCTGGACCCTCAGCAGGTGCTTTACCGGCCCGACCAGCGTATCTCGCACATCTACTTCCCTGAGACTGCTGTGCTGTGCATGCTCACCGTCATGGAGGATGGGCACACCATCGAGTCTGCAACAGTGGGCAACGAAGGCGCATCCTGGATTTCGGCGAGTTTCGGCTCGCCTTCCATGCCTTGCCAGACCATGGTCGCGGTCGGAGGCACCGCTTACGCTATCCACGCAAAGTATGTGGAGCAGGAGACCCAGCGTAACGGCATCTTCCACAATGCGCTCTCGGAGTACTCGCACACATTGCTTATCAGCAGCCTCCGCACCGGCGCCTGCAATGCGCTGCACACGATCACACAGCGTTGCGCGCGCTGGATGCTGATCACGCTCGACCGTACGGTAAAGGAGCGCTTCGCAATCACGCAGGAGTTTTTAGCGAGCTTGCTCGGCTGCAATCGCCCGGCATTGACCCAAATCCTGGGCGAGCTCGAACGCGCAGGCGGCATCCACAATGCCCGGGGCACGATTGAGATTGTGGACCGGGCCAAGCTCGAGAAATCCACCTGTGAGTGCTACCGGCTCATCCGCGGCCAGTTTGAAAACCTGCGCGCCCGCGAGGCCAGGCTGGGGAGTGCATCCGCGTTTCCCCCGCTCCCTAACTGAACCTTGAGCGGGTGCTGCGAGCGGTGCTGCCGTTGCTGCCGGCAGTTGCTGGTATCTTGGAAGACATGATTAAGGGGTTTACTTTGCTGCGCACGGCGGGGACGCCCGCGGCCTTTGCGCGCCTCGAAAGCTTCTTTCACACGATCGGCTTTGAGCCCGGTCCTCACTGGGAGCGCGGCGGGAGTCAGGGCAGCAGCTTCAGGTCGCCGATGGCAGCAGTGGAGTGGATTTCTATCGGCGAGGGTCCGGGCGCAGAGATACCGGCAGAAATGCCTGCTGATTTCCTGGTTGAAGTCACCGCGCTGGGTGCGGTACGCGATGCAGCGCAAGCCTGGCTGCGCGCGCAGGGTGCGGATGATCCTGAGACGGCAAATAGCTTGAGTCCGATCCAGCCGACTAACTGGAAGACCGAGTTATTTACCGTTGAGCCTGCGCCCGGCATCCGAATCGCTTTTTGGGAGTGGGCTGAACCGCTCAAGGGCAAGCCGGCCGCTATGGAAGGCGACCTCGTCGCCACCGGCATGCGGTTTGCCGTTGTGGTTGCCCGCTGGAATGCTGTTATCACCGACCGGCTGCTGCAGGGAGCCATGGACGCGCTGTTGCGCTCCGGTGCCGCCCGCGCCGATATCGAGATTGTGCGCGTACCCGGTGCGTGGGAAATCCCCGACGCGGCGCGTGCGCTTGCTGCAACCGGCCGCGTGGACGGCATTGTGACGCTGGGCGTGTTGCTTCGCGGAGAAACGGCACACTACGAGGCTATTTACAACGAAGTTTCACGAGGCATCGGGCAGTCGCAGCAGGAAACCGGTGTGCCGCACGCATTCGGTGTGCTGACCTGCGAAACGCTGGAGCAGGCGCTGGACCGCGCCGGGCTCAAGGCGGGCAACAAGGGTTTTGAGGCGGCTTCAGCGGCCATTGAGATGGTCTCCCTGCATCGCAAAATTGCAGCCGGCGGTACCCGGTGAGCGCGCCCGCGGGCAAACGCCGCAAGAGCCGCGAGCTGGCTATGCAAATGCTTTTCCAGGCAGATATCGGCAAGCAGACGCCGGACCAGGTGCGGAAGAGCTTTTGGGAAGCGCGTGATGATGCCGACGGAGACGCTGATGTACGCGGCTTTGCCGAAGACTTGTATCGCATTGCAAACGTGCGTGAAGACGAGATTTCAGACCTGATCACGAAGCACTCGCAAAACTGGCGGCTGGAGCGCATGCCCGCGGTAGATCGCAGTGTGCTGCGCATGGCCATCGCGGAGCTGCTGGGTACCGCCACTCCAGCGCCCATCGTCATCAATGAAGCGCTGGAGATTGCAAAACGTTTTTCCGCGCCCGAGTCGATCAATTTTCTAAATGGGGTGCTCGATGCCGTAGCCCGGTCGCGGCGCGAGCCCTGGGTTCCGGCGGAGCGGCGGCGCGGATGAAGTTCTGGGCGATTGGGATGCTGGGGCTTCTGCTTATGACAGGCTGTACAGAGCACGCCACGGAAGCAGACAAGGCTGAGGCGGCGCAAAAAGCCGCTGCCAGGCAGCAACAAGCCGATGAGCAGCTTGCCGCTCGCAAAGGTATCCAGGCCGCGGAAGGGCAATTGGCCCAGCTGCCGCCTCCGGCGAAGGGACGCTACCTGCAGGTGCGCTCCTCTGACGCCTGGGGCAATCCGTTTCTTATTGTGGGCCGCAAAACGATCACGCTGCGCATCGTTCCGCTGCCGAACAGCGGTCCACCCGACGTTATCGGAGCTGAGGACACCTTGCCCAATGGGGTGCTCCCCGATATCAAGCTACATCCCTCCGGCCAAAGAAAACAGGAGCTGACCGTTCGCATTACCGACCTGCCGGAGGCGCTTGCCGCATTGCCCGAGCAGTGCTGGGAATATGGACGGGTAGTGGCCGTCGAGGAAGACCCGGCGACGCCCCGGCGCGAGCGTCCGCAGATGCGCCGCAATGTAGAGGCCGTAATGGGCATGCTGAACGATCTTGATGTTGTGGCTGATGAGTGGCCCTACGGGCAGCGATAACGTTTACGGTTTCAGCCTGAGCGGGTGTTTGTAAAGTTGCAAACTGCTACCTGGTGTCATCCTGAGTCCTAAAAGGTGTCATCCTGAGCGGAGCGCAGCGGAGTCGAAGGACCTGCTTGTTTTCGGCCATAGCACGAAAGTCAAAGGCAAAAGCAGGTCCTTCGGCTTCGCTCAGGATGACACCTGCTTCTTGTTGACTTTGCCACCCTCTCAAAAAGACATGGTGTTCGCATGGTTTTGAAGGAATACATGCTTCGCACATATTCTGAGTGAAGCCGAAGGACATACTTCTCGCCTTTGCTTGCAGCCGCACCTATTTGTACTTCAAGACGCATACTCATGCGCCGATTCACACTGATACGATGAGCCCGTGGCAACCCCCGTTTTCCCTATCCTGCAATCCCGCCGCTCGGAGCCTCAGCTAACAGGCAGCGACCTTGCCGCTGCGTTAGCGCGCGCCGTGCGCGGCGAGGTGCGCTTCGACGCAGGCTCCCGCGCGTTGTACGCGACAGACGCCTCAAACTACCGGCAGGTTCCTATCGGCCTGGTAGTTCCGCGCGATGTGGAAGACGTCATCGCCGCCATGGCCGTGTGCCGCGAGCACAACGCGCCCGTGCTGGCGCGGGGCGCGGGCACCAGCCTGGCCGGGCAAACCTGCAATGCGGCTGTGGTTTTCGACTACTCGAAATACATGCGCGGCATCGGTGCGGTAAACGCTTCCGCGCGTACCGTGCACATTGAGCCGGGCGTGGTACTCGACCGTGTGCGCGAGGCCGCCGAGCGGCACGAGCTGACCTTTGCGCCTGACCCGGCGACCCACTCTCGCTGCACCCTGGGCGGCATGATCGGTAACAACAGCTGCGGCGTGCATGCGTTGATGGGCGGTAAAACGGTCGATAACATCGACGCACTCGATGTGCTGCTCTATGACGGCACCCGCATGCGCGTGGGCGCGACGAGTGAAGCGGAGCTACACGCGACGATTGCCGCAGGAGGGCGGCGCGGCGCGATCTACGCAGGCCTTAAAAAGCTGCGCGACACGTACCCCCATGACATTCGCGCCCGGTTCCCGCGCATTCCTCGGCGCGTCTCCGGCTACAACCTGGACGAGCTGCTGCCGGAGAACGGCTTCAACGTGGCCCGCGCCCTGGTTGGTAGTGAAGGCACCTGCGTCACGGTGCTGGGCGCGACGCTCCGGCTGGTGCCGAGCCCGCAGCACCGGCAGCTGGTGGTGCTCGGCTTTGCCGACCAGTTTGTAGCCGCCGACGCTGTGCCGCGCGTGTTGGAAGCAGGGCCGATCGGACTGGAAGGTTTTGACGGGCTGCTGGTAGACATGATGCGCCGCAAGCGTCTCGCGGTCGAAGACATCGCACTGCTGCCGCCCGGTCGCGGGTTCCTGTTAGTCGAGTTCGGCGGCTGGACCGCGCAGGAGGCACTCACGATGGCGGAGTCGTTCTGCGCAGAAGCGCACTTGGCGGCGCAGGAGTTTCAGGCTGTGCTCGGCGTGCGGCGCTTTGACGGGGCTGAGGCCGCACGGGTGTGGCGAGTGCGCGAGCAAGCCCTTGGTGCCACCGTGTTTGTACCCGGCGAGCCGCATAGCTGGGAGGGTTGGGAAGATGCCGCAGTACCGCCTGCCGCGCTCGGTTCGTATCTGCGGCAGTTACAAGTGTTGATGGAGCGCTACGGCTATCGCAGTCCCATGTACGGCCACTTTGGGCAGGGCTGCGTACATATGCGCATCAACTTCGACCTGCACACGGCTGCGGGTCTGGCGAAATACCGCGCGTTTATCGACGAAGCCGCCGACATCGTGCTTGCGCACGGCGGCTCGCTTTCAGGCGAGCATGGCGACGGGCAATCGCGCGCGGCGCTGCTGCCCAAGATGTTCGGGGAGCGCATCATGGGGGCGTTCCGAGAGTTCAAGGCGCTGTGGGACCCGACCAACCGCATGAACCCCGGCAAGCTGGTGGACCCTGTGGCCGTCTACTCGCCGATTGAGAATATCCGTGCCGGCGACGGTTATAAATCGGCGCGGCCCGAGACGTGGTTTACGTTTCCGCAGGACGGCGGTTCGTTCGGTGAAGCCACGCTGCGCTGCGTGGGCGTGGGTGCCTGCCGCAAGGAGCATGCCGGCACCATGTGCCCCAGCTACATGGTTACGCGCGAAGAGCGGCACTCCACACGTGGCCGCGCGCACCTGCTGTGGGAGCTGATGCAGGGCGATGTACTCGGCGACGGCTGGGCAAATGAGGATGTGAAAGAAGCGCTGGACGGCTGCCTGAGCTGCAAGGCGTGCAAAACCGAGTGCCCGGTGAATGTGGACGTCGCAACCTACAAAGCGGAGTTCCTGGCTCACTACTATAAGGGTAAGCGCCGTCCACTCCATGCGTATGCGTTTGGACGCATGGACCGGTGGGCGCGTCTTGCGGCGCTTGTTCCAGGGGTTACGCCGCGCCTGGCAAATGCGGCGCTGCAACTGCCCGGCGCACGTGCGCTTGCAGGCAGGCTGTTGCACCTGGCACCGGAGCGCACGTTGCCGCACTTCGCCGCGCGCCCGTACACCGGCGGCCTGCCGCGTACGATGCCAACGCGCACACTGCAAAAGGGGGCGGTGCTGCTATGGCCTGACACCTGGAACAACTACTTCCACCCGCAGGCTCTGTATGCGGCACGGCGCGTGCTGCGCGATGCAGGTCTTGAACCGTACACCCCGAAGCAGCACGTGTGCTGCGGACGTCCGCTCTACGACTTCGGCATGCTCCGAGAAGCGCGCGGCTACCTCGCAAATATTCTCGAACGCTTTGCGCCGGAGATCGACAGCGGCACGCCGTTCATCTTTTTAGAGCCCAGTTGCGCCAGCGTCTTCCGCGATGAACTGCTCAACTTCTTTCCGAAAAATGCACGCGCGCAAAAGCTCGCGGCGCAAACACTTCTCTTTGCGGACGCCCTGCGAACGCTCGCACCGCAGTACCGTCCGAAGCGGCTGACCGGGCAAGGCGCGCTGCTACACGGCCACTGCCACCACAAGGCCTTGGGCAAGCTCGACGCCGAGCGCACGTTGCTGGAGCAGGCTTGTGGAACCGTAACCGTGCCCGACACAGGCTGCTGCGGCATGGCCGGGCCGTTCGGCTTTGAGCGTGACAAATACGCTATTTCGCAGGCGTTGGGCGAGCGCGTGCTGCTGCCCTCCGTACGCGCCGCTGCGTCGGAAACGGCTATTGTGACCGGCGGTTTCTCCTGCCGTGAGCAGATCATGCAAGGTACCGGGCGGCGCGCGCTACACCTTGCTGAGGTGCTCGCTACAGGGCTCGATTCCCGGTAGAAAATCCAGCCCGACAGCTCACTCGCATCGGTCGCAGGCCTGGCAGAAGGTATGGTTCATGCGGTGCGCTGCAATCATGAAGCAGCTGCCGCTCAGCGTGACCAGGACCTCGGCCGTATGGGTCGGGAAGCGGTCACCCCACCATGCCGCAAAGAAGATGAGGCTGATGCCGACTGCCATCAGCAGCGGAACAATCCGTTTGCGATGCCGCCTGTAGCCCTGGATAAAAGCCAGTGCCCCGAAGCTTGCGACAAAAACGGCGAGGATACGGTGGGTGCGCTCCTCGGATGGAAGAAAGTGCGCGGACACCGCGGAGAGCGACAGGATGATGGGGGTAAGCAGGCAATGGACGAAGCAGGCGGTAGAGGCGATAACGCCGAACCTGTCTGCTGAGAAGAAAGCGCGGTTCCGCTTCAACGCAAGATTTCGATGCATCGGCTTGACTCATTTCGGCAGGTAGGACGCCGGTGTTTCTACACCGGCGTCATTCTGTGGTGCGGCTCAATGATTTAGAAATGGAAGCCGATTTCCGCATTCAACGCACGCGGTGTGACGTAGTGCGTTCCGCTAAAGGTGGATAGGAAGTTGTAGAGCGCGTATTTGTTGGTAATGTTGATACCTGTCAGGCGGAGACTCCAGCGGTAGTCTTCTCCTCCAAACAGGTTGTCTTTACCTACAGAGGCGTCGAACAAATTGCGGGGTTGAATACGCTGCGGATTCTTGTCGTCATCCTCGGTGTTGGGTGCGGGAATTTTTACAAGCTTGGAGCTGAGCTGGGAGGCAACGCAACCGCTGGAGTATCCTGCCACCCCGGGGATTGCCTGGAAGGCTGTCGCAAGCACGCCGTTGCAGTTCAGACCCGCTTCGAACTGTTGATCCGCCGTAAAACCGGACAAATCGATGATTTGCTGTCCATTAGTAGGTCCTGTACCGCCCAGCATTCCTTGGCCGTTTGTCGGCGCAGTGCTGACGCAGCCCGTATTCGCACCTGGGAGGTCGTTGTAACAAGGAGCGGAGCCCGCCACAAGGCCGCTGTCGTAACGCCAGTTGAAGCTGAAGTACGGCGAAAACTTGCCGGGAATCTGGTACTGGAGATGTGTGGTCTGGTTGAAATTTTCATCATGATCGATACGGAAGGGCAGATTGCCGTTTCCATTGCCGGGAGTCGCACCCGCACCTGCGAGCTGGGGGTTGAAAAATCTTGCCGCGACAGAGGACATCGCGACAAATGCAGTTAGACCGTGGTAATCGAGCAAATCAGCGCTAAGCACGAAACCGGGAATTTTTGAGTTATGCCAGTCAATTGGAAACGTAATGGGCGTATTGCCCAGCACGCTGAAGTCAAACGCATTGTGAGTGTATTTCCAGATGTAGTCGCCGTTTACAACAACGTGGCGGCCAAACGCTTGCTGAAAGCCGGCATGAAACTCATTCCGGGTACCCGGACGCTCGACCGTGTTGGTTACGCCTGGAGCACAATTGAGCAATGGATTTAGAACATCGCTTCCGCAGCCTACGCTTGATAGAACAAGATTCTCGTTAAACGGCGATTCCAGGGTACGCGCATAAGAAACTCGCAACAATGTATTGGACTTGTTGATGCGGTAAGCAACACCTAGTCGGGGCTCACCTTGGCGCGCAACCGTCAACCCGTTGTACAGATCGCCTCGAATACCGAGATTGAAAAGCCAGCTTCCAGCTCGGATCTCATCTTGTACATAGAGAGCCACTTCCTTGACATCTGTATGCCCGAAGAAGGTGTAGTCGCCTCCGCCGCGGGTCAGATCGAAAGGAGCAAGAGCCGTGTTGTACGCCGAGTTTGCTTGATCTCCCGCCAGGGCACACTGCGAGGGATCGCTGAAGCCGCTAAGCGAATTTCCGTTTATGTCCACACAAGGGGAGTTCAGGGTTGAATCCACAACGCCGAGATTGTCATGCTCCCGCAGAAAAGTGTGCTCGTAAACAGCACCTGCTATCGCGGTGTTAATCCCTTTAACAAAAGAAAGCTCTGTATGTACGCCCGCATTCAACAGGGAACGGCTTTGAGAAATTGATTCGCGCTGCAGGTTGACAGGACCAAGATCGGCTAGCGGATTGCCGCTTGGATAGTAGTTGTACTGATCTCTGCGGAAATAGGGGCCGATGTTAAAGACAGCCGTATCGCTGAGGACATGCGTGTAACTTGGCGCAACATTGATGGTTTCAATTTTGGAATGCTGGTCGGCATTCCCTACGTTGCCGAAAACCGGAGCGGCCGTGGTGCCGCCGCTCACGACGTCTGAAACATTCAGATTGTCGTAAGTGTTAGGCGTCTGAAACCAGGAACGGCTGTAATTCAAGTTAAGGTGTACGGAATCATTTTGGGAAAGTTGTCGGTCGATCCGGTCGAAGACGTTCTGTTCATTCCCCTTGTCGTGGAAGACAACAAATTCCGGCGGATCGAGAAATCTGCCCGTGTTCAATCCATCGATCTCAAAGAAATTGCCTCCTTTGGGACCGCCCACGCCATAGTCGATGATGCCGTTGATGGAACCGAAACTTCCGTAAGAAGCGATGAAATCACCGGTCGGTTTCGAAAGCCCTTGTCCGGAGCGCGTTGTTACTTGAATTACCAGACTGGTTTTGTCCCCGAACTGTGACGGGGGAGCCCCTGAAATGACCTGAAGCGACTGAACTGCGTTAATTGGTATCTGGTTGGAGAAAACCTTGCTTTGCTGATCGGTAATCGGCTGTCCATCCACGTAAAACGAGTTGGAAGCATGATCGCCGAGTCCATGAAATAACCCGTTTGAATCGGCAGCTACCCCGGGGGAAGCAAGTGTCACAAGCGAACTTAACTGGGACGATTGGCTTTCAAGCGGTATCTTGTTGAACAATCCGCGATCGATATTTGTCTGAAACTGTGTATCGGAATCGATTAGATCGCTTCCGGTAACTGTCACACTCTCGGATTCGCCCGGCTTGAGTGTCTGTTTGATCGTGACCGGCACGGAGGATTGAACGCTTGCATCCTGGGTAATAGAACCGAATCCGGTTGCGGTTACCACGAGATGGTAGCTGCTGAACGGCAAGTTGCTGAAGTGGTACTGACCGCCGCTGTCACTGACTGTTTTCACAGTCAGGCCGCTTACCGGATTGCTGATGCTGATGGCGGCACCGGGAACAACGGCTCCTGTGGAATCAACAACCGTCCCGGATAGTGTGCCTAAATTACCCGCTGTTTGCGCAAAAGAAGGATTGCAACTAGAAAAAACTGCTGCCGATAGCGCGCAGAACCGCGCTACTTTGTGTACTGATGACATACCGCCTCCAAGAAAAACCATAACCAGGGGGAATGAAGCAGGACCGGTTGCAATACCGTGTAGGGCAACGCAGTAGCTTCATAAAACTCACTGCTGGAAGGAGGCAGGTGGCGGGCGAATGCGATAAATTTTGCGACGTAAGGAGAATTCTAGGGCAACTTCGCTGTCGGCGACGCAACCGAAGTCGGCAAGCATAATGCCTGCCGTAAGCACAATCGCCGTGTGCAGGGGCACATGCGCGGCAATGCACAATGGACAATGAGCGGCTGCGGATACACTCGCCGAATGGCCATGCGCAATTTCGGCTGTCATGAACAGCATCAGCACGCAGCACAAAGCGACTGCGAGAACTTTGCCGATTTTAAGAAATAGCTGCATGGACAGACCGAAGAAAGCGAAATTGTATGAAGTGCTTATTGAGAAGAATATAGCATTAAGACGTCTTTCGGAGCGATACGATAGAGAAGCATGGCGACACAGATACGTAACACACGGCAGAAAGAAGCGATCCGTGCGGCATTTGCCGCAGCAGCCCGACCCCTCTCCCCGGATGAGGCACAGGCAGAGGCGGCGAAACTGGCTGAAGGTATCAGCGCCGCTACCGTCTACCGCAACATTCATACACTCGTGGAAGACGCGTGGCTCTCAGCAGTGGATGTGCCTGGAGAGCCTGCGCGGTACGAAATTTCCGGCAAAGGTCATCATCATCATTTCCACTGCAACAGATGCGGTCGTATTTTTGACCTGGAAGGGTGTACGCTGCAGCTCCGTCCCCAGCTGCCCGAGGGCTTTCGCATGACCGGCCATGAGCTGTTTCTATACGGGGCATGCAATGGGTGCAGCAGCGTGTGCCCGTGAGGCTTAGCTTCCTTGTAGAGCGGTAACCGCCAGCACAACGCCGGCACCGCCGAGCAGGCATACGAGCTGCAGCAGTAGCGCCCACCTTCCCATATCGGCTCGCAGCTCCGGCAGCAGGTTGACCCCGGCAATGTACAGAAAGCTGGCCGCGCTGACCGGCAGCAGCCAGCGCACGGCATGGCTACCGGCCTGGCCCACCAGCAACACCATGCCTGCGCCGAGCAGGGCGGGCAGCCCGGCAAGCACGGCGAACCGCATGGCGCGCGCTGGTGCCACCCCCAGATGCAGCAACACTGCCACATCGCCCAATCTGTGCGGTACCTCGTGCAGGCCCACAGCCATTGCCGTAAGCAGGCCCAGGCGCGGGCTTACGGCGAACGCAACGGCAATGGCGGTGCCGTCGACAAAGCTGTGCAGCGAGCTGGCAAGGAGCAGGTTGAGCGGCCGCAAAGCTCCGGCACGGGCTCCGGTATTCACTCCGGCATGTGCCGCATCCGATTGATCTGCAAAAGTGTGCACCACGCGCTCCAGGGCAAATAAAGCGAAGAGCGTACCGCCGCTACACAGCCACAGGCCGCGCCGATTGCCCAATGCGTCTACCGCCTCCGGCAGCAGGTGCAGCAGCGCCGTCGCCAGCAGCACACCCACCGCCACGCTGACCAGGTAAGGCAGTTGCCGGTGCAGCTGCTCTACACGCGAGCGAAGCAGCCACGCGGCTCCGATAGCCGCAGCTTGCACGGCAAACACTGTGATGAGCATCAACACTGGGGAGGGATGGACCGTCTTTCAGGAAGGAATAGGCGCACAGCAGCATATGCTTGTTGCGAAAGCGTATGCATTAGTGTGACACACTACGCGGAGTTGTGGGTACCTGCTATCCCGAACCGGGTGAAGCTGCTCTTGCCGCTTTGACCCACATCCGCAATCCAAACTCGAAGCTGCCGGCCGGTTTTCGTTTCCCGAAAATCCCCGCCGCTTCCAAAACTGTCATGCCCTGCAAAAATGCCCACAATGCAACAGCCGCCTCCGGGGCTTTTTCCTCCCCGTAGATGCCGGAGACGTGCTTCAACACAAAGCTCCACATCTGTACATGCACCGCTTCTCCCTCTGTTTCAACGGGTGACGGCATCAGCGTGAGGGCGAACACCTCGGGCTATTCTCGCGCAAACCGCACGTAGGCTTTTGCACCGCTTCTTCTGGACGTTACCGATCAGTCGGCAACGGTGCGGGCTGCCGATCAAGTGCGCGAAGCCCTCGGGCAGCAAAACCTTGCCGGCCTCGTCAACAATGCCGGGATTTCTGTAGTCGGCCCGCTCCTTCATCTGCCGGTGGAAGAATTTTGCCGGCAACTTGAAGTCAACTTGGTGGCTCCGCTGCTGGTCACGCAGGCCTTTGCAGCATTGTTAGGAATTGACTGCACGCGGGAAGGTAGCCCCGGGCGCATCCTCAATATCAGCTCTGTCGGGGGTAAAATCGGGCCGCCATTTTGGGTGCTTACGCCGCCTCCAAGCATGGTTTGGAAGGGATGTCAGAATCACTGCGCCGTGAACTTATGCTTTACGGCATTGATGTGATTGTCATAGGCCCCGGCTCCGTCAATACCCCGATTTGGGACAAGGCGGAAGCGCTGGATTTCGAAGCCTATCAGCACACCGACTATGCTGCAAGCCTCGATCGCTTCCGAAAACTATTCATTGCCGAAGGGCGAAAGGGTTTCTCGCCCCAGGTAATCGGCCGGGCTGTCCATCTGGCATTGACAACCCGTAAGCCTGAAGTCCGCTACGCGATTGTCCCCCAGAAGTTAAAAAATTGGACCATACCCATGCGTCTGCCGAAACGGCTCCTCGACCGCCTCATAGCGAAGCAGCTCGGTTTGCTTCCATCACAAACATAGAAAGCCGAATCTCAATTGCATCCACTTTCGACCGCTCATTCGCCGGGGAATTCTGTGTGCGAATGAATGATTTATATTCGCTAAGCCGTATATATTTTAAGCCGCATATACGTTAAGCCATATATATGAATCAAATAGCCGGCATTTAGATCGGCATGAGAAATCCGCCGGGCATCGTCCGGTACAGGAGCCAACGGGAATGGCTAGAGACGAGCAGAACGAGTGTGCCTGACGAGCTCCGGGCCGGCTGTTGCCAGAACACGACGAGTTGCGCCGATACCGGGGGGCGCTCCCAGCCATGGTCTGATGAAACGGACGGGATCGACGGGGCGGCCACTGCTATGCGCAGAGCCGTGGAAACATGCGCCCGGCGATGCCGGGAAAGCCGGATCGGCTGCAGCCCGGCGGATTCGGTTGGAAATACCGGCGCGGGCGGCATGGCGACTTGCTTCCTAGCGAACGTGGGCAGCGTTTCCACCGGCTCGAAGCTGACCAGGGCAGGTATAGCATGCAGCTGGGCTGTCAGTACTACCAGTGCTCCCCCGGCTGCCAAAGTAAGCAGCGCCGAGCCGCGGGCACGCTTGCCTTTATCGGTCGGGGTAAGGATGTGAGCAATGCGCCGGGCCAGCTGCGAGCGTTGCCCCAGCAGCCCGGGAGCCAGCATGTGGCTCTTATAAGCCTGGGCGCATTCTGCCACTCGAAGCAGGCAGGCGGCGTATGCTTTCGGCGTGGATGAGCAGGCAAGTACCGCATCATCGCAGGCAAGCTCGCGCGCCGCAGCCAGTCGGCGATCCATGTAGGCCAGTGCCGGGCTTAGCGGCAGCAAGCAACGGAAGGCACGCACCAGGAGATTGGTCTGGTAGTCGTGTCGCCGCGCGTGGGCCAGCTCATGTAATAACACCTGCTCCAGCTGCTGCGGAGAAAGTGTCTGGGGCAGATGCGCAGGCAGCAGGATGGCCGGTCGCAGGAAGCCGGTTGTAACCGGTGCGGAGATGCAGGGGGACAGCAGCAAGCGCGCCTGTGGAAAGCTCGCGGCAAGCTCCGCTGAAGCAGGCTGCGCGCCGCGCAGGAGTCGCACCACGGCCAGTGTGCCGGCGGCAAAACGAATTAAGGCGCACACACAGGCCGGCACCCAGGCAAGCACAATGGCCGTACTCCAGCCATGCGGAATGTGAAAGGGAGTTGCGCCGGCGGTTGTCGCGGCAACCTGTGGGCCAGCGGTGGTGTGCCGGAATAACTCGAACGGGAAAAGGGAGAGAGAAAGCCCGGCGCTTGCCGCAATCCCGCCGGTCCATAACCGGCATTGTTGAGGCGCCGGCAGCCGGGGTACCAGGCGCAGCAGCAGAGCAAGAAACAGCGCGATAGCCGCGCTTTGCGAAGCGTTTGCCAGCAGCGCGGCAGCCAGAGCGCCATAATTCTCACTCGACAACACCGTGGGCAGTATCATTTTGCCTCGGCAATCTGGTGTTTCAGCCGTTGAAGCTCTTCATGTGTCAGACTCTCATCACCGAGCAAGGAGAGCAGTAATTGCTCCCGCGAGTTGTTGAAGAAACGATCCAGGATGTGACGCATCGCAGAACTTGAAGCCTCACCCTCAGCCACCACGGGAGTGTACAGAAACGCCCGGCCCTGCTTACGATGCGTGACGTAGCCTTTAGTTTCAAGGATGCGTACCGTGGTAAGCACGGACGTGTAAGCGAGTTTGGCTTTGGCCGGCAGCGCAGCCGCCAGATCGCCGACAGAAGACTCACCAAGTTTCCAGAGCAGCTTCATCAAGCGGTGCTCCGCTTCAGTCAATGTTGTTGAGGCCTTTGGGGGCATCGGCTTCCTCCTGCTTCAAAGTAAGCAGGAGGTGCGTATCTTGTCAACTAGAGGTTTAGTTTCATAATTTTTATTGATGAAGGAATGCACGATATAAAGCCGGTTCATAAATCAGCTCATTACAAAAAATGCGCCGCAAGCCCAGACCAAAGGGTACTGGGCCGCGGCAGTAAGGCTTTCCGGTAAGCGATCTAATTGATGCCGGTGAGGGTTGTGGGACCGAAAACGGCATAAGCATCTGCCGTGCCGATCTGGGTACCCGGATTCAGGATCGGCTGACCTACCGCACCGTTGATGAGGGAAATGAAATTTGGAGTCAGGCCGAGGCTCATGCCAAGGAGGCTGATCGTACCATTTTGCAATTGCAGCGGCAGGGTGTAGGTGGGAGCCATATTTACAGCGAATATAGGCTGCCGGCTAAGAAACTTATCATTGGCGATGAAAACACCGGAAATAATTGCCGTTGTGGCATTTGAAATTTCGAAAGTGAGATCCTGGACACGAATTGTTTGGCCGCCTGCTGTGACTTGGTAACCGCCTGCAAAGATAACTTCACCAAAGGAAGTTTGCAGGTCAAGAACTCCTTCAAGCGCGGTAAAAGTATCTACGCCATTCTGTAAGGGAGTAAGGGTGGCGAGGTCCGAAATAGTAACACCCTGGGCGGAAAGGGTTTGTGCAAAGGCCGGTGTAAAGGTGATGGTGGTGCGTCCGTAAGCGATATTACGAGTTTGGGCATGGAGGGCAGCCGGCGTAAGTGTAAGCAACGCGGCTGCGGTAAATCCGGCGAAAAGCAGTTTCATGGGGGCTCCTGATGTATTACAGATTTCCCAAAACCTGCCGAAGGCATTTTATACTTTCGACGAGGACATTTGGAATTCGATTACTCTGATGCAGCGTTACTCGAAGGTGGCGAGCGTACCGGATGAATTTAATTTCACAGCTATTAAGGACCAATTTGTGCAGGCAAGGGGCAATATCTATGGTGAAATACCGATTTAATTGTAAATAGGGCAGCATCCGGATTGCCGTAGCTGCTGGAGTCTGTAAAAATCTCAGCGTGCAGCCGCTTCTTTCCTAAGCTTGGTACGAAGCCGGTGCACTGCCTGCGGTGACAGGTAGCGACCGTCGGCGACCACACCCACGATCTTCCGTGTATTGCCGATATCATCAAGCGGGTTGGCCGCAAGCAGAACCAAGTCGGCGATGCCGCCTGTATGCACACTGCCGAAGTCATCGAGTTTGCCGAGGAAGCGTGCCGGGTTCAGCGTTGCTGTTTGCAGGGCTTCAAGCGGGGTGAACCCCGCGGCGACAAAGCGCTGCAACTCCAGGTGCAAACTGATGCCGGAAATGACGTCCACACCGGCAGGTGTGTCTGTACCCGCCAGAAACGGCACACCTGCCGCATGAAGTTTGCGCACGATTTCTAACTCATGGTTGACAAACTTCTCGCGCACGGCGAACGGGTCCACATCGAGCGATTTTAGGACGGCCTTTTGCGAGGCCGGCCACTGCTCTGTAACCCACCTGCGGCCTGCATAGGCAAGGTCCGGGTCCTGCGTATAGTCGATGCTATCCACCAGCCACTGGCCGCGCTCCCAAAACAAGGTAGGGCACTGCCACACCTGCTTTTGCGCCAGCAGCCGGATGATTGTTGCCTCACGCTGCGGGTCGTAGCCGGCCAGGAACATGCCGGGTGTTTTGTCACCGGTCAGGTACCTGGTTTCATCCGGCGAGCTGGCCTCGAAGATACCGATCAGGTGTTCAAACGTCCCCTGGCCCGCGTCGACCGCCTCGCTCGCACGAATCGCATCCGGCACATGGCCCACAAAGGAGATGCCGCGCTTTCTCGCTTCGTCGGCGATGGCGAAATACGCCTCGCGCGGCACGCCGGACTGCACCTTGATAAAGTCCACGCCGCTGCGCTGCAAGGTATCAACGGCACTGCGCCCCTCGGCAGGGGTGGCAATGGGCAGGGCCGCGGCGTAGTGCGTTTTCGGCCCGTCCAGCATGGGCCCGGCCACCACCATGCGCGGGCCCAGCAGCCTGTGGGCCGCAATGTCGGCGCGTGCCTGCAACACGGCCCCGAGCTCACTGCCCATGTCGCGGATGCCGGTAACGCCATTGGCTATAAAGAGCGGCAGGATCAGCGCCGTGCCGTCCCCGGCGGTGCGGCCAAAAAAGACATGAGTGTGCATGTCCCACAGGCCGGGGATCAGGTACCGGCCATGTGCATTGACCACCGTTCCTGTTTGTGGAGCTGCCTGTATCGACGGTGCCTTCGATGGGGTAGTGCTTGCAATACGGTTGCCTTGGATCGTAACTGTGACATCGGGCTGGGTGCCGCCGTGGACCGTATCGATAACGGTCGCATGCGTGATGGTGAGCGTTTGTGCGACAGCGCTCGTACTTAAGCAGGCAACAGCCAGGAGCAGTGCAGGGAGGCGATTCACAAACCGATGGTACCTGCTTGCAAGCAGGCGTGAGTCTTATAGAAGACGGCAGAAGGCATCAAGGAAACGATGTAACCCGGGGATTGTCGTGCATTTTGGGACGCGCCGCAGCGCCGCTATCGTCAACGACATGGGTAATCTCGCCCAGGTTATCCAGAGCCACTGTAATCATGTCGTGAAAACGCACCGAGGGATTGGTAGGTGCTTCAATCGCTCGCGTAAGCACGACATCGGGATGGCGAAAGACGCTGTATGCGCCGAGGCCCCAGGCTTCATGGCTCGTAACACCGTCGGCAACCTTGTAACTGGCCCAGCCGTTTGTGTCCGGGCCGCTTCGCCAGACGGCCTGGTTCGGTGGGTCATAGGGTATTTCCGATTGATAGAAGTAGGTGCGACCGCTGTTGCCGTTCCATACCACCTGGTATTGCTGGTGGTGCTCGACAAAGAGCCCGTAGATAGTGACGTTGTCTCCATTGACGGTGAGCCCGTTCGCGCTGAGATTGTCGGTCCAGCCCACGCCTGTGCCATGGTCGGCGCGCCAGATCCAGGTGTGATCCACGATTGTGTCGTTGCTGTCGACAATCAGGTTCCCGACAGTCTTCCCGACCCCCGCGCCGCCCACCCGAAAAAAGACATCGTGGAGCGAAATGGGATCAGTGGCGTGGGAGGCATGGCTGTTCGCCGAACCCACCTGCAGCAACACGGGTGACTGTTGTTCCCCGGCATCGAAGAGCAGCCCTGAGACTGTGACGCCGTCTACATCGGCGACTTCCATGGCAGCGGTACCGGCGGTGGGGTGCAGCGTGGCAAAGCCCAGGCCCATCACAATCGCGTCCTTGCGCGTGACGCGAAGCGGCTCGCTGAGATCGTAGGTTCCCGGCGTTAGCAGCAGGTCCTTGCCTGCCGCAAGCTGACGGTTGATGGCAGCCGCTGTGTCCCTGCCCGGTTGCGCGATAAAGAAGTGATGGAGGCTCACGGAGCGCCCTGGTGTGCTGCCGCCGTGCCAGCTTACGCCGCGCGTGTTGTGCGCGAGCGACGGAACGATCACGCTGTAGTTTCCGTGACCGTCAGCGACGAGAAACGGCTTTTCACGGATCACAGGGGCAGCGTCAACTGTTGTATACGCAGGCTTGGGCCAGGTACCTGCCGGGGCGTTCACCGCACCTACAAAGACCATGTTCCAGTTGGACCCGGTCCAGCTCTTCCACTCCACATTGCGCGAAATCCACTGCTGCTGCGTGCCGGAGTCCACATTGCCGTCCACGGCTGTGTCCGACATCCAGCCCCCGCTCGCCCAGCCGTGGTTCTGATTCAGCACCATGCTGCCCAGCACGTGCATGCGACGGAACGCCACCGCCTGCGAGACGGCCCAGCGCATAGGCGTCACTGTCGGCGTTACGGAAAACCCTTCCGCGGCCCGCCAGAACGTACAGGTGGCATTGTCGTTCGGCAGCGATGCGTCGGCATGGACATTGCCGGTGATGTGTACCGCGTCGGGCCCGGCTCCCAGGCCCAGGATCTGCGTGTAGAAGCCGACCGGCACGTCAAGCTTGTACTCGCCCGGCAGGAACAGGAAAGCGTAACGCCCCGTGCCGAATTCACTATGCTGCTGCTCGGCGTAAACCGCATCAATCTGCGCCTGCATTTGGCTTATAGGCATCGCGGAACTGTAGACGTAGACATGCGGTCCAAAGGGATTTTGAGGTGCCTGCGCGAGGGCGGAGGTGCCTTGTCCGCTAACCGCTGAAAACCCCGCACACACGAACGCTGCACCTGACCAAAGCTTGAGCACGAAGGATCTCTAGGCGGCTGTATGCCGGGAGCGCACATTGCCGCAGACAGATTAATATAGCAACCCGACAGAGAGTTCAGCCATGCATCGCTCGCCTTTGCCTATTGTCGGTGTGATCCGCTGCTGTGCTCGCAGCCTCCGGCAGTGACCGATTCCTACCCTCAAGCTAGCCGCGCATATCGACCTTTTCTATACGCCGTATAACTGCAGCATGAGGTCCTTGATTTCATAAATCCAACTCCGCATAATTCATCTCACATCGCGCGTAATTGCTGGTCCTCCTCCAGCTTCAACGTCTTGTACCCTGCGCCATCAATGACGGGCCTGTGTTCCGGGCACGCAACTGTCCTCTCTTGTTTCGCAAAGAATTGATCGGAGTCCCATATACATGCGTTGTTCGCGCCTTCTCTTCCCTGTGCTTGCTCTTTCCATGGTTCCAATCAGCCTGGCCCAGACTGCGACTACGGCACTGAGCGGGGTGGTGACAGACCCGAGCGGGGCTATCTTGGGCGGTGTCGATGTGCAGCTTACAGAGGGCTCTATCGGGTTTTCGCAGGTGCACAGGACAAATGCTTCAGGCGAGTACAGCTTTCAGCAAATCCCGCCCGGCAATTATGAAATCCGGATCAGCGCGGCGGGTTTTGAAACGAGGGTGACCCAGGCCGTGCTGCTGGTAAACCAGCCCGGAGCGGTGAATATCGCAATGGCTGTCGGCGGTCAGAGCACGATTATCGAGGTGACCGCGCAGGCAAACGCGATCAATGTAACCGACGCAACGCTGGGCAACGCGTTCAACACCGCACAAGTCGAAAACCTGCCGTACCTGGCCAACAATGTAACGTACCTGCTCTCGTTGCAGCCGGGCGTACTGGCGCTTGACAGCGGCGCGCAAAGCGGCGGCTTGAACACGGATACGCGCACCGGTATAGTGAACGGCGCGCGCCAGGATCAGAGCAATCTCACGCTCGACGGCGTGGATAACAACGACCAGATCTTCGGCTACGCCTTCAACGGCGCGTTGCGCTCTACCCGCGAATCGGTCGATGAGTTCCGCGTGACCACGACGAACGCCAATGCCGATGCGGGACGAGCTTCGGGCGCACAGGTTTCGCTTGTAACCAAGAGCGGTACGAATACCATTCACGGTAGCGCCTACGAGTACTACCGCGACCCTGCGACAACTTCGAACAACTGGTTCATCAAGCAGGGGCAGTTGAACTCAGGTCAGCCGAACGTAGCGGCTAAAGTCCTGCAGCATACCTACGGCGCGTCGCTCGGCTTTCCGATCAAGAAAGACAAGCTGTACTTCTTCGGAGCGTATGAGGGTTTCAAGCAGGCAAGCGATATCCCGGTGGGTGAGGTTGTGCCGTCGACGCTGGGGGGCGGAGGCTTGATAACCGGCAATGTGACCTATGAGGCGTGCCCCACATCGGCACCTTGTAAGAACGGAACCACGTTGAAAACCCTTACCCCGACGGATATCGCGCAACTGGATGGGCGGAAATCGGACGCTGCCTGCGCGACTGGAAACTGCTACGCTCCGGCTACCGACGCCGCCTCCATTGCTTATTTCAAGCAATTTCCGCTTGCCAATGCGCCGGGCGGCGACGGCTATAACACCGGCAGTTTTAACTTCACGTCCCCGGCACCGATCAACCAGATCACGAATATCGCGCGGGTGGATTACAACCTCAACTCGAAGCAGACGCTCTTTGTACGCGGCAACCTCCAGAGCGATAACCTGGCAACCGCTCTACAGTTCCCCGGACTGCCGGCGGCGTCTGAGATTTTCGGAAATAACAAGGGCATTGCTGTCGGCCATGTTTGGTCTATCAACGACCATGTGACCAATAACATTCGCTACGGCTTGACCCGGCTCGGCAGTGCCACGCGCGGCACAGGCAGCCAGCCGTACACCAACTTTCTTGTCTTCAACCCGCTCACCGCAACCACTACGTCAAACATTTACGCCATCACTACCAACAATGTCGCCGATGATTTCAGTTACACCAAGGGCAGGCACACGATTCAGGGTGGCACTAACCTGTATTTCTTATCGAACGGCCAGTACTTCGACGCGCCGGAAATTCCGGTAGCGAATGTCAGTCCCAACCTGCTGGCGACTGCAGCTATTGCAAACCAAGGTGGAAGCCTGGACCCGGGCGCGTTTCACTGCGCTGATTGCGCGACGGTATCGAGTTCCGGTTCTGACAACTACAACAGCGCGATCATCGCTAACGTGGGCGCTATTGAAACCGCTACTTCCGGGACCGAGTTCAAGGTGCAGAACAACGCCCTGGTTCCGCTCGGCGCAGGTGTGATTCCGACTCACACGTTCCGCAACATAGAGCAGGAATACTACATTCAAGACCAGTGGAAAGCCACGCCGCAGCTTACGCTGACCTACGGTATCCGCTACGTCTACCTGGGTGTGCCGTATGAAAAAGACGGCCAGCAGATTGCACCCACGATTCCGTTAAATACCTTTCTTGCAAACCGTGCCGGCGCCGCCGCTACCGGCCAAGCGTACACCGCGCCGATTTCCTTCCGGGCTTCCGGGTCGGCGAATGGGCAGCCAAATTTCTGGACGCCGCAGAAGCTGAATTTTGCTCCGCGGTTGGCATTTGCCTATGCCACCAAGGACAACAGGACCTCAGTTCGCGGCGGCTTTGCCATGGCGTATGACCACTTCGGCGCGGGTGTGATTGACTCTTACCAGTCCAATACGCAGTCGTTGTTCTCGCTGTCGCAAACCAATCTTTCAACCTTTACGGACATCAATTCCAACCCGCGCTTTACCGGTTTCCGCGATGTACCCGCGGTGTCAGGGAATGGGGGGTCGTCGCTGCCCTACACGCCTGCTGACAGCGCATTTACTTTCGACTACAGCATCAACGATCAGCAGAAAACGCCGTATGCGGAAACTTTCAACCTGACTGTTCAGCACCAGTTGCCGCACAATCTGGACCTGACAGCTTCGTATGTCGGACGTTTAGGACGGCACCTTATTCAGAACGTGGATGTCGCGGCACCTACAAATTTTGTGGATGGAGGAAGCGGCCAGACGTACTTCCAAGCTGCAACGAACTACGACAAGATGGTGGACGCCGGTGTGGACCCGTCAACCGTTCCCGACTCCGGCTATTTCCACAATGTATTTCCTAATTTCACCTTCGGCGGCTACCGGGGTGCGCAGGCATACTATGCGTATTTCGCAGCGAATCGCGGCAATGAAACCAATGCGTTGTTTGCCGCTGACACGGACCCGACCGCCTCGGCAGGCGGCCAGAGCTTTCGCTTCTTCTTCCCGCAGACATCTTCCATTTACGTGCAATCCACTACAGGGGTCAGCAGCTACAACGCCCTGCAGCTATCGCTGCACCAGGCCCTGCGGCACGGCCTTGACTACGGCCTGAACTACACCTATGCCAAGTCGCTCGATGAGGGCTCTGACCCGGAGCGGGACGGGATCGCGGGAAGCGTCGTCGTCAACACGTTTTCACCCCACCAGCTGTATGCCGACTCGGACTTCGATGTACGCCACAACATCACCGCGTACTACACCGCGCCGCTGCCACTGGGCAAGGGGCAGCAGTTCCTGAACAAGGGCGGCCTGGTGGATCTGCTTTTTGGCGGCTTTCAGTTGAACGGCGAGGTCCACTACAGCACGGGCTTTCCGTACAGTGCTGTAGCCAACGGTAACTGGGGCACCAACTTCGCTTTCAACAGCAACCTGGTGCAGACCGGGCCCATCCCGACCGGCGGCCATCACTACGACCCGGTCAAGCAGCAGGAGACGTCGCTGAAAGGCATCACCTCTGCCCAGGCGCTTGCTAACCTGCGCTTTGCCTACGTGGGCGAAAGCGGCCAGCGCAATAACTTCCGCTCCGACGGCTACTTTTCCGTCGATGACGGGCTGGCGAAGTCCTTTCATACCTTCCGCGAGCAGCAGTTGCGGTTGTCAGTGGAGGCTTTTAACGTGCTTAACACAAACCGGTTTGCCAGCGTGCAGACGAGCGGTGTGAACAGCAACTTCGGAACGTATCTGAACAGCACCAGTGCGTTTCAGAATGGAGCTGTACAGAGCGGTACCAACTCATTGCTGCTGCAGCCGAGGCAGATGCAGTTCTCCGGCAAGTACACGTTCTAAAGGACAGGAGCAGGTTCTCCGAGTGCGCTGTGCTCCGCTAAGCGGGTTGTGCAAGGTGGGAAATAGATAAAGGTGTCATCCTGAGCGAAGCCGAAGGACCTGTTTTTAACTTTGACTTACGCGCTGCGGTCGAAGATAAGCAGGTCCTTCGACTTCGCTGCGCTCCGCTCAGGATGACACGGTTTTTATAGTTCAGGGTTGAGAACTTTTTTACATACCTTTCTGGGTGACAGGTGATTGGAAAGGCACAGCGAAGCCTATGCACGCTGTGCCAGGTAGCTGCGCCAGCCGCCGAAGTGTGTGATCTCCTGCGCGCCTGCAAGGGCAAACGGCTCACACAGGAAGCCTTTGACCATCTGGCCGTTTTCAAGCCGGATGGTGCCTATGGAGAGCGGCGGCGGAACCAGCGCGAGAAAACTGCCGACGCTTTCAACCGGCATATCCCACACTTCCACCTCAATGCCCGGCCCCTCGAAACCCGGCTCATACACGAGGCCGGGCTTGGGCGGCACGGTGTTAGCCAGGGCGTAGAGGCGGTACTCGCGCGTGGTGCGGCTGCTTTCAAGCAGGGTGCCGCCGCGCTCGGTGAGCTGTGAGTTGAGCGGTTGGCCGCTCAGGTGGGCTCCTACAACAACTACCGACAGGTGCGTCATAGTAGGCGCTTTCGAAACAAAAGCCGGGGCATGGGCAAGCAGATGATGGGAATTGGAAATCCTTTCATTGAGAGCGCGGTGGAGGTAGTCGCCCAGCTGCAGCAGGGCGAAGTCGGAAGCTGCCGGTGCAATGAAAGAGGCTCCAAACGGCAGCCCGCTGGGCATGGTGCCTGCCGGGATGGCAATCGCTGCCAGGTCGAGCAGGTTGACGAAGTTGGTGTAGTAGCCGAGCCGTGCATTTCGCTCGATAGGGGATTGCTGTACCTCGGCGATCGTATAGGTACGCGGCACCGTGGGCAGGAGCAGGACATCGATATCCGACCACACGGCAGAGGTGATGCGCCGTAATTCTTCCAGGCGGTAGGAGGCTCTGAAAGCATCGACAGCGCTGTAGCGGTTCGCGCCGGAGACAATCTCTCGAACCGTCGGGTCCATGGCATCGCCGTGCTGTTGAACAAACTCCTGAAGGCACGCCAGCCGCTCGGCAACCCATGGGCCGGAGTACAACAGGTCCCCTGCAGCGCGGAACGGCTGAAGGTCAAAGCGGATAAGCTTGCCGCCGAGCGCTTCTGTCGCGGCGATCGCTTGCCTGTAAGCAGACTTCGATTCCGCGTCGCCGAAGAACTCCAGCTGGTCTTGATGCGGAACGCCGAAGCAGAAGCCGTGACTGGAGCCGAAGTCGTAGAGTGTGAGTGCGAGATCGCGCGAGTACGGGTCGCTGTGGTCGTAACCGCGCGCTACGTCAAATACCAGCGCGGCATCGGCGCACGTGCCGGCGAAGATGGAAACGCAATCGAGCGTGCGGCATGCGGGGACGACGCCCGTCGTGCTGAGGAGCCCGGGAGTCGGCTTGAGGCCCACGATGCCGTTGAGCGCGGCAGGCACGCGGCCTGAGCCTGCGGTGTCAGTGCCGAGCGCGAAGCTGACCAGCCCCTTGGCCACTGCCACGGCAGAGCCGGAACTGGAACCGCCGGAGATGTATTTATCATTAAAAACGCTCGCGCATACGCCGTAGGGTGAGCGCGTGCCTACGAGCCCGGTAGCGAACTGGTCGAGGTTGGTTTTGCCGATCAGGATCGCGCCCGCCTCCAGCAGGCAGTCCACGACCGGCGCATTTTTTGCCGGCGTGTAGGCAAATGCGGGGCAGCTTGCGGTGGTGGGCATGCCTGCTACATCGATGTTGTCCTTGACCGCGAACGGGATGCCGTAGAGCGGGTACTTGCCTGTTCCTTGTGCGGCAGCGGCCTCAAGCGCGTTTGCGCGTGCCAAGGCCTCCGACCTGGGCACGCGCACAATCCATACGGGTGCCGGAGTCTCAGCTTCCATGCGGTTATACAGCTGCTCAATCAGCCCGCCGGGCGTGAGCTGCCGTTCGCGGTACTGTGCATGCAGGGCGGCGATGTTCATTGGGCGGCTCCATCCACGCGAATGATGATGAGCTGCTGACCGGCGTTGACCAGGGCTCCCGGCTTTACCAGCACGGTCTCAACCGTACCGCCGGTAGGTGCTCCCACTACGAGCTCTGTCTTCATGGCATCGAGCACCACCACCTTTTCGCCTTCCCGCACCCTTTGGCCTGCCTTCACAGAGACCTGGAAGATGCTGGCGGTAGTGGGTGCAATAACGGCTTCGCAGCCCTCCGGCACCAGCGCGGACGTGTCTTCGCCCGCAAACTCGGCTTCCGCAGGGAGGGGCGGGAGCAGCTTCCAACGCTCGCGCTCCGCGTTGAAAGCCTCCTTCTGCACCTTGCGGAAAGCTGCTGTTTCGTTGCGTATGGAGGCGAGAAAGGTCTCGTAAGCGCGCAGGCTGAACTCTGTCGGCTCAATGCGGATGGGGTACTTGCCGTGCGGAAAGGCCGCGCGCGCCTCAAGAAGCTCTTCGCCGGAAACTGGAAAGAAACGGAGCTGGTCGAAGAAGCGCAGCGACCAGGGGTGTCCGGGCTCAAAGACCGGGGTGGTTTTGTAAGTGTTCCAAACCTGGATGGTGCGCCCGACGAGCTGGTAGCCGCCCGGGCCTTCCATGCCGTAGATACACAGGTAGGCGCCGCCGATGCCGACTGCATTTTCAGGCGTCCAGGTGCGCGCCGGGTTGTACTTGGTCGTAACTAGCCGATGGCGCGGATCGAGCGGTGTGGCCAGCGGTGCGCCCAGGTACACATCGCCCAGTCCGAGCACGAGGTAGCTTGCGTCGAACACGGTGCGGTACACGTCATCGATGGAGCTGAGTCCGTTGATGCGGCGGATGAACTCGATATTGCTGGGACACCAGGGCGCGTCGGGGCGCACGGCCTGCATGTACTTTGCCTGCGCGAGTTTGGCCGCCGGGTCGTCCCAGGAGAGGGGCAGGTACACCGTTCGTGAGGGCACGGTGATGTTTGACAGGTCGGGCAGGTCGCGTTCCAGAGCTGCGAGGGCTTCCAGCAGTTCTTCGCGCGGCAGCTTGCGGTTGTCGTAGTGGACATGCAGCGAGCGAACACCGGGAGTGATGTCGAGGATGCCGCGTAGATTGGCCGTACGCAGTGCGGTTTCAAGCAGGTGAACCCGAAAGCGCAGCGTGAGGTCGAGCACGTTTTCGCCGAGCTCGACAAGCAGATACTTGTCGCCGTCGGCACGGTAGGTTACAGAGGGTCGCCGCTCGTCGCGGCGGATGATGGCGAGCTCCGGTTTCGATTCCCCAGGTAGCAGCGGCAGGGGCTTTGCCAGGTCTTCAAAAAACGCCTCCTGCTGCCGTTCAAGAGCTTCTGCGTCAGCGAGTGCGAGGCGCTGAAAGCGCACCAGGTCGCCTGCCTTGAGCTGGCCCAGCTTCCACAATTCGGCCTGCACTACTACAGCGGGGCACACAAAACCGCCCAGGCTGGGGCCGTCGGGACCGAGCAGGATGGGCATGTCGCCGGTGAAGTCGATTGCGCCGACTGCATAGGCATTGTCGTGGATGTTTGAGGGGTGCAGCCCCGCCTCGCCGCCGTCAGGTCGCGCCCAGGTCGGTTTTGGGCCCACGAGTCGCACGCCGGTGCGATCGCTTTGGTAGTGGACCTTCCAGTCCGTGGAGAACAGCATTTTGATATCGTCTTCTGTGAAGAAGTCGGGTGCTGTCTGCGGGCCGAAAAGCACCCCGAGCTGCCAGTGCTTGCTGTAGACCGGCGTAGCGGCTTGACCCAGCGAAAGCAGCGGTGCCGGGCTGCTGACCGGGAGAAAGTGCAGGACATCGCCTGCTGTTAACGCGCGTCCGGCATGGCCTCCGAAACCGCCCAGCATGAACGTGGCGCGGCTGCCGAGATACTGCGGTACGTCAAGGCCGCCTCGGATTGCCAGGTATGCCCGCGCACCGCCGCCGCGTACTGAGCCGAGCTTGAGAACGCTGCCGGCCTGGACTGTGATTGCCTGCCACCGGGCAAGCGGCTGGGTATTCGATTTCGTGCCGAGTTCCGTATGGATGAGCCTCGCATCCATATCCGCGCCAGTGATGGCGATGACTGTGTCCGAGTGGAAGCGGATGCGGTCGCCGATGGTCGTCATCTCGATTGCCGCTGCGTCCTGCGGGTTACCGACCAAACGGTTTGCGATGCGGAAGGCGAGCGGGTCCATAGGGCCGGAGGGCGGCACGCCCACATGCCAGTAGCCGATGCGTCCAGGGTAATCCTGCACTGTCATTTGCGGGCCGCTCTCGAGGATTTCAAGCGCGGAACGATGGAAAGCAAAGCTGCCGAGATAGGCAGTGGTGATGGTGCCTTCGACAAACGCAGGCGCATGCGTAACGGCACGCAGGTAGGCCAGATTCGTTTCTGTGCCGTAGATTTCGGTTGCAGCAAGCGCAGCCTGCATCCTGCACACGGCATCGGCTCGGTCTGCTCCGGTGACGATGATTTTTGCAATCATGGGGTCGTAGAACGGCGTAACTCGGCTGCCGGACTCGACCCAGGTTTCAATCCTTGCGAGCTCGGCAGGGAAGCGGACGTGCGAGAGCAGGCCGGGGGTGGGCTGGAAGTTTTTCGCAGGGTCTTCCGCGTAGATACGGGCTTCAATCGAACAGCCCTGCGGCGCGGGCGCTGCTAGCGGAGGCAGCTCACCGGCAGCCTCAAGAATCATCCACTCGACCAGGTCGATGCCGGTGACCTGCTCGGTAACGCCATGCTCAACCTGCAGGCGGGTGTTGACCTCAAGGAAGTAGAACTTGCTCGTATCTTCGTCGTAGATGAACTCGACAGTACCGGCATTGGCATAGTTGACTGACTTGCCCAGTAACACGGCGGCTTGGAGCATGGCGTTTCGGGTGGCGGGCGCAAGCCCCGGAGCCGGTGTTTCCTCCAGCACTTTTTGATGGCGGCGCTGCGCGGAGCAGTCGCGCTCGCCGAGTGCAATGACCTCGCCTTTGCCGTCGCCGAACAGCTGCACTTCAATATGCCGGGCACGGGCGACAAACTTTTCAAGATAGAGCCCGCTGTTGCCGAAGTTGCTTTGGCTTAGCCGCAGGGCGGGTTCCCATGCCTGCTCAAGATCGTCGGCTGCGTGGCACACACGCATGCCGATGCCGCCGCCGCCGCCGGAGCTCTTGAGCATGACCGGGTAGCCCAGGGCAGCAGCGCCGCCAAGTGCCTCATCGAGCGTGGCAAGCACCCCGGTACCGGGCAAAATCGGCACATGCGATTGCTCTGCAAGTGCGCGCGCGGTGTGCTTGAGCGCGAACGCCTCTACATGCTCGGGCCGTGGACCGATGAAGCGGATGCCGCTTGCTTCGCACGCGCGTGCGAACTCGACGTTCTCACTTAGAAAGCCGTAGCCGGGGTGGATTGCATCGGCACCCATTTGCCGGGCGGCGGCGAGTACCTTGTCCACTGCAAGATAGCTTTCGCTCGCGGGCGGGGGGCCCAGCAGTACCGCTTCATCCGCCTCAAGCACGTGGGGCGCATGCGCGTCGGCCTCTGAGTAGACGGCGACTGAGGCGATGCCCATTGTGCGCAGCGTGCGAAGGATGCGGCAGGCAATGGCTCCACGATTTGCGATTAGTACTTTAGAGAACATCACTCTCCCAGATGAGAATTTGTATAGGTGTGGGGTTATACCCATTGCAAGGATTATTTAGTTGCGGGCAGTTACTGATTACCATTAACGTGTCCATTTCGCTGCGCAGCTCCACATACTTGCCCGGCTCGGAGATACCGTCTTCAAATGTAAGGGTACCTTCAGGCGAAACCGGTACGTTCATAAAGAAGTTAATGTTACCGGTCAGGTCGCGTTTTTCGAGTCCCCGCCCCCAGGCAAGCGCGCCTTTTAGAAATGTATTGCGGCAGGCGTGCATAGGTCGTTTATCCAGTGAGTAGCGCACCATGTTGCTTTCGGCTGAGCATGCGCCGCCGAAGGTGTCGTGGCGGCCGCAGGTGTCGGCCACAATCGCCAACAGTGTCTTGCCGGTTGTTGAGATCAGTTCAGTCCCCGTGGTGAGATAGAGATTGCTCTGGTTGCGAACTGTATCCTGCGCACTGTAGCGTTCGGCATAGTCATGCGCATTGTAAAAGAGGGTATCAACTGCTTGATTGCCTTCAAGATCGACAATGCGGACGTGTTGGCCGCGATGTATCTCGCGTAGGAACGGGTCGCCCGCTTTTACGGTTGCGCTGTAACTTGCCGTGGCCGGGTCGAGCTTGCTTGCGGTAAGTGGTCTTGCCAAAACTGTCTCCTGAATATAAGTGAAATGCTAAAGGAAGTATCGTTCCGTCAAGGTGTATGCTCGGGCATTTTCAGGATGCGAGACAAAACAAAAGTCGTCCGCAGCAGGCTGGGGGACGCTGCTTACGGCAAGCTCGACCGGTTTGGGCGCGTATGCGGGAGAAGGGTCAAGCGGATGCTGACACGTGTTCAGGATCACAAGCGTGTTCATCTCGGCACGCAGTGCAACGGAACTGCCTGCGGGCGAGTGATCGGCTATGAAGTCAAGCGCTCCATCCTCGGCGACCTGCACCTTGCTGAAAAAGTTTATCGTCGCTTGCAGGTCTCGCGGCCCCAGACCGTACTTTGCGAGCTCGATCAGGAAGCCGTCCTGCGCGTTGCGGTGCCAGGCATTGCGGTGTTCCTGGTAATCGGCAACGCCGTATTTTTTCGCAACCAGCGCCGCGTTGGAGCCGCCGCAGAGCGGGTCGTGCCAGCCGAGAGAGTCCTCCGTGATCGAGCACAGAATGCGACCCATATCCGACATCAGAACGTGGCCTGCGGTGAGCTTCGCCGTGTGCTGCGCCTTCAGCGTATCGGGCAGGTTGAAGCGTTCCGCAGGCAGCTCAAAGTTGAGAAAGTATGCGCCGACGTTGGCGTTTCCTTCTGTGTCAACCATGCGGAGCGAGGTGCCGCGCTTGAGCACATGCGACCAGGTGGCCCCGCCTGCGACCGTCTCTTTCCACAGAACGGACGAGTCCATATAGTGATCTCCTTTGCGCGGTGAGCGGGCGTTGCGGTATGAAGTTCGTGAAAGCATGGGCATCATTTCAGGGTGTCCGGCGCAAATCTCCAGATGTCGCCGGTCCGCAGGTTCGTGAGCCACAGCGAGCCGTGGCCCGCGCGGATGCTGTCGCCGCCCGCGCCTGCCCATTGCGCAGCAACCTGATTTGTAGCAGGGTCGATGCGCGTGATGGGAAAGCCGAAGACTGTGGCCCATACCGCATTGAAACCGAAGGCGATTTCGCCGCCTTCGCCTGGAATGCCGGCCTCGATATTTGCGGTGCAGCGGCTTGTTTTTGTATCGACACGCGAGACGGTTCCATCGCCCTGGTTCAGGGTCCACACCGATCCTGCGCCGGACGTGAGAAAGCGCGGACCCTTGCCGACAGCAATCGTAGCAACAACCTTGTTTACAGCCGGATCGACTTTCAACAGAGCATCATGCCCGTGTGAGCTGACCCAGACAAAGCCGTCGGCAAAAAGCGGGTTGGAAGAGCCGGAAGGTATTGGAACGGTTGCTTCCACTGCGTTTGTAGTTCCATTCACTCGCGTCAGCATGCCGTTGGTGCTTGTCACCAGCCAGACCGAGCCTGCACCGGCTGTAATGCCGCCTTCAGAGTCTGCCGGGCTTGCGGCGATCTTGGCAACGATGCTGCCGCTGCTTACGTCAGCGCGCATCAGCATATGATCGCCGCAGCTTGGAATCCACAGACTGCCGAAGGCAAACAGCAGGCCCGAGCATGGCTTGGCCGTAGAAATAGTTTTCCCTGTCTGACCGGTTGAAGCCGGGAGCTCGGTAATACCGTTTGCGCCCGAGCTCGTGACCCATACCGCATCCGGCGTCACGGCCATCCAGTCGGGATGACCCTGCACGTGAAAGGTCGCCTGCGGGTGAAGATCGCTCATCATGCGTTTTACTTCGCTACGCGACACACCCGGTTTGATCGGCTCGTTCGCTTGCGTCTGCGCGAGGGAGCACAGGCTACCGGCAAACGATGCTGCAAGGAGCAGGGTGCAGCTGCGAGTATCTGTGTGCATGCATTCCTTGGTGAAAACAAAAAGCCGGGAGTAAGGCAAGTCAGTTATTTGTACTACGCAGGAGATGTACCGACTGCGGACAATTATCGTTGGATCGCGCAGCGATGTCGCGGGTCGGCCACAAAGCTAACCGGATTGTGTCTGTAAATGCCTTTTACAACCGAGAAAATTCAGCACCTTAAAAGCATGCTGCCGATGACGCATGCAGGGTCGCCAAGTAAAGTTATTTATGGCCGCTATAAGTAGATCGTGAGGCCATGAGAATTTATCCCTGCTTCATTTATCTTGAACCAGATGAAGGTTTCTTCGGCATTGGCCCTGCGGGTCTCGAATATCGAAAGCAAGAATTTCAAACTTCATCCACTCAATGGGCGGTGCTGCCGGTCGTTTCTATGTTCTATCTATTTCTTAGTCTGTTTCATGACGCTCGGCTTCATACCCGCTCAGGCAGCCCCTCCGCCGAAGTTTGTCGTCGGCTGGTCGGTCTACGCCGGTTGGAATCCTTACTCTTACATGGCCAAGTCCGGCATTTTGAAAAAATGGGCTGCGAAATACAACGTCGAAATTGAAGTGCGGCGTTTCGACTATGCTGCGTCGCTTGATGCGTTTGTTGCTAAAAATCTTGATGCCTGCACCATGACCAACATGGAGGCGCTCGACCTGCCTGCGGCATCCGGGGTGGATTCGACCGCCATCATCGTCGGCGACTACTCCAACGGCAATGACGCCATCCTGACCCGCGACGGGCTCAAGCTGAACGGGCTGGCCGGCAAGCGTGTGCTGCTGGTGCAGAAAACGGTTTCAGAGTACCTGCTGGAGCGGGCCATGGTGCTTAACGGCCTGGGCGACCAGCTGCCGCGCCTGAAGCTGGTTAACACGTCTGATTCCGACATTGTGGGCGCGTTTGCCAACAGCAGCTCAGGCCAGGCTGTGGTGACCTGGAAGCCGCTGGTGTCAGAGATTGTGCGGCAGGACAAGGGTGTCAGCGACATCTTCAATTCCTCTAAAATCCCGGGCGAAATCCTTGACTTGCTGGTTGTTCGAACCGAGGTGCTCAAGCGGCCTGACGGCTCCGGGGAGCGTTTTGCCAAGGCTATTACGGGTGCCTGGTACGAGACGATGTCGCAGCTTACCGCCCCGGGCGCGGCGAGCGATAAGGCCATCAGCGGCAGTGCCGCAGCGTCTGATGATAGCCCGGCTTCGTACCGCGACCAGCTAAAAACTACCTTCCTGTTCGCAACACCGCAGGCTGCAACCGGCTATGCCGACAGCGCGAAATTGCGGGAGCAGATGGACCTGGTACGCCAGTTCTGCTTTCACCATGGGCTGCTGGGCGAGCGCGCTGCTTCGGCTGACGATGTGGCCGTGCTGTACCCTGACGGAACGATCCAGGGCAAAAAGGATCGCGTGCGGCTTCGCTTCTCGTCAACCTACATGCACATGGCCGGGCAGGGCGGCCTCTAGTGGCGGCGTCGGCCTTCCACCCAGGACGGCTGCTGCGGGTGCAGGCGCGCCCGCATGGGGGTGCTGTGCAGCTGCTTTCGTGGCTGCTGTTTTTCGGTGCGGTTGCGCTGTATATGCACTTTTCGGCGGCGCGCCACCGTGACAACCCTGAAGACCGGATCGCCCCGTCCGCGCACCAGCTCATGCAAGGTATTCATGCCTCGGTGCTACAGCCTGCGGAGGAAGATGAGGCGCTGCCGGACGGTGCCACGCGCTGGCAGCAGGTCCACGGCAGCATGCTGTGGAAAGACACGGCGGCAAGCTCTCGGCGCTTCGGCATTGCGCTTCTGCTGATGGTGCCTGCCATTTTGCTGGGGCTGCACATGGGCGTGTTTCCCTACTGCGGCGCGGTTTTCCATCGCTTTACGCTCTTTCTCGACAAGATTGTCGCGCTCTCGCTGCTGCCGATTTTGTTCCTGGTTTTCGGCATTGATGAGTGGTCCAAGATCATGCTGATGGTGATCGGCGTCGCGCCTACGCTTGCACTCGACACGTTCCAGATGGCGCGGGGGGTGCCGCGTGAGCAGGTGGTCAAGGCGTTCACGCTCCAGAGCGGAAACCGTGATGTCGCCTACCGTGTCGTGTTGCCGCAGATCCTGCCGCAGATTATCGATAGTGTTCGGCTCAACCTGAAGCCGCTGGCGCTGTTTCTGTTTGCCGGCGAGATGATCGCCTCGACTGACGGCCTGGCGTACCGTATCGCGCTGATGCGGCGGCACATGGGCATGGATGTGATCCTGCCGTATGTGCTGTGGATTGCGCTGCTGCTGTTTCTGCTCGATACCGCGCTGCGCCTGGTGAACAGAAGGTTGCACCCATGGCTCTAACCGCGCCGGTGCTTGGAAATCTCGGTAATTTTGTGAACGCAGCAGCCCCAGCGGCCACGCATGCGGCCATTCGGCTGCGCAGTATTTCAAAGACGTACCCAGCCGTCGACGGTAAGCGCCGAATTGTACTTTCTCAGATCGACCTCAACATCGAACCCGGCGAGTTTGTCGTGATCCTCGGTGAAACGGGCTGCGGCAAAAGCACGTTGCTGCGCATGATCCTGGGCGAGGAGCAGCCGACGCAGGGAACGGTTGAAGTGGGCAGCAAGCCGGTGCATGACATCGATGCCCGGTGCGGGTATGTGCCGCAGCGTTACTCGCTATTTCCTAACTTGACGGCGATTGAAAACGTCATGTTCGGCCCTAAAACGGCGCGCTACCACCTGGGCGGCTTTCTGCGGCCCAGCTACTATAGCTTTTGCCGCAACCTGCGCGAGGAAGCCATGCAGCAACTGTTGCGCATGGGCCTCAAGCAGGCGGACGCGGGGAAGTACCCTCATCGCATGTCGGGCGGCATGCAGCAGCGTCTCGCCATTGCCCAGGCGCTCATTATGCAGCCTTCTGTGCTGCTGCTCGATGAAGCTTTCAGCGCGCTCGATCCATCCACGCGCATCTCGCTGCAAGAGCTGCTGCTTGGCATCTGGCGCGAGACTAAGCCGACCGTAGTATTTGTTACGCACAATGTGGCAGAGGCTTTGTTCCTCGGTACACGCCTCATCGTGCTCGCACCCTATGCAGATGAAATGGGCGCGGCAACCAACGTGATCGCCGATATGCCGGTACCGCGCTCGGAGCTGCCGTTTTTGGAACGGCGGCACACGCCTGAGTTTATAGAGCAGCTTTCCTACGTCGAGCAGCTTTCCTACGGTATTCACCGGTCGCAATCGCAGCAGAAGTAGAACCCAGGCACACAGAGCAAATTATGAAGGCACTTCCACTTCTAACTACGGCTTCTCTTTCCCTCTGCGGAATCGCGGTGCTGGCGTCAAGCTTGCGCGCGCAGGATGCCGTGCCCGCGCCATCCTCGCCCGCCTACTACGAAACGCAGGTTAAGCCGATTTTTGCCGGAAGCTGTTACAAGTGCCACACCGAGCGGATGGCCGGGGGGCTGCGGCTGGACTCGCGCGAGGCGATGCTCAAGGGCGGCGACTCCGGGGCGGCCATTGTGCCGGGCGATCCTTCAAAAAGCCTGCTTATTGAAGCGGTGCACCAGAGCGGCGACTTGAAAATGCCGCCGAAGGGCAAGCTCGATGACGCGCAGATTGCTGTGATCGAGACCTGGATTAAGGCCGGAGCCGTGTGGTCCGGCACCCCTGCGGCAGCCGCTGCAACTCCACCTCCCGTCCCGGCTTCCAGTGCAGCTGTAGTAGCAGCCATGCCCGTTGTCGGGGCGTCAGCCGCTATCGTTGCTGCTGCCGTACACACCGGCCTTCAACCGATACAGGCGCAGGATAGCGAATTCTTTGAAAATAAAGTCAGGCCTATCCTGGCGAACAACTGCAATGAGTGCCACACCGAGGGAGCAGCAGCCGGGCTTCGTGTTGATTCCCGCGAGGCGTTGCTCAAAGGTGGTGACTCCGGCCCGGCACTTGTGCCCGGCGACCCTGCGAAAAGCCTGCTGATGGAGGCCGTGAACCAGACAGGTCACCTGAAGATGCCCAAGGGCGGTGCCAAACTGAGCGATGCGGATCGCGCCACGCTGGGGGAGTGGGTCAAGATGGGCGCTCCGTGGTCTGTTGCGCCGGTGGTAGCGGCGCGCCCGGGCGGGGATACCTTGACGGCGGCGCAGCGGGATTTCTGGTCCTTCAAGCCGCTGCACATGCCGGATGAGCCGAAAATAGCCAAGGAAGATGCGCATTGGGCAAAAACGCCGATCGATCGGCTCGTGCTGGCCAAGCTGGAAGAGCAGGGGTTGAAACCCGCGGCAGCCGCCGACCGGCCCACTTTGATCCGCCGTGCCACGCTGGACTTAATCGGGCTGCCACCTACGCCTGAAGAAGTTGCGGCGTTCGAGAAAGACAAGAGCCCGAATGCCTATGCCAAGGTAGTCGACCGCCTGCTGGCCTCGCCGCACTATGGGGAGCGCTGGGGACGGCACTGGCTTGATGTAGCCCGCTACGCGGACGACGACGTGCGCGGCCTGGACCCGAAAGGTCGCGGCTACATGCAGTTTGAAGGTGCCTACGTCTACCGCGACTGGGTGATCAAGGCTGTCAACCAGGATGTGCCGTATAGCCAATTTGTCCGCATGCAGCTTGCCGGGGACTTTCTGGCCCAGGCGAAGCAGAATACAGCAGAGGCAGAGGCGCGGCACGACGACCTGGCAGCTACGGCGTACATCGGGGACGGTCCATGGATTTGGGACCAGGCAGAGCCGGTGCAAGGCCGAGCGGATGAGCGTGCTGAGCGGGTCGATGCAGTTTCGCGTGGATTGATGGGCCTGACCGTCGGCTGCGCTCGCTGCCATAATCACAAGTACGATCCCATTCCGCAGAAGGACTACTACTCCATGGTGGGCCTGTTCGCCAGCTCAACTTACAAGGAGTACCCCACAGTCTCCGCACCTGAAGTTGCCGCTTATGAGGAGAAGTTCCACGATTACGTCGAGCTCCAGAAGGAGCATGACGAGTTCACCAAGGAAGAGAATCGGTCGCTGGCGAACGCGCTGAGCTACCAGACCGCCAAGTACATGGTTGGAGCCTGGAAGGTCACAGGCAAGCCGCAGATGAAGGTGAGCGATGCAGCCGACAAGGACTTGCTGGACCCGCAACTGCTGGAGCGGTGGGTTGACTACCTGAAGGTGCCCTCGAAGTACTCGTACCTGAAAGACTGGCAGGCCATGGTGGCGAGCGGCGGCGCGGAAGACCAGGCGAAGGCACTGGCTGAAATCTTCCAAAAGCTAGTGCTGAAGACCAATGCTACCGAGCGCGAGCAGACCAAGCAGAACGAGGCGATCCGCATCAAGGCAGGCTCAGAAGAGCGTAGCCAGTACGTGGACACTACGCCTGACAAGTTCGAGACTTTTGACCAGTTTTGCCCGGGCTGCTCGCTTGAGTTGAAGACGATGCCGGAGGCGCAGGTACAGCTATTCGACGATTTATTTGTGGGCACGCGCGAGGAGAGCGCCAAACCTAAGCCGGGCGTGCTGTCCTTTCGAGGATGGGAGCTGAAGCGCAGATTGAGCCCGCAAATGCAGGAGTACCTGGCCGGGCTTGAAGCGCAGATTGATATTGCGAAAAAGGCATTGCCGCCGTACCCGTTTGTGAACGGCGTGGCCGACTTACCGAAAGCAGTCGATGTGAAGCTGAACCTGCGCGGCAACCCGCACAGCCTCGGCGACCCGGTGCCGAGGCACTTTTTGACCGTGTTGAGCCCGCAAGACAGCAAACCGTTTACGCAGGGCAGCGGACGCCTGGAGTTCGCGGATGAACTGGTCCAGACACCTATCTTTGCGCGCGTCTATGTCAACCGCGTTTGGAAGTGGCACTTCGGCTCAGGGATCGTCAACACGCCGGATGATTTCGGTATTCGCGGCGAGGCACCGTCAAATCCGGCGCTGCTTGAATATCTTGCCGCCGACTTCGAGAAAAATGGTATGTCACTCAAGAAGCTGCAACGCGAGATCATGCTGTCTGCCGTGTACCAGCTTGGCGACCAGGAAACACCTGAGGCACACGAGAAGGACGCCGCGAATCGCTACTACTCGCACTTTTCGCGCCAGCGTATGGATGCGGAAACGCTTCGTGATTCCGTGCTGGCCGTTGCAGGCGATCTCGACACCAAGGACGTGGGCGGTCCCTCAACCGAGCTCAAGCTCGACAACACGCGGCGCACGGTTTACCTCAAGGTCAGCCGCTTCCGCACCAGTCCGTTCCTTGAAGTTTTCGATTTTCCGAATGCCGGCTTTTCGGCGGACCAGCGCTTTTCAAGCAATGTGCCGTTGCAGCGGCTTTACTTCATGAATGATCCGTTTGTGTACGACCAGGCAGGCAAGCTGGCGGAGCGCGTCTACAAGGCTCCCGATGATGCAGCGAGAATCAACCAAGCCTACTTGCTGCTGTATGGCAGGCCTGCTTTGGCAAAGGAGCTGGAGCTCGGCGAAGCTTTTCTGAAGAGCACGCCGGAAAAAGCAGGCTATGCCGTTGAAGGCCAGCCGGTTACCGCATGGAAGGAATATGCGCGCATTCTGCTTAGCTCCAACGAGTTTGAGTTTGTGAATTAGCAGTACCTAGATCGAGATGGAGCCGGTACCGGCAGACTGTTTCCGGAGCCGCGTAAGGAGAACACCATGATCCACCGTCCGCAACCGAACATAATGAATCGTCGCCAGGCACTGTGCAAGATGGGTGCCGGTTTCGGCATGCTGAGCCTGGCTGCCCTGCTGGGTGAATCTATTGCCAAGGCCGAGCCCGGGCCTGGACTGGGACCCGGAAGCGAGGCGCTGGGCGGCAACTGGATGCTGAACAATGCGACTTTCAAGCCGAAAGCCAAGCGGGTCATTTTCCTGTTTATGAACGGCGGTATGTCGCCTATCGACAGCTTCGACTACAAGCCGGCGCTTGCCAAGTACAACGGCCAGCCTATGCCGGGCGGCATCCTGTCGCATGAGCGGCAGGTCGGCGGGTTGATGCAGTCGCCGTTCGCGTTCAAGAAGCACGGGCAGAGCGGTGCGGAGATTTCGGAGATTTGGCCGCACCTGGCCGAGTGTGCTGACGACATCTGCTTCGTCAAGTCGGTCTTTACGGAAATCCCCAACCACGAGCCCGCGCTGCGCATGATGAACACCGGTGCCAACATTCCGGGTCGACCCGCAATGGGGTCGTGGCTTACCTATGGGCTTGGAGCTACGAACAAGAGCTTGCCCGGTTTCGTGGTGCTATGCCCTGACACGCCGACCACGGTCGGGCCGCCGCTGTGGAGCTCGACGTTTCTGTCGCCCATGCACCAGGGCACTTTCGTCTCGGACAAAGTGAACGAGCATGAGTTCGACCCCAAGAAGCTGATCCTTGATGTATCGAACGACCGCTTTGACATGAAGCAGCAGCGCAAGGAGCTGGACCTGGTGGAGCAGCTGGACACCATGAACATGGCCGCTGACAAATCCGTCGCGCATGACCCGCAGCTTGAGGCAACGATCTCGTCCATGGAGACTGCGTACCACATGCAGACCGAAGCGCCGGATGTATTTGACGTACGCAAGGAAAGCGCCACGGTGCAGGCGATGTACGGGGAAGGCAGCACGGCGCGCGGCTGCATGACGGCGGCGCGGCTGGTGGAGCGCGGGGTGCGCATGGTGCAGGTCTACTATGCCAAGGGCGACCCGTGGGACCATCATTTCGACATTGAGCTGCACCGCAAGACGGCCAAGGACTCTGACCAGCCGTTTGCCGCGCTCATCAAGGACTTGAAGGCGCGCGGTTTGCTCGATGAAACACTGATCGTCTGCGGCTCGGAGTTCGGCCGCACACCGGTGGTTGAGACCGGCGGCGGCTTCGGCGGGGGCGCGCATAATGGCCGCGATCATAACCCGCATGGCTTTACGATGTGGCTTGCGGGCGGCGGCGTTAAGGGCGGTATGAGTTACGGGGCGACGGACGATTTCGGGTGGAAGGCAGTCGACAAGCCGGTGCATGTGCATGATGTGCATGCCACGATTTTGTACCTGCTCGGTATTGAGCATACTAAGCTCACGTATCGCTACAGCGGTCGGGATTACCGGCTTACCGATGTTTCGGGCGATGTGATCCATGACATCATCGCTTGAGCAGTTTTGTTAAGAGATTAAGGAAAAATCATGAAGAAAATAGCCATGCTTGCCCCGGCGCTTTTTGCCGCAACGCAAATGATTGCCTACGGCGCAGCGCCCCAGGTTGTTGAAGTCCATGCAAAACGGTTTGCCTATGTACCGGCTGAGATCACTGTGAAGAAGGGCGAGCCTGTCACGCTTGAATTGATCTCGGACGACGTGGCGCATAGCCTGCGCATCGACCAGTTGAACGTCAACACGAAAATGCCGGTCGGCGAAAAGGTTGAAACGACATTTACCCCGCAGCAGACAGGCGACTTCAAAGGCCGTTGCGGCGTGTACTGCGGCAGCGGGCACGGCGATATGTTTTTCACGGTGCATGTCGTTGACGGTCCATAGTTGATGGGGCGGCAGATGTGTTTCATTCTGTGCCTGGGCTTTGGGTTTTTCGCGCTCGCCGGATGCCGGGCTACTCAACCCGCACCGTGGGAAGCGCATAGCGTGAATTGGGTCAAACATCACATCACCATCGGCGGCAATAAGGACGTCGAGCCTTTCCATCCGACAAGCGCGAACATTGCCGACGGCAAGGAAGCATTTACGCAGTACTGCATGGTTTGCCACGGTCTCGACGGTCAGAATACAGGCGTACCGTTCGCCAAGACCATCTCGCCGCCTGTACCTTCACTTGCTTCCGCTGAAGTGCAGTCCTACTCTGACGGCCAGCTGAAGTGGATCATCGAGAACGGTATTTATCCATCGGGCATGCCGCCTGCCAAAGGCATGTTTGCCGATGAAGATATGTGGAAGATGGTGCTCTACCTGCGCCACCTGCCCAAGGCAGGCAGCCTGGGCGAGCCGGCTGTGTACGGCGGCTCGCCCGCGAAGTAAGACGGCACGGATTTTATCAGAGGGTTTGTGAGAAGTGGTTCGAGGTCGAACTCCTGTGCCGGAACCGTGTCATCCTGAGCGGAAATTGATGCGCAAGCGCCAATTGGAGTCGAAGGACCTGCTTTTCTAGGCAGCAGCGAAAATCAAAGGCAAAGCAGGTCCTTCGACTACGCTGCGCTCCGCTCAGGATGACACGGTTTTCAGGTGATTTTGAAGAAGCAAGTGCTGCGCTCAGGATGACACGGTTTTTTGGTAATTTTGAAGAAGCAAGTGCTCCGCTCGCACCCGCTTAGGATGACACCTTCGCCAGGCGAGTGAGAGCATGGCAATGCTCATCAATGCGCGCCCGCTGCGTCCCACATCGCGGCATGCTGCTGCTTCTGTGTCATTTTGAAATGCTCCTCAGCTGCGGCTTGTGCGGCACCTGCGGGTAGCGCCGGCCAGATGGTGAAGTCCGGCAGGGCGAGGCGCGCAGGCTTGCCGTGGAGCGACACCAACCCTGCTTCAAGCTCCAGCAGGTCGCCCCGCGTCAGCTGCAGCACGTGTTCGTCGGGCTGGTACATGGTGCCTACCGGGTAGTCGAGGTACGGGGTGCGTGTCTGCTCAATGTGATTGCCGAGCACGTGCGCGACCGGCTTGCCTTCGGTAAAGCGGATCATGCGCTCGGTACTCGCCTGGAAGGCTGCGTAATCCTGCACGTACAGGCGGCCCGGATACAGGCTGTCCCCGGCGAATAGAATCGCAGTCTGACGGTCGTACAGAGCGACGCTTGCCGCGGAGTGGCCGGGGATGGCAAGCACATCGAGGATGCGGTCGCCGAGGTCGATCTGGCCCGTGTCGTCAGGCCAGTGGTCCATGCGGTAGAAGCGCTTGGTTGCTTCAAGATCGGCAGGCACAAGCGTGACAGGGATCGCAGGATCGTTCATGGCCTGCACTCCGGCGTCTCCGGCGATGTGGTCGCCGTGCGGGTGCGTGTGCACTACCAGGAGCGGAATGGAAGCGCGCCCGTTGCGCGTAAGCCAATTGTGCACCGTGCGTTGAAGCGTTGGAGTGAGATCGCCGTTGCGCGAGCCGGTATCGAGCAGCATCGCTTTTTCCTTGCCGAAGAATAGGAAGATGAACGGCTTCTCGTAGTCTGTGCATCCGGACTGCCGCAGCAGGTACAGGTCCGGGTTGTACTCATGCACCTGCCACTCCGGCATTTCCATGCACTTGGGGCCGCCGGTCTGCCAGGCAAACGGTAGGGTGCCTGCGCGGATGGTGCCGCCGTCAGGCTCCGGCAGTTGCGCGTGACACACAGCGGAGGCGAGCAGCGTTGCCATATACAGACTGCGGAGCAAGGAAGATTTCAAGTGCGAAGCACCTCATTGGGATGGAGTGAAATCATCTTAAAAGCACCGGCTGAAATACTTGCGGCTTTCTGCGAGATATAACGAAGAGTTTTCCTGTGTATAGAGCTTTTTGCAGGGGCGGTAATTTTGAAAAGCTTGTGGCACTATCAAGCTATGCTCTTGGGCACTGCAAAAGCCACAGTTTGTATGCACTGTCTTCAGCCTGAAGTTAAAACGGTAAGCTGCCGAGATCGCTGCGCATGGGCCGTATGGGGCAGTGTGCGCAGGTGCAATCTGCTCCTGTGTGCTATCGGTGCCTTGCTGCTTCCGGGCACACTTCGAGCTGCCGAACCGAGCCGGAGCCTTTACAATTTTTCCCTTGTGAAGCCGGACGGTAGCGTATTACCGCTTTCTGAGTACAAGGGCAAAGTCGTTGTGATCGTAAATCTCGCAAGCAAGTCCAGCTTCGCGGATCAGCTGCCGGCACTTGAAAAGCTCCAGGAAAAGTACAAAGACAAGGGGCTGGTCGTTCTCGGGATTCCTTCAAATGATTTCGGCGCAGAAGAGCCCGGCACGGACGCGGAAATCCAGAAACTGTATGCCGGTGAGCACGTCACCTTTCCTGTCATGGCGAAGAGTTCCGTCAGCGGCAAGGAGGAGCTGCCTGTTTACGGCTTTCTTACCGCAGCCGCAAGCACGGTGGATGAAAAGGGCAAGGAGTCCGGCGAAGCCGATGCAGTTCACTGGAGTTATACCAAGTTCATCGTGACCCGGGATGGGCGTGTAGCCGCGCGCCTTGCGCCCGATGCCGCACCGGACAGCCCGGAGTTTGAAATTGCTGTGGAGCAGGCGCTTGAGGGTAAAGGAAAACTGTTGCCCGGCAGCCCGGCACCCGCTGCCGGCAAGGCGGCCCGCAGGGGTGAGGATGACGGCGGTTAACCTGCATTTTACTCTTTACGGAGTGCTTGGACCGGCTCTGTAAAAACAGCACGGCGGGCCGGAAAGAAAGCGGCTAGAAAGCCTGAAAGTGCCAGCAGCGAAATGGCAGCAATGAAGATAGCTGGACTTCCTGCCTCAACGCCGTACAAAAACGCTTTAAGTGAGTGAGCGGCCAGGTAGGCTATGCCGCTGCCTACAAGAACGCCAATCCCGAGCAGCGCAGCCGTTTTGCGGAAGATGAGTCCAAAGATGTCGCCGCGTGTCGCACCGAGCGCCATCCGCACACCGATCTCGGTTGTGCGCCGAGTGACGTCAGCTGCCATCAAGCCATAAACGCCGATGCCGCTGAGCAGCAGGGCAAACGCGGCGAAGAAGCCGGATAGCACCGATAGAAGCCGCTCACGCGCGATTGAATCTTCAAACTGTTGAGAAAACAGCGTGAGTTCCCCTTCAGGGCTGTTTGGTGCAAGTTCATGCAGGGCGCGATGATACGCATCCTGTGCCTCTGCCGCTGTTTTTGCGTGAATGACGAATACCATGGAAAACAGGCGATCCGTATTCACCCCGAACGGGTAGTACACGGTGGGTGGAGCAGCTTCGCGCAGGCTGGTGTGTCTGACGTCTTCAACGATGCCGATCACGCGGCATTGTCGGCTTGATGACTGCCCCGTGCTCATCGAGCGGATCGACTGCCAAACAGTTTGTCCGAGCACCGCCGACTTGGGAAACAGTGCGCTCGCAGCGGAACGGTTGAGCATGCAGGTATCTGCATCCGCATCACTGTCCGCAAAGGAGCGTCCCGCCACTTGTTCGGTCCCGAGTGCTCTGAAGTAGTTTGCTCCAACATCATTTTTCCAGTACCGGTTGGCGGGGTCGGCCGGATTTGCGGCTGAAGCGGCACTGTCGGTAAAAAAGCCGATCTGCCCGTTGCTGCCTAGCGGTGTACTTTCGCCGACGCTTACGCTCTCGATACCCGGCATCTGCCCGATGCGCTGGATGATGCGCCGGTACAGGTGCACAAGGTCTGCACCCTTTTGCGGCAGTCGCTCAAAGTCTGCCGGTACGAAGTAAACGTTCTCCGCGTGAAAACCCAAATGCGTGGTACGCAGGTTCTCAACGGTTGTGCTTAAGGCTGCAGCCACGACCACGAGCACGAGCGTCAGCGCGACCTGCACAGGCACAAACGCCGACCGGACCAGGCTGCCCTTGCCCATGCGCGATGATTCTCCTTTGCGCCGCAGCGCGGGCTCAAGCGAGGCGCGACTCGCCAGCCATGCCGCAGCCATGCCGAACAACAGCGCACACAACACCGCGCAGCCGCCTGTCGCCAACAGTGTTGCCGCCTCAGGACGGACGGAGAGCGCCGCCGACGCATGAGGGTCCGCGAGAAATTGCAAGAGGTATTGGTCGATCACCCAGGCAAGGCCGACTGCGAGCGTGCCTCCCCCAAGCGCCAGCATCAGCGATTCGATGAGCGGCTGCCGCATCAAGCGGCTACGCGGCGCACCCAGCGCCGCTCGAATCGCAAATTCATGCTCGCGTGATTGAGCCCGCGCCAGCGAAAGCCCTGCGAGGTTCACGCAGCAAACCAGCAGCACGACACCCACAAGGGTTTGCAGCAGAAACAGCGGCTTCGCGTACTGAGGCCGCAAGCTGCTCCAACCCCTGCCGCCGGGGCGCAGGGTAAACGTTGATTTCTCAATGATGGGCGCATGCCGGACCACCGGCGGGAGCGTTTCATCGACCGCGACTCGGAACAGCGTACGCACCTCCGCCGAAGCCGACTTTAGGTCAATACCCGGCTTCAAGCGAGCCCAGGTGGTGAGCCAGACATTGCCCGGCAGATGCAGGACCGAGCCCGCGCCGCGCATCACCGGTTCATATTCAAGCGGGAGGTAGAAGTCGGGATGCATCGCCGCGATCAGGCCTTCAAAGCCTTTCGGTGCCACGCCGACAATGGTTACATTATGGTCTGTGAGCGTGACCCGTTTGCCGATCACAGACGGGTCGGCGCGGTAGTGCTCCTGCCAGAAGCGGTGGCTGATCACTGCCGCCCAGCCATCCGGGCCGCCGCCTTTGCGGTCGTCCTGGGGCGTCAGCAGGCGTCCGGCAGCAGGGGCTATGCCCAGCACGGGAAATGTATTACCGCTGACGACTGCGCCGGAGTAGACGTGCAACCCGGTATCTTCCTTGAGTACAAAGTCGTAAGCACTCCAGCCGAAAACCCCTGCCAGCGATTGCGTGTGCCGTTCAATGGATTCAAGGAGAGGCAAGCTCAACGGCAGGTCATCAATATCGCCGAGGGGAGAGTGCGTGTCAAGGGCGATGCGCACCAGGCAATTGGGCTTAGGGATCGGGAGGTTTTCAAGCAGCAGCGCGTGCATGAGCGTGAATACGCCGGTGTTCGCACCGATCCCTAACGCAAGCGTCAAGATGGCCGTTGCACTGAACAGAGGCGCATGGAACAGTCGCCGGAAAGCGAATTTCACGTCAGCCCAGAAGTTTCCAATCCTCGTCCAACGCCAGACTTCCCGCCCCTGTTCTTCAAGCAAAACCGGATTCCCAAAGGCAATGCGGGCAGCACGGCCGGCTTCGGCGCGGCTCATACCCTGCTTCATCAACGCCTCTGTCTTTTCTTCAAGATGCTGCTCGATCTCCTCAGACAGATCGCGGTGCATGCGGCGTTTCGAAAACCAGTTGAACCAGCTCATGAGCTTCTCCTAAGTTTTCGGCGGTGCGAGAACCAGCTGAATGCCTTTCAACATCTGCTCGAAGCGCGACATTTCCTGTTCCAGCCGCTTCTCACCGGTGGGGGTGATGCTGTATGTGCGGACACGACGGTTCGCAGCGGAAAACCCCCACTCCGCCTTCACGAACTTGCCCTTGAGCAGCCTTTGGAGCGCCGGGTACAGTGAGCCCTCTTCCACTTGCAACAGGTTCTCCGACCGAAGCTGCACATGCTGTACAAGCGCATAGCCGTGCATGGGCTTCCACTTGAGCACTTGGAGCACCATCATCTCCAAGGCTCCGGGAAACAGATCGCGTTGGTTGGGATTCTTGTCAGGCGTCATCATCACTATTTTAGTCTTTGCCTAGACCAAAATAGTATCAGCAGGTTGGGTTCGCAACAAAGTTCTCAGATGAAGCAGGGGAGCGGCGCACCGCTTCCCAGGCTTGGCAGCTCAGGCAGTGGCTTGCGGAGTAAGGGCGTGCTACTGCGGAGTCCAGTGAGGATGGCTGGTAAACAGGCCGCCAAGGTAGCCGAGCTGATAGACGAGGAAGCACCCGAAGCATACGCTTACCAGGCCTGAAGCCACGCCGAGATAGCGGCTTACCTGCGGCATGCGGTCGCCTGCGTAGACTAGCGGCAGCGCCATGGCTACGGTCATACCCATCATGCCGAGCATGGTGCCGCCGCCGAAGATGAGCAGGTACACGATAGCCCAAAGCGGATTGTGAATGGTGGAAAGCACAAGCAGGGCTATCGCCGCCGAACCGGCAAGGCCATGTACCAGGCCGATGACCAGGGGACGCAGCAGCAGTCCGTAACTGCCGCGGTGTCGCCATACTGTCATGAAGCGCCTTGTGTCAGCTGTTGCCGTCTGCGCCTGCTCAACTGATGCCGGCGGTACATCCTGTGCAGGCAGCAAGGCAGGTGCGGTATTTCGGGCCGGTCTCAGCCGGGCAACGATGGTCTGCGTCATGCCGGTAAGATTGAGCACGCCCAGCAGGATCAGCATGAGCGCCACGCTGAACTCCATGGACAAACCTACACGCGGCGGAATGGCAACCCCGAAAAGAATAATGAGGCAGCCTACTGCGAAGATGGTGAGGGTATGGCCGAGGCCCCATAGCGAACCGATGAGTGCGGCACCGCGAATGCTGCGTTGCCGGGTCACAATAGTGGAGATGGCGACGACGTGATCGGTGTCTGTCGAGTGGCGAATCCCCAGCACCAGGCCAAGCCCCGCAACAAATAATGCCGGTCCCAGCCTTTGCTGCGAGAAGCTGTGCAGGGTAAGCCCCGTGGTTGCGAAAGCACGCACTGCGATGACAATGCCGAGGATGGTCATGAACGCGGCAGAGGCAACCGGCAGCCAGCGCTTGGTACGAGGTCCATCCACCTTGAAGCGCCCCATAAACTGCCGCGCATACACCATGAGCATGCCGAAGCCGATCAGCACCGCGGCGAGCCCGACACTGAAGGCAGTGATGAGAAAGAAGCCGAAGCCGACCCGGTGCAGGGCGAAAGCGCTGAGCAGAACCACGAGCGCGGCAGGGCAAGGAATGATGCCGCCTGTGATGCCGAGCGTGAGCAGCTGCGTGAGCGAGATCGCTTTTACGGGCGTGCTGTTCATGCCGGTTGCGGACGAGTCGCGCTCGACTTCGGTTTGCGGCTTGTTTGATCGCGGTTTCGATGAGAACCAATGGCCGTGCATCTCGCCCGCGGCATGGCTGTGATCCATTGCCTGGCCGGTCCAGCGTTGCAGGAACATGTAGCCGCCCAGCCCTGCGATGGTGAAGCCTGAGAGAAGCCCGAGCCATGGGTAAAGCTGCTCAGGCAGGATGTAGCGCGAGGCGTACAAGGTGACAGCGCCCAGCGCAAACACGCTCGCGGTATGCGCCACGGTCACGATGATGCCCAGCAGCAGCGCATGGCGGGCAGTGCCGCGCGAGCCGACCAAGTATGCCGCCACGATGGTTTTGCCGTGGCCCGGTTCAAGTGCGTGCAGGGCGCCGAGGCCTGCGGAGATGAAGGCGGCAGTGATGAGAAACCACAAGCTGAGGTGCTGCGTGCTTACCAGTTGCGTAAAGGCGTCGTGTGCCGTGCCCTGCTTGTTGGCCTGTAAGTGCATCGGCGCAATGGGAACCGGTTTAGAGATGGCAGGCGGTGCGGGTTGAATGCTTGCCGGGGTGTGAACGCGCGCGGCGGCCCTGCCCGGCGTGCCGGCTGTAGAGGATGACAGCTGAACTGATTTATGGGCTTTGGGCGTCGGGAGGGCGGGCAGAGCTTGCTTTGTCGCGGTGGGCGTGGCTCGCTGTAGTGCGTGGGGAGCAACGGCTGGGGACGCGGCGATCTGCGGCGCGGGCGCAGGGGGAATTGTAAAACGCACTGTCGCCGAAAGGTCCTGCGGGGGGCTGTTTAGCATGTCTGTCGGATAGTTGCTGAGCTCCGCGCTGCGATCCCGGCTGGGAGCTGACGTTGCCATTGAAAATGACGGCGGTCCGGTGACGATAATCTCTTTCCAGCCCGCATGTCCGGGGTAGTTGTTGTCGGTAAACACCAGATTTGAGGTGGCACCCGCACTGTGCGGGTACGCGGCCTCGAACATGTAGCCGAGTTTCATCGTAGGCAGTCCGCCTGCGCCCGGGGGGAAGATGACGCCCTTTGAAACCATGCGCAGCGGTACTGCTGCGCCATTGATGCTTAGGCTAAGTCCCCTCTGTAGCTCCGCGCCGCGAAGCGCAATAAAGGGTCCGGCAGCGGCAGGCTCCGCCTGTGTCACGTTGTATTGCTGCATCTCCTGGTAGGTTGGAATTTCCGCCAGATCGATAAAATACTGTAGCTGGACACCATCCTGCTCAAGCGTGATTTTGGTGTAATGATTCACACTGAAATTGCCCATCGGGTGCGCGAGACATGCGTGTACCGGCAACACCAGGAACAGTAGGGCAAGTAGCCCTCTGACGAGGAAGCTGCCGGGAAAGCCCGTGGCTAGCTGCTTACTGGGCATGCACGCCCTTTTCACTTGCAGCTGACGCATCGCTTATAGAGGCGGACTGGCTGCGGAGGGCGCTGAGTTGCTGTGCTGCGACTCCCGCGTACAAAGTGTTGAAGTGCGGGTTAATTTTCATCGCGGCATCAAGCTGGCTGACAGCCTGTGCACCGCGACCGACTTTTGCGGAGATCATGCCTGCGTGGAACAGCAGCACGGGGTCTCGAGTGCCGAGGCGCAGCGCATGCGACATGGCCTCATCCGCTTCCAGGTACTTGCCGTTTTTGTAGAGCGCCCACGCAAGCGCGTCCCAGGTGTAGATGTCGCTGCGTACCTCGAACTCCTTGCGGGCAAGGGTCAGCGACTCGGCGAGATTGCGGTCATGGTCGGCATAGAACAAGGCCAGGTCACGGTTGTGCAGTACTTGATTGATATGCCCCAGCAGGCCGATGTACTCGACAAGCTTGTACTGCTTTTCAGCCTCCGCGGTCCGGCCAGTTTTAGCGTAAATGTCACCCAGCTCCCCGACGTAGAGCGGCATGGGCACGACAGCAATCGCGCCTTGGTACAGGGTGATGGCATCGGTGTATTTACCCTGGGCTGCACGCACTTTGCCAAGCCCGGCAAGCGCGCGGTAATCGCCCGGATAAACATTCAAGGCGGTCAGGTACGCATCTGCCGCCTGCCCGATATCGCCCGCCTGGTAGGAAAACTCGCCCAACTCGAAGTAGAGCCAGGCCAGGTTTTCTCCAATCACTTGTGCCTGCACACCCTCGCCGATGGCTGTCCGCATCCCCCGGATGGCGCCCGGGGTGTCGCCTGAAACAAAGCTCAGGTAGGCGGTGCGTGTGGCCTGCGCGTAGGCCTCACGCGCGTCTGTCTTTGCTGCATCTGCTGTAACCGGCTGCATGCGGGAGTAGGCGATGCTCGCCTTTTCATACTCGCCCATGTCGGCGTAAGCGTCGCCGACCGTGGCAAACGCCGTCAGATCGCCCGAGCCGAGCGCCAGCGCTTTTTGTGCATAATCGAGTGCGTCGGTAAAGCGATGCTCGCCCATGCAGACCTCTGCCATGGTTTCAAGCGGCGCGGTCGCAGAAAGGTCGGTGCTGACCAGGTCGAGCGACTTGGTAAGGGCCTGCTCCGACAGCTGGTAATCCTCGACGTCGCCTGTTTCGCGCGCGCGCTGAAAGAACGCGGCACCGAGGCCTGAGTAGCCGCCCGGCTCCTTAGGGTGCGCCTCGACCAGCGCCTGTTGCCTGCGGATGATGCGGGCGGTGCCGGTGGGGCGCGGAACGAGCAGTGCCGTCGGCACTCCCCCTGTGTCATGGCTAAGCTGAACGAGCTGGAGGGGGATCGCGGGCTCGGTAGACGCCTGCTTTGCGGTGGCAGGGAGAACGAGTTCTGCAACTGCAGACGATGCAACCGGTGGCGTACCCAGCTGCCGGCGGGCAAGCACTGCGTAGGGCGAGGCCGGGTCGGCCTGCATGGCCGCCGCGAAACTCTGCGTAGCCTGGTCGCTCTTGTTGAGCTTGCGCGCAATCTCCCCCGCGTGCTCGTCAAACTGCGCGCTGTTGATGCCAAGCGCAATAGCCTTCTGCATCTCCCCATCGGCCTCGGCAAAATTGCCGTTCGCATACAAGGCCCAGGCGTAGGCATCGAGCGTGTCTGCGTCGTGTTGCGAAGTTGCCCGCTGTTGCGCGAGCGCAAGTGCGGCACTGGCGTTGACCGGCGCGGCACCGGCGAGCCCGGCGTAGTACAGGATAAGGTCGAGATTGCTGTTGGCGGGCTTGTCCGTTTCCCCTTTGGCGCTTGCTTCAAATCGTGACCAGGTTGCGGCTGTCTCAGGCTGATTTGCTGCCCCCTGCGCCTGTGCCAGCAGAAACAATGTTCCGGTGCTCGAGTTGCCCTGCGCTTGCTCCTGTGCGACTTGCTGCTGGAGAAGCGCAACGGCTTCAAGCGGCTTCCCCTGTGCCAGGCGCAAACGCGCCAGGTTCATCCGTGTGACCGGTGACTGGGGAAAGAGCCCTTCGGCCTGTGCCAGCGCTTGCCCAGCTGCGGGCAGCTGCCCCTGCGCAAGCTCGATTGCCGCGATCCGGTTCGCAATGGAGGCTTGCTCCTCCGGCTCAATCTGCGGTGTCTCGCCGAAGGCCTGGTTCAGGAATTCAAGCGCACCCGGCGCATCCCCGTAAACCACACGCAGCTGCGCGCCTAGCAGCAGCCCCGGAATGTTGTTGGGCCGCAGGTTGAGCATCCACTGTGCGTCGGTATCGGCATCGGTGTAGTTGCCGAGCGCACTATTTGCCTCAGCCAAGTAGCCGTAGAGGGTGACGTCATCCGGAACTTTCGAGTGCAGCAGTTTGGCTTTGGCAAGCGCCTGGGCAAACTGCTGTCTGCCGAGCAGCAGTGCGATGTCTGTTTTTTGAAGCTGAAAGTCATTGGGCGCAAGGGTTAATCCGGTATGTAGTGCGGTCTCGGCATCTTGAAAAAAAGCAGGGTTGCCCATCTCACGGGCGCGGCGGATAGAGGCAAGCGCCAGCTCGTTGTAGCCTTGCGGGCGCTTTGCATCGGCCGCGATCTGCTGCCTGGCAGCGGCTATGCTTTGCTCGGCAGGGCTTGGCCGCGCTGCGGGCGATGCCTGCTCTTGTTTTTGCGGCTGAGAGGAAGCCTCGGCATGCTGGGAGGCGAAAGCACCCGGGCAGGATAGCGTAAGGAAGACGGCGAAAAGCGTGAGCTTGTTCATAGGGAAGACCTTGTAGATCCGATGAAATCCGATTGGAGCAGCGGCTTGTAACAGTTACAAATAAAGGTCACACATGCCCCTTGCGACGGCCGGTAAGCGCAATCGCAAAGAGCATGATGTGGGTCAACCTGTGTTACTGCCCTGTGTTACTGCACAGGGCAGGTGGTGTTGCCGCCCTGGTCCGCGGGCGGTGCCAGGTTGACGTTGCCGCTGCTGAGCGTCGGCTGTGTGCCGCAGCCGGTCTCAGACGGATCAACGTGGCGGCTGTCGCGGCCGCTGTAGGAGTAATGCACGTAGGGGAAGGTCTCCTGCGTTGCCACATCCGGAGCATTCACACCGTCACCGAGAGCATTGTTCGGGAAGACGTTGAACTTCGGATTGAGAACGCCGCCGCCCACGACACGGGCTGCGATGTCAAGCACGTCATCGGTCAGACGACGCCCATTAGGAAAGCCGCCCAGGTCGCCTGCCAGGACGCCCATGCGCTTGCGCTGCTGAAGCGGCGTAGGAGGGACACCGGTGTTGAGGCGCAACAGATCGGCATACGGCCCGGCGGGTGTGCCGGCGGCTGCGATCGGTGGCGCGTAGGTGAGCAGGACCGCCAGGTCGTAGCGCGGCGGCGGAGGGATGTTGATGCCGTAGATGGCGTTCAGCAGGCGGGGAAGTGTCGGGTCCGCGTCGAAGGGCAGGAACGCGGCGTCGTACTTCGGTTCGCTCATGCTCCAGGTGTCCTTGTAACCGGTACCGATGACAAGCTCATTGATAAGCGGATTGGCAAGGCGCTGGATCTGGTTGTAGTTGCCGGTGTTGATCGCGGTCTGCGGTGCACGGCGGATCGTGACCTGGGGCCGCGAGGTGGTTGCCCACGAGCCGATAGTTGCCTTCGGGTCGGTGGCGGCGTGCTTCTGACCATCGCTGGTAAGCATGGCAATCGGCACTTCAATCACAATGGTGTTGACGTCGAAACCGGATTGCGAGTTCGGCGCGATATTGGTGTGATCGTCCGCGTCCTGCGACGCGCTCAGCACGCCCGCAACGCCCGAGCCGGGATTGGCGCGGAAGTTCAAGCTGTCAAACGATGCACCCAGGTCGATGAAGAACGGGTCTGCCACGGTGCCCGCGAAAACGCGAACATCGCCGGAGCTGTTGCCGCCGGTCAAGCCGTAGATACCCTGCTGTGCCAATGCCGTGTAGTTCGGCATGGTGCGCGGACCGACATTGCTCGGTACGGCATACAGCGGACTGCCCGAGCTGCCGACCAGCTGTGTGGACTGGCCATTCTTGACCATGGTGACGGTGTAGTTCTGGCGAACCCCTAGCCCTGCGGCCCCGGGTCCATCCAGTGAGGTAATGGCCGGTGGAACCACCAGGGTTCCGGGCGCGACAGGAGCCGGTGAGTTTGCCGGTGCCTTCAGGCCTGAGCCTGCGCCCGCGGCAGATACGAACAAGGTGGGGGCGCGATATTCCGTGTTGAAGCGGAACTGAAAGGTTACATTCGCAGACGCGGTAAAGGTGTTGTCAACCTTGATCTCGTAGAGGATGTTCGGGTCAAAAGGGAAGTAGTTGGGACCATTGCTGGGCTCGAGGAAAGGGTCGACGTTCATCACAAACGTCACACGGTCAGGATGGTCGTAGCTTACAAAGGCGTAGAAGTCAGTGATGTCGGCTGGATGATCAAGCGCCGTGATGGGCGCTTCACGATGGCTGGAAGCAAATGACGCGAGGGGCGTCATCGACAACATGCCTATCGCCAGGGCAAGCGAAGTTGTACGTCTGAACATGGCTTTCTCCCGGAAACACAGTTCCTCGTGAGCACAGCGCTTGCAGGCAGTCGAGGTATGCCTGCCTGTTCAGTTTTGCGGTGCGCCGGCCGTTGCCGGCAAGGGGGGAGCGCACCGCGCGGTGAAATAAAGAGCTTGTGACAGCGAAGTGGGCCTAGGCCCGTGTACTGCATATCGTGAACGGATCTTAGACTGGCTTCGGATTCATTTGCTGCTTAATTCCCGCACAATGTCCCAAAAGAATTCACTTGCCTGTCACGTTTCCGTTTGTTGCGGTCATATGCTCGGCATACCCAAAACCATGATTCGCCCGGCGCAAAGTGAGTATGAGATTGCCTTAATGCCCGAACTGATGGCGGATGGAGATGCTGCCGTAGGAGCGGAGAGGCACGCCGACGATACGCTCAAACGGCATCGGTTCGCCGGGCAGCGCAAAGGTTTCAAGGGTTTGGCCTGAAGCTCCGCTCGCCAACTCCGCATCGGCTGAGAGAACCCAACTTCCATCTCCAAGTGATTTCTCCAGGCCAAATCGCACCTCCTGCACAGGCACACCGTGAAAGCCGTCGCCCAGGGGCTTCTCGCCGACATAGGTGTACTCCGCCTTGGCGTTGACGCGGAACGGCAGACGCTCGAATGTACCGAGCGAGTCGATGATCAGGCGTGGCGCTTCCGGCACCGGCTGCCGCAGCGTGAGATCAGTAGCGTTTGCCTGCGAGTACGAAGTTTGAAGAAAGCCGCGAGAGTAGCGCTGTCGCGCTGTAAGGGTAAAGTAGCGGTTCAGTGAAGGTCCCAGATCCTGCTGCAGGCCGGTGTCGGGATCAATTTTTGCCAGTTCTTCCGAGTTGGTCTGGTGAGCGAGTGTGAGCCGCACTTCGGTCCCTGCGAAGACTTTGCCCGCAATCAGCTGGTACTCGCGCGACTGAATGATGAGCGCGCCATGAGCTGTCCCTGAGCCGATGCGTGGGTCATTCGCATGGAACGCCTTGCCGAAGCTGAGCGAGACCTGAGGCAGCACCGCTCCGTCTTCTTTGCCCCAGGTTACCGTAGCCTTTGGGCTGGTTGTGCCCGGTGTCTGCGTGTAGGAGTTTGCGGCAGCCAGCTTGTCGGTGTCGGCAAACTGGATTTCATCACGGCGTAAACCTGCGTATACATGGAAGGAACGGCTGAGATCGCCCTCAATGGCTGCGAATGGGCCATAGTCGGTGATGGTCAGATTGTTGCTTGTGACCAGCTGCAGGGCACCTGCGGCATCTGCGTGGGCCAGATCGAGGTTTCGCGGCGCGTCGCGGCGGTAGTCCAGGCCCGCAATCGTGTTCCAGTGCCGACCTAACCGATGGGTGTAGGTTCCATTGGCACCCTGCACGGTTCGGAACTCGCTTTGCTCGATCAGACCCAGGCCGAAGTCTGAGTCGAGTGCCAGGCTGTAGGTTCGGGTAAAAGCGGAGAGCGTCAGTTGTTGCCGGCTCGAACTCTGATTTTGGGGGCGCCAAGTATCGGTGACAATTGCGAGCGTTGTGTGCGTCAAGTCTTTCTGACGCAGATCAATCGTGTCGTTCACAACAGGCGTGTACAGCGGGATCAGCCCAGGCACGCGGGAGAAGCCGTAGTACGCATCGCCGAAGATCGTCAGCCGGTGATTGCCGAAGGTCCAGCCGCGCAGGCCGTTGAGCTTGTATTGCTCCCGCTCTTCAGGTCGCGCCAGAAAGCCGTTGCCGAACGAGAGCTCGGCTGCGACCCATGCCGGGTGCGTGGTGTTTCCGGGTGACCAGCTTGCCGAGATGTCTCCATCGCGGCCGTCGCTCGTAAGCTGTACGAATGGGGCAAGCTGGTCGCGCACCGTGTAGTCGACGGCCAGGTTGATCGAGTGGTCGCCGTAACGGGCATTGAAGGCGGCATTGTCGACCTGGACCCCGCCGATTGCCGCAGGAATGACGAGGTTCGGGTCGGAGTAGCCGTTGCCGTGCGCATTGGCAGTCAGGTTGTTCTGGAACAGGAAGTTGCCGACCTGGAAGAACTGCGCGATCGGCTCGCCGTGATCCCCGGCTACGCCCGGCGCGAAGTACTGCGGCGCCTTGATCCCGCCGGAAGCGGTTTCTGAGGGAAATCCCGGGACAGAAAAAGGAACGCCGGGGCGCCCGGGATTGGCGGCGAGCAGGTCTTCACGCGTATAAGCCTCCGTGGAAGGGTCGGGCGAAAGCACGTCCTCGCCGGCATGGACGGTGACACTCTCATGCTGCCGGAGCTCGATGTGCAGCGTCTGGTTGCTTTGGAGGTCAAGGTCCGCAGCGAAAGTTGCGTAAGGCTCGGCCCGCGCAACCACATGGGTGATGCCCCTTGGAGCCATGAGCGTGAAATGCCCATGCGCATCTGATGGAGAGCTTACTATGTTCTGTGCCGTAACAGTGGCACCCGGAACAGCCTTGCCGTCAGCCGATACTATCTCTCCATCCAGTCGGAAGGTCTCCTGCTGCGCCTGTACAACAGCCGATAGGCAAAGCAGGAGACAGGTCGGCCACACCCTCCTACTTGATAAAATTTTGTAGATCATGGGTGTACACCTGATGGCTTCACTCGATCGGCTGCTACCTGAACGCGCCACGAGGGAAAAACGACTCACCATTCTATAAACAATGTACGCCGCCCCAAACCTCGCGGAAGTTTATCGGTCTCAGTTGTAGCGTTTTACTCCAGCAGGTGAACTATTCGTTCTTGATACCTGAAACAAGGGATGCAGTATCCCAGTGGAATGGCCGCAGTTCCAGAATCTTGTTGCTGCGTATTCTGAAAAACTGCAGCAAAGGCCAGTCCAGATGCCGCCCGTTTACTCTTGAAACAGCGTAGACGTGCGATCGACTGATGATGACGTCTCCATGCGGGTAAAGCTCCGCATCCTTTGCTTCAAGCGAAGACCACTGCTGTGTGAAGGCTTTCATCCAGGCCTCAAAACCCGCGTGCCCTTTCCACTCTCCACCATAGGGAAGCGAAGCCGGCTGGTAGATAACGCACTCCGGGTCGAGCGTAGCTGCAATGCCGGAGAAGTCATCACCATTGGCAGCAAGGTAAGCACTTTCGGCCTTGTAAAATTGTAAGAGAGTTTCCAGGGCGGGTTCCTGCTCCGGTATTTCCATGGTGGTCTCCTTATAGCGAAGTTTTAGCGGTTGCTTTGCGCGGCAGCGACATAGGCAGGCACATTCCAGTAAAAAGGCCGGAAGTCGGTGATCTTTCCATTCTTGACGGTGACGATTTGCGCCATGGGGAAGTCCTGTACGGAACCATTAATACGTGACCGGGTAACGAAGCGGCAGACCACGACCACCTTGTCGCCAGCCTCGAAAAACTCCCGCTCCTGGACTTCGAGCTTGTCGAAGATCGAACTCATGGCGATAGCCCAATCCTCGTATCGTTGATGCCCGACGTACTCTCCGCCGAACGGTAGGTCCGGGGACTGGTGCAGAACAACGTCGGGGGCCATCGTCTCACGCATCTGGTCAAAACCGGCGGTTTCTCCAGCTTCATGGGCCTTCATGTACTTGGCCTCAGCTGCGTAAAAGCGCGTAAGCACCTGTTTCGGTGTTTCACCGGCTGCAAAAACCTGTTCTCTAGCGGAGGCCTCGGTAGTGACAGAGTTTCCTATTCGTTGGTTCAAGCAAAGCTCCTTATATTAAAGATCGATTGATCTATAACATGACTTGGATGGGAACGCAAAGCAAATAGGAAAGCTGTGGCATCTCCCAGCAGGGGAGCGGGAGAGTTCTCACTTGCGGTCGCGGGCGCAATCCTGCTGCGCTGTGTAATGGTTCTTCATGGTCTACCCATGCGGGGGAATGGTGCGTCATACAAAACCCTCATGCACATGGCAGCTTGCGCCGTAACCGCATGGAATTAGTAACTCGCTAACGTTCTCTGTGGACCCTTGAATACAGTTACTTTCATATATTGACCGTTCGATCTAAATATGAAACTATGGCTTGGTAAATGGAAGAGAAAGGGCTTTGCAATGGAGATTGGATTTGTAGGAATTGGGAACATGGGTGCGGCGATGGTGCCAAACCTGGTCAAGGCCGGCCACCGGGTGAGCGCATGGAACCGCAATCCGGATGCGGTACGCGCGCTTGAAGGCGTCACAGTTCTGCCCTCGCCGGAGGCTGCATTCGACAACGATGTCGTCATCACAATGTTGGCCGATGATGCTGTCGTGCGCAGTGTCATTCTTAGTGAAGCGATGTTGGCATCCATACTTGCACCCTCGTCCGCATCGGCGCGGAAGGGTTGCGTTCATGTCATGATGGCGACGATCTCTCCGGCGCTCACGGAAGAGCTGCAGCAAGCCCATGGGCGTGCGGGGGTAGCGTATGTGGCAGCGCCGGTATTCGGCGTACCCGCAGTGGCTGCAAAAGGCGAGCTGAATATTATGGCAGGGGGGCCGCCCCAGGCTATTGCGGCGGTCCAGCCGGTGTTTGACGCGCTGGGGCAAAAGACATGGCACGTGGGGGAGGACCCCAGGCACGCCAATATAGCGAAGATCGCTGGGAATATGATGATCATGCTCGCTATTGAAGCTATGGGCGAAGCTGCCGCGCTTACTGAAAGCTACGGCTTTAAGGCGGCAGACTTTCTTGAGATCGTTACAAACACCATGTTCGCAAGCCCAACGTATAAGCGCTACGGCGGCAACATAGCCGGCAACAGCTATGAGCCGGGCTTTAAGCTGACGCTAGGTTTGAAAGATGTGAATTTGGCGCTCGATGCCGCAGAGGCGAAACATGCTGTTTTGCCTGCTGCTGAGATTGTGCGCCAGAACCTGCTCAAAGCCGTTGATGAGGGACTGGGAGATAAGGATTGGTCCGCTCTGGCGAAGGCAACACGGCTCCGGGCAGGTCTCAAAGAGGCAATAGCCTGATAATCACAGCGCTATTGGCATAGGACGGCGACACCCGCACGCGGCTTCATCGAGAACACTGTTTCCACGCTCATTTGCCTCCGGTAAAAGGGCGTGGAGCCGATAGGAGTTCGGACCCTTGCCGCGTTTTCCCCAACCCGATCAGCGCCGATGTGCAATAAACACCGTGGCTACTGTTTTGTTACTCGTGTCATGGCTCCAGTTCTTAAATCAAATAGCGTTCACTTGCCTGACAAACTGTGCTAGCTACGACAATTCTGTTGCGTTATCGTGTGGGTACTGCAACGGATTGAATCGTCGCCGGTATGAAGTTCACATTTAAGCGATATAGCGTTCCGGTCGAGATCATCCTGCTAAATTCCGAATGATATTCGGAGCATGGATTCTTTTAACGGGACCTGAATCGCCACGATATAGAAATACGGTATCGCGGTAGATCGTTCCAAAATCATGCACTGAATCTACTACTAAGCATCTCAACTTGAGAAGCAGTGTAATCTACACAATTTGAGAGTGTATTGAATTGCTCAGTAAACCTTATGACGACAGCCCAGCATGAGGGAATGGTTACATGTACAAAGAAGTGCTCAGAAAACAATCAAATAATACTTGATGAAACCAATTCTATGTTCTGCATTGTGAAAGGCATGAGCAAGTACAAAGTTGCTCCATTAAAGACAAACTAATTCATGGCTAGTGACCGAATGCCCCTTACATCGAGAAAAGCATTGATGACTAAATTGTCCCTCGCCGCAAATGTTCGTCGCATCGTTCCTATGTTCATCATTCTGGGGATCTCACAAATCTTGTTTGCTTTACCGGAAGGATTCGCTCAGTCACAAGCAGCGAAAAGCAGTAGCTCAGGAGACGATGCCTCGTTGGCAAATGATCCGAGTGGATCACGTTCTCAGCCTGACACAGAAATAGCTTGCGGTTGGATCTTAATTTGCGGCGGAACTTCTGAGATTAGCTCTGCTGTGTGGAGAAAAAACGCTTTATGGAGTTCCGTCCAGAATCGCACCCGCCTGAGTAATACCCATGACGAGTATTTTAGCGAGTCGAGACTTGCTGTGACAGTCAATTTCTTTGATAGCAGAAGGAGATCTTAAATGAGCACTAATGGAACTACAGAGAACCATGCCAATCAATCTTCAGAGTCGCAAGCCGTTTCGGTCACCGATAACGTTGTTCTGGTTTCGGGCGGTTTTCGATCCAGCTATGAGGCGCTGATACCCGCATTTGCGAAACGAGCGGCGCGCGCTTTCGCATGAAAAAGAGTCCGTCGGAAGGAAATACCCATGACATCGTACTGCAGAGATTGAATCGGGGTGAGGCAGCAGATATGCTTGCGATGATCGACTCCGTGTTGCAGCAGCTGGAGACGAAAGGTCTTGTGCTGCCCGGCTCCAGGGTCGATCTGGCGGTGTCTCCTATAGACTGCGCGGTTAAAGCCGGTGACGAAGTGTCGGACATCCATGATGACGATTCATTTCGCAGAACCCTCCTCGTAGCTAAATCAATTGTCTATTCCGACAGTGCAAGCGGTGAGTACATACAAACAAAGTTGTTCAAGAAGTTAGACATTGAAAGTGAAATGAAGGGCAAGGCGTGCCAAATTCCCACAACACCTGTGTGCGAAATCATTCAAAAGGTGAAGCGGAAATCGGTTTTCAGGAAGTCGCGGAGTTGCTTCCTGTACCGGGGATCACCTTTGGCGGCAAGCTGCCGAACGACCTGGAGCTGCTGACAATCTTTTCGGCAGGAATCGCGCAAAGGTCGCAGCACGTTGCCATCGCACGGGAGCTCATCAGTTATCTCGCATTCTCAGATCATGCAAGCGTCATCAAGGAGAAAGGTTGGAGCCCATGTCGAAACACGGGTGATCGCAGAAAATTAAATTACAGAAATAAATGGCACTCGGGCGTTGTCTGGTTAATTCGCAACGAGTGCCTACAAACTATCAAGACATGGGAAACGCTCGCATTAGGAAAGAGGAATTTCTTGCTCGACACGATTGTAGGTGCATTGTTGCCCGTAATCCTGACGCTTGCTCTCGGAGTGATTTGCGGGCTAGCGTCATGATGAGGATTCCAATGCGCTCAACCGTATGGTGCTGCGCTATGCTCTTCCTTTAGCCCTGTTTGCAGGCACAGTCGGTACACCTCGGGCCACTCTGCTGGCACAAGGTAAGCGCAAACAGGGAGCAAACAACGGCTCTCAGTCGCAACAACCAAGCAGCCAAACTCAGGACTCACCTCGCAATTCACAAGTTTCAAAGAAGGGCAGAGCTGAAGGCTCACCTAGCCAGAAGAGCTTGGGGAGGTAGTTTTGGAGGCGTTATTCGCCCCTATTGTGATTGCACCTGTGGCGGCTCTGATCCTGGTGCTTTGCGGCGTTAGAATTCTCAAGTTGGTTCTTGGGTCCTTTAAGCTGCTTGGCAGTACGGCTGGTGGTGTCGCCCTATTTGCGAGCGGCGTCATCCTACAGGCTCAAAAGCCGACGCTCTCCTGACCTATCGCTATTTTATAATAGGCAGAAATCTTCTGGTTCTCGGTATAGTGTTCGGCTTACTTGCCATACCTGGAATCGACCATGAGGTTCGGAAAATTGCGGTTCTTGCGCTCGCTCTTCCGGCAGCAGATCTACACATCACTTTAGCGGTTCAGAATAATATTCATGAAAAAGGGAATGCCTCCTTTCTTTTGTATTCAAACGTGCTCTCCAGCTTCAGCTTGGCATTATTTATTTGGCTCCTGAAGTGGAGGGAAGGAGAAGGTCCATTACTGTTTTAAGTGGTTTAGCTTTAATAAAAAACAAAGAGCACGAAAGTGTCTAATCAAGAGTTGTTTGTGGAAGCAATGATTAAAGGTGTAATAACTGCTGTGCCGCCCGTATCTGTTATGGAATGAAATCAAATTTTGGATAGTTTATGCATGAAACGGAAATAAATCTAAATTTCTGCAACACTGATGAGTATGAATGTATTTAGGAATCAGAAAGTCTATTTTCCCTCTAAAATCCGATGCCGAGTTGGCTTGTCCCTTTTCACCTTTGCGATGCTGGCCGGTTCTTTACTGCCGGCTCATGCGCAAAGCACACCTTTCCCGCTTGGCGGATATCTCAACACTCCAAATGGGAGCGACCCGGTTCCAGAAGCCGTGTTCGAAGGCATTTACAACAGCTTCACTCAACTCATGGGCACTACTCCCCAGTTCATGGATTATTACGTAGACCAGACACAACCGGTAAGCTCGTGGCCGAGCAATGCGAGTTGGTCGGCCTGGTCAGCACAGCAATCCCCCGTGAAGGCAGTCACTCCGGTTATCGGTTTTCCGATGACTTCCACATCAAACTCAATGAGTGCGGACCAGCAGTACCGGGCTTTTGCCTCGGGTCAGTACGACAGCTATATTCAGGGCGTCGTGCAAGCCTGGCAGAGTCACGGCTTCAACACTCAATATTGGCGTCCAGGCTGGGAGATGAACCTTGATAGTATGCCATCCTACGCGGGCACTGACAGCCAGACGCAAGCGGACTGGATTTCCGCATTCCAGCATATCTCGACTGTGCTGCGCCAAGCAGGTGCGAACCTCGGCGTCCGTATCCAGGTGATCTGGAATCCTAGTGTGACTAACTATGACTTGACACTTGCGGTGAAGAGCCTATATCCAGGTAACAGCTTCGTAGATATTATCGGAGCCGACATCTATGCCGATATGTACCCGTATAGTCCGCTTTATGACTGGGACCAGAACAATGGCACAATCGACAGCAGCTTGGCTCAATGGATGGCTGATCCAGTTAACAGAATTCATTACTGGACATACCCGGCAGCCACTCCCTACGCGTTAGACGGTAGTAATGGTCATAACTTGAGTCTTCAGGTATTGCTCAATTTCGCCAAGGGTCAAGGTAAGCCATTTGCGGTCCCTGAAACAGGGGCAGGTGACTCCAGCAATGGCCGTGACGTATCCGACGAAGCTGCCTTTCCTACATGGCTAGCGCAAACGCTCCATGCCTCCGGTATAACTATCGCCTTTGTCAACATATGGGATGCGGATGCTGACGGAAATTTTCTGTTCTCGACATCGAATGCGAACAAGCCTGGCGAGGCTGCGGCTTGGACACAAGGCTTTGGTACCCAGGAGGGCTTTTCTTCAACCACCTGGTATAACTTGGTCAACCAGACAAGCCATAGCTGTGTGGATGGGAAGGATTGGGGCACTTCAAACGGCACCCTCGTTCAGCAATGGAATTGTGGTTCCGGGCAAGCAAATCAGGAGTGGCAGCTCCAGCCGGTAGATAGTGGCTTTTACAGCATTGTAAATCGCAACGCGCCAGCCGAAGTGATTGATGTAGAAGACGGAGGCACGATTAATGGGCAACACATGCAATTATGGCAGTACCTTGGCAATTCGCACCAGCAGTGGATGCCCGTTTCACTCGGTAATGGCTTCTACAAATTCATTAGCCGTGACAGTGGTCGTTGCCTGGATACGCCAGCTGCATCGACGGCGAATGGCGTGCAATTGCAAATTTATGACTGCAACGGTACAGGCGCGCAAGCTTTTCAGCTCGTCGCGCAGCCGTAAGCCATATCTTTTGAAGGAGCACGCATCTTTACTTAGACCGGGTTAATTTGAAGTGCTAGGAGCTTTATCTCTTAGCACTTTTTATATATGAGCAAAGCCGGAGACGAAATCTCGCTGGCTTTGCTATATATTGCATGTTCCAGCCTCGTCTTAACCTTTTACCTAACAGCAATTAAAAAATTTGGTGCCAGACAAAGACCATGCTATCTGACCTTAATTGATAATTAAGGTCAGGTACAGATATATTTATGATACATTAAGCACTCGGTTCATATGAAGCGTTTGATGCCCAGGATTGCTTTCCATTGTCATTATAAAGTACCAGGTTGCCATCCGCCTGGAAGATCGCTTTACATGTTGAGCGGCATTTTGAAGTATTGACAGGAGCATTAATACTTGAGGCCCAGAGATAATGACCTTTTGCGCCTGCTGCATCATTTGAATACGCAACGAAGTCGCCGTCATACTGCATGGTAAGGATGAGATTGCCAGTGGTTGTTATATGACCTAGGGCAAGCAAATTTCATTGTTCAAAGCACATTCGTAATAACGATTTAACCATCACTATGCGGAGTCTCTTTACCTCTCCGCTACAGTAGAGTTGCATTGTGCCGGCGTCTTATTCCTAATCGCGACCAGCACATTAGATCAGTCAAGGACGCATCTAAAAACTTCCCCAAAATAGACTTTAGTAATAATGCCTAGCTTCTTCAACACTTTTCGCTCACCTGCCCCTGTATTCTAAAAACATTCGGAGCAAGGTGCGTACGCGTGAACCGCATTCCAAGTCATATATTGTGGTGGCTTCTTATTGCATCTGTCTCGCTTCTGAGCACGGGTTGTTCGGTCATTTTGAACCCTGCTCCTTTGAAGCCTAGTTCGCCCGAAATCGTTGTTACTCTCCCTAATTCTTCCGTGGCAGTAGGCAGCAGCCTGACCGGCTCGCTCCTGCTCAAGGCAGCGCCTACCTCCAACCTCCAGATCAACCTATCTACTTCAGCTCTTGGCTACGTCTCAGTTAGTCCTGCCACAGTGTCCATAATGCCGGGCCATGTCACGGCATCATTCACCTATGAAGGTGTTGCTCCAGGTACAGCCACGTTGAGCGTTACAGCACCCGGATATACTTCCGCGGCAAATCAGGTAACAGTTTTTCCCTCACCTGCAGCTGCCCCTGCTCCTCCGCCGGCTCCGGCTGTTGCGCCACCTGCTACGCTGCGCGAAGCGGCTACCCCGCTGATGCGTCTGGTCGGTGCAGCTGCCGATGCCGACGAATTCGGCTACGAAGACCCTTTAATTATTGAACCGTTATATGGGACTACTCTCGGTACCCAGTACAACATGCTGGAAGCGGAAACCGCGATGAAGTGGATTGTGACCCATCCAGGGCAGGATACCTACAACTTTCAACCCGGCGATGAGCTGGTCACTTTTGCTCAGGCGCACCAGATGAAGGTGCGAGGACACAATCTTTGTTGGAATGTAGGCAATCCCGACTGGCTCAACGCTCTTTCCACCGGCCCGCCTTCCGTCCTCTACAACGCTCTCAAAGATCACATCGACACGGTTGTTTCTCACTACCGGGGCCAGGTTTTCGCCTGGGATGTGGTCAACGAGGCAGTGGACGACAACGCGACCGGCATCGGCACGCAGTTGAAAGACTCCATCTGGTACAACCAGCCGGGGATCGGGCTCACAGGCACCGGGTATGTCGAACAGGCATTCCGCTGGGCGCATGCCGCGGACCCGGATGCGCTGCTCTTCTACAACGATTACAACTTCTATACACCGGGGCCAAAGTTTCAAGCTGTTTACAACATGCTCGCGGACTTTGTAAAGCGAGGTGTCCCCCTTGATGGGGTAGGCATGCAGATGCACATTGATACGTTCGGCTACCCTGATTCAGCTGGATTGGCGCAGACAATGGCGAAGTTTACGGCGCTCGGACTCCAGGTCCACATCACCGAAATGGATGTCGCTCTGCCGGTTAACGCCGCGGGAGTAGCCACGCCCGGCGATCTTCAGGAGCAAGCTCTTGAATACCAAAGAGTTCTCAGTATTTGCTTGCAGAATCCGGGCTGCACAGCCTTTGAAACCTGGGGCTTTACCGACAAGCATTCCTGGATACCGGCAGCGCACCCCGGTCTCGGCGATGCCTTACCGTTTGACAGCAACTACCAACCGAAGCCGGCGTTCAACTTCCTGATGCAGACTTTTGAAGCCGCTGCGAAGCTTGGCAGCCTCTCTTCGGACGTTACACCTGTCTTCCCGAGTGTTCCTGAATTGCTTGCGAAGCCTTTTTGCCCAGCATTCTTGCGTACAGGTTCACGTACTGCGCCCCCACCGTCTCCGGGCTGCATAGTGCCTTGAGAAAATCATGGAAGCGCCCTCCGTCACTCGCAACCAACTCGGGCGAGCTGAGCCACTGCCTCAAAGTGACGCTTAGCTGTTGAGCATCGCCATAGGGCAGCCCGTTTGAGAGAGCTAGTGCGGGTGGAAGCGTGTCACGCGAACCCTCTACATTAGTCAACAGAGTCGGCACGCTGCGCGATGCGGCTTCAACAACTGCGTTTGGAAATCCTTCGATCTCGCTGACAAGTACGTTGAAGGCATACTCCCTGAAGCGGTCTTGCAAATCCGGCGCAAAGCCGCAGAGTTTGACCTCATGCTCCAGTCCACGAGCGCGGATCAACTCCTGCAGCGAGGAACGCAGGGGACCTTCTCCGAAAATATCCAGCTGCGCTTCCACCCCGGATTGCTTCAGCAGGCTCCATGCCTCAATCAAAGTTTCGTGTCCCTTCACAGCGTCGAGCCGTCCGATGGAAATCACCTTCTTTGCGCTTTGCGGCTTGGGATTCACGGTTTCATTACGAAATATGAGCGGGTTGTAAATCAAGCTGATGTCTTTTGCGTTTGTGCAGCGCTCAAGATATGTGACCACCGATGGACTAACCCCGGTAGCCCATCGCGGGGCTAGTGTCTTGAACCATAAAGCGTTCGAAAACGGGAGGTGGCCTGTAAACAGCACAGGGATCTGGATAAATCTTCTGAGAAGGTTGGCCAGCACAGCGAGCCGGCGATGATGAACGTGTATGAGCTCGCAACGTGTTTCCCGCAGCCATCTCGCAAATCGATAGAGCTCGGGAAGCAGCGTCCCTCCGCTGCTCATAAGTGCAAACGACCGGTAGTGGTCCGGCGGCACAATTGCCGCCTCCCTTGCTCCCGGACCATGCTGCTTCAAGGAGGAGCATCCTGCCAGAAAGAGATCGATCTCCGCGAAAGCCGCGCACTGTGACAAGCGCTCAATGACAAGTGTGATCCCGCTGCCGCGATAGTAGTTGTCAGTGAGAATACATACACGCATTTGTTGCCTGTCAGTTTTGGTATTTAAGATGGGGTCGTAGTCTGCCAAGTTTACTGTGAAATGTCGAACTCGGTGAATCTTTGCAGACGTATCACAAATTGCCCGTACTTTTACGGGAGAGTGTGTCGATGTGCTGTTCTGTCCCTTACATTTGGGGGTGAGACTCACCCCGTACAAAGACCGGTCGGTACACCGAAGGCCTATTTACTTCAGAAGCAACTTCTGCTTAGCCAGACTCACTAGCAGAAGGCATGGTTCACCAAGATAGCGAAAGCCAAGCCGGCGAGGCTCATGCGCCAGCCTGTAGAGCCATTCCAGTCCAGCCATGCCTACCCATCGCGGTGGAATCGGAAGCACCCCCGCAAAATAGTCCAGCGTTGCTCCTGAAGTAACAATCACATTGGCATGTAGGGCGTCGTAGTTCTCTTCTACCCAGCTTTCCTGGTGAGGCATGCCCATGCCGACGAACAGAACATGAGGTTGAAATGCTGCGATTTGCGCCAGCACTGCCTGATTTTCAAAACCCGCTTTTTCCTTTGCAAAAAATCCGTGATGCGTCTGAAGATTGAGACCCGGATACGATGCTCGAAGTACGTTACCGCCCTTAGTGGAAACGAACTCGGAAGATCCCAGGTACATGACTCTCCAATTTCTTACTTGCGCCAGCTTTAGCAAGGAGGGAAGCGATACATTATGAGCAATCCGATGCTGTCGCCGAATCGCGTGGCCGTGCAAGCGCGCAAGCAGAATCATCGACATCCCGTCAGCCTGCACCCAGCGCGCTTTCTTGTAGAAACGCTGCAGTGCTCCAGACGAGCCGCCAGGATTGCCATCTTTATGTAGCAAGTACAAGCTGTGTAGATTGTGGTGTGCAATCAGCCACTTCTGCCCCGTCTCTATAGCAGCCGCAATCACCTTGTGAAAGCCGGGTACCGTCATCGCGTGCACAGAGATTCCCAGGAAGCCGGCTTCTGCAAAGTATGGCACCGGTCCAGACGGGTTTGACAAGGGTTGTGAAGTTTCGACGTTCGGCTCGAAACGATGTTGCTGACGGTGCAAAGACATTCCAATAGCCTCTGGGGTGTTTATCGGCAGGAGTTCTGAATCCGAGAGGTTAATTACGCAATCAGTCTATTCCCAATCTCCGGGAAGAAGTTTGGAAGCTCCGTGATCCACCATAAAATGACAAGCACGCAATCACATCGCGGAGGGCATCCTTATAAGAATGGTACATAAAGTAATGAGCGGATGGACCTTGAAAATCAAGGTCACCACTGTTAGTAATCTTTATAATGCCTGCAATAAGTTACTAGCTTCGGCTTACATGATACCTAACAGGGAATACGTTACGCCTGTTCTGTTACAAGCCGGTACACAAGCTGACTTCTGGGTTAATCTTTCTCCAGCAATGATGCTTCTTCTTGCATAAGCTCAACTCGCTAACTATGACTCTGTCGATAACACTACGATTAGAATGTTCTGGCGTTGGTGTAAGATCCGGTCGATACTAAACGAATGCGGTTTCTTCATTCCAGCATTGCGCGTGAGCTAGTCAACCATCCCCTTGGCATCGTCCAGATTCACTGCGCAGAGCGAATGTATCGTACTCTGTGGTGGCGCGCGCGTCGTACGATCGAGTACATTGCCTTCTTTCCTGCGTCACAGGCAGACACAAGTCTGTCTGAAGACCATTTACGTGCGATGCGATGGGCTATCGGTGTGGGTATGTCGAGGGAGACAGCGCTGCTTGCGCTTGCAGCTTCTTACCGGTTCCGCATGCAGCTTTGCGAGCGGGAGTCTGGGAGTAAAGCGGATGCGGTTCAGGTGCGCGCGAAGCTACAAGTTCGCTATCTTGCAGAGGCTTTGCAAACATAAAATCTGTAAAGCCTCCACAGCCGTAACAAGGTTTTATTGCTTAGATTGCTATGTCGTTGTTAAAAGTCTGTAAAAGCTACCCTGCGCCAGTGATTTGTTTGCGTGCATACGTAGTGGTAGTTCCGATCGTCGGTAAACTGACCGGCAGTACATACAGCCGAAGAGGTAGTCGGTGTCTGAAGCGTCTCGTAGAACGTGCCGGATGAGTTTGCACCGGCAACGCTTGTTCCGCTGCTGTTTTTTACATTGAACGCGTAAGCTCCCGAGGCATCCCCCAGTTCGATGTTGGAGCCGAGTGGCGAGACGTGCCACTCCCCTGTGCCTGTGCCGCTAGCACCATCAAAGTACCATTTGGCGCTTCGGTAAGGGGCTCCAGATTCCTGAACACCTACTGCATTGGCCGCTGAGTACGAAGTCTGATATGTAAACCCTCCAGACGGGTTTGCAAAGTTAAGGTTTCCATAGTCAGCACTAATTTGCGCGGCGTTTGTAGCAGTACCATTCAGCCCCTGGTAGAAGTACAAAGAGCGTGCAGGCGCACTTGCGTAAGAACCGATATAGGTATCCCCATTCGGAATCACGGTGAAAGCCGCCGCGCCGTTCGCGCCATACAACACCATGTTGCCCGTGTTGGCTGTGCCGCTGTGGCTTGAGGCTCTTAATTGAAGACCGTTGCTCGCTAGGGGACCTCCCGACACGCTAGGGGTCGAAAGCGATTGCCCAAGTATGGTGTTAGAGCCGCCGCTACCGCAATCCATCTCGCCCAGCAGGGAAATGCCCGCGGGATAGGCTCCCTGGCCGGATGCCGACGCCAGCTGGTTGTACCCACCGGCCGATTGCAAGTTGCCGCACTTGCCGGCAATCAGGGTCACGTTGCCGACATAGGGACCGAACAGGTAGCCTGAAGAGCCGGGAAAGCTGCCGTTCCAGTAAAACTGTGTTCCGATCAGCGTCGACGCCGAGTTGCCCCCGAAGCTGAAACCATAGCTGCCCACACTGTCAAGCTCGGTAGCCGTCCAGGTGTTGGTGCCCGCATCGATTGCGCCGACCGGCATGCCGCAGCATGGATGAGCTTTCTCGATGTGGTTGTTGCCGCCGACTACATACATGGCTGCTGTTGCCCCTACTTGCGGCTGCAGCGAGATGGCAGTCGAGTCGGTGTACTGGTCCAGAAAGATGCCGTACTGCACACCGAAGACATTGTCATATGCCTGTGCGTAGACCGTGCCCCCGCAGCCTGCAAACCCCGATGCCTTGACCGCCGTAATGGCCCCATTGGTAAATATAGGGGTCAGTGTGCCCATCGTTGTGCATGGTTTGCTACCCGCACCTGTGCCGTTCAGAAAAACTTCGGTGTTCTTTGAGTAACCACTGCCGCCTGCCATGACCGTCAAGGCAGGCGTGCCGTTGCTCAGTCCAACTGAAAACGTCGCACCGGTTCCTGCGTTTCCTCCGGAAGTAACTGAGATGTTGTCCAGAAATACCTGGAACGACCATGAAAGATTCGGGTACTTTGAGTTGCCGAATCGTATGCCGTTAGCGGTCGGTGTTCCATCACCCGCAGCTCCGTTACAAACAAGATTCTCAAACTTCGACACATACGTTGTACCTTCCATATCCATGCACGCGCTGGCGCGCCCGTTCGCGCTGATGGCAAAATCGTGCATATGGTACGAAGTCAGGCTGAATGCAGCCGGTACAGGTTCCCATAGAAATGCTTGCGAAATCGCGCTGCCGCTCTGACTATTCGCCGGCAAAGCCGTACGAGCAACGGTGCAGGCCAGGGTCAACACAGAGCCGACCTGCGAGGCACCGGCCACGTTCACCCCGGAAGCTCCGGAGGCGTGAGGCAGTATCCATCCTTGCTGGTTGTTGCAGACTGGCCATAGCGATTGGCCCAGATCTACTGTTGCCCCATTATGGGAGCTTGCGTAGACCACCGCGGCATTGAAAGCCGCATCCGCCTGGCTCACCAGATTATTTCCACTTCCAGAAGAAGCGAAGCAGCCGGGTCGGAAGATTCCGTTTGCTGCTTCATCGCAAGGACCGGTGCCGGCAGCATCAAAGGCCGTCATCGGCGCAAACGCAGCCGTGCCGAGGCCTACTGCGTTATACATTGTGCCTGGGCCGGCTGATAGCGGAACCTGCCCCGGCGCATTGGCGGTTGGTAGAGCTCCACCGTTTGTGGTGCCTGCCTGCAGGGCAGCTTGATGCAGCCCATAGGCAAGGATATGCGATTTAGGTTCAGTTTGCGCGATCACCGCAATGCTCCAAAACGATATTGCAGCCATTGCGGAAAGCCGGACAGCGGACCCACCCGAAAAAGGGAAGCCGCAATGTGAAATCAGTGCTCGTATCCGAGAGCTGCCCGACGCTGCGTGCAAGTACAAAGAATTGCTGAAAAACAGAGTGCAAAGTCGTGAAGGGACCTGCTTAGAATGCATGCTTTCTCTCCAGAGTATGTCGTCCGGCACCTTCGAAGCGCGCAGACTTCCAGGCGTAGAGAGCAACCTCCGCGTCCTGGTCTTTTGATGGAATGACGTTTCAACCACGAATGCAACGCACCTCCCTGGAAGCGGGCTTACTCGCTTGGCAGGAATAACGCGCTTCTTGGCTAATGGAACCAGGTTTGAAGCAGGCTGGCTAAACCAAGAGCAAATGGCTTGGCTTTACTTCAGAGTCACACGCAACATGAAAACTATATGCCGCGCTTGAGTACTTTGAAATAGCACCAGGCGATTGGCACCACTCGCCTTGCCTGAGTTCTGCGTGCCATATCCATTACAAGGTTGACCACCTGCCGGAGCATGCCTGGTTAGGCCGCCCGTATATAGCAAAAGTTATCCCCTGGACAGCACAACTTTTAAGGAACAACACGGCTAATCCTTAAGCTGTTCTGGTTACGAAGGTATGTGTTTGGTGACTTTATGGGGATGGAGATCACTGCTGAAATTTGACAGGATGCCGATATACTCCAGCAAGTGATCAGATAGACAAATGAATTGACCGACAGAAGGTCGGCTTACCTCATCCGGCTTCTGCTTGCTTTCGACTCGTATTTTGGGATGACAAGACGGAATGAAGAATCAAAATGCGGGCATGTTGCGCTCTCCAGCAGGGGAGTCGGAAGTAGATTTAGACTTGGCCGACATTTTTCGGGTCATTCTGCGTCGTCGAAATCTTATTTTCAAATGTTTGGCCGCCGTCATGCTTTTAGCAGTGCTCTATCTGTTGATAGCCAAACGCACCTACCGCGCCGATGCGGTGATGCAGCTGGCGAATGAAAATATCTCATCCGGTATTTCTTCTCTTGCCTCTGCCGACGCTGATACAAGTACGCTCCAGCTAAGCACGACCCTTCAAACCTATGTCGGGGTGCTTACTTCGGAAAACCTCGCGCTCCAGGTCATTCGTGAACTGCATCTGGAGCAAAGCCCGGAGTACCGTTCGAAAGTTAGAAAAGATGAGGTAAATCTTCCGCTCGAACAAACACGCTACCATCGTGAGGCCATCCTTCGCCGCTTTAAGGGCAACCTTACAGTTACCGCCGGGTCCGGTTCCAGAATCCTCTCTGTCAGTTTCAAGTCGACAAGCCCTGATACTGCCCGGCGTGTGCTCGACCGCCTTCTCCAGGACTTCATAAGCTACAACGCAGATCTCCGCTTCAGCGCCTCGGAACGCAGTGAATCCTGGCTCCGGGGTCAGCTGGTCGACCTCAAAGCTCAGGTCGAACGAACGGAGAAGGCTGCCGTGGAAGCGCAGCGCGACACCGGCATCTACGGCAATGACGGCAGCCATAACCTCGTGCTTTCCCGGCTTGAGACGCTCCAGGCAGAGCTGATCGGTGCCGAGCAGAACCGCATCGTTAAAGGTGCAATCCTCCATGTTGTCGAGCGAGGCGACCCGGAGGCGGTTTCGAATCTTTCAAGTGCCGCCGGGCAGTCAATGGCTCCCGGCTCAGTCAACTCGCTCGCGCTGGTGCAAACCCTGCGACAACAGGAAGCGGTTTTATCGAGTCAATACGCCCAGTTGTCAGTCGATTTCGGACCGGGCTACCCGCGCCTGGCCGAGGTCGAAAAGCAGCTTGCTGATGTACGCGCCTCCATCAGTCGTGAAACTCTGCGCCTGACCCAGCGTGCCGTCAACGACTTCAAAGCCGCTGCTGAGCAGGAAAGCTCACTTACTACTGAAGTGAACAAACAGAAAGTCTTGGCAAACGAATCCAATGATTCGGCGATCCGTTACCTGGTAGCCAGTCGTGAAGCTACCTCGACGCGGGACTTGTATGAGCACCTACTGGAAAAAGCAAAGGAGCTGGGTGCCGTGGCCGGTCTCACTGCAAGCGATATCGAGATCATCGACACCGCCCATGTCGGAACCGCAGCCAGTCCGAACACACTTTTGACGCTCGCCGAAGCAGCCGGTCTAGGTCTCTTCCTCGGTCTCTGCGCCGCCCTGCTCCGCGATAGCCTCGATGGTTCCCTTTACAAACCGGAACTGTTAGGCACTCTTACAGGACTTCGTCTTCTCGGCGTCATCCCGAGCGTGCATCCTCGTGATCTAGCGAAAAGCGCTCACTCCGGCAATCTCCATGGACCCTCAACCCTCTGGAGTGCTGCCGATACGCATCCCCAATCTCCATTTACGGAATCGTTTCGAGCAATCCGCACTGCCGCCCTTTTGCCGCGGCCTCCTCGACCCGTAAAGGTCATTCTGGTCGCCAGTGCAGCCGGTCACGAGGGCAAAGGCGTATTCACCGCCAACTTTGCGACAGTTCTGTCGCAGGAAGGCCGCCGCGTTCTGATTGTGGATGCCGATCTGCGCCGCGGCATGCTTTCTCGCAGCCTCAATCATGCCTCCGATATAGGCTTGGCAGACTTGCTCTCCGGTGCGACAGCTGCAGAGCACTACCCTTCGCTCCTCAAACGCTTCGGTACTGCTGATTTCCTCCCGGCCGGTTCCACGCACTCCTTTCCGACGGCACTGCTCGACTCCCCTGCGTGTAGCGCGATGCTCGAACTCTGGCGGGCTCAATATGACTTCATTCTACTCAGTACCGCCCCGGTAGTTTCTTATACGGACACCGTCACCTTAGCTCCCCGGGCTGATGGCGTGATCCTCCTCGGTCGCGCTGATGTCACCTCGAAAGCGGCCTTCTTGCGCGCCTACCAACTCCTTGTAAGTGTCGAAGCCCCGCTGCTTGGCTCCGTTTACAACGCTATGGATACTCGTTCTCCTGAGTACGCCTTTTACGCCGGTACTGACAAGGAGACGGCATGACCACCTTCGTATTCCCCGACACAACCGCCGCAAAGCTTCGCTCCAGGCATGCCGCTGCCGCCTGGCAAACTACTCGTTTGGTCTGTTGTCTATTGGGGGCTGTTCTTACCTTCTTCACCCCTCTCGCAACATGCCGTGCACAAACATCCAACGCAGCACCCGCGCTTGCCGAGGGCAGCCGCTCAGCGCAAATCCTGATCCGTCCCGGCGACACCATCGGCATCACGGTCTTCAATGCCGCCGACCTGTCGCGCGATGTGCGCGTCTCCGAGGACGGCACCGTCAACCTGCCGCTGCTTGGCGACTTCCCGGTCGCTGATCTCAGTGAAGCCGAAGCCGCCCACCGGATCGACCAGGCATTTCTTCTCCATCATGTCTTGCTTCACCCGCAAACCGCCGTCTTTATCCGCGAATTTGCGACCAAGGGCGTCACCATCGTGGGCGAGGTCGTCCGCCCCAATGTGTACGCCATTGCCGGGTCGCGTTCATTGATCGATATCATCGCCCTCGCCGGCGGCCTCACACCCAGGGCCGACACCCGCATCACCATCGAGCGCCGCAACGGCACCATCGATCAGGCAATCATTCCTCTCCCTCTCGATAACGGCGTGCTCACACTCCGCAACGACACACCCGTCTATGCCGGCGACCGCATCGTCGTGCAACGCGCCGGAATGATCTATGTGCTTGGAGAAGTCTCTCGTCCCGGCGGCTACGTGATGGAGCAGAACGGCAACATCACTGTGCTCCAGGCCATAGCCGCGGCAAACGGAACCACCCGCGTCGCGGGCAGCAACAGCGCGGTGCTCATTCACCGCACGCCAAGCGGCTACACCACCGGCAAGCTTCTGCTCAAGGATATTTCCAGGGGCAAAAGACCGGACTTTGCCCTTCAAGCCAACGACGTCATTTACATCCCTGAAAGCACACTCCGCAACTTCGTCGTCAATGCTCCGGAGATTCTTGGAAGCCTGGCCGGGGCAGCCATCTACTCCGTCAATAAATAAGATTGGACTCGCTAGCATAGAGGCACATATGCACGAACTGCAAAGTACTGACCCTGACCGATTGATGAGGACGAACAGCCTTTCACATAGATCGCCTGTGCGCTGGAACCATGTGCAGCTGCTGCTGTTAGGATTCCTCGCTCTTGTCGCCGTGGTGTACGCCTTCCGTCTTAAGTCCAATCTGGGTTTTGTTGACGAGCAGTTCTACTATCAAATCGCACTCCACCTGCGACACCTGCATACGTTTTCACTGTATGGAGCCGTGCCGACAGCAATCCGGCCTCCCGGCTACCCATGGGCGCTGGCTTGTATCCAGTCGATCCACGAGGGTGTTCGCTTTGCCAAGGCAGCCAATCTTCTACTTTGGCTCGGTGCAGCCGCGCTGACCGCAGGCATCACGCGCCGCCTCTTCGGGCAACGCGCCGCCACCATTTCCATCCTGTTCATCCTGGGGTATGCCGTTGAGCTTTACACCGCAGGCGCGCTCTACCCGCAGGCCCTCGCATCCGCTCTCTTTCTGCTCTCTTTATGGCTGCATTTTGCCTGGAGACGATCCGGGAGCATACACGAAGTCCTGCTCCAGTCCGTCACCTGGACAGCCCTCATTTTGACGGTTCCAACGTTCCTGTTCAACTTCATCATCTATCTCGCATGGCTGGCCTGGAAGCGCCGTCCCCTCCTCCACCTCGTCATTCCCGCTCTGATCGTCGCCGCCGCGCTTACCGGCTGGTCCGCACGCAACCACGCGGTTTTCCACGCCAAGGTATTCGTCTCCGACAATTCCGGCGAGATGCTCTTCTACGGCAACTCCTCCGCTACGGGAAGCAACACGGGACCCCAGGTGCCCATCTGGCAGCTCGCTCCGAAAGCCGCAGCCCTGCCGGATGAACTCGGCCGCGAGAATGGCTACAAGCAAGCAGCCGTGGAATGGATTCGAGCCAATCCGAAGCGCGCCCTTGTTCTATATGTCGAAAAAACACTGAATTGGTTCAACTTCCGCACCAACCTCTACACCGCCGGCAAAAGCTCCAGGTTGTACGACGTACTAATCGCTGCCTCTTACTATCCACTGCTGTTGGCAGCCCTGGCATCTCCGTTCCTCCTGCCCGCCCAGCGCCGGCTTCAAGCCTTTCTCGCAGCGCAGTACCTCACAGCAGCTCTCGGCTACGCGATCTTCTTCACTCGCATTCGATACCGGCTCCCCTATGACTACCTCCTCATTATCCTCGCTGCAGGGACAGTCGCAGCCCTGCTCGACCGACGCAAACAAAACATGATCCAGCAAGCTGGAAGCGAAGCCATACCTGCAGAAGAACTGGCAGCTCCAATGTCTCTCCAAGAGGGAAGAGGACAAGCGTGATCCAACCGGCACTCACCCTTCTCACTTGGGTCCAGCCGTTGCTCGGAGGGCCGGCACCATGCGCAATCTGCTAGAACGCATCGTCATCTACGCCCTTCTTCTGACAACAATCGGGTCCTTCACAGTCCTCTTCCTCGGTTCCGGCTTGCACGAAAGAGGTCTGGAAGAAGGTGCGGCTCAGACTAGCATCGGCATCCGTCTTGTCGAAGCATTTGTCTTTACAGGCTGCGCAGCGTTCATACTGCTTCGCTATCGCCGCATGCTGGTTTCACTTCGCTCGGCATGGCCGTTTATTCCTCTCGTACTTCTCGCTGTACTGTCCTCCGCCTGGAGCGTCGATGGTGCAACGAGCATTCGGCACAGCATGGTTTTCCTGAGCACAACAGCCTTCGGAATTTATCTCGGAGGCCGTTTTACCACCATCCAGTTGCAGAAGAAGCTACTCTTCTTTTTCCTGCTCGTGCTGGTTTCAAGCTTGGTGCTCTTTGCCGTAAAACCAAGTTATGCCGTCGATACCTTCCACGACAAAGCCTTCCGCGGTATCACCGAACACAAAAACCTCTTCGGTGAGTACATGGGAACGTTTTTCCTTCTATCGATTACCTACCCCTTCCGGGCAAGTTTCGGGTATGCGCAGCTTGGCTCTATCTTGCTGGCAGCTACAGCACTTGGTATTTCCCACGCCAGTACAGCTCTCGTCGCAGCCGCCGTCACCGTGCTCATGCTGCCTGTGTTGGTAGTATTTCGCTTTCCTAAAAAACAGGTGTTTCCCTTGCTGACAGGTAGTTTCGTACTCGTTGCGGGTCTCTCGATATTTGCTTACAACAATTCCTCTACCCTGTTACTCGGCCTCGGCAAGGACAGCACCTTGACAGGCCGCTCCGATATTTGGAGCCATGTTATCGACAGCATTGCCCGACGGCCCGTGCTCGGCTATGGCTACGACGCTTTCTGGCAAGGACTCAAAGGCCCTTCCCTCCTAATTACCTCAGCAGTCGGCTGGCAGGTTCCGCACTCCCACAATGGCTATCTCGAAGTGCTACTCGCACTTGGAGCCGTGGGTCTTGCCCTATTTCTTCTTTGTGCTTTGCGCATGATGCGCGACTCTATTCTCTATCTCCAAAGACATGGAGACCTTCGCGGATTCTGGCCCATCATGTTTCTTCTGTATTACCTCTTCCATGCCACGGCTGAAGCTTCCTTGCTGGTCAGAGACGGTCTGTCGTACTTGCTGTTCGTTGCTCTTTCTACGTCTATCGCCCTTGAGCGGCACGCAGCCCATGCGAAACAGCGAACATCACAACAGCACAGCGCCCTAAGCTGGGCCCCGCTTGAAGTCGGCTATACCGGCGAGCTGCCGCAATCCTGATCCCTCAAACCGCCAAGATACTCCTCGTCTAAGCCCTTCAAAACTGTGTTATCCAGAACGGAAACTGTGTCATCCTGAGCGAAAACGGACGCGCAAGCGTCGGTTGCAGTCGAAGGATTTGCTTTTGCTTTACCACCTGCATTCTCTGCTTTGCTTTAGGGCCGCGCGGTACGTCAGCATAGTGCTTGCCGCGATATTGTCCCACTGTAATATCGTTCTCCCCAACACTTCCGCGTTCTTCCGAATACGACCTTGCAGCTCCACATCCTTGAGCACGCCGATCAAACAAGAAGCCAGGGCAGGGGAATCCCGTGGCTCTACCAGGACTCCGGTTTCCCCATCCGTCATCAAGTCCGCCAAACCGCCGACGCGCGAGGCGACTACAACCGTACCTGTTGTGAACGCAATCGCCGAGACCCCGCTCTGCGATGCTTCGATGTAAGGCAGTACAACAACTGAACTCCGTTCAAACAACCCGGCCACGTTTTCCGCGGGAATGTAGCTGTTTAACACCTCCACACCCTCAAGCGTCGACAACAACTGTGAGTTGGCTTCAAGATCACCGCCCCGGCCCGCGATGATCAGCCGGGCATCCGGAATGGTACGCTTTACTAGGGCGAAAGCTTCAAGCAGATAGCGCAGTCCTTTATAGGGCCAGATACGTCCAAAAAAAAGCAGGGTGTTCGGCTCTCGATGTGCAACCGCCATCCCGGCTTTTTCCGCTAAATGTTGGTACAGCAATCCAAGCTCGCCATGGGGAATGACATCGATCCGTTCCGCATCGATGCGAAAACGCGAGGCAAGTTGCCTGCGCATACCCTCTGTATGCACAATCAGCCGCTGCGATCGCCAACAACTTACCGCCTTGGTGTAGGCCAGCCCCGGCGCGGCATGGCCATCCCCGGGGTGGGGAACCACATCATGGATGGTCGTTACCAGCTTGGGAAATCGAGCAAACACGCTGTACAAGTCATACGCGTAATCAAACATCTCCTGCACATGCAAAACATCCGGCTTCGACTCTTCGATCAGCCGCAAAGCACGCGGAATCGCCAGCAGATTGCCCAGGTCTCGCCGCCGTTCCGGCCTGCGAAACGAACGCAGCCGCAAGCTCGGGACCGCTAAGGAAGCGCATAGTGCCCCGAGACTTTCCGGGTGCACGACCGTGACTTCCGCGTGAGCGGCAAGCGCGTTTGCCAGGCCCATTGTGTACTCTGCAAATCCCAGATGCAGCAACGTCACGCGCATTCGACATCCCCTTTGCCGAATTGAGTCAGACCTTCATAGTCACAATCCATACAACTCCTAGAATGCATGTCCAGTTTGGATGTAACGTGTGAGCATCACCATTCCGCCGAAACAACCGGCAGTGCCAAGCAAGCTGTATACCTTGCTCAGTGAAGTAGAAAGAACCTCTTTCTGCATCACTCCCTCGCCGAGGATGAAAGTTTTGAAAACGACGGAGAAGAGCAGGTTTGTCGCAATACCGGCGTAGAGAATACCGGGCATTTTAAGGTCATGCACCAACAGCAGTCCAAGAAATACATAGGTGCATGCTTCCAGAATAGGCAGATAAAATCCTTTGCTGTAAGCTCCCGTTGTATCAATCCATATGTCGTCATTCATCTTCAAAATATTAAGTATTAACAAAACGGCAAACAAAGTTATCGCAAGCTTGTCCGTGCTTGCACTCTTATAGAGAACACGTACCGCGAAACCGGTGAATAGATAGAATCCCGATCCGCACAGAACCGCAGCCCCGGCTGTAAGAAGCAAAGTTTTTCGGTAAAGCAATGGAAAACTCTCTTTGCCTAAACTAAGCTGTTTCCGGGCTACTTTTGCGGTAAGTGTCCCTCCGATGGCAAGAGAAAAGCTCAATAGACCCGCATAAATATACTGGTACCGGGCATAATAGCCAAGCAGCGACAGGGAAGACGAAAGCAGTAGAATAATGTAGTCCGACTGATAAGCAAACAAGTAACCGACACGGTGCGCCAGGACAAATTTTGCGCGGCTTCGAATCGCAGTACGCGCCTCAGACAGCGAGTCACTTGAAACCGGCTCTATCCCAAGATAGGGAAGAACCAGGCGCCGCTGAACAACATACTCAACAATACCGATCAGGGCCGTGCCAAGGGTAAGACCGACAAACGAATGCAGCAACTCAGCCAGGGCGATCCCCACCGCTACTTTAGCCGCAAACCCGCATCCAAGCACGAAATTCCGCGTCGGGATTCGATCCGTCGCATTCAAGTGGCTCTGGTATGGCAACGCTAGAAAAGTGAGCAGAGCTGAAACACAGGTCAGAAGCAGAGACAGGCATAAAGGCACAATCGGCACCTGCTTTCGTAGAGAAAACGAGAGACTGATTGCAATTAGAAAAGACAATGGCCCCAGCCAGGCAACAATCCGTTGTACGTCCGTTTGCAAAACAAGGATGAGGGCCTTTACCCGCGGAAGATCACCCTCATGGACCGGCGCAAACAGAAGGGAAGTCGTTGCGGCGGCTAAACCCAGCTCAGCCAGCAGAATGTAAAAAGTAAGCTGATTGAGCAATGCAATCAGCCCTGCAAAATTTGCACCGAAAGCGCGTCCGGCATAATGCAGCTGGTAGATAACAGCACCTGCCCGAGATGCAAATAGGAAGACTGCGGAGCCCACACTCCAGAGCAGGATGGTTATTTTCGACTTGCGAATCGCATGCTCCTCACCTCACACCAATATGCCACCTGTCCCTCAAGTATGACACTTGCAACGTACCGGCAGTGGGTTTTAAGCGATTACTCTCAAAATTCAAGCCATGAAGTTGCACCAAGGTAATAGGAGGTGTATATAACTCCTATTGCAATCCTATAAAACTCGTAGCGAAACTGATAAGTACACGAGAAAGAAGTAGCATTGTTATGGCATGTCTAAAAGCGAATGATCCAATACCACGTTGCTCGCTTTGAGCAACGTGGTATTGGCATAGCATGTCATCCCGTGGTTCTGAAACAAGAAGTGCAATTTATGTGTTGGCCCTGCTAGGGCGTGTCATCAAATGAGCCAGATGGTTGCAGCTGCGAGATGAATGGCTG
>CAXSBB010000011.1:0-135348 GCA_964235655.1 uncultured Acidobacteriaceae bacterium
CCGGTGTCGGCAGCAGGCTTGCCTTTGACATGCGGTATCGCGCCGCGTGGGACAAAGCTGCTGCTAGTCGGCACTCGGTGGCGCTACTGTTCTTCTCTATTGACAGCTTCGCCGAGCACAAGCGTGACCATGGCTTCAAGTTCTCTGAGACGCTGCAATCGCAGGTAGCAGGCTTGCTTAAGGAAGGTCTGCGCCGGTCTGACGACATGGTGGCTCGCTTTGACCCTCAGCACTTTGTCGTCATGCTGCCCGGGATCGGCACGGATGGTGCAACACAAATCGCAGAACGTCTCCGCGGCTGCATTGAGCAAATGAGCATCTTCTCCGGCCAAAAGCGCCACACCGCTACCGTAAGCGTCGGTGCGGCCAGTATGCGGGCAAAGCGCGGTACCCCTCGCGAAAAACTGGTGGACTGTGCCATCCAGGCACTGGAGCAGGCCCGCGCCACAGGACCCAACATGGTTTGCGTAGAAGGGCGCGGCTGCGTACCCCGTATGAGCTGAAAATATCCGGGTGTGTCAGGTGGTGTTCACAGCAAGTCTCAATGCACTGGTGCATAATGAGGGTGAACTCACCTGACATCCCAAACCGCTTTTCTAGTTGGGGAGCTCTGACTTGCGTGGCTTTCCGCAAAAGCCGCTAGTGGCTTCGTAGCACTCTGCAGCAAGGGGAAAAAGCTTGAAGTGCCGGATTGAAAGCGTGTGAATCTTCCCAATTCCATCACGACGAGCCGCATCCTGTGCGTGCCTTTGCTTATCTGGCTCCTGTCACCGCATTTCCCCCTGCGCACCACACCGGGTGCGCAAGAGCTGTTCATCTCTATTTTTTTCCTGCTCGCCTTTGTCACAGATGGAGTAGACGGCTACCTGGCACGCAAGCGCGGACAGGTCACCACATTGGGCATGCTGCTTGATCCGCTGGCTGACAAGTTGCTCGTCACCGCCGCATTCATTGCCCTGGTCCAGTACAACCCGCACATCGTCAAGCCCTGGATTGCCACCGTCGTCATCGGGCGCGAGTTCCTGGTCAGCGGCTTACGCTCCATCGCCAGCTCCGAAGGCTTCACCATTGCAGCCAGCGACCTGGGTAAGCTGAAAACTGTTGTCCAGATCGTTTGTGTCATTGCCGCCGTACTCGATCATCAATGGCCCGTCTGGTACATCGGCTGGTTCCAGCTTCCTATTGATTCGATCGCTATCGCGTCCATTTACTTCATGGCCTTGGTCTCAATCCTGTCGGCGGTCGATTACTTCTGGGCATTCTGGCGCAAGATAGATCGGGCCGGCGCACTCCGGCGCGATACAGAAAAGGCTCTCCTGCTCTCGCAGAAGCAGCCGAACCGTTAAAGCAAGAGTTTGCTGAAGCGCACTCTCCTAGCCGACAAGCCGACATTTTATTACGTACGTTCCCATCACGCTGTCACATCATTTGCGGATCTGTAACTTGCACCAGTTTCGCTGCAGTTGTGTTGCGGGACGGTTATAAGCACGCAAAAAACACTGGTTTGTAGCAAAATACAGCCTCTTTTCACGTCCCACGCACTCCCCCGAGTCAAAAAATCGGATAGCACATACCACTTTCAGGCCATGCGTCTACGCCCATACGGCACGCGGTTGCTGAGCCGGGCTTGCAGCCGAACGCGCCGGACTTTGAACGAAGTGGTATGGAGGCCATGGCCCGCATAATTGCAGCCTGCAGTCGCGTATCTGCTCACGGGCCGTCTGATATTTGTTCTGATAGCGTTCCACAGACCGCGTGGCAATCAGGTGGCTTACATCGAGCTGCATCCTGCCCGAATCCAGTCGGCGGCAGCTCACCTCTTCTGACAGCGGCGAGAACATGCGGTTCAGCTGTACCGACAAAGCTCTGGCACGTGCCCTACGCTCCCGCTGCCGTAATGCTTCCTCCCGCATGTCGCTAAGGTACGTCCGACCGGCTCCCCCGGCTCCTGATCCTTCGCGTCCCGGCTCACCGATGCAGTCTTCCAGCGTCAACTTGATATGCATCTCGGTTTTGCCCCGTAGTTGAGACAAACTGGCAAGAAATTTCTTCTGGTTGGTGCGCATGGAGCGGCGCAGGAGCTCATCATTGGCAAATATGGTGCCGAACCGGAACGGCAGTACGGTGGTCACCTTGAAGCAGTCAGCGATTACACGCGCATGGTCCTTGGCGTTTTGCTGAGAGGTTTGTTCCGGTGGAATGTGTTCGGATACGACAACGGCCAGATCACTGGCCAGATACAGGAAAACCTGGTTGCCCTCTATGCCGGTGACCGTCTCAAGCGGAACCGGTTTTCGTTGACGTAGAAGTTCAGGAAAAGCTTGTTTCTCGGTGACACAGTAGGCATACCACGCCATAGGGGGCACTCCGCGGGTTAGCATTCCGTTTATCTGAGCATTTTTGCAACATGCTGGATGGCAGGATTGACCGCAGAGCCGAACTTGCACGCTGCCCCTATTCATTCCGCCATTGTGAGCGGATAGTAACGGTCAGCAGGAATGCTTGGCAACGGAAAAACTACAACTTTTGTGGTAACTCTTGCAAAGAGTTACGAGTCCAAACCCGTTTTCAGAGTACCGTTAGTGATGAAAAGACAGCACCATCAAGATGCCGAGCGTGATCACCAGGATCAGCAAAATGACGACACCGGCGGTTAGCAGCTGCGAGCGGCCCTGCATTTGGTGGACAAGATGTGAGAGAGAACCCTGCTCCGCGGAAAGGCGTTCCTGGCTCTCCCGGATGCGCCGTAGTTGTTCCCCCTGCTGCAAAACGTTTTCTCCAAGAGCTTTTATTTCTTCATTGACAGCAATTTGACGCTGATTCAAGCCGATCAGCAGTGCCTCAAGGCTCCGTGACTCGCCTCCACTCTGCGTCTTACCACCCATTCCTGCGACAGGGTTATCTACAACAGCAGCAGGTGTCGATGACCCAAATGAGCCCAATATCGGCAGCAGCCGTGCAATGGTCTGCGCGGCACCATGGTCAACCAACCGCAACACCCCGCCCACAGCCGGTAGAAACGGGCGCACTGCCCCTATCAGCTGACGGCCCCGATCACTGGCCGATACCTGCGGATGCGCCGGCGTAGCCGTTTCAGGTTCTACCCCGAAAGCGGTAGAAGCCGGCAACCCTCGCTCTGAAGTACTTACCTGAGCTTCCAGCACATCTTTAGCTGCCGCACCCGGCACAACCGGCTCCTTTGCAGGCGTTTTGGCACCCGTTGCCAAGCTCATCAGCCGATCCACCGCATCAAATTTCGCCATCGCTCGCTCCTGTGTAGGTAGGCAGTTCTTCCCGCAATAGGCCTAACTGTAATGCTTCGTGCATAGCACTCCAAGGCGCTTCTTTTCCGGTCCAGAGCTCCCATTGGAGTGCTCCCTGGTGCGCGAACATTTCAAGCCCGGTCACCGTTTCGATGCCAAGTCCTCGTGCCAGGCGTAGCAACGGCGTTTCAAGCGGCCTGTACACCATCTCAAACACTACCTTCACACCCCGAAGCCCGGTCTCGGTTAGGGGAAGAGTAGCGTGGCTCCCCAACATGCCTGCGGGCGTTGCTTGCACAACAACATCGAAACGGTCCGCAATTCCGCCTGTGAGCTCTTTCCAATCCACAGTATCGGCTTCGCAGTCGCGGGCAAGTGCCTCCGCTGTCCGGGCCGTCCGATTCGCAATGGATACCTGTGCTCCCTCAGCTCTCAAACCAAATGCCGCTGCCCGTGCCGCACCTCCGGCACCCAGCAGCAGTACGCGCGCGCCTTTAAGAGTGAGGCGCTTCTTCAGCGGCTCCACTATAGCTGCCGCATCTGTGTTGGTACCAAACAGTATCCCATTCTCGCGGCGCACAACAGTATTGACCGCGCCGATCCTTACCGCAAGCGGGTCTACTGCATCCAGGTACGGCATAATTTCAATCTTCCAGGGCATAGTGACGCTTAGTCCGGCAACAGGTAACTTTCGCACCAGCGTCATCAGGTCGGCCATTGAAGTTGTATGGAATGGCAGGTACACCGCATCGATAGCCGCCGCGTGAAACGCCGCATTGTGCATCGCCGGCGATAGGGAGTGTGCGACGGGATTTCCGGCCACCCCGTAGACACGTGTATCGGCGGCAATCCCATGGAGCCGGTACTCATCAAGCAGGGTCGCCGCAAGTGGCTGGCCGGGAGCGGTGTTCCGTTCGCCGTTGGCTGCAAAGGTAAACAACCCACCTGCACGCAGCGACAATACTCGAGAAGCGAGCCCGGCTTCACCCATGCATATGCCTACAATCGGAACCTCTCGAGCTGCCTCTTCAACAAAGCGGAGCATTCGGAGGGTATCGGCTAGACCGTGCGCAGTCGCTACTACCTTATAGAGGGTCGGTTTCGCCGAGCTGCTGAGTGCTCTCAATGTCCCCAGGGTTTTCTCAAGATCGCCCATACCGGCGAAATCATGCGCGCTTACCAGCAGGGAAGCGCCGGCACTCGCAAGATTTTGCCCAAACTCTTCAAGTTGCCCCTGTAAAGTCATTTCCAACGTTTCCAGCTCCACATCGACCAGCAAGGCACCCGCCTCGGCAGCCTGGACCAGCAGGCCAAGCTGCTCTCGCACGGAGCCCCTAAAACCGCCGCCGCCGATAACCCGCCTGCAGGTAGCCAGCACGATGGCCTGGGGATGAGCCTGGCAAAATCCTGATAAAAGCAAGATCCCTTCATCGGGATCAGGGAGGCTGTCAAAGCGAAATTCAAGAAAGCGGCTTTGGCCGAGCGCCTCTACGCCGCTGCGAAACAGCCCGGCAGCATCATGGCCCATAAGGGCGATACATACCGGATAGGCCTCGGCGGCAGGTAGAGCCGGAAATACGTCTTGAAGTCGCAAGCGAAAAGGTTCCTTCACTCTTTAAACAGTGGAAAGCAGTGCGCTGATGCTAGTCCCTGCCGCCAAGCGGCGCAAACTTACGTAAGCCGGTAGCCGTAAGCTTGCACCGCCGCGCATTGCCATGCAGTCTAAAAGCATATGCCCACCCAAACGCCTGCTCCTCCATCGCTCGCCCTCTCCCACCCATGGACCGTTCCGGATGCCGGGGCACTCGAAACCTGGGTCGCCGACGCGCTTGCCCGCCATACGGCACAAATTAACGTGCTGGTTGCTGACGGAGACGCGCCGACATTTGAGGGCAGTCTGCGCCGCTATGACGATGCTGTTGCGCTGCTGAGCGCGACCGGTTCGCAGCTGTCGCTGCTCAAAAGCGTGCACCCGGACAAGAACATACGTGACACCGCACAGACTCAGCTGCAACTTGTCTCGCAGGCGGGCGTGGCACTTGGATTGAACCGCGAAGTCTACCGGTCTCTCGGCGCAATCGCACCTGCCGGTTCCGACGCGGCCACAAGCTACTATCTGGAGCGCACGCTGCTGGGCTACCGTTTGGCCGGCGTAGATCGCGATGATGCCACACGCGAACAACTGCGAGCGCTGCAGGATCGCGCCACTACGCTTTCGCTAACCTTTGGCCGCAATGTGCAGGAAAGCGTCGGCACAGTCCTGGTTGAGGATGCTGCCGAACTCTCTGGACTACCCGAGGATTTCCTGGCCGGCCACCAGCCCCAGCCGGACGGCGAGCATGCCGGAAAAATCGTGTTAACAACGGACTTCCCCGATTACATGCCCGTGATGACCTTTGCGCGTAGTGCCGGGCTGCGCCGCCGCATGTTCCTGGCGTATCAAACACGCGCCTTCCCGCAGAACCAGGCCGTGCTGCAGGAGCTTCTGACAGTGCGTCACGAAATTGCCCGGCTACTGGGCTTCGCCAACTGGGCCGATCTGGCCACAGCCGACCAGATGATGGAGTCCTCAGCCAACATGAAGAGCTTTCTGGACGAGCTCGACACAGCAACCCGAGAAGGTGCAAAGCGGGAATATGCGGCTGTACTGGCATTTGCCCAAAAAACCGCTCAGGAATCCGGCGAGCTCGCGCCCAAAAACATCGACGCAGCCAGCCGAGGCTTCTGGCTTGAGCAGTTCCGGCGCGCGGAGTTCACTTTTGACTCGCAAACCGTTCGGCCATACTTCCCCTATGACAAGGTGCAGGCCGGCGTCCTGTCGCTGGTCGAAGAGCTGTTCCGCGTCCGCATCACGGAGGTACACGATGCCGACACCTGGCACGAAAGTGTTACTACCTGGGACGTTTTCGACGCTCGCTCCCATGCTGCACTCGGACGCTTCTACCTCGACATGCACCCCCGCGAAGGCAAGGACAAGTGGTTCTCAGCCGCGCCGCTCATTCCCGGTATTCGGGATGTGCAACTGCCTGAAGCAGCCCTGATCTGCAACTTTCCGGGTGGCACAGCGAACCCGGACGAGCCGGGCCTGCTGCAACACTCCGATGTCACTACTTTCCTTCATGAGTTCGGCCACTTGATGCATGCCATTTTAGGCGGTCACCAGGCTTGGGCCGGTGTCAGCGGTATTGCGACAGAAGGTGATTTTGTCGAGGTGCCTTCGCAGATGCTGGAAGAGTTCTTCCGCGACCCTGCGTTGCTGGCGCGCTTTGCCCATCATTATCAAACCGGTGAGCCGATCCCAGCCGCGCTGGTTGAACGTATGAACCGCGCTGGAGCTTTCGGCCGTGCAGACGCCATCCGCACACAGCTTTTCTACACCAGCTATTCGCTCGACACGCACCGTCTGGACCCGGCCACGCTGGACCTGGATCAACTATTGCAGGAGGATTACCGGCGCTTTCTGCCCTATACCTGGGTAGAAGGAAACAAGCTGTTCTCTAGCTTTACGCACCTTGTCGGGTATTCGTCGAACTACTACACGTACCTCTATGACAAAGTCATCGCGCTGGACTTCTTTGAGGAGTTTGCTGCCGATCGCACCGAAGATGATTTGCTGGTTGAAGCTGTAGCCGCGCGCTACCGTGAAGATGTACTGGAGCCGGGCGGTTCGCGGCCCGGCAAGGAGCTGGTGCATGCTTTTTTGAAGCGTGAGCAGCGCCCCGAGGCTTTCACGGCTTGGCTTGAGGAAGGGCTTCGCTAGAAGCCTCCACTTCTGCAATAAAAAGCTGCGACGAGAGCGGCGTGGGTTCGAGCATCGCGCCGCGCAGCCATACAACCTCACCCTGCCATTCCAGCAACGGCCAGCCCGCCCGGTCAGCAGCAGGCACACCCAGCCGCTCCAGCACTTCCTTGATGCGTTTGGGTGCGCCCGCGGAGTAGCGCAGCCGCACGCGGTCCTGCCCGATCGCCAAGCGCAACAGGGCGGATGGGTGAGTTCCTTCTTTTGCGCAGGTGATCTGAAGGTGAACGCCTAACCCTGCTCCCTGCCCCGGCACCGGGATTTTGACAGGAGCGACCGGTACCCCAACTTGCGAAAAAAGCAGCCGCAGCTCGCGCGGGGTCCGCTCAACACGCAGCTCTGCCGTGAGCTGTTCACGTCGCGCCGTGCTGCCGACCGGGCCTTCAAGAAGCTGCATCGCCCGGTCTGTTTCGTCAAAGCCAAGCGCCGAGCCTAACTGCATCGCAGTAGCTCGTAACAATCTCCGTACCAGCGCAGGCGGCAACGCGCGCAGCCGTTCGACTTCCATGGCCAGCGAGCGCTCACCCGGTAAGGTGGAGCTGGCTCGGCCGCCTCCGCGTACCGGACGCCCCGGCAGCAGCAAGCCCGGCAGCAGACGCTGCACTTCCGCTTGCCAATACTCTTCATCTTCACGTGCCAATGTACTTACCTCAGATAGTTTTTCGGCTATACGCGGGTTAAATCCCATAAGCGCCGGCAGCAGCTCATGCCGAATGCGGTTGCGGGTAAATTGAAGGTCGGCATTGGTCGCATCTTCGCGCCAGGACTGGCCCAGGCTGATAAGCCAGGAGCGCAGCTCCCCTCGCCGGGCACCAAGCAGGGGCCGCACCAGAAATCCGGTGGAACTTTCCAAACTCTTATCATCCCCCGGCAGATCTTCTGACGGTACAACCGGATAGATGCCGGCAAGTCCCGCCGTCCAGGCGCCGCGCAGCAGTTTTGCCAATACCGTTTCTGCCTGGTCATCCAGCGTATGTCCGGTTGCAATAGCATCGAGCTCCCCTGATAGCAGGTGCCGGAACCAGCCGTAGCGCAGCCGTCGGCCGGCCTCTTCCAGGCCGCCCCCATGCTGCCGGGCCCAGGCAGCTACGTCGACATGGTGAAAGTCACAGGGCAGATGTAAAGCCGTGGCGAGCTCATCAACAAAGCCGGCATCCCGTAAGGAGTCTTCACCTCGAAGCCCGTGCTGCACATGCAGTATCTTCAGCACCCATCCATGCCGGGCCGCCAGGTTATGGGCAAGCCGTGCCAGTGCCACAGAGTCCGCTCCACCCGATACAGCAAGCCCCAGGCGCATGCCGGGGCCAAGTGCTCGGAGGGAAAACGGCGGCATCGTGAGCGGGCGAGGATAGCTCATGACTTCAGCATGCCTGATGAACCTTGAAGCATCTGAAAAGCTTTTCCTTCCGATTGTTGTGCTTCCCATTACAGACTGAGAGGGAAGCGTTGTCCCATATCCGGATAAGAAGGCTGTGCTATTTGATAATTTCTTTCCACGCGAGCTTGTGTGGACCGTAAAATGAGCGGTAAGGTCGGGTGAGTGACTCCAGTACTCTGGGGATGGCTTTCTTTGAGCTTATGGATGCGCGGCAAAGACAAACCTGCTTCTTTGCCGGTGACAGATGCGTCTAAGTTGGTGTACGGCATCATCCGCGTCAGCGTTGTGCTCGTAGAAGAAGTGAGGGGTTCTGGTGAATTCGACAGTTAAAACAGTGATCTTCTGGGTGTTCATCTTCGCATGCCTCATTCTGTTGTGGCAGGTGTTTCAGAAGAGCAGCGGCTCCGGGCATGACAAGGATGTGTCATTCTCGCAATTTGTGCAGGACGCCCGCGTAGGACAGGTGCAGGATGCAACCGTAAACGGTAGCGAAGTGCGCGGCAAACTTAAGAACGGCGAGCCGTACCATGTGACGGTTCCAGCTAATTACCCGCAATTGTTCGACATCTTGCAGGAAAATCATGTTTCTGTAACGGTTCGTGACAATCAGGGCAGCTCGTGGCTCCCGATCCTGTTCAACCTGGGTCCGATCCTGATCATCGGCGCGCTCTGGTTCTTCATGCTGCGGCAAATGCAGAGCGGCGGCAACAAGGCCATGTCCTTCGGTAAGAGCCGCGCCCGCCTACTTTCCATGCAGCAAAAGAAGGTGACGTTTAAGGACGTAGCCGGTGTGGATGAGGCCAAGGAAGAGCTGAAGGAAATTATTGAGTTCCTGCGTGAGGCAAGCAAATTCCAGAAGCTTGGCGGCCGTATTCCCAAGGGGGTTTTGCTCGTAGGACCTCCAGGAACGGGCAAGACTCTGCTGGCACGTGCTGTCGCCGGTGAAGCGAACGTGCCGTTCTTCTCAATTTCCGGCTCTGATTTTGTCGAGATGTTTGTCGGCGTCGGTGCCAGCCGTGTTCGTGACTTGTTTGAGCAGGGTAAGAAGAATGCTCCTTGCATCATCTTTATCGATGAAATCGATGCGGTCGGTCGTCACCGCGGTGCCGGTCTCGGCGGTGGTCACGATGAGCGTGAGCAAACCCTGAACCAGCTGCTGGTAGAAATGGACGGCTTTGAAGCGAATGATGGTGTCATCCTGGTTGCTGCTACAAACCGTCCTGATGTTTTAGATCCGGCGTTGCTGCGCCCAGGTCGTTTTGATCGTCGCGTAATTGTAGGTCGTCCTGATGTGCGTGGCCGTGAGGAAGTTCTTGCCGTCCATTCGCGTAAGGTCCCCACAGCGGATGATGTCGATCTTCGCGTCATGGCAAGAGGTACACCGGGCTTCTCCGGCGCTGATTTGGCTAACATGGTCAACGAAGCTGCATTGAATGCTGCCAGGCATAACCGCAAGGCCGTCCTGATGGCAGATTTTGAAGCAGCCAAGGACAAGGTCATGATGGGTGCCGAGCGTCGGTCCATGTTGCTCAGCGACGAGGAAAAACGCGTCACCGCCTACCACGAAGCGGGACACGCATTGGTAGCTTCAGTTCGTGCCCATGCCGATCCGCTGCACAAAGTCACAATCATCCCGCGCGGTATGGCGCTTGGTGTGACTATGCAGCTTCCGGTTGATGACCGCCATACCGTTACCAAGGATTATCTTGAAACGCAGCTAGCCATTCTCATGGGTGGCCGAATCGCAGAAGAGATCTTCCTAAAGCAAATGACCACAGGTGCCGGCAACGACATCGAGCGTGCTACAGAATTGGCTCGCAAGATGGTATGCGAGTTCGGTATGAGCCGCCTTGGTCCTCTAACTTACGGAAAGAAAGAAGAGCAGATTTTTCTGGGACGCGAGATTGCACAGCATCGTGATTTCTCAGAAGAGACTGCACGTCAGATCGATGGTGAAGTTCGCTCCATGGTTGATGAGGCGTATAAGTCGGCCTACAGCATTCTCGACAGCAAGCAGGATGCTATGCACCATATGGCAAGTGCTTTACTTGAAAGAGAAACTTTGGACGCGAACGACATTCGCTTGATCCTCGAAGGCAAGCAGCTGCCCCCATTGAACCTACCGGGTGGTCCGACAAATGGCACCCCAACAGGTGATGTACAGCAAATCCTGAAACCGGAACCGAAGCATGGCGGCGGTTTTCCAGAAGGTAGCCCTTCACCGGCATAATAAATACAAAGTAAAAGCGGCGGCCGTCAAGGCCGCCGCTTTTTTGTCTTAAAGAAAAGCGCTTGACTTAATAGCTTTCCTCCGTAACCCTCAGCCATGTTCAATCGTTACATGGGTGTGATGATTCTCTTCGTGATAGTGTCCTTGGGTGCCCCTGCGCAAAAAACTGCTCAAAGCCAAGTCGCTGTCCCTCCTGCAGCTACACCGGTAAAAGCCATGGACCCGCTCTCACCCTTTTTAGGGGAAACTGCGCCGGTCATTGCCTTGACTCATGTAATGCTATTTGACGGAACCGGTAGTCTCGCAAAGCACGATCAAACAGTTGTCATTGCACAAGGAAAGATCGTAAGTATTAACGGAACCGCCCAAAAGTCGATTCCTGCAGGCGCAAAGATTTTAGATGAATCCGGTAAAACTCTACTGCCGGGCTTGATCGGCATGCATGAGCATATGTTCTACCCGGCGGCCGGTGCCGAGCCCGGTCGCAACAACCTTTATGCTGAGCTGGCCGACTCCGCGCCCCGGCTCTATCTTGCAGCGGGCATTACGACGGCTCGCACCGCCGGTTCAGTAGAGCCGTATACGGATCTGGCTTTGAAACAGGCCATTGATACCGGCAAACAGGCCGGTCCAGAACTGGATGTGACTGGGCCGTACCTCGAAGGCAAGCCCTCCATCGGAATTCAACTCCACGAACTTACTGGCCCCGAGGACGCGCAAGCCCTGGTCAACTACTGGGGCGATCGTGGCGCGACTTCTTTCAAGGCGTACATGCACATCACCCCGGCGGAGATGAAAGCCGCCATTGCTGCCGCACACGCGCGCGGAGCCAAAATCACCGGCCATCTCTGCTCAATCGGTTTTACCGAAGCAGCGGAGATGGGCATCGACAATCTTGAGCATGGCTTGGCTGTCGATACCGAATTCTACTCAAAAAAGCAGCCCGGCATCTGCCCAGGGCAAAACGGTCCTATCGCGGAGCTGGCCTCGCTCGACGTCAATGGTCCGCAGGTACAGCGCATGATCCGCACCCTGGTTGAGCATCACGTGGCTATCACCTCAACGCTCGCCATCTTTGAAAGCTTTGTGCCGGATGAGCCGTTTTTGGACAAACTGGCTACAAGCCATGCTGCTCTCAGTACGCTTTCCTGGGATGATTACCGCACGCGCCGCGGCAAGGTTGCGCAGAACCCGGGCAAGTCTCACTGGGATCTCACACTGGCCATGGAGATGCGTTTTGAGCGGGCTTTTGTCGCAGCAGGCGGACTGTTGATGGCCGGCTGCGACCCTACCGGCTACGGCGGTGTATTGGCTGGCTACGGCGATCAGCGCGAAATGGAACTGCTGGTGGCAGCAGGGTTTTCACCGGCTGCGGCAGTCGCTATCTACACCAGCCACGCAGCACACTATCTTGGCCGCGCCGGTACCATCGGCACCGTTGCGCCCGGGATGCAGGCCGATCTGCTCTTGCTCAATGGCGACTTCGAACACGACTCCAGCGCGATACGCAAGCCTGAACTCGTGTTTAAGAAAGGCGTAGGCTACGACTCGGCTAAGCTGCAAGCCTCGGTGCAAGGAATCGCAGGCCAGCGTTAAAGTATCTTTGCGGTTGCCATGTTTTCATAGAATCTGGGATGCGAGACTTTTCTTACTGAAATGTTGCGTCTAGTTTCCCGGTCCGCTTCTATTCGCTATGAAATGCTTTAAGCGGCACTACTTGCGCCGCCAGTGCACACCATCTTTGCCATCCTCAATTAGGATACCCTTGCCCAGCAGTTCATTACGGATAGCATCGCTGCGAGCAAAATCGCGATGATGCCGGGCATGTTTCCGTTCTGCAAGAAGAGCCTCAATCTGAGTATCACTCAGGAGGCGCTGTGCCAGCAGTGCTGCCGGCACTTCAGCCAGGCGTCCTTCGCATTCTGCCCAACCTAACGCCGCATTGGTAATGGCGGTATCGTCTGTGGTCAGCACTGCGAACACGCGGTCAAAGTGCGCCAGCAGCGCCAGCAGTGCATCCGCATTTGACTGCCCAAGCAATCCTGTATCAGCGGCAGTATTGGCAATTCGCACCATTTCAAAAATGGCGGCATGAGCCTTGGCTGTGTTCAGGTTATGTGCCAACGCTTCATCAAACTGCGTTCTCGCCCCGGCAGTTTGCTGTGCAAGCTGGTCATTGGTCTCACTCGACCAGTGAGAAAGCTTCATCCGGTCGTGAAAGGTGCGCAGCCGGTCCAGCGCGGCGGTCTCAGCCGCCAAACCCTCAAAAGTAAAGTTCAGCTGCTGACCGTATGGAACCGAAATCAGGAGAGACCGTATCGCTGAGGCCTTGTACCCCTTCAGCAGCAGGTCACGCAGGGTATAGAAGTTCCCTTCGGATTTGGACATCTTGCGGCCTTCGACCAGCAAAAATCGCACATGGAACCAGTGCCGCGCAAAGGTTTCATGCGTCGCACACTCCGATTGTGCAATCTCATTTTCATGGTGGGGAAACATCAAGTCTTCGCCGCCGGCGTGCAGGTCGAATGCATTGCCCAGGTACTTCATGGCCATGGCTGAGCACTCCAGGTGCCAGCCGGGACGGCCCGGCCCAATTGCAGAGTTCCAGTGGTGCTCACCTGCTTTCGGTGCCTTCCATAGAGCAAAATCACGCGCGGAATCCTTCTCGTATTCATCGACATCCACACGCGCACCATCGGTGATGCCGGCAAAATCCTTCTTTGAAAGCTTGCCGTACTCCGGATCACCCGCCAGCCGGAAGTACCATGACCCATCCTCGGTCCGGTACGCCACGCCCTCGCGCGCCAGCGTTTCCACAAGCGCCACCATCTCCGGGATATGCTCGGTAGCGCGCGCGACCACGGTAGGCCGCTCCACCGCAAGCCAGTCCAGGTCCTCGAAGAAAGCCTCTTCAAAGCGTCGTGTGTAGTCGCCGATGTGCAACCCCGCCGCACTTGCATTGCGGATGATCTTGTCGTCCACGTCAGTGATATTCATGACGTGGCGCACCTCGAGCCCGTTCAGCTCAAGCGTACGGCGCAGCACATCCACATGCAGAAACGTGCGGAAATTGCCGATATGGCCATAATCGTAGACTGTAGGCCCGCAGGCGTACATGCGCAGTGCCTGACCATTGGGAGGTGCAAGCGGTTCTATCTTGCCGCTGAGAGTATTGAAAAGTTGGATAGTCAAATCAGGGGATCATTCATTTCGCGCGAAGATTACAGCGAACTACCCGCCGATTTTAGCAGTTGAGCAGGAGCCGAGCTGCAGCCGGGGCTCAGCGGAAAGGCTCTCTGAGGCGACTAGCCCGCGCTGTAGCCTCGGCCAGGCGGCGGCTGCGATCATGGCTGCGTTGTCCGTAGCCAGCGCAGGGGAGGGGAACAGCACGGGCAGCCCCACGCGCGCTCCTTCAGCAGCAAAGTGCATGCGGAGCTCGCAGTTCGCCGCAACGCCGCCTGAAACAAGCACTGTTGCCGCTCCAAACCGCTCTGCTGCCTGGAAAGTACGCTGCACCAGGTTGCCGACTACCGCATGTTGAAACGATGCAATCAGCCCAAGCGTCTGCGCATCGCATAGTGCCAGGGCGTCGGCAATGCCGGGCGCAACCCGCCTGCCCAGGGCCGCAGAACGGGCGCTGCAAGCCCCGGCAAGCCCATGCGCCTCCACGTAGCGCAACACTGCCGTTTTAATCCCGGAGAAGGAAAACAGCAGCTCTGATGCATCCCCAGGTGCCTGTGATGGACGCTGCCGCCCCTCACGCAGGCGCACCTCGGCAAACCGAAATGGTACGGCATAGGGATCACCGTGGCGGGCCAGCCCATCGATCCAGGGACCGCCCGGGTAGCCCAACCCAAGCAGCTTCGCCACCTTGTCGAAAGCTTCCCCCGCTGCATCATCCACGGTCCGGCCTACCATCCGGTACTGCCAGCTTCCATCGTCCCCGCGCGTGGCCAGGTACAAGTGCGTGTGCCCGCCTGAGACCACCAATGCAAGCGCGGGTAATATGGCCTCTGTTTGCGCCGCATGCTCCAGCAGCACGGCATGGATGTGGCCTTCCAGATGGTTCACCGCAATCAGCGGCAGGCCGCCGGCCCAGGCAAGCGTCTTGGCATAGGTGACACCCACAAGCAGCGCCCCGGCCAGCCCCGGACCTTCTGTTACAGCAATCGCGTCCAGATCTCCGAGGCCTGCACCTGCCGCTGCCAGCGCCTGCCGCACTACAGGCACGATATTGCGCAGGTGCTCACGCGAAGCAAGTTCCGGCACCACGCCACCATAGGGAGCGTGCGTACCAAACTGCGAAGCCACAATACTCGACAGCGTTCGCTCGCCGCGTTCAACTACGGCTGCCGCAGTCTCGTCGCAAGAGCTCTCAATGCCTAGAATGAGGCCGCCGAAGCTACCCGCGCCGCCCACCTCAGTGCCCCTGCTGCGCATCGGTATGGAATTGCTGGTAGTTGCCGTCATCGACTTGCACTTCGCCCCGATATCCCAAAAATCCCAACGCCTTCCCCAAAATATGTACATGGACGCTGGTGGGCAGCCAAAGCTCGTTGTTCACCAGCTTCTGGTCAAAGGTAAAGCTGCTGTCCTTGGCCAGGGTCACCACACCGTACCCGACATTGAAGTTGTCATCAAAGTGCGCGATCATGCGGCGAACCTGCCGGTCCTGCTCATCGATCCACACCGTGCCGCTGACTTTTTTAATAGCGCCCTCGGCACGCCCGTGAGTCTTGGCGTGCGGGTCGCCGGTAAAGTCACACAGCAGCATTGGTCGATTATCGAGCACAGCATAGCGTGGAGCGGAAAGCTTCATGATGTCAAGCAATCGGCTCAGGGAAATCATATCCCCGCTCAGGGACTGCTCCGGCGGCGTGCTTTGTGCCCGTTCCACCTCCTTGGTGACCTTGTCCTGTTCTCTCTTCCGGTCCGAGGCGGAAAGCTCCTTGCCGTTCCTGCGAACGATATGTTCGATAGGGTGGCCGTTGACATAGATAATGTCAGCTTCTTCACTCTGCGACTTCTTGACGCTGCCGTTTTTGTTAACTTCGTTGATAACAGTGCGCTGCACATAGGTGTACTTTTCAAGCGTCTTATCAAGTTCGCGCTGATGCGCTTCTACCTGCTGGATCAGCGCAGTTGTGCTAGGCAAGAATTGGTTGCGCTGCGCCGAAGTAGACGCCATGAAAAACGCGAATAAAAATAGGGGGAGCGGAGCAGTTCGCATAGGCTAATTCTTAGGGTACAAATTCATTTCTTAGTGTACTAAGAGACATCCAATAAGCCATGAGCAAATCTCCAGCCGAGCAGGCCGCATACACCATTGTCACCATTTTGCGCGAACGCGGCTACCAGGCGTTCTACGCAGGCGGCTGCGTGCGTGACCGTCTGCTTGGGCGTGCAGCTAGTGATTATGATGTAGCGACCGATGCCACCCCGGACATTGTGCTCGCAACATTTCCACGAACTTTTGCCGTCGGTGCGCACTTTGGTGTGGTGCTGGTAGCTACTCCGCAAGGAGATGGCACAGAAACTCAGACCGAGGTAGCGACTTTCCGCACGGATGGTACCTATACCGATGGCCGTCGGCCTGATGCCGTGCAATATGCGACAGACCCGCGTGAGGACGTACAAAGGCGAGACTTCACGATCAACGGCATGCTCTATAACCCGCTCGCCGATGAAGTCCTGGACTTTGTAGGCGGTCAACGTGATCTCCAGGTAAAGCTGGTGCGGGCCATCGGCAATCCCTTGCGGCGTTTTGCCGAAGATAAGCTACGCATGTTGCGCGCGGTGCGCTTTGCCGCGCGGCTCGGCTTTGCCCTGGAGCCCGCCACTGAAGCTGCTATTCGTGAGCAGGCCGCTACAATCCACCAGGTAAGCCCGGAGCGGGTTCGTGATGAACTGACCCGCATGCTCACCGAAGGCCGCGCGGCACAAGCTTTCGAGCTGCTGGATCGCACCGGATTGCTGCACGAAGTATTACCGGAGGTGGACCGCATGCACGGGGTAGAGCAACCGCCGGAGTGGCACCCGGAGGGCGATGTGTGGGTGCACACCCTGCTGCTACTCGAAAAACTGGAAGCCGATTGCCCCCTGGCCCTGGCTTGGGCTGCGTTGCTTCACGATGTCGGCAAGCCGCCCTGCGCGGTCCGCGATCCCGAGGCGGAAGGAGGCCGCATGCGTTTCAACGGCCATGCCGAGGTGGGTACGCGCATGGCAGAGGCCATCTGCGCCCGGCTGCGCTTCTCAAACGAGGACACTGCGCAGATTGCACTGTTGGTCGCCAATCATATGCGTTTCGGTGATGTAGAAAAGATGAAAGAGTCTACGCTGAAGCGGTTTTTCCGGCTGCCGCGTTTTCCGGAACATCTGGAGCTGCACAGGATCGACTGTCTTTCCAGCCACCGCATTCTGCGCTTGTACGACTTTGCGAAATCGCACTACGAGGCGACGCCTGCGGAACAAGTGCGGCCAGCCCTGCTGGTGACCGGACACGACCTGATCGCGGCCGGCTACAAGCCGGGGCCGGAGTTCAAACAATTGCTTGCACTTGCCGAAGATGCGCAGCTTGAAAATCGTATCGGCACCAGAGATGAAGGGTTGACCTTATTGCTTAACCATGTGCGGGCCGCAAACTTCAGCAAGCCTGCTTAACGCTGCGGCTGCACCGGAGATTGCCCCTCTTGCGATTGGTTCCCTACCCCCTCTTGCCGCAGGGCCGGTCCGGGTGGTGGGGCCACAGGCCGGGGCCGGTTTGACAGCTTGAATCCATCGCGGGTCACGTAAAAGTTTTGCGCATTCAAATCAGCTTCCAGCAGCTTGCCCTGAGGCGTATAGAACAGCTCCACTACCAGGGAGTTCTCTGCACTGATGGCCACGATAGAGTGTTTGACGGTGACAGTTTGCCCACCGAGCGTTCCGGTCAGGTCGGCAGCCTGCGTGTACTCGGCAGGCACCTCAATGCCGTTTTCCTTGGGTATGATGATCCAAGCCGACTTCGGATGCTCCAAGGCAAGGCGCACCATCAGCGCGTAGGCTGCCGGGTCTAGGTCCGGCAGCAGCACAGAATTGCGGTGGCGATCTACAGTGTTGGTGCTTTGCTTGCCGTCTGCTGTGATGTTGATTTGCAGCGAGCGGCCTGTCGCATCCGAGGCTGTGTCGAAGCGGATGTCATTGCCGGACGCTTTGGCTCCATGCACAGAGCCGGTGAGCTGGTCCCGCACCAGGTTTCCCTGCGTGTCCACGGTGACGGTGTTATCGAAATGGTAGGAGAAATCCTTGAGCTGCATGCTTCCGGAAGAGTGCAGCGTTTCGCCCCCGGCAACCGGCGCTGTTGAGTACTCAGATTGGCCCAGGTTTTTACCGTTCTGGATGATGGTGAAGCGCTCGCCATGTGCGGTCGCAGCCGTCTGCGGGTAGGCAGGCAAGGCAGTAAGAACAGCAAGGATCGTGATGAATGGAATGCGGTGCATGTAAAGAAACAGACACGAAACAAGATGAAAAGTTACGACCCGGCAAATTTCACCGGGTCTTTGCTTCAACATAAAAGAAATCGACTACGACTGTTGTGCCGTCTCGAAGCGTGTATTGACCTCATCCCAGTTCACGGTGTTCCACCAGGCAGCCAGGTAGTCAGGCCGCTTGTTCTGGTATTTCAGGTAGTAGGCATGCTCCCACACGTCATTGCCCAGGATGGGGTACTTGCCCGTGGAAAGTGGATTGTCCTGGTTTGCGGTTGTCACAATCTTCAGCTTGCCGCCGTCGAATACCAGCCAACCCCAACCGGAGCCGAACTGCTTGGCCGTAGTCTCGTTGAACTGCTTCTTGAAATCCTCAAACGAACCGAAGTCGCTCTTGATCTTGTCGGCAATGGCACCTGTCGGCTCACCGCCGCCGCCCGGCTTCATAATCGTCCAGAACATGGTGTGGTTCACATGGCCGCCGCCGTTATTTCGCACTACAGCCTTGATATCGTCGGGGATGGTATCCAATGAGCGCAGCAGATCTTCAGGTGTGTGCTTCGCCAGCTCTGGGTGTTTGTCAATAGCACCATTTAGATTGGTGACATAGGTCTGGTGATGCTTGTCATGGTGCAGTTTCATGGTCGCTTCATCAATATGCGGCTCCAGTGCCGCATAGTCATAAGGGAGTGGTGCCAGTTCGTAGGCCAAGAGTTTCTCCTTCAGGTTTGCCGTCGCCCGCAGGCAAACGGTTCGCTCTCATACAGAGATGCATGTCGCTGTTCCGGCGTACCTGCGGCAGCCGATGTGACGCAAGCTCCGCTTCGCGCATCTTTGTTGTGACAGGCACATAGAAATTTTCATGGAGCAGGCTTGACCGATCACCGTTTTACCCGCCGCGAGCTGCTGCGGGCTGCCGCTGCCGCTGGCGCCACCGGGGCTATCACGCTGGGTTCGCCCGGCGCGCGTGCCATGGCTCTACAAAACGAGCAACAGGTCCCTCGCACCAGTGGGAACCAGCAGCCCCAGCCGCAGCAGCCTGCTCCAGATAAGTACGTCCACCCTCCCGGGCAGTTCATCAACCGGCCGCTTACGCAGGTCAGCAAGCAAGCCGATGCGCTACTTGATGAAATGGAGGAGCGCGGCTGCCAGTTCTTCTACAACGAAGCCAGCCCGAAGACCGGCCTGGTGCGGGATCGGGCGGCTTCGGTCGGTATCTCGCCCTCGCGCGTGGCTTCCATTGCTGCCACCGGCTTCGGACTGAGCGCGTTGTGCATCGCCGCCCGGCGAGGCTACCTGCGGCCCAGCGAGTGCGAGCAGCGCGTCGAGAAAACACTCGCCTTTTTGCTTGAAGATTGCCCGCACGAGCATGGCTTTCTATACCACTTCATCGACATTGAGAGCGGCCAGCGCAGCTTCAACTCCGAGCTCAGTTCGATTGACACCGCGCTGCTGCTATGCGGCGTGCTGTTGTGCCGCCAGTACTTTGCCGGCAACACGCGTATCGCGGCACTCGCCACGACTTTCTACCGCCGCATCGACTGGCAGTGGATGCTCAATGCAGGGCCAACGCTCTCCATGGGCTGGCTACCCGAGGAAGGTTTTTTGCAGCATCGCTGGGACATCTATGCCGAGCTGATGACCATGTACTTGATGGCGATCGGCTCGCCGACACACCCAATTCCGGTTGAGACCTGGAACGCGCTGCAACGCCCTGTGATCCAGTTCGGCGGCATTGAATACATTTCGGGCGTCGCACCCATCTTCATCCACCAGTACGCCCATGCCTGGTGCGACTACCGCGACCAGCGCGACCTGCATGCCAACTACTTCACCAACTCCATCGCCGCCACCCGTGCGCATCAGCTGTGGTGCATCCACCTGGGGCAGAAGTACAACTGGGTTGACATGGATATGTGGGGGATCACAGCGTCGGATTCCAAGGACGGCTACCGGGTATGGGGCGGCCCACCCACCATCGGACCGCCCGACGGCACACTGGTACCATGCGCCGCAGCCGGGTCCCTGCCGTTTCTACCGGCAGAGTGCTCGCACGTGCTGCTGAGTATGCGCGAGAAGATGGGTCCGCGCGTATGGACGCGCTACGGCTTTGTCGATGCGTTTGACGTGAAAGGGAACTGGTTTGCGCAAGACATTCTCGGCATCGACCAGGGCATCAGCGTACTGATGGCCGAAAACCTGCGCTCAGGCTTTGTATGGGAGTACTTCATGAAAAACCGCGAGATCACCCACGCGATGAGCGAAGTGCAATTCCATCCCGACCCGGATGCGAATTCGCAGGTGCTGTGACGAAGCGTTGACACCTTCAGTCCGCTTGCCTAACGTTTATTTATGCAAGTACAGCTGACACCTGACCAGGAAGTTTTCGCTCGCCTCGCCATCGAGGCCGGTCGCCTCAAACATGAGGAAGACGCCGTTCGTGAGGCGCTCGCGTTATGGGAGGAGCGCGAGCGCTCGCGGGCCGAGCTGCTGGCTTCGCTCGACGAGGCGGATGCCGCACTCGCTCGGGGTGAAGGGCTTGTTATTACAGAAGAGTCCATGCGCGAGCTGGCACGTGAAGTAAGTGAGCGGGGACGCGTACGCCTGGCTGCAATTTATCGTGAGCAATGACGCACAAACTTTCACCGGCTGCCACATCAGACTTGGATGATATCTGGTTATATATTGCAGTGGAAAGCAGTAGCATAGAGTTAGCTGAGAGGGTAGTTGCAAGCATTACAGCGCGCTTTTATACCTTAACTCGTCATCCCTACATTGGACGCCGACGAGATGAAAACCTCCGCCCTGGGATACGCAGCTTTCCGATCGGCCGCCATGTCATTATCTACCGCGTCAAGAATGGCGAGGTGCTTATCTTGCGAGTTATCGACGGTCGTCGCGAGTACCCCAATATGTCTCCCTCAAACTAGCAATTGGTCCACTCCGCATCTATAAGAAATGTAACCGTATACTAATCCTTTTCAAGCCGGTGTATGTCAGAGACCACGCAGGGAAGCCCCTTTGCTTGCAGACCGTACTTCGTTTGCACGGCGGCTCGGAGATGGTTTTGAGGATCATAGACAAGGTATACGTAAGTATCATTTCCACCCCAACCCCACCCGTCCCATTCCATATGCCGAAAGCTTCCGGAAGCAACTTTCGGTTGTGCCGAAACCTGCGTTTTGTAAGCACGAGAATGAACAATCCAGCGTGCTGACGTTCGCAGATTATGCTCGTTAAACAACAGCATAAAGCTTACAAGCACAGAGGTTATTACAGCGGCGAACATCATTAGACCAATTTTCCAGCCGTTGGTCCAAGCAGTGGTCCAAGGTGCGCCGAAAAAATAAGTAGGAGAAGAAGCCAATAAATTAATTTGCCTATGTCACTTCCAATCAAGATCAATGGAAGATAAATCACTAAAGGTAAAGCGCAAGCGTATAAAAGAAATTTCCGCAGCACTCAAATCACCTCATTACTCCTCAGCGTCCATAGTCCAGGTCGATTTTAAGCTACCCATGGATCAATCACCTTCAGCCCGGCAGCCTCAAACGGTCCGCGATCTCGCGTTGCCACGGCAAACCCATGCGCCTTGGCAATTGCAGCAATCTGCCCGTCCGAAATAGCAATTGCCAGCCCACGATGACGCGCACGACTCATCAGATTTGCATATGTTGCAGCGCATACAGTGTCAAACGGAAGAACTCTTGCGACAAATCGTTCATCAAGTAGCTGCTGAACAGCTCGCGCCATCTCACGCTTACGCCGTCCTTCGTCAAGAAGTTCGATGCCGAAGAGAAGCTCGGACAGGCTAACTGCGGTCAGGTATAGGGTCTCCCGAGCCTGTCGATTGAGCCAATTGACAACTAATGGCTCGGGGCGAAGCTTTATAGTTTCAGAAACTACATTGGTATCGAGAACGATCAATCGAAATTAGCGGCACGTGCCGGAGATAAGTCGCGCCGCACGGCATCAAGGTCGATTTCGATTCCCCCGAATCGCGCTCCAAGCTCCGCAAGCGCTGTCCCTAAACCAACCTGCTCTTTCGGACGCACCGCTTCCTCAAGAATGGCGCGAACCTCGGCTTCCGTGCTCTTACCATGAAGCTTTGCACGCTGCATCAGCGCCCGGTGCGTCTCATCCGGCAAATTTCGTATCACCATCGCGTGCATAATCACCTCTTCATATAAGAGATATCACGATTTGTAAAAGTGATAGCAAAAACCCGAGACACAGATTCTCCACCAAACCACCGTAACCGGAAAGCATGGCACATCCGCCTGATCGCGCTACTCTGGAGTTTCTTGAAACGGAGACACCCGCACCCATGAGCGAGCCGCTGCCCGACCTCACCGCCCAATACCTCTGGCTCAACCAACAAGGCGAAGCCCCCGGCGCACCCGGGCTGCCGGGCCGCTGGACTTCCAGCATTAAGGACAGTGTCGGTTGCGCCTACTCTGCCTCCTCCAAGGTCTGGTACACCACCTCGCACGGCATCCTGAACGAGATGTACTACCCCACCATCGACCGCCCGCAAACGCGCGATATGGGCTTCCTTATCAGTGACGGCGAGACATTTTTCCACGAGGAGAAGCGCGACACCGTGCGCACCTTTTCCTACGTTGAACCCACGTCTCCTGCAGCGCGCCAGATCAACCGTGACCCTCAAGGCCGCTACACAATTACAAAAGAGACCATCTGCGACCCGCATGCCTCGGTAGTTCTGGTGCGCGTGCGCCTGCAGGCTGAGCCCCAAATGCTGTCGCGCCTGCACCTGTACGCGCTGCTGTCCCCGCATATGGCCGGCGGCGGCGCGCACAACTCGGCGCGCGTGGTCGATGTAGCAGGTTCGCGCACGCTGCTGGCATGGCGCGACGCAAACTCGCTTGCCATGACGACCGACTGCGGGTTTTCGCATGCTTCCTGCGGCTTTGTGGGTGCCAGCGACGGTTGGCAGGACCTGAAGCACGACTTCACAATGCACTGGGAGTACGGCTCGGCGACTGACGGCAATATCGCCGTCATGGGCGAGGTAGATCTGCATCGCGCCCGCGTGATCGATGCGAACACGCGCGAGTTCGTGCTGGCCATCGGCTTCGGTGAAAGCCACCATGCGGCACTGTCGGCCACCATGAGCTCGCTGGCTGCCCCGTTTGAGCAGCAGCTGGGGCGTTTTGTGCGCCAGTGGGAGCGGGTGCAGTTGCCCGAGGGTCTCGAAAAGCACACGGGCGACGGTGGCCGCCTGCTGCGCGCCAGCCAGAAAGTCGTGCTGACCCACGAAGATAAGACCTACGCCGGGGCCTTCATCGCCTCCATGTCCATCCCCTGGGGCTATGCCAAGGGCGACGACGACCTGGGCGGCTACCACCTGGTGTGGACCCGCGACATGGTGCACTCCGCCGGGGCGCTGTTGGCCTGCGGGCGTGTCGAGACCGCCTTGCGAGCCCTGGTCTACCTGGCCTGCACCCAAAAGCCTGACGGAGGCTTTGCGCAGAACTTTTGGGTGAACGGGACGCCGTACTGGACCGGCATCCAACTCGATGAAGTGGCGTTTCCCATCATCCTGGCCTGGCGGTTGTGGAAGGCGAACGGGCTTGCGAATTTCGATGTGTTCCCGTTTGTTTCGCGGGCTGCGGGTTTTCTGGTGCGGTACGCGCCGGTCACGCAGCAGGAGCGCTGGGAAGAAAACGCCGGCTACTCACCCTCCACGCTGGCCGCGGTCATCAGCGCACTATGCTGCGCTGCAGAAATTGCGGAGAACCACGGCTCGCCCGAGCTCGGTACGTTTCTGTACGAACATGCGGACTGGATTCAATCGCACCTTGAAGACTGGACTGTGACGAACGAGGGCACGCTGCACCCGGAGATCAAGCGCCACTACATCCGTGTGCGCCCGCCCGCACCGGGCGAACCCTGGTACCGCAACGATGTCGCTCCCGGCAATATCCGGCTCAATAATCGCGCGCCGTGGCAAGAGTCCGAGTTCCCGGCGGATGCGGTTGTCGACGGCGGCTTTCTGGAGCTGGTGCGCTACGGCATCCGCCGTGCTGATGATCCTCTGATCATGGACACAATTAAAGTGATTGATCGGGTACTGCGTATCGAGGCTCCGCAGGGTCCCTGCTGGCGCAGGTACAACCATGACGGCTATGGCGAGCAGCATGGCGGCGGGCCTTTTCTGTCGTACGGGCAAGGCCGGGCGTGGCCGTTGCTCACCGGTGAGCGCGCGCACTACGAGCTGCAGGCGGGCCGAGGTGTGCGCCCATTCGTTCTGGCGATGGAAGGTTTTGCCTCGCTGGGAGCAATGCTGCCGGAGCAAGTCTGGGATCAGCGGGTTTCACTAAACACCAGCGCCGGGCCGGTTGTGCTGGGTGACCCCGCCGGGTCAGCCATGCCGCTGGTGTGGGCGCATGCCGAGTACCTGAAGCTGGTACGCTCCGCGCATGACGGCCGGGTATTCGACCGGATTGAAGCGGTAGAGGCTCGTTACGGCGCAGGCCCGCGTCCCAGCACCATTGAAGTGTGGAAGCAGCGCCGAAAGATTTCATCGATCCCGGCAGGAAAAACCCTGCGAGTCATTGCTGCCGATGCCTTTGAAGTGCTCTATACAACCGATGGCTGGCTGACCCAAAAAACAGTTTGCTCGCACAGCCTGGGTGCGGCAGGCTCAGCGGCAGATGTGCCGCCTGCGCTTGTGGGCAAGCCGTCGGAGCTGATCTTCACGCTGTTCTGGACCGAGGCGAAACGCTGGGAAGGCCGGAACTTCTCCGTTAAGGTCACACCGAGCGAGGGCTGAAGGGAATGCACGATGTATCGCATTCCTTAGCGGCTCGGCATGCAAGCGTAACCAAAACGCACTAAAATACCCTAGTCAGCCCCAATCATCCCCGGAGAACGAAAAATCCCATGAGCGCGACCGCCATAGCCCCCGTCAAAACCGATCTTGATCAGCTCTCCATCAATGCCCTGCGATTTCTTGCAGTTGACGCCGTAGAAGCAGCCAACAGCGGCCACCCCGGTGCGCCGCTGGGCTGTGCGCCCATTGCCTACTTGCTGTTCCACAAGTACATGCGTCATAACCCGAAGCACTCCAAGTGGACCAACCGCGACCGCTTTGTGCTGTCAAATGGCCATGCCTCGGCGATGCTGTACGGCATGCTGCACCTGGCCGGGTATGACTTGTCGATTGAGGACCTGAAGCAGTTCCGCCAGTGGGGCTCTAAAACACCGGGCCACCCGGAGTTTGGCGAAACAGACGGCGTTGAGGTCACAACCGGACCGCTGGGACAAGGTTTTGCCATGGCAATTGGCATGGCCATGGCAGAGATGCACTTGGCTGCGGTGTACAACAAGCCCGGCTATGAAGTGGTTGACCATTACACCTATGGCATCTGCGGTGACGGCGACTTGATGGAAGGCGTTTCCCACGAAGCAGCTTCGCTCGCCGGTACGCTCAAGCTGGGCAAGCTGATTTTCCTGTACGACGACAATCTAATTTCGCTCGACGGACCTACCGACCTTTCATTTACTGAAGATGTGCAGGCCCGCTTCAAGGCATATCACTGGGACGTGCAGACGGTTGCCGACGGTAACGATCTGGACGCACTATCGAAAGCGATTGAACAGGCCAAATCCATCACCGACAAGCCTTCCATCATCGCGGTACGTACCATCATCGGCTACGGCAGCCCCGCTGCAGGCACCAACAAGGCACACGGCGCGCCGCTTGGCGAGAAGAACGTAAAGCTCACTAAAGAAACGCTGAACTGGCCCGATGACAAAACCTTCTACGTGCCGGAAGAAGCCGGCAAAAACTGGCTGCAAATTGTTGACAAGGGCGCCAAGTACGAGAGCGAGTGGAACGAGCTTTTCGCCAAGTACAAAGCCGAGTTCCCGGAGCTCGCCGCCGAGTATGAGCGTGTGCAGGCCGGCAAGCTGAAGGAAGGCTGGGAGAAGTCGCTGCCCTCCTACCCTGTAGACAGCAAGCCCATGGCCACTCGCAACGCAGGCGGCGCGGTAATGAACGCCTTTGCTGACGAGGTACCGGAGCTCTTCGGCGGCGCGGCAGATCTTACCGAATCCACAAAAACCATCCTGAAAAAGTCGGCGAACTTCCACATCGACCCCGCAGGCCGTAATGTGTTCTTCGGTGTGCGCGAGTTTGCCATGCATGCCGCGGTGAACGGCATGGCGGCTCATGGCGGCATTATTCCCTATGGGTCAACCTTCTTCACCTTCTCTGACTACGCCAAGCCCGCCATACGGCTGGCCTCGCTCATGCACATCCACTCAATCTTTGTGTACACGCATGACTCGATCGGTCTGGGCGAGGACGGCCCGACGCACCAGCCCATCGATCAGCTCATGATGTTGCGCGCCATACCGCACCTCATCGACTTCCGCCCGGCGGATGCGAATGAGACCTCCGCTGCCTGGCGGCTGGCGCTTGAAATGAAGGAAACCAGCTTCATGGCGCTTTCTCGGCAGGACTTGCCCATGGTCGATCCCACCAAGGTGGATGTATACGAGAGCGTGAAGAAGGGCGCGTACATCCTGGATCGCGGCAGCGATCAGCCGGACCTCATCATGCTTTCCACCGGTGCCGAAGTGTGGCAGATTGTAAAAGCCGCCGCTGAGCTCAAGAAGGAAGGCATTACCGCCCGCATCGTGTCCATGCCAAGCTGGCAATTGTTTGAGCGCCAGCCGGAAAGCTACAAGCTTGAAGTATTGCCGGAAAACATGCCGAAGCTGGCTGTCGAGGCAGGCGCAACCCTGGGTTGGTGGAAGTGGGTAGGCCGCCACGGCGACGTCATCGGCCTGGATCGCTTCGGTGCCTCCGCACCGGGTACTCTGGCGCTTGAAAAGCTGGGCTTCGGTGTAGATAACATCACCGAGCGCGCCAAAGCGCTGCTGGCGAAAGCCGGAAAGGGCATCCCGGCGCTGGCCGGGCTGAACGATAAGTAAGATGGTGAGCGCGAGTTGACACTCGCGCTCTTTTTTTAAGGAGGGGTATGGCAAACCAGCAGCTTTACCTAGCGATCGGAGTGCCATCCTTGCTGGCACTCGCCAATCTCGGGATTGTATTCATAGGTTTTCTGGTGCAGGGGAGGAATCTTGATAGACGGTTCGATCAGCAAGATAAGCGCTTCGACCGTCTTTAATCCAAGGTCGACAAAATCGATACTGTCCTACATGAAATTCACCTCATGCTGGTCGCTACGGTGCGCGTCTCGATGCCTTGGAGAAGGAACGTCGGTAGCGTGCATGAAGAGAGTACCGACTCTGGAAACCTGAAAGCATCCTCATAAGATTGCCTTTTTTGCACTGCGTACGATTCCAGGTGCATCCTAAGAAGCGAATGAGCAAGTTCAGCACTGTTTTATGGGATACCGGCGGCGTCCTCCTCACCAACGGCTGGGACCACAATGAGCGCAAAGTCGTTTTCGATCAGCTGGGTATTGACGACCGGGATGCATTTGAGACCCGGCATGCAATCGAGAATGATGCCTGGGAGAAGGGCACCATCAACTTCGATCAGTATCTTGAGCGTACTGTCTTTTTCAAGCAGCGCCCTTTTACCGCTCAAGCCTTGAAGACCGCGATAGAAAAGCAATCCGTAGTGCTTCCGAATACCGCCATGCCGGTGCTGCAGGAGCTGCACACAAAAGGCGAAGTCCGAATGGGCCAGCTGAATAACGAGTCGCGCGAGTTGAACGACATGCGACTGGCACGTTTCGGCTTAAAACAGTATTTGTCTGTCTTCTTCTGCTCCGGCTATGTGCAGCTGCGCAAGCCCGGTCTGGACATCTACCGGCTTGCGCTCGAAGTTTTGCAAGTGCCTGCGGCTGAAGTTATTTTCATCGATGATCGTGAGAAGAATGCAAGCGCAGCTACGTCGCTGGGCATGCATGGTATTGAGTACAAAGACCCGGAGATGCTTCGTAAGGAGCTGCAATCCCTCGGACTTCTGTAACTTTCAGACGCACACACCAGGAAGGTAACTTGTGAGCAATAGTGACACCGTAATGAATCCGGATCTGGCGAAACAGGTCACGGCAGATGCAAAGGCGCGAACCGCAGAGCCGACCATCATCGTTATCTTCGGCGCTTCAGGCGACCTTACCAAGAAGAAGCTGCTACCGGCACTTTTCCACCTGGAGCAGAGCGGCTTACTGCCCCAAGAGTTTGCCGTGGTCGGCGTGGCACGCCGCGACTTGTCGCAAAGTTTTAATCCTGACATGAAGAAAGCCATTGTTTCCTCCGGCGTAAACGAGGGCGATGCAAAGCTCGGACCATTCATGGAGAAGGTCAGCTACTTCACCACGAACTTCGACGACTCCGAAGGCTACGCCAGGCTGAAAGAAACCCTTGCCGGCATCGACAAAGAGAAGGGCACCAAGGGCAATCGCCTGTTCTATCTCGCGGTCGCGCCGGAGTACTTCCAGGAGATCGTCGACAAACTCGGCGAGCAGGAAATGGACAAGGCCGCTGATGGAACCACGGTGCGCGTCATCATCGAGAAGCCGTTCGGCCATGATCTCGACTCTGCCAAGGCGCTCAATGACGGCGTTGCGAAAGTCTTCAAGGAAGACCAGATCTTCCGCATCGACCACTACCTCGGCAAGGAGACGGTGCAGAACATTCTCATATTTCGCTTTGCGAATATGATGTTTGAGCCGTTGTGGAATGCGAAGTACATCGACAACATTCAGATTACAGCTGCCGAGTCGATCGGCATTGAAGGTCGCGGACCGTTTTATGAGAAGGCCGGTGCTTCGCGCGACATCCTGCAAAACCACATGATGGAGATGCTGTCGTTTGTCGCCATGGAGCCGCCCGCGACGTTTGAGGCCAAGGGTGTTCTTGAGGAAAAGCTAAAGCTGTTCCAGGCTATCCAGCCGCTGACAGAAGAAACGGCTGCGCGCGGTCAGTACGGTAAAGGCACGGTAGATGGAGAGCAGGTCAAGCCATACCGTGAAGAAGATCGCGTAGACCCGAACTCGACGACGGAGACTTTTGCCGCTGTCAAGCTGGCAATCGACACCCCGCGCTGGAAGGGTGTGCCTTTCTACTTGCGCGCGGGCAAGCGCCTGGGCAAGCGCGTGACGGAAGTTGTGATTGAGTTCAAGCAGCCGGAAAAACAGATTTTTGCCACGATGCCGAACGATCAGCCGAACCTGATCCGCATTCGCATTCAGCCGGAAGAAGGTATCTCCTTCATTTTCAGCAACAAGCTGCCGACGCCTGACACCACCATCGTTCCCGTCGCTGCAATCTTCAAATATCAAGACGCTTTCGGCAAGTACACCGCGAACGGCTATGAGCGGCTGCTGCTGGATGCCATGCTCGGCGATGCCACGCTGTTCTCGCACCGCGAGGCAGTAGAAGTGGCCTGGGCGCTGTACACGCCGCTGCTTGAAAGCTGGGCGAAGAACGCGCCGAAGGATTTCCCAAACTATGAGAGCGGCACCTGGGGCCCGGCCTCAGCCGACGCTCTGCTCGCAACCGACAAGCATAGTTGGCACACGGTATAGCAGCGGTTATTGAAAGGGAGTCAGTGTCAAAACGACTGGAAGTAACGTATCGCGTGTACGAAGATAGCAATGCCCTGGCACATGCTGCAGCAGCCTATTTCGCCGAACGAATCGGGCAGGCAGTCGCCAAGCGCGGACGCGCGCGCATTGCCATCTCCGGCGGCTCTACACCCAAGGCAGCTTTTGCCTTGCTTGCCGATCCCGATCAGCCTTACGGCAAGACCATCGCCTGGGACAAGGTGGAGCTGTTCTGGGTAGACGAGCGTTCGGTAGGCCCGGACGACCCGGACTCCAACTACCGCATGACCAACGAAGCCTTGCTCAGCAAGGTGCCGCTCAGCCCTGAGCACATCCATCGCATCGAAGGCGAACTGGATGCAGAGGAAGCAGCGGCAAAGTACGAGTCACTCATCCGCCGCGAGTTCCGCCTGGAAGGTGCCGAGGTGCCGCGCTTCGACGTGGTGTGGTTGGGTATGGGCGATGATGGGCATACCGCATCGATCTTTCCCGATACGGAAGGTGTGCATGAGCTGGGCCGCATTGTGTATGCCAACCATGTGCCGCAGAAGGATACCTGGCGCATCACGCTGACCTGGCCGGTCATCAACGAGGCGCTCGACGTGGTGTTCCTGATCGGCGGCGCTGATAAAGCTGAACCGCTGGAGCGGGTGCTTTACGGCGAGTACGATCCTGTGGTCACGCCCTCGCAGCTCATCCAGCCGAAAAACGGCTCCCTGACGTTCCTGCTTGACGAGGCAGCCGCTGCGAAGTTGCCGAAACCCGGCGCGGACGGTAGCGGGCATGTGGAGTTATCGCGATGATCCTGGCCGGGGACGTAGGCGGTACGAAAGTACACCTGGCGTTATACGAGTTTGAGGATGGTCGCTTACGGCATGTCAATGACGAGCGCTTCCCTGCACGGGAGTTTGCAGGCCTCGAACAAGTTGTACAAACTTTTTTCGAGAAAAATAACCATCCCCACATCGTCTCAGCCTGCTTCGGCGTACCGGGCCCGGTGCGTAACGGGCGGCTTAAACTGACCAACCTGCCCTGGCTGCTTGACAGCCGCGAGCTGTCGCGCAATCTCAACATTGACCATGTTTTTCTTATCAATGACCTTGAGGCAAACGGCTACGGCATTCCGGAGCTAACCAAGGACCAGGTATTTACGCTGAGCCAGGGCGATCCAAGCGTGGTCGGTAACCGAGGTCTCGTCTCCGCCGGAACAGGCCTGGGCGAAGCGGTATTGATGTGGAACGGCAATATGCATGTTCCAGTTGCATCCGAGGGCGGCCACTGCGATTTCGCGCCGCGCGACAGTACAGAAATTGCCTTACTGCTGTACCTGCAGAAGCGGGTAGGCGGACGTGTGAGCTATGAGCGCGTCGTCTCCGGGTTAGGGCTTACGAATGTCTACTCTTTCCTGCGTGATGACCAGGGCATGACAGAGTCTCCCGAGCTGAAAGATCGCATGGAGCATGAAGACCCGAATGCTGTCATCGGTGAGCTTGGCGAGTCCGGCAAGGATGAGTTATGCAAGCGCACCCTGGACATCTTTGTAAGCGTGTACGGTGCGGAAGCGGGCAATCTCGCGCTGAAAGTGCTGGCTACCGGCGGCATCTTTATCGGTGGCGGGATTGCACCTAAAATTCTCGATAAAATGCGTGATGGCGTCTTTATGCACTCGTTTACTGATAAAGGCCGACTCAGTGACCTGCTGGTGCATACGCCGGTACACATCATCCTTGAAAGCCGCGCGGCGCTAATGGGCGCTGCCGCATACGCTGAGGCACGTGCAGCCGAGATCAGCGGGCAGTCGGTGCGTATGGCTTCCAGCCGCGCCGTATAACGTTCTCAGTTCGAATCGCGGCACAACTTAATTCCCAGCAGGAGTTTCTCAACGTGTCTTTTTCTCGGGTGTTTGTGGGCTCGATACTTGCGCTCGGTGTACCGCAATTTGCCTTAGCCCATGCAGTGCTTGTCCACTCCGCGCCGCAACGCGATGAGGTAGTGCACACAGCTACCGGCTTGCACGTTCAGCTCAAGTTCAACTCGCGTGTTGACGGTCCGCACTGTACGCTTTCTCTCGCGAAGGCAGATGGGAAGGCCGGCAATCTGCCATTGTCGAAGCAGGTTGCCCCGAATGAACTGGATGCGAACGCACCTGCTTTGGAGCCCGGCACCTACAGCCTGCGCTGGCAAGCACTGGCTAGTGATGGACACATCACACGCGGCGAAATCCCCTTTCGTGTGCAGTAGTGTCTTTGCACGGCTGACGGCAACTCGCAAGCCTATGCACAGTTTGCGAGAAATATAGCCGCAAATCACGAGTGCTCAAGATATTGCAGCCGTTAGAACGCTGCATAGCTCTATGCCATAACATGCATTTGTCTGACTTTGTCATAGGATTTCCATCGTGATCTGGCTGCTGAAAGATTTTGACCTGCTTAGCGTTCTGCTCCGCGCAGCGGCATTATCGCTTGAAGCCTTGACCCTCGGAGGCTTGCTCTTTCTGCTCCTGGTTGCACTTCCCTGCGATGCGGACTTTTTACAACTTCGCCGCATTCGGCGCGTTATCGCGCAGCTTGCACTTGCGCTCGCTTTAGCGCAGGGAGTGGCAACGGGGCTCTCAGTCGCCATCCTGATGGGCGGTTCGGGCTTCCCGTTTTCTTTCCTGGTAAATGCCGATTTCTTTATTACCGGCGCAATAGAAGTCTGTGCCGCGCTGCTGTTGGCATGGCTGATGATGAGTAACTTCAAGCGGGTATGGACGAAATCATTAGTCGCGCTTGTGCCTGCCGCCGTCGTGCTGTGCGCTTCCGTATCGCAAAGCCATGGAGCTTCGCGCCTCGGCAATCGTGCAACGCTCATGCTGCTGACAGCAACGCACCACCTGGGTACCGCGGGCTGGGTAGGCGGTATGTTGTTTCTGCTGCTTGCCTTGCGCACGGGCATCGGCTTTGAAAATGCACAGCGGCTCGCACGCCGTTACTCAGCCATGGCGCTGGTCAGTGTGCCCCTGCTGGTGCTTGCCGGTATCGGCATGAGCTTTTTCTACGTGGGGTCACTTCCCGGTTTGTACGGCACTACCTACGGCATCATGATCCTTGCTAAAACCTACCTGCTGCTGGCCATGCTGCTGCTGGGGGCAGGCAACTACCGGCTGCTGCGCGCGGGTGCTTTGCCTGGGAGCGCACCTCCGCCGAGTGCTCCAGGAGGCTTTTTACTGCGCCTGCGCCGCTTCAGCGAGGCAGAGCTGGTGCTGGGTATCACGGCTGTGCTGGCAGCTGCCTCGCTCACTTCGCAGCCGCCTGCCGTTGACCTTCAGCGTGACCGGCTAAGCCTCGCAGAAATTTCTCAGCGCATTCACTGGCAAACGCCCCGCATGACCAGTCCGTCTCTTTCCTCCCTGGCTGCGCCGCCGAGCCTGCGAACCATCATCGTGGATGAACAATACAGCGCAGGCGCTCAACCGGATGCGGTAGATCGGGCCTGGTCCGAGTACAACCACCATTGGGCGGGCTTGATTGTGCTGCTCGCCGCGCTGCTGGCCCTTGCCGCGCGTGCGCTGCCGCCGGGCCGTGCGCAGAAGCTGTCACAAAACTGGCCGCTGCTGTTTCTCGGTCTTGCCGTGTTCATCGTGTTGCGGGCCGACCCGGAAAACTGGCCGCTGGGCCCGCACTCCTTTTGGGCCAGTTTTGCCGCGCCTGATGTGTTGCAACATCGCGCCTATGCGCTGCTCATCAGTTGCTTTGCCTTTTTTGAGTGGGCCGTGGCGACAGGGCGCCGGCGCTCACCGCGCGCGGCCTACGTATTCCCGCTGCTGTGCGCAGCTGGCGGTGCGGCTTTGCTGACTCACTCACACGGACTTAGCAACATTAAGGACGAAATGCTGGCAGAGATGGCGCACACGCCTATTGCCCTGCTGGGTGCCACCGCCGGCTGCGGCCGCTGGCTGCAACTGCGTCTGCCCGGTACGCCTACCGCTCGCCGCGCAGGGCTGGTATGGCCGGTATGCCTGGCGCTGGCAGGGCTGGTGCTGCTTGACTACCGCGAATCCTGAGAGGGTGTGGGACAATTTTTGATCCAACCCTATAAACCCCGTGTCATCCTGAGCGAAGTCGAAGGACCTGCTTTTGACTTTCGCTTTGCTTGGATGCCCAGGAAAAGCAGGTCCTTCGACTCCAACTGACGCTTGCGCGTCAGTTTCCGCTCAGGATGACACGATTTTACGGATGCGGAGGGTATAGAAGTCATTTTTGATCCAACCCTATAAACCCCGTGTCATCCTGAGCGAAGTCGAAGGACCTGCTTTTGACTTTCGCTTTGCTTGGATGCCCAGGAAAAGCAGGTCCTTCGACTCCAACTGACGCTTGCGCGTCAGTTTCCGCTCAGGATGACACGATTTTACGGATGCGGAGGGAAGTCGAAAACTTTTCACACTCTTTGAGGCCGGGTTGCATTCCTGGCCAAAGACGATTAAGAAGTCTGTAGCGCACACGTTACGTTTCCCAGCGACGCCTGCCTCATCTCCGTTCAAAAAAGGTTTCTGCATGCGCCTGCACTTCTCTCTCCCGGCTTTTGCCTTGCTTGCCGCCGCTCCAGCTTTGATCGCTCAGCGGCTGCCGGCTAACGTCACCCCGCAAGGGTACCGCCTCACCCTGGCACCGAACATCTCCGCCGCTACGTTTACAGGGGATGAAACCGTTAGCGTCGCCCTGGCTGCGCCATCAACCACGATCACGCTGAACGCGGCTGAAATCACGTTTGACTCCGTTACCGCCGATGCACAGGGCATGACGCAAACCGCGCAGGTGAGCGAGGACAAGGGCAAAGAGCAGGTGACCTTCACTTTTCCCAAGCCGCTACCCGCAGGCCCGGCCACGCTCCACATCCGCTACGCGGGCATTTTGAACGGGCAGTTGCGCGGCTTCTACCTGTCCAAAACCGCGAAGCGCAACTACGCCGTAACGCAGTTTGAACCGACCGATGCGCGGCGCGCCTTTCCATCATTTGATGAACCTGCGTATAAGGCGACGTTCGACGTAAGCCTGACCATCGACAAAGCCGACACCGCTATCTCAAACACCAACATCATCAGCGACACGCCCTCCTCGGATGCGGGCAAGCACACGCTGCACTTTGCAACTACCCCCAAGATGTCAACGTACCTGGTGGCTTTCCTGGTAGGCGATTTTGTCTGTACCAAAGGCGAGGCGGACGGGGTGCCGATCCGCGCCTGCTCCACGCCCGACAAGCTCGCGCTGACGCCCTATGCGGTCGAAGCAGCCGAGTTCGTGCTGCATTACTACGACACCTACTTCGGCATCAAGTACCCCTTGCCCAAGCTCGACATGATCGCGATTCCGGACTTTGAAGCAGGCGCGATGGAGAACTTCGGTGCCATCACGTACCGCGAGACTGACTTCCTGATCGATGAAAAGCATGCATCGATAGAAGCCAAGGAACGTGTTGCCCAGGTAGTCGCGCACGAGATGGCGCACCAGTGGTTCGGGGACATGGTGACCATGCAGTGGTGGAACAACCTGTGGCTGAACGAGGGTTTTGCCTCCTGGATGGAGAACAAGCCTGTAGCCGCATGGCACCCGGAGTGGCACGTGCCGGAGCAGGAAGCCGCCGCGCTCGATAACACGCTGAACCTGGACGCGCAGGCCCAGACCCGGACGATCCGCGCAGAGGCAAATACGCCGGACGAGATCAATGAAATGTTCGACGGCATTACCTACCAGAAGGGCGGCGCGATCATCGGCATGATCGAGAGCTACCTGGGTGAGGAGCAGTTCCGCAAGGGTGTGCACAATTACTTGCAGGCACATATGTTTGCCAATGCCACAGCGGAAGACTTCTGGAACGCGCAAACCGCTGCCAGCGGAAAGCCGGTCGATCGCATCATGTCGAGTTTTGTGGCCGAACCGGGGGTGCCCCTGCTGCAACTGGCTGCTCCTGCGGGAAAGACGATTGGTGCGACGGAAACCCGCTTTTACCTGAGCCCGGACGCACAAAAAGCACATGCGGGCGACCCGGCGCAGACCTGGACGATCCCGGTGTGCTTCAAAGGTGCGGCTGCCGCTGCGGAGTGCCCTTTACTGAGCGGAGCGCAGGGTCAGCTTGCCGTACCGGCTCATGGGTTCCTGTTTGCCGATGCGCGTGCAAAAGGCTACTACCGCAGCCAGTACCCGCCGGAAGTAGAAAAGCAGATCGTAGCGCAGATAGAAACAGGCTTGACACCCAGCGAGCGTATTTCCGTGTTGGGCGATACATGGGCGCAGGTACGCGCCGGCAAGAGGGAAGCAGGCAGCACGCTGGACTTGGCCGAAGCCACCCACGCCGATAACAGTGCCGAAGTTACAGAGACCGTGCTGGGTGACCTGCGCACCATCGGCTCACGAGTGATGGCCACACCGGAAGAAAAAGCGCAGTTCGCAGCCTGGATCGTACGGACTTACAAGCCGCAGTTGGCAAAGCTCGGCGCACCGTCGTCCGGTGAGCAGCCCGATGTCTCGGAGTTGCGCGCGGAGCTGTTTACCCTGGTCGGCGGCCAGGGCAATGACCCGGAGACTATTGCCCAGGCCAAGAAGCTTACCGGGCAATACCTGGCAAATCCCGAGTCGGTCGATCCCACGCTGCAACCGGCGGCACTCTCTGTAGCGACGCAGCACGGCGATGCCGGGCTGTTCGATCAATTGCAAACAGTGTTTGAAAAAGACAGCAATCCGCAGCGTTCCGAGCAGGCATTAGGCCTTCTGGCAGCTTTTCAGGACCCGGCTTTGACACATCGGGCGATGGCGTATGCGACTTCCGGCAAGGTGAGAAATCAGGATGCCTTGTCTGTGCTTGGCGGAGCTCTGGGCAACCCTGCAACGCACGATGAAGCCTGGAAGTACATCCAGGCAAACTGGCCTGCGGTTTCCGCGCAGCTTACCGAGCTGAACGGAGGGCGCATTGTGAGGGCGGCGGGCTCTTTCTGCTCGGCTGAAAAGGCGCAGGAGGTCAAGGACTTTTACACCGCGCACCCGGTACATGCCTCGGCACGTGCGTTAACTGCGGCGCAGACGCAGATTCATGATTGCGTGGAGTTTCGTGCTGCGCAGGAGGCAAACGTAAAGAGCTGGCTCAATGCGCACGGGCAGTGATCCTGCTGCGAACACCGTGTCATCTTGAGTGCTTGTGTGCAAGGTTGGAATGAGCAACACGTGTCATCCTGAGCGAAGTCGAAGGACCTGCTTGTCTCGAATACAGGCTTAAAGGTCAAGGGCAAAAGCAGGTCCTTCGACTTCGCTCAGGATGACACCACATACGTTAGGGTGATATTGAGTATCAGTTTGCAACTATGCACACCGCCTCAGGATGAGCCCGGCTGGTTTTCAAAATCGCCGGTGGTAGCAGTAACGGTTTGTACGGGCGCATGTCGCTCGACATGTGCTCGGTACACGCGCGCGCAAGCCCGCATCAGGGGCTTGAGCGCAACGGACCCGGCACCCGGTTCCGCGAAGACGATCTCGCCTTCACGCTTTGCCTGGGGACGAAAGTACCAGCGAGCCAGTAGCGCCTGGTGCGCCCAAAGCTCCTGCTTACCGGCGGGTTGCCGCGCGGTTTCCGGCGCTTCCAATTCCTTCATGGCATCGCGCAGTCGGCTATCCGGTGTAGGCTGCCCAGCCGGACCGGCAGCTTCAAGCGGAACGGCGGCAAGCGCGGCAGGGTGCGCAAACAGGGAACTCGACCCGGACTGCTCATTGGGAAGACGCATACCGAGAACAGAAAATGCAACCGGTCCGGTAGTGTTTCCGCCTTGTACCAGGTACAGCGCAACTTGATCCGGCTCCACGCCGGGCTGGACCAGCACCGCATGCTGACTGCTAAGAGCCCGTGTGAGCTCCGTGGTAAGTGCCCCTACAGATTGCGCTTTCTCGTAACGGGCATGCACAGCAGCCGCCCCCTCAAAGTCGAGCGCCTCACTGGCGCGCTCGCGCTCCCTCGCAAGCGCGTCCAGCAGGCTTTGCCCATTTGTTTGTAGAAATGCGTACACAGCCGCCGCCTCTTCGCTGTAACGCTCGTCAGAGCAGCCGCCGTAGCAGGGTGCCAGGCACTTCTTGATCTCAGAGTAAATACAGCCGGGGAACGCCGGGTCAGGGTCCAGATCCTGAAAGCAGTGTCGCAGCAGGTGCAAGTCCAGCACCTGCTCGGCATACCGCTCGGCAGCGTTGCGCGAAGGGAAAGGACCGAACAAATCCTCTGCCGAGGAGAGCGCAATCGCGTTGGTAACCCACACGCGGGGAAAGCGGTTGCGCATGCCCATGCGCACAAAATAAGGCGCATGGAGATGCATGCGCTTCTCGGCACGCTCACCGAAAGCGGCGACAGAAGCGCGATAGAGCAGCAGTTGCGCGCTGAACTCCGAGGCGGTTTCAGCCCACAGGATGCGGCGCACCAGCCCGGCAAGCTGCAGGCGTTTGCTTTGGGCCGGTGCGGGTGTCAGGAGCTTGGTGAGCCTTCGCCGCAGGTCGGCGGTGCGGTTCAGGTAGGGCTCGCCGGTGCTTCCGCTCAAGGCAAAAACGGCAGGGCGCGAGGGCAGCTGCGTCAGCGCCGACCCAGGTGCCTGGGGATCGAAGGCAATTTCGTGCGGAAAGATAGGAGGCAATAGGGAAGAGCTCACTAGGCAAAGCCTACTGGAGCCGTATGTATTTTGTCGTGTGTTGCCGTCACATGGCAGTGCCGTACCCGCGAAGAAGCCCGGCAGCTTGGCTGCCTACAGCCAGGCCCGCGCTGAACTTCTTTGCTGGTTCAGTTGATAACCATGCTTATATATGCCCGTCAGAACCATACAGTACAGCAGGGGGAATCGGCTACAATGGGAAGCCTACTCCGCCAAGGCATGTACCGCACGTAAGGCTAATCGAATCATTTACAACGTCCGTTCGGCACAGCAGCCGCAAAGTTTACTTGGTAGCCGGAGCAGCAGCCGTCTTCTTCTGTCCGATGGGCGACGTCTTAGCCAGCCTGTATCCGGCCTTTTGCGCATCGGCTTCCGTCATGAACTTGCCCTGCTTGGTTTTGCCGTAAACTGCGTCATCCTTGTGGTAAACCTTCGTGTTGGCATTGGCCCAAACCATACCTTTTGACTTTGCATCCGCGATTTGTGCATCGGTCTGGCTGCTAGCCGATGGTACGGCAGCGGCACCCTTGGTTTTGGCACCGGAGACAGCCTGTGAAGCTGTTTTGTTTGCCTGAGCTGCTTGCGCAGAACCGGCTGAAGCGGCGGTTTGCCCAAAACCCGCACCGGCAACCGCGCCGAATGTCAGACCTAGTACGACTACACGTAAAAATGAATGCATGTGAGATCTCGATTCCTGGTATATGAGCAGGATTGCCCGTGCGTAACTAGACACGCGATACACACACAATGCAAGTGCTCATTGGTCACCTGCAAGTCACCATACCTATGGGGTTACGAGCCTGCTATCGTCAGCCCTTCCACTCGCAGTGTAGGGCATGCTGTACTTGAGCGGAACTCAAGATCATTGCCGATAGCGACAATGTTCTGAAACATCTCTTTCAGATTGCCTGCAACCGTAATTTCCTGCACCGGGTAGGCAAGCTCGCCGTTCTCAATCCAGATGCCGGAGGCACCGCGCGAGTAGTCGCCGGTGACCATGTTGACCCCGCGCCCCAGGAACTCCGTTAAGTAAAGCCCCTGCTGCACATCGCCGATGATCTGCTCCGGGGTTTGCGTACCTGCCGGTAGAAACAGATTATGCGTCCCGATACCCGGATTGCCAGCAAGCCCGCGCGCTGCGCTGCCGGTGCTCGGCAGGCCCAGCTTGCGACCGGTATAGGTGTTTAGCAGCCACGAGCGCAGAATGCCGTTCTCAATGAGCACCGTGCGCCGTGTGGGCAGGCCCTCGCCGTCAAAGTAGCCGGAGCCGAACAGCCCCGGCAGCGTGCCGTCGTCGATCACCGTGATCGAAGACGCGGCGACCTGCTGCCCCATTTTTCCTGTAAAGAACGAGGCCCCGCGATAGATGGCATCGCCGTTCGCGGCATCTGCCATGGCACCGATGATGGACCGTGCCACCTCCGGAGCGAACACCACCGGTACACGCTGCGTAGGTACGCGGCGGCCGTCGAGCCGTCGCAGGGTGCGGCGAGCTGCCTCCGCACCGACCGCTTCCGGGGACTCCAGCCTGGCAAGGGTGCGCGCGCTTGAACTCCAGCCGTCACGCTGCATCTCTCCATTGGCACCGGTGGCAATGGGCGCGGCAGATATGCCGCAGTACGACGAGCGCGACGCGCCCGTAAAGCCGCGCGAGTTGGCCAGCACCTTGAGCGAGGTAGCGGCTGAAAAACTGCCGCCGTCACTATTGCGGATGCGCGGGTCAGCGGCGAGTGCCGCCGCCTCGACACGGCGAGCGTACTCGATGCGCTCCGTGCCGGGCAGAGAGTAGACATCCTCATAGTGGAGCGCGAGATCGCCCTCAAGCGTACCGAATGCCGATGTCTCCGGCAGGTCCTGCACCGGGTCAGGTGAACTGATACGCGCCAATGCCACGGCACCGGCGACAAGGTGTGCAATGCCGGAAGGAGTTAGATCGCTCGATGAAGTCGAACCGACACGCTGGCCTTCGTCGCCTGCGATAAACACGCGCAGCCCCACGCCGCGCGAGCCGGATTCCTTCAGCGACTCAAGCTCACCCATGCGGACGCTTGCTTCAAACTCATCGCCCTCGCGGATGACAACGTCCGCATCTGTCGCACCGGCTTGCATGGCTTGCTTGACGATGGCTTCCGCTTGCTTGGCAAGCTCGGCAGCAAAGGCGGGGACACGCATAATTTTTGAGTTCTGGACTGGCAAGAGTGTGCTCCTGCTCCTATCCTAACTGCATACAAACGAGCCCTTCTCGCTGTTGAAGCAGCAGCGATACTCTAACCTTCCGGTCGGAATGCGCTCTATCAGCTGCCGGTCCCGCCCACAGTCATCCGGTCGAGCTTGATCGTCGGCATGCCCACCCCGACCGGAACCCATTGCCCCTGCTTGCCGCAATTGCCGACTCCTTCATCCAGCGCAAGGTCGTGGCCGACCATGGAGACATACTTTAGCGCCTCCGGGCCATTACCGATGAGTGTGGCGTCACGAACCGGGGACGTAATCCGGCCATCTTCAATCAGGTACGCCTCAGAAGCCGAGAAGACGAACTTGCCGCTCGTAATATCGACCGAGCCGCCGCCGAAGTTCACCGCGTACAGGCCGCGCTTGACGCTGCGGATGATGTCTTTAGGCTCATCCTGCCCGGCGAGCATGTAGGTGTTGGTCATGCGCGGCATGGGCATCTGCTGATAGCTCTCACGACGTCCATTGCCGGTGTTTGCAGTGCCCATCAGCTTGGCGCTCAGCTTGTCATTCATATAGCCGCGCAAAATACCGTTTTCAATCAGCACATTCTCGCGCGAGTCGGCTCCTTCATCATCAACATGGATGGAGCCTCGGCGTGAGGGGATCGTCCCATTATCGACAACCGTAACCTTGTCGCTGCCGACCCGCTGGCCGATCATGCCGGAGAATGCCGAGGTCTTTTTGCGATTGAAGTCGGCCTCCAGGCCATGCCCGACTGCCTCATGCAGCAGCACGCCGGGCCAGCCCGGCCCCAACACCACTTCCATGTCCCCGGCGGGCGCTGCCACGGCGGTCAACTGTAGAAGCGCCTGCCGGGCGGCCTCGCGCGCGAAATACTCAGGCGACTTGACCCCATTGAAGTAGTCGATCTCAACCCTGCCGCCGCCACCGGCGGTACCGCGCGCGATCTTCTCACCGTCGCGGGCCAGTACCGAGACGTTCAAACGCAGCAGCGGCTGCACATCGCTTGAGTAGGTTCCATCAGAAGCGGCGACCAGGATGCGCCGCACCTCGTCGCCGTAGCCTGCACGGACTTCCGTGATACGCGGGTCGGCGGCACGAGCAGCCTTATCCGCCCGCATGACAAGGGCAAGCTTGGCGCTCAGTTCCGGGTCAAGCTCGGCGGCGGGCGCGGGGTACAGGCGAGCTCGCGCGGGTTCCGTCAGTGGCTTGGGGCCTAAACCGACTACGGATTGCTTGGCCGGGCCGCTCGCAATGAGCGCGGCGGTACGCGCGGCGCGCAGCAGGCGGTCCGGGGAAAGCTCGTCGGTATAGGCGTAGCCGGTGCGTTCGCCTGCCAATACACGGATGCCGCAGCCTGCGCTTACGCCTTGGGAGGCAGACTTGACCAGCGATTCATCCACACCGAGCGAAGTGGAGGCGACAGATTCAAAGTAAAGTTCGGCGTACTCGCCGCCTGCGGAAAGGGCTTCGCCGAGACAGCGCTCCATGAGAGCGTCTGTGATGCCGAATTTTACGTTGAAAAACGCGTCTTGTGCTTGCTGGGGAACTGACATGGATATGGGCATCTCGTGATTTGGATGGGTTACGGCGGCTTTCTGATTCTAGGCCATACGCCGAGAAAGTGACGGATGTGCAACAAGTGACTCTTGGCTTACTCCCGTTACATTTTTCACAGCCACATTGCGTTTCTCTTGCTACTATCACGGCATGAAGAGGATTGTTGTTTTCTCGCTCGCCCTTCTTTTTTCCGCTTCAGCATTTGCAGCGGCACCACATCACCATCACCGTCACCACCATCACCATACCCATTAATCCACCCAGCAACGAAGCGGCGGGGAGTGCTTCAGCCTGTCGGCCGGTCACTCCTCTGCCTGCTTCCACGAGGCACTCATTTGGACTTGCGCTACCCTATCGGCGCTCCCGACCGCAATCCTTCCCCGGCAGATCGCCCCTTGCACATCGCCGCCATCCGGTCTCTCCCTGAGCATTTTTCGGCTGCTTACAAAGGTCTTTCCACCGAGCAGCTTGAGACACCGTACCGCGAGGGCGGCTGGACGCTGCGGCAGCTTGCGCACCATGTCGCCGACTCACACATGAACGCCTTTGTCCGTATCAAGCTCGCGCTGACAGAAGATTGGCCGACCATCAAGCCTTATGACGAAAAGCTCTGGGCGCAGACCGGGGAAGTTGCCGGACCGGTAGAAGCTCCTTTAGCCTTGCTCACAGCCTTGCATGCGCGCATGGCGAACCTTCTGGAGTCGCTTGCCGACGCCGACTGGGAACGCGGCTACGTGCACCCGGAAAATGGCCGTGCCACCCTGGAGCAAGTAGCTGCGCTGTACAGCTGGCACGGCCGACACCATACTGCCCACGCTGCCAATTTGCGGCAGCGCATGGGCTGGTAGGGACTTTCCGCTCCCAAACAACACGAAAGTACCCTTGCCGCCTTTTGCCGAAGCGGCCATGCTGGCTTCATCGTGTCTACTTCCGCTACAAGTTATGCGCGCAGTACAGTACCGCTTGCACCGGGAGCTCTGGCAGCCGCGCTTGAAGATTTTCTGACTGCAAACCCTCGCGCCTGCGTCGTGGAAGAGGGCGTGATCCTGTTTGACATGGCGGCGGCACGATGGTCGGTTGAGGCCGGCGGTGGTCGCTGCATATTGCAACTATGGAGCGAGCAGCGCAACCTGGTGCGCACGATCATCGGCATGCAGGAGCGTAAAGGCACCCTGCGGCTTGAGGCCAAGCGCTTCGGCCAAACCAAGCCGCAACTGCTGCAGCTGGTGCCGGACCGGGACGTGCGCTCGCCGACTGCACGAGATAAAGCTCGTAAAGATTATGTAGTGCTGCTGAGCCGGGTGGTGGCGCGTGCTTTTCCGGAGCTGCGGTTGAGTGATGCTTTTACCTCGGCAGACCTGGAGCACTCCTTTGGACCCGCGTACGTGCGCGGCCTGCTGGGGCGTGGGCAAACTGCCTGGGCGCTGGTCGCCATCAACGGGCAGGAGACGCAGAGCGCCGTGGACGGGCTGCTGACTGTCGCGGTGTTGTGGCTGGAGCAGTGCCGAGCGCGCTCCGAGGGGCGGCGCGTGGTCGAAGGCGTCAAGATCGTGGCGCCTTTGGGCATGGCCGGGACGCTTGCCGAGCGCATGCAGTGGCTGCACCTGGGCACGGCCAAGTGGGAGCTGTACTGCCTGGACGAACTGCGGGAAGAGCTGGAGCCGGGCGGCGAGGTGGACTCGGGCAACATGCGGGTGCACCTGACAGGCATGTTCAACCCTGCGGCAGTGCTGGAGCGTTCCCAGATAGCTGTGGAGCGGGTACTCGGGTTACTTTCGTCTGCGGACCGTGCCCGGACAGAAGTGCTGCCGCGCTCGGCAGCTGAGATCAGCTTTCGGCTGCACGGGTTGGAGTTCGCGCGCATCCGGCATGGGGTCAGCGCAACTTCATTTGCGCGTGAGGACCGGATCACCTTCGGCGCGGGAGCGAGCGAGACGCCACTGAACGAGGAAACGGAAGCCACACTGCGCGAGCTGGTAGACCGGCTGTTCCGCTCGCGGCATCCTGGCGGCAGCGTCCGCGACCCGCTCTATCGTATGCAGCCGGAGCGATGGCTCGAATCTGTGCTGCGTGCCGACCTGGCCGAGATTGAAGCCGCGCTGCAACCGGGCCCGGTGTATACGCAGGTGCCTGCTATGGCTCAGTCAGACCGAGGCATGCTGGACCTGCTCGCCGTAACACGCGACGGGCGGCTCGCAGTGCTGGAGCTGAAAGCAAGCGAAGACCTGCACATGCCGTTCCAGGGGCTTGACTACTGGATGCGGGTACGTACTCTTCATGCCGCGGGAGAGATCGCGCGCGCCGGGTACTTCGCGGGTGTGGAGCTGTCGCCCGAGCCGCCGCTGCTGTACTTTGTGGTGCCCGCGCTAAGGGTGCATTCGACCACGGATACACTTCTGCGGCATATCTCGCCCGAGGTAGAGTGGCGGCTGCTGGCACTCGATGAGAAATGGCGGAAGAAGAGAGCTGTGATTTTTAGGAAGAGCGGCGGGACGGGGAAGCGGTGGCCGCGGGTGATTGCGGGAGAACGGTTTGCCTGAAGGTATTTACTGCCGTACCGGATGAATTACTTGTAACCCGAGGTGCCGCTCGAAGGCGTCGAAGTCGCGGTCGCGATGTAGGAGGGAATGGTTTTCCAGCAGGCAGAGGGTCGCTGTTAGGCAGTCAATGGTGCTACGGATAGTAATGCCTCGGGCGCGGAGCAAACGATAATTTCTCGCGGACTCGATGGCGAGGACTCTTCCAGAGGTATCAAAAAGTTCGTAGCCGGCGAGCTCTTGCTGAGCATTTTCAAAAGCCTTATCATCTCGGATACCTTGCAGGACTTCGGTCAAGATCAAGTCTGTGATTCCGATTCGCTGTGTAGGTAGCACTCGATTTAGAAAAATAGTGTGCTCGCTTTCACCGCCATGAAGAAAATCGATCCAGACAGAGGAATCTGCAAGAATCATCCGATTTCCTCACCCAGCCCTATAGCGCGCTTGGCATTTTCTTCAAGGATGTCGTCGTAGAAGCTCACTTTCCCTTTGAGCTTGGTAATTCCTGTTTGGCGACGGGTTTGGATCAGAAGCCTCAGAGCAATCTCGACGACTTCCTTTTTCGTCTTGCTGCCGCTACTTGCAATCGCTTTCTGCATGAGTTCGTCGTCGATTTCGATGTTTGTACGCATGAACATTCTCCAATGATTGCAATGTGTAAAAATTTCACAAATTTGTGTATGGATGCAAGATCAATTTGGGCTAAGCAGGAGCATTGAGGTAAGAAGTAGCAGGCAGCTCTTGCATAACCGGGGCAGAGTTGTTCAAGTGAGGCTCGAAGAACCGCTCAACCGCATCGAGAATGACCGGCCCGGTCTTGGCCTCATAGATGGCCTTCCGCAACCCCGCACCACCGGGCACACCATGCGTAAACCATGACGCAAACTGCTTCATCTTGCCCTGCGCTTCGCGGTGCTCGCCCATGGCGTTTGCCTCGGTGAGCAGGGTGCTGAAGTACGAGCGAATCAGCGCATAGCGATCCGCCTCGGTAGGCTCGTCGTAGCGACCGAAGGCGGTGTACTGGGCAATCTGGCGAAAAATCCAGGGGTTCGCAGGCGCGGCGCGACCGATCATCACCGCATCGCAGCCGGTCTGCGCCACCATCGCGCAGGCATCTTCAGGTGTGCGGATATCGCCGTTGCCAATCACCGGGATCGAGACAGCATCCTTGACGGCGGCAATCCACTCCCAGCGGGCTTGCCCGGAGTAGCCGTCCTCGCGCGTGCGGGCGTGCAGTGCTACGGCGGCCAAACCGGACTCCTGCGCAAGGCGCGCCAGCTCCACACAGACAATGTTCCGGTCATCCCATCCCATGCGGAACTTGACAGTAAAGGGAATCGTCACGGCAGCGCGGACCGCCTCGAAAATCTTTGCAATCAGCGGCAAGTCGCGCAGCAGGCCGGAGCCGCCGTTGCAGGCCACAACGCGCTTGGCCGGGCAGCCCAGGTTCAGGTCAACAATGTCGAAGCCGGTGTCCTGGACAATTCGCGCAGCTTCGGCAAGTGTCTGGGGATTCGAGCCGAAAATCTGCGCGGCGATGGGGTGCTCGTCGTCATAGAACGTGAGGTACCGCTTGCGCTTGGACTCGCGCATACGTGTGAGTCCATCGGCTGAGGTGAACTCGGTCATCAGCAGGCCGCAGCCGGACTGCTTGTTTGTGACTGTCGCCTCCACGTCGTCATGGGCAGCATAGGGAGTAAACAGGCTGCTGTTACGGATGAAGCGCCTGAAGATGGTATCCGTTACGCCGACCATCGGTGCCAGCACGGTAGCCGGAGCTACGTGCACATTGCCGATACGCAGGGACGCAGATACACGTGCCTGGGGAGGCATGGCGTGAACTGTCGGGTTGTCCCAGCCTCTAGCCACAAGCGTTTGCCTTCCGGGATATATGACAGAAAAAGCCCCCACGCCCAAGCGCGGAGGCTTTCGTATCTCTACAGGACTTACTTGGCGGCTGGTACTGCCGGTGCGTCTTTCTGCGCGAACTTACGGCGGAAGCGCTCGATACGACCCGCTGTATCAATCATCTTCTGCTTGCCGGTGAAGAAGGGGTGACAGGAAGCGCATATTTCTACGTTGATGTTGCCCTTGTGTGTCGAGCGCGTCTTGAACTCGGTACCGCAGGCGCACTTCACGTTGATCTCACTATAGGAGGGATGGATACCTTGTTTTGCCATGATCTTGAAAACCTTTCCGCAATCTCACTATGCTATCGCGCTCCGCGTACTGAGGCAATGAAGGTTGCTGTGAAATTCGATGCGGCTCGGCCTGTTTCGGTGCAAGGCTTGCCGGTTTGCCATACTGAAGCATGAGCGAGACGCCGTGTGTGTTGTGCGATGGGATGGGCATGCGTGTGATTGTGCAAGCAGGCGGTGGCCGCGCCGCAGAGCCCTGCGAGTGCCAGCATGCCCGCAAAGTATTCCTCCAGCAGCAGCGAGCGCAAATCCCGGCACGTTATGCTGCCTGCACGCTTGAAAGTTTCAAGGCGCATGGCGATCTATTTTTAGCCGCGAATATGGCGCAGCGCTTTGTCGAGATTTACCCGGGGGAGAACGATGGTACCGGGCTGCTCTTTACCGGCTCGATTGGTGTCGGCAAGACACATCTTGCCACGGCTATTCTGCAAAAGCTTGTAAGTGAGAAGGGCGTATCAGGCTTGTTCTGCGACTACCGGGAACTGCTGAAATCCATCACCAACTCCTACAACGCGCATGTGCAGATCACGGAGTTGGAGGTGCTGCAGCCTGTATTTGAAGCGGAGGTGCTGGTACTCGATGAGCTGGGTGCAGCCAAACCGACAGAGTGGGTGTGGGAAACCGTTGCGCACATCCTGAACACACGCTATAACGACAAGCGCACTACCATCATCACTACCAATTACCCGAACTTGCCTCCAGGCGGTGTTGCGCCGGATGGTGCCGGTACCATGGCACGTCAAAGCCTGCGAGAAGAATCGCTCGGCGACCGCATCGGCGAGCGTATGCGCTCCCGCTTGCAAGAGATGTGCGTACCGGTAGAAATGCATGGTGCGGATTACCGGCAGGGTGCCAAGCGGGCGAGATTCCGTTAATGATTTTGTAAAGCTAAACAGCAGTAGTGAACAGAATCAGCAGGGCAGTAATTAACGCAGCGATGCGGTATGGGCGCTCGCCGACTTGCGATGTAGGCGGCATAGGAGCAGGGAATGGGATGGGCATGGCCGGTCCTTTCAGGGAGAACGACTTCACCTATTAGGCGGTATGTGTGTGCAGTGCAGAGGAACTTTGTACGTGAATTTCAACTGCGACCATTACCTTTGTACTTCCTTTTGCAGCAGCGGACCGCAAACCATGCATGCGCTGTGAAATGCAAAGCCCCGGCGGTACGATAAGGGCATGATGGAAGCAGGTCAGCCGCCCGAGCACGAAGGCAATGCGACAGAACGGCCGCTGTTCAGCAGCGGCACGCCGCAGGCGAAGGAGCCGCGAGACTGGAAGCCGGTCGCCATTGCAATCGGGGTAGTGGCGCTTGTGCTGGTCGTATTGCTGCTTATCGGTCGCCGCAGTAGCGAGCAGGCAAACCCCGGTGGTGCCGGCTTGGCTCCGCCCGCCGCATATGCCGCCTCACTCCCCATTACAGATGTGCAGATGAGCGACTCATCGAACCTGTCCGGTGGCAAGGTGACGTACCTTGATGGCACTGTCAGCAACCGCGGTTCGCAAACCGTACGCGCCGTTACTGTGCAGGTCGCCTTCAAGGACTTTACCGGGCTTCTAGCCGCCAAAGACACCTTGCCGCTCAACCTGATCCGTTTTCGAGAGCCCTATGTGGATACAGAGCCGGTAGGTGCCGAGCCGATCAACCCCGGGCAGTCGCGGCCCTTCCGGCTGATTTTCGACGCGGTTCCGCAAAGCTGGGATGGTGCCTACCCGGAGGTTCGAGTCATCGCGGTGGAAGCTCGTTGAATTCAAGCTGTCAGTCGGTGCAGGCTACATCCGGGAAATGTACAGAAGTGTGCGGACTGTCTCGATTCCAGACAAAGTCTATTTCAGATCCAATTTTCTATAGTTCAAGCTATCTTGTTGATTCCTAACGCTATGAAAATAGTGGTTTGAAGGATTGGGGCTGATTCGAGAAGTTTGGCACCGGTGATGCAACCCTCTATCCGCAAAGGCGTTCTTGAATATATTAAAGTCGTAGATCAAGAGAGGCAAAATACTATGAATAGCAACAAGATTTCCGCAAGCGCAGCTTTGCTGCTTGCCGCGTCCATGGCACTGCCGGCCATTGCGCAAACCCAGACTCAAGGTACTTCAGCACCGGCAGCCGCTTCAAGCTCCCAGGCGGGCGGCTCAAGCAACCCCGCCGATAACAGCACCTATGCTTCCGGGTCTCCGTTACCGCCGCCGTCCAAGGAGGGGTTTTGGGGTCATCTCAACCCGTTTGCGCGCAAAAAGTGGGTCAATCGGCAGCTTGATCCGGTAAAGGGTCGCTTGAACGAGCTCGACCAGCTGCAATCCAAAAATGCGAATGATATTCGCTCGCTCGATGCGCGGACAGCAACCGGTATCCACCAGGCGCAAACCACTGCGGATCAAGCAACCCAGACTGCTTCCACGGCAAATACTACCGCTACCCAGGCGCAGCAGATGGCTCAACAGGCAAACTCTCAGAACACAAAGCTGAACACGACCGTATCCGGACTCGACCAGTATTCCAAGGTATCCGATACGGAACTGCGGTTCCGCCCCGGGCAGACGATCCTGAATGCAAAGGCCAAAGAGGCACTTGACCAGGTAGCGACGCAGCTTCAAGGGCAGAAGGGCTATGCCGTAGAGATAGCAGGCTACTCGCGGACACCTGGGCAGGCAGGTATTGCCAGCTCGCAGCATATGTCGGATGCCGTGGTACGGTACCTCGTGGAAGAGCACCAGATCCCGGTGTACAAGATTCATCAGATCGCGCTCGGCAATGCCAAGCTCCAGGACGGCACGGCTGCGCCGGCCGGTAGTTCAGTCCGCGTGAGCGTGGTGCAAAACAGCTTGGCAGGGGGCTCATCAGCCGGTGCTGGCAGTGCGCCCACCGGTAGCACGGCCCCGGCTGCACCTACGGGCGGCCCGACGCAGTAAGCATACGCCGAACAAGCTTTGACTAACGAGAACCAAGGCAGAATGGCCCCTTGCAAGAGGGGCCTTTTTTTGTCTTGTAGAGAGCGTTAGCTTTTGGATTTCAACAAAGACAGGTCACGGAGTAGCCGCGGGCGCTTTAGCTCTGACGCTTCGGCGCAAGTGAGTGCAAAGCCAGCAGTGTCTCAAGCAGCGGCTTGAGCAGGTCGAGCCGAAGCGCATTGGCACCATCGGACTTGGCTTCTGCCGGGTTGTCGTGAACTTCCAGAAAGATGCCGTCGATCCCGGCGGCTACAGCAGCACGGGCCAGCAGTGGGATGAACTCCGGTTGGCCACCGGAAACGCCGTTCGCGGCAGACGGCATCTGGACCGAATGAGTGCCGTCAAAAACAACCGGCGCAAGCTTGCGCAAAATGCCGAGTGAGCGCATATCGACTACAAGGTTGCCGTAACCGAACGTGGTGCCGCGTTCGGTCAGCGAGATGCGCTCGTTGCCGGTAGTCAGGATTTTGCCGACGGCATGCTCCATATCGCCAGGTGCTACAAACTGCCCTTTTTTAACGTTGACCGCGCGGCCGGTTTTCCCGGCGGCTACCAGCAGGTCAGTTTGGCGGCACAGGAAAGCCGGAATTTGCAGCACATCCGCACCCTCGGCAGCGATCTCGCAGTGAGCGGGCTCGTGCACATCGGTAAGCACGGGCAGGCCGGTAGTTTCAGCGATGGTGCGCAGGATGCGGGTGCCCTCATGCAAGCCGGGACCGCGAAAGCTGGTGACGGAGGTACGGTTGGCCTTATCGTAGGAAGCCTTGAAGATGTACGGCATCCGCAAGTCCGAGGCGATGCGCCCGATACTTTCCGCCATGGTGCGGGCGTGGCTTTCCGACTCAATGACGCAGGGACCGCCGATGAGGAAAAGCCTGCCTGCGCCGACAGGGACGTTGCCGATTTCAAAATCTGCGATCACAGGGGTTATTGGAACACACAGAAGCGGATAAGCCGGGAAGTCAAAGCATCGGCCAACGCACTGTAGCCTTTGCACTTCCAAGCAGGGGAGAGGTAATGCAATGGCAATCAAGACAACACCGCACACTGAGTCGGGCAAGAACCATGACGTAGCAGAGAGTGATCTAGAGCCGGGAGTTTCTGCAAACACGGTAGGTCGCGGAGACGATGCGGCTTTGCACAGCGAGGACACGGGGGCGCAGACGGCAACCAATCGCGGCCCGGCGCATGCCCCGGGAAGCGGTCCGGTACATCGCGGCCCCATCCAGCCGGATGTGACGCTGGAAGGCTCGCTCACAACCCGCGCACCGGAAGGGCAAGGGCAGGGGATCAGCGGACGCTCTCAGAGTGAGGAGAGCGTGGGGCAGAAAAAGGTAGTTGAGAATCGGCCCGATGCACAGGCTGGGATAAATCAGAGTAAGTAAGTCAACTATGCTTTATGAAAGGCGGCAGGTTGCCGCCTTTCAAGATAATTTCAGCTTATAGCCAAGGTATGAAATGGTATGGGTTGAAAGTATCTAAGCTCTGATCTCTATCTGCTCCCGCATCGTTTCACTCATAGCCGCTACCTCATTTCGCCGAAGACGCGCAGCATAACTGGCCTTAATAAACGCAGAAAACAGCGGGTGCGGCTCCAGCGGTTTCGACTTGAACTCCGGATGAAACTGGCAGCCCAGGAAGAACGGGTGACCGGGGATTTCTACAATCTCAACATACGTTGAGTCCGGCGTAGTGCCGGTAATGCGCAGGCCGCCGCCGGTGAGCAAAGCTTCGTACTCGCGGTTGAACTCATAGCGATGCCGGTGACGCTCCGAGATTTCTGTTTCCGCATAGGCCTGGGCTGCAACCGAGTCCGGCTGCAGCACACAGTCCCATGCGCCTAGCCGCATGGTGCCGCCCATCTCTTCCACCCCGGTCAGCTCGCGCAGTTTGTAGATAATGCGGTGCTGTGTCGCCGGGTCAAACTCGCTCGAATTGGCCCCCTGCAACCCGCATACGTTGCGCGCGTACTCAATGCAGGCGGTCTGCATGCCCAGGCAGATGCCGAAGTACGGCACGCGGTTCTCACGCGCGTAGCGAATGGCGTTCAGCATGCCTTCAATACCGCGTTTGCCGAAGCCGCCGGGGACCAAAATACCGTCAAAACCTTGCAGTTGCGAAAGGTAGTCCGGCGTCTCCAGACCTTCAGCCTCAATCCAGGTCACGCGCAGCTTCAGCGAGTGGCCAAGCGCACCATGGGTTAACGCTTCCTTCAGCGATTTATAGCTGTCCTCGTACTCAACGTATTTGCCGACAATGGCGATGGAAACCTCATCGCGCGGATGGTAAGCGCGATTCACCAACTGCTTCCAGCGTCCCAGGTCCGCCTCGTGCGGAGCCAGGTGCAGGTACTTCAAAATGAGCGTGTCCACGCCTTCATCGGCGAAGTTCAGGGGCACTTCATAGATAGAGTCCACGTCGCGCGCACCAATCACCGCCCGTTCTTCCAGGTTGCAGAACAGCGCGATCTTGCCTTTCAGTTCGCGGCTCAACGCACGGTCGGAGCGACACAGCAGGATGTCCGGCTGGATGCCGATCGAAAGCATCTCCTTAACGGAGTGCTGGGTGGGCTTGGTTTTGAGCTCCTGCGCGGCGGCAATCCAGGGCACCAGCGTGACGTGGATGAAGACAGTGTTCTCACGACCCAGCTCCTGGCGCATCTGCCGGATCGCCTCAAGAAACGGCAGTGACTCAATATCGCCGACCGTACCGCCGATCTCAACGATAGTCACATCGCATGCTGAAGCACCTTCCACCCGGCTTGAAACCTTGCGCATGGCATTTTTAATTTCGTTGGTCACATGCGGAATGACCTGAACTGTTTTGCCGAGGTAATCGCCCCGGCGCTCCTTGGTGATGATCTGCTCGTAAATACGACCGGTCGTCAGGTTGTTGTCGCGCGTGAGCCGGGCATGGGTAAACCGCTCATAGTGGCCCAGGTCAAGGTCGGTTTCCGCCCCATCATCGGTGACAAACACCTCCCCATGCTGGAACGGCGACATGGTTCCGGGGTCCACATTAAGGTAGGGGTCGAACTTCATCAGGTTGACGCGCAAGCCGCGGCTTTCAAGCAGGCATCCTACCGAAGCAGCGGCAAGACCCTTGCCGAGTGAAGACACCACGCCGCCGGTCACAAAGATGTATTTCGCTGACATTGAAACCTCCCCGTGTATTCATCAGTACACATCCGCGATCGCGTTGGGAGCAAGCGGCAGGTACGAGTCAGTATCGCAGACCTCTTTCGGTGTGCAAATCAAGTCATAATCGCGTGAGGGGGGCGAGCAGTCCATTGAGCCCAGTCGAGTTCAGGCCACCCGGTACATCGCAATTGAAACCGTCGTTCTTCCGACGACTGCAAGCCGCCGGGAGAGTGCAGGGTGCTGTACCCATTGCTTGCTCCGTTTTTCTAGTGGGGTGTGTGGCGGCTTTTTTCTGGAGCACACGGCATTGGCCGCTGGTCAACGATCCGGCGCTGATGCACTATGTCGTGTTCCTGATGGGTCGCGGCATGGCACCCTACCGGGACATCCACGACATCAACCTGCCGGGTGCATACGCGCCGGAGTGGTTGTCCATGACGCTGGCGAGCCTCCTGCACGTGTCAAATGCAGCCATGTGGCGCATGATGGACTGGTTGCTGCTGGGGCTTGCGGCCTTGGCCATGCTACGGATAGCAAGCCGTTTTTACCGGTTCGCAGGCGTGGTAGCGGCCTCGCTGTTTGCGCTGTACCATGGGCGCGACGGTGTGGGGCAGGCAGGCCAGCGGGATCTGGTTCTTACCGTATTGCTGCTGTGGGCCACTGAACGGCTGCTGCGGGCCATGCGCGGGAGCTCGGCTTGGCCCCTGGCGGGCTTTGGCTTATGCCTGGGCGCGGCTGCCTCCATCAAGCCGGTGGCGCTGGTGTTTGCAGTGTGCCTGCTGCCTGTTCTCTTCCGTAAAGGGCACACGAAAACCGCCATAGCCGCAGCTGCCGGGTTTGCGCTGCCGGTGCTTGCAACCATGGCGTTTCTGCTGCATTGGCATGCCGCGGGAGCGTTCCGGCGCATGGTGCAATTTGACCTGCCCTACCATGTCACCCTTGCGCACGGCACGGTGGCGCAGCTGCTTTGGTCCAGCAGTATCTCTTCTGTCAAAAAGCTGATTTGCCTGCTGGTTATAGCGCTTCTTCTAGCCGGGGGGTGGCGCAGCTCGTTTACGGCGTTCGCAGTGCCGACTTCTCAAAACAGAAGAAGCCCCACCTGGACCTGCTCGCCGGAGCGCTGCCTGCTATTGCTGAGCGTGTTGCTGGGGTTGTTCTGCTTTGTCGCACAAGGCAAAGGCTATCCCTACCAACGGTATCCCTTTGTTGCTTTCCTATTCCTGCTGGCTTCGCTTGAGTTTACGGCTGCTGCGGTAAGCGAGTCACGATGGTTGCGTGTAGCGGGTGTGGCAGGCTTGGCTTTCTGTATTGTGCTGTGCGCGCCGGTGTACCTGCGCGGAGCCGTTCAAGCCGGGTGGTCTGCACCAGTTCTTCAAATCAGGGACGCGCTCCGCAGGCAAGCTGCGGCAGGTGACCTGCGGAGTCTGCAAGGCCAGGTGCAATGCATGGACGTTGCGACCGGCTGCACCGATGCGCTGCTTGCGCTTGGGCTCAGGGAAGCGACCGGAACGATCTACGACGAGTTCCTGTTTCCGCAGGTGCCTGACGGCTGGTCCGGCTTGCCTGCCGGGTCCAGATTTAAAAAACCGCTCCCTGCGGCTGTATTAGCCGGGCGTCAAGCTTTCCGGAATGCACTGAACGGCAATCCTCCCAGGGTCATCGTTGTAACTTCGTGGCTGTTTCCGGAAGGGCCGGGCGATTACCGAAAACTGGAGCTGTGGCCGTGGTTTGAAGAATACCTGCAAGCCTACAGGCTGGCGGAGCAGCAGACGTTTCCAAGGGGAGAAAATGGGCCGCTCGGCTTTCGCGTGTATGTAAGACGTTAGGGTGAGGCAGCTTCCACGGTGCGGAAGCTACAGGCAAATTGCAGTAAATTAGGAGAGTGGCCCGACGCTTCCTTATGCTTCTTCTGGCAGTTTGCCTGCTTGCGCCCGGTGCCATCGCGCAAGGAGCGGCAGACCGCCAGCGGCTGATTCTGAAGGACGGCACCTACCAGGTGGTGCTGCAATATGAGGTCAAAAACGGAATCGTGCGGTTCCGCTCCGCCGAGCGTAATGAGGGCTGGGAGGAGCTGCCGGAGTCCTTGGTAGACTGGCCCGCAACAGGACGTTATAACCATGACCACGCTCCCGGTGCCGCGCCGCCGGCAGACAGCCCTGCGGCCCAGGCAGCGGCGGAGATCGACCGCGAGGCAGCTTCGTCGAAAGCCCAGGAAGCAGCCCGGCAGCCTGTGGTCGCGCCCGGATTGCGGCTGCCCGATGAGAGCGGTGTGTGGGGCTTCGATGCCTTCAATGACAAGCCGGAGCTGGTGCGTATCCGCCAAAGTGACGGCGATCTGAACCTGGATCTGGGCCACAGCGTCAAAGCTCTGCCGATTCCGCAAGGAGGCGCGCGCGACCTGATTCGACTGCAAGGGTATCGTGCGCCGATGTCATTCCATGTGCCGCGACCTGTCTTTTACATCGCGCTCGACGTCAAAGATGAAGTGGCACGCGAAGATGCTCTGGTTGTAAATACACATGGTGCTGCGGCACCGGCTGCGGACAAGACGCAGAAAGCCTCGCCTGACAGTACCTACGCGCTGGTCCGGCTGCGCGTCTTCAAGGACGGGCGCTATGCTTCAGCACTGCAACTGCGGGCGTTAGGCACAGGCGGCGACATCGACGGCAGTGCCGAAGTGGTAGCCACCGAGAGACGTATCCTGCCGGGCGGACGCTGGATGCGCGTGACGCCACGAAGCGACCTAAACCTGGGCCAGTACAGCTTGGTAGAAGTATTACCGGGAGAGACGTTTAACGCGGACGGCTGGGATTTTGGTGTAAACCCGTTAGCTGCCGATAATAAAGGTGCGTTCTCGGCGATCAGCGCCGAGGGGGACGCACCATGATCGCCTTTAAGGCTTCACGGTTGTCGCTACACTCGGCACAACCGGTTGTATCCATGCCACACACAGCGCATCAGATGAAGACCATGGCCACGACGCTCCCAGACATCCCGACATCCTCGCTGCAACCCGTAAGCGGGCGTACGCGCGGCAAGCTCGTGGACAAGTTTGGGCGGCAGATCACCGATCTGAGGCTTTCGGTAACGGATCGATGCAATTACCGTTGCATCTACTGCCGCAACGGTGAATCGACTTCCGCGCCTCGGGAGCTGTCGCTTGAAACCTATGCGCACATCGTGCGGGTATTTGCTTCGCTCGGCATTGAGAAGGTGCGGCTCACCGGCGGAGAACCTTTGCTGCGGCGAGGACTGGTCGAGCTGGTCCAAGAGCTGGCACAGCTTGAGACCGCAACCGGCAACCCGCTGGACCTGGCAATCACGACCAACGGGCACCTGCTGGCGGCGTTGGCGCGGCCCCTGCGCGATGCGGGTCTTGCGCGTGTAACGGTGAGCATGGACGCGGTGGAGCCTGAGACATTTGCCCGGATCACGCGGGTGCCGGGCTCGTTCGAGCATGTACTGCGCGGTGTGCGTGCGGGGCGCGATATAGGGCTGGGGCCGGTCAAAGTGAATTGTGTGCTGCTGCGAGGCTTCAACGACGACCAAATTGTGCCGTTTGCCCGATTCTCGCGCGAAGAAGATGTGATCGTGCGTTTTATCGAGTTTATGCCGCTGGAGGAAGACCGCATCTGGGCGCCGGACACGGTGGTACCGCTCGATGAGGTACTGGAGCGGTTGCGGAGTTTTCGCCCCGTGGTAGCCCTGCCTGCCAACTCACCGAGTGAGACCGCACGGCGCTACACTTTTGATGACGGCATAGGCGAAATCGGCATCATTGCACCCGTTTCACAGGCATTTTGCGGAGCCTGTAGCCGCGTTCGACTCACTTCCGACGGCAAGATTCGTACCTGCCTGTTTTCGCATTTTGACCATGATCTGCACGGGGTTATGTTGCGCGGCGGCAGTGACGACGATATGGCTGCGTTTATCGAGGCGACTATCGCGAAAAAGGAAGCTCGGCACCATATCGGCGAGGCCGGTTTTATACAGCCGGGCAGAACGATGGTCCATATCGGCGGGTAATACATAGTTCGCACAAGCCCATGCAAAAATAAGAGGTTCCATGGCCATTCTCCGCTCCACCTTCATTTCGCTTTCCCGCAACCAGCCGCTTCGCCGGTTTTCAGAGGCTTCCGCCGCGGGGCGGCGCGTCTCCTCGCGTTTTGTGGCAGGGCTGGAGATTGAGGATGTGCTGCAAGCTACAGCCTCACTGAACGCACAAGGCATCGCGGCAACGCTCGACAGCCTGGGTGAAAACGTACACACGCCGGAAGAGGCGCGACTCTCGGCCGCCATCTACCATCAACTGCTGGATGCAATCGGCGAGCGCGGTCTCCAGGCTCATATCAGTGTCAAGCTGACCCAGATGGGCATGGACCTGAGCCCCGGCCTGGCTGAGCAGATCGTGGGCAGCCTGGTAGAGCATGCCGTCCGGGTAGGCACCTTTGTACGTTTGGATATGGAAGGCACTACCTACACACAGGCCACGCTTGACCTGGTGTGCCGACTGCACCGGCAGTTCCCGGGCAGTGTGGGCGTTGTGATCCAGGCGTATCTGCGGCGCTCCGCCGATGATATTGCCGGCCTGCTGCATGAAGACATCCGTGTGCGGTTGTGCAAAGGCGCATACCAGGAGCCTGCAGCCGCTGCGTTCCCTGAAAAGATCGACGTTGATGCAAATTATGTTCGTCTGACAGAGACGCTGCTGCGAAGTGGGGTATATCACGGTATTGCTACCCATGACCCACGCATGATTGAGGCTGCCATACAAATTGCCGAAAGGGAGCAGCTCGACCGAAACAGCTTCGAGTTCCAGATGTTGTACGGGGTACGCCGTGACCTGCAGCGATCCCTGGTGGCTGACGGCTACCGCATGCGCGTCTACGTGCCGTTTGGACGGGAGTGGTACCCGTACTTCATGCGGCGGCTGGCCGAGCGCCCCGCAAATGTATTGTTTCTGGCAAAGAACTTCTTCCGCAGTTGAGCGCGTTACTGCGGCGGATGATATGGCTCAATCGAGAGCAGGTTATCCAGCATGGAGCGCTCCGCAGGGGTGTATTCCGCCTGGAACCTGGCAGACCTTAAAGCATTTTGCCGTTCTCCAAGCGGCAGGCTGCGAAGCTCTCGAAATGCCTGGCGCACAGCTTGCCGACGGTCCGGGGGCATCTGGCTTAGCGCCTGACTGGCACTGCGAATATCCTGCCTGCGCTCAGGCGACAGCGCCTCGAAACGCTCATTGCGCTCCATCATGCGCTGGCGTTGGGCAGGCGGTGCCAGGTCAAGCCGATGCAGGCGGTCAATAACTTGCTGTTGCTGGCCTCCGGGCAAGCGGGCAAAGCCGGGCTCCTGCTTCAAGGCATTTTCCTGCGCATTGGGACTCAAGTTCTGGTGCTGCGCAAACCATTGCGGCAGATGCTGACCTGAAGAGCGATTTCCAGGCCCGAACCGGGGTGGCTGCTGGCCATTGAAGCGGGGCTGGGCCGGCTGCTTCTGGAAAGTAGCCATGCGTGGATTGCGGAACTGCAAAGCATGTAAAGGCAGTACAGACAGGCATAGCAGCAGCGTGTAGCCCGCCGCCTTCAAGCTCTGTCTGTATGTGCGTTCCTGCTTCATTGCTTACTGCTTTCCTACTTGCCGGTTTATGTACGCTTGGCACCTACTGTAGCAATCCCCAGGTGCAAGCAAAAATCAATCATTACCCTGGGCATCTGTATCCGGGCCATCCAGCGCGGAAAGTTGCTGAAACACCTGCGCATTTTCGTTGAGCGATTGTAGATCGCGCACCGTGCTCGATGCCTGTATCTGCGTCTGCGGCACAACATCCGGCTGGCTGGAAAGCTCAAACCAGGTGCCCCCGCCTACGGCCATCACCAATCCAAGTGCTGCTACACCGATTGCCGGTCGCAGGGTGTAGTTGCTTACCCACAGGCGCGTGCGCAGTCGGGCCATCAACCCGGCCCAGCCGCTAGGGGGGCGTGCCTGCTCCTCACGCAGTGAGGCGCCCATGCGAGCTGACCAGAACGGAGAAGGTTCGGGAGCTTCCCAGTGCTCCAGTGCCGTAATCGTATCCTGCATGGACCTGAGTTCCGCCTGGCAGTCGGCGCAGTTTTCAAGGTGCGCGCGCGATGCCATGCTTGCGGCATCGGGATCAAACAACAGGTCGGGCATGGCAGCGAGCATCGCTTTGCAATCAATCATAGAGACCATGGAAAGCTCCATCAGACGTAATCCTTAAGCCGTTCACGCAACGTCTGGTAAGCGCGAAATAGTAGTGATTTGGTTGCGGACTCCGACAGCTTAAGCACATCGCCGATTTCGCGATAATCCATCTCCTGGTACTTGTGCATCAGGACGGCTTGGCGCTGGCGCTCCGGCAGGGCCAGTACCTGCGCCTTGATCCCGGCCAGGCGTTCATTGCGCATCAACTTTTGCTCGACTGTCAGCCGGCTGTCGGCTACATCCGGGGTCGTGCCGGTTTCGCTGTCGGGCTGGTCCAGATAGACATTTTGCGCGGCTTTCTCATGCTTGTGGTCGCGGGCATGGTTCACCCCCAGGTTGGTGGCGATGCGATACAGCCACGTAGTGAACTTGGCTTCTGCCCGGTAGCTCTCCCGCGAGCGATACACACGCAGAAACACTTCCTGTGCCAGCTCCTCGGCAATGGCCTGGTTGCCCGTCATACGAAACATGTAATGAATGATCCGTTTGCGGTACTTTTCAATCAGGTACGTAAAGCCTGAATCATCCCCTTCGCGCACCCGCAACATGATGGCTGCGTCAGAATCCTCATCCGGGATGCTGCTCGCGTGCATGGCCGGGGAAGGTTCCCGGGTCATGCCGGCCCAGCTTCGATCGTAGGCTGCGGTTGCCATGTCCCTATCAACACGGTCTTCCTCAAAAGGTTGCGCTTCCCTGGCGTCCTCCTCGGTTTCTGAAGTCGGCTTTGATATGTCGGCAGAACCTGGATTTTTGCCTGGATCAGATTGCTTTCGTTCTTCACTTTCAAGGTGTGCAGCTTGTTGCGAAGCTGCCGCACGCAAGGGGAATTGCCTGGGAGTGTCGGGAGTATCAGGAGTGTCCATGCCGGCTCTTCGACTGATTGTAACCGTGGGCCGCGGTATGGACCTCCGTGGTCTAACCCATTTGGGGAAGCCTGACCGGTTGAGCCGCCTCGCAGTGGGTGCTATGCTACAGCAATCGCTGCTCGCCCGCCGAGGTCGAGGCAGGCGTGGGCTATCCGGGCGCATAACTCAGCGGTAGAGTGCCACCTTCACACGGTGGAAGTCGTAGGTTCAAATCCTGCTGCGCCCACCATAAATTTAGCAAAATGAATTGTTTAGCAGAATTATCATCTGCCTAGAGAGCTCCGTACATGAAGCGTACGTCACGTATGTTTCTAAAACAGTTCGCTGTAATGCTCGCTGTGGGCTGGTAGCAGGCTGAACAAGCAACAGCGGGCGGATAGCTTTGAAGGGAGACGCGTATTACCAGCGAGTACCGCTCGGCAAATATCAGGGTTGCTATAGGCGAGTCCAAGCAGTACTCTGAGCGTCCAACAAGAAGGTTATAAACTGGCGCACACCTCATTAAAGGAGGAAGCATGACGCTCAATGTCATATTTCGCGAATTCAGAGAAGACGAAGAAACGTACTTCGTTGCCGAGTGCCCGGAACTACCGGGCTGCATTTCACAAGGCGCTACATACGACGAGGCTCGTGTAAACATCATGGAAGCTATCAAGCTTTGCATGGATGTAGTCCTTGAAGATTCAATGCATTCCGGGTCCGAGAGCACCCCTCCCGATAGCGAAAACGTCGTTTCGCGGTCTAGACTGCATGTAACTGCGGAGACTGAATTAGAGTACGCCTGAGCATGGGTCAGTCAGATTTGCCATTGGCAAGTGGAAAGAAACACCAGAAAGTTTTCGAGTCGCTTGGATGGATTCTTAGGAGAGACGCTAGCCACATTACCATGTCAAAGCCGGGTGTCGCCGGAGTCACCCTCTCAATTCCAAATCACGATGAAGTGAAAAGGGGAACCTTGCACTCTCTGGTACGTTTTGCCGGAATGACGGATCGCGAATACCGAAACGCCTTTGATAAGCTGTAACCCTGCAAATACGTGGGCTATGCCTAGCTTTATGTTAAGCAAAAGGAAGGCTTGCAGTAAGGCGTCCGCATCGCCCGTTGGCCCGCAGATAGCCTGCACTATTTCTATAAGGTTCCTCGGCTTACTCGATAAAGCTGCGGAATTTGTAAGTTTAAATCCTGCTAAACCCACCAAAAATCCCTGTGCCGCCCGAGTCCATCCTGGCGCAATTACTTCTTTACAAACATACGGAGCTCAGGCCGTTATCCGGCATCCCGGACCCTCAAAGTGAATCGGGGAAGTGAACCCGGAAGCGGACTACACTGGAAAAGCAGCGTAGTGCTTTTTGATACTGTTGCTGCTCGTTTGAAAACGTGTGACAACCGGTGCTTTGAAGGGCAATAGCAGCTATGAAAAAAGCTTTGGTCCAGGCTGAGGAGCCCGTCACCGCTGCGCCGGTATCGGTGCAAGAGGAAGCTGATCGCGCGCTTGCGCTGTTCCACCCTGTGACGGCGGACTGGTTTCGTGCCGTGTTTGAGCGGCCTACCGCGCCGCAGCGGCTGGGCTGGCCTGCCATTGCGAACGGTGACAGCACACTGATCCTGGCACCGACCGGGACAGGTAAAACACTGACTGCCTTTTTATGGTGCCTGGACAGGCTGATGCTGCATGCACCGGTTGTGCCTGCCGCTGCGCCTTCTGCAAAGCCGGCCAAGCGCGCGCCAAGGCAGAGCGGCGGCTGCAAGGTGGTCTATATCAGCCCGCTCAAAGCACTTGCGGTCGACGTAGAGCGCAACCTGCGTTCGCCGCTCGCAGGCATTGCGAACATGGCCCGGCAGCGCGGCATCCCGTTCCACACCCCGGAAATTGCGGTGCGTACCGGAGACACCTCCCAGAAGGATCGTGCGCGGTTTCGCAGAGACCCGGGCGAAATCCTGATTACGACGCCCGAGTCCCTGTACTTGCTGATGACGTCCGACTCAGCGGCATCGCTCAAGACGGTCGAGACGGTAATCCTCGACGAGATTCATGCGCTGGTCCCTACCAAGCGCGGCGCGCACTTGGCGCTGACCCTGGAACGGCTTGAGACGATTACGGAGAAGCCCTTGCAGCGCATCGGGTTGTCGGCAACCCAGCGGCCTTTGGAGGAGGTAGCGCACTTTCTGGCTGGGGCGCTCCCGCGTTCAGCCGGGGTGATGCCTGGAGCCATGCCCGACCTGCTGCCCGCCGCAGCGGCTGAAGAGCTGCGCGAGGAAAGCGAACGCGAGTGGACCAGCGAAGCCGAGCCCGTCGCGGACAATCTCGCGCCGACTGTAGCCGAGACAGCGGCCGTTGCCGATACAGCGGCGCGCTACCGGCCTGTGACGATCCTGAATGCGATTGAGCCGAAGCGCCTGCTGCTGAAGATTGAAGTGCCCGTGGAGGACATGGCGCGGCTCGGCGAAATGCAAGACCTGCCGAGCGGTGCGGCCTCGCAGGGACCGAAGCGCACGTCGATCTGGGCGGCGATCCATCCGCGGCTGCTTGAGATTGTGCGCGAGCGCACCTCGACGCTGATTTTTGTAAATAGCCGCCGCGTTGCCGAGCGGCTTGCCGGGGCTTTGAACGAGCTTGCTGAAGAGAATATCGCGCGGGCGCACCATGGGTCCCTCGCCGCGCCGCAGCGGTCCGAGATTGAAGAGCTGCTGAAGGCGGGCAAGATCAAGGCGTTGGTCGCAACGTCTTCGCTGGAGCTGGGTATCGACATGGGCGCGGTCGATTTAGTCATTCAGATTGAAGCGCCGCCTTCGGTTGCTTCCGGGATGCAGCGCATCGGGCGCGCGGGCCATTCCGTGGGCGCGGCGAGTGAAGGGATTATTTTTCCGAAGTACCGCGCGGACCTGCTGGCATGCGCTGCGGTAACGCGCGCCATGCACGAGGGGCAGGTGGAGTCGACGCGCTTTCTGCGTAACCCGCTCGATGTGCTGGCGCAGCAGATGGTGGCGATCGTAGCGCAGCCGCCGGTGCTGGCTTTGCGCTCAGACGAAGACTCAAAGCGCACGAAAAAGCTGAAGGCGGAGTTTGACGAAGACCGTTCGCCGGGCATTGCCGTGGAAGCGTTGTACGCGATGGTGCGTGCGTCGGCTCCCTACGCGGAGTTGTCGCGCGGGGCGTTTGAAGGCGTGCTTGATCTGCTTGCGGGGCGCTACCCGTCAGACGAGTTTGCGGAGCTGCGCCCGCGTGTGACCTGGGACCGGCTGACGGGCATGGTGACGCCCCGGCAGGGTGCCAAGGGGCTCGCAATTTTGAACGGGGGTACGATCCCGGATCGCGGGCTATACGGCGTGTTTCTGTCGGGCTCTGAGAAGAAGCCGATCCGCGTGGGCGAGCTTGATGAAGAAATGGTGTTCGAGTCGCGAAACGGCGACACGTTCATCCTGGGCGCGAGTACGTGGCGTATTGACGAGATTACGCACGACAAAGTGCTGGTGTCGCCCGCGCCGGGCGAGCCGGGCAAGATGCCGTTCTGGCACGGCGACAACGCAGGGCGGCCGCTGGAGTTTGGGCGGCGCATCGGTGTGCTGACACGCGAACTGCGCGCGCTGCCGCACAATGTGGCGCTGACGCGGCTGGTACGCGAGCACGATCTGGACGAGAAAGCTGCTGAAAACCTGCTGCGTTACCTGGCTGACCAGGAAATCGCAACCACCACGGTGCCCGATGACCGCACCATCGTGATCGAGCGAGTGCGCGATGAGCTGGGCGACTGGCGAGTATGTGTGCTGACGCCGTTCGGCTCGCGGGTGCATGCGCCGTGGGCAATGGCGGTAACGGGGCGCATCCGTGCGAGCGGCGGCCCGGATGTAGAAGTGATGTGGGCCGATGACGGCTTTGTGCTGCGCTTCCCTGAGTCGGACTCGGCACCCGATGCGGACATGTTGCTGCTGGATGCGGAAGAGGCGACCGGGCACGTCTTGCGGCAGCTGGGTGCGACGGCGCTCTTTGCGGCGAAGTTCCGTGAGAGCGCGGCGCGGGCGTTGCTATTGCCGCGCCGCCGTGCCGCCGGGCGCACACCCTTATGGCAGCAGCGCAAACGCGCCTATGACTTGCTCTCTGTCGCATCGCGGTATGCGTCGTTTCCCATGCTGCTTGAGGCGTACCGCGAGTGCATGCGCGATGTGTTCGACATGCCTGCTTTCTTGGAGACACTAAGAGCCGTCGAGAAGCGGCAGATTCGCGTGCATATCGCGGACACGCGGACACCGTCACCGTTCGCGGCGTCGCTGTTGTTTTCCTATGTGGCCAACTACATCTATGACGGCGATGCGCCGCTGGCCGAGCGTCGCGCGCAGGCGTTATCGATTGACCAGGAGCAGTTACGCGAGCTGATGGGCGATGCCGACCTGCGTGAGCTGCTCGATCCGGAAGCGATCGCTGAAGTTGAGGAGCAGTTGCAATCGCTTGGCGAGATCAGTGCGGCGCGGTCCATGGATGCGATGCACGACATGCTGCTGCGGCTTGGCGATTTGTCGCGCGAGGAGCTGCGCCGTCGGACTGTTTCAGCTGAGGTTTTTGAAAGTCTCGACAGGCTGCTGCGCTCGCGCCGTGTGCTTGAAGTGAAGATCGCCGGTGAAAAGCGCCTGCTTGCTGTGGAAGACGCGGCGCGCTACCGCGATGCATTGGGAGTGCCGCTGCCGCCGGGCTTGCCGACGGCGCTGCTGCAAACTGTTGTGACCCCGGTGCTCGAACTGGTACGCCGCTACGCTCGCACCCATGGCCCGTTCACGCTGGGTGAGGCGCAGGCGCGGTTCGGTCTGGATGCGGAGCTGGTAGACGCCGCGCTGCGCCAGTTGTTGCTCGATGGCCGCGTGGTGGAGGGCGGCTTTCGCCCCGGCGGCGTGCACCGCGAGTGGTGTGACGCAGAAGTGCTGCGGCTGATCCGGCGCAAGTCGTTGGCGCGGCTGCGCAAGGAAGTGGAGCCGGTGGAGCAGCACATGCTGGCACGGCTGGGCACGCATTGGCAGGGTGTTCTGCAAAAGCGTCGCGGCCTTGATGCGCTGCTCGATACAGTGGAGCAGTTGCAGGGCGCACCGCTGATCGCATCACTGCTGGAGAGTTCGATACTGCCTTCGCGCATGGTGCGGTACATCCCCGGCGATCTCGACACGCTGATCGCGGCGGGTGAGGTGACATGGTGCGGGCTCGATGCGCTGGGTGAACATGACGGCCGCGTTGCGCTTTATCTTTCGGACATGCTGCCTGCATTGCGCGGGCCTGTCGCAGTAGACGCTGAGCCGTTGTCGGAGCGCGAGGGGCAGCTGGTAGCGCAGCTTAGTCGCGGTGGGGCTGTGTTCTTTGCGCAGCTGCATGATGCAGTCGGCGGCGGCTACCCGGGCGAGACGCTCGATGCGCTGTGGTCGCTGGTGTGGCGCGGCATTGTGACGAATGACACATTCCACGCGTTGCGAGCGTATGTGCAGAAACCGGCAAGCGCGGCACGCAATGCAAAGCGCACGCACAATGCTCCAACCAAGTTTCGCTCGCGCCGAACGACGCCGCCAAGCGCACAGGGCCGCTGGACGCTGCTGCCCGCCGGTGAGGCACTGGCAAGCCAGACCGAGTGGAGCCACGCCATTACGCAGCAATTGCTGAACCGATATGGCGTGCTGACGAGGGAATCGGTAGGCAGCGAGAATGTGCCGGGGGGCTTCAGCGCTGTGTACGACGTACTAAAGGCGATGGAAGAGAGCGGCAAGATTCGCCGCGGCTACTTTGTGGCGGGGCTGGGTGCAACGCAGTTCGCATTGCCTGCGGCGGTGGACTTATTACGTTCCCTGCGATCCGGGGCGGCCCCCGAGCCTGCGGAAATGGTAACCCTGGCGGTTACAGACCCGGCAAACCCGTATGGGTCTATCCTGCGGTGGCCTGCTGTTGAAGAAACAGGTGAGCAGGATGCAAGTGCCGTGCGCACGTTAACGCGCAGCACGGGCGCAAGCGTAATCCTGCGTAATGGCGAGCTGGTGGCGTACATGCGGCGCGGCAACCCGCATGCGCAGTTCTTTCTGCCCCAGGAAGAGCCGGATCGTTCGCGCGTGGCGCGAGAGCTCGCGGTGTATTTGGCGATGAGCACACAGGAGGAAATGCGCGCGGGCTTTGCCGCAGGGCAGGAGGCGCAGCAACGCGGTGGGCTGCTGCTGGCTACCATTAACGGGCAGCCCACGCACCTGCACTGGATGGCGCGTATTTTGCAGGATGCAGGCTTCCAGGCGGCTCCGATGGGCTTTAATGTGCGGCGGATTTTGCCTTCGCTTGCAAGCGGCGGCAGAGGGCAGGCTTCATCCAATGTGCAGTAAGCGGTTGTGAGTGTCGTGCAAAGTGCGGGGGAAAGCAGGTCCTTCGACTTCGCTCAGGATGACACCGGTTTGGGAAGTGTTTTGAGCGGATATATGTAATGAGCGGAATGAGGGGAAAGCAGGTCCTTCGACTTCGCTGCGCTTTGCTCAGGATGACAACGGGTTCGGAAACACGTTAGAGGTACATGTGCGATGGCACATATAAGCAAAGGCGTATATGTGTAGTTACATATATTTGCAAAGGCGTATATGTGCAATGAACGGTTACAGGGGGAGACTGTATGCCTGAAGGGGACACAATTTTTCGCTCAGCCCGGGCGCTGGGCCGGGCGCTTACCGGCAAGGTAGTCACGCAGTTTGAGACCGCGCTTGCGCCGCTTGCGAGTGTGAACGACAACACGCCGGTGAGCGGTCGCACGGTCGAAAATGTCGAAGCTATCGGCAAGTGGCTGCTGATTCACTTTTCAGGTGACCTGATTCTTGTCACGCATATGCTGATGAGCGGGTCCTGGCATATCTATCGCACGGGTGAGCGATGGCGCGTGCCTCGCCGCATGATGCGCTGTGTCATCCATGTAGAAGGTTTTGAAACGGTCGCGTTCAACGTGCCGATTGCAAAGTTTTACACAGCGCGCACACTGGAGCGGCACAGCATGATTCCCAAACTTGGACCGGATTTGCTGCGCGCCGACTATGACGAAGCAGAGGCGCGCGCGCGGGTGCTGGCGCGGCCTGAAGAAGAGATTGCAAGCGTGCTGCTGAACCAGCAGGTTCTTGCCGGGCTTGGAAACGTATACAAGGTAGAGGTCTGTTTTTTGTGCGCGGTACATCCGTTCCGCAAGGTAGCTTCGCTGACCCCGGCGGAAGTGGATGACCTGCTGTACCAATCGCGCAAGCTGATCGGTGAGAATGTGCAGGAGAACACTGACGATACAACCCTGATCTACACCGGCGCGCGACGTACTACGCGCTCATCAAGCGAAGGCGGGCGGCTGTGGGTGTATGGGCGACAGGGGCAGCCGTGCCGTCGCTGCGGCACAGCAATCCTGATGCGCAAGCAGGGACCGGATGCACGCTCAACCTACTGGTGCCCGCAGTGCCAGCCGGGGGATGCGGCGGTTGCAGGGTGGGCAGTGACGAGCGGGCGCAAGCGCGTGGGCTGCTAACGCGTTTGCTATTGGGGCGGCTCGTCTCCCTTGGGCTTGTGCCCGAACAAACGTCCGAAAAAGCCCGGTTTCTTTTCCTTCTCCTGTGCAGGCTGCTGTGCCTGTGTGGAAGCCTGCGCAGGTGCATCCGGTGCCGGAGGTGCCGAGCTCTGCTGTTGCCGCTGCTGCGCCTGCGGTACCGGCGGTGCAAAGCTGGATTGAGGCTGACCCTGCGTGGCGTGGGGCTGGTTACTGCCGATCCCGAACAACTTTTGAAATACATTGCGCTGGTCATTGCTCTGCTGATCGCAGGTGCTTACCGGTGCGGTGCCGTCGAGAAAGGCCGCGCTGTAATCATCGGGGCAGCTGTCGTCTGCGAGCAGGTTAGTGGTTTTATCCAGCTTGATGAGGGAAACACCGTTGGGCATGGCAAATGGGCGCGCGTCGCTGTATTGCGGCAGGGCTACTGCACGTTTCATAAAGTCAGCCCAGATGGGAGCAGCACCGACGGTGCCGGTGAGCTTAACGTCGGAAAAGTCGTCGTTACCAATCCAGATGACACAGAGAAGGTTGGAGGTGTAGCCAGCGAACCAGGCATCGCGCTCGGTGCCGGTCTTGCCTGCGGCGGGCGCATTGAAGCCCATGGAACGGATGATGGAGCCGGTGCCTGAATTAATCACGGCTTCCATCATGTTGGTGGTGAGATAGGCGACGCGAGGATCGAGAACGGGGTGGGTCTGGGTGGAGAAATCCTGCAACGGATCGCCGTTGGCGGTGCGGATGGAAGCAAGCAGTGAGGGCTTAACGGCGTTGCCGTTGTTGGCGAAAACAGTGTAAGCGCCAGCCAACTCGAGCGGGGTGGCGTCATAGGAGCCGAGGGCAACAGCAGGTGTAGCGCGGGTGCTTGCAAGGCCTGCATCACGGGCAAGTGCAGCTACGTTGCTGAAGCCGACCATTTGGCCCAGAGCGACAGTAGCGTTATTGGCGGAATCTTTAAGCGCAGCTTGGGCGGTGAGCTCATCGAGCGAGTTGCGGTGGAAGTTGCGCGGAGAGTAGGTACCCCCGGCAAACTCGAAATCCTGAAGCTGGTTGGGAAGCACCATTGCCGGGGTAAAAACGGCGGATACGCCATTGGGCGTAGTGAGCTGCGCACCGGCAAGCGAGGAGTTGAAGGCGGCGGCATAGACAAACGGCTTGAATGTCGAAGCAGTGGGCCGATGCGAGACAGCATGGTTCAGTTGCGACTGGCCGTAATTGCGGCCCCCTACCAGCGCCAGCACCTGGCCGGTGTGCGGGTCAAGCGCTACAAGCGCCACCTGCGGGTAGACCGGCGGCTCACCGCTGTCAGCCTGTTTGCTATGTCGCTTGTCTACAAGCGCATCCACGCGCTGCATGCCCTGCTCGACCGCAATGCTGGCGGCGGCTTGCAGCTGCGGGTCCAGGGAGGTGTAAATGCGCAGCCCCTGCTGGTTCCAGTTGGCGTCACCTAGCTTGGCCGCTACCTGATCGCGCACCAGGTCAACGAAGAATGGTCCCTGATCTTGTTGCACGCTTTGGGGGGCGAGCTTAAGCGGCGTGGCCTTGGCTTGCTCGGCTTGCTCCTTGGTGATCTCACCGGTTTCAAGCATCTGGTCAAGTACCAGGTTGCGGCGCTCGACGGAGCGCACGGGGTGACGCAGCGGGTTCAGGCGGCTGGGGCTCTGAATCATGCCGGCCAGCAGGGCGCACTCCGGCAGGTCAAGCTTTGAAACATCCTTGCCGAAGTACACCTGCGCTGCTTCGCCGAAGCCGTTGATGGCGAACGAGCCTGCCTGGCCCAGCGGAATCTGGTTGGCGTACAGCTCAAAGATCTGCTGCTTGTTGAAGTGGCTTTCCAAGTGCCACGTGATCATAATCTCAAGCACTTTGCGCTTGATGTGCTTGACCGGTGTGAGGAAAAATCCTCGCGCCAGTTGCATGGTTAGAGTAGACCCGCCCTCGGAGTAGCCATGGCGATGAAAAAGGTCGTTACGCAGCGCGCCGACCATGCGGATGTAGTCGACACCGCCGTGCGAAAAGAAGCGGCGGTCTTCAATCGAGGTCACGGCAGGCACCAGGTATTTGGGCAGCTCGTCATAGGTGATGAGGTGGCGCTTGGTGCGGCTTGCGTCGGAAAGGCCGGTAATGAGCAGCGGTTCCAGTGCGTAGGAGGCCAGCTGGTCGCCGCCCTCAGCGGTAATCTGTTGCACCCGGTTTGCACCGCCTGGGCCGTTGGTGTCGAAGGTGATGGTTGCGGACTCAGGCGCGTGAAAGCTTTGTGCGCCGGGGTGGATGGTGATGCTCCCTTCGTTGAGGGAAAAGGTGCCCATGGATGAGGAGCGGCCGCCGCTGCTATCAGAGTAACCGGCGGCGCGCAGCTGCTGTGCCACAGCGGCTACGCTCAACTTTTGCCCGGTGCGCACCTGGCGCGCCGCGGCATAGATTTGCGCGGTGTTGGCGAACAGGGGCTTCTCTAAACGCTGGTCTACGATGACACCGTATTTGTGATAGTAGAAGCCGAATATCGCAAGGCCGGTAACTGCAACCATGGCAATCGCCACCAGTGCGATAAGCAGGATACGGCGCGGCGTAGTGCGCTTCGCGAGAGGACGGGGAACGGCAATTCGGATCGCCAAGCTGACCACCTTTTTCTGTGACAATTCGAGCAGAACCTGTCTGCCTTTGTCATCTGGTTTTGCTGATATGCCGCTAGCGTGCCGCGAGATGCGCGGCCAGTTCGCTGATAGGGAAATCGGTTACGGTGCCTGCAAGCCTGTCTACCAGCTCAACCAGGCCTTCGGCGGTCTTTTTGCCGACGTTCACGCGCAGGGGAATGCCGACCAAGTCCGCATCCTTGAACTTTACCCCGGCGCGCTCGTCGCGGTCATCGAGCAGCACGTCAAGGCCTGCTGCTTCGAGTTCCGCAGCCAGACGCTCGCCTGCGGCGAGCAGCTCTGCTTCGCGCACGTTGGTGATGGTTACGACGACTTCAAAAGGCGCGATGCTGCGCGGCAGGGCAATTCGTTCTTCTGAGAGAGCGGCGGCCTGTTCAATGGCTGCGGTCAGGATGCGCTCGATGCCGATGCCGTAGGAGCCCATGATCGGGGTGGTCTCGCGGCCGTTGCGGTCGAGTACTTTGGCGCCTAATGCTTCCGCGTAGCGGTAGCCCAGCTTGAAGATGTGGCCGATTTCTACCGCCTTGCCGATGCGCAGCGGGGCGCGGGTGCCTTCGGGTGCGTTCGGGGCGTCTTCGCCTTCAACGGCGTTGCGGATGTCGGTGAGTACGGTCCAGGTAAAGTCGCGCTCGGGAGTGACGTTGCGGTAATGGTGGTCAAGCTTGTTAGCACCTGCAACGAGGTTGCTGCGGCCTTGGAGGGCTGCATCGGCAACTACGGTAAGTGCGCCGTCATGCGGCTTTTTTGCCGGCGCAAGGCCGACCGGACCCAGGTAGCCTGCCGGGCCGCCCAGCCACTGCGTAAGCTCATCGCCGTTCATGGTGCGCAGTTCCACGGCGCTGACTGCGGCCAGTAACTTCGTTTCGTTCACAGTATGGTCGCCGCGCAGGAACGCCGCGACCGGCTGCCAAGTGGATTTACCTGCCGATTTTTGAGAGGTATCGCGGACCTCGGCCATGTAGGCGACGCACTTGATATCCTGCGCGGGCAGGATGCCGAAAAACTCCGCGACGTCGGCAATGGCGGCTTTGCCTGGGGTGTGCACCAGCTCCGGCATGCCGTCGCCTGTGGGTGCGAGGTCTTCAACAGGTGCGAGCCGCGAGGTCGCTTTCTCAATGTTTGCGGCATAGCCGGTCTCGGCGTTGCTTGCGATCAGGTCTTCCCCTGCATCGGTGTAGACCATGAACTCCTGCGATTGAGAACCGCCCATGGCACCTGAATCTGCTTCCACGGCGACAAATTCGAGTCCGCAGCGAGTAAAGATGGCGCGATACGCCGCGTCGTGCAGGTCATAGCTTTTGTCGAGACCGGCTTCGTCGATGTCGAATGAATACGAGTCTTTCATTAGAAATTGCCGCACGCGCAGCAGGCCCGACTTGGGTCGGGGCTCATCGCGGAACTTGGTTTGAATCTGGTACCAGATTTGCGGCAGCTGCTTGTAGCTGCGCAGCTCGCTGCGAGCGATCGAGGTCATGATTTCTTCATGCGTCATGCCCAGGCACAGGTCGGCACCTTTGCGGTCCTGGAGGCGGAACATGTTCTGACCCATGGTGGTCCAGCGACCGGACTGCTGCCACAACTCTGCGGGAAGCAGGGCAGGCAGCAGGAATTCCTGCGCGATCTTATCCATTTCCTCACGGACGATGGCGGTGATCTTGTTGATGGACCGCTGGCCGAGAAACAGGTAGGAGTAGATGCCCGCGCCCAGCTGACGAACATAGCCCGCGCGCAGCAGGAACTTGTGGCTGGCAACCTCGGCGTCGGATGGGGCTTCGCGCAGGGTGGGGATGAAGAGTTTGGACCAGCGATGCATGGGGTGGTGCCTTTCAGAATGCGATTGCAGACTTCACTGTAAACGGCGCGTCGGCCATAGAAAAGGGAGCGAGCCGAGGATGTAGCCCAGGAAGGCGCACTGGAGAGGCAAGGCAAGCGCAAATCCATTGTCATGGAGAGCGAATGCTGCGTAACTATTAGCGGCTACGTCAAGCAGCATGACAGCGGCTGCAAGGACGAGACCGGCTCGGCGATACCGAAGCAGTAGGAGGATGACTACCGGGTCGAGCAGGATGAGGGCAGTCCAGAAAATACGGATGAATAAAGGGCCTAAGTAGTAATAGAAGGGCCAGCCTCGTCTCGCGACGTCCAGAATATGCGCGATGATGCCCTGTGCAAAACACAAACAGTAGCAGGTCAGAACGGCTCTGCGTTTCAACATGGCAGCTTCGTTACCAAATACGTTGGACCTTAAAAGCATCCATCTCGCGATCATTGCTGATGAGGATAAGATCCTCAAGCAGAGCCTGTGCTGCGATAAAGCGATCGAATGGGTCTTTATGTAATCCTTCTAGTTTGCCGGCCAGCAGGCTGTGGCGAATGCTCATACTAAGTGGACTAAAACCGGCAACTTGGAGACGCGCCTCGAATTCTTCGAGGAAAACTTTTATACCTGGTAATTTACCGATCCTGCTTTTAGTAGCTACTTCCCAGGCCGTTGCCGCAGATACGTAGACCGAAGCAGGGTTTGCAAGAAGAATAGAGACAATCCGATCGGAAAACCTGTCTTTCTCTTCGCGTGCTATCCAGATAAGAGCATGCGTATCGAGTAGATACCTCAATCACTTTCCCCGTTCCACAAACGCAGTTCCTCCTCGGGCAAAGGATCCCAGAATTCAGGGGGAAGCGGGTTGGGAAGAAGATCTTTCGCGAAACCGAAAGGGCTCTTTCGAGGCTCTTCAAGACGCGATAGCTTAGCGATCCGCTTTTTCGAGCGGCCTGATGTGATGATGACTTCTTCACCCTGCGCGACTGCCGCGAGGAGTTTTGAGAAGTGGGTTTTGGCTTCGTGGACTGAATATTGCATGAGTTACCTATCTACTGGACTAGGTTAGTCTATTTGTGGCAGGAAGGCAATTGAGAAAGAATCACCTTTCCACTCCAGAGCGTAAGCTCGTTCTCGGGAAATTGAAGAACTCAGGCCGGAGCTCGGGCCGGTACTTGACAAAATCGACAGCGGACAGGTCCGGCTTGTCGAGCTCGTTTTTTGTTTTTTCAGGCAGATGTGCTTCAGAGCGCTTCATGTCGGCTCAGTCTCCGATGAACATATAGTGAAGCATTTCGCCGATGGACCGCCGCTGAAAGGTGATCGTGCCCATTCCGGGGATAACTGGTTTCGATATGTCACAGCAGATCTCGGCCCAGGGGATAGAGGAGGCAAAGATATCGTCGATGTTTTTCACTGTTCCGGCTTCGGGGAAGTATGCGGTTCCATCGTGCCCAGTTTTACGGACGATAAATTTGCACTTGATATTGAAATGTCGCCAGTCTGCCGGCAAACCCGATGTTACACAGTCATACCGCAAGGAAATATACACTCCCGGGATCGGCTTATTTGTATATCGCTCAACGGCACGGACAGAGTATTCCTGGGCGTCTACATGAGACGGAAGCAGTAGCCAAAATAGGGCGAAAATGAAAGGTAGCAGCTTCAGGATGAGTCCTTGACTCGAAAGTATGCCACGCGGGTAGAGGTGAGCAATGTCTTATTTCAGTGCAGAGCTTACACCAGTCCCAAGCCCCACAACGCATGCAGGTGTAGCACCCCTTCAATATGACTGCTTTCATCCACGACCACCAGCGACGTAATCCGGTGTGCCTCCATCTGCGCCAGGGCGCGGGCTGCTAGCTCGTCCGGGGCGATGGTGTGCGGGTCACGGTGCATGACTTCGCCTGCCGTTCGTGGCAGGGCGGCGGCACCCTCAGCAAGAAGCAGTCGCCGTAGATCGCCGTCGCTGATGACGCCGGCAAGCTTTCCAGTTTCATCGAGCACTACCGTCATGCCGAGGCTTTTACGGGTCATCTCGTCCATCACCTCGCCCATCGGTGTGCTGAGCCGCACCATTGGGATGCGCTCGCCGGTGTGCATCAGTTCGCGTACCGGGGCCAGCTGCCTGCCCAGGCGTCCGCCCGGGTGCAGTCGTGCAAAGTCTTCCGCCTTGAAGCCCTTGCGCAGCGAAACCGCCATGGCCAGCGCGTCGCCCAGTGCCAGCATGGTGGTGGTGGAGGCTGCGGGGGCCAGCTCGCAGGCATTGCTGGTCCCGTTTAGTGTAGGCATGGTCACTGAGCAATCCAGCGCCACATCACTAGCCCGCGCCAGGGTCGAACTCAAATCGCAGCAGAAGGTAATCAGCGCGTCGCCCACGCGCTTGATGGTGGCGAGCAGGCGGAGAAGTTCTTCAGTCTCTCCGCTGGCCGAGAGGGCGACCACGACATCGCCGGGAGCGAGCATGCCGATATCGCCGTGAACCGCCTCAGCCGGGTGCAGGAACAGGGCGGGCGAGCCGGTAGAGGACAGCGTCGCCGCAATCTTTTGCGCGATGATGCCGCTTTTGCCCATGCCGGTGACGACCACGCGCCCGCGGGATTGTCCGCATGCCAGCAGCAGCTCCACAGCACGCTCGAAGGGTCCGGCCATGACACCTTCAAGCCGCGCGGCGAGTGCCTCAAGCGCTCTTGCCTGGGTGCGAACCAGTTCCGGTGGTGTGTTGGGTTCCATGCCGCTCTTATGAGAGCACCCGCCGGGCAGGGACGCAACTTTGCCAGGCGATCCCGCCCTGTAATCGCATATCGGTACCCGACGTCCTAACTGCGGGAAAACACGCGCAGCACCCGATCCACTAGACTTGAAAGGATCGTAAAAGGAGCCGACTTGGCACGTAAAATCCTGGTCCTTGTCATTGTTGTCGCAGCGCTCGGACTTATCGTGCTGTCGGGCGTTACTAATTACCGTACCCGGCAGGCGCAAAAGGCGGCAGCAGCAGCGCAGGGGCAGCAGCTTTCGCTTGCTCCAGAGGCAGCAGCTCCGGCGGGCCCCGCAGAAACCGGGCCGCCCAGCCCCTTGCTCGGCAAGCAGGCACCTGATTTTGAGCTGACCGACACGAACGGCAAAAAAGTTTCACTCGCCAGCTACAAGGGACGGCCTGTACTCATCAATTTCTGGGCGACCTGGTGTGGACCGTGCAAGTTTGAGATTCCATGGCTTACCTCGCTGCGAACCCAGTACGCGCCGCAGGGCTTTGAGATTCTCGGCGTCTCATCCGACCAGATTGACACCGCGCAGGCCAGAGCCGTGACGCAAAAGGCGGCTATTGTAGCTACCGCCCAGCACCTGCACATCAACTACCCGGTATTGTTGGGCGGCGATGCGCTGTCAGGCAAGTACGGCGGTGTGGATGAGTTGCCGCAGTCGTTCTACGTGGACCGCTCGGGCAAGATCGTTGCTGTCATTACGGGCGCTGTGTCCAAGGCCGACGCTGAAGCGAATATCCGAAAGGCAATCGGCAGTGGCGTTTAGTTTGCTACCCTTGGTTGCCTTGCTTGCCGGCGCTGCCCTAGCTGCACAGCAGCTACCGTGGCAGGCGGACCAGCCGGACCCGGTGAAAAACCCGGTGCTCTATGAAGCTCCGGCGCAGGTTGAGCTGCGCCATGGCAAACCACAGGTTGTGGAGCTCCACTTCCGCATCCGCGACGGCTTGCATATCAACTCGCATAGGCCTTCTGACAAGAGCTTCATCCCCACAGAGCTGGTTGTTGCCGAGCCGCTCGGCATGGATGTACAGGCTGTAACCTTCCCGCCCGGTGTGGAGTTTGCCTCAGCGGCATTTCCTAAAGAGAAGCTGAACGTGTACACGGGTGAAGTGGTGCTGCAGGCCCGCATCCTGGTTGCAAAGCCCGGTGAGCAGATGCTGAATGCAGCCCTGCACTACCAGGCCTGCGATGCAAACACGTGCTTTCCGCCGAAGAACACGCCCGTTTTGATAGACTTTGTGACGCGCTAAACCGCCGCTTCCGGCACCGGGATGGATGGAGCAGCCAGCAGACGTTGCGCGACTCGCTCGCGGCCCAGCGCGGCCATGACCGCGAACAAACTGGGTGCCACGCCTTGCCCGGTGAGAGCCACACGCGCGCCGTTGATGAGTATGCCGGCCTTGATGCCGCGTTCTTCGGCAAAAGCGCGCAGGGTGGTTTCTGTGGAGGCTTCCGTGAATTCCGGTGCTTCATTCAGGCGTGAGCCCAACTCAGCCAGCAGGATGCCGGTCGCCGGGCTGAGGAACTTGGTTACGGCTGCCGGGTCGAAGTCGAATTGATTGAAGAAATAGGCGCGAAAAGAGCCTGCGAAGTCCTTGAGGGAGCGGGCGCGGGTTTGCAGCAGCGCGATGGTTGCCAGCAGTTTATCGTGATCTCCCAGGGCGTCGCGCTCAGTGATGAGCCCGGCTGAAGCCCATTCGGCTTCAATCAGCGGCAATAGCTGCGCGGGCGGGTAGGCGCGGATGTACTCAGTGTTGAACCAGGCCAACTTATCGTTGTCGAAGACGGAGTTGGACTTGGTAATGCCGTCCAGTGAGAACAGGCGGGTCAGCTCGGCGGAGCCGAATAGCTCCCGGGCTTTGCCGTGTTCGTCGAGACCGGCCGCACCGGGGGTCCAGCCCAGCAGGGCCAGGAAGTTACGGAAAGCCTCGGGAACGATGCCGAGGTCCTTGTAAGAAATGACGCTGGTGGCTCCGTGGCGTTTTGACAGGCGCGTTTTATCCGGACCCAGAATGAGCGGCACATGCGCGAAGACCGGCAGCGGCGCCCCTAAAGCTTGGTACTGCAGCACCTGCTTGGGGGTATTTGAAAGATGGTCGGCCCCGCGGATGATGTGGGTGAGGCGCATGTCGATGTCGTCGGCGACCACGCTGAGATGGTAGGTGGGGATGCCGTCGGAACGCAGCAGGACGAAGTCTTCAAGCTCGCTATTGGCGAAGGAAACCTGGCCGAAGACGGCGTCTTCAAAGACGGTTGCACCGGTTTGAGGGACGGCGAAGCGGACGGCGGCGGGCTCGCCTGCTTCGATACGGGCGCGGGCGGTTTTTGGGTCGAGCGAGCGGTCGCGCCGGTCGTACATGGGGGGGCGGCCTGCGGCAACGGCCTCGGCGCGGCGGGTTTCCAGCTCTTCCTTGGTGTCAAAGGCGTAGTAGGCGTGACCTGTGGCGAGCAGCTTGTCGGCCATGGTGCGGTACAGAGGCAGGCGCTGCGATTGGTAGAAGGGGCCTTCATCCCAGTCCATCCCGAGCCACTGCAGGCCGTCGAGGATGCCCGCGACGAAAGGCTCGGCGGAGCGTCCGAAGTCGGTGTCTTCAATGCGGAGGATGAGGGTGCCGCCGAAATGCCGGGCGAAGAGCCAGTTGAACAGCGCGGTGCGGGCACCGCCTACGTGCAGGTAGCCGGTAGGGGAGGGGGCGAAGCGGACGCGGGGGGTGGGGGTGGTTTCTGGCATATGCGGTTGGGTTCGATGCTAGGAGAGTTGGGGAGGGTGTGCAAGGTGAAGCCTAAATTTTTCTAACTCAAACTTGCAGCCTTAAACTATTTTCGGGTGAATCGCTTTACAGTTCACGATCTTCAATGAAAGGAGCAGTCAAGATTTGTGAAGATAATATTTGTCAACGCATCAGAACGATTTAGTAATACTCAGTTTAGCGATGTAGTACTAAATGACGGTACAAGCTTGTCGAATTATACGGATTACACCTGCCCTCAATGCAGCGAGCAGATTGGCTTTAAAAAAACAACTTCAACCATGCTCTCTACGGACTTCATCGCACAAATCTTGAACCTGGAACAGCAGCCTCATTTGATGAGGTTGCTCGTGGAGTTTTAGACGGTAATCCTGCATATCTGGATTGGGTTTGCCCGGAGTGTGGGTTATTTGCTCGTGTTTATATGCATGGATGGAATGCAGGTAGAAATGGCGAAGATCATATAAGCCTGCTTATAGTTATTGAAGGTGTACCGTAAATAGGCCTTATAGGGATGACATGATTGTAAATATGGTCAGTCCTGCGCTGAACATTTGTTGCTTGGCTTGCTCATGCGGCAGGCTTTGTCTTACGAAGACGCCCCCGCTTCGCGGGTGACGGCGAGGCAATCTCAGGCGGCAGGTTCTGAAGTGCGGCTGTTACGGTCTCGGGGCTGTGCGCAATCACAAGTAGCAACGCGCGAGCGGATGGCTCAGGAGAACGATGCCCGGACTCCTAATGGCGTAGCGTATTTACGCTCAGATCGAAGCGGCTGGCAAACTGCTCCTGGCTCAAGCCCAGGCGTAGGCGGATGCTACGTGCGTCGACAGTTGCAGGTAGTGCTACTTTGTTCTTTGCTTCTTGACGTGCGCGATGCTCCCGTACCTCCTGCATAGCTGCGGCCAGCTTTGGGAATACATCAGCGATGGGTCTGGCGCGGCGCATGAAGTCGGCAGGAAGCTCCGGAATGTCTGAAGTATCGATTTCACGATTCGGCATGGCTTTAAGTGCTTCAATCTCAGCTAGCAGTTGGGGGGATAGAGGTTGCTTGAGGTCTTCTATCGTTCTAACGACCATCTGCGTATCTTCGCTTTCATTTTTAGTCGCTTCCCGAGCTTAATCAGCCGGTAAATCTCGCTGTCTTCATCCTCAATAGCATGCAACACAAATTTATTTCGTAGCTTCCTGATTGCTCATGCGAGCACCTTCTCCTTGCGCGGGCGGCCACCCTTGGCACCGTTGGCGCGCGCAGCGGCCTGCTTACGGTCGGATTTCGATGCACCGCCCTGAGCGCCAAGCTGAGCCATCCACTTGCGGCTGCCGTAGACGCCCTCAATCAGGTGATCGATGTGAAACGCCGCGTCTACGTCAGGGAAATTAATACCTGTGCCAGGGCCAAGCAACCGATAGTTGCGCAGCGCGTCGGGCGTCGCGTTCTCCAACCCCTGGAGATTCTCGACCGGAATGGCGAGCCGAAGCGTATTGCTGAGCTGGAAAACGAGAATACGAGGCGCTTCGAGGTATTCGATCCGGGTCACCCAAGGATGCGGGCCGTGCTCTTCCTCAAAGCGGCGGCCGGCTTTAAGGGCTGCATCGATTTCAGCATCAGTGGTTACTGACTTATTCGGGCTTTGCATGGTGTTTTCTCCCATAGGGTTTTGAGTGCGATGGAGTTTTGTGCTGCGGTTTCAAGAATCTTACGGACATCGGCGGCTTTGGCGTTTGTGGGAATGATGTTCCTCTTGCGGGTTAAAAGGGCAGTGGTTCCATTGTCAAGCAGATCAATGATGACCTCGATTGCTCCGGTGAACCCATGGACATGGGCGGGAAGGTGGTCGTCCGCGTAAGCTTGAAACCACACAGCGTCGATGCAAATCGTACCCATGTGTAAACAATAACCGAAGGCCTTTGGATAATAAAGGAAAGCAGAGCGCCTTAAATCCTGTTGATAGCATGCCGGCGCTGCTTGTCGTCTACAGCTTGATCTTTATAAAAGGTTGCGTCAGGGTCAAGAAGCACCTGTTGCGCAAGTTCAAAGCTCACTTCATGCTTGCCCAGGTTGGTTCCGGCTTTCGCAGGGTAAACCTGAATTCCATGTATCAAAAATGTATCGCAAGAGTCATACTGCGTATCTCAATGAGGTGAGACCGGACGTGCAAAGACATCATTTTTTTGAATGACGACGCTGCGGCTTTAAACGTGCATCGCCCCATTCCCAACTGTTCCGCCGTCACTGTAAGCTCTTCCCCGGAGATGCCGATGAAACTGCCTGCAGCCTTAACGCGACGCACGATGCTTTTGCTGGGAACCGGAACCATGGCGAGCGCCGCCCTGGCCGCAAACAGGACCGGACTGCATGGGATGCTCGCTGTAGAACCGGCTGCAACAGCTCAGAAAAGTAAAGCAGCCTTCACCCGGCTACCGGTGGGCGAGATTAAGCCTGCCGGGTGGCTGCAGCGGCAGCTTCGTATCCAGGCCGATGGTCTGAGCGGGCACTTGGACGAGTTCTGGCCGGATGTGGGACCGAACAGCGGCTGGGTGGGCGGCACGGGCGAAAGCTGGGAGCGCGGCCCCTACTATATGGACGGGCTGCTGCCGCTGGCCTGGCAGCTCGACGACCCGGCGCTAAAGGCGAAAGTCACGCGCGTGGTGAACTGGACGCTTGATCACCAGGCACCGAGCGGTATGATCGGCCCGGCGAGCAATGACGACTGGTGGCCGCGCATGGTTATGGTCAAGGTGTTGGCGCAGTTCTATGAGGCGACCAGGGACCCGAGGGTGCTGCCGGTGCTGACACGCTACTTCCACTACCAGCTGGGGGCGCTGCCTGCGCGACCCCTGCGCGATTGGGGCAAGTATCGGTGGCAGGATCAGGCGCTCATTGTGGAGTGGCTGTATAGCCAAACGAACGACCCAAAGCTGCCCGAGCTTGCTGCGCTCCTGCAGCAGCAAGGCTATGACTGGGTTGCGGGCTTCCGGGATTTCAAGTACACCGGCGTGACCACGCGCGCGTACCTCGACAGCACCGACACTGGGGGCAACAAGCCTGAGGGCATGCAGACACACGGCGTGAACAACGGGCAGGCGCTCAAGACAGCCGCGGTGCGCTACCTACGCAACGGCGACCCGGCGGAGCTTGAAAACTACAACCGGCAGGTGGCGACGCTTGACAGGTACCATGGCCTGCCGAACGGCATGTTTTCGTGCGATGAGCACCTGGCCGGCTTGAACCCGAGCCAGGGCACGGAGCTGTGCACGGTTGTCGAGACACTATTTTCCATGCAAGTGGCGCTCGCCGCGTTCGGCGATGCTGCCATCGGCGATAGGGTCGAGAAGATCGCTTACAACGCGCTGCCCGGCACCTTTACCGACGATATGTGGGCGCACCAGTATAACCAGCAGCCCAACCAGGTGCAGGTGGGGCTGAACTCAAAGCCCTGGACGACTGATGGTCCGGAGTCGAACCTGTATGGACTGGAACCGAACTTCGGCTGCTGCACCGCGAACTATCACCAGGGCTGGCCGAAGTTGACAGGCAGCTTGTGGATGCGCTCTGCCGGCGCTTCCGGGGACGGCCTGGTAGCGACGCTATACGCGCCCTGCACGGTCGATACCCATGTGGGCAGTCAGCGGGTCCAACTGCGGGAGGAAACCGACTACCCATTCCGCGAGACGATCCGCATCACGGTAACGCCGGAGGCGCCGATGCGGTTTCCACTGCAACTGCGCATTCCGGCCTGGGCTGCGGGGGCAAGCGTACGTGTCAATGGTGTAGAAAGCGAGAGTGTGCGCCCAGGCAGCTTTGCGCGGCTGGAGCGCACCTGGAAGCCGGGCGACGTGGTTGAGCTGCACCTGCCCATGGTGCCAGCGGCTTCGCGCTGGTATAACCGGTCGCTTGCGTTGTCGCGCGGGCCGCTGGTGTTTTCGCTCGACCCCGGTGAGAGCTGGGTCAAGCTGCGGGATCGCGGGCTAACGGCGGATTGGCAGGTATTTCCGCAAGAAGCGTGGAACTACGGCCTGCGGACGGATGAAGGCTCCGCGCCGAAGATCGAAGTCGTGGAAACGACGATAGGCGCAAGGCCGTTTTCAGCGGCAGGTGCGCCGATACGTTTGCGGGTGCCGGGCCGCCGCCTGGACCGCTGGCGTTCTGAGGACGGTGTGGCGCAAGCAGTGCCTGCGGGTTTGCAGACCAGCACGGTGCCGGAGCAGATGCTGGAGCTGATCCCGTATGGGGCTGCCAAGCTGCGGATTACCGCGTTTCCGCAGTTGCAGGGGTAAGCGGCAGCCCCGTCACACTCTTCAATCGGCCAACTGGGTATGCGCCCACATGGTTTGCCGCAAAATACGGTGAGCGGTCGTAAAAGAAGTTGAGCCGCGCTTCGGGGTTAGCGGCAAACTTCGGATCGTCCTGTAATTTTGACTCAAATTCGGCTTTAAGCAGCGGGTCGACTGCCAGCATTTTTGCCGCAAGCTTTTCGACGACATAAGGCTCGCCGTACTCCTTCTGCTCGAAGATCGGGTCGAAGAACCCCCATGCCATTGCGGAGTCCGGTGCGCCCGGCTCAAGCCACTGGACGGCCACTTTACTAAGCCGTTGATTGAGCTCGACAACAGCCGAACCGGCCGGGTAGCTTTCCTTACGATTTGTAACCGTGCAGGTGCCGAATTTGCCGCCCTGGCCGGGGCCTGCTTCGCCTGCGAACAGCGGGTGCCGTCCCTCAAACGGGGGGCGCTGCCACTGCATGCCGCTGCACTGGTAGCTTTCTACCGTGCCCGTCCAGGGGGCGGTAAGCCGCTGCAGTACCACGCCGTGCGAGGCAAGCACGTCGATGACATCCTTCCATTGCGCGGGGATGATGTAAGCCGCGGGCGGCTCGGTTTGCGCGGTGACTTGCACACCGGTCTGGAAGGGCAGCGACCAGGTACGCGGTGTATGAGAGTAGGTGACCATTTGGCCGCCGGAGATCGGGCTTTTACCAAGCGTGTAGTCGTAGCCATGGAAAGGGAAGGGCGTGGTCTCGCCGCTCCAGGTAAGGGCGAGCGGCATCGGGTCAAGGCTTTTGCCCAGCTTCGCGGCCTGCGCGTCGGCAGCTGCGTTCAACGCGAGCAGCTTGTCGGCGTCACGGTTTACCAGCTCCAGCAGCGCCCGCAGCACTGCGTAGTTGCCGGTCACGCGCGTTCGGTAGTCCTTGAGCATGTGCATTTCAACCAGCATGCCGGGGCGATTTTCAAGGATCATCGAGCCGCAGGAGTAGCGCGGCGGGTCTGGGAAGTAGCCGAGACCCTTAGCCGGATCGTTTTCGTCAACCAGCTGGATGTAGGTGGGCGAGGCCAAATGGCCCGGGGTATCATCCACTTTACGCACCAGCTCCGGGGTAACTGTATCGCGTACGTAAGCCGCAATGCCGGGGTTTACGTCCGGGCCTCCGTCGATGGTGAAGGTTGTATCGTACTGAAAGTCTGCGCCGTCGGTGACATGGTCATCCACGAAAAAGTCGGGCAGCCAGCGCTCGAACATGCTCCAGAATGCGCGTGTCTCGGGGGTTTGCGCCTTCATGTAGTCGCGGTTCAGGTTCAGGTTGGTGCCGTTGGCGCGCCAGCCCATTTCTTCCGGGCCGTTCTGGTTGATGCGGTTGTAGGGCGACAGATCGGCAAAGCCGTCGGCGTTGTAGATCGGGATGAAGACGAACACGGCGCGGTCGAGCAGCTTCGCCTGCGACTTCGTAATGACCATGTCGCGCAGCAGAGCCATGGAAGCGTCCTTGCCATCCATTTCGCCTGCGTGGATGGTGTTCTGCACCAGCACGATGGGCCGCTTGGCTGCGTGCAGGGCCGCAGGGTCAAATATACCGTCGCGTGAGGCGATCACGAGGTCAAGCTCGCGGCCTTCGCCGGTGGTGCCGAACGGCTCGATGCGCACTTGCCCCGGTGCTGCTGCTGCTACGCGGCGCAGGTAGACCATGGTGGCATCGTAGTCGGGCGTGGTGCGGTAGGCACTCGCCTCAGTGGGAGTAGCCCACTCGGCTTTGGTTTGTGCGTGGGCGGCGAGCGGGAGCAGCAATAGGAGTGCGAGCGAGCGGGGATGCATGGCGCGAGTGTATCGCGCCGTGTTGCATGCTGATCGGCTGCGGCTTGCCGGTGTGGGCTTCAGGGAGTTTCAGATGAGATAAAATGAGTCATATCTGGTAGCCTGTTGATGTGGGTGGCAGAGCTAAACTTGTTAAAGCAATTGACGTCGACCAAGTCCGTTGCGTTTCCGGCAGCACCGGCATGCTCCGGGAAGAGGTCTGGATGAATGCGGCAGGAGAAGTGGTTCGCTACAATCTGGCGTTTATTCACCACCATCTTTGCCAAGTAGATAATGGGCGTGTGCTGGGGTATGACAATGCGCATGAGGTACATGAGCGTCACTGGATGGGCTCTGTAGATCAGGTAGATTTCCGAAACTATAAATAAATATTTGATACCTTTATCGCCGAAGTTGCAGTGCTCAAGGAGAAGGCATGAAGTTAGTGATCCGAGTCGAAAACTTTGAGCAAATGGCGGCTCGCAAAAAAGCGCGCGCGGCAAGAATATCGGCTCGGGAGCCGGTTGAGCCTGAGATGAGTATCGGCTTCGCTACCGTAAGTGACCTATTAGAATGTCTATCGCGCGAGAGGGTGCGCTTGTGTGAAGTCGCGCGCCAGGAGCCTCGCTCGGTTACCGCGTTAGCGGAAGCATTAGGTCGGAACAGGCGGGCAGTTACGAGAGACGTGCAGCGGCTTGCGGAATTGGGGCTACTGCGCCTGCGGAAGCAAAGCAATCCGGGGCATGGGCAGGTGACGATGGTCGAGTCTGTAGCGGATCGGTTTGAGTTGCGGGCGGAGTTTTAGAAAGAGAGTCATTCATAGGACACAAGACCGAAAGATGCCAACAATTAAGGAACTTAGGCATATCTTGGCTGGCTATTCAGAAGAGAAATCTAAGATTGAGTTCAAGCGAGTTATTAAGGATAAACATTTTTATGGTTCAATAGCGATAATAGTTGCCGCTCTTGCCTGTTTGATGTTGACCGGGGATCGGCAGGTATATCGCCGTCTGCATGAATAGCACATAAATGTTCTGGACAGCCTCTCAGCTAAGAACTCGCTTAATTATTCCAATGCTCAGTAATAAACAATCAGCCTCACTATAATCTCTACGTAATATCTTCCGTATCAAACACCGGCACCACAGTCCGCCGCACCTGCTCGCCGCGGCTCACCTCGTTCACTAAATCCCGCACCACGTCCTCAAGCTGCTTCTGCGACTCGATCACCGCGGTCATCGACTTCAGCTCCGAGGGGTCCTCCACGCGCTCCAACAGCACGATGGCATGGGCTTGCGCGGTATGGTCCAGGCCGAGGCCTTCGGGGGTTTTTGCCTTGATGCTGACTACGTTCGGCATCACGTCGAGCAGGATGGCCAGGCGCTCCCGCATTTCACCGGCGATGGGCGAAATTTTCGGCGCGGCAAGTATCAGCGTCGCGTCCACGTTCACGATCCGATAGCCCGCATGCTGGATTTCTTCTAAAGCCAGATTCAGGAAGATGGACGACTCAGCATCTTTCCAGCGCGGATCACTCGGCGGAAAGAAGGTTCCGATATCGCCTGCGGCAACCGCACCCAGCAGGGCATCGGTGAGCGCGTGCAGCAAGACGTCGCCGTCGGAGTGGCCGGCCAGGCCTTCCGGGTGGTCCAACGACAGGCCGCCGATGCGCAGCGGCACGCCGGCTTTAAAGGAGTGCGAATCGTAACCCTGCCCTATGCGCATCGTCATTGTGCGTTCTCCTTTATATCTCGTTGCCGCAGGTACCATTCGGCAAGCGGCAGGTCTGCCGCTTGTGTAATTTTCAAATTGCTAGCCGAACCCGGTACCACCACGACAGCAATCCCGGCTCGCTCCAGCAGGCTGGCCTCGTCTGTGCCCGCGAATTCATCCGCCGCAGCCTCGGCCACAGCACGGCGTAATAAACCGGCGCGCGCACCTTGAGGCGTTTGCGCCTGCACGATGTTCTCACGCGGAATCGTTGCCGTAATCACCGCACCGCGGGCTGTACGCTCTACCTGCTTGATGGTGTCTGTGGCAGGCAGCGCAAGTATGGCCGCGCCATGCTTGCTGATTGCATCGATGACGCGCGCCAGGGCTGCCGGTTCTACCAGCGGCCGCACCGCATCGTGTACCAGAATAATGTCATCGTCATCACAGATAATTGTAGCCAGTGCCCTGGCAACGCTTGCCTGCCGGGTATCGCCGCCTTCTACTACGTGGATAGCCATATCCGCAGGCAGTTCCGTCGCATGAGCGGCTAGCAGCTGCTGCATCCGAGCTTTTTCTCCACCGCGTACCGCTATCCATACTCCCCCAAGCGCGCGTAATGCTGAGAGTGCGAGCAGCGAGTGGATGAGGATCGGTTTGCCGGCGAGCAGCAGGAACTGCTTCGGCGCGGCACCCGCACCTGCCTGCATCCGTGTGCCCAGGCCTGCCGCGGGAAGGATTGCGTAAATACCAGTCATCAGACGCTCAAGTATAGAGCAACATGGGTGCCCACAAGGATTGCTCTTTCACCGCGCTCTTCAGGCCGGGTATATGACGCTACTCCGGTGTTACTAGAGCCAAGGAGAGCCGTACCCTCGCATGCACTCGCACCGGCTTGCGCTCCGCTTTCACTGCAGCTATGTGCTTCTGCTTACCTGTCTGCTGAAGATCGACCGTATCAAGCAGCGGAAGAGAACCCTGTCGGCCCATGGTTCGGCCTTGTCGTAAACGGGGTAGAAGCAGTTTCATCGTCTCCCCCAAATGAGGTAGCTCTAGAGGAGGCACGTTCAGAATAGGTTTCGTAAGGAAATCAAGTTTACGTTACAAAGGTAACTTAGAATTTCCATTGACGGAAAGGGTACCTTCATAGCGTTTTTATGGGAATGTGCTTGTTCGAATGTCGTGACACCATGCGCCAAACAGGGGTATAGTTGTATTAGCAATCAAGGCGGCGTCCGGCACTCTTCTTTTGTATTCCATCCAATCTGGATTCCTGAGACCTATCTCGGGGTCTATCCCCCTACCCTCACTGGCTCCTCCACATACCGTCCGCCTTGGCAGGGCCCGTCTGAAAACGGGCCCTTTCTCTTGCGTCCTAACACGTAGGGTGCAGAGCGTGGGTCTATAGATTTACAGATCAATACAGCAGCGGATCAGCCTCAAGCTTCGCGCACGGCAATACCGAGCGCTCGCATCTTGCGGTATAAATGGCTGCGCTCCAGGCCCAGCGACTCCGCGGCGCGACTCATGTTGCCATGGCACTCATCGATTTTCTTCAAAATGAAGTCACGTTCATAGGCTTCACGCGCCTGCTGCAGCGAGGCAAACTCTTCGATGCCGTTCGCCGGTCGCACCGGAGTGCGCAGCATCAATGCCGGTAGGTGCTTGCGTTCGATGCGAATCGCACGTGGGTTCAGGATCAGCGTCCGCTCGATGATGTTTTTTAATTCTCGAACGTTTCCGGGCCAGGTGTACCCCTTCATCAGGTCCACCGCGTCGGACGTGATTTCCACATGCGGCCGACCGTACTCGCGGCCTATCTCGTGCAGAAAGCCGGTGACCAGTGGGGCAATGTCCTCGCGGCGCTCGCGCAGCGGGGGCACAAAAAAGGGGATCACGTTCAAGCGATAGAAGAGGTCTTCGCGAAAGTTGCCGTGTGCGATCTCCTCTTCCAGGTTCTTGTTCGTAGTAGCGATTACACGAACATCGACTTGCAACGGCTCGCGTCCACCGAGCGGAATAAAGTTTTGCTCATCGAGCACGCGCAGCACCTTGGCTTGCGTTTTCAAGCTCATGTCACCTACTTCGTCCAGCAGCAGGGTGCCGCCGTCGGCACGCTCAAAGATGCCGCGCTTCTCGGGCGGCGCGCCCGGTACTACGCTGTTGCGGTGGCCGAACAGTTCGCTTTCAATGAAGTCTTCCGGGATTGCAGCGCATTTCAGCTCAAGGAAGATGCGTTCACCACGAAGGCTCTCTCCGTGCATGGCGCGCGCAATCAGCTCCTTACCGGTACCGGACTCCCCGAAGATCAGCACGCGACCATTGGTAGGTGCCATGAGCTGAATCTGCTGCCGCAAGGCCTTGGCCGATACGCTATTGCCGGTAATCGACGTGCTGCCGCCCAGCTGCTGCTTCAGTTCGCGGTTGTCGGCGCGCAGGTTGCGCTTTTCAATAGCATTTTTGATGGTGATAAGCGTGCGCTCGATAGAAAGCGGTTTCTCCAGGAAGTCAAACGCGCCCAGCTTGGTGGCGCGTACAGCGGTTTCAATCGTGCCATGGCCGGAGATCATGATAACTTCCGGCCTGCCTTCAAGAGCGAAGTTGCTGATCTCGTTCAAGGCATCGAGTCCATCTCGGTCCGGCAGCCAGATGTCCAGCAGCAGCAGATCGTAATGGGCGTCGCGCAGCAGCAGCAGTGCCTCGGAAGCAGTGCCCGTAGAAGCTACCACGTAGCCTTCCTCGGTCAGGATTTCTGAGAGTGACTCACGAATGGCAGGCTCATCATCGGCGATAAGGATGTGGGTCAAGCAGGCACGCTCTCACCCTGTCCGGCAGCGATCGGCTCAAGCACTTTTGCCAGCGGCAGTTCAATTACAAAGCACGCGCCTGAGGAGCCGCGTTGCTCTGCACGCAGGCTGCCATGGTGGTCCTGCACGATCTTGGCGGCGATAGCGAGACCCAACCCGGTGCCGCGCTGCTTGGTTGAGAAATAAGGCAGGAACAGCCGTTCACGCATCTCCGCGCTCAAGCCGGGACCCGTATCGCTTACCAGGAGCTCTGCCATGCCGGTGTGCTCGCTCAAAGCGGTTTGGACACGAAGCACTTTATGGAAGCTCGCGTTCATGGCTTCTGCTGCATTATCGATAAGGTTCGCTAAAGCTCGCTTGAGAGCTTCAGGGTCGGCCAGCACAGGCGGCAGCGTGGCAAAGGCAGTCTCCACGCGGATGCCGTCAAGCCGTCCGTGGAAGAGCATGAGAGCGCTTTGCGCGATCTCGTTGAGGGAGGCTGCGCGCGGCTGCGCTTCCGGAAACTCCGCAAGCGCACCAAACTGGTCCACCAGCAGCCGTAGGCTTTGTACGGATGACAGGATAACTTCGCCGCATCTGCGAACCACGGCTGTGGAATCAGAAAGTGCGCTGCCATTTTCTACTCGCTGCATATGGCGCAAAATGCGCTCGGCAGACAACGAGATGGGTGTGAGCGGATTCTTGATCTCGTGGGCCACGCGCTGCGCCACCTCTTTCCAGGCGACCTGCCGCTGTGCCTGCAGTACCTCCGACATATCATCGACCACCAGCACGGAGCCCCTGCGCTGCTGCCCTTGCGGATCGCGGCCCAGGTTGAGCATGGCAATGGTGACTGCGATGCTTTGGCCTTCCGAGTCCGGGAATTTTTTAGCGCCGCCCTGTGTCGGAAGCTCCAGCTCGACGCCGGCCATGCCCATACGTTGAGCACGCCGCTCCAGCAGCAATATTTCACCTAAAATTTCTGCCGGCAGCAGGTCTTTAAGCTGCAATCCTGCAGGAACGGGCTGCTCCGGTTGCAGCGCCGGCATCTGTCCGCGCTGCGGCAGGCGGTCTGTCAGCAGGTCAAGAAAGGCGCGGTTCACCTGGAGCACATTGTGTGCACCGTCGAGGACTACCACGCCGCTCGGGATTGTCTCAAGAATCAGTTCGAGCTCATGCTGCCGCTCTTTTAGTTTTCCATTGGCCTGTTCCAGCTGCGCAGTGGATGTATCGGCAATCAGGCGGCTTTCTTCAAGATCGGTTGCCATCTGGTTGAAGGAACCGATCAGCTCACTCAGCTCCTCCGTGCCTGAAAACGCAATACGCTGCCGGTAGTCGCCTGCCGCGATAGCGTCCATAGCATCGGCCAAGGCCTCTACAGGCTGCGTGATCTGCTTGGAAAGAAATAGCGCCAGCCAGCTGGAGGCGAAAAAAGTAAGAGTCGTGACCAACGTGAGCAGCAGCACAAACGTGCTGCGCACAGCACGGCGCTCGCGGTACACGACCCAGTACTCGCGCGCACCGGCGGCGATACTGTCAATGGACGCGCCCAAACCGGTAGGCAAAGGCAGCGCGACTACAACGACGCCGCCATCATCGAAGGCTGCTGCTCCGAGGGCGAAATCGTTGCCTGCTCCAAGTGAGAGCATGGGGCCATCGGAACTTTCAGCGCCGCGCAGTGCCGCGGCGGCAAGAGCCGTTTGCGCGGATGAGAAGCGGCCGATACTTGGCAGGCTCGGCAGATTCGTAGTAACCGGGCTGTGCCGTGTATGGTGCACATCTTCAGCTGACGGTGGGGGGAAAACGCCGCTGAGCGTTCGCGGTATCTCGGGCCATGTGTGCATCACCGGTACCGGAGGGGCTTGGGGCAGCTGATAGCTGCCTACAGGCTGCGCATCCCGGTAGACGAATACAAAGCCGCCTTGAAGCGTGATGCGGTGCCGGCGTATCTCCGTAGAAATGGTTGTGTCCGTTGTGTCCGTTGTGTCATCGGTGGCGTTGTATGCGGTCAGCAACCCCGGCGAGCGGGCCAGCGACTCTGCCTCAGCCCGTGCATTGCCGGTGACGTAGCGTGAAAACTGTAGTCCAAGCCCCAGCGATTGATCGCGAAGCGCCGCCACAGGCTGAGAAAACCATCGGTCGAGCGAGCGATTCATAAGCAAAAATGAAAACAGGGCCATGAACACGATGGGTGCGAAAGAAAGCAGCAGTGCGCCCAGCAGCATGCGCGAGCGAAGGCGTGAGCCCAGGACGCGCGAGCGCCCATCACCGTACATCTTAAGAATGTTGCGAGCCAGCAACACCAGCAGCAAAAGTAACAGCAGAAACAGCACGACCGTGATGCCTGCAAACAAGAACAAAGCCAGAGGGCTGCTGTGGTAAGGAGGCACTTGATTGAAGGCATTCAGGGCGCTCATGCCTAGCAACAGTGCGAGCAAGGATGCGCCCAATATAGGCAGCGTCAAACGCCGGGTACGCAAACCTTTGTTTCCATAGGCGGTAAACGCCATCATGCCTCACTACCGGCACAACCGGTGTGCTCAGAGTATCAGTGGAGGATGTTCCGTTCCTTAGTTCCGTAAATGCTTGAGAGTTTAGAAATTGGCTGCCCTGTTGAAGCATTTACACTGATTGCTATGAAAAAGACACCTTTCGCCCGGTCTTTCGCTACAGCGACCATGCCTCTAGCCTTGGCCGCCTGTCTCGTGCTTGGTGGCTGTAGCAAGCAAGCTCCCTCGCCCCAGCAAGCTGCATCCACCGCGCAACCGTCAAACCAGGTGGCGCCGAATGCAGCTGCTACCCAGGCGACGAACCCGGGCAACTCGGTTCAACCGCCGATGAATCAGGCGGCACCAGCCCAGCAGCAGGCAAACAGCATTCCCCCACCACCCGCTGAGCAAAGTGCGCCGGTGCGCCGCGCAGCGCCCGTTGACCTCACGATTCCTGTCGGAACTCACATCAGTGTGACGACGCGCGAAGAGCTTAGCTCAAAGACCAGCCAGCCCGGACAGAGCTTTACAGCTACCGTTGCGAGCAATGTAGTGATCCATGGCACAACAGTTGTACGGGCCGGGTCCTCGGCTACCGGCACAGTGGTCAGCGCGAAGAACCAGGGCAAAATTAAAGGGCAGGGTGAACTTTCGTTGCGGCTGGATAGCATCCATTCAGGCGGGCGTGATCTTCAGGTAGAAACCAGTGCCTACGAAAGCATAGAGAAAGGCAAGGGGAAGCGGACCGCTATTTTTGCCGGCGGCGGTGCCGGTGCCGGTGCGCTGATTGGAGGCCTTGCAGGTGGCGGTAAAGGCGCTTTGCTGGGCGGTTTATTAGGTGGCGGCGGCGGTGCGGCAGGTGGTGCTTTTACCGGGAACAAAGCAATCGTAATTCCGGCGGAAACAACCCTGACCTTCCGTTTGGTGCATTCAGTAACGGTCGGTCGTTAAGCTGCGCCTGCTTTTGAACTGGGCTGAGGATTGCCCCACGCCTCAAAGAGACGTGGGGTACCTCATGTACTCTTAGTGATTTTTATAAGGTGTAGACCATCTAGCGCAGTAGTTGCTGAATGGGTCTCCACTGTTTGCCTTGGGAGACCGCCACCGGCTCACAAGCCAATGCACCTGCGTAGGTGTTTACTCCCTCGGCCAAGCCTTCGTCCGCCAGCAATGCCTGTTTTACACCCCTGGCCAGCCGAAGCACATACGGAAACGTCGCATTTGTCAGTCCCAGCGTTGAAGTATTGGGTACCGCGGCCGGCATGTTGGTAACGCAGTAATGGACTACCCCCTCCACCTCATAAGAAGGATCGCTATGGGTTGTGGGGCGAGCAGTTTCAATACAGCCGCCTTGATCGATGGCGACATCGACAATCACCGCACCCTTCTTCATCCCACGCACCATATCGGCGGTCACGATTTTTGGAGCTGCGGCACCGGGGATGAGTACGCCGCCGATCACCAGGTCAGCCGCATGCACCGCTTCAGTGACGTTGTGCAGGTTAGAGGCAAGCGTGAACACGCGGCCCGCAAAGATGTCATCCAGCTCGCGCAGACGGTGCAGATTGCGATCTACCATGGTGACTTTCGCACCCATGCCAAGCGCGATTTTGGCGGCGTTGGTGCCGACGATGCCGCCGCCTACAATACAGACCTCTGCCGGAGGCACACCGGGGATGCCGCCCAGCAGCAACCCGCGTCCGCCTTTACCTTTTTCAAGGTAGGCCGCCCCGACCTGCACGCTCATGCGTCCTGCAACTTCAGACATGGGAGTGAGCAGCGGCAGGGTACCGGTTCCATCGCGTACCGTCTCGTAAGCAATCCCTGTTACCTCGCGCTCCATCAGGGACTCGGTCAGCCCCGGCAGCGGAGCCAGATGCAGATAGGTAAATAATGTAAGGCCCGGGCGAAAATGGATGTACTCCTTTTCGGTCGGTTCCTTGACCTTGACGACCATCTCGGCATGCGCCCAGACGTCCGCTGCCAAGCCGACAATCTCCGCACCGGCCGACTGGTAATCGTCGTCCGGAAATGCTGAAAGCTCTCCCGCGTGCTGCTCGACCAGGACTACATGTCCGGCAGCCTTCAATTCCTTGACGCTGGCAGGGGTCAGGGCGACGCGTGTTTCATGGTCTTTGATTTCCTTGGGAACGCCGATAATCATCTGGGTACAATTTCCTCTAGCCCATCATACCGACCGGGCCGTGTGCGTTGCTTCAGGTCGTTGATGTATGAAAACGCCTGGCCGTAAGGCATCGGCATTCGGCCATGACGCCGGTGCAAACGTCTCAAGTTTGGGTTTTGCAAAAAGATAGCCCTGAAAAAGCTCGATGCCGAGATCGAGAAGGACCTCGAACTCGGCTTTTGTCTCAATACCTTCAGCGATTAGCTGAATACCCAGGTCATGGCAGATGGACACCACTGCCTTCGTGATGGCGCGGGAGGCAGGACGCTTATCGATGTCGCGGATGATCGCCATATCGAGCTTCAGGATGTCGGGCTGGAACTCCGCCAACAGGTCAAGCCCCGCATAACCTGCACCGAAATCATCAATAGCTGTCTGCAAGCCATGCTTGCGGTACTCGCGGAAAATGTTGATGAGGTGCTGACGATCGGTGATGCGCTCGCCTTCAGTCACTTCAAAGATGATCTGTGTAAGCGGCATACCGACGCGCTGGGCTGTTTCCAGCGTTTTACGAATGCAGTTCTCGGGCCTGTACACCGCGCCCGGTATGAAGTTAATGGAAACAGTCTGCGGAACTCCGGGGCTGAGCGCAGCCGCCATTTCAATAGCGCGAACCCGGCAGGCCTGGTCGAATGCATACATATTACCGGTATTTACCTGTGCCAGAACGCTGGCCGCAGACTCACCCTGCGGACCGCGCACCAGTGCTTCATAGGCAAATACGCCTGCAGAATGCACGATAGGCTGAAACGCCATCGTGAACGGCAAGGGCGCTTCTTCATCGACGCGGCAAGCGCCGCAGCCCACCTTCTTGGACGCTTCGCCCTCTCCCAAGATCGTGAACATGCTGCCTCCAGTCTGAACTTGTCGCCAGATGGAACCAGCTTCCTTGAAATTATTTAATGTGCCAACTGCTTTCGAACAAAATCCTCTTACTACCGGAGCCGTTCGTTCCATTTTGGACTTGCTCCCGCAATGGCACGGTACTTTCGTCAGGGCAGGGGATTACCGGGAAGGCTCACAGTGCAGTGCGACAGCGGATGTAACGTATAGAAGCGATACAATTGGGCTTGATTTCGGGGAAACTTCACCTGCTCCATGCCATCTAACGGTTTCCATTCGCGCTCGTCGCGTTCGCACGGTGTGCGTTCGCTGTTCAGCATCTTTTCAAACGACCTTGCTATTGATCTAGGGACCGCCAACACGCTGGTCTTTGCTCGCGGTAAAGGTATTGTTGTCAATGAACCTTCCATTGTTGCCATCAATAAGAACACCAATCAGGTTGAAGCTGTCGGCAGGGAAGCCAAGGAAATGCTGGGGCGTACCCCCGGCAACATCGTCGCTATCCGGCCCATGAAGGACGGCGTCATTGCCGACTTTCGCCATACCGAAAAGATGTTGAACTACTTCATTCAAAAGGCACACAACCGCAAGATGCTGGTGCACCCGCGCATTGTGATTGGGGTGCCGTCCGAAATCACGCAGGTAGAAAAGCGTGCGGTTGAGGACTCTGCTTATCGCGCCAAGGCGAGTGAAGTTTTTCTGGTAGAGCAAGCGATGGTAGCTGCTATCGGTGCCGGGCTGCCCGTTACGGAGCCGCAGGGCAACATGGTGGTTGATATCGGCGGCGGCACGACGGATATTGCCGTAATCTCCTTGTCCGGTATTGTCTACTCACGTTCTGTGCGTATGGCCGGCAACCAGATGGATGAGCAGATTACGAATTATCTGAAGCGAAAGTACAACCTGCTGATCGGTGAGCGTACCGCCGAGCAGATCAAGATCGAGATCGGCTCAGCCTACCCACTTGACCGGCCCATGCAGATGGAGGTCAAGGGTAGGAACCTGATCGAGGGTGTGCCAAAAACTATCACCATCGACGACTCTGAAATTCGTGAATCCCTGGCTGAGTCCATCTCGACGATCATCAATGCGATTCGTGTCGCGCTGGAGCGGACACCCCCGGAGCTTTCCGCCGACATCTCGGATCGGGGCATTGTGCTGACCGGCGGGGGCGCCCTTATCAAGAATCTGGACAAGCGCATTCGTGAGGAAACCGGGCTGCCGGTCTCGGTTGCTGATGATCCGTTGGCTTCCGTGGTGCTGGGCACCGGCAAGATGCTTTCTGACTTCCGGTTGCTGCGCAAGATCAAGATCGACTAAAAAGTTTTCACAAACGCTTCGCAAGACTGCTTATGGAAACCTTCTTTGGCCGCTACAAGAACTCGCTGGTACTCACACTGGTGCTTTTTGCGCAGTTCATCCTGCTTGCGGTGCAGGTACGGCCTGGGCTGCCCGGGGCGGCTGCGGCTGACCAGGCAGGGGTAAAGATTCTGAGGCTGGGCGTAACTACGGTAGTGACGCCTCCTGAAAAGGTGCTGCACCATGGTGGTTTGAGCCTTCGCGGTATCTGGTCGAGTTATGTAAACCTGATCGACGTCAAGGAGCATAACGAGCAACTGCTGGCAGAGAACCAGCGGCTTCAAATGGAGCAGGCTGCGCTTGCCGAGGATGCGCGCCAGGGCGAACGTCTCCAGGAGCTGCTGGCCTTTAAGCAACATTATGTAGATACGACGGTCCCGGCGCAGGTGCTGGGGTCGAGTGGGTCAGACCATGAACGTGTTTTTTCTATAGATAAAGGGTCCGACGATGGCATCGCGCCGGAGATGCCGGTGATTACGCCGGACGGGATCGTAGGCAGAGTGCGTGAGGTGACAGGACACTCCAGCCAGGTGCTTGAAATTTCGGATTCTACCAGCGCCGTCGGCATATTGCTGGAGCAGACTCGCACGCGCGGTATCCTGCGAGGCGACAATGTAGGCCATGCACAGATTGTGAACCTGATGCCTGACGACCGAATCAAGCCCGGACAACTGGTGCTGACCTCGGGCGGAGACCAGATTTTTCCACGTGGATTGCCGGTCGGTACGGTCGACAAGGTCGTGCTTGACATCGACAATCAGCCGCTGGTCAATGTAGTGCTGAAGCCTGCGGCGAATCTGAACCGCCTGGAAGAGGTATTGGTAGTGACGGGCACCGGGACTGCTCCATCCGTCGGTGCTCGCCACGACCTGGCGCGAAGCGAAACCACGGCAGCCGCAATCAAAGCGGCTGCTGTTGCTAAAGCTGCCCAGGCAGCAGAAGCGGCACTTGAGGCGCAGCGCGCTTCGGATATCCTGGCGGCGCGCCTGCCGAGCGCGTCGAACGAGAGCAACCCGGACGCGCCCGATGCGAGTCCGGGCTCGTCGCCGCTCACCGCGGATTCCAATGCAGCTCCGCTTCATCCACCTTCGGCCCTTCACCCTGACCACTACTCGCCCACTGCGGCGGTGCCTGCGCAAAGCCTGACGCCGGGTGAGCGGAGTGAGCCGCTTGCCGAAGGCGTGCCGCCGACTGTGCGGGTCGTCAAGCCTGTTGTCGATGGAGACGCAGCCTCGATTCCCAGCCCGTCTGTTTCACCGGCTTTTCGCGCGGCGCACGACGCAGCAGTAGCCGCGCGCCCGCACCCGCAGGTGGCTCCACCGGCTGCGGGAGTGCTGCCTTCTGCACCCCACACCGCAGCAGTATCGGCAGCTGCCTCAGCGGCGAGCAGCGACGGTATGGTGATGCGGCCTTTGATCCGTCGGGTTCCGCAGCTGAACCCTGATGGAACACCTGTGCTCAACGCCGACGGAACGCCTGCGGTGAAACGCATTCCTGTGTTGAATGCCGATGGAACGCCGGTGATGCAGCGGGTACCCGTTCCAACCTCGCATCCGGTTCTCAATGCAGACGGCATTGTGGCTAAGCCGGTGGTGCGCCATGCGGCGGTTGCAGGTGCACCCGGTATACCTAGTACGGCGGCGAGCTCGGCGGCGAACCGGGCAGGTACGCCTGATGCACCCGTGCGCCCGCGAGCAGCAATACCCACGCAAGTCGTCAATGATGGCCCTTTGCCGACGTCCTCCACCGCTCCAAAAACAACACCGCCCCCGCGCAAACGTACCCCCGCGCTCGTGCCCGATGACGGCAGCCGCCCACCCGCCGCTACACCGCCCTTACCGCAGGAGCAGCACTAGCGTATGGCACTGCTTGCTGCCTCACGACGCGAAACGGAAGCACCCACGCTTCCAATCTGGCTGGTGCTGCTTACGCCCCTGCTTGCTATCGGTTTTGATTCTTTTGTGCCGGTACACTTTGCGCCTGCAGCGATGCTCGATTTGCCGCTGCTGCTGGTCATCTATTTCGCCATTGCCAAGCGCAGCCCGATTGTCGGCGTTTGCGCCGGTGCTGTCATCGGCATCCTGCAGGATGCGCTTACGCGCGAGCCGCTTGGCGTTTTCGGCGTGACCAAGACTGTCATCGGCTATATCGCCGGGATGCTCGGCAACCGGATTGACACAGAAAACCATGCCGCACGTGTGCTGTTTATCTTTGCACTTTCGCTGCTGCACAGCGGCCTTTATTGGTTGTTGGTAGGCCAGCTGCTAAACCAGCCGCTAGGCTGGAGCTGGCTGCACGAGTTGATTCGCGGTGTGGTCAATGCCATCATCGGCGTGCTGCTTTTTTCGTTTCTGGACCTGTTTCGCGGCGAAGAAGATTGAGCATGCTGCGCCCATAAGAATACGCGGACGTAACCACGGCAGTTACGATCACGGCGTCACCTGCGCGAACAAACCCTCTATCCTGTTCATAGCGAAAGTATCCGCACATCTATGCTGAATCGGAAACAGGAAATCCCCGACGCCAAGCTGGCAACGGTGCAGTACGTCATTGTCGCCATCCTGCTGGTACTGATCGCCGGATTATGGCGGTTACAGGTGGTCGGCAAAGCGAACTACCGGGCACTGGCTGAAGCAAACCGCGTCCGCAAGGTGCCGGTACTTGCGCCGCGCGGTCGCTTGCTTGACCGTGAAGGTCGGCTCATTGTCGACAACTATCCATCAGTATCCTGCTTCTTGGTGCATGAGCAAGGGCGTGATTTACAGGCAGACTTGCCGCAGATCGCGCACGGTCTGCATATTTCAACTGACCAGATTCAAGCGGCAATCAAGAAATACGGTATCTCGTCCAAGTACCAGCCTATCCCGCTCAAGCAGGATATTACGCCTGATGAGCAGGAGTTTATCGAAGCGCACCGCGATGAGCTGCCGGAGCTGGAGCTGATCAATGAGCAGCGGCGACTGTACCCGCGCGACGGCTTTGCCGCGCACCTGATCGGCTACGTCGGCGAGGTAAGCGAGGATATGTTGCAGAACCCTCAATATGCCTACTACACGCCCGGTGACGTGGTGGGCCGGTCCGGCGTGGAGGAGACCTACGATCAGCTGCTTCGTGGGACTGACGGCTCGCACGATGTGCTGGTGGACTCCCATGGGCGCGAGGTCGGCGTGCTGGGTAATGAGCCCGCAATTCCGGGCAAGGACCTGAAGCTTTCTATCGACCTGGACGTGCAGCGGGCAGCCGAAAACGCGATGGGTGACCGCAACGGCGCGATTGTCGCCATGGACCCGCATACCGGTGAAATCCTGGCCATGGTATCGCGGCCTATTTTCGATCCGAACCGATTCGCGGTCAAAATCGGGCGCGATGATTGGGACAAGCTGATGACCGATGCCGATCATCCTTTGCTGAACAAAGCGATTCAGGCGCAGCTGGCACCCGGATCGACGTTCAAGGTCATCATGTCTGTCGCGGGCTTGGAAGAGGGAGTGGCGCAGGATTTGAAAGTGGATTGCGGTGGAGGCGGCACCTTCTATGGCCGTTTTTTCGCTTGTGACAAGCGTCACGGGCATGTGGACATTAACAATGCGCTACCGCTCTCCTGCGATACCTACTACTACACACTGGCCGAGAAGCTGGGCATTACCAAAATAGCGAACTGGGCGCACCAGCTGGGGATTGGCCGCAAGACCGGCATCGATCTGCCCAATGAAGTAGCAGGCACCATGCCGAGTGAAGAGTGGGCGATGAAAAACTACCATCGCAAGTGGTACGCAGGCGAGACCATCTCGGTCGGGATCGGGCAGGGTGCGGTGGCGCTTACGCCCATTCAGCTTGCGCGTGCTATCGGCGGTATCGCTTCAGGCGGCGACATGCAGAGGCCGCATGTGGTGTTGCCGAATCAGCTGCCGCCGGAGTATGAGCAGGCGATGCTGGAAACGTACACCGGTTCGGGCACCAGGCAGGTGCATCTCGATCCCGCCGCTTGGCAGATCATCACGGATGGAATGGCTGCGACAACGACCACTGCAACCGGTACCGCGCATGCCTCGTATCTGCAAGGCATTGACTTCGCAGGCAAAACCGGCACGGCACAGGTGCTGAACCACTCTTTCGGCGCGACCAGCGTATCCAAGGACAAAAGTGGGCGCGCCAATGCATGGTTTGTAGGTGTGGCACCGCGGCGTAATCCCGACATTGTGGTAGCCGTGTTGTGGGAGCATGGCGGCTGGGGCGCGGGTTCTGCTCACCTGGCGGCACAGGTGATTGAAACCTTTGTCGACAAGCAGCGGCGGCTTGAGCATAACCTGCAGACACCGGCTCCGCAGTCTGCCACGGTTGAGGTGGGCGCGGTTTACTCCGCACCCGGGGAGCAGGAGCAGACAGCCAAGCCTGCCGGTAAGACGCCGCATGAAAAGCCGCAGACACCGACAGCAGGCATGCAGGGCGGCCACTTTTCTATGCCGATTCGTTCTGAAACACAGGAACAGTCCGGGCTGGCAAGCGTGTCCCGCCCCAGGCTGCCTAGCGGACTTCATAGTGCGCAAGGAGTGCAAGCGCGATGAAAGGCCGGTTGTTCTCCTTTCGTGACTTCGATTGGGTTTTACTTGGCTTTGTGCTGATCCTGTCTGTGCTGTCGGTGCTTGAAATTTATTCCGCAACGCTGCACACCAAGTTTGTCGGCTTTGAGAAATCCCAGGTAGTCTGGCTTGCCGGTGGTCTGGTGGTCATGTTCATCGTCAGCCGTATCGATTACCATGCGCTGCTGGAAGCGATTCCGTGGATTTACGGCTTTTGCATCTTTTCCCTGGTTGCTGTACTGACTGTCGGCAGCAAGGTGCTGGGGGCACGGCGCTGGATCAAACTTCCTGGTGGCATCCACTTTCAGCCCTCGGAGTGGGTCAAGATCGTGCTTATCCTTGCAGTCGCTCGCTATTTCGCCGCGCGGCTCGGTAAGGAAATGACGTGGGCAGATATCGGCAAGGGTATTGCCCTGGTTGCGGTGCCAATGCTGCTGGTGCTTAAGCAGCCGGACCTTGGGACCTCGCTTACGTATTCGCCGATCTTGCTCGTGGGTCTGTTTCTCGGAGGTATTTCCTGGAAAAAGGCCGCAATCCTGGCGCTGGTCGGCGTCACGCTGATTGGGGGCATCTGGACCAGCGGCAAGGTGTTAAAGCCGTATCAGAAGGCCCGGCTTACCAGCTTTATCAACCCTGATAATGACCCGCGCGGCACCGGGTACCAGATTCGCCAATCCCTGATCGCAGTAGGTGACGGCGGTGTACTTGGCCGCGGCGTAGCGAAAGGCACGCAGACGCAGGGCGATTTCCTACCGATTCCCTATACGGATTTCATCTTTGCAGCATTCAGCGAGGAGCACGGCTTTGTCGGCGCGGTCATTGTGCTGCTGCTATACTTCCTCATATTGATGCGTTTGATCCAGAACGCTCATACCGCCGCTGACGTTTCCGGCACCATATTGGTGATGGGAGTTGTCGCGGTACTGATTTTCCAGATAGCAGTCAACGTCGGGATGGTCATCGGCTTCATGCCGGTCACCGGAATCCCACTGCCGCTGATGAGCTATGGCGGCTCATCTGTACTGTTTACGTTCCTGGCGCTTGGCATGGTCATGAACGTCCGAATGAATCGCTTCGTCAATTAGCGAGAACTCTCGCGCGACAAAGGCTCACCAATTTGTAGTGATGCGGCAGGCTCTAAAGTTTGCCGCTGTTTGCAAGCAGTTTCGCAATGAAAGATGAACCGGCCAGGCGGGCCCTAAGACCCCGGCCGGGCAGGAATCTGGGAATGAACGCAAGAGGATGGGAAACGGCCCCACCGGCACAATTGCAGGTTGACGCGGTCACCATCTTCCCTTGCCCTTTTTGGAACACAGGTCTTCTCGCAGCCGATACTATTCCAGTGCCAAACCTTCCTGCCTGTTTTCGGCAGCGCGGGACTTTCTGGAAACACTGGACACTATTCCAGCATTCGATTTCCCCTGCAGGTCGGCTCCACTCCAGAACCTCCTCAATCTCCTGCCCGCTCCGTGGTCCGTCAGTTCCGCCTTGCCTGAAAGAGGCACCATGGGAAAAGAAATCTGTATATCGACCACGCCGCATGAAACGCGGCTGGCCATCCTTGAAGACGATCAGCTCACCGAAGTTTATTACGAGCGCGAAAATGAGTACACCCTAGCCGGCTCGGTATACAAAGGTCGTGTCACTCGCGTGCTGCCGGGCATGCAAAGCTCGTTTGTGGATCTTGGGCTTGAGCGCGATGCCTTTTTGTACGTCACTGATTTTCTGGAAGATTCTGAAGATCAGGACGAGTATGAGACCTCAAGCCCCGCAAGCAGTCGCGGGCGCACGGAACGCCCTGCCGACCCTGAAGAAGCCGTCGTTTCCACTGAGGAAAAGGTTGAGCGGCCCGGTCGCAAAGAGGGACGCCGCGATGGCCGTCGTAACGAAGGTCGGCGTCCAGAACGCACAGAACAGCCCATTGTCGTAGCTGAAGCCACCGAGACACTCCGTAAGCCGAAAGCTCAAGAGCGACAGGAAGAGCGCGCCGCCGTTATGGCAGCCCTAAAAACTGCTGAGCCCGCTGCGAGTGATCGCGCTGAGAAAGGTGATTTGGGCGACGGAGAAGACGGCTCCCCTGAGGGCACCCGCCGCTGGCGTGGACGCCGCGGGCGTCGTCGCGGTGGCATGCGTGCCGGTGTACTTGGGACGAACGTTGCCGCTGCTTCCCCGGAGGATGTACAGCCTGCAACAGCACCATTCGATCTGCCCGAGCATGGAGCACCCGGCGGCATGGCTGCCCCGGTAGGTGTTTCTTTAACCGCTCCCGAGACTGAGCCCGAGTCGGAGGGATTGGACTTGCAAGCTGCTGCTGCTCCGCAGCGAGAACAGCGGGTAAAGCGCGAGCGAAATCGTGAAGACCGGCCGGCGCGCAGCCAACGCAATGGCGAGCGCATGGACGCCCCGGTTGCTACCGGCGCGCCAGCCGATATCGCAGCGCCTGTTGCCTCAGCTAAGGCTGCTTTTTTGCCGGGTGAGTCGCTCTCAAAGTATGGCGTGTCCGCACCCGTATCTGCTGTTCCGCGTACTGAAGCGAAGCTGACCCCGATCCTGCGCCCGGTGAACTACACGCCGCCCCGGCCTACCTCGCAGGTGGATGTGCCAGTGGGCTGGGATGGCGGCTCCATGCTGCCTGGTGAGTCCATTTCGCGCTACAAGTCTGTGCCGGCTGCCGCTGTAAGTCCGGCTTCTATAGAGTCTGATCCCGTTGCGGCTGAAGAAAGCTCAGTACACTTCGCAGCCGCCTCAGAACCTGTCACACAGCTCCCCGGCGAACCTTTTGTCGCCGCTGCTCCGGATGCATCGATTCCTGAAATATCGGAAGAGACAGTGCTGCCGGAAATGGCCGTGGAAGCCCTGCCTGGTCTCGAACACCCTGAACAGCTAACCACGAGCGCGCATCCGCTCGATGTACCCGCCCAGGAGCTCCAAACCATTCATGCGGTGGAAGAAGCATCGAACACCGGCGACGTTATCCCAGACCACGAAGAAGGGAACGAGTACGAACCCAAAGACGGCGAGGCCTCTGTACGCATGTCGCCGCCGGCAACCAGTGAGCTGCGCTTTTCACAGCTGTTCGGGTTGGGTGGCAATAGCGATACAGAGAAGCCCTCTCGGGTACCGGCTGAGCCGGCTTCCCATGCCGCAGAGCCGATAGTTGCCGTAACGGAACATGATACGGAAAGGGTTAACTCAGCTCTGGAATCAGAGCCACATGGTGATTCTCTGAATACTCGGGAGCCGGGTCGCTCCACCATGGAAGCCGGAATGGAAACCGGATCAGAAGCTCCACATGCGGTGGATCACGGCACCCGGGAACACTCGCCGCGCATGGAAAAGCCGCCGATACCCCCCCAGGCTGACGCACCTGCAGCTATTACCGACGCGGAACTGCACGCCCATACCGGTTCTGCAATGGAGCAGGGATTTGTAGAGTCCATGCACGCCCACGATAATTTTTCAGAGCTGGTCGACCAGCTGCAGGGTTTCGCACCCGGTGCCGGCTTCCTTGAAGAAGAAGTGATGGATGAGGAAGAATACGATTTTGATCCGATTCATGCCCATCTCGATGATCAGGATTTAGAGGACCTTGAAGAAGAGACGCTGGATGGTGACAGTGTCATGCATGACGGTGAAGTGAAACCGGTAGAAGTCGGCACCGGACAGCGGGCGATTTCAGTGGCTCCGCATGAGGAACAAGCGCCTGCTTCGCATGAGACCTATGGAGCGAGCGAGCATGAGGAAGAGGATTCATCAGCCCTTGCTTTTGAAGTCATAGGGGAAGACGAAGAAGATGAGGCCCAGCCGGCAGCCGCCAACGGTGATTCGCAGCGTTCCGGCGAAGATCGAGCGCGCACCGGAAGCCGTACAGGCGGCCGTACCGGTGGACGCGGTCGCAAAATGCCGGGCGGCGGTGGCGGACGCCGCCAGTCTGCACAGACTCAGGACCTGCCGATCATCTCTGATCTGCTCAAGCAGGGGCAGGAGATCCTGGTGCAGATTGCCAAAGAGCCGATCGCCAAGAAAGGCGCTCGTATCACCTCACACATCGCGCTGCCGGGCCGTTTTCTGGTCTTTATGCCTACCGTGAGCCATGTCGGCGTATCGCGCAAAATTGCCTCTGATGAAGAGCGTCAAAGGCTGAAACGCATCCTGATCAGCGAGAAAGGCGACTTCTCCGGCGGTTTCATCGTGCGAACGGCTGCCGAAGGAGCCAGCGAAGAGGAGTTGAGGGCTGATCTGCGCTTCCTGATCAATCTATGGTCCGAGATCAAGCAGCGTGCAGAAGCAGCCAAGGCACCGGCGTTGATCTATCACGACTTAAACCTGGTAGAACGCATCCTGCGCGATCAGGTTTCAAGCAACTTCTCGGCGATATGGGTGGACACGGAGCAGGAGTACGAGCGCATTGTGCGCTTTCTGAATCGCTTTCAGCCTGCGCTGGTGCGCCGGGTCAAGCTCTACACCAAGGAGACGCCGCTGTTTGAGCATTTCGGCATCCAGGAAGAGATTTCCAAGGCGCTCAAGGCTAAAGTTTGGTTAAAATCCGGCGGCTCCATCGTTATCAATCAGACCGAAGCGCTGGTTGCAATTGACATCAATACCGGCAAGTACGTGGGCAAGACGGCGCGACTTGAAGACACGATTGTCAAGACCAACCTCGACGCCATTCCTGAGATTGTGCGGCAGATTCGGCTGCGCGATTTGGGCGGCATCATCATTATCGACTTCATCGACATGGATGAGCGTAAAAACCGGAACCGTGTGCTGGCAGCCCTTGAAGAAGCGATGAAGGTGGATCGAGCTCCTTCTAAGGTGCTTCAATTCAACGACTTCGGCCTGATTGCTATCACGCGCAAGCGTGTCAAGCAGTCGCTGGAGCGCACATTGAGCGTAACTTGCGAAGTTTGCGTGGGTACCGGCATGGTGAAGAGCCCGATCACTGTATGCAATGAAATTTTTATTGAGCTGCGCAAGATGCACAAGCATCTTGACGGCAAAGATGTCATGTTGCGCGTGCATCCTGAAGTCGTCAAGCAGCTTAAATCTGCGAACGGTCGATGGATCAACGAGTATGAAGAGATGGTGGGCAAGACGATCATCATCAAGTCAGACTCGGCACTGCACCCGGAGCAGTTCGACATTCACTAAAAAGCGTTTTGCTGCGAAGGGGCCGCTCTTGAGAGCGGCCCTTTTGCTTGCCGTGGAGGGTTCAGCAAAACGGATTCGCAACAAATAGTCCTTCAGCCGCGTCCTATGCACAGAAGCTGGGTTGAAACAGGCAGACTGCATGCCACATTCGACAACAGTTGAGGAAACCGAAAACATGACTATTACCTTGTCATCTCTCGCCACTGTAGCGGTGACCCTTTCACTGGCCGCGCTCCCTGCCATGGCACAGACTGCATCCGCACCTACCCTCCAGCCGACGGCCTACTCGTCCTCCAGTGCCGGCTCAAACCCGTTTGCGGGCGAGGACATCGACGGAAGTTCGCTGACTTCAGCCCCTGACGGTAAAAGAAACATCGTAGAACCGCAGTTTGGCGGCGGCGGAGGCAATGGTGGGTACCACCGGTATAACGACAATGGAGGATTCAGCCATTTTGCATTAGAAGCCGGAGGCGGTTTCACCGCACCCACCGGCAGCGCCGCAAGCAGCGGAGGTTCGTCGCTGATCGGCGATGGCCAGCAGTATGGAATTATTACCTGGGGTGGTAACTTCCTGGTCGGCGGAGGTTGGAACTTCAGCAAACGCTTTACCCTCCTGGGCGAGTTCCAGTATGACTCTAACAAGATTCCTGGACGGACACTGAATGCGGTGTTCAATACAAACACGCAATTCGCCGCGGAGGGGGTTACCGAGTTACATGGCAGCGTACACACCTTGAGCGTGACAGCTGAACCGATGTACTACTTCTACAAAAGTGATAAAAGCAAGTATTCAGCTTATGTTATTGGCGGCGGCGGCTACTATCACAAAAGCACTAACTTTACGACGCCGGTGCAAGGGTACGGCGGAGGATTTTATAGCGGAGGCGTAGTCAATGCACCGGTTGCCAGCTTTGCCGATAGCGGGCTTGGAGGAAATGTAGGTGCGGGCGTTACTTTCAGCCCGCTTGGTGAATACTCACATCTAAAACTTTTTGCTGAAGCTCGTTATGTCTATGTGGATACGCCCAGCTTTAACATAAACAGTACCAGTGGAAACCCGCATACCGGCAGCGAATCTCTTATTCCTGCTACATTTGGAATACGGTTTTAAACGCTAAGTGCAAGAGCGAACCTCTGGGCTTGCTCTTGCACTTCATACTCCGACCGGAAACGGTTTGGGCGAAGACTCATCAAGGTTAGCCCCGCCGCGCCACCGTTCAAACCTGCCCTGCAAAAGTGACAATAAACCGGTATACCAATACCCGACTACAAACAGAAGCAGGAATGGGACTGTAAAGTAGTTTTCATTTGAAATCGCATACCAGATAGTAAGTGCGAAGTAGCTTCCTATGATGAGTTCCAGCCAGGGCACAATCCCCAGGCGATTTCTATACTTGACTGCGGCTGCGGTTTTTTCGCCGCGCTTCTCCACCCGGTACTTCGGCGTTCGCTTGAAAGAGCTCTTGATGCCGAATAGTGCTTCCATCACAGCGCGTGTATTTGTCACGGTAAGCCCGATTCCAAGTGCCACAAGAAAAGGAAGGTATCCGACTGTCTTCCACCATGTGCGCGGGTACAGCTCTTTTTGCGACACCAGGTAAAACGACGAGATAGAAAACGTCGACATAATAATCAAAGGAAGATCAATAAATAACATCTGCACCCATCCCTGGTAGAAGCGGATGATCATGGCCGGCATCAGCAGTACAGACAACACAACCATAAGCGGGTAACTCAGATTTGCAGTGAGATGATAGATCGCTTCTATCTTGGTATGGAGCGGCGCGTCTGAGCGCCATACCTGCGGCAGGATTTTCTTCGATGTTTGAATGAGGCCCTTTGCCCACCGCGCCTGCTGCGTTTTGAACGCTGTCATTTCGATAGGCAGTTCTGCCGGGCATTCCACATCTTGCAGGTACTTGAACTTCCAGCCTTTCAGTTGGGCGCGATAGCTTAGATCTGTATCCTCGGTCAACGTGTCGTGCTGCCAGCCCCCGGCTTGCTCAATCGCGGTGCGCCGCCACATGCCTGCTGTGCCGTTGAAATTGAAAAAGACGCCTGCGCGGGAGCGGCCGCCATGCTCCAGTACAAAATGACCGTCAAGCAGAATAGCTTCGACCTGCGTCAAGAAGCTATAGTCGCGGTTCAGGTGGGTCCACCGGGTCTGCACCATGCCCACATGCGGTTCGGCAAAGTGATGCACCACCTGCATGAGCCATTCGGGCGGTGGGACAAAATCCGCATCGAAGATCGCCACGAGCTCACCTGTCGCTGTATCCAATCCATTGTCAAGAGCACCAGCTTTGTAGCCGTAACGGTTGGTGCGGTGGATGTACTCAATGGGGTGCCCCGCAGCTTGGTAGTTTGCAACGATGAGCGCTGCTGTCTCAGCAGTTTCGTCCGTTGAATCGTCGAGCAGCTGAATCTGCAGCTTGTGCCGTGGATAGCGAAGTTTGCAGCAGGCGTCGATAAGTCGATCAATGACGTACTTCTCGTTAAAAATGGGTAATTGCACCGTGATGCGCGGCAGCTCATGGAAGAGCTGCGCCGGCTCGTGGGTAGCTTGCTTGCGATGCTTGAAATAGAGCCAGACCAGCTGGTAACGATGCACGCCGTAAAAAGCCAGGACGATCAGCACAGCGAAATACGGGATCAGCAGCGCCGCATCGAACCAGTTCCACTCATACAAGTGTTGGAAGGTGCGATCGGTGTAGTGCGTGTGCAGATAGCGGCTAAACCCGCGAGATATCAGCAGGGCGAGCACGGGGATAGGAAGGTGCGGTATGGCTATCAGGGGCACGGCCTCCAAGATGCTGGAACATCTTTGATTGTAGTGCGCCGCCTTTGTAAAAAGCTTGAATACTCAGGCGCATAGGCATATAAATAATCATAAGGAGGCTTGCTATGGCTACAACACTCAAATTGACTGCAGTCGGCACTTCCACCGGAATGGTAGTTCCGAAGGAAATGCTGAACCACCTTAAAGTCAAAAAAGGGGACATGCTGCATGCTACGGAGACGAAGGATGGGTACTTACTTACTCCCTATGATCCCATTGTGGAAGAACAGCTAAAGCATGGACGACAAGTGATGAAGGACTACCGTGAAGCCTTTCGGGCTTTGGCGAAGTAGCTTCAGATGAAAGATTCCATTCAGTGGATCGACCGTCGCGCCCTGCTGCTTCTTCATGAAGAGAGTCTTGCTGACCATGGTGGCCTCTCCGGATTTCGTGATGAAGGTCTTTTCGATTCGGCGCTCATACGGCCCCAGCAAATACTTAACTATGAACCGGATGCAACTCTTGCAAGGTTGGCCGCGGCATATGCATTCGGGATTACAAGAAACCATCCATTTAGTGATGGGAACAAACGCGCCGCGTACCTTGCGCTCGACATGTTTTGTCGGTTAAACGGGTGGGCTGTAAGAACATCACAACTTGATGTTCTCAACACCATGCTTGCGCTCGCTGCAGGGGATTTAACAGAAGAGGTGCTTACCGCATGGATCGGCGAGCACCTCATCCGTTTAGCAGTGAAACCCTAGTTCAAAAACATCGTGGTGTAGAGCGTATCCCGTTGCTTGGGGTTAAAGCCTGCATCCCGAATCACGCGACGCAACTCTTCCTCTGTTGTGCAGTTGGACGTTCCCGCAGCCCGTACCACATTCTCTTCCAGCATGACGGAACCGACGTCGTTGCCGCCGAAGCGCAGGCCCATTTGCAACACCTTTAAGCCTTGAGTCACCCAGCTGGACTGCACGTTCTCAATGTTGTCCAGGTACAGCCGGGAGATCGCCAGTACCTTCAGGTAGTCCACCGCTGTGGCTTCCTCCCAGCCGCGACCGCCCAGCGCAGTGTTGTTCGGCTGAAAGCTCCAGGGAATAAACGCGGTAAAGCCGCCGGTCTCCTCCTGCAAGCGCCGTACTTGCTCAAAGTGGTTCACACGCTGGTCTACACTCTCGCCCACGCCGAACATCATGGTCGCTGTTGTCCGCATGCCGAGCGAGTGTGCGGTGCGGTGCACCGCCAGCCAATCTTCTGTGCCGCACTTCAGCCGTGCAATCCTGCGCCGGACTTCATCGTCCAGAATTTCCGCACCGCCGCCGGGGATGGAATCAAGACCTGCATCGCGCAGTCGGGCTATGGTTTCATAGAGCGAAATCTCAGAGTACTCAGCAATGGCTAAAATTTCTGATGCTGACAGGCAGTGCAGCCAGATTTGCGGAAAGCGCTGCTTGATGCCGGTAAACAAACGCTCAAACCAATCGATCTTCAAATCAGGATGAATGCCGCCTTGCATCAGGACGCCGGTACCGCCCATCTCCAGGGTCTCGGCAATTTTCGCGTAAATCGTGTCGAACTCCAGGATGTAGCCTTCGCTGGCGAGCTTGCCCTTGAGCGGTCGATAGAAGGCGCAGAATGTGCAGTATTCCGTGCAGAAGTTGGTGTAGTTGATATTTCTATCAATGATGTAGGTCACTACGCCTTCAGGGTGCAGCCTGCGCCGCACGGCATCAGCATCCATGCCGAGACCCAGCAGATCGTCCGAGTGGAAGTAGTCCAGTGCCTGTTCGCGTGTGATGCTCATAGCCATAGTTTATGCTTCCGCACACCAGGCGCAAACAAATGCTTTGTCGCAGGTTCGCACTGCATCAAGGGCAGTATTGCATCCCTTTTGCATGCTTTTACTAGGGGTGGGCCATCTCGGGAGTCAGCGATAGAAGGTGGGCATGCACGATGAAGCGCAATGGTGCCGCGCCGATGTAGTGGAATGGATAGCAGGTAACCAGTACCAGCTCCGGGGTGTCTTGTGTGCTCAGTACCTGCACTTCTTCGGGGTGCACAATCTCTGTGCGATCCACCAGATAACGGTATACGTCCGGACCGCGTGAAACTTCAATCGTCATGTGAGGAGCTATCTTGGCAAGAGGGCGCAGAAACGTGTCACGATGCCCGGCCAGACCTACAGTTCCCAGTCCCCCCGGCATGGCAGTGCCGTGAATATGGCCGACACCCTGAAGCAGGCTGTCGGTATCGTCGTCATCCATGACAGGTACCCGCAACCCGATTGCCGGGATGGCAAGCTGCCCAAGAACCGTATCGCCTGTTGCCTGCGTTGTGAGCCTGGAGCTTACAGCCGCTGCCCGTTTGGCAGCGGCATGCGCCCCCTGCCAAACCAGGCCGGTTGCCATTGCGCAAAGCAGCATTGTCAACCATAGAATGCGTTCAAGTGTTTTCATGTTCGCAGGGGGCAGGCTTAGCAGCCGGCTGCAAAGCGAGCTGTGCGCAGGCCGAGGGCTCCGAAAAGTGATGCCATACCCAGCAGCCAGACAAGAGGCAGCATGCCTGCGGTATGGGGCAGCCGTGCCACGGCAGGCTTGTGCGTCACACTAGCCACCTGCTGCAACCGTGCCGCCTGGATGCCTGCCGGGGCATTTGGGCCTACCTGCGTGGGCGTCAGCAGCCAAAGTGTAATCACGTGCATTTCATCTTTCGATAGATCGGTTTGCGAGAGAATACCTTCCGACTCAGGATCAATAGCTGTTACAGGCGCGTTGTTCGCTTTAGCTACTGCGACTGCATCGTTCTTCGGGTATGCAAATTCCAGTGGAACGGGCAGGGAAGCGAAGTTCCAGCCACGAATGTAGGTGGCTCCGTTTGCCGGCGTGCTCCAGGTAATTTCGCCCTTCTGGTCGGGCAGCAGGCTTTTGCTGGGTACACCGAGGAACAACGTGTGACCGGACGGTCCATCCACACGCATGATGTAGCGGTCGGAGAGATGGTCGACGACGCGAACGGAGTAGCTGCCGGGGGAGAGTGTACGCCCTGGAATAGCAGTGCTTTGTACAACGCTGAACTTTGCGGATGGGTGTTCGGTATCGGCGGCTAGCAGGGGTGCGGTGCAGGGGAACAAGGCAATAGCGAATGCGGCGCAATAAGAAGCAACTCGTGCAAGCATGTTTTTCTCCTTGGAATGAACTCAATCAGGCGGATACACGCCGGGGCGCTCACCCGTTACTAAGTGTCTGAGACTTTGGTCGTTTCGTGAAATTTTAAGGAGGCTTCATGAAGAAAATGCATGTAGTAATTTCGCACAGGTGAGGTATTTTGCTACCTACGTACTCTGTTTTAGGTGACTGTTGTATTGCCCGATGAGCTGCCATGGTGACTGTTGTTTCGTTTGTAACCTGAAGAGTTTTTAGGGTGCAAGCTCGGGCGTTGACGCTACCATCCATGCAGGAGCTTTCTGAGATCGTGTCCCGCATACCGAACGGCTGTACTTTCTGCTTTCTTGTCCTCCTGACACCACCCCTGTCGGCAGCTGATGCGCCGGCTGCCGGACATGCTACCGGTTTGCGCGACACGCTGGTTTTTGTAAATGGGGACACACTCCAAGGCAGGCTTGACCGCGAGGTTTCAGGCACTGTCTTCTTCCATTCCGACGAGCTTGGGGCCATCAGCGTGCCCTGGGCTAAAATCAAGTCCCTGCACACACAGTCCGGCTACGTCGTGCTTGAAAATAAGCCCGGCGTACACCTGCGCCATACCGTGATCGATGCTTCCCAGGGAACCCTGGCTGTGAGCGCGGGCCATATCGAGGTAAGCCCAGGGGCTGCGCCGCAACCGATTGCTACAGCAGACGCTTCAGGCAAGGGGAAGCAGCATGCTATACGGGGAGAAATTGTGGTGCCCTCGCCGCAGCCGATACCCGTCGGGAACGCGCAGTTCATTCTTGACGAGCAGACCTTTGACCGGCAGGTTCGGCAGGAGCCGAATATCTTTGCCGGTTGGAACGGCAGCGCCACCGGCGGCGTCACACTGGTGCAGGCTACAGAAAACCAGTACGTATATACATCCGGGATTGCGCTGGTGCGTACCGTGCCGACAGTCAGCTGGCTTGCCGCCCGGAACCGCACCACCGCCGATTTTTCAAGCTCCTACGGTCGCATCACGCAGCCCGCGTATGTTTCCGCCGGTACGCTTGTTCCGGCTGCCGCGACGGAAACTTCCATCTTCCACGCGGATGCGGAGCGCGACCAGTATGTAAGCAGCCGCGTCTACGCGCTGGCGCAGACCGCTTTCGACCATAACTTTTCGCAGGGACTTGCATTGCAGCAGGTCTACGGTCTCGGCTTCGGCGTGACTGTGATCAAGCGGACTACGCAGCAGCTTGATTTGAAAGCCAGCTTGCAATATGAAAAGCAGCAATTCATTACTTCGACGGCAGGTACGAATCAGAACCTGGTGGGCTCCACTGTCTCAGGAACCTACATGCTTACCCTGCCGCGCAGTATTGTGTTTCACCAGCAGATCGCCTATGTTCCGGCTTTCAATGTGGCACGCGCTTACTCTGCCAATGAGCAAAACACGCTGACGTTTCCGTTCTACAAGAGTGTGGCATTTACTGTAGGCACCATCGACAGCTACCTGAACGACCCCGGGCTGTCAGTACCGCCGACCACACGCAATTCCTTCCAGTTCACGACTGGAATTACATATACGGTGAAGTCGAAATACTAGGCATGAAGCAAAGAGGCCTTTGTCTCGCACCTGCTCTTTACCGCCGGATTACTGACCATGCGGCTGTGTAGGGCCGGTTGCCGCCAGCGGTTGTTTCAATACTTTCATCACCTCGTCCGGCAACGGCTTGTCCGCATTCGCCATCAGCAGTGAAACCTGCCACATCTGCGCCTCATTCAGCACGGCGGCATAGGCGGGCATGCCGGAGAGGCGAATACCATTCTTAACCTTCCAGTAGGTTTCGCCCGGCGGATCATCGCTGACACCTACCACGCCATGGCCGTGCGGTGCCCACAGCTGTGGGGCATGGGGAAACATGTTGACCGCATGGATAGAAGGGCGGTTGTACTGGCCGTGGCAGTTGGCGCATTGCGCCTTGTACACCTGGGCACCAAGCAGCAGATTCGCCGGGCTGGGATCCATGGCGGCCTTTGCCGGCATTTCACGATTGATGCGTGCGTGGAGAGGGACGCTCACAATCTGCTCCTCGAACGGAAGCTGCGGATCGGTGACGGCAACCGGCGGATGACCATATCGGAGCCATGCCGCAGCACCTACCGGTAAAACGAGCAGCCCAAGCAGCAGGCCAAGAATAAATCCGCGCATTGTAAATTCCCCTAAGCCAATTTCTCCGGGCCAATTTCTTTGAGCCCTGACACGCAACCCTTCTTGCTGTGTATCGCACTCCTGATTCGTGCGCAATAGCCGGCGGCGAGTTCCTGTAAGTTTCCGCTCGTGGCTGCCGGTAGCCCCGGACGCATCGCCAGCCGGAAGCCGGAACTTCAGCTGCTGCCTGCCATGAGTGTTTTAATAAGGATTGCATGGGCTACGGCTTTCCCCATCGCTGTTTTCGGAGGCATCAAACTTGTTTCAGCACCGCCACCGTTCCGCTGCCCTTCTGCTTGCCAGTGCTGTCCTCCCCATGGCTGTTGCCTTCGCGCAAACCGTCCCTCCCGGAACGCAAAGCAGCCCGGCACCGGACCCGGTTCCCAGCCAGACTCCAGACCAGACCGCCGACCAGGTAACCGGCCAACCCGCCGAGCAGACCGGGCAGCAAACCACGCAGCAGCGGGCCCAAGTGCTGCGCGACGCCCAGGCTCGCGTAAACGCGCGACGCCATATCCGCGAGCAGCAGGTGGAGCAGGACACATACACGCACAAGTATGAGCTGTACGCAGGTGGCGGCTACCTGCGCTTTCGCCCCGGGCATAACCTGCAGCACACTACCGAAGGTGCCTGGAACGTAGGCATCACCGAGTGGGTGCGACCCAAACTTGGTATTACCGGCGACTTCCGCGGCTACTACGGTACGGCGATTACGGACAACTTTCAGTTCCAGGTGTTCAAGCCTTCGATAAGCCAGTACACCTTTATGGGTGGACCGCAGTACCGGTTCTTTCAAGGCCAGCACTGGTCCTGGAACGCGCAAGTGCTTGCCGGGCTGACGCACGGCAATTTCTCGACCGGTACAGGCGGTTTTCCGGCCGATCTTGTTGGCTTGTATCCGGACGGCAACCAGTTTGCTCTGAGTGTAGGGGCAGCGGTGGACTATAACCTAAGCCCGGGGCTTGCCATACGGCTGATGCCCGATTATCTGCTTACTACCTACGGCTCTGATATACAGCACAATCTCGGCTTCAACATCGGGGTTGTGTATCGGTTTGGGCGTCAGTAAACAGTGTTGCTTGTGATGTTTTTTGAGATATGGCATGCTTGATATCAAGGTGGCAAACGTGATGAAAGCTGTTACAGCGAAAGTATTTATGAGTGGACGGAGCCAGGCTGTAAGAATCCCTGCCGAGTACCGCTTTTTATCGAGTGAAGTGTCGATTCGCCGAGATACGATGTCCGGCGATCTCATTCTGTCTGAGGGGCCGGGTACCTGGGAGCAGGTCTTGGCTGCTATCAACGAAGCCGGGGTTCCAGATGATTTTCTTGCCGATCGTGCTCAGGATATTCCGCAAAAGCGTCCAGCTTTGTGACGTCGCTCTACCTGCTTGATACCAGCACAGTCAGCAACATCGTCAAAGGCCGCTCGGCGGCTGCCATTTCCAGGCTGGTGTCGCTTCCCGCGAGGGCAGTTGCAATTTCCTCTATCACTGAGGCAGAAGTAAATTATGGACTTGCAAAGCTGTCTGAGATACACCCTCTGCATGCTGCAATGAAGGGCTTTTTTGCCAAACTCGACATTCTGCCATGGGGTAGCAGGGAAGCTGCTACCTACGGTACGCTGCGCGACTCTTGAACAAAGCGGCAGGCCGCTCGGAAACATGGATACGTTGATCGTCGCACATGCAGTTGCGGCCGGGTTGACTCTCGTAACCAGTGATAAAGCCTTGTTGGCTTTGCATATAGCGACCGTCTGTGAGAATGGGCTATGGATCTACCCTAGTACAGGATGCGGGAGACCCCGTAGGCAAACGCAGCCAGGCCGATGACAATCAGCACCAGGCGCTTGCCCATGCCGGCCATGCGCCTACGATGCCACCGGCTCCCTGCCGGCATGGTCGAGGCGGGTGGATGCGACGTGATGATGTCGCGCAATAGCAGGCCGGTAAGCGCGAGAAACAGTCCAGCCAGCAAAGTTACCCAATGAGACACATTTGTAATTCCAGGCATATCATGGCCGCCGGAGATCCGCCGCTACCGAAGCCATTTGAAAAAGCGGCTCCGCCGATGTGCGGATAGGATCGAGGCGATCTCCTCTTCACTCGGCAGCTTTTGCTTGGAGGGCCGGTGCGGCATCCCGGCCGGCTTCTCAAACAATCTCCACTGCTTTTGCGTAGCTACTATACGGCCTGGAAGCAGCAGCTTGCGAGAACTGTTTTTCGGCTAGCCCTGCCTTACTGAACAGCTACACGAGAGACTGCCTGTTGCAATGACCCCGTAGCTTCTAATGAGTAGCTAAAGCGATAGATATGTGTGCCTTGCGCGGCTTCAATCTCCATGGTGCCGCTCAATCCTGAGAGCTCGTCGGTGCCGCTGTCCGGTACCACGGTAACCGTCAGGGTCGGAATGCCGCGCTCCATCCTGCCGCTGTGCTGCAGGGCAAAGCTGCCGGTGCGTCCTGCCAGAGTGCCCTGTACGCGCTCCATGGCGATGTAACCGCCGGAGCCTTCAACAGTACCCATAACTGCCAGCATTTCACCCTGGCCGGTAGCTTTTAAGCCGCCCGTAAATACCTTGGCGATATTGGACTGCCGGAACTGCCCCGGTGTTTCCTGCCTTGGCGTGAGTGTCACCCGGAACTCGCCTGTTGCCATCTCTGTCATGCATGTCTCCTTCTAAAATTTTTGATCTAAAGTTTTGACGTCTCTGCATTTTAGAATGCTGTTCGCTTGCGCCCGGTTTTACCGGCTGTGCATCTACTACTTATGGAAAATTCGCAGTCTTTGCAGCCGGGTGTGTACAGCAATGTTTCTACGTCCGGAGCTGCCGGGTTTGCTCCAGCCGGGGAGTTTGATGTGCTGGTCATCGGCGCAGGCCCTACTGGGTTGGCGTGCGCGCTTGAGGCCAAGCGGATCGGGCTGCGCGTGGTAATCATCGACAAAGGCTGCCTGTGCAACTCCATCTACCACTACCCGGCGCACATGACGTTTTTCACTACGCCGGAGCTGCTGGAGATCGGTGAGGTACCGTTCCCCAGCCAGAACCAGAAGCCGAATCGCAACGAGGCGCTGGAGTACTACCGCAAGGTTGCCGAACGCTTTGAGCTTGATATTCGCCAGTACTTGAATGTGGACTCGGTAGAGGGTGAAGACGGTGACTTCCGTGTGCACACTACAGACCGTTTCGAGCGTAAGGCGGTGTTTTCCGCACGCAAGCTGGTGGTTGCTACCGGATACTACGACCTGCCGAACTACCTTGGCATCCCCGGCGAGAACCTGAGCAAGGTGATGCACTACTACGATGACCCCCACCCCTACTACGGTATGGATGTGCTGGTAATTGGAGGTAAAAATTCAGCAGCCATAGCGGCACTCGACTTATGGCGGCACGGTGTCCGGGTGACGCTGGTACATCGCGGGCCGGAGATGCACCGCCATGTGAAGTACTGGATTCTACCGGACTTTAACAACCGTGTGACAAACGGCGAAATCGCTGCGTATTTCAACTCGCAGGTAATTGACATCGGCCCGGACTGCGTGATCCTGAGCACTCCCGAAGGCGAGCGCACCTTGCCGAATCACTTTGTGTTTGCTTTGACCGGCTACCACCCCGACTTTACATTCCTGCAGTCGCTCGGGGTTCACCTGCACGGCGAAGACCGGATGCCCGATTGCGACCCGAACACGCGCGAGAGCAATGTGCCCGGTATCTACCTGGCCGGCGTGATCGTTGCCGGAAACCGCACCAATGAAGTTTTTATTGAGAATGGTCGGTTCCACGGCAAGGAGATCGCTCGTGCTCTGGCGGAACAGTTGCAGGCCCCGGTGCAGGAACCGGTTGGGGCAGCTCTGTAAGCTGCAAGTAAAGGGCGCAATGGCTTGTTGCTATTGCGCCCTTTTTACTGCGTATTGCTTACTGATTCTGGAAGAAGCTCAGGTTTGAGCCGGGTGTGAAGGAAACTCCGCGCAGCACTTCGCCGAAATGGGCATCCTTGACCGGGATAAATTGCAGGGTGCTGTCAAGGTTAGCGTCTGTATTGCTTAACAGGTCGACTGTGACAAACAGCTTATTGGGGTCAGCACCCGTATCGCCGCCGCCGCTTACGGTTGAAGTTGTAGCCCAGATAGCAACGAGCCCGTTCGGTCCGATAAGCCCGGTGATATTGCGTAGACCGTCTGTAGCCGGTGCCCAGGGCAACTTGGTAGCTGTGTTGCTGCCGGTAGGATAGCTTGCGACCGTGTAAGCTGTACCGATTCCAAGCCCGTTTTTGATCGTGTACGCCAAGGTCCAGGTTTTGGTGGTCGGGTTCAAGACCCATTTCTGGAGACCGGCGGTTGTTTGCGCGGCAGCATGCGTGTACAGGTCCGTGCCGCCTACATAGCCGTCGCCTTCATCGGCGACATAGAGGGTTGTGGCATCGGCAAACCACAAACCGAATGGATAGCTGGCGTTGGCTGCGGATTTTGCAAGCACAGTGGGAAATCCTGACAGGATGCACATGTTGCCGGGCAGGCCAGCGGTCTGGAGCGTTGCCGCGTTGTAGGCCAGCGGCTGTGTAGGTAGCTTGGCATTGGGAGCGGGTAGTCCTACACCGTTGGGGCAGGCCGTGCCGGTAGTGTCGACAAAGTAGACGGTGTTGACGCCATTGCCGCCGCTGCCTTTGGTGTAGTACAACACGTTGTTGAAGATGGTCTGGCCGCGGAAGTTGTCATCCTTGCCGATCTTGTCGGCCTTTTAGCCAAGCTGGGCGATGCTGAAGCTACCTACAGGAGTCGGCAGGCCGGGGTTCTGCGCTTCTTCCGCCTGCGTGGCAGGGGAGACGAGCTGCGCGCCTGCGCCCAGGATCACGTTATTCGGCTGGGGCGTCGCACCATTGCCTGCATTGCCGGCGGTGTAGTACACGGGGTTGCCGTAGCTGTTGTTCAGGATTGCCGAACGGCCATTGTTGCCGCTGTAGGCATTGGTCGCTGTGAAGCGGAAAGTACTGTCGAGTCCAATGGCAGCGACGGCGCGGTAGTAAGGCGTTTGCCCGTCAGGGCTGGTCGGGTCAATCGCCAGCGGCGTATTCGAATTGGATACGTCGAGCACATTGACCGGAGCGATGTAGCCCATAAAGGTCAGCACATTGCCGTCGGTTGAGAGATGCAGTGCAAGCTCAGACTTGGAGCTGAAGCTGGTGACCAGGTGTTTGCCGTTGCCTGCCTGATCGCTGTTCGGCACTTCAATGGAGTTGACCGGGTTGCCGAAAATTGAAATCTGGTCGAGATAAATCCTCGACGTAATGCCGAAGCTGCCGTCGTAAGTGACGTTGTTGAAGACATACGGATAGGTGCCGTTGTAAGGCGCGCCGGTTGAAGGGGCGCAGCCGCCCGTGGTCGAAGCACAGTTCGGCGGCAGGATTTGTCCGATAGTGACATTGCCTGCCTTGTTGTCGTATACGCTGCGGCTTACGACCAGGTTGTTCGGGTAGAGCTGGGGCTTGGCAGTTGTTGCGGTTTGCGCAAGTGCGGGCAGGCTGCCTGCGGTGATCGCTAAAAGAGCCAGGCTGAGAGTGCGGGGAGCGGCTGCGGCGTTCATTCGGTTGGAGTCTCCAGGGAAGCAGGGATTGAGCCCTGCTTCGCACGCTGGAGACGCTAACAGCGAAGTATGAGAGGAGCGTGACAATGCAAGTTTTGCCCGGGAAAGCTGGATGCAGCCGCTTGAGAGATGGATTGAAAATCGCTTCAGGGTTGGCGGTTTGTTATCGAAACCTGGAAGGGCGGTAGCTTTGCCTCGCCGGGTTCCTGCGTGTAGGTCTGTGAAGTTAAAGCCGGATCGTAGCCGCGCCACAGCCAGGTGAGCTCTTCGGGGAACTCCGAACCGCCGTGTGCCGCGCTGTGCGGGCCGGTGCCGAACGAGAAGTGGAAATCGTAATCCTTGAGCTTGAGCGCATTTGCCATGCGTAGGTTGGCTAGCGGCCAGCTGCCGTAGCGCGGGTTTTCCATATCATTATTGCCGTCTTCTATCCATACGCGCAGGTTGCGGTGCGGTTCGTGCAGCACCTTTTCGGGGTAGTCCTGGCCTCCGTCCGGGACCGCCGGGTCCTCATGCCACTGGATGCTGGTAAAGCTGCCGATCCAGGTAAGAACGCGGGAGAACTGGTCGGGCTGCTGCCATGCCGTGTTGAACGCGCAAATGCCGCCGGACGAAAGGCCGGTGATGGCCCGGCTATATGCGTCTTTACGAATATGATAGCGAGCGTAGACCTCGGGCAGGAGCTCGTCGCGGAGAAAGCGGGCGTAGCGGTCCGAGACAGTGTCGTACTCGGTGGAGCGCATGGAGTCTTTCAGGTCGCGCGACCACTTTTTGCCGTAGGCTTCGACAAACTTGTAGGTCGGCGTACCGGGCGCTGCGGAGATGTCACCCGGGTCAATGAAGACGGCGATCATGACAGGGATTTTTTTTTGCGCAATGAGATTGTCGAGCACGTTTGGGGTGGGGTGGTCGCTGTCGCGATGAATGTAGCCGCCGCCGTCCTGAAACACCATCAGCGCGGCAGCTTGTTTGGGATCGTACTGCGCCGGGACGTAGACCCAGTAGTTGCTGACCATGCCGTCGTAGATCTTGCTGTTGTAGGTCAGTTTGGGGCTGAGTGTGCCGCTCGGCACTCCCGCATGCTGTTGTGAGTCTGGACCGAGCTGTGGGGCAGGGGTGGGTTGCTGCGCAGGCATGATTACGGCTGTGAGCAGGGCGAGTGCAAGAAGTGTCCACCGCATAGAGCTCCCACTATAGCGGGCTGATGTATAGAGTTTGCAAGCGGGGCAGGCTAGGCGATGACGCGCCGCAAAAAGTTGCGGATGCCGATACTGCCGAGCAGCCCGAGTGACACCAGCAAACCGAGCAGGATAGCGAGTGACGGCATATGCGGTACGCCGGGCGTGAGCGCGGTGCGCAGCCCTTCACTCATATACACGATAGGGTTGGCGAGCACCACGATCTGCAACCAGCGTACATGCGACAGCAGCGTCCATGGGTAGTACACGCAACCCAAAAACGTGATGGGGATGACGACAATCGAAAAGATCAGACCAATTTGCCGCGGCTGTACGCTGGAGCCGATGGTAAGGCCAAGCGCGCCTGAAACCAGGCTGGCCAGCACCAGGACCGCCGCAAACATAGGCCAGCTGGTAACGTGCAGCAGCACCGGCGTTGAAGGCACGTAGTAGGCCAGCGGTAACACCAGCAATGCTGCGAAGATGCTTTGCAGGGCAGAGAAGCAGACCTTTTCAATGGCGACCGCGTACACCGGCAGCGGGCACATGACGCGATCATCAATTTCGCGGGTAATGCCGAACTCGCTTGAGAGAGGCAGGGCGACAGCTGCGATGCCGGTGAACATGATCGCCACTGCCATGAGCCCCGGCAGCAGCACAGTGGCGAAGCTGCCGCCGCCCATCATGATGCCGGCCCCGGAGCCCATGCGCGGGAAGAGGTACGTAAACACAAAGAGAAACAGCAGCGGCTGCATGATGACGCGCACGGCGAAGGGGAACAGCTCACGGCTCAGTACGCGGGTATCGCGCAGCATGAGCGCGCCGAAGGCTCCCAGTGCGCTGCCGGAAGGCGCCGGTTGCACTTGCTTGGTGGGTATGGATCGAAGCTGCGCTTCGCGGCTTTCTTCAATCACGCAAGGCTCTCCCGGTCAACTTCAGAAATACGGTTTCAAGGCTCGGTTCGTGGAGGGCCAGGTCGCGCAGTCCGGCACTTTGAGCGGTGGCGATCACCTGCGGCAGGAGCCCTTCAATATGGTCGGCAAAGATGCGAACCCCGCCGGTGGCTGCCTCCGCGGAGGCGACACCTGGTAATGCTCTCAGGCGTGACAGCAAGGCCTCAGTACCGCTTTGATCGCGCAGGGTCAACTCTATAACTGTATGGACTCCGTGCTTTCCTTTGAGCGTTTCCGGCCGGTCGAGCGCAAGAATGCGGCCGCTGTCGACCACGGCTACACGGTCGCAGAGAGTGTCCGCTTCTTCCATGTAGTGCGTGGTCAGCACCACGGTGATGCCTTCGTTGCGAAGGGTTCGCACAGCGTCCCACATGGCAATACGGCTTTGCGGGTCAAGGCCTGCGCTGGGTTCGTCGAGAAACAGCACTGCCGGGTAGTGCGCGATGGCACGAGCGATTTGTACACGCTGCTGCATGCCGCCTGAAAGCTGTGACGGGAACGATTTGCCGCGCTCCTGTAGCTGAAACTGCTGTAAAAGCTCCTGTGAGCGCAGCCGAGATATGGGGGCGCTCATACCGAAGTAGCGGCAATGGAAATAGAGGTTTTCAAACACGGTCAGCGCGCGGTCGAGCGTGTTGTATTGCGGCACCACACCCATGTGAAGCCGCGCCTTGGCCGGATTTGCACTCACATCAACGCCGGCGATACGCACCGAGCCTGAGGTAGCGCGAGCCCGGGTGGTGCAGATGCTGATCGTGGTTGTTTTGCCCGCGCCATTGGGGCCGAGCAAACCGAATATCTCGCTTCGCTCCACTGTGAGGTCTATTCCATCTACAGCAATAACCGGGGTAGGCGCGGCCTGGTAGACCTTGCGCAGTGCATGTACCTCAACAATCATCCGTGTCAGGCTGCAATTGTCGGATCATTTGATTTGCCATGCGCGGTCGGCATAGAGAGCACTGCTGCATTGGCAGCCGTCAAGCGCCGTACTTCACGCCGTGAAAGCCGACGCATCTGCTCTGTGGAATAGAACACTTTCGTCCCGCACTCCAGACACACCATGTAGCTTTGCCTGTCAATGGTGAACGGACGGGTCATGCGATCGTGAGGACAGCCAAATACCGAAGATATAGCGTGGACAACATTATGGAGAACTCTCATAGGCCCTCTTTGAGTGCGTAAGCAGATATGGGAACGGTGTGATGAGATGCTACCGGAGGCCCCTGGTTGCCATAGTAGGTACCTGCATTATTTTTCACACTACCGTGCCAAATCAGAACGACTTACTGCATCCGCACCACGAGCTTGCCAAAATGGGACGCAGACTCCATCATTTGCATCGCAGCTGGAACTTGCTCCGGTGCGAACTCCCGGTCGATGACCGGCTGCAGGCGCGATACTTCTAGGGAACGGTTCAACGCTTCAAAATCGGTGCGCGACCCTACATAGATACCTTGTACTCGCAATTGTTTACGAAGAATTACCGTGACTTCCGCCGCTTGGTCGCCCTGGGCCAGGATTCCGATTTGAGCGACAGAGCCGCCGATCTTTGCCGCCCCCAGCGACTCGTTGAAGGTGCCGGCACCACCGACCTCGATCACCAGGTCTACACCTTCGCCGTCAGTTTGATCCAGCACCCACTTTGACCAGTTTGGAGTGCTTTTATAGTTCACGCCGGCATCGAGACCCAGAGCGCGCGCACGTTCAAGCTTCTCATCGCTGCCGGAGGTGCCTAGTACGCGCATGCCCATCACCTTGGCAAGCTGCAGCGCAAAAATGGAAACGCCGCCGGTGCCCTGAATGAGTACCGTGCTGCCGCTTGGGAGCGGGCCGGTTTTGTGCAGCGCCGCCCAGGCTGTGACGGCTGCACAGGGCAGGGTGGCTGCCTGGGCGAAGGAAAGGTAGCTGGGTACCTGAATTACGCCGCGTGCATCAAGCAGGACATACTGCCCGGCCATGCCGTCGATGTCACCGCCCAATGCCCCGCGGTACTTCTTAGCTGAGGGTGCGCCGTCAAGCCAGTTCTGCATGAAGATGGCTGCTACACGATCGCCCACCTTAAATTCTGTGACACCCTCTCCGGTAGAATGGATAAGGCCAGCACCATCGGAGAGCGGTACTCGCGGCAGCTTGAGATTTGGGTTGTACTTGCCTTGCACGGTCATCAGGTCGCGGTAGTTCAGCGAGCAGGCATGAACTTCCATAACTACCTGACCGGGACCGGGCTCAGGGATAGGTACTTCCACCTGAGCCAGCTTATCTATGCCGAATGCAGGGATATTCCAAACTTTCATGGGTGTTTCTCCGACTTTAGAGATGCCTTCGGCTCGCCGGGCGATGCGTTTTGCATCGCACAGAGTATGGCTGACGGATGGGAAAGTAAAGGCGTGGAAGAGCAGCTTGCCGAACGCGACAATGCAGCATCTGCTGTAACAAAGCGGGATATAGGACGCATGGATGCCGATGTGCTGCGGCAGCGACAGGCGTTGGAGTTGCAGCGCGAGCAGGTACTGAATGAGCGTACCAGCAACCCGCACCGTCGAGCGGCGCTGGCTGCTGCCTTGCAGTATGTAGAAGAAAAGCTGGCTGCGCTCGATAAGCCTGCCTGACCGGTCAGCTCTTTCGGTTGAACAATAGTGAGTTTGCCTGGTCGATGGAGGTCATGGACACGCGAGCGATGTTGACGTGTGTCGGGCGAGAGGCTACCCAGAGAATTGTTTCCGCTACATCTTCCGGCGTCAGCGGCGTGATACCTGCGTACACCTTGGCAGCGCGCTCTTCATCGCCGCGAAAGCGAACCCTTGAGAAGTTTGTTTCCACAGCGCCCGGATCTACGGAAGTAACCCGTATAGGGGTTCCCAGTAGATCTTGCCGCAATCCGTCGTTCAGAGCCCGTTCGGCTGCCTTGGTTGCGCAGTACACAGCACCGCCTGGATAGGTCATTTCGCCTGCGGTGGAGCCGAGGTTTACCACGTGACCGCTTCCTCGGCTCACCATGCCGGGTACAACTGCGCGGGTGACGTACAGGAGTCCCTTGACGTTGGTGTCGATCATCTCGTCCCAGTCGCCAGGCTTGCCCTCGTACACCTTATCGGTACCCCTTGAGAGCCCGGCGTTGTTAATCAAAATATCGATTGCAGACCACTCTGACGGTAATGCGCCCAAGGTCTTTTCCACGTCTGGAGCCTGCTGTACGTCCAGGGTGAACACGTGGGTTGCTGCGGCACCTGCTTCCGCCAGCTTCGGCGCCAACTCCTGGAGCTTGTCCAGTCGCCGGGCCGCAAGCAGCAGTTTGGCGCCTTCCCTTGCGAATGCATAGGCACAAGCTTCACCGATACCGGAGCTTGCGCCTGTGATGAAGACCAATTTGCCCTTCAAGCTGCTCATACTTCTTCCAACCCTTTCGCTTCGTCCCGCACCAGCTTCAGGTACCCGGCAGCCCAGTCCCGGTCACCTTCACCTGCCCGTACGGCAGTGTTCAACTGCTGCTGAAAGATATCGGCGAGCGGTGTGCGCATGGCGCGCTCTTTGGCTGCCTCACGGAACAGTCGAGTGTCCTTGGCACCCATCTCGATGCTTGCGGCAACTTGCTCCGGTGGATGGAGCATGACCTTGCTGTAGTTTGCATAGAAAGCAGATTGGAACAGCGCATCGTTGATTGTTTCGAGGAAAAGCGCCGGATCGATGCCATAGGCTTCAGAGTAGGTGACGCTTTCTGACAGGGAAGCGATCATGGCAGTGATCAGGAAATTGCCGCCCAGCTTGACCGCATGTGCCAGACTCGGCCTTGCGCCGACTACCGAGATGCCGCGCGAGAAAACTTCCAGTACAGGAGTCGTTGCATCGAGCGCGCCTTGTTCCCCAGCTATCACAAGCCACAATTTACCCTCAGCCGCAACTGAAGGACGTCCAAAAACCGGTGAGCCCACAAAACCATGCTGCCTCTGGGTGTGCTCAACCTCAAGCCGCTCGGCCAGCGCTACGCTGATGCTCGACATGGAGACGTGTGTTGCATCTTTTGGCAGCGCATCAAGCACGCCTCCTTCGAACAGGATGCTTTCAAGTGCAGCGTCATCGTGCACCATTGTGAAGAGCAAATCGGCATTGAACACTGCTTCCGCGGCGGTGTTCGCGGCAACGGCACCGGCTTTTGCCAGCGCAACCGTGGCGCTCTCGGTACGGTTCCAGATCGTCACGCTGTAGCCCTTTTCTACCAACAGCTGCGCAACGGCACTGCCCATATTGCCCAATCCTAAAAAAGCAATTCGCATCCGGCTCCCCTGTTTTCTGACATTGGATGCAGCAGCTCCCCGGAGTTTACAAAGAAAGAAGGACCGCATGAAAGCGGTCCTTCTTTGCCGATTCAGAGGAGGTTTACTGCGGCTGGCTTGCTGCTGAACCGGTGGTTGGGGCCGTAACACCGCCTGAGGGCTCGGCCTGCTGTTGTACGCCGATAGCCGAGCCGGACACTACAAGCTGCACGCGCCGGTTCTGGGCGCGGCCTGCTGCTGTGCTGTTGTCGGCAACCGGTGAGTTCAAACCGAACCCGGTTGCGGTGACGTTCGAAAGCGGAACGCCTTGTGCCACCAGGAAGTCACCGACAGCCTGCGCGCGATTTTCCGACAGTTTCTGGTTGAACGGCTCACTGCCGACGTTGTCTGTGTAGCCCTCAACCTGGACTTTGAGGGTGGGATAGGCCTGCAGGATGCCGGAGACCTTGGCCATCTTGACCTGCGCATCGCTCTTCAGGGTGTATTTGCCGGTGTCGAACAGAACATCCTGCAGGTTCACGATGAGCCCGCGAGCGGTCTCCTGCGTGTTCAACACAGAGTTAAGCTGGTCACGCAGCTTCTGACGAATCTGCGCGGTTTGATCCACGGCCTGCTGCTGCTGCTGACGGGCTGCTGCTGCCTGGGCCTCAGCCTTGGCCTGCTCGGCTGCGGCGAGTTGGGCCTGTAATTGGGCTTTTTCGGCTTGTGCCTGAGATTGCTCAGCTTGCGCCTTGGCTTGTTGTGCTTCAAGCGACGATTGCTGGGCGGCCTGCACAGCCTGTTCCTTGGCTTGCTGCTGGGCAGCATCGTCGATTTCCTTGTGACGACGGATGGCAATCACGCGCGAATCTTCCGCAGACTGCACCGCGGCACGTGCGTAGGTGATCTCCTGCTTACGCTCGCTTTTATGCGTGTCCATGGCCTGCGCATTTTGCAAGCTCAGAAGAGCTTTTTGGTAGGTGTCGCCTGCAAGCTTGTCGGCACCGGCTGCCTTGGCAATCTGAGTCGCATTAATCGCTTCGTACAGCTCCAGCGGCGACTGGTCGTTGCGCGTGATCGGGTTCAGGACGGAGTTGGCACCCTCGGTTGTGGCATATGCGCCGCGCGGTAGCAGGGTGGCATGTGCGTTTACCTGATCGATGATGCCCTGTGTTTTGTCGCGCAGTACCGTGTTCTGCATTACCACTACATCGCTGGGCAGGCTCACGTCAAAGTATGGTTCTGCTGTCACGATCAATGCAAAAGCCTGCAGGTTCGCTGTCACCTTGATGTCAACCTTGTTGCCGCCGCCGGTCGGCAGGATTTCGCCCAGTGCCTGCGGCTGACCATCGGGCGTAATCGCCCAAAGTACATAGGTTAGATACTCAACGCCGAATCCGTTGGCAGGCTTCAAACCTTCAAGATGGGCATCAATGGAGATTTGTCCCTTGTTGCTTACGACCGTCGCCGAGCCCTTGGCCTGGGGAAGCAGCGGTGTGCCTTCAAAGCCGATCTTGGTCGAGCCGCTGCGATGAAAATAGTTGATCGCCGGGATGTCGCGTCCGACCACCTGAATCTTGTACACGGCAATACCGTTATTCACCGACGACGGTCCACCTTTTCCCTGAGGAAACTGGTCTGTGGTTGTCGGGTTCAGGACCTGGGCGTACATTGTTGAAGAAAGTGCCCCGGCCAAAAGCAAGGTAGCGGTATGTTTCAAAGACATCATGTGGTTAAGCATCCATTTCTACGTGCGAGTGGGCTGCACATAAGACCGGCAAGCGGTCTGTTCTAAATTCGGTTTCCCTGATGCATTTGAGGCAAAAGGGACGGTGTACGGTGCTGGGAAGTATCTCTGTTTGACGTAGAAACCGGTACTTTGTACGCACCTACGCCGAAAATTACTTTATTGGGGAGGTTCCGGAGCGACGAGCCTGTTGGCTAAAGCAAAGATCGCCAGTTCAAGCCGTGTGGAAATCTTGAGCTTTTCAAAAGTGTTGGACAGGTGGCGTTTGACGGTTTCCTCGCTCAGGCCGAACTGCTTGGCAATGTCGCGGTTTGAATAGCCTTTGACAATCAAGCCGACTACCTCCAGTTCCCGGCGGGTTAGATTGAAACGGTCGTTGCTCTCTCGGCGTACCTGGGAGCGCAGCTCAGCCAGTACCCCGGCCAAATGATCGATGCGACGCCCTTGAGCCCAGTAGTATCCATCGACAACTGCCAGCAACGCAGAGGCAATTTGCTCTGTGAGAGCACTTTTCAAAACGATGCCGCGCGCCCCGGCTGTAAAACCTTCGGCTAACTGTTCGGCCTGGATTGAGCCGGTAAGCAGGACAATTTTGGTTTCTGCTCCACCTGCTACTACTTGCCGTACAGTGTCGAATCCTGTTGTGTGGGGCATCTGGACGTCGAGTAGAAGTACATTCGGCCGCAGCGCAAGCGTGTGCTCAACGGCTTGCACCCCATCTTCAGCCTCGGCAACAATGGAGAAGTGGCCGTGAGCAGCCAGCACATTTCGTACGCCGATGCGTACCACGGGATGGTCATCGGCAATAATGACGCGCACCGGCGAATCTCGCCGGGAGGCCGGCATGTCGCTAAGGCCCGCCAAGTGGCTCATAAAAGTACTTGCACCCGGCGCAAAGCGAGCTCAAGCCTGGTGCAGCTATCTTCCAGTTGTTCGGTAATTTTCTTCAGCCTTGAGGCTGTGATCGGGCCATATTCCAGCTGAGTAACCAGTGTGGCGATACCGCTTGCGCCCAGCATGGCAGCCGTGCCTCGCATGGTGTGCGCGACCTCATGAAGCTGCCGAGTTTCATCCGCCTTCGGCAAGGAGCCTAATCGTAACCGTGTTTGCGCAAGAAACTCCCTGTAAGTATCTGCAATTACGAACGGATCTAGCAGCTCAACAAGGGCGCTAAAGACTTCTACATCCAATGTTGGCAATGCCTGCTCATCCATTAAAGAGGGTGCGGGCATGAGTCTGTCCCGCGATCGCGCTTGTACTGGGAGGCGCTGTTGAGGGACATGCATACCGGGAAGATACCCCACGCGTAAGAGATTTGGTGGTTACAAAGGTCACAAAAAGTAGAGAATTGCTTAGAAGGTCAGTTTGGCTTGCAATGGGGTGAAGATTTCTACCAGCACTCATCACCTAATACGCAACAGCTTTTGGATATTGCTCAGAACCCCCAGCACATATCACCCAAAAGTCACCATTTTTGTGGACACTAGAAACACGGTACAGTTCGGCCTATGGATTCATCAGAGTTGCAACAATTGCGGAGCGAGCTGGCCGCGCTGAGGGAGAGGGTGCAGCGGCTGGAGGCTCAGCTAACTCCCCAACCTGCTGCAAAGGTGAGCGCGGCTCCGGAGACGGGCGTACCTCTTAAACCGGTTTTGTCGTTTACGCAGCCGGAGAAGCCTTCGCTGGAGTCGCGGATCGGCTCACAGGTGTTCAACCGAGTCGGCATTGTGGCGGTGCTGATCGGGGTGGCCTGGTTCCTGAAGTACGCGGTGGATCGGCAGTGGCTTGGGGCTGCGGCGCGGGTCGGCATCGGTTTTGCTGCCGGGCTGGCGCTCATGGCCTGGTCGGAGAGCTTTCGGCGGCGGCAGTACCCGGTGTTCTCGTTTTCACTGAAGGCGGTGGGCACCGGCGTGCTGTACCTGTCGCTATGGGCGTCGTTTTCACTGTTCCACCTGGTGCCGTACCCGGTGGCATTTGCCGGGATGGTGCTGGTAACCGCGGCCAATGCGTGGATTAGCTGGGTGCAGCGATCAGAGGTGCTTGCGGCGTATGCGGCCATCGGCGGCTTTCTGACACCGGCCTTGCTGGCGCGGGACCATACCTCTGTGTGGACACTGGGCAGCTACCTGCTGCTGCTGAACACCGGTTTGTTTGGGCTGGCGATTGCGCGCCGTTGGCCCCGGCTACTGACGGCGGCATTTATCGGTACAACCGCGTATCTGGTTGCGCTGGCTTTTGAAGTATCGCGTTTGCGGGCGGATGGGGATGCGGGTGCGGCGTTGCTGCTGGTTTCCTTGTTTTTTGCGGCGTTCTCCCTGGTGCCGGTGGTGGTTGCCGCAAGGATGCAGGAGGATGCGCAGGGGCAGGCTGCTCGCGTGATTGCTCCGGGTCTGGCGCTTGGCAATGCTGTATTTGGGAGCCTGGAGCTGTGGCGGCTGGTGCCGGGGGACAGTTTCGCCTCGCGATGGTTGCCCGTGATGTTGGCGCTGTGGTTTGCCGGGGTGTTGTTTGGCGGGCGTTTGCGCGGGACCGGTCAGCGGATTCTAGTGCCATGGCATGCTGCGTTTGTGATTGTCTTTACTGCGCTCGGCATCTGGTTAGGGCTTTCCGGCGGAGGCGTTGTTACAGGCTGGGCCATGGAAGCAGCGGTATTGCTTGCGCTAACGCTGCGGCTGCAACGTGCGGACGGTGAGCCGGTGATGGGATCGCCGATACCGGCAGCCGGGCTGCTGGTGGCCGCCTCGCTGCGACTGGTGCTGCTGTCGTTTGATGAGTTGCGCCACACTGCATTGATTATCTTGAACGAGCGCTCGGCTCTATACGCGCTGGTGATTGCGGTTGCGGTACTGGCTGTACGCATGGCTGCGCGGCAGCATGGAGCGTATCGCGAGGGCCTGGACCTGCGCCAGTGGACGCGCATGGGTTCGGGTGCGGCCCTGCTGGCGACGACGATGATGCTGCTTGCCGGGATTTTTGAAATTCATGCTTACTGGGATGGAACTACCGGGACGGCTGAACGCTTCTGGATCTCAGCCTGGGCAACGCTGCTGGGCGTGGGCTTGCTGGTGCTGGGCTTCATGCTGCGCTGGGCGTTTCTGCGTTGGCAGGCGCTGGGGCTGCTGACGCTGGCGGTGGTCAAGGTTTTTCTTTATGATACGAGCCGGTTGAGCCAGGGGTTTCGGATTTTGAGCTTTTTGGGGTTGGGCGTGCTGCTGCTGGCGGTGTCGTTTATCTACCAGCGCGACCTGCTGAACTTGCGCGGAAAAGAGCATGGCTGAGGCTCTAAACCGGGCTGCTGAGACCCAGACTGCAGCCCTTAAAACCCGGCTGCGTCGCCGTGACTGGTGGTGCTCATGCAGTCAGCAGCGGCCAGGGCAGACTTCAGTGAAGTTGTGCCATCCAAGTTGGAATGAGTGCTGATTGGAGCCGCAGAAAGTTTACGGGCATGCTGGCAGGTGGGGTGGCCGCCGGCGGATTTGCGCAGGCTGACGACAAAGGCCAGGTGGAGGTGCTTGCGCTTGAGCCTCGGGAGTGGTGCCCGAATAACCAGAGGTTCCCTGTCCTGTGGTATGGAGGGGCGATGCCTGTCGGCGGCACGGACCCGGCGGCGCTGTACGAGGAGCGTTTCGAGCGAAACGGCTGGCCGCCACAGTGGAGGAACGGCGTTTACACATACCATCATTACCACTCAACGGCGCATGAGGTGCTTGGGTTTGCCGCTGGCTCGGCAAGGCTGGTGCTGGGCGGCCCCGGTGGGCGCGAGGTGACGGTGCGTGCAGGGGATGTGCTGCTGCTTCCAACGGGAACCGGGCATTGTGAACTGGAGAAGAGTGAGGATTTTCTAGTTGTCGGGGCGTACCCGCCGGGGCAGCACTGGGATATCTGCCGGGGTGCGCCGGATGCGGATGCGCGAGCGCGCATGGCGGGTTTGCCGTTTCCGCACACGGACCCGGTGCAGGGTAAAGCGGGTGCGCTTGGGCAGCACTGGTGCAAACAGGCTTGAAGGCTTCTTAAGCCATATACAAAGCGGCGGCGTGATGGATTTGCGACACTTGCATCGACGGCGGGTCGCACCGGGATAGTGCCGTGCCTTGTGACCGCTTAGAGGCTTAGGGCAGCGCCCACATCTCACGCGCGAGATGTGGGTGTCAGGGCTGCTCGTGTAGCCGCTCAGTGGTGCAGCTACCGGTAAGAGTTGAGGATGGCGGTTAACGGCCCTGTTTCTGGTGCTGCGCGCCCGAGTGCATGCCTGCTACTGCGGCACTAACTTTGGCAACGCTGGTGCCGTGGACGCGGATGGCTTCGTGGAGGGTCTCGCCGGAGACGCCCAGGAAACCGGTCCAGTAGTGGATGTCGGAGGCGATTTTGGGGTTGATCTCGTGCTCGTTGCTGGGGCCTGGATGTACGTTTTCTGCCATGTGAGGTGCCTTTCTTGTAATCAAGGGTTGGATGCTTACCAGCAGGATGTGCTTCAGATAGCGTCAACTCGTTCCACTGCCAGTCGCATTCCCATCACCCCGAGAATGGCTGTGAGAGTAGCGAGCTCCGGGTTGCCCTTGTCGGAAAGGGTGCGATACAGCTGCGTCGGGTTTAGGTGAGCCTTTTCCGCGACGCTCTGGACGCCGCCGAATGCGGTGGTCATTTGGCGGAGGGCAATAAGTAGCTCGGCCTGACTACCGTCTTCAAGAATGCCATTGAGGAACTCGCGCGCGTAGGCAGGGTCGTCGCGGAATATTTCGGCCATGGCTTCATCGTGGCTTCTGTCTCGCATGTCAGGCTCTCCTTTGCCAGTCTTGCCATTGTTTGCAGGCACGGTCGAGATCGGTTGTTTGTGTACTTTTGTCGCCGCCTGCAAGTAGCAAGACGACGTATTTTCCGGAAAGCGCATAGTAGACGCGGTATCCCGGTCCTACATCGATGCGCAACTCCCAAACCCCGTCACGCTCAAACTTGTGGTCACCGAAATTGCCAAGCTCGATTCGGTTGATGCGCCGGTCAATGGCGATTCTTGCTTTGGTATTTCGCAGTTCTACGTGCCACCCGGCGTAGACATCCTTGCCATCTTCGGTGAGATAGTGTACAACCTTGAACACTTAGCTATTTTCGTCTTAAGACGAACAGAAGTCAATAGATTGGTTGTTCACTATAGGTTTTGGTCTTGTATTTCGGCTGTTCAACTTTCATATTGCTGAATTTAGCAGATGGCGGTTTCGTCTGCGTTCTGAATCATGAGACTAGATGGAGAGAGTCTTCTGATAGTGGCGGTTTGCTCAATGCGGTTTTCTGGTCCGGGAGCAGGTGGCTTCGGTGCATTTCAGTTTAGAGTAGTTCAGGCATTGAAGTGTCCTAGCGGGTGTGGTGATCGGCTATGCTTGATGGAGTGTCAACTTGTAGTTGACTAATGCTCAATCATGTTCAGCAAGCAGAACATCTAAGAGTGCATTAGCTATTGCACGCAGAACCTGATGTTGATTAATAATTTTGTGCTGGTCTTAGCAATCAACTTATTGTCCGGTACAGAGCTGAGCTATTGATTCATAGAGAATTGCGGCACGCTTATCAAGAAATTGCTGGTATTCAAGCACTGTATAGTCTACATTTTGGATTGATGGCATGTAGTTAGATCGAAATACTTGATCGGCTGTATCTGCAAGGTGCTCTATTAGACTGGGCAGATAGCTGTTAGGATTGCTGTCACTTATCAAATTATTTTCAGAGGCGGCCATAATACACATGTTTGCTAAGGAATTATGCTGCTCCTCCGAGCCAATCTTTTTGAGGTGTGCCTTCGGATATATATGATGAAATTGTTTTTTGTTATAGGAGGAAAGTGCTATGGTGCAGTCAACAAGAGCGCCATTGGTAAGATTTTGCGGACTTTTCTTTGCAAGAGCAAGTATCAAGGCACGTGAGCGAGAATTATTGCTCCTAAACTCAATGCTTTTGAGTACGCTTGCTGATGGTGGCTCACCAAAGATCTTTGGGTCACCATCGGGATCAGTAATAATACTTTTCACAGCTGTAATATCTTTCGACACGTAGGCTTCTGATGCTCCACGATAGCGCTCGCTGAAAGAAGAACGCCAGAACCATGCCTTGAGACGCTTAACTTCATTGCTGTTCAACGTTTTTTGGTCATAGTGGAGTTCAGTAAGTATAACAACCAAAGCTTCGTAAGGTAAGAAATCCCACGAATATATGCCAAATTCTGTTGTTAATACATCGACAACTTTGAGCAGAGCTTCTCTCGTATCACTTACAAGCTTGTCTATCTTTGCTGGACCCAGATTTCGCAATCCAAGAACATCATCTTTGTTTATACTTGTGGAATGAACTGCGGAGAGGCATTTTATGACTGTATTGCCATCGATGTCTCCAAAACCTTTAGGAGCCAGTGCTTCTGAAATCTTTTCGGATTCATCGTTTAGATCAAAGGTTGTAGACCATGTTGCGGCAACCATCAAATCATAAGTTGAAAGGCGCGTTCCGGAGCTGTTGATCCGCTCAAAATCGGACAGACTTCTTCCACGGTCAAATCTTTCAATGTCACAATAGGAATCTTGTAGTTTGTAAAGACCTGGATGATTGTGTCCAAACGCTTTTGTAGTTCTTCTCCATTAGGGTGAGACTTGAGGGCGGTCCTAAAATCCAGCAAAGAGGACGTTACATAAATTAACCTTAGGGGAAAAATGTCGAGAGAGTGCGTTTCAGGCATCTCGACAAACTTCTCTTCGCCAAGACTATATCCTGCAGAAAATCCGTCTGACTTTACAGCGGCTCCAAGGCAAGAATAAATAACAGTTAATCGTTGTTGCCCATCGAGAACATAGTTGGTTGGGGTAAGCTCGGCTGTTTGCGGTAACTTAAAGTCACCAATATTACGCTCCGCTTGTAGCTGGGTAGAGGTTTTCCATAAGAGTAAGCTCCCAATAGGATAGTTGTTTGCTATGCTATCGACTAGTTGTAAGGCTTGTAAGTTGGACCAAACGAATTTACGCTGAAACTTAGGAATTTTAATTTCTCCTCTTTGGATGTCAGTCAGCAATCCATTAAGGAATTGAGTTCCAGTATCAAGGCGGCTAGCGATATCCATTTGCGCAGTTCTCCTCTATTTTATCCGTAACTATATTACTCGTCTGTTTATAGTGTCCGACTTCCGCATGTTCTTCAGCGCAAGGCTTCGTCGCTCTCATTGAGCCAGGTTGCGGGTTTTAGGAGTTCTCTGGGTTTGGAGCCTTCGGGGGGTCCTACTAGGCCGTCGCGTTCCATTAGGTCGATGAGGTGGGCGGCTCGGCCGTAGCCTATGCGCATTCTTCGTTGCAATAAAGACGTGCTTGCTTTGCCGAACTCGAAGACCAGGCGGACGGCGTCGTCGAATAGGGGGTCGTTTTCTTCGCCTGTTGGGGTGGAGCTGTCGCCGTCGATGTCGCGGCCTTGGGCGTCTTTGGGGGCTTCCAGGAAGGCTTCAACGTAGTTGGCTTCGCCCTGGGCTTTCCAGAAGGCTACTACGCCTGAGATTTCGGTTTCCGTGACGAAGGGGGCGTGGACTCTTTGGAGGCGGCTCGTGCCGGGGGGGAGGAAGAGCATGTCGCCTCGGCCTAGCAGGGATTCGGCTCCGTTGGCGTCGAGGATGGTGCGGGAGTCTACTTTTGTCGACAGGCGGAAGGACATGCGGGTGGGGACGTTGGCTTTGATTAAGCCTGTGATGACGTCTACTGACGGGCGCTGGGTGGCCAGAACCAGGTGGATGCCTACGGCGCGAGCCATTTGGGCGAGGCGGGTGATGGCTTCTTCTACGTTCGATTTGTCGAGGATCATGAGGTCGGCGAGTTCGTCGATGATGATCATGATGTAGGGGAGGGGACGCTCTTCTACTCCCTGCTCGTCCCAGAGGGTGGGCTCGATGTCGAAGAGGCGGTTGTACTGGTCGAGGTTGCGGACGGAGCGGGAGGCCAGGAGCTTGAGGCGGCGTTCCATTTCGCGGACGGCGTTTTTGAGCGCGTTGGCGGCTAGTTTGGGCTCGGTGATGATGGGGGTAAAGAGGTGGGGGACGCCCTCGTACATGCCTAGTTCTACGCGCTTGGGATCGACTAATATAAGGCGGACTTGTTCCGGCGTCGCTTTGTAGAGGACGGACATGATCATGGCATTAATGGCTACCGACTTGCCGGAGCCTGTGGAGCCGGCGATTAAGACGTGGGGCATGGTGGCGAGGTCGGCGACCACGGTACGGCCGTTGATGTCTTTGCCCATGGCCATGGTGATTTTGGATTTGGAGTGGGCGAAGTGCTCGGACTCGATGATGTCGCGGAGCCAGATGGTCTCGCGCTCTGCGTTGGGGACCTGGATGCCGACGGTGGATTTGCCGGCCATGCGCTCGATGAGGATGGATTCGGCGGCCATGGCGAGGGCGAGGTCGTCGGAGAGGCCGGTGATGCGGGAGTATTTGACGCCGGCGTCGGGGCGGAACTCGAAGGTGGTGACAACGGGGCCGGGGTTAATTTGGGTGACCTGGCCGCCGACGCCGAACTCGCCGCATTTTTCTACGACGAGCTGGGCTTCCTGTTTTAAGGCATCCTGGCGGACTTCACGGGACTCGTCGGAGCGGTGGAGCAAGGTAGTGGGGGGGAGTTTGTAGACGCTTTCGTAGCCGGGGACAGAGCGGGCGGTCATGGTGACGGGGCGCTGGTTGGCGTCGGCGCGGGGGGTGAAGGCGATGGCGTCGGCCGGGGAGTCGGGGCGGGTGGGTGGGGAGTCGGGGCGGGTGGGTGGGGGGGTGCTTGGGGATTCCTCCCATACCTGGACGCGGTGTTGCGGAGCAGGCG